>NZ_JACOFR010000020.1 GCF_019455385.1 Bradyrhizobium sp. BR 10289
AACCTCATTCTGGCACAACTGATGCCGTAGGGGGCCGTCCACACCATCAGAAAGCCACATGGCACCCTGCAGAGACATGGGCCCCGGCTCTGCGGCGCACCGCTGAAGGAGCGCTGCGCCGCGTCCGGGGCACGAGAGGAGTGTGGCGAGACAGCTACCTGCCTGCCACATACTCCCGCCAACCCTTCGCGCGCAGGCTGCAGGCCGGGCACTCGCCGCAGCCATAGCCCCAATCATGCTGCGCGCCGCGTTCGCCGAGATAGCAGGTGTGCGACTGCTCGCGGATGAGATCGACGAGCCCGTCGCCGCCGAGATCGTGCGCGAGCTGCCAGGTTGCGGCCTTGTCGATCCACATCAAGGGCGTATGCAGCTCGAACGTCCTCGCCATGCCGAGCGAGAGCGCGGCCTGCATGGCGCGGATGGTGTCGTCGCGGCAATCGGGATAGCCGGAATAATCGGTCTCGCACATGCCGCCGACGATGTGGCTGATGCCGCGCCGATAGGCCAGCGCCGCGGCAAAGGTCAGGAACACCAGATTGCGGCCGGGTACGAACGTATTGGGCAGGCCGTCGGCGCCCATCGCGATCGCGACATCGCGCGTCAGCGCCGTCTCGGAGACGGCTGCGAGCGTCGGGATCGACAGCGTGTGGCTCTCGCCGAGCTTTGCCGCCCAATCCGCGCGCAGGCGCTTGAGGCCAGCGAACAGCCGGTCACGGCAATCGAGCTCGACGGCGTGGCGCTGGCCGTAGTCGAAGCCCAGCGTCTCCACCCGCGCGAAGCGGCTGAGCGCCCAGGCGAGGCAGGTGGTGGAATCCTGGCCGCCGGAGAACAGCACCAGCGCGGTTTGTGATGAAAATGCGTCGCTCATGGGCCGCGCTTTAGCACTGCGGGAGGTATCAGCCAATCGGTGGAAATCGCCCTGTTCCGCGCCGCCACGCTGGGATCGGCCGGCCGCTTTTGGCATAAGGTTGGGGACCCCGGAGACTGCCCCGCAATGACCCCTTCCCGCGAAATTTCCCGCCTGATCGAGATCATGGCAGCGCTGCGCACGCCGGTGACTGGCTGCCCCTGGGACCTCGAGCAGAACTTTTCGACCATCGCGCCCTACACGATCGAGGAGGCCTATGAGGTGGTGGACGCCATCGATCGCGGCGATCTCGACGACTTGCGTGAAGAGCTCGGCGACCTCCTGCTCCAGGTCGTGTTCCACGCCCAGATGGCGTCGGAGCAGAACGCGTTTGCGTTCGGCGACGTCGTCGAGGCCATCACGCGAAAAATGATCCGAAGGCATCCCCATGTCTTCGCCGACAAGGACGGCAATCTCGCCCCGCACCACGTCAAGGAGGTCTGGGACCGCATCAAGGCCGAGGAGAAGGCCGAACGCGCGGCGCGCCGGCCGAAGGAAGAAGCTTCAGAACACAAGTCCCTGCTCGCGGGCGTGAAGGCCGGCCAGCCCGCGCTGACCCGTGCGATGGAGCTGCAGCGCAAGGCCTCAAAGGTCGGCTTCGACTGGAATGATCCGCGTGCGGTTTTGCAAAAGATCCGCGAAGAAGCCGACGAGATCGAGGCCGCGCTCGACCGCAATGACAAGCAGGAGATCGCGGAAGAGACCGGCGATCTCATGTTCGCCCTCGTCAACCTCGCCCGCCATGTCGATGCCGATCCGGAAGCTGCGCTGCGCGCCACCAATGCGAAGTTCGAGCGGCGGTTTGCCTATATCGAACGCGCGTTGGAGGCGCAGGGCCGCACGCTGGAACAGGCGTCGCTGGCGGAGATGGATGCGCTATGGAATGCGGCGAAGGGTGCGGAAAAGCCGGGGCCGGAATTGTCCGGCCTGTAGCCCGTATGGAGCGAAGCGCAATCCGGGGTCGTTGGCTTGTGACAAGAATCCCGGATTACGCTTCGCTCCATCCGGGCTACAAACTATGCCTCACGCGGCATCGCGCGGCACGGCGTCGAACCTCGACACCACGATATCCCGCTTGGTCTCGTCCACCCGCACGGTCATGTCGAACCGGCCGTCGTGCAGCTCTTTCGCCAGCACCTCGGAATTGCGGTGCAGCCAGCTGATGCCGGCACCATCCGCTGCGTCGATCGAGAGATCGAGCGTGGTGCGTTTCGCCGCGAGCCGTTCCTCGATCGCGGCGAGCAGCGCATCGATCCCCTCGCCCGACACGGCCGAGACCAGCATGGCCGGATGATCTTCCGGCCGGCGCGCGGCGATGTTCAGGAGCTCTTCGCGCTGCTCCGCTCCGTATCGATCGATCTTGTTCCAGACCTCGATGATGCGGCCGCTATCATCTGGGTTGATGCCGAGCTGCCGCAGCACGGCGTCGACGTCGCTCTGCTGCGCTTCGGCGTCCTCGTGCGAGATGTCGCGCACATGCAGGATGACGTCGGCCTCCAGCACCTCCTCCAGCGTGGCGCGGAAGGCGGCGACAAGCTGGGTCGGCAGATTGGAGATGAAGCCGACGGTGTCGGACAACATCGCCTTGCCGCCATGCGGCAGCGTCAGCGCGCGCAGGGTCGGATCGAGCGTGGCGAACAGCATGTCGGCGGCCTGCACGTCGGCACGGGTCAGGCGGTTGAACAGCGTCGACTTGCCGGCATTGGTGTAGCCGACCAGCGCGACGACGCGGTACGGCACGCGCTGGCGCCCGGCGCGGTGCAAGCGCCGTGTTGCCTGCACCTTCTTCAGCTCGCCCTCGAGCTTGGTGATGCGCTCCTGGATCAGGCGGCGGTCGGCTTCGATCTGCGTCTCGCCGGGACCGCCCATAAATCCGAAGCCGCCGCGCTGGCGCTCCAGATGGGTCCACGAGCGCACCAAGCGCGAGCGCTGGTAGTTGAGATGGGCGAGCTCGACCTGGAGCGAGCCTTCTTTCGTCTTGGCGCGGCGGCCGAAGATTTCGAGGATCAAGCCGGTGCGGTCGAGCACCTTGGCGTGCAATTCCTTCTCGAGGTTGCGCTGCTGGATCGGCGCCAGCGCGCAATCCATCACCACGAGCTCGACGTCGAGGCTCTTGGCGAGCGCGGCGATCTCCTCGACCTTGCCCTTGCCGATATAGGTGGCCGGCCGGATCTGGCTGATCGGCGCGATGATCGCATCCGCAATGACGAGGTCGATCGCACGGGCAAGGCCCGCGGCTTCGTCGAGCCGGGCCTCGGCGTTGCGCTGGACATGAGCCTCCGATTGCGCGTCGGCACTTCCCGCGCGCGCTCGTAGATAGGGGCCGACGACAAGCACCCGCCCCGTTTGCTTAGCCCCTGCCGACCGCGGACGGTCGGCATCCCCGTCGAAGTTTCGGGGTTCCAATCAAATCACTCTCAAGCCGGCTGATCCTCGCCGCCTTCGAACAGCTGGATCGGAGCGCCCGGCATGATGGTCGAGATCGCATGCTTGTAGACCAGCTGCGAGTGACCGTCGCGCCGAAGCAGCAAACAGAAATTGTCGAACCAGGTCACGATGCCCTGGAGCTTCACTCCGTTGACCAGAAAGATCGTCAGTGGCGTCTTGGTTTTGCGAACGTGATTGAGGAAGGTGTCCTGTAGGTTTTGTGCGCGGTCTGCCGCCATTGTTTTTTTCTCGCTTTGAGTTTCTTTTTATTGCGCCGGTTGTGCCCCGCTTCTGAAAATGTGGGGTCTCATCCGGTTGCCGTTCCCATGAGATCCCCCTCGGAGGAACAGCGGTTCGATTAGAGGGCAGGATGGCTTATTAGGCAAGCCGCTTCACGCGGCAGGCCATGCCCAATTGGCCCGAAAGACTACGGAAACCGATGATTTTCCTTAGCTATCCCTGACGGATACCGGCGACATCGAAATATTAGCCGACGCCGAGCGCCTTCAACTTCCGATGCAGTGCCGAGCGTTCCATACCAACAAACTCGGCCGTGCGAGAAATATTTCCTGAAAAGCGGCTGATCTGTGCAATCAAATAGTCGCGTTCGAACACTTCGCGGGCCTCGCGCAGCGGCAGGCCCATGATGTGCTCGCCATTGTTGCTGGTCGGCATCGCCGGCACCATCGAGCCGACGTCCTGCGGCAGCATATCGGCGGTGATGATCACCTCCGGCCCGCCCGCGGCCAGAATCATGACTCTCTCAACGTTATTGCGGAGCTGGCGCACATTGCCCGGCCAGACATGCGATTGCAGCACCGCCATCGCATCCTGTCCGATCTGCCGCTTCGGCAGGCCGCTGCCGGCCGAGATCTGCTCCATGAAATAATCGATCAACTCCGGGATGTCCTCGCGCCGCTCCGACAGCGCGGGCACGCGGATCGGCACCACCGAGAGGCGGTGATAGAGGTCCTCGCGGAAATGCCCCGCCGCGATCTCCTCTTCGAGATTGCGCGCGGTCGATGAAATAATGCGGACGTCGACCTGCACCTTCGAGGTGCCGCCGACACGCTGGAACGACTGCTCGACCAGCACGCGCAAGATCTTGTTCTGGGTCTCGCGCGGCATGTCCGCGATCTCGTCGATGAACAGCGTGCCGCCATGGGCTTCCTCGAGCGCGCCGGGCTTGCGCGCCTGCTCGCCGTTGGATTGCTCGACGCCGAACAGCTCGTGCTCCATCCGCTCGGGCGTGATCGCGGCGGCGTTGATGACGACGAACGGACCGTCGGCACGGCCCGAGGCCGTATGCAGCGTGCGCGCCGTCAATTCCTTGCCGGCGCCGGCGGGGCCGACGATCAGGATGCGGCTGTTGGCTTTGGCCGCCCGCTCGATGGTCTGGCGCAGCTGGTTCATGCTGGGCGAGCGGCCGACCAGCTGGCTTGCGCTCGGCGCGAGCTGCTTCAGCTCCTTGACCTCGCGCTTGAGGCGCGAGTTTTCCAGCGCGCGGGTCGCGACCAGGATCAGGCGGTCGGCCTTGAACGGCTTTTCGATGAAGTCATAGGCGCCGCGCTTGATCGCCGCGACCGCGGTCTCGATGTTGCCGTGGCCGGAGATCATCACGACCGGCAGATCGGCGTTGTCCTTCTTGACCTGCTCCAGGAGCTGCAAGCCGTCGAGCTTGGAGCCCTGCAGCCAGATGTCGAGGAACACCAGATGTGGCCTGCGATTGGCGATTTCGGCCAGCGCCGTATCGCTGTCGCGCGCGGTGCGGGTGACGAAACCCTCGTCTTCGAGAATGCCCGCAACGAGATCCCGAATATCGGCCTCATCATCGACAATCAGAATTTCACTTGCCATGGGTCGCGCCTGTCTTGTCAGCTGCCTGTTGAGGCTTCGATTTTCGTTGAATCATTGGTCTTTTCAGCGGGCTCTTTGGTTTCGCCCGCCACCTCTTTTGTTTCCGGCGCCGCGTCCTTGACCGGCTCCGTCGCGGCTTCCTTGGTCGTGTCCTTGCCCGTTTCCTTGACCACCGGCCCCGGCTCGGCGCCGTCGGACTTGGCCGGCTGGCCGGAGATCGCAAAGCGCATCCGCATCCAGGCGCCGCGCTGGCCCTCGCGGAAGTCGGAGGCGTCCTTCAGCTCGATGCGGCCGCCATGGTCTTCCAGCACGCGGCCGACGATCGCAAGGCCAAGGCCGGTGCCCTTGGCGCGCGTTGTGACGTACGGCTCAAGAAGCCGCGAGCGTGCGACCTTGGGCAGGCCGATGCCGTTGTCGATGACGTCGATCAGCACGTCCTCGCCCTCGCGCGAGACCACGACGTCGATGCGGCCTTTGCCGAGCTCCTCCTGCGGCACCTGCTCGATCGCCTCGGTGGCGTTCTTGATGATGTTGGTGACCGCCTGCGAGATCAGCCGCCGGTCGAACTGCGCGCGCAACGGATCTTCCCTGAACTCGGCCTCGATATCGAGCTCGGGATGGGCGACCTTCATCAGGAACACCGCCTGCCGCACGGTGTCGGCGACGTCCTCGCCTTCCATCACGGGTTTCGGCATCCGCGCAAAGCGCGAGAACTCGTCGACCATGCGCCTGATGTCGTCGACCTGGCGCACGATGGTGTCGGTGCACTGGTCGAAGATCTGCTTGTCCTTGGCCTCGGTGATGTCCTTGCCGAATTTGCGGCGGATGCGCTCGGCGGAGAGCTGAATCGGCGTCAGCGGATTCTTGATCTCGTGGGCGATGCGGCGCGCCACGTCGCCCCAGGCCGAGGTGCGCTGCGCCGAGACCAGCTCGGTGATGTCGTCGAGCGTGATGATGTAGCTGTCGTGCGGCTGGTTCTTCTCGGCGCTGACCCGGACCGACAAATTGCGCTCGTTGCCGTCGCGCGTGATGGTGATCTGTCCCTGCACCAGGCGCTGGGTCCCTTCCCGCGCCGTCTTCATCATCTCGTCGAGCTCGGGCAGCACGTCGGAGAGCGGATGGCCGAGCGTCTCCGCCTCGGAGTGCCCGATCAGCTTTTCGGCGGATCGGTTGAGGATGCCGACGCTGCCGGACGTATCGACGCCGATGATGCCGGCGCTGGCCGAGGACAGCACGGCCTCGATGAAGCGGCGCCGGCTGTCGATGAGGTCGCTGGCGTTGACGAGCTCGTCGCGCTGGCTGCGCAGCTCCTGCGTCATCTTGTTGAAGGTCTCACCCAGCTGGGCGAGGTCGCCTTCGGACTGATGCACCGGCACCTTCACATGGAGGTCGCCGGTCGAGACGGTGTGGGCGGCGTTCATCAGCCGCCGGATCGGCGCCACCAGGGAATTGGCGAAGTTCAGCCCGATCAGCACCGAAGCCATCAGGATGGTTAGCGCGATCACCGCAAACATCAGCGCAAAGGCGACCTGGATGCCGAGCCTGCGCGACTCGATCTGGGCATATTCGGCGACGCTGACCTCGGTCTGCTTGAGCTGATTGACCACGTTAGGATCGAGCGGCCGTGCGACATAGAGGAAGGTGTCGCTGAAGGCCCGCAGGCGGATCACCGCGGCGACATAGCTCGCATCCGGCAGCACCGCGATCTCGGGCTCGTTCTCGTTGACGTTGCTGAGGAAGTCCGGCGCCGGTGGCGAATAGGCCAGCCGCATGCCGGTGTCGGCGGATTCCAGAATGTTGGTGTTCTTGTCGATGATCATCGCACCCGGCAGGTTGCGGGAGCTGGCGCTGGCGGTCAGCAGCTCGCGGAACGAGCGGCGGTCCTGGTCGTAGAGCGGCCTTGCATGGGCGATGTCGTTGGCCATACCGAGAATGTCGCCGCGGATCAGCTGCGCGTGATCCTGCATGTAGGCCCGCGCGATGTTCAGCGAGTTCTGGATCACCTCCTTGGTCGGCCCGGAGAACAGCCGGTCGAGACCGCGCTCGAGGGTCACGTTGGCGACGACCGAGACCAGCACCGCCGGCAGCACCGCCACGATCGAGAACAGGCTGACGATCTGGACATGGAGACGGGCGGCCGCCCTGCCCCGGCGCCTGGCCAGGATGAGCTGCCAGAGCTCGCGGACGATGATCCCGACCAGCAGCAGGATGGTGCCCGCATTGATCAGGTAGAACGAGCGGACCACCTCGGGCGTCGGATCGATCCGGGTCAGGCCGGTCAGCACCAGGAAGGTCAGAAGGCCCGAGAGCAGCGCCAGCGCCACGGCAAACGGCGCCAGCCAGCGGCGCGGCGACCAGCGTCGCGCCTCTTCGGCTGGGGCCGTGTCAAAGGATGCGGCCGAGGTATCTGCGCTGGTCATTCCGGCAATGGGTGCTGAAAACTGGGTCCGCTAAGGGCGGATACTGATGTATTCGTACCACATTGTTGCCGAATTGCGACAATTCCGCGGCGTCTCAGGCGCGGCCGACCGGCGCATCCACAGGCCATGCAGGATCAGCCGGAACGGAATCGGCCCGTTCCGGCTTGTCCCGGCATGGACAGGTTCTTTCTCGCAATGATGGTGTCGGCGGTGTTGCTGCTGATCGTGGCTTCTGACCTGCTGGTCAATGGCCCCGGCATACAGCCCCCGGCGGCTGTCGTCATGGTGCCGGCATCAACCCGCGTGGTCCGATAGGCGCGACCACGCGCCACGCGGCCGAATGTCCAATTTGAATGTTCCGCCGGAACGTTTCAGCCTGATTCCGACTTCTGATCTCCGCGTCAGCCATCAAGGCCAGCGCGATCCGGACAGGCTCAGCTCCGCTGTGGTAGGGGAGCTGAGCCATTCGTCCGAAGCGGGAGGCCTAGCCCCCGCTCCTGTACACCTGGATATCGAGATCCCGGATCTTCTTCCGCAGCGTGTTGCGGTTGAGGCCGAGCAGGTCGGCGGCGCGGATCTGGTTGCCGCGGGTGGCGGCGAGCGCGGCCGTGAGCAGCGGCACCTCGATCTCCTTGAGGATGCGGTGGTAGAGGCCCGGCGGCGGCACGCCGTTCGGAAAGCCCTGGAAGTGCGAGGACAGATAGGCTTCCACCGCGCCGCCAAGATTGTCGACACCCTGCTGGACCGCGGCACCCGGGCTGACCGAGGGCGGCGCCAGCTCGCCGTCGATGACGGAGGACGTGATGACGTCCTGCGGATAGAGCGCGGCGAGACGGCGTGCGAGGTTTTCCAGCTCGCGCACGTTGCCGGGCCAGCGGTGCTGCTTGAGCCGCTCCAGCGCCAGCGCATCGAGCTTCTTCGGCGGCAGGCCGTCCTTCTCGGCCAGCGCGAAGAAGTGCCGCACCAGATCGGGCAGGTCCTCGATGCGTTCGCGCAAGGGCGGCAGCCGCAGCGGCACGACGTTGAGGCGGAAGAACAGATCCTCGCGGAACAGCCCCTGCTGGATCAGCACGCGCAGATCCTTGTTGGAGGCCGCGACGATGCGGACGTCGGTCTTGATCGGGGTGCGGCCGCCGACGGTCGTGTATTCGCCCTGCTGCAGGACGCGCAGCAGGCGGGTCTGCGCCTCCATCGGCATGTCGCCGATCTCATCCAGGAACAGCGTGCCGCCCTCGGCCTGCTCGAACCGGCCGGAGGCGCGGGTGTTGGCGCCGGTGAAGGCGCCGCGCTCATGGCCGAACAATTCGGATTCAATGAGGTCGCGCGGGATCGCCGCCATGTTGACCGCGACGAACGGCCCGTTGCGACGCTTGCCGTAATCGTGCAGCGCGCGCGCCACCAGCTCCTTGCCGGTGCCTGATTCACCCGTGATCATCACGGTGAGATCGGTCTGCATCAGGCGTGCGAGCACGCGGTAGATTTCCTGCATCGCCGGCGAGCGGCCGACCAGCGGGATCGCCTCCATCTCGGCGTCCTCGTCCGGCGTCGAGACCCGCTCCTTCGGCTCGGCCAGCGCGCGGCCGACGATGGCGATCAGCTCCTTCAGGTCGAAGGGCTTTGGCAGATATTCATAGGCCCCGCGCTCGCTGGCGCGGATCGCCGTCATGAAGGTGTTTTGCGCGCTCATGACGATGACGGGCAGATTCGGCCGCATCTTCTTGATCCGCGGCAGCAGGTCGAAGGCGTTTTCGTCCGGCATCACCACGTCGGTGATGACGAGATCGCCCTCCCCCTGGCTGACCCAACGCCACAGCGTTGCGGCATTGCCGGTGAGCCTGACTTCGTATCCGGCCCGGGACAGAGCCTGATTGAGAACCGTGCGGATGGCGGTATCGTCATCAGCAACGAGAATGCTACCTGCGGGCATTGTTAATCCTCATTTTGCCCCCTGTGACGCAGACGACGACTTCCCGGCAGAGCCGTCGCGACTGCTGTGATCGGCATGTTTCACCGATGTGGAATACATCGGCATCAGCACGCGGAAGGTGGTTTTGCGCGGCTGAGATTCGCACTCGATGATGCCCCCGTGATCGCCGATGATCTTTGCGACCAGAGCAAGACCGAGGCCAGAGCCGGTCTGCTTGGTGGTGACGAAGGGGTCGAACAGATTGGGCAGAAGATCATCGGGCACGCCTGGTCCGTTGTCCCGCACGCAGAATTCCAGCGGCAGGGATACCCGGGATTTTTGACCGGGGACTGACAGGCGCACGCCGGGGCGGAATGCGGTGGTGAGCTGGATCTCGGCGTCGGGAACGTCGATCAGGGCTTCGGCGGCATTCTTCACCAGGTTGAGGAACACCTGGATGAGCTGGTCCTGGTTCGCCAGTACCGGCGGCAGCGAGGGATCGTAGTCCTCGATGAAGCGGATGTTGCGGGCAAAGCCTGATTGCGCCAGCCGCTTCACGTGATCGAGCACCGAATGGATGTTGACGGGCCCGCGCACCACGGGGCGCTCGTCGCCGAACACCTCCATGCGGTCGACCAGCGTCACGATGCGGTCGGCCTCGTCGCAGATCAGCCGCGTCAGCATGCGGTCTTCGGAGGAGGCCTGCTGCTCGAGCAGCTGCGCCGCGCCGCGGATGCCCGAGAGCGGATTCTTGATCTCGTGTGCGAGCATGGCTGCCAGCGCGATCACCGAGCGCGCGGCGCTGCGATGAGTGAGCTGGCGATCCATCTTGTCGGCGATGGAGCGCTCCTGAAGCATCACGACGATATGCCCGGGCCGCTCCGTCAGCGGTGCCACATGCAGATCGACCTGGCGGTCGCCGCCCATGCGCGGCGTGCCGAGATCGACCTTGTATTCGTTGACCGGCGAGTTCGACGAGCGCACCTGATCGATCAGCGCCAGCAACGGGCTGCCGAACGGCACCAGCTCTTTGAGCGACTGGCGCTTCAGGAACTGGGTCGAGATCTCGAAAAAGGCTTCGGTGGCGATGTTGGCGCCGACGATCTTGCCGTCCGGCCCGATCAGGAGAACCGGATTGGGAAGCGCGTCCAAAATCGCATCGCTGTCGGACGAAACGTGCCGACGATGTTCAGCAGCTGAGCTCATGCAGCAGCGCTCCATGCGAAGTCGTCGAAGGCATCTTGCAGTGAACCGTGAACGAGACGCGGGTCTTCGGAGGTGAGAATGGTCTGGCGCCAGGCCTTCAGCTTCTCAACCGGCGCGCCGCTTGTCTCGGCGGCGACGTCGAGCGCCCAGCCGAGATGCTTTCGCGCATGTTTCAGGCCCACGCGCAGGCCGTAGAGCGCGCAGACGCCGTCATAGAGGGTGCGGACGTAATGCAGCTGCGTCTCGAGCGACGGGGTGGCTTCCGCCGCCCCGCCCATCAGGCGCCGGCCGATCTGCCCGGGCAGCCAGGGCTGTCCGTTGGCGCCGCGGCCGATCATCACGGCATCGGCGCCGGAGGCCGCGAGCGCGGCGAGCGCCTTCTCATACGAGGTGATGTCGCCATTGACGATCAGCGGGATCGAGATCGCCTCGCGCACGGCGCGGATCGCATCCCAATCGGCCTCGCCCTTGTAGAACTGGCAGCGGGTGCGGCCGTGCACGGTGACGAGCTTGATGCCGGCGGCTTCCGCGCGCCGCGCCAACTCCGGCGCGTTGCGGCTGCGGTCGTCCCAGCCGAGCCGCATCTTCAGCGTCACTGGCACCTTCACCGCCGCGATCGTCGCATCGATCAGGCTGACGGCATGGTCGAGGTCGCGCATCAGGGCCGAGCCGGACTGGCCGCCGGTGACGTGGCGGGCCGGGCAGCCCATGTTGATGTCGATGATGTCGGCGCCTTCGGCCTCGGCGATCCGGGCGCCCTCAGCCATCCAGCGCGCCTCGCAGCCGGCGAGCTGGACCACATGCGGTCCGACCCCCGTGGCTTCGCAACGCAACCGCGACATGCGGTGGCCGTTGGCGAGCTCATCGCTGGCGGTCATTTCAGAGACGACCAGGCCGGCCCCCAGCTCGACAGCGAGCCGCCGGACGGGTGAGTCCGTCACTCCCGACATCGGCGCCAGGACGACCGGGGTGGCGATTTCAATATCGCCTATTTTCAAGGGCTTGGAGCCTGATCCTGCCGGGCCGGTCACAGTGGTCTCGTCAAGTAGGCAGGGCCTCATCGCGCCTGCCATGACCTATCTTGCGCACAATTCTTGTGCAGTCAAGCGTCATGCCTACACTTTAACCAGTTCTGCAAATCTTTCAAGTGCAGTGCAGCAAAATGCCGAATCCCACAATCCGGGGAAACCCCCTTTTTTTGCGGGCCTGCCGTGGTAGAGGCATGCCGGCAAATCACCCCACTCCCCGACTCCTTCCCTAGCAACTGAGTATTAGAGTCCTATGGCGAAATCACAGCGCACCGCAGTCGTTCTCGTCGCGGCCGGACGGGGCCTGCGCGCCGGTGCCGGCGGGCCGAAGCAATATCGGACGATCGGCGGGGTGCCCGTGATCTATCGCGCCATGGAAGCCTTCAGCCGTCACCCCGATGTGTTCGCCGTGCAGCCGGTTGTGAACCCCGATGACAGCGCCATGTTCACGGCAGCGGTCGCAGGACTCAAGCATGAGGCGCCGGCCAGCGGCGGCGCGACCCGCCAGGCCTCGGTGCTCGCAGGTCTCGAAGCGCTCGCCAGGCATAAGCCCGATATCGTGCTGATCCACGACGCCGCGCGCCCCTTCGTCTCTTCAGGCGTGATCTCGCGCGCGATCGAGGCGGCGGGCCGTACCGGCGCTGCGATCCCCGTCGTCCCCGTCACCGACACCATCAAGATCACCGGCGCGAGCGGCGATGTCGAGGACACGCCGGACCGCGCGGCTTTGCGAATCGCGCAGACGCCGCAATCCTTTCGTTTCGACGTCATCCTCGAGGCGCATCGTCGCGCGGCGAAGGACGGGCGCTCCGATTTCACCGACGATGCCGCGATTGCCGAATGGGCGGGATTGACGGTTGCAACCTTTGAAGGCGATGTTGCCAATATGAAGCTCACCACTCCCGAAGATTTTGTCCGCGAGGAAGCGCGCCTCGCCAGCCTGCTTGGCGACATCAGGACCGGCACGGGCTATGACGTGCATGCCTTCGGCGAAGGCGACCATCTCATGCTCTGTGGCGTGCGCGTGCCCCACACCAAGGGGTTTCTTGCGCATTCCGACGGCGATGTCGGCCTGCATGCACTGGTGGATGCGATCCTCGGCGCGCTGGCCGACGGCGACATCGGCTCGCACTTCCCGCCGAGCGATGCCAAGTGGAAGGGCGCCTCTTCCGATCAGTTCCTGAAATACGCCATCGACAGCGTCACCGCGCGCGGCGGCCGCGTCGCCAATCTCGAAGTCACCATGATCTGCGAGCGGCCGAAGATCGGCCCGCTGCGCGATGTCATGCGCGCGCGCATTGCCGAGATCTCCGGCGTCGACATCTCGCGTGTCGCAGTGAAGGCGACGACCAGCGAGCGGCTCGGCTTCACCGGCCGCGAGGAAGGCATCGCCGCTACCGCGAGCGCCACCATCCGCCTGCCCTGGAGCCTGTAGATCATGGCCGGCAGCGACGCACGCGCCCTCTCCCGCTCGCTGCTCGACCTCTGCCGGATGCGCAAGCTGACGATCGCCACCGCCGAGTCCTGCACCGGCGGACTCGTCGCGGGCGCACTCACTGACATTCCCGGCTCGTCCGACGTGATCGACCGCGGCTTCGTCACCTATTCCAACGACGCCAAGCGCGCGATGCTCGGCGTCGAGGCCTCGACGCTCGCCAATTTCGGCGCCGTCAGCAAGGAGACCGCAACCGCGATGGCGGTTGGCGCGCTGGAACGCGCCGGCGTCGATCTCGCGGTGGCCATCACCGGCATTGCCGGCCCCGGCGGTGCCACGCCCGGCAAGCCGGTTGGCCTCGTCCATTTCGCCGCCGCCGCGCGCGACGGCCGCATCATCCACCGCGAGCATCGCTTCGGCGCCATCGGCCGCAGCGCCGTGCGCCAGCGCTCGGTGGTCGAGGCGTTGCGCATGCTGATGGACCTCGCCCGCGGCCCGCAAGTCGCAGCCAAGCCGCGCCCTGCGGCCGCGGCAACGCGGCTGCGTCCGCGCGTGACGCGCTCGCCGCGCCGGCACGCCGTGAAGCGCCGGCCGCCGCGATCGCCGCGGGGGTGAAGTGCCCTACGCCGCCGTGAGCAGCGCGCTCGCATGATCGAGCACGCACTGCTTGACCGCATCGGCGTCCGCGGGCTTCGCCTTCGCGCTGACCGTCAATTCCAGGATCGGCGCGGCGGGGTTTGCGACATCGAGGACCTTGGTGACGGAGACGGCGGGTTGCGCCTGATCGTCGATGCGGGAGTCGTTGCGCAATTCCTCCAGGATGCGATCGGCCAGCGTATTGGCCGCGCCTGCCGGGACCGGGAACGCCACCTTGACCTCGCCCGTGCCGGGATAGGCGCTGTGGTTCACGATCGCCGCACCCCAGACCTGACCGTTGGGCAACAGGATCTGCGTGTTGTCGGCCGCGACCAGCTCGGTCATGAACAGCGACAGGGACTTCACCTTCCCCGCCTTGCCGGCAACCTCGACGTCGTCGCCGATGTGGAAGGGCCGGAACAACAGCAGCATGACGCCGGCGGCGAGATTGGACAGCGTGCCCTGGAGCGCGAGGCCAATGGCAAGTGATGTCGCGCCCAGCACCGCGACGAGGCTCGCGGTCTGAATGCCGAACAGCTGGAGCACCGCGATGCCGACCACCGCCAGCACGCCGTAGCGTGCGAGACTGCCTACGAACACCGTGACCAGCGGATCGACGCGGTGGGTGACGCTCAAGAGGCGCGTGACGAAACGCTGCATGGCGCCGGATAGATACCAGCCAACCGCCAGCAGCAGGACCGCGTAGATTGCGTTCAGCCCATAAAGCACGAGCGATGCTTTGAGCGTGTCGAAATTGATGGTCATGAGGTCTCCAACCCGGACGATCGTTGAGAACGCACTGCGATACGAAATGATCCCGCAAGGGTATCAATGGGAACCACGGTCCCGTAGCCCAGACGAAGCGAAGCGCAATCAGGGGCCTCTGTGTCCGCGGATACCAATCCCGGATTCCGCTTCGCTCGGTCCGGGCTACAAGAGTTTGCGCTGCCCGACAGGCAAAACACACCAGCTGTGGGGCAACCCGCGCCGGCGAAAATATTCGCCTTTACAGAAATTCGGCTTTGGCGTATTCCAGCATCACCTCATCCCGGTCAGAGGGGCGTATCGCGATCGTCACGAAACGTGGGGTGAGCTGCGGTGGACGTGGACAGCATCGGCGCGACAGGTTCGCAGGGCGGAGAGCCGTGAGCGAAAACCGGCGTGCCAACGACAGTTGCTGTCCGCGTACGGCAAAACCGTGTGGTCCTGGCGCCCGGGGTCTGTGCGCCAAGTCTTGTAGTGATGCGGCGGCCCGACCGGGCACGCGCGTCAGTCATCTGCGAGGCGACGGGGGCAATAGTGCATCGCTCCCCGGGGAGAGCTCGGCATAAGCCGTAAAACCACTGCGCAGGGAAGGCCGTGTGTTGGGCTTCACCTGTATGCCGCTGTGCAGCCTCTTGTAGCGCAACCTTCGCACAGTGGACCGTGGGTGCCAGCCGGCACCTGGTCTTCCCTGCGCCCTCTGACATTCGAGGGCGGCACGACGAAGCAAAGCTCGGGCGAGATGCGCCGCGAGATTGCTGCGTCATGTTTGCTTTTTCAAAAAGCACGCAAATCTTGTCGAATCCGATCAGGATCGCAAATGTGCAGGCGCGACCAAACGTCGTCGCCTCTGTCCGATCTTGCACGCGAAAGCATTGGCGCAATAATGCCGCTTTACGTTGTGACCCGGAATCAACCGGACCAGCCTTGTGGAGTGCGACAAATTGTTTGCTCGCGCCGCGGCCTCCGCCGCCGTCATTGTCACTATTGCCGCGTTTGATGGTGCGGCCGCGCAAACGACCAGCCAACCGCCTGACACGATGGCGGCGCGGGTGGAGGCGTGCACGCCCTGTCACGGCAACAAGGGCGAAGGCACCAGCGATGTCTATTTCCCGCGGCTCGCCGGCAAGCCCGCCGGCTACCTCTACAATCAGCTCCTCGCCTTCCGCAGCGGCCGGCGCAAATATCCGCCGATGAACTATCTGCTGGAATTCCTGCCCGATCCGTATCTCGCAGCGATGGCCGAGTATTTTGCGAGCGAGCACCCGCCTTTGCCGCAGCCTGCGCCGAGCGAGGTCAGCAAGGATGTCCTCGCACAAGGCGAGTTGCTCGCCACCAGCGGCGATGCCGGTCGTAACATACCGGCGTGTGTCAGCTGTCACGGTCCGGGTCTGACGGGCATGCAGCCTGGAGTCCCTGGCCTGCTCGGCCTGCGCGCCGCCTATATCAGCGCCCAGCTTGGCGCCTGGCGCTACGGCACCCGCACGGCGAAATCGCCCGACTGCATGCAGCTCGTGGCGGGACATCTGACCGAGGCCGACGTCACCGCGGTCGCGGCCTGGCTTGCGACGCGCCCCGCGCCCGACAACCCGGCTCCCGTCCCGAAAGGCACCTACGCGCTGCCGTTCGGCTGCGGCAGCCAGCCCAACTGACGAGGCGGATGATGGGCTCAAGACTGTCGATCGCACTGCTCGTTTTCGCCGCGTTCACGGCGGCTGCGCAGGCACAGGAGAAAACAAGCGACAAAAGCAGCGACATCATCGCGCACGGCGAATATCTCGCCCGCGCCGGCGATTGCACGGCATGCCACACCGCGGCGGAGGGGCGCCTGTTCGCCGGCGCCCGCCCGATGCCGACCCCGTTCGGCACGATCTATACGTCCAACATCACGCCGGATCCGGAGACGGGAATCGGCAAGTGGAGCGCGGACGATTTCTACAAAACCATGCACAACGGCCGCTTCCCGGATGGCGGGCTGATCTACCCCGCGATGCCGTTTGCGTCCTACACGAAGGTGACACGCGCCGACAGCGACGCGATCTTTGCCTATCTCCGCTCGATCCCGCCGGTGAACCAGAAGAACAAGCCCCACGAGCTGCGCTTCCCCTATGACAACCGCCAGCTCGTCCTGGGATGGCGCACGCTGTTCTTCAGCGAGGGCGAGTTCAAGCCCGATCCGACCAAATCGGCCGAATGGAATCGCGGCGCCTATCTCGTCGAAGGCCTCGGCCATTGCGGCATGTGCCATTCGCCGATCAATGCGCTCGGCGGCACCTCGCAATCGGACGCGTTCAAAGGCGGCCTGATCCCGATGCAGAACTGGTACGCGCCGTCCCTCACCTCCAACCGCGAGGCAGGTCTCGGCGACTGGAGCATCAAGGACATCACCGACCTGCTCCAGACCGGCGTCTCCGCGCGCGGCGTAGTTTACGGCCCCATGGCCGAAGTCGTGCACAACAGCCTGCAATATCTCAACGACGAAGACACCCGCGCGATGGCGGTCTACCTCAAAGGCATCGCGGAAGGCTCGTCACCGCCGCCGGCGAGCACGGCGCTGCCGACCGCCGAGAGCAGCCTGCTGATCAGCCTCGGCAAGACCGTTTACGACAAGAATTGCGCGAGCTGTCATGGCAGCCAGGGCGAAGGCAAGCCGCCGCACTGGCCACCGCTCGCCAACAACCAGTCGATCGAGATGCAGTCAGCGGTCAATCCGATCCGCATGGTGCTCAATGGCGGCTATCCGCCTGGCACCAAGGGCAATCCGATGCCCTACGGCATGCCGCCGTTCGCAGGCCTCCTCTCCGACAACGAGGTCGCCGCCGTCGTCTCCTACATCCGCACCGCCTGGGGCAATCGCGGCTCGCCGGTCTCGGCGCGCGAGGCCAACGAGCTGCGCTCCGCACCGCTGAACTGAGAGGCGTCATGTTCAATTCCGATCCGCCGACCAGCCCAGCCGTGGCCGACCAGGCCGTCGAGGAGGTCGTTGCACAAGGCCCGTCCGGCGCGATCGTGCTCGCCGGCATCGCCACGGCCTGCGTCGTCGCGATGTGGCTCGCCTTCTATCTGTTCGTGTTCCTGCCGCGCGGATCGCTGCAATGAGCGCCGAGCAGGCCCATGACGGCAGCGCCGAGGTCGCGGCCCGCGTCGAACGGCGCTGGGCAACCATTGCCGTGGCCATCATCGTGATGATGGCGCTGCTGGCCGCCTTCGCCGGCATTCATCGCGCCACCATGCCGCAGCCGCGCGTCGAGATCATAGATCCTTCACGCATTCATCTCTCGGGCGAGTTCGTCGAGAGCAATCTCGGCAGCGTGCTCGAGGCGAGCGGCAATGTCACGGTGCGCGCGATCGGCCAGCAATATTCCTTCACGCCGGCCTGCATATTGGTGCCCGCGGACACCCCCATCACGCTGCGCGCCACCAGCGCCGATGTCGTGCACGGCATCCTGATCCAGGGCACCAACGTCAATACCATGCTGGTGCCGGGCTACATCTCCGAGCAATTGATGCGTTTTACGAAGACCGGCGACTATCTGATGCCGTGCCAGGAATTCTGCTCCTTCGGCCATGAGGGCATGTGGGGCAAGGTCAAGGTGATCGACAAGACCGACTTCGCGAACCGCGCGAAGGCCGGCGGGAGGCTGAGCTGTGTTGGCCAATAGGAAGCTCATCCTCGCCCATTTCTGGCTGGCCTTCGCCGTGTTCGGCGTCGCGCTGACGCTCGGCGCCTGGCAGATGTTCATCCGCAGCCCGATCGGCACCTGGCTGTCCGATCCCGAGCTCTATTACCGGTCGCTGACAGCGCACGGCACGGTGATGGGCTATGTCTTCCCGACGCTCGTCGCGATGGGCTTTGGCTATGCCATAGCTGAATCCGCGCTGGAGCAGCGCCTCGTCGGCGTGCGCTGGGCCTGGACCGGATTTGGGCTGATCGTCGCCGGCAGCATCATGGCGGTGATCCCGATCGCGCTGGGACGGGCGTCGGTGCTCTACACCTTCTATCCGCCGCTGATCGGCAACGTCTTCTACTATCTCGGCGTCGTCCTCGTCGTGGTCGGCTCCTGGATCTGGGTTGCGCTGATGTCGCTCAACCTGCGGATCTGGCGCAAGGCCCATCCCGGCGCGCCGGTGCCGCTGGCGATGTTTGCCAATGTCGCGGGTTCTTACTTATGGGCCTGGACCGCCGTCGGCGCCGCGCTCGAGCTATTGCTCCAGATCATTCCTGTCGCGGCAGGCCTGAAGAACACCATCGATGCCGGCCTTGCCCGCATCTTCTTCTCCTGGACCTTGCACGCCATCGTCTATTTCTGGCTGATGCCGACCTACATCGCCTATTACACCATCGTACCGCGTGCGATCGGCGGACGGGTCTATTCCGACAGCATGGCGCGGATCTCCTTCATCCTGTTCCTGGTGGTGGCGATGCCGATCGGCATGCACCACACCTTCGCCGATCCCATGGTCGGCGCCGGCTTCAAGTTCATCCATTCGACCTTCACGGCGCTTGTCGCGCTGCCGACGCTGCTGACGGTGTTCACGATCTGCGCCTCGGTCGAGATCGCGGCGCGCCTGCGCGGCGGCCGCGGGATGTTCGGCTGGATCAGGGCCCTGCCCTGGGACAATCCGATGATGCTGGCGCTGGCGTTCTCCTTCGTCATGCTCGGCTTCGGCGGCGCCGGCGGCCTCATCAACATGAGCTATCAGCTCGATGCCTCCATCCACAACACGCAGTGGATCACCGGCCATTTCCACCTGATCTTCGGCGGCGCCATCGTCATCATGTATTTCGCGATCGCCTATGATCTGTGGCCGCATCTGACCGGGCGCGAGCTGATCGACGTCCGCCTGATCCGCACCCAGCTCTGGCTGTGGTTCATCGGCATGATCGTCACGACCTTCCCATGGCACTGGGTCGGCATTCTGGGCATGCCGCGCCGCATGGCCTATTTCGACTTCGGCGATCCCGCGATCGCGCCGCAGGCGCTGTCCGTCACCTTCTCGGCGATCGGCGGCTTCATCCTGCTGACCTCGGGCCTCATGTTTATCGTCATCCTGGCCCGCGGCATGCGTGCGCCGCAGGTTGACGCCGGCCCGTATCGCTTCGCGATTGCCGTGCATCAGCCGAAGACAGTGCCCGTCGCACTCAACACGCATGCGCTGTGGGTGGCGCTGATGATCGCGCTGACTCTTACCAATTACGGCTATCCGATCCTGAATCTGGCACTGAGCTCGGGCACCTCGGTGCCGGCCGTCTATGTGGGAGCGCAGTGATGAGCACGCGCGACCTTTTCACCCTCCGCAACAGCCATTTCCGGATTGGCGTCGGCCTCACCGCCGCGATCCTGATCGTGACCGCGATAGGCGGCTTCATCGTGCTGCCCTTCGCGCAGCCCTGGGTGCAGTTTGCCAATGTCTGGGACGCGATCTGCAGCGCTGCCGGCGTGCCGCAGCGCGTGGCGAGCGTGACGGCGCCCGAGCAGAGCAAGCGGTTGTCGGAGGTCGTGCTGACGTCGAACACGCTAGCCCGCCCGAGCCAGGAGGCCATCGGCCGCGGCGCCACGCTGGCGCAGCGCTGCGCGATCTGTCATGGCCCGACCGGCATCAGCCGCGCTGACTCGCCGAACCTCGCCGGCCAGTATGCCGCCGTGATCTACAAGCAGCTGCACGATTTCCGCTCCGGCGCCCGCACCAATGCCGTGATGTCACCGTTCGCGGTGAATCTCACCGACCAGGAAATTGCCGATCTCTCGAACTATTACGCGTATCTGCCGCGGCTGCCCGCCTACCATCCGACGCCGCAATTGCCGAAGCCGAACATCGTGATATACGGCGCGCCGCTGCGCGGCATCGCGCCCTGCGGCGCCTGCCATGGCAGCCTCGACAACAAGACCGGCAGTCCGTGGCTGGAGGGACAGTCCGAAGCCTACATGAAGGCGCAGCTCCAGGCGTTTGCGACCGGTGAGCGCCGCAACGACATCAGCCAGCAGATGCGCAACATCGCGCGAGCGATGACGCCGCAGGAGATCGAGGCCGCCGCGGCCTATTACGCCTCGCAGCCGCCGGATGTCGTGAAGGCGGTGGATTGAGGAAGGTTCCCGTGCCCCCGGCGCTGCGCAGCAACGCTCCGCGTTGCAGCGCGTCCGGGACACGAGAGTTACGACAACCTACGTCGGCGCCAGCTTCGGCCGGCCGTAGATCGCATCCGCCCGTTTCTCGAACGCCGTCGAGAAACGCGCGAACGCGGCATCGAACATCGAGCCCATCAGCATCGCCAGCATGCGGCTCTTGAATTCGTAGGCGAGGAAGAAACCGACGTCGCAGACGCCCTCGCCTTTGGGCTCGAACGTCCAGCGGTTTTCGAGGTTGCTGAACGGACCTTGCAGATATTCGACCAGGATTTTCAGATTGGCGCGATCGAGCGTCACCCGGCTGGTGAAGGATTCCCTGACCAGCTTGAACGACACCGTCATGTCGGCGACCAGCACCTCGGTGCCGTCGGGCTTGGCCATGCGCTGGCGCACCTTGAGCGCGCTGCACAGCGGCACGAATTCCGGGTAACGCTCGACGTCGGCGACCAGATCGAACATCTCGGATGCGCTGTGATCGACACGGCGCTTGCTCGAAAATTTGGGCATGTCAGTTCAGCGCGCGCTGGCTGCCCGCGCGGCCTTCAGTCTCGCAAAGTCCTCGCCGGCGTGATGCGAGGAACGGGTGAGCGGGCTCGCCGACACCATCAGAAAGCCCTTGGTGTAGGCGACCTTTTCATACGAGGAGAACTCGTCCGGCGGCACATAGCGCATCACGGCGTGGTGTTTGCGGGTCGGCTGGAGATATTGGCCGATGGTGAGGAAATCGACGTCGGCCGAGCGCAGATCGTCCATCACCTGCTGTACCTCGTGGCGCTCCTCGCCGAGGCCGACCATGATGCCCGATTTGGTGAAGATGCTGGGATCGAGCTCCTTGACCCGCTGCAGCAGCCGGATCGAGTGGAAATAGCGCGCGCCGGGCCGCACCGTCAGGTAACGCGACGGCACGGTCTCGAGATTGTGGTTGAACACGTCGGGCCGCGCCGCGACGACGACCTCGAGCGCGCCTTCCTTGCGCAGGAAGTCCGGCGTCAAAATCTCGATCGTGGTCGTGGGACAGGCAGCGCGGATGGCGCGGATGGTCTGGGCGAAATGCTCGGCGCCGCCGTCAGTGAGATCGTCGCGGTCGACCGAGGTGATGACGACGTGGGCGAGGCCCAGCTTGGCCACGGCCTCGGCGACATTTTGCGGCTCGGCCGCATCGAGCGCATTGGGCAGGCCGGTCTTGACGTTGCAGAACGCGCAGGCGCGGGTGCAGGTGTCACCCATGATCATGAAGGTCGCGTGCTTCTTGTCCCAGCACTCGCCGATATTTGGGCAGCCCGCCTCCTCGCACACCGTGTGCAGGCCGTTGGCGCGCACGATGTTGCGGGTGTCGGCATAGCCGCGGGTGTTGGGCGCGCGCACGCGAATCCAGTCCGGCTTCGGCGGCGAAGCGGAATCGGGGCGATTCACCTTTTCGGGGTGGCGCGGGCGCAGCGGGTTCGTGATGGTATCGACAATAACGACCATGATCTGTCCGGTCTGTTCAGGTCCTACCTAGTCGGTCTGGCTGCCTGCCGCAACCCGGCTCGCCCCGCTTCAGGGAACATGGCAGATATGGGCAATATCCTGCTCAGTTCTCAGGCGATTCTCACCTCAAATGGCTCCAGTCTCGAAGGCTTCCACATCCCGGCTCGGCAAACGGCTCAAGCGCGACTTTTTCGACCGCGACGTCCGCGAAGTTGCCCACGACCTGATCGGAGCAACCATGCTGGTCGACGGCGTCGGCGGGATCATCGTCGAGGTCGAGGCCTATCATCATACCGAGCCGGCCGCGCACTCCTTCAACGGTCCGACGCCGCGGAACCAGATCATGTTCGGCCCGCCCGGCTTTGCCTATGTCTACCGCTCCTACGGCATCCACTGGTGCGTCAATTTCGTCTGCGAGGAAGCGGGCTCGGCCGCCGCCGTCCTGATCCGCGCATTGGAGCCGACGCATGGCCTGGCCGCGATGCGCCGCCGCCGCCATCTCCAGGAGGTGCAGGCGCTGTGCTCCGGCCCCGGCAAGCTGACCGAGGCACTCGGCATCACCATCGCTCACAACACCTTGCCCGTGGACCGGCCGCCCATTGCGCTGCATGCGCGGACGGAAGACGTCGAGGTCGCGACCGGCATCCGGATCGGCATTACCAAGGCGGTCGAGCTGCCCTGGCGCTATGGCGTCAGGGGCTCGAAGTTCCTCAGCAAGCCGTTCCCGAAATAGGCCTAGGAGGCCTGTTTCAGCCGCTCCAGCGCCTCCAGCAGCTTGGCCTTGCGGGCCAGCGCGGCCTCGCGCTTTTCGCGCTCCTCCTCGACGACCTCCTCGGCCGCGTTGGCGACGAATTTTTCATTCGCGAGCTTGGATTCGGCGCGCTTGATGTCGGCGTCGGCCTTGGCGATCTCCTTGTCGAGACGCGTCTGTTCGGCGCCGACATCGATCACGCCCTTCAGCGGCAGCGCGGCTACTTCGCCGCGTACGAGCAGCTGGACGGCGCCGTCAGGCACTGTGTCGGCGAAGGAGATATCGGACAGCCGCGCCATCCGCTTGATCACGTCGGTCCAGCGCGGCGCACGCTCCTTGGTCTCGGCCGAAGCACCTGCGAGCACCAGCGCGGTCAGCGTGGCCGGCTGGATGTTCATCTCGGCGCGCACCGAGCGGATCTGCGTGACGAGGTCGATGACCCAGCCGATCTCGGCTTCCGCCTTGGGATCGCTGAAATCGGCATGGTTGAACATCGGTATGACGAAAGCCGGCGAGACGAATGGATCGGTCGCACCGGTTGCTGCGGTCAGCATCGCGAGCTGCTCCGGCGTCGGCGCAGACGTCTTCAACGGCCATTCCGCCAGGGCCAGCAGGCCGTCACGCTTGGCCGTGACCTCCCACAGCTCCTCGGTGATGAAGGGCATGAAGGGGTGGAGCAGCTTCAGGATCTCGTCGCGTGCCCAGGCAACCATGGCGCGGGTCTCGTCCTTGGCGGGGCTGTCGGGACCGAGCAGCACCGGCTTTGCGAGCTCGAGATACCAGTCGCAATAGACGTTCCAGACGAAACGGTAGATCGCGCCGGCCGCATCGTTGAAGCGGTAGGCCTCGATCGCCTCGGTCACCTCACGCGTGGTGTGCGCGCTCTCATGCGCGATCCAGCGGTTGAGCGTCTCCTTCACCTTCGCCGGCTCAAAACCCTCGGGCACGGCGCAGTGGTTCATCTCGGCGAAGCGCGAGGCGTTCCAGAGCTTGGTCGCGAAGTTGCGGTAGCCCTCGACGCGGCTGGTGGCGAGCTTGATGTCGCGCCCCTGCGCCGCCATCGCGGCCAGCGTGAAGCGCAGCGCGTCGGCGCCGTATTCGTCGATCAGATTGAGCGGGTCGATGACGTTGCCCTTCGACTTCGACATCTTGGCGCCCTTCTCGTCACGGACGAGCGCGTGGATGTAGACGGTCGAGAACGGCACTTCCTTCATGAAGTGCAGGCCCATCATCATCATGCGGGCGACCCAGAAGAAGATGATGTCGAAGCCGGTGACGAGCGCGTTGGTCGGGTAATAGCGCTTCACCTCGGGCGCGTCTTCCGGCCAGCCGAGCGTCGAGAATGGCCACAGCGCCGAGGAGAACCAGGTGTCGAGCACGTCCTCGTCGCGCGTGATGAAGCCTTCGCGCTTGTTGCGGTCGAGCGCCATCTCGCGGCCCTGCTCGGCCGTGATGACCTCCTGCTCGACGTAATAGCCGAGCGCGTGGCTGATGGCCTCCTCCTCGGTCTCGGCGACGAAGACCTTGCCGTCCGGGCCGTACCAGGCGGGGATCTGATGGCCCCACCAGAGCTGGCGCGAGATGCACCAGGGCTGGATGTTCTCCATCCACTCGTAATAGGTCTTTTCCCAGTTCTTCGGCACGAAGGAGGTCTCGCCCGAACGCACCGCGGCGATCGCGGGTTTTGCCAGCGTCTTGGCGTCGACATACCACTGGTCGGTCAGATAGGGCTCGATCACGCTGTTGGAGCGGTCGCCATGCGGCACCATGTGGGTGTGCGGCTCGATCCGCTCGACGAAGCCGAAACTCTCCAGCCGCTCGACGATGCGCTTGCGCGCCGCGAAGCGGTCGACCTTGTGAAACTCCTCGGCGAATTGCGCCGCGCCTTCCGGCAGGTCGCGCAAATAATCCTCGTTGCCGACAAGGTCGAGGCATCCCTCCCTGTCGAGCACGCTGATGCGGGCGAGGCCGTGGCGATTGCCCACCTCGAAATCGTTGAAATCGTGCGCCGGCGTCACCTTGACCGCGCCCGAGCCCTTGTCCGGATCGGAATATTCGTCGGCGACGATTTTGATCTTGCGGCCGACCAGCGGCAGGATGACGTTCTTGCCGATCAGCTTCTGATAGCGCTCGTCCTCGGGATGCACGGCAACGCCGGTGTCGCCGAGCATGGTCTCGGGGCGCGTCGTGGCGACGACGATGAAGGTCAAGGGATCTTCGGGGTTGAAATTCTTGCCCTCGATCGGATAGCGCAGATACCAGAGGTGGCCCTTCACCTCGGTCTGCTGCACTTCGAGATCGGAGATCGCGGTCAAGAGCTTGGTGTCCCAGTTCACCAGGCGCTTGTCCTTGTAGATCAGGCCGTCGCGGTGCAGCGCGACGAACACCTTGATGACGGCCTTGGACAGGCCCTCGTCCATGGTGAAGCGCTCACGCGACCAGTCGCAGGACGCGCCAAGGCGCTTGAGCTGGTTGATGATGGTGTCGCCGCTCTCGGCCTTCCACTGCCAGACCCGCTCCAGAAATTTCTCGCGGCCCATCTCGCGACGGCCGGGCTGCTGGCGCTCCATCAGCTGCCGCTCGACCACCATCTGGGTGGCGATGCCGGCATGGTCGGTGCCGGGCTGCCACAGCACGTCACGGCCGCGCATCCGCTCGAACCGGCAGAGGATGTCCTGGAGCGTGTTGTTCAGGGCATGGCCCATGTGCAGCGAGCCCGTCACGTTGGGCGGCGGGATCACAATGGTAAAGGGCACGGCGTCGCGGCGATCGGGGCGGCCGGCCTTGAACGCAAGGCTGTCCTCCCACACCACGGACATGCGGGCTTCGATATCGGCGGGCTGGTAATTTTTCTCGATCATGGGGTCGCTAGAAAGCCGCGCGCGGGGCTCAAGTCAACGGAAAGCTCAGCGGCAAAAGGGCTTTCCGGCCCGACCGGCAGGCCGGTCATGGCACAGGAGCAGGGCTTTATCGGGGCCGGCCGGGCGTCCTACCTGCCGCCGCGCGAGACCCGCTCGATTTCTGCCTTCACGATGCGTTCGACCATGCCCGGCAGATTGTCGTCCAGCCAGGATTTCAGCATCGGGCGCAGCATCTCCTTGACCAGATCCTCCAGCGTCCGCGCGTTGCTGCTCAGCACCGTGTGGGCCAGGGAGTTGAAGGCGGATTCGACTGCAGAAACGGTCGATTGCGCCAGGATCGGCTGCTGCGGCGGCAAGGGCGGTGCGTCGAAATCGACAGGCGCGTATGACGGTGCCGGTGCGGGGCGCGGCGGCGGCGCCTCGGCGAATTCGAGATCGTCACGCGGCTCGACCCTGCGGAAGCTCGGCGGCGGCGGGGCCGGTGTCGGCTCCGGATCCATCGCCATCTCGTCAGTCAATTCGAGGACGTCGGGCTCGGGCTCTGGTTCCGGCGCGCGGACCTCGGGCGCAGGCGTCGCTGAATCGAGCCCTGCCAGCAGCGCGTCGATATCGTCCTGGCTGTTGGGACCGGCATCTGCCGCCGGCGCGGGCGGTGGCGGCGCAGGAGCCGGCTTTGCGGCCGGCGGCGCTGCGGGCTTCTCGGCAGCTGGCTTGGCGGGGGCAACCTTTGAGGGTGGAATGTCGTTCATCGCCTGCGGCTTTGGCGCAGCCGCGGCGGGCGCAGGCTTTGCAGCTTCGGCCGGCGGCGGCTTGGCCTCATCGTCGGCAATGATGCGCCGGATCGAGGCCAGAATCTCCTCCATCGAGGGTTCTGTGACCTTTGCAGGCTGCGTCATCTCCGACTCCACATCATCAACGCCCTCGCATGCGTTGTTTTACACCAAGCACGACAGGATTGGCCGGTTCCGCAACGGACGCCCCGACATTTTCGTCGCGGCGACCCGACTTGTCCCCAGTTCACGGCTCAATTTGCGGCGGTGCGCCCCTGCCCCCGGCACTCAAGCTTTACGCACACGACAACGGTTGCGGGCGAATCGACCCGCACCTTCTTGGCAAGGCTATGTCAGGGATTTTGACGATTGCAAGCAAAGCACCGGTCGACCTCAACTGTTTGCGAGGTCGACCGGGGAATTACGGCAATCAGCGTCCGTCAGGCGTGCGAACGCCGGCCCAGCTGTCGCGGACCTGCTGATAGTGCACGCTGGGATCGTAGACAGTGGTGTTGAGACCGAGCACCTGCGGTGCGAGACGACCGACCGCGTTGAGCACCGAGTAGGACGCAACCACGCGATCGTGCTGCGCGGTCACCAGTGCAACGCGGGCATTGACCAGCGCCTGCTGGGCGTTGAGTACGTCGAGCGTGGTGCGCTGTCCTGCCTTGGCTTCTTCGCGCACGCCGTTCAATGCGATTTCAGAGGCTGTGACCTGCGCCTGTGCGGACTGCACTTGCGCCTTGCCGGCTTCCAGCTGGCCCCACGCCTGCACGACGTTGGCGCGGGTCTGGTCGCGGGTGGTTTCGAGGTTCAGACGCTGCTGCGCCAGGTTCTCTTTCGATTGGCGGATCAGCGCATATTCCGCGCCGCCCTGGAAGATCGGAATGGACGCTGTCGCGATGGCGGATGCCGTATTCGTTCGGAAGACGCTCAAGGTCTGTTGATAGGCCGTGCTGACACCAGCCTGGACCGTCACCGTCGGCAGCAGTGCGCCTTCGTTGATCTTGACCTGGAGATAGTTGACGTCGATGCCGAACATCGCCGCCGTGACGTTCGGGTTCTCCACCAGGCTGAGATTGACCGCCGAAGCGATCGTCGTCGGCAGGAAACGATCGACTGGCGAACCCGGAGCCAGGTTCGTTGGCTCGTTGCCGATGATCCGGCGGAAGTTCGCGCGCGTCGTCGTGAGATTCGATTCGGCGGTCAGCGCCTGGGTCCGGCCGGCGGCAAGCTGCGCTTCTGACTGCGCCACGTCGGTGCGCGTCACCTCGCCGACATTGAAGCGGTCGCGCGTCTGCTTGAGCGTCTGTTCCAGCACGCGCACGTTGCTGCGTTGAACTTCGAGCGTCGCCGCGTCACGCAGATAGTCCATGTAAGTCGTGGCGGCCTGCAGCAAGACAGTCTGCTCGAGCACGCGCAACGCTTCGCGCGCCCCCGAAACCTGGCTCTCGGCCGCGCGCGTCCTGTTGGCGGTCTGGTTGCCGTTGTAGAGCGTCTGGTTGACGGTCAGACTCGCGCTGTTGGGCTGAAGGGGAAGTGTGACGATCGTACCCTTCTGTGACGTCTGGACATCCTGATAATTATACCCGGTGCCGAGAGTCACATTGACCTTCGGGCGATAGCCCGACAGGGCCTGCGGCACGTTTTCGTCAGTCGAGCGCACCTGGGCGCGCTGTGCGTTGAGCTGCGGATTGTTCTGATAGGCGCGCACCAAGGCGGCCTCGATCGTATCCGCCAAGGCAGGCGTCGGCCCTGCAAGCGCCAGCAACAGGACCGAAACCGCAGCTCCGGTGAAGAGCTTCACCCCATGCATCCCAAAAATTCCGTTCATTCTAACGCCCGGCTCGTGCCCGCGAGCTGGGTTACCGTAACCGAGTGGAGTCGTTGCCCCGCCGCAACATAGGATGCGGATGGGCGTGACGGAACTACCTCACGGTATTTCCCGGTGGAAACTCTTCACGTGCAGCATCCCGGCCACACTTCTGATTCAGAATGGGATTTTAACAGGCCGAAGTCGCCAATCAGGCCGTCAGAAGACGAAGGTGGCCGCCCGCTCCAGCCCGGGGAGGACCGGGGCTGCGGCATCGAACAGGGCCCGGTGGCCGAATTCGCCGTGGGTACGGGTCACGATCATGGCCCGGGGCGGCTTGGATTCCGCAGACACTCCCACCAGACGCCCGCCCTCTTTGAGCTGACCGAGCACCGCCTCCGGCGTCACTTCAGTGGCGCCATTGAGGATGATCACGTCATAGGGAGCGGCAGATGCATCGCCCTCGGTGCAGGCCGCAGCCTTGCAGGTGACATTGGCGAGGCCGAGGCCGGCACATGCATCCTTGGCCTTCGCGGCCAGAGTCGGATCGCAGTCGGTCGCCGTGACCTGTTTCGCGAGCTTGGCCGCCAGCGCGGCCAGATAGCCCGTGGCACAGCCGACCACCAGCACGTTGTCACCCTCGCCGATCTCGGCGGCCTGGAGCAGCTTGCCGGTCAGCTGCGGCTTGATCAGGAAGCGCTTGGCGCCGCCCTCGCTCACATCGAGGTCGAGATCGAGATAGGCCAGAGCCTGCTTGGCCGCGGGCACGAAGGCCTCGCGCGGAACCGTGAGCATGGCGTCAAGAATACGGCGATCGGTGACGTCATTGGTGCGCACCTGGCCATCGACCATTTTTTGGCGCGCGGTCGAGAAACCGGACATTTGCGGACCCTGAAATGCGGACGATGCCGCGGACGGAAGTTGGCGGCATCTTTGGAACATGCCCGGCAAAAACGCAACATGGCCGTTGGCATGCGCCAGCCGGCGCTTCCGCAACTCGCCGTATCAGGGGCGTGACGGACTATTCGATCGTCACCGCGAGGCGGCCGATCAGGGCCGCGACCTCGTCCAGCCGTGCCGAATCGGGAGTCTCGACTGCGCGCTGGAGACAGGCGAGACATTCATCGTCGCTGAGTTCGGGAACGTCGGCCGGCAGAATCGAGGGAGCCAGGTGGGCGCGGTCGATCTGGATGTCGGGCATGGGAATCAGCTCCGTAAAAATCCGGCGATTGCGAAGCTCAATGCGAATTAAGTCGATTTGTTGCCGCCCGCCCGGTGCGAAGAGTGCCTGTGGACACATCTGCTTGAACGCGATTCTGCGCCTGATCGGCTGGACAAGTCTTGAGATCCCGCTTGAACGGCATCGCGCGCCGCATCAGGACACGGCGTCAAGTTTTTGAATTTTAAGCGGAAATTGGCTCCCCGGGCTGGATTCGAACCAGCGACCATCCGATTAACAGTCGGATGCTCTACCGCTGAGCTACCGAGGAAAAGGCGAACCGTTCGTTCGCGCGCGGCTGCGTATAACAAAGCCGATTGCGCTTGCAAAGGACGAATTCGTCATCTTCCGCAACGCATGTGAGGAAGGGCCCTCCTGACGTTTCCTGGCGGCCCCTCTTCCGGTCATGAGCGCCGGACTATTCGGCGATGAAGGACGTGGTCTTGGTGCCGGGGTCGTAGCGCAGCCGCAGCGCTGTGATTTTGCAGAGATTGACGTTCTTCCAGAGCACGGCCTCGTCATAGTTCTGCCAGTCGACGCGGATGTTCCAGACGCAGCCCTCGTCATCCTCGTCGAACTCGACATAGGTCGAGGTCTGGTTCTGCAAAACCTTGTCCAGCTCGTTGTCCCATTCGTCGAGGCCATCGTCCGGAGCGTTGAAGCCGAGGAACTTGATGGCATAGCCCGTCTCGTTGACGACGTTGACGTTGCGGGCGTCGGCCGCGAATGACGGCGCGGCAGCGATCGAAAGGCCGATCGCGAGCAGTGCGGACAGAAAATACTTCATGAGAAAATCTCCCGATCGAAACAGGCTCGCGGCGCCTGACGTCGACTGGCGCAGGCGCAGCAAGCAAAAATGGCGTTGCCTTGAAAACTTCGTCCGGAGCCGGATCGAGGGGTGCAACACGCCATCGATCCGCACTCCGGCTGCTGCACGACGCGAGACGCGCAACGACCTAGTTCATATCGATTCGAATTCTCCGCAGCAATGAACCGGCATTCATAGATCCGCGGAGTTTGTTGTCTCCGCGCCGCGGTATCGTCGCCACACACCACACGGATTGCCTCTCGAAAGATGGGCCCTGCTCTGCAGCGCAGGACATCGCGTGTGCAGACACGCCTTCGCAGCCTCGCGGCTCATCCCGCCCGAGCTATTGCCTGGTCACATCACCCTCCTCGTCAGAGGGTGCAGGGAAGACCGAGTGCCGGCCGGGCACCCACGGTCCACTGTGCGAAGGTTGCGCTACAAAAGGCTGCACAGCGGCATACAGGTGAGGCCAAACATCCGGCCTTCCCTGCGCAGTGGTTTTACGGCTTATGCCGCGCTCTCCCCGGGGAGCGATGCACTATTGCCCCCGTCGCCTTGCAGATGACTGATGTACGTGCCCGGTCGGGCCGCCACATCACCGCAAGACTTGACGCACAGACCCCGGGCGTCAGGACCACACGGTTTTGCCGTACGCGGACCGCACCGGTCGTGTGCGCGACGGTTTTCGCTCACGGTTGCCCGCCCTGCGAACCTGCCGCGCCGGTATGGCCAGCGTCCACCACGGCTCACCCCGCGTTCGTGACGATCGCGATACGCCCCTCTGACAGGGATGAGGTGACGCAGGAATACGCCAAAGCCGAATTTCTGTAAAGGCGAATATTTTTACTCGCGCAGATTGACCGGGCTCTTGTGTGTTTTGCCCGCCGGGCAACACAAGCGGTCGTAGGCCATGATCTCAAGGCCGCCGGCACACCAGATCGATCTCGATCAGCGCGTCATAGGCAAGGCCGGTGACGCCGACGCAGGTGCGGGCCGGCAGCCGGTCGGGTGGGAAGAAGCTGCGATAGGTCTCGTTCATCGCGGCGTAGTCCTCCTTGAAGCGCGTCAGATAAATCCGCGTCATCACCACGTGCTCAAGGCCGAGATCGAGACCGGCGAGAACCACCTTCAAGTTCTCCATCACGGCCCGCGTCTGCGCGACGATGCCGTCAGGCAGCACGCCGGGCGCCTGCGGCGTGTCGGGCATCTGGCCGGTGACGAAGACGAAGCCGTCGGTCTCGACGGCGTGGCTGAAGGGCGCGACCGGCTTCGGGCCGCCGCTGATCATGTGGAATTTCACCTGACTTGTCCTTGTTACGATGCGTCCTGAAACAGGCGCTTGCTGAGAATGGCATGTACGCCCCAATTGCCGTCGACGACTTGCGTGACGCCGAAATCGACCGCGGCCGACATCAGCGCGATCGCTTCGTCCTCGCTGAGGGCCTTGGTGTTCATCAGGAAGCGCCGCATCTTGCGGAACGCGTCCTTCATGGCGAGGTCGAGCGAGGACTTTGCGTAGACCTCGCTCTGCCCCTGGGCGCCGAACTCGGCAAGGTAGTTCGGGTGGCTGAATCCGGTCAGCACCCAGTCGGTCGCGGTCTCGATCAGGGGATAGGAGAGATCGGCAAAGGGTTGGCCGGCGAGATCGGCCTTCTTGTGCAGGATCACCTCGAATGTCCCTGTCATCGAGCATTCGATCGCGGTGCCGCTGAGCTCGCCGTCACCTTGCGTCGCATGGGAATCACCGACCGACAGCAGCGCGCCGGGCACGGAGACCGGGAGATAGACGGTCGATCCCTTGCCCAGCCGCCAATTGTCGAGGTTGCCGCCGAAATAGGACGGCGGCACGGAATCGACGAAATCGACCTCGCGCGGCGCCACCGCGATCACACCGAAATGCGGCCGCAACGGAATACGGATACCATCGAGCACGGCGTGGCGGCGCTTGACGGTGCCGGGCGCGACGGGAACGCCGGGATAGTCATAGGTGCTGTGCACGACGCCGGAGGGATCGGTCTGCGGTTCCCAGCGGTAGGAATACAGCGCACGGGCGTGCGGCTCCTCGGGATCGTCGAATATCTCGTAGATGGTGACGATCTCCCGCGGCTTGGGACCGCCGAGAAACTCGTTGTAGTGATAGCCCCACCAGGCCGCGACCGAGGAGCCGAACACCCGGCCAGCATGCTGCGGACTGCGGCTGGCGCGCGGCACGATGTCGAGGATGCGCACTTCCAGCACGTCGCCGGGCTGGGCGTCCTTCACCGCAACGGGCCCGGTGCAGATGTGCACGCCAAACCCCTCGCCGGCGCCGCGGCCGAAGACACTCGCATTCATGGGCCCGGCGCCGCGACGATCGACGTTCTTTGTCTCGGCGGTCCAGCCGAACACGCTTTCGGCGCCGGGATCGCCCGCAATCATCATCTCCGGCGCGTCGGAGGCATGCTGGGTCAGCGTCTCGATGGTGATGGTGTCGCCCGAGGCGATCTCGATCTGCGGCGGCAGCGAGCGGCTGAAATAGCCCCAATGGACACGGCTGGCCTCGACCGGGAGATGGTGATGCCTGCGCTCCGCTGTTCGCGGTTCCGCAGCGTCGGTGCGGGACACGCTGCTGCGCGCTTCCAGGTTTTGATGGGCGCGAAGCTGGGCCAAGGCCTCCTGCGGCCAGCCGCGCTGGCCGGCCACACCGTGCTGCGACGTCACCCGCTCCGCCTCCTGCTGGCGGAATTCGCGCGGCGGCAGGCCGAAGCGATGCCGGAAGGCGCGGCTGAAATGCGCGGAATCGCCAAAGCCATAGGCATAGGCGATCTCCGAAATCGAGCGATGCGCCTCGGTTGGGTTGGACAGATCGGCCCAAGCGCGCTGGAGCCGGCGCTCGCGGACGTAATGCGTAAAGTTGTCGCCGACCGTCTCGAACAGCTTTTGCAAATAGCGCTCGGAGATGCCCTCAGCCTGCGCAACGCGGGCGGGCGCAAGCTCGGGATCGTCGAGCCGGCGCTCGATGGTCTGGCAGATCCGGTGCAGCAGCGCGGCCTGTGTTGCGCTCGATCCGCCATCGGAGGTCGAGGCCGCCAGCTGATGCGCAAGCGTCAAGAGCAGATCGACCAAGGACTGCGCCAGCAAATTCCATTCGCCGTCGCTCAACGTGTCGAGCGTGCGTGCGGTCGCGTCCAGCATGCGCGCGAACACATCGGCAAAGCCGCCTGGCGGCACAACGCGGGGCTCGCCGAGCCGCGGCTTGCCCGAGAGACGTCCATGCAGCGCTTGCGATGTCACGGACAGCACGATGGCGCGCATGTCGCGCTGGAACACGATGCTCCAGTTGCCGCTGCGCGGCAGCAGCACGAGATGGCCGACGGGAACGATGCGGTGGCCGGCGCCGCTCTTGAGCACCATGCCGTCCTCGACTGGCATCAGCGCGATCGGAAGATCTTCAGTCGATTGCGCGAGCGGCGCGACGCTCTGCGCGCCCGCGGCCATGCGGGTCAGTGCAACGCCGGTGGCATGACGATGCGAGGCCGTCGCGTGTCCGTCGTAGAAGGTATGATTGCCTGCCGGCTGCAAGCCGACCGCGGCCAGCACGTCCCGCCAAGCTTCGGGGCGGTCGCCTTGCGCGTAGGACTCGCTCGTGAACGGGCGGAAGCTCATCGGATCGACCCAGATTGCGGTCGATCGAAGCAACCTCTGTGCCAGCCGAACGCGGTCGTCCGTCGCAGCGACGGGTCGTAGATGAGGTTCGTTTGTCACGCGTTCATCCGGGAAATGGACTTTGCTTCAGAGTGTTAGGGTCTCCGTCATTCCGGGGCGCGCGTCAGCGCGAACCCGGAATCCATCAGGCGCAGAGAACGGTGGAGGAATGGATTCCGGGTTCGACGCTTCGCGTCGCCCCGGAATGACGAGACGGAGAGCATCAATCGCAACGGAACATGTTCTTGCGGATCGTGCCGTGGACGCCCCAATTGGCGTCGACGACCTGGGTGACGCCAAAATCGGCGCCGACCGACATCAGCGAGATCGCCTCGTCCTCGCTGAGGCCGTGCACGGTCATCAGGAACCGCCGCAGCTTGCGGAACGCATCGCGCATCGCCCGGTCGAGGCTGGAGTGATTGGCAATCTCGGTTTGCGCGTCGGCGCCGAGCGTCGCGAGATAGTTCGGATAGGTGAAGCCGTAGAACGACCAGGCATGGTCGGTCTCGAGCATGGGATGGTCGAGGCCTTCCAAATTGGTGCCGGCGAGGTCCGCCTTCTTGTGCAGGATGAATTCGAAATCGCCGGTCAGCGAGGTCTCGATCGCGGTGCCGCCGAGCTCGCTGTCGCCTTGCGCGGCATGGGGATCGCCGACCGAGAAATAGGCGCCGGGGACTGCGACCGGATAGAACATCCGCGCGCCCTTGCCGATGCGCCAGTCGTCGATATTGCCGCCGGTGTAGCTCGGCGGGATCGAGCTGACGAAATCGGCTTCCGACGGAGCAAGCCCCATGGTGCCGAAATGCAGCCGCGCCGGCACCTTCACGGCGGAGAGAATGTTCTCGCGTTTTTTGATGGTGGCGTGATCGACGCGGACGCCGGGATAATCGATGGTCGGATGCACGATGCCGTCGGGGTCGGTCTGCGGCGTCCAGACGTAATTGTAGACGGCCTTCGCATAGGGCTCGCCCGAGGTGTCGAGCTCGAAGATGGTGACGACCTCGCGCGGCTTCGGCTCCTCGATCAGGTCGTGATAGTGAAAGCCCCAATTGGCGGCGACATTGGAGCCGAAGCAGCGCCCGGCATGGCAGGCGCTGCAGCTCGGCCGCGGCCTGACATCGAGGATGCGCACCTCCAGAATGTCGCCGGGCTCGGCGCCTTCGATCGCCACGGGACCGGTGAGCAGATGCACGCCGATCCCCTCGCCTGCGCCGCGAATGAACGGGCCTTGGGTCGGGCCTGAGCCGCGGCGCGCGACCGCCTTGTGCTCGCGTGTCCACTGGAACACGCTCTCGGCGCCGGGATCGCCCTGGATCATGCGCTCGTAATCGTCATTGGCGTGGTGGGTCAGCGTCTCGATGGTGGCGCGATCCCCCGAGCGCAGCGTCAGGGCTGGCGCGACCTTCTTGGAGAAATAGCCCCAGTGGACGGTCTTCGGCGAAACCGGCAGGGTGACGTGCTTCATGAGATGGCCTCTTCGGGAGTCTTGAACGTTGCGGAGGCCGTGCTCATCGCACCGTCTCCGGAGTCTTGTCGGCGTCCATCACGCTGAGGAAACGCGCCGTCAGCGGATTGCGGGGATTGGAGAGCACCTCGTGCGCGGGCCCCTCCTCGATGATCCGGCCGCCGTTCAGGAACGCGACGCGGTCGGCGACCTCGTCGGCGAAGCGGATCTGGTGCGTCGAGATGATCATGGTGAGACCGTCGTCGATGGCGAGGCGCCGGATCACTTCCAGCACCTCGTTGACCAGTTCAGGGTCGAGCGCCGAGGTCGGCTCGTCCAGCAGCAGCACGCTCGGATTGGGCGCGAGCGCGCGGGCGATGGCGACGCGTTGCTGCTGACCGCCGGAGAGGTGCCGCGGCAGCGCATAGGCGCGATGCGAAAGGCCGACGCGGTCGAGCAGCTCGGTGGCGCGGCGATCGGCATCGATGCGGGTCATGCCGTGGACCCAGCGCAAGGGGCCGGCGATGTTCTCCCTGGCCGACAGATGGGCGAACAGGTTGAACTGCTGGAACACCATGCCGACGCCGACGCTGGCGCGCTCATTGGCGAGGTCGCGGGGCGACAGCGCCTTGCCATTGTCGCCGAAACCCAGCCGCCGTCCGCCGACGCGCACGGTGCCGCTGTCCCAGCTTTCGAGATGGTTGATGCAGCGGAGCAGCGTGCTCTTGCCGGAGCCGCTGGGACCGAGCAGCGCGACCACCTCGCCGACGCGGACGGTGAGGTCGAGGCCGCCAAGCACCTTTTGCGGGCCGTAGCTCTTGGTGAGGTCCTTTGTCTCGACCGCGATGTTGTTGCGCGCGATCGTGGCGGCGCGGCGGGCGCGTTCCTCGCTCGTCAGGGCGAGCGGCGGGGTTTCGACGAGCTCTGGCTGTGCGGGCTGCGGCTCATCAGCGGTGGCTGCGGCGAGCTCGAGCTTGGTGCCGAGATCGACGCGGCGCCACGGCAGGTAATCGGCGAGCTTGCGCTGGCGGCCGTCGGCGCGATCGAGATCGAGCAGCCACTCGACGAACAGCTGGATGACGCTGATGCTGGCCGTCAGCACGAGGTAGAGAAGACCCGAGGCGAAGAAGATCGAGAAGAAGTCGAAGGTCGAGGACGCCAGTTGCGTCGAGCGCAGCGTCAGCTCCTGCACCGCGACCACGGAGGCGAGCGAGGAATTTTTCAGCGCGCTCACGGCCTCGTTGCCGAAGGCCGGGATCATGGTGCGGATCGCCTGCGGCGCGATGATCCGCCACATCAGGATCCGGGGCGTCATGCCGAGCGCCTGCCCCGCGGTCACCTGCCCGCGGTCGACGCCGAGCACGCCGGCGCGCAGCATCTCGGCGATGAATGGCGCTTCGTTGCAGGCGAGCGCAAGGCCCGCCGCCAGCACCGCCGGCAGCTTGATGCCGATATGCGGCAGCGCGTCGTAGGCGAACACCATCTGCAGGATCAGCGGCGTGCCGCGGAAGATCACGGTGTAGGCCCTGGCGATCGCCGAGAGCAGCCAGAAGCGCGAGAGCTGCATGCCGGCGAGGATCAATCCCAGGATCAATCCACCGCCGAGCCCGAGCGCGGTCACCTCGAGGGTGAGCTCGATGCCCTCGAGCAGATACGGCATGCTCAGATAATGGAGGAACAGGGACATCAGCCGGCCGATGAGAGCGGGGATCAGATTTCGTGGAAAGGCAGGCGCCAGGAGCACGGTCCACCTCTCCCGGAGGGAGAGGCAGAGGCCGCCTCCGGCGGCCGTTCTTGACGTAAGGACGCCGAAGCAAAGCTTCGGCTACGTCGCATCGAAAGATGCGATCCGGGTGAGGGATTACGCTGCATCACGTTTGCCGCGCCCCCTCACCCGGCGCTTTGCGCCGACCTCTCCCCGTCGGGAAGAGGTGAGCCGCACTCAGTCGGCGGTCAGGATGTCCGGCTCCTTGAAGTTGTTCACATCGAGCCCGTGCTTCTTCAGGAGCTCCATATGCGTGCCGGCCTTCTGCACCTCGATCAGGGCGGCGAGCACGGCGTCGCGGAATTTCGGCTTGTCCTTGGGGACGGCGATGCCGACCGAGTACGGAATCGTCACCGCGATCGCCTTCTCCAGCTTGTCCGGATAGGCTTTGACGGCACTGTCGACGGTGTTGACGTCGTTGACATAGGTGTCGGCGCGGCCGGCGAGGATCGCCTGGATGCAGTTGGCGTTGTTGTCGTAGAGCTGGATGGTCGGCTCGGCCTTGCCGGCCTTCTTGCACTCGGGGATCAGCGCCTGGATCAGGGGCACCTCGACATAGCCGGTGTTTTCGGCGGCGGCGGCGCCGCACATCGACATGTTGATGCCGTTGATGCCCTTCGGATTGCCCTTGGCGACCAGCACGCCATCGAACACCTTCGAATAGGTGATGAAGTCGGCGGCCTTGGCGCGCTCCTTGGTGGCATAGATGTCGGAAATGACGATGTCGGCCTGCCCCGCGGCGAGCGTGGTCAGGAGCGCCGCGAACACCACGGGCTTGTAGGTCAGCTTGAAGCCGAGGCATTCGCCGATGGCTTCGCCGAGATCGATGTCGAAGCCGATATATTTGCTGGGGTCCTTCGGGTCGATCGTCTCATAGCCCGGCGTGTGCGGGTTGATGGCGTTGACGAGCGTCTTGCCCTTCCAGTCCGGATATTTCTCCTGGAGCGCGGCGCAGGCGGCGGGTGCGGCCGCCTGCGCGCTCAGCGGCGCGGCGGCGACGAGGCCGACAGCGATGGCGGCGCCGAGCGCGACCTTGCGCCATGGCAAGGCGCGCGACATCCCCCGCGTGTGGGGCATTACCCGTGTCTCCATCTCCTGCTCCTTCGAATTGCCATGGCTGTGGCCATGTTCCAGATCTCGGGAGGGAGCCTAGGTGGAGGGCGAGCTGAAAAGCTTGTCCGCGGGCGTACAAAAAATTGGACGGAGGGGGCCCGCGATTTGGGCAAGCGGCTGCACAAAAACTGTTCGGAGCCGAGGCGCGCTACGGCGCACCATTCCGGATTCGGACGAACCAAATCATTCCAGATGGCGCAGCGATCTGTACAATCCAGGAATCATCTGACAGGTTTTCTGACAGATATGTGACGGATTCTAGCGGAGATAAGGCGCCGGGCTGGCGCATCTATTTTCGGTACCCACAGCAATTCCACAGCCTGTCCGCAGCATATCCACAGCGCCACCATGCCGGATTCGCGAGCCGCTGCGGGCCACTTGCTGCGCACAAACCCACAGGCCAGCCATGTCAGCCGCCGGCCTGGTCGAACACGGTGCGGCAAGCCTCGCTCAAGCTTGACCGGTTACGGCGCAGGCAGGCCGTGATGGCGCGGACGTTCGGGATCTCGCCGGCACAGAGCCGGTAGACGTCGGGGGTGCAAGCCCGGCGCTGCTCCGGGGTTCCCTGCTGCGCATTCGCGGCGCTCGCGAACAATGTCAGGAACAGCCCGAGCGTCGAGGCGCGGCGCGCCCGGCTTTTCACAGCGGCGAACCGCAAGAACCTTGCCTTCATGACCAAGTCTCCTGTCTGCCCGTCCCGGCCTGCATTGGCCTGACCTGCGAAGGGGTAGGAGAAATAAATCGCGGAGAATGTGATCTCTTTCACACGGCCAGCCCGGCGGGGCCGCCTAGGGTTCCCGCGGGGATTTCGAGGGGCTTTTTCAGAAATCGCTAACCAACCGGGACCCGATCGGCCGATCGTTAAAATGCGAACGATCGGCTCAATCGGGTAACAAACCGGCTTTGCGACATTGCGCCATCCGCGTTGTGCGAGGGTGTGATGAGCGAAGCCGAATTCAACTTGATGCTGGATGCCGTCCGGGACGCCATGATCAACGAAGATTTCGCACCCGTGCCGGAGCAGGACTTTGCGCCTCGCTCATGGTCGTACGCTGCAACACCCAAAGCCGCCAACGACAACGAAGGCGCCTGGCCCCTGCTGCCGTTTCCCGACGGCTGGTACGCGGCCTCCTGAGGCCGGCTTCGACGTCAACCGATGCGCCCGCTTCCGCGGGCGTTTTGCTGTCAGCCCCCAGGCTGCAGCGATCAGGTCTTGACGTGCTCCTTGCCGTCCTGGCGCACCTGGTCGGGAGCGGCCGGCGGAAAGATGCTGTCATAGATCGCGCGCGCCTCGGCAATGAGGCGAGCCCGCTCCAGCTCTGATTTCGGGACAAACCGGACGATGTCGCCCACGTGATCTCCAGCGCTTGTTGATGGCATTTGCATCCCTTCGCAGATGCGAAGTCTATGCCATCCGGCCTGAATCGGGGGTTTCCTGGGGGCCCCGGGCAAACCCGGTGTGCCCGGCCGGACAAGCCGCGCTGCATGGCTCCGCGGGAGCCTGCGGCGAAATCAATTTGTCCTGGGATATCAGAGGGTTGCGATGGAGGCCACGACCAGAATTGAACTGGTGTACACGGTTTTGCAGACCGTTGCGTAACCACTCCGCCACGTGGCCCCGTAAGGGCGGACCAATATAGGGGATCAATGGCTTAGGCAACCCCGACCGGGCGGTTACGCCTTCGCGCCGCCGAGATATCGGCTGAGGATCTCATCGGTGGACCCGGCGGCCGTGATCCGCCCCGCCTCCAGCAGGATCGCGCGGTTGCAGGTGCTCTTGATGAGGTCGACGTCGTGCGAGGCCAACACCAGGATGCCGGCGCGGGCGACGATCTCGTCCAGCCGCTGCCGCGCCTTCTTGCGGAATTGCTGGTCGCCGACGCCGATCCATTCGTCGAGCAGCACGATCTCGCCCTCGACAGCGGTGGCGACGGCGAAGATCAGGCGCAGCATCATGCCGCTGGAATAGGTCCGCAGCGGCAGGTCGAGCCGGTCGCCGAGCTCGGTGAATTCGGCGATCTCTGCCCGCCGCGCGTCAATCTCGGCCCGCCGCGCGCCGATCACGAGCCCGCGCCGCATGATGTTCTCATAGCCGGTCGCCTCCTCGTCGAAGCCGGCCTGGAGGTCGAACAGCGACAGGCAGCGGCCGTGGACGTCGACGCTGCCCGCGGTCGGATGGTAGATCCCGGCGAGGACGCGCAGCAGCGTGGTCTTGCCGGCGCCATTGGCGCCGACGATGGCAAGGCGGTCGCCGGCGCGGATGTCGAGGCTGACGTCGCTCAGCGCGGAGACGATGCGCGGGACTGCCGCCGTCCTGCGCAGCGTCACCGCGTTGACGAAGCGGCTGCGCAGCGAGCGGTCACGGAACGACAGCACGGGAAAGGTCACCGCGACGTTGCGGAGCAGGATGTGGGCGGCAAGGCTCATGCGCGCCTCATAGCCAATACGCCACGCGGTGGCGGTAGCGCGCGTAACAGAACAGCCCGACCACGGTGACGACAATTGCGTAGATGACCCCGAGCAGCCATTGCTCCGGATCGGTCGGCTGCGACAGCAGCGGCCGGCGCACCAGGTCGAGCAGCGTCGCGAACGGATTGACGCGGGTCAGCCAGGAGAACGCGGTGCCGCGCACGGTGTCCTCGGTCCAGATGATCGGCGTCAGGAAGAAGACGAATTGCAGGCCGCTGACGATCGCAGAGCCGATGTCGCGAAAGCGCGCGCAGAGCATGCCGAGGATGACCGAGCCGCCGAGCAGCACGGTGAGCAGGATCGCAAAACCGGGCAACGCGAGCAGCATGGTCCAGTGCAGCTGCCACGGCATCACGGTGTAGAGCAGGACGACGATCACCAGGTGATGGGCGAAGATCAGGACGTTGCGCGCGATCATCTGGAGCACGTGCACGACCAGCGGCGCCGGCACGGCCTTGATCAGATGGCCTGAGGCCACGAAAATGTTGGAGCCCTCCTGAAGCGTGGTCGCGATCAGGGTCCAGACGATCAGGCCGACGGCGAAGGTCGGCAGAAAGCTGCTGATGTCCTGCTTGAACAGCGCCGCATAGACCGTGCCGACGCTGGCGATCGTCGCAGCCAAGGTCAGCGTGATCCAGAGCGGGCCGATCACGGTGCGCCGGTAGCGCAGCGAAATGTCCATCAGCGCGAGCGTGCCCCAGCGATCGAGCCGCGTCGCCTGGGCCAGGATCTCTCTCGTTGCGAGCTGAATGCGACTGCCCCTTCCGCGTCCGGTTTTCCGATGCTGCACTGGGATAGCAGGCCGATCGGCCGACCGTCTTTATCTGCCCGCCCCCTGTGCAGCAATCAACCGTATGGGGGAAGACGGCCGAAGTCAGGCGCGCTTGCGCCGATAGTCGCGCCTGCGGCCCTTCGGAGCCGGCTTTGGCGCCAGTTCCGGCATCTCGGCCTGGACCTCCCGGTAGCGTGCCAACATCCGTTCAAAACTGGCGTGCAGGGTCTCGGCGATGTCGGGGCGCCGTTCGAGGCCGGCCAGAACAGACGCGGCCGCCTCGATGGTCGAGAGCCCGTCCTTGCGTGGCTCCTTGCGCAGGTGCCCGTAGCGCGACGGCTGCGCCGGATTGAGGATCACGCGCTGGCATTTCAGCATCCAGGGATTGCGCCACCATAGCGCCTTGGCCTGGCTCCAGGTGCCGTCGAGCAGCACGACGCCTTCGAGCTTGCCGAGGCGCTCGCGCTGCTTGTCGGCGACCCCGCCCTTGCGGTCGAGCGCCACGATCTCGGCCTCGGTCTCAAGGTCGGCGGCGCGCGCCGAGCCGAGATAGAGCACGGCCCAGTGCGAGGCGTTCTCGACCGGTCGGCCCAGCGCCTTGGACAGGCTCGGCCAGGACAGGCCGACGCGCACCATGGCATCCGCAAAGTGCCTGGCCAGCAGCCGTGCGGTGCCGAGCGCCCTGTCCTGCTCCTGCGGATGCTGGAGGATCAGGAGAGAGAGGCGGTTTTCAACCGGCGTGACGCTGTCGCAGATGCACAGCGGCAGCGGCTTCTGGCAGTGCGGGCATTCGGGGATCTGTTCGGGCGCGGCGGCTGTGGGGTTCGACATGGCCGCCGCTATACGCTTTGCGCCGGCCTTCAACAACCTATTCCGCCGGCGCGGCCAGCGGGCGCGGCTGCGAACGCCGGCGCAGGCGGTCGATCAGCAGGTAGATCACGGGCGTCGTGTAGAGCGTCAGGATCTGCGAGACGAACAGGCCGCCGATGATGGTGATGCCGAGCGGACGCCGCAGCTCGGTGCCGGGCCCGGTTGCGATCACCAGCGGAATGCCGGCGAACAGCGCCGCCATGGTCGTCATCAGGATGGGACGGAAGCGCGCCTGGCAGGCCTCGAAGATCGCCTCCGCGGAGGACAGGCCGCGCTGGCGCTCGGCATCGAGCGCGAAGTCGACCATCATGATGCCGTTCTTCTTGACGATGCCGATCAAGAGGATGATGCCGACGAAGGCGATCACGGTCAGCGGCGTGTTGGTGATCTGCAAGGCCAGCAGCGCACCGAGGCCGGCGGACGGCAGCGTCGAGATGATCGTGAGCGGATGAGCGAGACTCTCGTAGAGCACCCCGAGCACGATATACATTGCGACCAGCGCGCCGAGGATCAACAGCGGCTGGCGGCCGCTGGTCCTGGCGAAATCGCCGGCATTGCCGTCGAAGCTGCCGCGGATGCCCTCGGGCATATGCAGCTCCTCGACGGCGCGCTGGATGTTCTGGGTCGCGGTCTGGAGCTGCACATCGGGGAGCAGGTTGAACGACACCGTGGTCGAGGGGAACGACTGCGAATGATAGACCGCGAGCGCGGCGAGCCCGCGCGTCACCCGTACCACCGCCGACAGCGGCACCTGCGCATCGCCGGAGCCTGCGACATAGATGCGGTCGAGGTTGGAGGGATCGACCTGGAATTTCGGGTCGATCTCGAGCACGGTCATGTATTGGTTGCGCTGGGTGTAGATGATCGAGATCTGGCGCTGCGAGAAGGCATTGTTCAGCGCGTTGTCGATGTCCTGGACGCGCACGCCGAGCGCCGAGGCCTTCTGGCGGTCGATCGACAAGGTCAGCTGGAGCCCGCCGGGGTCGCGGTCGCTCGAAATGTCGGTGATGCCCTCGACGCTCTCCATGCGCTTGGCGACGATCGGGGCCCATTTCTGCAACAAATCGAGATCGGTCGAGGACAGTGTGTACTGGTAGTCGGAATCGCTCTGCCGTCCGCCGGCGCGCACGTCCTGGGCCGCGAACATGAAGAGGCGGATGCCGGGCACCGGGAACAGCGCACGGCGCAGACGGTCGATCACCACCTGCGTCGAGACGTGGTCGCGTTCCTCCGGCGGCTTCAGGCTGATGAACATGGTGCCGCGGTTCGAGGTCGCGGCCCCCGGCCCCCCGCCTCCGCTGCCGACCGTCGAACCGATGCCGGCCACGGCCGGATCCTGCATAACGATGTCGGCGAGCCGCTGCTGCAGGCCCAGCATCGACTGGAACGAGATGTCGGCCGAGGCGCGCGTCGCGCCGATGACGAAGCCGGAATCGTCGGTCGGGAAATAGCCCTTGGGGACCTTGATGTAGAGCGTCACCGTTAGCGCAATGGTGGCGAAGAACACCAGCAGCGTCAGCAGCGGATATTCCAGCACGTTGCGCAAGGAGCGGGCATAGAAGCTGACGATGCGCGACAGAGAGCCCTCGATCAGGCGGTCGAACAGCGTCGCCGAGCCGGACGTGGTCTGCTTGATGTAATGGGCGCAGATCATCGGCGTCACCGTGAGCGACACCAGCGTCGAAACCAGGATCGCGAAGGTCAGCGTCAGCGAGAATTCGCGCAAGAGACGGCCGACGATGCCGTCCATGAAGATCAGCGGCGTGAACGCCGCGATCAGCGACAGGCTGATCGAGACGACCGTGAAGCCGATCTGCCGGGCTCCTTCGAGCGCCGCCTGCATCGGCCGCATGCCGTGCTCGAGATTGCGGAACATGTTCTCGATCATGACGATGGCATCGTCGACCACGAAGCCGACCGAGATCGCGAGCGCCATCAGCGACAGATTGTCGATCGAGAAGCCGGCCACCCACATCCCGGCGCAGGTGCCGGCCAGCGCCAGCGGCACCGAGATGCCGGCCGCGATCGTCGGCGTGACCCGGCGCAGGAACACGAACACCACGACCATCACCAGGACGGCGGTCGCGAGCAAGGTCCATTGCATGTCCAGCACGCTGGCGCGGATCGTCGAGGTGCGATCGACCAGCGTGGAGATCTCGACGCCGGCGGGAATCCATTGCTTCAGCTCGGGGATCAGCGCCTTGACCCGGTCGACGGTATCGATGACGTTGGCATCGCCCTGCTTGGTGATCTGGATCAGCACGGCCGGCTGCTTGTTGAACCAGGCGATGGAGCGGGCGTTGCGGACGGAGTCTTCGATATCGGCGACGTCGGAGAGCCGGACGAAATTGCCGTTCGCGCTCTTGACGATGATGTCGCGGAACTCCTTCGCCGTGCGCATCTGCTTGTTCAGCGCCAGCGTCTCGCTCTGGCGCTCGCCGTTGAAGATGCCGACCGGGCCGAGCGGGTTGGCATTGATGATCGCGGTGCGGACGTCGTCGGTGGCGATGCCGGCATTGGAGAGCGCCACGGGATTGAGCTGCACCCGCACCGCCGGCTGGTCGGCGCCGCTCACGGTGACGTCGCCGACACCGGGAACTTGCGAGATGCGCTGCGCGAGGACGGTATCGGCGACATCGTAGATCGCGCTGGCCGACAGTGTCTTCGAGGTCAGCGCCAGCACGAAGACGGGCGCGCCGGCGGTGTTGGCCTTGCGGAAGCGCGGCAGCGTCGGCAGGTCGCTCGGCAGGTCCACCAGCGCGGCATTGATCGCCGCCTGCACGTCGCGCGCGGCCTTGTCGATATTGCGGCCGATGTCGAACTGGAGCTGAATGTTGGAGACGCCGAGCGAGCTCGTCGAGGTGATCTGGTTGATGCCCGAGATCTCGCCGAGCCGCCGCTCCAGTGGCGAGGCGACCGTCGCCGCCATGACGGACGGATCGGCGCCCGGGCGGCTGGCCGAGACGAAGATGGCGGGAAAATCGACGTTCGGGACCGAGGCGACGGGCAGGAACTCGTAGGCGACGACACCCAGCAGGAACAGCCCGATCGAGAGCAGCGTGGTCGCGACCGGACGGCGGATGAACGGCTCCGAGATCGATGCCATCACTGCATCCCCTCGGTTGCCCCGGCGACCGGCGGGCCGCCTGATGCAGCCGGCGGCAGCGCCTGCTCGAGCCGGCGGTTGATGCGGTCGAGCGCGAGGTAGATCACCGGCGTGGTGTAGAGCGTCAGGAGCTGGCTCAGCAGCAGGCCGCCGATGATGGAGATGCCAAGCGGAAAGCGCAGCTCGGCGCCGGTGCCGCTCTCGATCGCCAGCGGCAGCGCGCCGAACAGCGCGGCCAGCGTCGTCATCATGATCGGTCGGAAGCGCAAGAGGCACGCTTGCACGATCGCTTCGTCCGGCGGCATGCCCTGCCCGCGCTCGGCCTCGAGCGCGAAGTCGATCATCATGATCGCGTTCTTCTTGACGATGCCCATCAAGAGGATGATGCCGATCAGGCCGATCACCGAGAGATCCTGCCCGCACAGCAGCAGCGCCAGGATGGCGCCGACACCGGCCGAGGGCAGCGTCGAGAGGATGGTGATCGGGTGGATGTAGCTCTCATAGAGCACGCCCAGCACGATGTAGATCGTGATCACCGCGGCAAGCAGCAGCCAGGGCTGCCCCGCCAGCGCCTTGGCGAATTCGGCGGCATCGCCGGCATAGACGCCGACGATGCTGTTGGGCATGCCGATCCGGGTCTCGATCGTCTTCACGGCCTCCACGGCGTCGCCGAGCGCTGCGCCCGGCGCAAGGTTGAAGCTGAGCGAGATCGCCGGGAACTGGGCCTGGTGCGAGATCGCGAGCGGCGCGGTGGTGCGTTTCAAGGTCGCCACGGCCGAAAGCGGCACCTGCGCATTCGGCGCACCCGCGGTCGCACTCGCGGCGCCCGGCAGATAGAGTTTTGACAGCACCGAGGGGTCGCGCTGGTACATCGGCAGCGCCTCCAGCACCACGCGATACTGGTTGGCCTGGCCGTAGATGGTCGAGACCTGGCGCTGCGCGAACGCATCGTTCAGCGTATCGGTGATGCCCTGCAGGCTGACGCCGAGCTGGCCGGCCCGGGTCCGGTCGACGTCGAGCTGCGCCCGCAGGCCGCCCTCCTGCGCCTCCGAGGAGACGTCGCGGAACAGGGGATCGCGCCGCATCTCCGCGACCAGCTTGCGTGCCCATTCCGACACCAGCACCGCGTCCGTGCCTGTCAGCGTGTACTGGTATTGCGAGCGGCTCGACTGCGTCGAGATCTGCACGTCTTGCACCGGCTGGAAATAAACGGTCATGCCGGGAATGCCCGCGACCTTGTCCTTGAGCCGGGTCACGACGACCGCGACATCGTCTCGGCGCTCGCCACGCGGCCTCAAGGTCATCACCAGACGGCCGACATTGGTGGTGGGGTTGACCGAGCCCGCGCCGATCACCGAGACGACGCCGACCACATCTGGATCGGCCTTGATGGCGTCGGCCGCCTCGGCCTGCCGCTTCTGCATCTCTGCGAACGAGACGTCAGGCCCCGCCTCCGTCACCGCCGTGATCGAGGCGGTGTCCTGGAGCGGCAAGAAGCCTTTTGGCGCGACCACATAGAGCACCAGTGTTGCGGCCAGCGTGGCGAAGGTCACGACCAGCGTGAGGCGCTGGTGCTGCAAAACCACCAGCAGCGTGCGGTGGTAAAACTCGACCGTGCGGTCGATGAAGCGGCTGATCGCAGCAAGGCCCGGCACCGCCAGTTCCTCATGCGCATGCTTGAGCAACCGCGAGCACATCATCGGCGTCAGCGTCAGCGAGACCACCGCCGAGGTCACGACTGCGATCGTCAGCGTCAGCGCGAATTCGCGGAACATGCGGCCGACGAGGCCCGACATGAACAGTAGCGGGATGAAGACCGCGATCAGAGATACCGTCAGCGAGATCACGGTGAAGCCGATTTCGCTGGCGCCCTTCAGCGAGGCCTCCATCGGCCCGTCGCCATTCTCCATGTGGCGGACGATGTTCTCGATCATGACGATGGCGTCGTCGACGACAAAACCAGTGCCGATGGTGAGCGCCATCAGCGACAGATTGTCGAGGCTGAAGCCGGCGAAATACATGATGCCGAAGCTGGTGATCAGCGACAGCGGCAGCGCCACGCCCGCGATCAGCGTCGCCCGCAACGAGCGCAGGAACAGCAGCACCACCAGCGTCACCAGCACGACGCTGAGGATCAGCGTGAACTGCACGTCGCGGACCGAGGCGCGGATGGTGACGGTGCGGTCGGAGACGATGGTGAGGTTGACGCCGGCCGGAATGGCGCGCTGGACTTTTGGAATTTCGGCGCGGATCTGGCTGACGACGTCGATCACGTTGGCGCCGGGCTGGCGCTGGATGTCGATGATGACGGCGGGCGTGCCCTGGTACCAGCCGCCGGTGCGATCGTTCTCGAGGCCGTCGACGATCTGCGCGACGTCGCCAATCGTGACCGGCGAGCCGTTACGGTAGGCGATGATGACGGGTCTGTAGGCATCGGCGGCGGCGATCTGGTCGTTGGCGGCGATGATGTAGGATTGCTGCGCGCCGTCGAGCGAGCCCTTCGGACCCGAGACGTTGGCATTGGAGATCGCGGTGCGCAGATCTTCCATGGCAATGCCGTAGGAGGCAAGGCGCGCGAGATCCGCCTGGATGCGCACGGCCGGTTTCAGCCCGCCGAGCACCGAGACCCGTCCGACGCCGGAGATTTGGCTCAGACGTTGCGCCAGCAGCGTATCGGCGATGTCGCTCATCGCGCGCAGCGAAATCGTGTCGGAGCGCAGCGCCAGCGTCATGACCGGCGCATCGGCCGGGTTCACCTTGGCGTAGGTTGGCGGGTAAGGCAGCGTCTTCGGCAGCACGCCGGCGGCAGCATTGATCGCGGCCTGCACGTCCTGTGTCGCGCCGTCGATATCGCGGTTGAGATCGAACTGGAGCGAGATCTGGCTGACGCCGAACGAGCTCGTCGAGTTCATCGCCGACAGCGACGGGATCTGGCCGAGCTGCCGCTCCAGCGGCGCGGTGATCAGCGAGGCAATTACGTCGGGGCTCGCACCCGGCAGCTGCGTCGTCACCTGCACGGTCGGGAAATCGACCTGCGGCAGCGCGGAGACCGGCAGCGCGAAATAGCCGAGCAGCCCGCCGATCAGCAGGGCGACGCCGAGCAGCGAGGTCGCGATCGGCCGGCGGATGAAGGGTTCGGAGACACCCATGGGATCTGCCTGCCGCGTTAAGCGGCTGTTGTCGGGATCATGGCTGCTTGGCTCCAGATCCCGGTTGCTCAGCCCCAGTCCCCGGAGCGGGCGCCGGCCCCGTCTGGCCCTTCTGGTCGCCCTCGCTGCTGCTCCGCTTGGCGCGGAACTCGCCGTCCTTGCCTTGACCGTCCTTGGCCGGCCCGTCCTTCTTCTGGCCATCCGGCGCGCGCGTGCGCTTGCGCGGGGCGAGATCGGCTGACGGGGTCTGGTCGTCACGGCCGATGATCACCTTGGAGCCGTCGGACAGATTGGCAAAGCCCGTCGTCACGACCCGGTCGTTCGCCGACAGGCCACTGGCGATCACGGCATCATGCTCGTTCTGCTGCGTCACCGTCACCGGCTTGGCCGCGACGACATTGTCCGCGCCGATGACATAGCTGAAGGTGCCGATCGGGCCGCGCTGCACCGCCGAGGTCGGCACCACCAGCGCCTGCGTCAAGGTCTCGACCTTGAGGCGGACATTGACGAACTGGCCGGGCCAGAGCTGGTAATGGGCGTTCGGGAATTCCGCCTTGAGCTTGAGCGTGCCGGTGGTCTGATCGACCTGGTTGTCGATGCCGGTGAGCTTGCCGGTGTCAATCACGGTGACGCCGTCATTGCCGAACACGTCGACCGCGAGCGGCCCCTTCGCCGCGGCGGCGTTGACGCGCATGATCTGCTGCTGCGGCAGGCTGAACCACACCGCGATCGGCTGCAATTGCGTGATCACCACGAGGCCCGTCGTATCGGCTGCGTGGATGATGTTGCCCTGGTCGACCTGGCGCAGACCGGCGCGGCCCGAAATCGGTGCCACGATCTTGGTGTAGCTCAGCGTTGCCGCCGCATTGTCGATCGCGGCCTGATCGGCCTTCACCAGCGCCTCGGTCTGCGCGACCAGCGCACGCTGGGTGTCGGCCTGCTGCTTGGAGCCCGCGTTGGAGGCCGCAAGCTGCTCGTAGCGCGTGAGGTCGATGCGCTGGTTGGCGAGCTGTGCCTGGTCCTGCGCCTTCTTGGCGACCGCCTGGTCATAGGTCGCCTGATAGAGCGCCGGATCGATCTCGCCGAGCACGTCGCCCTTCTTGACGTCCTGTCCCTCGGTGAAGTTGACCGCGATCAGCTTGCCGTCGACCTGCGAGCGCACGGTCACGGTGTTGAGCGCGCGGATGGCGCCGACGCCGTCGAGATAGACCGGCACGTCCTGGATACGCGGGGTCGCCGCCAGCACAGGCACCGGCAGGTCCGGCCGCTGGTTGCGGTTGTTGGCCTGCGGCTGCTGGTGCATGACGATCCAGCCGACATAGAACAGGCCGCCGAGGATCGCGAGCGTGATCAGGGTCATGACGAAGCCGCGGCCGCGCGATCGCTTCACCGTGCCCTCCTTCGCACCTTGCTTGTCATCCGGCTTAAAGAGCATTGACCGGTTTCTCCATCCGCGGCTCCCAGCCGCCGCCGAGCGCCTGATACAGGCTGACGATCGCGAGAAGCCTTGCGAGTTGCGCCTGCGACAGCGCGTCTTCCGCCGTGAACAGGGTGAGCTGGGTGTTGAGCACGGTCACGATGTCGGCGGTGCCGGCCCGCAATTGCTGCTCGGACAGGTCGAAGGCGCGCCGCGAGGCGTTGAGGACATCGCGCTGCAATTGCAGCTTGATCGTGGTCTGCTTGATCGAGAACAGCGCGTTGTCGACGTCGGTGAAGGCCTGAACGATGGTCTTGCGATAGGTCTGGAGCAGTTCGTCCTGCCGCGCCTTGGCAAATTCGAAATTGCCCAGAATCTTGCCGCCGTCGAAGATCGGCTGCGTCGCGCTGCCGACGAGCTGGAAGAACGCCGCATGCGGCTGGAACAGCGACACCAGCGCCGAGCTCTGGTAGCCGCCATTGCCGGTGAGCTGGATGGTCGGAAAGAACTGCGCGCGGGCATTGCCGACGTTCGCGGTGGCGGAAGCGAGCTGCGCTTCCTGTCGGCGGATGTCCGGCCGCTGTGTCAACAGCTCCGACGGCAGGCCGGGCGTGACGCGCGGGATCGCGATGTTGTTCAGCGAGCCGCCGGCGAGGCGCACGCTCTCCGGCGGTCGCGACACCAGCACGGCGAGCGCGTTCCGGTTCTGGTCGAGCGTCTGGCGCAGCGGCGGCACCAGCGCCTTCTGGTTGGCGAGCACGCTCTCCTGCTGGGCGACGTCGAGATCGGTACCGGTGCCGGCCTTGCGGCGTTCCCGGACCGCATCGAGGATGCGCTGCGCGCTCGCAATGTTACGCTGCGAGGTCCGGATGCGATCCTGCGAGGCCAGGACCTGGAAATAGGCGTTGGCGACGCCGGCGAGCGTCGTCAAAGCGACGGTATCGCGATCGAAACGGTTGGCATTCGCCGTCTCTTCCGCCGTCTGCAGCGCATCGCGGTTCTGGCCCCAGAAATCGAGCTGGTAGCTGGCGCTGAGCGAGGCCTGGTAATTGACGACCTCACGTCCGCCATTGGTGAGGCCCGAGGCTGACGAGCCGGATGTGCGCGAATAGGTCTCCTGCCCCGTGCCGGACAGGCTCGGCAGCAGCGCAGCGCCAGCCTGCCGCGCCTGCGCGTCGGCCTGGACGATGCGCGAGACCGCGGCGGCGATGTCGAGGTTGACGGTCTGCGCCTCCTCCATCAGCTGCGTCAGCTCCGCCGAGCGGAAGCCGCGCCACCAATCCAGCGACGGCGGCGCATCGCCTTTACCGGCATATTTATAGGTCGTGGGAACGTCGAGCGCGGGATCCGGAAGATCCTGCGTCAGCACGCAGGCGCCCGAACCCGTGGCGAGGCACAGCACCGCGAACCAGCGCGCCGCCCGGCGCGTCCGGAACGAAACACCAAGAGACCGCCGCATGGCGATCACCGGAACTTGCTGTGTCACATCCACCCCCCGCCGGGCAGATCGAGCCGCCACCGCGCAGCCGGATTAGCCGATTCGCGGGCGGACAGTCGGGGGGCGTTCGGCAACTCGTTCACAGGTGATGCTTTCTGCGGAACCTTGAGCCTCATACTAGCCGGGCGCGGAACAAGGGGACAGTCCCGCAGGTGCGAAGCGCACAGCCGAGCGTCGTGATGTCGATGTCGCAAAAATGCAAGATATCCCTGTCTTGCAGTGGCTTTTCGCATCGGCGAAACGTCCGGAAGCACGCGCAAGCTTACCAAGATTTCATGTGATATTAGCGCCACACCGATGCCGGAGCCATCGCCGGTCGGCCTCGCGGGCCTTAAACGGCGCACGGCTCCGGCCGAAGGTTCGCAGGGAGAGTTGCACCGGCCACCACCGCTGCGAGGAGGGTTCCGAATTTGACACGTCCGGGGGCAGATAGCGATCATCGGGGCTGGCATTGCCGGCAATGCAGCCGCGCGTCAGCCTCTGCGCAGATCAACGCTCCTGCGAGCGTCTAACCTTGGCGCGCAAAGACCAATTGGCGGACGTCGATCTTTCCGGCCGTGAAGCCCGCCTCACAGTAGGACAAATAGTATTCCCATAGTCGTCGGAATTGGTCGTCGAACCCAAGGGCGATCAGATCGGCCCAAGCCTGGCCGAAATTTGCTCGCCAGATTGCAATCGTCTTCGCGTAATCCTGTCCAAAGACGCGCTCATGCCTTATGGGGATTTCGAAGCGTTCCCCCAACGAGCGCAAGACAGCAGCAGAAGGCAGCATGCCCCCTGGGAAGATGTACCGCTGTATGAAGTCTACCCGACGCCGGTAGCTGTCGAAGAGGTCGTCCTGGACGGTGATCGTCTGGATACCCGCCAGCCCGCCCGGCTTAAGCCTTTGACGCAGCTGATCGAAGTATGTGGGCCAGAACTGCTCGCCGACGGCTTCGAACATTTCAATGGAGGCAATGCGATCGAATTGGCCCGTTTGGTCCCGATAATCCTTTAGCCGGATCTCGACTTTTTCGGCAAGCCCGGCTTCGTGGATCCGTCGGCGGGCGAAGTCGTGCTGCTCCTTGCTGATGGTCAGTGCCAGGATGCGGACATCACGCGTCTTCGCGGCGAATTCGGCGAATCCTCCCCAACCGCATCCGATCTCGAGCAGGCTTTGGCCGGGCTGCAAATCGATGTCCTTCGCCAGTTGCTCGTATTTATTTCGTTGCGCGGCGGCGAGGTCCGTCGTCTCGGCCGAGAAAAGAGCCGATGAATACGTCATGCTGGGATCGAGCCACGCAGCGAAGAACTCGTTTCCGAGATCGTAGTGCTTATGGATGTTTCGCTTCGATCCCTGCCTGGTGTTGCGACGCAGGTGATGAAGTGCCCGCCGGCAGAGGCGGACCAGCATGTTTCCGGCAAAGGCGCTGCCGACCAGGTCCTCGTTGAGACAGAATACGTACAGAAGCTGGGCGAGATCTGGCGTGGTCCAGTCGCCTCGAAAATAGGCCTCGGCCATGCCGATATCGCCGCCGATGACGAGACTCCGCGCGAACTTGTAATTCCTCAGCTCAATCGTGGCCGACGGACCTGAAAGCTGCCCTCGCAACGTGACCATCCTCTGATCGGGAAGGCGCACATGAAGGATGCCGCATCGAAGTTGTGACGCAAGGCGCAACACGAGCCGGGCGAAGAAGGGGACGCCATCAAATTGAACGGCGTGATGGGTCGCTGCCAGGTCCATTGTTCAGATCTCGCGTTGTTTGAAACGAGGCACGTAAGGAACACCTTTCAGCCAGAGCCGCATCGCTTCCCAGTGAATGGCTGCGACTACCTTCAAGGTCAGAAAAGGCAGACCAAAGAGCGCCACCAACAAGGAGCGGTTCGTCAGAGCACGGCGTCGCCCGCAAAATGCTGCGGCAAACATCGCGCCCTGTGCGCTGCTCTGCAGGATACGCACGCTCACATCCTGTTGCGGTGGACAAACGCTGAAGCGGTAACTCGTTTCCATTTCCATGAAGGGCGAGACATAGAACGCCTTTGCATGGCTTTGGCGGATCGTCGAGCTTGCACGGTCCTCTTGCACGGGCAGAATATAGGAATGCATCTCGCCGAAGGTGTTGCGGACTTCATAGATCAGCAGTGAAAGATTGCCCGACGCGCCGTAGCAAAAATATATCGAGAGTGGATTGAATACGTAGCCAAGGACCCTGGGATAGCAGAGCAGGAGGACGCGGCCCATGGAAAGGTCGATGCCGCGTTCCGCTGCGAGGCGCCGGGCGTACTGGCTGAGGCCCGCGATCTTAGCGTCCCCGTGATCGCGCTCGTGGAAGCTGAAGGGCGCCGCCCGATTGATGCCGAACAGCCACGACTGGCGATCCGCCTGCTTCAGCCGGTCGAGGTCGATCAGCAGGCTCATCACGCGGTAGGTGAATCTGTGGTGCACGGGGCGCCATCGCGCGTGCATCACTTTGCCCCAATAGAGCGCGGCGGGTGCTGTCGTGTCGTTGGCCCTGATCGGCTTCGTTCGGAGCATCGGCGTTACTCGGCCGCCTCGGCCAGCAACGAATCCGACCGGCGCCAGGGAACCTCGCTGCCAAGCGCCTCGGCAACGGAGATACCGGCTTGCAGACCGTCCTCGTGAAAACCGTAGCCTGTCCAGGCGCCGCAGAACCAGGTGCGGCGGCGCCCTTGGATCGCTGGGAGCCGCCGCTGCGCCGCGAACGCAGCCAGGTCATATTGGGGATGGGCGAAGGTGAATTTTCCAAACGTCAGGTGTGCCGCCGGTTCGAAGGGCGGGTTGAGGCTGACGAACAAGGGTTTGCGCTCGTCGATGGCCTGCAGCCGGTTCATCCAATAGGTAACTGCAACGTCGTTCTGGGCCGGCGTTTGCCGCGGCCAGCGCAGGAAGTTCCAGGAAGCCCATGCCTGACGCCGCCGGGGCATCAGACTGGGGTCACGATGCAGGTAAATGGTGTTCGGGGCGTATCTGATTGCTCCGAGAATGGAACGCTCAGGCGCATCGGCATCCGACAGCGTGGCCAGAGCCTGATCGCTATGACAAGCCATGACAACGGCATCGTAACTTTCCACGCCGCCGTGACTGTCGCGAACGGTCACGCCATGCCCTCCCCGGTCGATCGATGTGACCGCGCAGCCTAACCGCATGTTGCGTTTGAATGAAGCAGTCAGCTTGTCGACATAGCGCCGGCTGCCGCCCTCCACGGTACGCCAGCGCGGCCGATCGAGATTCAAGAGCCGGTGATTGTCGAAGAACGCGACGAAGTTTTCTGCCGGAAAGGACAGGATGTCGTCCGCTGAGGACGACCAGATCGCCGCGCCCATCGGGCCGAGATAGTCGGAGAACAGGCGTGGCCCGAAGGATTGCCGGCGCAAATACTCGCCGAGCGTCAGGCTGTGCAGCCGGCCGGCGCGCAGATCGGCGACGCTCTGCCTGTTGAATCGCATGACCTCGGCCAGCATGCGAAAGTATGAAGGGGACATGAGGTTGCGTGGTTGTGCGAAGAGTCCAGAGACCGTTTGAAGCGCGGTCTCGCCGCCGCCGCGCCATTCAAATCGACCATGATCGCCCGACATGGCGAAGCTCATGCACGTCTCAACGGTCTTCACGCCCAGATGCGCGAACAGCGAGGTCAATTGCGGATAGTTGGTCTCGTTGAAAACGATGAAGCCGACATCGACGTCAATGGGCTCGCCGTCATAGTCGATGTGGACGGTATGACTATGCCCGCCCGGCTGCAACTCACGCTCGTAAACGGTGACTGCGTAACGTTTCGACAGGAGCCACGCGGCCGCATTGCCGGCAATTCCCGTTCCGATCACGGCCAAACGCATCCTTATAGCCCCCGTCAGCTACGGCTCTTCAAGCAACTATCAGGAAACGTTTGGCGAAACGGCTCGGATCACATCTGCTCGCCGAATCGAGGCGCCATAGCGAAACCCGGTCCTCAGATGAGCGTATCGACAGAGGTCACTTTTGGTGAGGGTATGATTCTCCTGCACGCTCAAGCCATAGTCTGCATTGGGCTGGCCCTCAGCGTTTTGATGGGCCTCGCCTGGGTCGTTCAGCAGCGCACGGGTAATTCCGGCTGGGTCGACGCAATCTGGTCCTACGCGACCGGGCTCGTGAGCGCGGCCGCTGCGTTGTGGCCACTTGACGACGGTTCCCCGGCCCGTCGGGGACTCGTCGCAGCGCTCGTGCTGCTCTGGTCGGTGAGGCTCGGGACGCACATTGCGCGCCGTTCCGCAGCCGGCATCGACGATCCCAGATATGCGAATTATGCGCGCCAATGGGGCCCTGACGCTCCCCGCCGGATGTTCCTGTTCCTGCAATCACAGGCGCTGGTTTCGGTCCCGCTGCCATTCGCGGTCTTCCTCGCGGCGCATGCGCCGGAGCCTGGACTGCGATTGCTGGACTACGCCGGGATGGTCATCATCCTCATTGCCATTGCAGGCGAGGCCTTGGCGGACCGCCAGTTGCGGCGCTTCAAGCGTCGCCCGTCCAACGCCGGCCTTGTCTGCGATGTCGGCCTTTGGCGCTGGTCGCGTCATCCGAACTATTTCTTCGAATGGCTGGGCTGGCTGGCGTATCCAGTCATCGCGTTATCGTCAGGATATGCCTGGGGATGGGCCAGCCTGGCGGCGCCAGCCATCATGTACTGGATATTGGTCCACGTGACCGGCATACCGCCACTCGAGGAGCAGATGCTGCAATCGCGCGGCGACCGATACCGTCAATATCAGGCGCGGACCAGCGCATTTTTCCCATGGCCGCCGCGATGACCCGGTGTTTCGGCGGAACGATGCGGGCTCCTCACCCGGTGGAAAGCTGCCGCTGTGATCCGCCGCGGCGTGTGGGACGTTAACCCGACAGCCAAACCGGTCAGCAGGCCGAATGCACAGCAACGAGAAACACCGACATGAACCTTTTCCTGACCTATCTTGCGGTGGCCGTGACGTTCGTTGCCGTCGACATGGCCTGGCTCACGACCATGGTTGAAAGGCTTTACCGGCCGGTGCTGGGCGACATGTTGCGGGCGCAGCCGAACCTCGGCGCCGCCTCAGCGTTCTATTTATTGTATCCTATCGGCCTGATCTGGTTTGCCGTCCTGCCCGCACAGCAAGATGGTGGAGCGCTGCGCGCTTTCACGTCCGGCTTGCTGCTCGGCTGCTTCACCTATGCGACCTACGATCTGACCAATCAGGCGACGCTGCGAAATTGGTCGACCGGATTGACGCTTGCGGATGTTTGCTGGGGATCGTTTCTCGCCGGCGCCAGTGCCTGGATCGGCTTTCTTGTCGCGCAAAAGTTAGCGCATTAAGTCTTCGGCTTTGCCTGCGGAATTGATTTCCATCTACGCATTGTCAGGTCAAATATCCTTAGGGCTTCCGAGTTGCTCGAATGCGTCTCTGGTTTCCGCAATCTTGCTGGACAAGGATCTGAAGGCCTCGTGAGCCTGCAGCCGTGCATCCTCGTCGAGCATGAGGCTTGCGAGATCCACCAGCTGATCGCCCATCCGCTCCATCATGGCCAGCAACTGGTCGACACCCGCTGCAGGCTGGTCGGCCGCGGCACGCTCGACGTCCCTCACAATCGCTTCAAGCCTCGAGGTCGAAGAGACGAGCCGGTTTTCCCGGCCGCCTTCGGGAAATTCGATGATCTCTGCGTCCATGCCCGCGTCCCCGCCGGCTTCAGGCTGCGGCCGTCGTGGCAAGGCAATCCTTGCGTACCGCCAGAATGGTTCGATGCAGCCAAGTCTTGATCGTGCCGACCGGCACACCGAAACGCCGGGACAGGCTCGCGCGGCTCTCGCCTTCGAGATAGGCCAGCGCGACAAGCCTGCGGCGATCTTCCGGCAAGCGGGCTAACGCTCCACGGGCAAGGGGTTCGGCGCTGGCATAGTCGAACTCCTCGGCCTGCGACGGCGCCGTCGCTGCCGGGACCGCGAGTGCCTCGTCCAATTCGACGCTCGGCTGTCGTCTTGCCCGCAGATGATCGATTGCGGTGTTCCGAACGATCGCGGACATCCAGGTCATCGCCGATGCCCGACCGCAATCGAACCGGGCAGCGTTGCGCCAGATCTTCAGGAAGCTTTCCTGGAGGATATCATCGACGTCGTCCGGCGCGGCACCCACCGCCAGCGCAATCCTGCGCAGCCTGCCGCGCGTCATCGTATGGAGCTGTGCGAAGGCACGGGTCTCGCCCGCGGAGACACGCGCGAGCAGTCCGCGCAACGTCTCGCTCTGCACCTGAATTGGCAGGCCGGAGGCCATGTCCTGTCTCCCTTGCGTTTCCTTACGAAACGCTTGGGGCGCAGCCTCGGATCACTTGGCAGGCGAAGGGTGAAGCAGGTCAGAGCCGCACGAACGGCGAGATCAGCCGGCCGAGCAAACCGTTCATGCGCAAGTCGCCGGTCATCGCGACCAGGCAGAGGCATGGGCCTTCGTCGCCGACGATGGGACGGTGATCAATCTCATCGTCGCCATAGTCGAAATCCCCGGGGCCAAAGCGCCCGCCCTCATGGCTGAAGCTGCCTTCCAGGACGAGGGTCAGCTCGGTGCCGGTGTGGGTGTGCTCGAGCATGCGCGATCCCGGCGCTGAGCGAAGCAGAAAGGCGCGCGCTTTGCCTGGGCCGGACAGCTCGATCGGTCGCAGGCTGAGACCCGGCGCGACCCGCCGGCGCCTGCCGATGCGATATTTTCGCAGGGCCGGCGGAACATCATCGTCCGTGCTCGACGCCAGTGGAGGCGTAGCTACCCGCTTCGGAGCCTCGTCAATGCGCGACATCACGCGGTCGAACGCGTCCGGTGCGATCGGCACCGGCTCGACATTCTCCAGCGCGGCGCCCGCAAGCTGCTCGATGGCCTGCACGAAGCGCGCGCAGCGCCTGCAATTGGCCACGTGAACCTCGACGACCAGCTTATGGGCCTCTTCCAGCCTGCCGGCCGCGAAATCGGCCAGAAGATCTTCCGGCGGATGATGGGTGATCGTCATGCTTCTTCGTCCAAAATGTCGCGCAGCCGGTTCATCGCCAGCCTGATCCGTGACTTGACTGTTCCAAGCGGAATTCCCAATGCGCTCGCGATTTCCGGGTGTGGCCTTTCTTCGATGAATGACAGCACCACCACCCTGGATTGCTCTGGCGAGAGTTGCTGGATCGCAGAGGTGATCCTTGCCGCATCCTGCCCGCGTGAAATCAGGATATCGGCCGTCTCGGTTTGATCCGGTGCATCAGGCGGGTCAGCTGCCGTATCCAGGCGCTCCGCACGCGCTTTGCGTCGGAACAAATCGATCCGCAGATTGCGCGCGATCGTAAAGATCCAGGCAGGCGCGCCGGCGGTCGCAGGATCAAATTGGTGGGCCTTCCGCCAGACGGCGATCATGGTGTTTTGAGCGATCTCTTCCGCCTCATCGAAGCTGCACCCGGCCTTGAGCATCAGCCCCTTGACGCGAGGCGCGAAGTGCTCGAATAGACGCTCGAAAGCCTCCCGGTCGCCCTCGGATGCGACGCTTCCGATCAAATCAGCCCAGTCCACCTTCGCCTTTAGCCTTTTGCTCGCAATCGTCAACGGCCGTGCCCCCCCGCGGGGCATATCGGCCCTGGCGGCGGTGATTGGCACAGTTAAAGCTCGGATAGCAGCGACCATACATGCTCGACAAGCGGCTTATCGGGGTATGAACGTTCGTCAGACGGCCATGGATCACTCGCCGAAGCGGCTACATATAAATTGCCGTCCCTCCGAAGGTGCCAACTTTGCGCCGCTGCCATCGCAATTTTGAACGGTGATGAGGGGGCGGCTGTTTCTAACGACGGTCGTATTCTTCATTGCGACGGGATTGGGCTATCTTTGTCTCTTGGAGACCGCCATTGCAGGCCAATATCGCCTGATTGACCCTGCCCGCCGCAGAGCATCAGTGCATCCTTCAATTCGCCTCGCTGCAGTGCAAAAGCCTTTCCCTTTCGCTTCCCGCACAATAGGTTCGGACCAACCGGATCAAACCCACCGCAAGCGACTTTTAGTGATATGACCATTCGAAACGACGTTGTCGAAGCCATCGGCAACACCCCGCTGATCAAGCTCAAGCGCGCCTCGGAATTGACCGGCTGCACCATCCTGGGCAAGGCTGAGTTCATGAATCCCGGCCAGTCGGTGAAGGACCGCGCCGGCAAGTGGATGATTTTGGAGGCCGAGAAGCGCGGCGAGCTCAAGCCGGGAGGTCTGGTGGTGGAAGCAACCGCCGGCAACACCGGCATCGGGCTTGCCGTCGTCGCCGGCGCGCGCGGCTACCGCACGCTGATCGTCATCCCCGAGACGCAGAGCCAGGAGAAGAAGGATTTTCTCAAACTGTGCGGCGCCGAGCTGCTGGAATCGCCGGCACTGCCCTACTCCAATCCGAACAATTACCAGCATGTCGGCCGCCGTCTCGCCGACGAGCTGCGCAAGACCGAGCCGAACGGCGTGCTGTTCGCCGACCAGTGGAACAATCTGGACAATGCCAAGGCGCATTACGACTCGACCGGCCCCGAGATCTGGCAGCAGACCGGCGGCAAGATCGACGGCTTCGTTTGCTCGGTCGGCAGCGGCGGCACGCTCGCCGGCACCAGCCGCTATCTGAAAGAGAAGAACAAGGACATCCGGATCGCCTGCGCCGATCCGCATGGCGCCGGCATGTACGAATACTTCCGGACAGGCGACCCCAAGGCGACGCCGGGCGGCTCGATCACGGAGGGCATCGGGCTCGGCCGCGCCACCGCCATCGTCGAGAGCGCGAAGGTCGATGACGCCTATCTCATTCCCGACGCCGAGGCCGTGACGGTGATCTATGAGCTGCTCCAGCACGAAGGCCTGTGCCTCGGCGGCTCCAGCGGCATCAACATCGTGGGCGCGATGCGGCTCGCCAGGCAGCTCGGGCCCGGCAAGACCATCGTCACCGTGCTCTGCGATTCCGGCAGCCGCTACCAGTCAAAGCTGTTCAACGCCGACTTCATGCGCGCCAAGAACCTGCCGGTACCGGAATGGCTGGAGAAGCGCAGCAACATCAAGCTGCCGTTCGTCTGAGGCGGATTGGTCGCGGCCAGTTGAGTTAGGTGTAGCGCTTGCGGTCAGCGCAAGATCTGGCTCAAGAACAGCTTCGTCCGCGCATGCTGGGGCGCCGCAAAGAACTCATTCGGCGTGTTGGCCTCGATGATCTGGCCCGCGTCCATGAACACGACGCGGTTGGCGACCTCGCGGGCAAAGCCCATCTCGTGGGTGACGACCAGCATGGTCATGCCTTCTTCGGCGAGGTCGACCATGGTGTCGAGCACTTCCTTGACCATCTCGGGGTCGAGCGCCGAGGTCGGCTCGTCGAACAGCATCACCTTCGGGTTCATGGTCAGCGCGCGGGCGATCGCGACGCGCTGCTGTTGGCCGCCGGACATCTGGCCTGGAAACTTGTTGGCCTGATGCGGGATTTTGACCCGCTCCAGAAATTTCATCGCGGTCGCTTCCGCATCCCTCTTGGGGATGTTGCGCACCCAGATCGGCGCCAGCGTGCAATTGTCCAGCACCGTGAGATGCGGGAACAGGTTGAAGCTCTGGAACACCATGCCGACCTCGCGGCGCACCGCGTCGATATGCTTGAGGTTCGGCCCGAGCTCGATCCCGTCGACGACGATCTCGCCCTCCTGGAATTCCTCAAGCGCGTTGATGCAGCGGATCAGCGTCGACTTGCCGGAGCCCGAAGGGCCGCAGATCACGATGCGCTCGCCCTTGTGGACATCGAGGTCGATGTCGCGCAGCACGTGAAACTCGCCGTACCATTTGTTGAGGCCGGTAATCTTGACGATGGGGTCGGTCATGGTGAGCTCGATCAGTTGCGGCGGTGGGCGTTGAGACGGTGCTCGACGAACAGCGAGTAGCGCGACATTCCAAAGCAGAACAGGAAATAGATGATACCGGCAAAGGCGAAGCCGGTGAACAGGGTCGACGGCGCCGACCATTTCGGATCGGCGAACGAGGCGCGCAGCGAGCCCAGGAGGTCGAACAACGCGACGATCGACACCAGCGAGGTGTCCTTGAGCAGCGAGATGAAGCTGTTGACGAGGTTCGGGATGACGTGGCGCAGCGCCTGCGGCAGCACGATCAAGGACGTCGTCTTCCACCAGGACAGTCCGAGGGCCGCCGCGGCCTCACCTTGCCCGCGCGGGATCGCGGCAAGGCCGCCGCGAACGTTCTCGGCCTGATAGGCCCCCGTGAATAGCGCGATGCCGATCAGTGCACGGACGAGGCCGTCGACCGTGAAATTGCCCGGCAGGAACAACGGCAGCATATAGGTCGCGAAGAACAGCACGGTGATCAGCGGCACGCCGCGCCAGAACTCGATGAAGGCGATCGAGAAGATCCGGATCAGCGGAATGGTGGACCTGCGCCCGAGCGCCAGCGCAATGCCGATCGGCAACGAGGTGACGATGCCGGCGACGGAGACCACCAGCGTCACCAGAAGACCGCCCCAGAGCCGCGTCTGCACGACCGGGAGCCCGCCGTGATCGAGCCCCATCAGCTTGATGACGAGGGCGATGGCGGCGAATGTGCCGATGCTCCACGCCAGGGCGCGCCATCCGGTGCGCAGGCCACCCCCGACGACGAAGGCGATCAAGGACACGACGACGGTCGTGATGGCGAAATCGCTCCAGACCGACTGGCCCGAGCCCTCGAGCTGGTCACGCAGCCAGGTCAGCGGAAAGATCAGCCAGGAGATCGCTTTTCCGACTAGCACGATGAGGCTGCCGAGCGCCCACAAGAGTGGCGCGATCGCCGAGGTCTTGCTGAGGCTGAGCAGGACCTGCCCGGCGCCGATGATGCTGTCGTCGAACAATTGCAGCAGGCCGGCGGTCCAGCTCAGGCCGAACCCGGTGATGCCGCCGCCATGCAGCAGGAAGAACGCAACCACGGGAAAGGCGAAGAAGAACAGGCTGGCGTTGAGCGCCTTCGCCGGCAGGCGCGGAACCAGCATGGGCACCAGCAGGACCGTGGCCAGGACGAATGTGAGGTCGACCCGCCAGCGTTCGGCCTCGGGATAGAAGCCGTAGATCAGCTGCGGCAGCTTGGCCTGGATATAGGGCCAGCAAGCGCCGACGGCAAAGCCGGCATTCTCGGGGAGGCACGCCGTGCGGTCCGTTCCGGTCCAGACCGCGTCGACGAACAGGAATTTGACGGATGGAACGATGGTGAACCAGAGCAACAGGGCGCTGACGATGGTGATCAGGATGTTGGTCGGCGAATTGAGCAGGCGCGTGCGCATCAGGCCAACGAAGCCCGTCATCCTCACCGGCGCCGGCCGCTCGGCGATCAGGTCCTGACGAACGTAAGCGGATGAGGCAATATCGGTCATGCACCAAGGCTCCGGCTGACACGCCAACCGTAGACGCTCATGATCGCGCTGGTGAGCAGCGAGATCAGGAGATAGACGCCCATCGTCATGGCAATGATCTCGATCGCCTGTCCGGTCTGGCTCAGCGACGTGCCGGCCCAGACCGACACGAGGTCCGGATAGCCGATCGCGACCGCGAGCGAAGAGTTCTTGGTGAGGTTGAGGTACTGGTTGGTCAGCGGCGGCACGATCACGCGCATGGCCTGCGGCACCACGATCAGGCGCAGCGTGGTGCCGCGGCTGAGGCCGAGCGAGGCGCCCGCCTCCATCTGTCCCTTGTGCACCGACAGGATGCCGGCGCGCACGATCTCGGCGATGAAGGCCGCGGTATAGGTCGACAGCGCCAGCGTCAACGCCACGAATTCCGGAATGATCCGCGAGCCGCCGGCGAAGTTGAAGCCCTTGAGCTGCGGCAGCTCGAAGGTGAAGGGCAGACCGACCAGCAGCATCGTCGCGAGCGGCAGTCCGAACAGCAGGCCCAGCACGTAGGGCCAGATGCGGATCATCTGTCCGCGTTGAAACAGCGCCCGCCGCGCATAGATCCGCAGGGCCAGCACCGCGACGATGCCGAATCCCAGCACCAGCAGGAACGGATCCAGCCCGGCCTGGCCGATCGGCTGCGGAATGACGAGGCCGCGATTGCTGATGAAGGCGATGCCGAGCAGCGAAATGCTCTGCCGCGGATTGGGCAGGGCCGCGAGCACGGCGAGATACCAGAACAGGATCTGGAACAGCAGCGGCAGGTTGCGGATGATCTCGACATAGATCTCGCCGATGCGCGACAAGAGCCAGTTCGGCGACAGCCGGCACAGCGCGACGACGAAGCCGAGCACGGTGGCGAAGACGATGCCGACCACCGAGACCACGAGCGTGTTGAGAAGCCCGACCACGAACACGCGCAGGAACGTGTCCGAGCCGGTGTAGGAGATCAGCGTCTGGTTGACGTCGAAGCCCGCATTGTTCCGCAGGAAGCCGAAGCCGGCGGCAATGTGCTGGTTCTCGAGGTTGGCGCGGGCGTTGGAGACGATCTCGTAGCCGATCCATCCCAGGATCGCGGCGAAGACAAACTGGACGACGATACCGTTCCAGCCTGTCTTGCCGCCCAGAACGCGCCTGATCTTCAGCGCGATCTGGGCCGGCGGTTTTCGAGCCTCGGTGCTCATGGCCGCGAGCCGTTGATCAGGCGCGATCAGCGGATCGGCGGCGCGTACTGGAGACCGCCCTTGTTCCAGAGATTGTTGAGACCACGGGCGATGCCGAGCGGCGAGCCGGCGCCGACATTGCGATCGAACACCTCGCCGTAATTGCCAGTCGCCTTCACGATCCGGATCACCCAGTCCTTGGTGAGGCCGAGCTGTTCGCCGAAATTGCCGTCGGAGCCGAGCACGCGCTTCAGCTCCGGATTTTCCATCTTGGCCTTTTCGTCGACGTTCTTGGAGGTGATGCCGAGCTCTTCGGTGGTGACGAGGGCGAACAGCGTCCATTTCACGATGTCGAACCACTGGTCATCGCCATGGCGTACCATCGGGCCGAGCGGCTCCTTCGAGATGATCTCGGGGAGAACCATGTGGTCGTTGGGATTGGCGAGCTTCAGGCGATTGGCGTAGAGGCCCGACTGGTCGGTGGTGAAGACGTCGCAGCGGCCGGCTTCATAGGCCTTGACCGTTTCGTCATTGGTGCCGAACGCGATCACCTCGTACTTCATGTTGTTGGCCTTGAAGTAGTCGGCCAGATTTTGCTCGGTGGTGGTGCCTGTCTGCACGCAGACCGAGGCGCTATTCAATTCCAGCGCGGAATTCACCTTCAGCGACTTCTTCACCATGAAGCCCTGCCCGTCATAATAGGTCACGCCGGTGAAGTTGGCGCCGAGCGAGGTGTCGCGCGAGATGGTCCAGGTGGTGTTGCGCGAGAGCACGTCGATCTCGCCGGATTGCAGCGCGGTGAAACGGTCCTTGGCCGAGGTCGGCACGAACTTGACTTTGGTCGGATCGTTGAAGATCGCGGCCGCGATGGCGCGGCAGACGTCGACGTCGATGCCAGTCCAGTTGCCCTTGTCGTCAGGCGAGGAGAAACCCGGCAGGCCCTGGCTGACGCCGCAGGACAGCACGCCCCGGTCCTTGACGGTCTTGAGCGTTTGCGCATCGGCGGCTTGGGCAGTCAGGCCGGCGGCGAGTGCGAGAGTGAGAGCCAAAGTTACGCGTTTCATGGGCTGAAGGCCTTTCAAGATCGTCTCAAGGTCAGGAATGTTGTCTTTGGGATCGTCTCTGCCGGGGCTAATCCTATTCGGACCCGCCTTGCAAGAGTCATGCTGGAACCTTGCCGAACACCCGCCCATCCCGAGAGGCCATAACCTAATCCCCGCCGCAGGCGCCCGCCATGACGGCTGTGACGCAAGGTCCGGTCAGACGATGGATCGAAGGTCGCGGCAGGCCCCTCAACATGCGGCGACTGAATAGCACCGGCGCATCACAGAACGACTGGCGAGCCGGGTCAAGGGGTTGACGGGACTCTTCTGTGTTCTGTTATTAACGGCAGCGGCTGTTCGGCCGACCCGCGGGGCGCCATACCCCTGCGGAAAACGAGTTTTGAAAGCAGGCGCATGGATTCCTCGCACCCCACCCCGCAGCAGGCCGAGACCCGGCTGGTCACCTCCGGCCGCGACACCAAGGCACAGAAGGGGTTCGTCAATCCGCCGGTGTTCCACGGCTCGACCGTGCTGTATCCGACCGCCGAAGACCTGCACGCCCATCGCGGCGAGTTCACCTATGGCCGCCACGGCTCCCCCACCACCAAGGCGTTCCAGGAGACGCTGATGGCGCTGGAGGGGCCGCAATGCGCCGGCGTCGGCATCGTGCCGTCGGGGCTGTCGGCGATTTCCACCACCCTGCTCTCGGTGCTCAAGACCGGCGATCATCTCCTGGTCTGCGACAACGTCTATCGGCCCTCGCGCAATTTCTGCAACGGCATGCTTGCCCGCCTCGGCATCGAGACCACCTATTTCGATCCGCTGATTGGCGCCGGCATCGACAAACTGTTCAAGCCGAATACCCGCGCCGTGCTGGTGGAAGCACCGGGCTCGCAATCGTTCGAGATGCCCGACATCCGCGCCATCGCCGAGGTCGCGCATGCGAAGGGCGCGCTCGTCATCGACGACAACACCTGGGCGACGCCGCTCTATCATCGCTCGCTCGAGCAGGGCGTCGACATCAGCATGCAGGCCGCCACCAAATATATCGGCGGCCACTCCGACATCATGTTCGGCACCATCTCGGCCAACGCAAGGACCTGGCCGCAAATCTCGGAAGGCATCCGCCTGCTCGGCGTCTGCGCCGGTCCTGATGACGTCTTCCTCGCGCTGCGCGGCCTGCGCACGCTGTCGGTACGTCTCGCGCAGCATCATCGCTCCGGGCTCGACATGGCACGCTGGCTTGCCGCAAGACCCGAGGTCGCGCGCGTGCTGCATCCGGGGCTCGAAACCGATCCGGGTCACGCGATCTGGAAGCGCGACTTCACCGGCGCTTCGGGCCTGTTCAGCATCGTGCTGAAGCCGGCCCCGCAGAGCGCCGTCGACACCATGCTCAACACGCTCAAGCTGTTCGGCATGGGCTTTTCCTGGGGCGGCTTCGAGAGCCTTGCGATTCCCTTCGACTGCGACGCCTATCGCACCGCGACCAAATGGGCCCCGGGCGGCCCGACGCTGCGACTCCATATCGGGCTTGAGAGCACCGACGATCTCAAGGCCGATCTCGATCGCGGCTTCGCTGCCCTCAAAGCGGCAATGTGAGCCTGCTCACAAGGCAATGCGGCGCAGGAACGAGCAAGGCACGCAGACGTTAACGCCGCTGCGCCAAGAAATGGTTTGAACCTCAAGCATATGGCGCTAGCCTCACCAATCGACTCTCATCCGGACACGGAGCATGGGAACGTTGGTACTGCTCGATCTGATGGGCGGCGTCGCGCTGCTGCTGTGGGGCCTCCATATGGTCCAGAGCGGTATCCTGCGTGCCTTTGGCCCCGATTTGCGCCGCCTGCTCGGCAAGGCGCTCGGCAATCGTGCGAGCGCGTTCGCGGCCGGCCTCGGGCTCACCGCGCTGCTCCAGAGCAGCACGGCGACCGCCCTGATCACCAGCTCGTTTGCCGCCGAAGGTCTCGTCAGCCTCACCGCCGCGCTCGCCATCATGCTGGGAGCCAATGTCGGCACCACGCTGATCGTGCAGGCGCTGTCGTTCAACATCGCAGCCGTCGCGCCGGTGCTGTTCGTGCTCGGGCTCGTTGCCTTCCGCTCCGGCCCGCGCTCGCGCATCAAGGACATCGGCCGTATCTCGATCGGCCTTGGCTTGATGCTGCTGTCGCTGCACATCCTGCTCGATACGCTGGCGCCTGCCGAGAACGCGCCGGGCGTGCGCGTCATGATGTCGGCGATCACGGGCGATCCCGTGCTCTGCATCGTCATCGCCGCCCTGGTTACCTGGGCGGTGCATTCGAGCGTTGCCAGCGTGCTGCTGATCATGTCGCTGGCCTATTCGCAGTTCGTCACGCCCGCCGCCGCGCTGGCCCTCGTGCTCGGCGCCAATCTCGGCAGCGCCATCAATCCCGTATTCGAGGGTGCCAGGCGCGACGATGCCGCAAGCTATCGCCTGCCGGTCGGCAATCTCGCCAACCGCGTGATCGGCATCGCGCTGGTGCTGCCGTTCCTGAGTGTCATCGCCGAGCACATGCAGGCCTGGCAGCCGGACCTCGCCAGGATGACGGCGGCCTTCCACATCGCCTTCAATGCCGTCACGGCGATCCTCTTCATCGGCCTGCTCGACACCATGTCGCGCCTGTTGACTCGCCTGCTGCCCGACCGCGTGCAGGAGACCGATCCGGCCCGGCCGCGCTATCTCGACGAGACCGCGCTGGAGACGCCGTCATTGGCGCTCGCCGACGCTGCCCGGGAGGTGTTGCGCATGGGCGATCACGTCGAGATCATGCTGCGCAGGGTCATGACGGCGATGATGACGAACGACCGCGCGCTGGTCGACCAGGTCACGAAGATGGACAACGTCGTCGACGGCCTCGACGAGGCCGTCAAGCTCTACGTGACCAAGCTGATGCGCGGCAGCCTCGACGAGAGCGAGGGGCGGCGCGCGATGGAGATCATCTCCTTCGCCATCAACCTCGAGCATATCGGCGACATCATCGACAAGAGCCTGAGCGAGCTCGCCACCAAGAAGATCAAGCGGCGCTTCCAGTTCTCGGCCGAGGGCGCCGAGGAGCTCGCCGCCTTCCACAAGCGCACGATGGAATCGCTGCGGATCGCCTTCGGCGTGTTCATGTCGGGCGACGCCAACGAGGCACGCAAGCTGCTGGTGGAGAAGACCACACTGAAGAACACCGAGCTTGCCGCCGTCGAGCGCCATCTCGACCGCCTGCGCGAGGGCCGGCCCGAGACCATCGAGACCACCTCGCTGCATCTCGACGTGCTGCGCGATCTCAGGCGCATCCATTCGCACATCTGCTCGGTCGCCTATCCCGTATTGGACGCGGCCGGCGAGCCCTATCGCAGGCCGGCGACGGAGACCACCGCCCTGCCCGCCTCAGGCGCGGCGTCCGCGTTGCCGCGCTGATCGAGCCGCTTCATCGCTCCAGCGTCTTCGAGGCTTGGCCGCGGTTCTTGATGATCAGCATGATGTTGCGGACATAGATGACCGTCGCCAGCGCCTGTCCGAGGATGATCACCGGCTCGCGCTTGACCACGCCGTAGACCAGCGTCATCAGACCGCCGCCCATCGAGCAGAACCAGAACGCCATCGGCACCACGCTGTTGCCGGCGCGCTCGCTCGCGATCCACTGCACCAGGAAGCGCGCGGTGAAGAACAGCTGCGCGACGAGGCCGAACGCGAGCCAGAAATCGAACTTGGCAACGAAGACGTCGTAGAGATAGTTGCTCAGCGCCTGGCCGTACTGGATGATCATGCCTTCACCTCGGTCACGTCTGGTGTGGGCCTCTTGCGGCGGATCAGCCACCACACGCCGGCGAGATCCATGATCCCGATCCACAGCCGGTCGAAGAAGCCGTAATTCGACACGCCGGAATGGCGCGGCCGGTCGATCACGTCGACATAGGCGATGTCGAAGCCCTCCCGCCGCACCAGCGCCGGCAGGAAGCGATGCAGCCCGTCGAAATAAGGCAGCATCAGGAACACGTCGCGCCGGAATGCCTTCAAGCCGCAGCCGGTGTCGCGCGTGCCGTCGTTCAGGATCGCGTTGCGGACCTTGTTCGCGACGCGCGACTGGAATTTCTTGAAGCCGGTGTCCTTGCGCCCGACGCGCTGGCCCGCGGCAAGGCCGACCCGCCCTGCTCCCTTTTCCACCGCCGCGATCAGGTCCGGCAGGAAGGCGGGGTTGTTCTGGCCGTCGCCGTCGAGCGTCGCCACGATCACCCCGCGCGCGGCTCGCACGCCGCTGCGCACCGCAGCCGACTGGCCGCCGGACCGGGCATGACGGAGCTGACGCAGATTGGCGCGCTGCTGCATGATCGAGGCGAGCCGCTCGCCGGTCGCGTCGGTCGAGCCGTCATTGACGTAGATGATCTCGTAGTCCCAGCGGCCGTCGAGCGCCGCGCCGATCTCCGCGATCAGCGGCGCGATGTTGTCGGCTTCGTTGCGCACGGGAACGACGATGGAAACCGAGGGCTGGGAAACCGAAGGCTGTGACGACAAATCGAGGCTCGTGGTTGGAATGGGCCTGCTGCTCGAGGGAACCGGCGGCCCCGGCAGGCAGCCGCTTTTATGGGGCGGAGGCCCCGTGGGCAACCCTTTTGAGGCGGCCCGGGACCTGCCCCGATAGCGGCACAATGGTGCCGTCGGCACGGATGGCAAAGCCGAGCCTGCGGGCCGCAAACCAGTAGCGGACCGCCATGGCGCCGACCATGCCGACCAGGGCGCCGGCCACGACATCGCTCGGATGATGCGCGAGCAGCACGAGGCGCGTCAGCAGGATCACGATGGCGTAGGTGAACATGAACACGCGCAGCCGCGGCCACAGCGCCGAGACCGCGAACGCCAGCGCGAATGCCGTCACCGCATGCCCCGACGGCAGGCTGGCGTAAGCGCCCGAGCCTTCGAACGGCATGAAGTTGAACGGATTGGCCTTGCCGCCGACGAAGGGCCGTCCGCGGCCGATCAGATATTTCAGGATCTCGGCGACGAACACGGACAGCGCAACAGACAGAAACAGATATTGCAGGCGTGTGCCGAGACCGAGCAGCAGCGCCCGGCGCGTGCCGTGCCGCGCGGCCGCAACGAGCGCCAGGATCACCAATGCAACGCCGAGCACCCAGAGCACGTACTCGTCCTTGCCGAAATCGGTGAGGATGCGGATCGGCCACAGGCTCGGCGTGCCCCGCGCCGGCATCAGCTGGATCTCGGTCTGGTCGAATGCGAGCATCAGCACGATGACCAGGGCCGCACCTGCCATGCTCAGCCAAAGCGAATGCCGCGCCAGTTTTCGCGCGGCCTCGGCGCGGCGCGAATGCGAAGGCGAGCGCACCAGTTGCGCCAGCGCACGCCCGACCACCACGAGCAATTGCGCGGGATAGCCCGGGCGCGGTGCGATGTCGGTGGTCACAGGCATCCTACTCGGTGCCTTCCGAGCGGAAGATCGAAATCGAGATCGCGCGTCCTTGCGAGAAATTATAGCCGTCGATGCGCGCCCCGACCTTGTAACGCAGCCCGATCGCCTCGGCGCGCTGCACGAAGCTGCGCTCCGAGCGCTGCTCGATCAGCGCGAAGCGGCAGCTGCCCTGCCGCAGGAAGTCGGCCGCGCCCGAGCCGTCGGTGAGCAGGGTCTGCGTTCCCGTCAGGAACACCAGGCTCGGCTCGTGATAGCCGGCCGACGCCGCTTTCGGCCCGACGCAGCTGACATTGCGCAGCGCACGCGCGACCTCGATGCTCGGAAACACCGGCGTCAGCGACGGCAGCACGATGCCGTAGACCGTGACCGCCAGCATCAAGGCCGCGACCAGCGCATTGAGCACCGAGCGCTCGGCGTGGTTGGTGTCGAACAGCCACCAGGCGAACAGGCCGAAGATCAGCGCGGCCGCGATGAACGGCCAGGCCACGAAGGCGGGCTGCCGCGTCAGCAGCACCGCGCCGAGCACGGCGATGAACGAGGCCGATGCGGGGATCGCGAACCACCAGGCCGAACCGCGCGCCAGCCACGAGCGCGACAGCACGCGCCGTTCCAGCGCGCCGACGGTAAGGATCGCGATCGCCGGATAGAGCGGCAGAACGTAATGCGGCAGCTTGGTCAGGACCGCCTCGAACACGATCCAGGACGGGACCAGCCAGGCCAGCAGGAATTGCGCGCCGGGCTCGCGCCGCGCCCGCCACACCGCAGGCGCCGCCATCGCCGCGAGCGGCGCGCCCGGCCAGAACGTGATCCAGAACAGCGCCAGGTAGAGGCCCGGCGGCGCACCATGGGATTCCTGGGCGCCGATCTTGCTCAGCATGTCGCCGCCGACGGAGTCGGCGAAGAACGCATCGCCCGCCCGCCAGAAGATCGCGATGAACCAGGGCAGCACCAGCACCAGCATCCACATCAGGCCCCAGACGGGGCGCAAGCGCCACAGCCAGGAGGAATCGCGGTCCTGGATCGCCAGCGCGACGATGGTGAGGCCAGCGAACATCAGGATCAGCGGGCCCTTGATCAAAATGCCGACCGCGAGCGCGGTCCAGAAGATCGCGGGCCAGGACCACGGCGGATGGGTCTCGTCCTCGGCGCGCTGCCACGACAGATAGGCCCGTGACATCGCGCCCATCGCGGCGGTGACGCAGAACAGCAGCATCGCATCGGTCTTGGCGAGCCGCGCCTCGACGCCGAGCAGCACGGAGGCGCACATCAAGAGCGCCGCGAGCACCGCGGCGCGCCGCGTCACGAAACCGAGCGCAGCCCAATAGGTCATCAGCACGGCGCCGATAGCGCCCAGCAGCGAGGGCAACCGGTAGACCCAGATTCGCAATTCGGCCTTGGGCAGCTTCAGTGCAGTCGCGACCTCGACCGCGGCCGATTGCAGCCAGTAGATGCCGACCGGCTTCTTGTAGCGGACGTCCTCCTGAAAGCGGATATCGACGTAGTCGCCGCTCTCGACCATCTGCTTGGTGGCCTGGGCGAACCGGGCCTCGTCGCGGTCGACCGGTGGAATCGTGAAGAAGCCCGGCAGGAACAGCAGCAGCGCGCACAGCACCAGGAAAGCCACCGCGCGGGCGTGGCTGGCCGTGACGATATCAAGCATGGTCACGAGCCGGCTGCCCGGATTGACGGGGACTTTCGGCTCGCGGGGCGCTCCAAAACGGGGTGTTGGGTAGGTCTCGGCCATTGGTTCCGCTTACGCTGAAACCGCCATCGCCACAACCGCTTAAGCCAAGGTCATTGAATTCGAATGACGACTGTGTCCGCGGCGCCCGTGGCATCGATCACGGTCAGCCGCGCAAAGCCCGGACCGGGCGGGTCGATCAGCCGCTGGCGGCGTCCGTCGATCTCGCCGAGCGAGATTCCATTAACCATCACGGTCATGGGCAGCACGCCGCCGGCGACCTTGACGGGCATGGCGGCAGCCTCCGGCCCGCCCGACCGATCGACGTCGATCCGCGAGCCGTTGAGCGGGAACTGGATGTGCAGCGCCTGCTCGCCACCCGTTCGCACCAGCTCTCCGACCGGCCGGAACCGCTTGAGCGGCAACGGCAACTTGGCGTTGCTGGCGACCAAGGTCCCCTTCGGCGGCTTCGGCAGCGGCGTCAGCGTCTTGCCAGTCCGGGCGAAGGCGTCGAACAGGATCGGTGCAGCAGCGAGGCGGCCGATCAGGCCGGGAACCGGCGCGCCGTCGGGACGGCCGACCCAGACGCCGATGGTCATGCGGCCATCGAAGCCGACCGACCAAGCGTCGCGATAGCCGTAGGACGTGCCGGTCTTGAAGGCGATGCGGTTATGGGCGGCGTTCTCCGGCGGCGGCGTACCCAGGAGCACGTTGCCGACCTGCCAGGCCGCCACGGGATCCAACAGCCGCATCGGCTCGCGGTCGTCCCTGGCAGCCATGACCTCGCGGAGCGGCTTGGTGGTGCCGAGCCGCGCAAAACCCGCATAGAGCTGCGCAAGGTCCTGGAGTGTCACGCCGACGCCGCCGAGACCCATGGCGAGACCCGGCGCCTCGTCCTTTGGCAAGATCAGATTGCCGCCGGCCTGCCGCAGCCGCGATGACAACCGGCTCGCGCCGACGCGGTCAAGCAGCACGATCGCCGGCACGTTCAGCGACAATTGCAGCGCCTTCTTCACCGGCACCGTGCCCTGGAACGTCATGTCGAAATTCTCCGGCGCGTAGGAGCCGAAGCGCACCGGACGGTCGTCGATCAAACTGTCGGGATGAACGAAGCCGTCTTCGAAGGCGAGGCCATAGATGAACGGCTTCAAGGTCGAGCCCGGCGAGCGGATGGCGCGGGTCATGTCGACCTGCCCTGCCCGGCTCTCGTCGAAATAATCGGCAGATCCCACGCGCGCGAGCACGTCGCCGCTTTCATTGTCGACGACAATAATGCCGACCGAGATGTTTTGCCCAAGCGCAATGGCGCGGTCCCGCGCCAGCGGCTCCAGCACCTTCTGCAGGTTCGCATCCAGCGTCAGCTTGATGATCGGCGCGTCCTTGACCGTTGCCAGCGCATTGTCGGAGGCATGCGGCGCCAGGATCGGCATCGGCTTGCGCAGTTTCGGCACCGGCACGGCCTTGGCCTGTGTCGCGTCGTCAGCGCTGACCACATGCTCCTCGACCATGCGATCGAGCACGCGGTCACGCGCCTTGCGCGCCGCCTCGGGATAGCGGTCGAGCCGGCGCGTCTCCGGCGATTGCGGCAGCGCGACCAGCAGTGCGGCCTCGGCCAACGACAGCCGCTTCGGCTCCTTGCCGAGATAGGCGATCGAGGCCGCGCGGATGCCTTCGAGATTGCCGCCGTAGGGCGCCAGCGCGAGATAGAGGTCGAGGATCTCGGCCTTGCTCATGCTGCGCTCGATCTCGATCGCGCGCACGATCTGCCGCAGCTTGGCATAGAGCGAGCGCTGCCGCCGCGGCTCCATCAGCCGCGCCAGCTGCATCGAGATGGTCGAGCCGCCCGACACGATGTGGCCACGCGTGCCCAGCTGCAACGCTGCGCGCCCCAGCGCCAGCGGATCGAGACCGTTATGGGCGTAGAAGCGCTGGTCCTCATAGGCGAACAGCAGTTTTAAGTAGGTCGGATCGACATTCGCTTTCGTATCAACCGGCAGCCGCCAGCGGCCGTCTGCCATCGCATAGGCCCGCAACAGCTTGCCGTTGCGGTCGACGACCGTGGTCGAGACCTGCCGCGCCTCGTCGAGCGGGAGCGGGCCGAGCGAGTAGACCCAGCCGACGAAGCCGATGATGGCGAGGATGAAGGTGAGCGCGGCGGCCGAGAGGACGCGCATAACGCTACGTCGCCCCGCTCTACCGCCGTGCTTCTCGATCCCGTTCATCTCACCACTCACTTCGCCGCTCGCACCTCGACACTGCCAGTGCCGGTGCGGCCGTAGCGCGAGGGGTTGTACATGTCCTCGACATAGGCCTGCGGCAGCACGTATTTGCCGGGCGAGACCGCGCGCACGACATAGGCGACGGTGAAGACCGCCTTGGAGTCCGAGGCCCGATCGACGGCCGCAGTGAAGCGGTCATCGCGGAATTCGGTGTCTTCAGGCTCCTCGCCGTCCTCGATCCAGTCCAGCGTGCCGCTGTCGCCCGACGACACCAGCTTTGGATTGTCGATCTCGAGACCGGCCGGCAGATAATCGGACACCATGATGTGGCCGTACTCGGGCTTGGCCTCGGTGATCTTCAGCACGACCGCAAAGCGGTCGTTCTGCTTGACCTTGCTGATGTCGGCCGGCTTGCCGTCGAGCGTGAAGTAGCTGCGCTCGATCTTGAAGCCGTTCGATGCCGCCGGCTCCGGCGTCACCGGCGAGCCCGACACCGAGATCACCGCCTGGACCGGCGCATCGCCGGTGTTGGTGATCTTCAGCGGCTTGCCGCTCAGCGTCTCCGCCTTGTAGCTGCGGTACAGCGCCGTCTTGACCGACTGGCCGTCAACCTCGATCGAGAGGTTTTCCTTGGCCAGCGCCCGCGCGGCCAGCACCAGCCACGCGTTCTCCTGCGTGGAAGTGTAGGGCGTCAGCCCGCGCGCGCTCTCGACCCGCGCCACAGCCTGCGTCAACGTCGCCTTCGGCGCATTGCCTTCGCTGGCGAGCGACACCAGCGCTGCGGCGTCGCGCAGCTGCGAGCCGTAATCGGTGCGACCGAACTCCAGCACCGGCTTTGGCGCGAGGCTGTCGAGCGCGGCACCGTAGACGCGTTCGGCGCGGTTGCGGTCGCCGACCAGCGCCAGCGCCGCCGCGAGCTGCGACTTCGCAATCGGGGTTGCGAGGTTGGCGAGCTTGGTGTCGGCAAGATAGCGGAGGTCGCCGATGGGCGCTGCGCCATTACGTGCGAGCACGTAGAGGCCGTAAGCGAGATCGCGCCCGCCGTCCTTTTCCGGCTCGTTCCCATTGACGACGGAGTTGCGGATGCGATCCAGCGCGTTCTTGAACAGGACGTCCGGCACCACAAAACCCTTTTCGCGGGCGCGGGTGAGGAAGTCGGTCACGTAGGCGTCGAGCCAGGCGTCATCGCCGCCGGCCGACCACAGGCCGAACGAGCCGTTCGAGCCCTGGCGGGCCAAAAGCCGTTCGATCGCGTCGCGGATGCGCTGATCGACCTCGGTGTCCATGGCGAGATGCGCACCAGCCGCGAGGTCGTTGACATAGAGCAGCGGCATGGCGCGGCTGGTGATCTGCTCCGAGCAGCCATAGGGATAGCGGTCGAGCGCCTTGAGGATCGTCGCGGCGTCGAGTGCGGTCGACAGGCTGGCAGAGACCGAGACGCTGCCGGTGCCCGGCACGAGGTCGGAGAACATGTCCGAGGTCAGCGTCAGGCTCTCGCCCTTCGCCAGGGTGCGAATCGAGCGCCGCGCCAGCACCTGCGTTGCCGCTTTGACGTCGAGCGCGTAATGGCGCGCCAGCGTCAGCCCGTTCGGCCCCTTGATGTCGACGTCGAACGTCGCCTGCCCCGCCGCGGTCGCATCGATCGCCAGCGCGAACGAGTTGCGCTGCTTGGTGGCGAGCTTGACCGTGGTTGCGGGATTGCCCGTCATCTTCACCGGACCGCCGGTCTTGACGTTGATGACGTAGTCGCCGGCCTGGCCCTCGACATTGTCGATCTCCAGATTGACCGTGCCGTGGTCGCCATTGAGCAGGAAGCGCGGCAGCGTCGTGGTCAGCACCACGGGATCGCGGATCACGACGTCCGTGTTGGCACGGCCGAGTTTTGTGGCGGTCCACGCCACCGCCATCACACGCGCGGTGCCGGCGAACTCCGGGATGTCGAAGCTGACCTCCGCCGTGCCGTCGGCGCCGACCGTGACGATGCCGGAATAAAGCGCGAGCGGCTTCTGCGCCGGCGGCGACCCCTGCAACTCGGCCGCACCGGCGTCGCCGCCGGACTTGATCTGGCCGCGGGTGCCCGACATGCCGTCGATCAGCTGCCCGTATAGATCGCGGATCTCCGCGGAGAGGCGCCGCTGGCCGAGATAATAATCATCTGGCGCCGGCGGCTTGTAGCCGGTGAGGTTGAGGATGCCGACATCCACCGCGGCGATCACCACCTTGGCATCCTCGCCAGGATTAAGTCCGCCGAGCTTGACCGGGATCTTCAGCATCCCGTTCGGCCGGATCAGCGCCGGCGGCGTCAGCTTCACTTGCAACGTACGCGTCTGCTTGTCGATGCCGAACCATTTCAGCCCGATCGCACGGCCCGGCATGCGCTGCGCGGCGGCTTCGAGCGGACGGCGCAAGGTCGCCACCACATAGGCGCCGGTGCCCCAATCCTTGCCGACCGGGAGCTTGACCTGCGCGGTGCCTTCCTTGACGTCGATGGTCTGCGTCGTCAGCAGGCGATCGCCAAGCACGTTGATGGTGAGCTTGCCGGCGCTCCGCACGTTCACCGACACCGTCATGGTGTCGCCGGAGGCGTATTGCGGCTTGTCGATCGAGGTCTCCAGCAAATCAGGCGTGTCGGCGCTGCCGTCGGAATACCAGCCGACGTCGAACTGCACCGACGTCACCGGGCCATCGGCATCGTTCGACTTGACGTCGAGCCGGTAGCGACCCGGCTGCGGGCTGAGCGAGATCCGCGCCGGCTTGTCGGCGGCAATGGTGAGATCACCGTCGGCGACGCGCGAGGTCGACTTGACCGGCTCGTACTCCCAGTAATTGTTCTGGCGATACCACTGGTAGCGCGACTCCATCTTCAGCAGCTCATAGCGCAACCCGTCGCGGCGCAGCTTCTCGCCCTCGGGCGAGACGAAGACGACGTCGAACTCGGCCTTGTCGCCCTCGGCGACGTTCTTGTCCCCGAACAGCGGCTTGACGCCGATCAGCGCGGTCGCGGGCGCAACCGGCAGCACGATCTTGCGCTCGACGGCGCGGCCGCCGGTCTCGACCATGCGGACGAAGATCTGCGCCTCCTGCGGACGCGTCGAAGCCGGCTGCTTGTCCAGCGTCACCGGGAAGGTGGCAACACCGTTGGCGTCGGCCTCCGGCAGATTCTCCAGCGGCGTGCGCTCGTTCGAGGTGGTCTCCTCGTCGGCGACGCCGAACTGGTATCCGGCAAAGCCCGGCCGTTCGCTTGCGGGTGCGATCAGCATGTCGCCTTCGAGCGCAAGGCCCGAGGCCGGCGCGCCGTAGAGGAAATGGCCGTCCGCCTTGAGCTCCACAGGAACGTTAGCTTTGATCAGCTTGTCCTTGGCCGACAAATCGAATTCGATCCGATCGGGGACGTAATCCTCGACCATGAAGGTGGTCTCGCCGACGGAGGCGCCCTTCGGGTCGGTGAAGGCGCGCACCCGCCAGGTGCCGGTCGGCACGGCCGAGTTGAGCGGTACGGACAGCGAGCGGCCGCCGGCGCCCTGGTCGGCGAGCATGGCACGGCGGTATTCGACGCCGTCGGGGCGCTCGATCACCAGCGTCATCGGGCCGCCCGTGACGGCATTGCCCTGCCCGTCGCGAAGCAGCGCGGTAAGATAGACGGTCTCGTTGGAGCGGTAGACCCCGCGCTCGGCATAGACGAAGGCATCGGCGCCCGCAGGCACCGCACGGCCCGCAACGCCGCGGTCGCTGAGGTCAAAGGCGGAGGTCTTCAGGCTCAGGAAGGCATAGTCGGCCTTTTCGCCGGTGACCGTGAGCATCGCCGGCGACAGGCCGCCCTCGCCGCGCGCAAGGCCGGCCTCGAACAGCACATGTCCGGCCTCGTCGGTCTTGCGGGTGGCCAAAATCTCGTTGTTGCGCGCGACCAGCCGCACCTCGGCCTTGCCGACCGGATCGGTCGAGGCCAGCGAGTTCACGAAGACATGGATGCCGTCATTGCCGGAATAGGCGGTGACGCCGAGATCCGAGACGATGAACCATTGCGTCGCGAGCTGATAGTCGTCGTCCGAGCCCGGCCCCTTGGCGGCAGCGGTCATCACATAGACGCCCGGCTGGAGCTCGCCGAGCGCCTGATCGACCGGGAATGCGGTGGTGACGTCCTGGTTCAGCGTCATCGCGGTCGCGAGCTCGCCGGTCCAGACTTTCACGCCGCGCTCGTCGCCGAGATCGCCGAGCTGGTATTTGGACAGCGTCTTCTGGAAATCGCTGTCGACGACCGTGTTGATCAGGTTGCGATCGCCGATCCTGTAAACGTTGACATTGACTGCGGGCGTGTTGACGCTGACCACGGGAATGCCGCGTTGGCCGGTCCGCGGCAGCACATAGGCGCGGCTGGTGAAGCGCACGAAGGGCTTGCGGTCGCGGACATAGACGTTGAACTCGGCCGATTTCGGCAGGCCTTCCTTGACCGCCGACGGCAGGCCGGCGCGTAAGTTGATGTTGTAGCGCTCGCCATGTTTCAGCCCATCGACGCAGAGCTGCTTGCCCTCGGCCGACAGCGCCGGCTTGTCCTGGCCCGCCAGCGCCAGGAACGGCGCAAAATCGGTGCGCTTGGCCAGCTCTTCCGAGAACTGGAAGCAGGCGCGCGGGCTTGCCGAATCCGAGTCCACGGTATAGTCGAGCAGCCGGAAACCGTGCTCGTCGCGCAGCTTCTCATATTGGCCGCGGACATCGGCGACCTCGCGGGCCTCGAGCGACAGCCGCAGCGCATCCAGCGCCGGCCGCCACAGCTTGCGCTCGGCCAGCGATTTTCCGAGCACGGCAAGCGCGTCGGCCTCCTCGCCCGGGTTGCCGGCACGCTGGTAGGCGATGTAGGCGGCCGTCGAGGCGCGCTCCAAAAGGAACGTCTGCTCGCTCGAGTTCTTCGGCCAGATCTGGGGGATCACCTTGGCGAGCCGCAGCCAGTTGCCGGCATCCTCCGGCGTGGTCGCAGCGATCTGGCCGAGCACCGACAGGCCGGTGCGGTAATCATTGCGGCGGAAGGCGGCGTCGGCGTCCGTCTTCAGCGTCGCGGTCGTCTTGGCGACCGGCCCCGCCTCACTCTTGATCTGGGCCTCCAGCTTGATCGCGGAATCGGCGAGATCGTCGCGCTTGAACGCCTTGTCGGCGGCCTGTGCCGTCGAAAGGCCGAGCGCCAGCGCGGCGCAGAGTGTGACGGCGCGAACAAGACCGATCATGGATGGACTCCCGGAAATCGCGGACGAACGCCGCTTGTCGCAAGAATTGCGTGGAGAAGGTGACGGACTGATGGCGATGGAACCAGAGGTGCAAATCGTCGCATGCGCCATGACAAGGCAAGCCCGGTGGAGACCGATCGAGATACCGCCGCGCACGCCGTCCTGATGGCGCAGCCCTATCCGACCCGTCGACCGGCGGCCGTGTCCCGGAAGCTGATCAGCGGTCCCGGCGATGTGAACCATCGTCCGCGCCGCTGCCGCTCAACCCGGCACCCTGACACCCCACCGTCTCGCTTTGTCGCTTTAGATGCGAAAACGGTTCGGTTCAGACTTGGCGAAAGACGAGATTTTTCATATTGGCATGGTAGACGAACGGCCAGCCGCCCGGACCGGGCGGCTCGAGACGGTCCCATAGCTCAACTGGATAGAGTAGCGGATTTCTACTCCGCGGGTTGCAGGTTCGAGTCCTGCTGGGATCGCCAGCCTCCGACGTGCCGTCGGCGGCGAGCGGACGATGGCTGGACCCGCCACACCACGCACTTTCACTAATCCGTCGTCCTTCACGAACGCGTGGGTAACCATGCCCAGGTCTTTGAACTGCGCGAACGAGCCCTATGTAAGCGCCGAACGAATTACGCCCGACAAGGACTTCTATGCTGCCAACCGAGTGGACGAGAATGGCGATCGCATCTGCGGTGGCGATCCTCGCGATGTCGTATTTGGCCATCGATGCCGGTGTCGTGAATACCAGTGGGGTGACGAAACGTATCGAGGTTGCGAAGGCGTCGATTGCGGACGTTGCGGCGAGCCATACCCAGCTCGCCTTCGCCGTTCAGGCGTGGACACGGCGAAGCCAGCAGAAACCGCATGTGGAAGAGTGCCTGGCGATCGATTGATCAAAGCGTTGCATTGAGATGGCCAATTGCTGGCCGGTAATTGCCCGTTCACGATCCGACTCCGCTTCGTTCGCGAAGCACGAATCGCAACCACGAAAATCGACGTCGCGGATATCTTAACGCCTCGTTTCGTTCTGCCAGAATTCAGGCACGCCGCGTCACGAGCTCGAACTGATTCGCTTTCCACCAATCGGCAATCGCGGCGGCCAGATCATTCCATAGTTCGGTCGGCAGATCGGGCACCGCGACGCGGACACTGTACTGGTCGGTGGTCGCGTCGTGAAACCATTCGGTCGCGGCAAAGTCGAAACCGAAGCTGCCGGCGTGGCGAATGGGGTATCCGGCCCGGCTCAGGTCGCTGCTCATGGCCTCGGCAGCTTGCCGCGCACCGGCCTCGTCGAGGGAGCGGCGGGCGCGGAGCGTGACGTAGAGGCCATGGGTGAAGTGGAGTTCGGCCGAAAGCGCAGGGAGTTCGCGGGCAAACAGCCGGGCCGTCTGGCGGCCGTTGCGCAGGATGGCCGCGACGCGCTGCTTCGTTAAGCTCCAATAGGCCGCGCTGCCCACATAGGGCGGAAAATGCGCCGGCAACGCCGCGCCCCCGAGCAGCCGGACCGCATCGCGGGTCTCGGTGGCCAGCCGTCCGATCGACGAACGGCTTGCCCCCTCCCCGCTCCAGCCGACGAACACCGCCGAGCCGAGCCGGCCATATTCCGCACCCAATGAATCCAGCTTGTTGTGGCTTCGCACCATCACGACGGGAATGCCGCGCCGTCGCGCCCAGCGCAGCACGCGCCGGATGCGGCCCGAACGGCCGGCAAAGCATGTCGTGTCGAACACCAGCAGATCGAGCGCGGGAGCGTCACTGCGCAGGACGGCCTCGAATGCGCCGGCAGAGATGCACGAATCCAGCAACAGGATGTTCGACGCGCCGCGCGCGGCAAACGCATCGGCCAGCGGCAGCCGCAGCGTGATGGTTCGCAGGTTCGGGACAAAACGCGCGATCAGCTCCAGCGTCTCGCCGTAGGATCCCGGCAGCACCAGGATGTCGGTCTTGCCGATGATCGGGGCGGACGCCAGCAGCAGCGCTGAAATCGCGGCCATGCCGGAGGCCGTGTAGATGGTCTCGCCCCTGCAGTTGCGCGGGAGCTCATAGAACGAAGGACCGCTGACACCGAGATCCGCGCGCTGATAGTCGTAATTGAACACGAACGGGCCGCTGGCAGGGCGGGCCGTCGTAGACCATGCCGTCTCCGTCGCGTTCCAGTCATGCAGCTCATGCTCCGCGCGCAAGGCCGCGGCGAGCTGAAATTTCGCCTTGATGACGTCATCCACGGATCGTGGCGGCGGCAGGCGCCTTGGGCTTTTCAGGCATTCATTCAGCAGTCCGATTTCCCGGTGCTTCCGCTGCAGATAGGCCTCGATCGTCTCCATGCGTCTCTTGATACCATCCCTGGCTGGCTTCGCTCCTTCTTCAACGTATGGCGCCTGCCGGAGGTCCTATGATCGGTGCGCGCGTTCGATTGCAACGAAGCCGCGGCTGCGCGGTTGATGTCACGCAAGGAGAACATCATGTCGGATATCAGAGAGCACATGAAGATCATCGGCAAGGACGGCGTGCATGTCGGCACCGTCGACCGCGTCGAGGGCAACCGCATCAAGCTCACGCGCAGGGACAGTCCGGCAGGCCACCAGGACCATCATCATTACATCGACACCAAATATGTCGGCGCCGTCGAAGGCGATGTCGTCAAGCTGTCGATGAACGCCGATGCAGTCCCGAAGAGCGAAGCCGCCTGATCCACTGAGCCCCTTCGGGGGCTTTTTGTTTGTTCACGGTCCGACTCCGCTTCGTTCGCGAGGGGGGAATCGGGACCGAAAAAGCCGGCGTCGAACATGTCTTAACGCCGGGTTTCGCTGCGTCAGATCATTCACGCGTCCAGCGTCACCAGTACAGGCCGCAAGCGATACGCATCGATCGCGGCGTTCGACAGCAGCAGCCTGCGGCGCTCGCCGCGCAGCATCATGCGGTCGATCCTGTTCAGGATAAAGCGCGCCGCGTCCCTGTGCTCGCCCGTCAGAAGGCCCGACTGGTCGAGATATCTCCAGGCGATTTCGAACGACTGTGCTCGCAATTCCGTGTCGGTCATGGCTCGCCAACGTTGGCGAGGTTCGAATGTTCCGGCATCAGAACCCGTTGGCCGACCGTGACGCACTCGTCACAGCGGCGGCTGCAAAATGCGCAGCACCGGCGGAACGCGATCCCGATCAGCGGGTTGTATGCGAGGAATTCGAGTGGTGCCGACCTGCCAGCCCCGGTCGGCTTTGAAGGGCCCCGTGCTTGTCCCCCGAGCACGGGGCTTTCTCATGCCAGGCGCCACGGCAAGGGCGCGAGACCCTCCGGACCGATTCAGTCCGCCTGCTCGTCGCGCCGATCGCGGGCAAGCTCATGCCAGGCCAGGGCCAGCTGAATGAGTCTTTGCCGGTCGTCGCCTTCGGCGGCCGCAGCCCGCTTCATTGCGGCCTCGGCTTCGTGCTGGGGATCGTACTTGGTACACATGGCTCCACACTAGCCAGCCGATCTCGACAAGCGGATGGCAATTTCGTCCGTATGATTGCGGTGTCATTTCCTGGCAACGCGATACCGTCGGGCGTTCCAATCCGGTGACGCCGATCGCCCGTTGACAGCCGTTCATGGCGCGAGGCGGTAACCAGACCTCATTCGGACGGATCTGTGAAGCACGTCACAGCCTGTGGCCGGCATGTCCGCTAAACATCCCCCAGCACTCGCAACGACGCGAGAGCACGAGAAGGCATTGGGTGGTCTTGCCGGTCATGACACAGGAAGCTGCAGCCGAGACGACACCGCGGGAAAGGTCCGACCTGTTCGGCCTCACGCTGCTCGCAACCATCGGCATCGTGATGCTGGCCTGGATTGGCGGCCTGGTCTGGGGCGCGATGCTGTTCTTCAACTGGCTGGTGTCTTGACGCGCGGACCCCGCGCTAAAACAGAAGCTGCACGGCCTGCGCCAGCTTGATCCCACCGCAAACGATCATGGCCCACAGCGCCAAGCTGATCTGGATTGCATCCAGCATGTCCCACGTCCCCGCGAATCGTGTCCCGACGTTTTTTCTTTTGAGACTTGCCTGAGGCGGCAACGAGCGCCAGCGCTATTTTGAGGCAATTGTTGTGCGGCGCCGAACGTGACGGGCGCGTCAGCACCAAGCAAACAGGCGCACCGGCGCCCAACAAAAAAGGCGGGCCTGCGCCCGCCTCTTCGTTCTCAATCTCGGCCGCGCAAGCTCAATAGCACGCGCGCGGATCAGCCTGCACATACTGACCGTTCGGATAGCGGTAGTAGCAATTGCCCTGGGCCAGATAGTAACCGGGACGCGAGGCCGCCGTCGCGCCGGCAATCGCGCCGGTGGCGCCGCCGATCACGGCGCCCGCGGCCGCGCCCGAGGCGTTGCCCGAGATCAGGCCGCCGAGCACGCCGCCGACGATGGCGCCGCCAAGCGCGCTTGCGCCGGGATCAGCCGGCGGCGGAGGCGGTTCGTAGGCAACCGGCGGCGGCGCGGGCGCATAGGCCACCGGCACGTCGTCGTAATAGTCCTCGGAAATGTAGCTGGGCGGACCTTCCATCCGCTGCGGATAATAGTACCAGACGCCACCGACGTCCCACCACCAGCCGGAGCGGCCGTTGTGGACCTCGTGGCGCCAGCGCCCGCCCTCCCAGGCGAGATGGCCGCGATAGGCATGACCGCCCCAGTCGCGCGCCGGTGCGGGGCCCCTGGCGTAATTGCGTCCGGGCGGCGGACCGCCGGCATTGTGCGGGCGGGGACCGGGGCCGGCCTGGGGCGGGGCGCCGGGCTGCGGCGCAGGGCGGACCGCCTGCTGCTGCGGCGGAGGTCCCTTGCGCATGTTCTGGGGCGGCGCGGCTGCGCCCTGCCCCGGCTGGCCGTCGTGGCGCGGCGGGCCTGCATCCTGCGCCTGCGCCGAGGCGGCGAGCAGGGACATGGCCGAAACCAAGGGAATGATGATCTTCATGCGGCTGGACGCACTCATGCGTGCTGGACCCCTACTCTCTCGCTTGCCGTGTTGCCTCGCGCGATAGACGATTCGCCTCGCGCCAGGGTGATGCCGGCTGACATAACTGACCTGCTTTGATCGGCTAAGTCCCGTTACAAATGATTAAGATCACGGCTATTTTTCGGCTTCAGCGGATCGTCCGAGAGCACCTCTAGCGGGCCGGCTCGATCACGCTGCAATTGCGCCGCCCCGACATGAGGCAGTCCTGCATCTTGCTGGCGGCGGTGAGATCGCGGGCCAGCCACCAGCCGATGCCGAGGATCACAATGGCGATGACGAGGCCGGCGATGGCGCCGCGGCGGTTGCCACCGGACTGAGGTTTTGACGGAGGTTTGGGTTTCTCACCCGTCGCGGGGTTGGCGTCGGGCTTGGTTTCAGGCTTGGACATGGCGAACCGATCACGGGGACGCCCTGCGCTTTATCAGCTCTGCGACGTGGCGTCACATCACGTCAGCCGCTCAGCCCCGAGTCGGGCGGATCGCATCCTTGCGCGAGGTTTCGACGGCCGGGATCACCTCGCGGGCCCGCGGTGCGCAGGTCGTAACCACGAATGCGGTCTGGGTGCATTCCCAGTCCGCGCCCAGCACGGCGCTCTCGATCGGCTGCGGACGCGCCAGCAGCAGGGTGGCGCCGGCCAGCGCGGCCGCCGCGAGGGTGAATGCGAGCGCCTTCAGGCTCAGTCTGGAGATCGTCATGCCCGTGCTCCGGCTCGTGGGCGAACGCTAGGCGCCGCCTGGACGGTCCCATATAAGGGACATCACAATTCGGCAGTTTTTCCGGAATACGAGAGATCGTCGGGGGCGGCGATTTTTCGTCTACCTGATCGGCTGCAATATCTGTGGCTTTGCGGCGCGCGTGGATGTACACGCTTCTGCGTCGCGCGGCGCCTGCTATGCCCAGCCGACGTACCAACACGCGGTTATGTAGGATCGAAAGCGAGGAAGACAAGGCTCGTCGATGAGTGGATTCAGGGAACCCGGTTTTGCAGACCGGCAGAAAGCGGCACAGGACGCCCGCAAAAATCTTTTGAACAAATTCAAATCGCAGCCCGGGCCGGACGATCCCGCGGTGGCGGCGAAGCGCGCCGAGCGCGAGGCCCTCGCAGCCAAGCGCGCCGAGGCCAAGGCCGCGCGCGAAGCCGAAAAAGCCGAGCAGAAGCGTCTCGAGGAAGAAGCCAAGGCCGCGGAGGCCGCGCGCATCGCGCGCGAGGCGCAGGAAGCCATGGAACGCCAGGCTGCGCTCGAGGCCGAGCAGAAGGCCAAGCGCGACGCCCGCTACGCGGCCCGCAAGGCCAAGCGCAAGTAACGCGCGCAAGCCACGTTCAATTGAATTTGCGCTGAGAGACCATATCCGGGGCGGCCGATGCGGCCGCCTCCGGATTTTCAGCGCGCGTTCGCAGCGCCTGATGGCGGAAGATCAGTTCTTCTTCATCATCCCGTCGTCTTTCTTCATCCCGTCCTTCGACATGTGATCCTTCTTCATGCCGTCGTCCTTGGACATGGCGTCCTTCTTCATGTGGTCCTTGGACATCGTGTCCTTCTTCATCATGCCGTCGTCCTTGCCCATCTTGTCCTGGGCGAAAGCGGCCGGCGCGAGCGCGAGGCCAAGCGAGACGACGGCAGCCGAGACGCCGAGCGCGATGCGGGTACGAATGGTCATGGATCATCTTCCTTCGAGATGGTGTTTGTCAGCGACGGACGCCGCTATTTGATTTCGACGGACCGGCCGCCAGCGTTGTTACGCCGGCGCCGATAAATTTCTGCGGGCTGCCCTCCACGCATTCGCCGCAATCACCATCGCGCATGGGCCCGCCCGTTGAGCGACCAGTGTGCAGCGCAGCAAGGCGGAGCCCTTGCCGCGGCATTCGGTCTCGAACTATCAGATGAGAGAACATGGCTGAAAGACCGGGTAGGATGGGCCTCTGCACCGGTCTCAAAGCCTCGACCAAACCTTACCAACAAGAACCATGCGAAGAAACGCTCAAGGGGATCACACCATGCTCACGCGCCGTCACCTGATCGCGACCGCCGTCGCCGCTCCCGCCATCTTGCGCTTCGGCGCGGGCACCGCGCATGCCGCGACCACGCTGAAGATCTCGCATCAATTCCCCGGTGGCACCATCGACAAGGGTGACTTCCGCGACAGGCTCTGCCGCATGTTCGCGGCTGAAGTCAGTAAGCGCAGCAATGGCGACATCGCCGCCGAGATCTATCCGAACTCCTCGCTGATCAAGACCAACGCGCAGTTCTCCGCGATGCGCAAGGGTGCGCTCGACATCTCGCTCTACCCGATGCCCTATGCCGGCGGCGAATTGCCGGAGACCAATATCGGCCTGATGCCGGGTCTCGTCACCAACTACGACCAGGGCATGCGCTGGAAGAAGGAGCCGGTCGGCAAGGCGCTGACCGACTTCCTCGCCGACAAGGGCATCATCCTACTCTCCTGGGTCTGGCAGGCCGGCGGCGTTGCCAGCCGCTCCAAGCCGATCGTCGCCCCCGAGGATGCCAAGGGCATGAAGGTGCGCGGCGGCTCGCGCGAGATGGACATGGTGCTGCAGACCGCCGGGGCCTCGGTGCTGTCGGTGCCCTCGAACGAAATCTACGCGGCGATGCAGACCGGCGCCTGCGATGCCGGCATCACCTCCTCCACCAGCCTGATCTCGTTTCGCCTCGAGGAGGTCGCCAAGTCGCTGACCTCGGGCGCCGGCGCGTCCTACTGGTTCATGCTCGAGCCCTTGATGATGTCGAAGGCAATCTTCGACAAGCTGCCGAAGGCTCAGCAGGACGTCCTGCTCACGGTGGGCCAGGAGCTCGAGGCCTTCGGCCGCAAGGGCGCGCAGGACGACGACGTCGAGGTCGCCAAGGTCTATGAGAAGGCCGGCGCCAAGGTCTCGGCGCTGGATGCGGCGACCGTCGGCAAGTGGCGCGACATCGCCCGTGACACCGCGTGGAAGGATTACGGCGCCAAGACCGCGACCGCCGCTAACCTGCTCAAGCTCGCCACCGACGTTGCGGCATGAGCCACGGTCCGCTTCCGGATCGTGACGACCGCGCCAACGCTGCCGCAGGCACGGGCCTTGCGGCGGCGATCGATCGTGGTCTCGCCATCCTCAACAGCATCATCGTCGTGTTCGCCGCGCTCGCGCTGGTCGCGGCCTGCGCCATCCTGAGCTACAGCGTGCTCAGCCGCGCGCTGTTCAAGGCCGCCAATTACTGGCAGGACGAAGCCGCCGTGTTCCTGCTGGTCGGCGCCACCTTCATGACGGCCGCCTATGTGCAGCAGAACCGCGGCCATATCGGCATCGAGGCCTTCGTCGGCCTGCTCTCGCCGCTGGCGAACAAGATCCGGCTCTGGCTGGTCGACGTCGCGACCTTCCTGTTCTGCGCCTTCTTCACCTGGAAATCCTGGACGCTGGCCCATGAGGCTTATGTCGACGGCCAGGTCTCCAACTCGATGTGGTCGCCGCCGCTCGCCATTCCCTATTCGCTGATGGCGCTCGGAATGAGCCTGCTCTGCATCCAGATCCTCGTGCAGCTTGCGCTGCCTTTCGCGGGAGCCAAACCTTTTGCAGGAGCCAAGCGTCCATGAGCGTGTTCGGTATCGGCGTTGCCTACGGAATCGCGACGCTGCTCGTGATGTTTTCCGGCATGCCCATCGCATTCGCGCTCGGCGCGGTCGCCGTCGTGTTCATGGGCATCTACATGCCCGCGGCGTCCCTCGATACGGTGACGCAGAACGTCTACGAGGAAATGGCCTCGATCACGCTGTTATCGATTCCGCTCTTCATCCTGAAGGGCGCGGCGATCGGCAAGTCGCGCGCCGGCCAGGATCTCTATTCGGCATTACACGCCTGGCTGCATCGCGTGCCCGGCGGCCTCGGCGTCGCCAACGTGTTTGCCTGTGCGCTGTTCGCAGCGATGGCGGGCTCCTCGCCCGCAACCTGTTCTGCGATCGGCTCGGCCGGCATCCCCGAGATGCGCAAGCGCGGCTATTCCGGCGGTTTTGCCGCCGGCATCATCGCGGCCGGCGGCACGCTCGGCATCCTGCTGCCGCCCTCGATCACCATGATCCTGTTCGCAGTCGCTGCCGAAAAATCGCTCGGCCGGCTGTTCCTCGCCGGCATCGGGCCCGGGCTGCTACTGGTCTCGCTGTTCGGCTTCTACGCGGTGTTCCGCTTCCGCCAGGAATATGCCGCCGCCGAAGCGATCTACAAGAATGGCGGCCCGGAGGCGGCGATCCTCGCGCGGGACGAATACACGCTGGCCGAACGCTTCAGTGTGCTGCCGCGCGTGATCCCGTTCGTGCTGCTGCTGACCGGCGTCATGATCGCGCTCTATGGCGGCTTCGCCACGCCGTCGGAAACCGCCGGCCTCGGCGGCCTCCTGGCGCTGGCGCTGATCGCCGCGATCTACAGCGTGTGGCGGCCGGGCGACCTCGCGCCGATCATGAAATCGACCATCCGGGAATCGACCATGCTGATGATGATCATCGGCATGTCGCTGCTCTATTCCTACGTGATGAGCTATTTGCACATCTCGCAGTCCGTCGCCGAAGCCATCGTCGCGATGCATCTGCCGCGCTGGGAGCTGCTGTTCGCGATCCTCGTCATGGTCGTGGTGCTCGGCTTCTTCCTGCCGCCGGTGTCTATCATTCTCATGACTGCGCCGATCATCCTGCCGCCGCTCCGCGCCGCCAATTTCGACATCATCTGGTTCGGCGTGGTCATGACCATCGTGATGGAGATGGGCCTGATCCATCCCCCCGTCGGCCTCAACATCTTCGTCATCCGCAACGTCGCGCCCGATATTCCCCTCAGCGAGGTGATCTGGGGCACACTTCCGTTCGTGCTCCTGATGATGCTGGCGGTGCTGCTGCTGTGCTTCGTGCCGGGGATATCGACCGCGCTGCCCGACCTCGTGATGGGGCCGGACGGGAGCAGGTGATGCGCATTACGATCTATGAGCCGGTGCCCATTGACCCAATTGGTCAGCACTGGCTTATCGATCCAATGGCCTTCGCCACGAAATGGACGGTCTTTGCCCTGTGGCTCGTGGCGCCATTTATCGGGGGCCTGCTCGCAGGTCTGATATTCAACCGGGTCATCACCCGGCGCGGTTGGCGGACCAACATCATTCCCGTTTGGGCCATACCAGTGATGTTCGGCACCCTCGCCTACGTCGTGGCACCGGCGTTGCTGTTTATCGTGCTCTCCACGTTCGTGCATTTTCAACCGCTTGCGATTTTCGCGGGACTGGCATTCGCACTGTTCTACACGTGGCCGATCTGGTTGCTGATGGGGCCGGTGACTTTCATCTACATCAATTATCTCAAGAACCGCCGGAAGTGGTTGAGAGACTCGACCGTGGCCTACCTCTCGATCATTGCCTTGACGTCTGAGTGCGCCTTTCTGTGGTTCTGGGACTTGTTTGGTCGTACATCGCCCTCTTATTGAGCCGTGGTCCCGTAACCACGCTGCCGTAGGGTGGGCAAAGCGCAGCGTGGCCACCTTCTGCCGATGATTTGAGAAAGGACGTGGGCACGGCGCAAGAGCGCCTTTGCCTACCCTACGAAGCGCGAACTTACTCGCCCTTGCGGCGCGGCTTCGGCGCCATCGCTTTGCCAGCCACCACCTGCAACAGATCCTTGCGTACGGCTTCGATGTGCCGCTCCAAAAACCGGCAGGCCTCCTCGACCTTCTGCGCCCGGCACAGCGCGATCAGATGGGCATGCTCCTTCTCCGCAATGCCCATCGCCTTGGTGTTGGAGAGCTGGAGGCGCGTGTAGCGGTCGCTGGTCTGGAGCAGCGACAGCACGATCGCGCGCGTGCGCGGCTGCGGGGCGTGCATATAGAGCGCCATGTGGAAGTCGGCGTTGAGCTGGCCCCAGTCGCTGACATTCTTCGCCTTGATCGCCTTCTCGAATTGACTGTGGATGTCGTCGAGGCCATCGAAATCCTGCGCGGAGAAGTGCGGCGCGGACTGCGCCAGCAGCCGCGGCTCCAGGATGCAGCGCAGGTCGAACACGTCGTTGATCTCGTCCAGCGATAGCTCGGAGACGATGGCGCCCTTCTGCGGCACGATCCGCACCAGGCCTTCGGCCTCAAGCTGGAATAGCGCCTCGCGCACGGGAATGCGGCTGACGCCATAGGCATCGCCGAGCGCGTCCTGGCGCAGCTGCGATCCCGCCGGATAGGTGCCGTCGAGGATCGCCTGCCGGAGTTGATCGACGATCGCAGCCGACAGCGTGCGATGCTTCAGGGGCTGTTTCATCTGACCCTTCTGTTGTCCTTCCCGACTCATCGGCCGACGCGGTCTCTCTCTTGCATGGCGAGGCGCCCGGCAAAAGCCAAATGGCGACCCAGTCCACCTGCCCAGCAAACGCGCGCCCTGCCGCTGAAATGACCGCAATCTGCATTTGACACCCCAAATGTATAAATTATACATTTGACCTTAGCACGACAATTCTCAGGGGTTGGGGCCTCTTTCATGATCGAGCAGACGATGCGGGCCACGCGCGCGCTCAGCCTCCGACGTACGATCGTCCGGATGTCCAGTGGCCTGCTCGCGGTCGAGCGCGTCGCGCTGATGGGCCTGATGTACCTGCTCACCGGTCTGATCCTGGTGAACGTCGTCACCCGCTATGCGCGCTTCCCGATCTACTGGATCGACGAATCCGCGGTCTATTGCGTCGTCTGGCTGACCTTCGTCGGGGCCTCCGCGATGACGCGGCTGCGGCTCGATTTTGCAGTTACGATGCTTACCGAGCGGCTCTCGCCGCAGCACCAGAAGATCGCAAAGGTGATCTCGACCGGGCTCGTCGTCGTGTTCGGCATGGCGCTGATCGTCACCTGCGTGCTCTGGATGGACCCGATCGGACTTGCGCGCGCCGGCTTCGACGGACGCAAGCTCGCAGCGGAAACCTTCAACTTCATCTACACCGAGCACACCCAGACGCTGAATTGGCCGACCTGGGTGATGTACCTGACCCTGCCGATCTTTGCGGCCTCGATGACCATCCACGGGCTCGCCAACCTGCTGGAAGACCTCGAGCTGGTCCCGCGTACGCCGCCGAAGGGGTTCCAGCTCTCCGAGCTCGACGGAGTCAACTGATGATCACGTCAGCAGCCTTCATGGCTTTCATGCTGGTCGGCGTGCCGATCGGCCTCTGCCTCTGCCTCGCAGGCCTCGTCTACATCGCCGCATCCGGCAATCCGGTGCTATTCCAATCCTATCCGCTGCAACTGTTTGGCGGCGTCGACAGCTACGGCCTGATCGCGATCCCGCTCTTCATCCTGATCGGCGAGATCATGAATGGCGGCGGCATCACGCGCCGCATCGTCGACATGGCGATGGCGTTCATCGGCTCGCTCAAGGGCGGGCTCGCCTACGTCAACATCCTCGCCAACATGTTCATCTCCTCGATCTTGGGCTCGGCCACCGCGCAGGTCGCGATCATGGCCCAGATCATGGTGCCGGAGATGGAGAAGAAGGGCTATGACAAGACCTTCGCGGCGGGCCTCACCGCCTATGGCGGCATGCTCGGCCCGATCATCCCGCCCTCGGTGATGTTCGTGGTCTACAGCGTACTGGCGCAGGTCTCGGTCAGCGACATGCTGATCGCCGGCATCGTGCCCGGCGTCATCCTCACGGTGATGTTCTGCCTCGTCATCGCGCTGATGGGATACATCTACAACTATCCCCGCGCCGACTATCAGACGCCGCGCCAGCGCGTCATGACCATCCTGCGGACGTCCCCGACGTTGTTGATCCCGATCGTGATCGTCGGCACTATCCTGAGCGGCCTCGCCAATGCGACGGAATCCGCCGCCGTGGGCGCGGTGGCGGCCGCGCTCGTCGGAAAATACTGGACGAAAGAATTCGAGTTCTCGCAGCTACCGCAGATGATGCTGCGCAGCGCGATCTATTCTGCGATCGTGCTGTTCCTGGTGGCCGCCGCGGCCGTGTTCTCCTGGGTCCTCATTTTCGGCAAGGTGCCGCAGGAAACCGCCGCCTGGATCCAGACCGCGGCCAAGGATCCGATCAGCTTCATGCTGATCTGCAACGTCATCCTGCTGGTGATCGGCACCGTGATCGACGGCATTCCCGGCTTGATCATGACCGTGCCGATCCTGCTGCCGGTCGCCACCGACGTCTATCACATCGATCCCCGGCATTTCGGCGTGGTGGTGGTGATCAATCTCGTGCTTGGCCTTTTGTCGCCGCCGGTCGGGCTCTGCTTCTTCGTCGCGGCCGCCGTCACCGGCGCCAAGCCCGGCAAGATGTTCATGGTGACGCTTCCGTTCTTCGTCATCTCCTGCGTCCTCCTGGTGCTGCTCTCGCTGTATCCCTCGCTCTCGCTGATCCTCGTCAAATAGGCCCGTTCAAAAGGAAGCCCGACCATGCCGCTTTCACGCCGCCGCTTTCTCGCCGCAAGTGCCGCCGCCTCGGTGTTCGCGCCATCGCTGGCGCTCGCCCAGGCCAAGGAATTTCGCCTCGGCCTGATCACGCCGAACGGCCATTCCTGGAACAAGGCCGCGCTGAAATTCGGCGACGAGCTCAAGGCTGCGACCGGCGGCCGCCTGACCTTGACCGTGTTCCACTCCGGCCAGCTCGGCAACGAATCCGCGATGATGCAGCAATTGCAGTCCGGCGCGCTCGACATGGGCTTCATCCAGGCCGCCGAGCTCGGTTCGCGCGTGCCGCACATCGCCGCGATCAACGCGCCCTACATCGTCCGCTCGACGCCGGCGGTGGCGAAATTCGTCCGGCTTCCGGCAGCGGTCAAACTGTTCGAGGTGCTGCCGCAGGAGACCGGCACCATCGGCCTCGGCTGGGGCATCACCGGCATGCGCGCGGTGTTCTCATCGAAGGACCTGAACTCGCTCGCCGACATCAAGGGCATGAAGCTGCGGATCAACCCGACGCCGGTCTATCGCGATTTCTATTCGTCGCTCGGCGCAGCGCCGACGCCGATCCCGACGCCGCAGGTGTTCGACGCCATGGCCAACGGCCAGGTCGACGGCCTCGAGGCCGATCTCGAATTCTCCTGGAACCAGCGCTTCGACAAGGTCTCCAAGGTGATCCTGCAGATGAATGCGGTCTTCATGCCGATGGCCGCAGTCGTCTCCGGCCGGGTCTGGCAGACGCTGTCGGCCGCCGACCGCGAGCTGATCACCAAGACGATCAAGACCACGCTGGACGCGCAGATCGACGAGCTCGCCGGCAACGAGCCCGCGTTGATCGAGAATTTCAAGAACGCGCCGATCCCGATCCGCCAAGTCCCGGCCGGCGATACCGAAGCGGTCATTGCCGAGTTCGACAAGCTCTGGCTGCCCAAGGCCCCCGTCCTCGCCGAGCTGCGCAAGGTCGGCGCGACGCTCTGAACCCACCCGCCATCCTCTTCACCACAGCCGGCGGACCCAGCCCCCCGCCGGCGTTTCCATCTGGAGAAATTTCATGAGCCGCCGCGTTTCCTGGGAAGGCGTCTTCCCGGCCGTCACCACGCAATTTTTCGACGATCTCTCGCTCGACATCGACGCGACCGCCAAGGTGATGGATGGGTTGATCCGTGACGGCGTCTCCGGCCTGATCGTCTGCGGATCGGTCGGCGAGAACACCTCGTTAGAGCGCAAGGAGAAGGTCGCGATCATGGAGACGGCGAAGTCGGTCGCAGCCGGCCGCGTGCCCGTGCTGTGCGGCATCGCCGAGTTCACCACGGCCTTCGCGGTCGAGACCGCCAAGGAAGCCGCGCGCGTCGGCATCGACGGCGTGATGGTGATGCCGGCCTTGGTCTATTCGTCGAAGCCGCACGAGACCGCCGCGCATTTCCGCGCAGTCGCCTCCGCGACTGACCTGCCCGTGATGCTCTACAACAATCCGCCGATCTACAAGAACGACGTCACCCCCGATATCCTCGCCTCACTCGCCGACGTCGAGACCGTCGTCTGCTTCAAGGACTCCTCTGGCGACACGCGCCGCTTCATCGATACCCGCAACATGGTCGGCGACCGCTTCGTGCTGTTCGCCGGCCTCGACGACGTCATCGTCGAGAGCGTCGCGATGGGCGCCGTCGGCTGGGTCTCCGGCATGTCGAACGCCTTCCCGCGCGAGGGCGAGACGCTGTTCCGTCTCGCCAAGGCCGGCCGCTTCGCCGAGGCCATGCCGCTCTACGAATGGTTCATGCCGCTCTTGCATCTCGATGCGCGCCCCGACCTCGTCCAGTGCATCAAGCTGTGCGAGCACATCATGGGCCGCGGCACGGCATTGACGCGCCCGCCGCGCCTGGCGCTGTTGCCGCAGGAGAAGGCCGAGGTCGAGGCCATGATGGCCAAGGCGCTCAAGAACCGGCCGCGGCTGCCCGATGTGGGCCTGAAGGCGGCCTGAGCACAGGTCCGGTAGGGTGGGCAAAGCGAAGCGTGCCCACCATCTGCCTCGATCATGTAAAGATCGTGGGCACGGCGCTACGCGCCTTTGCCCACCCTACCAGAGCTACGAAGCTGCCCGCTTCTTTGCATTCAACGCGGACGCTACTCGACTGACCGGCGGCTTGCCCAGCACGCCGCTCATCGCGTTCGTCGCCGCGAGCAGCTTCTCCATGTCGACACCGGTCCTGACGCCCATGCCTTCGAGCATGTAGACGACATCCTCGGTGGCGACATTGCCGGTCGCGCCCGGCGCGTAGGGACAGCCGCCGAGACCGCCGGCGGCGGCATCGATGACGCGCACGCCCTCTTCCATCCCGGCATAGAGGTTGGCGAGAGCCTGCCCATACGTATCGTGAAAATGCATCGCGAGCTTTGCAGGCGGGATGTTGGCGCTGACGGCGCGCAGCATCTCCTTCGCCTTATCGGGCGTGCCGACGCCGATGGTGTCGCCAAGCGAGATCTCGTAGCAGCCGAGATCGAATAGCGTGCTCGCAAGATCGGCAACGGCCTTCGGCTTGATCTCACCGTCGAACGGGCAGCCAAGCACGCAGGAGATATAGCCGCGTACCGGCACGCCGTCAGCCTTGGCGCGCGCCAGCACCGGCTTGAACCGCTCGATGGACTCCGCGACCGTGCAGTTGATGTTGGCGCGTGAAAAGCCCTCCGAGGCCGCCGCGAACACGGAGACGACCTTTGCGCCGGCGGCGCGCGCGGCGTCATAACCCTTCTCGTTCGGCACCAGCACGTGGAATTCGGCCCCCTCGATGTGGCTCACGCCGCGCAGCACGGCGTCCGAACTCGCCATCTGCGGGATGGCCTTCGGGGACACGAAGGCGCCGACCTCGACCGTATCGAGGCCGGCCCCGACCAAGGCCTCGATGAAGGCGATGCGCGCCTCGACGCTGACCGGCGTCTTCTCGTTCTGAAGGCCGTCGCGCGGCCCCATCTCGATGATGCGGACGGGATCGCTCATGTCACTCCCCGGAAGCCTCGACCACGGCAAGCTCGACGCCCTCCTGGACGATGTCGCCGACCTTGCACCTGATCGATTTCAGCACGCCGGCATAAGGCGCCCGCAGCGTCTGCTCCATCTTCATCACCTCCAGCGTGAGGATCGGCGCGCCCTTCTCGAGCTTGGCGCCCTCCTCCGCCAGCACGGCGACGACCGTGCCCGGCAAGGGCGCCGCGATCTTGTCGGCGCCGGTCTGCTCCTCGGCCTCGCCGCCGAACGGATCCACCCAGTGCAGGTCAAAGCGCCCGTTGCGTGTGCGCAGGTACAGCTCGTGGCCGGTGATCACCGCCGCGACAGTCGATTTGACGCCGTCGAGCGTCAGGTCGAAGCCGCCGTCTTTCGGCACAAACGCGAAGGCCAGCTCGCGCTCGGCGATCAGCAGCGTCGACGGCCCGCTGCCGTAGTTCAGCACGATCTTCTGCTCCGGTCCGTGGCCGACGCGGAACGCGAAGCTGCGCTGGCGGCGGCCGACCGGCTGCCAGCCAAAGGTGTGCCAGGGTGAATTTGCCTCCGTCTGCGCCGCCTGCCGCTCGTCATTGACGATCGCGGCAACAGCAGCGCAAAGCTCGAGCTCACCGGGCGCCGGCGCGGCCGAGGTCAGCACCGCCAGCTCGCGCTCGATGAAACCGGTGTCGATCGCATTCGCCCGTACCTTCGGATGCGTGATCAGCGCCGACAGGAACGGGATATTGGAGACGATGCCGCGGACGTCGGACTCCTCCAGCCCGCGATTGAGCCGGTCGATCGCAACATCCCGCGTCGGCGCCCAGGCAATCATCTTCGCCAGCATCGCGTCGTAATAGGGCGAGACCGTATCGCCCTCGCGATAGCCGGCATCGATGCGCAAGCCGCCAGTCTCCGCCGGCAGCCGCCAGGTCGAGATCCTGCCGACCGACGGCATGAAATTCCTCGTCGGGTTTTCCGCGTAGACGCGCGCTTCGACGGCATGGCCATTGAGCTTGATCTCGTCCTGTTTCAGCGGCAGTGCCTCGCCGAAGGCGACGCGCAGCTGCCATTCGACGAGGTCGACGCCCGTGATCAGCTCGGTCACGGGATGCTCGACCTGGAGGCGCGTGTTCATCTCGATGAAGAACACGTCCTTGCCGTCGGACACGAACTCGATGGTGCCGGCGCCCACATAATTCACGGCTCCGGCCGCCTTACGCGCCGCGGCACAGACGGTCTCGCGCTGGGCGGCGTTGAGCGTCGGCGACGGCGCCTCCTCGATCACCTTCTGGTGCCGGCGCTGCAGGGTGCATTCACGCTCGAACAGCGACAACAGGTTGCCGTGGCTGTCGCCGATGATCTGCACCTCGATATGCCGGGGATTGTCGACGTATTTCTCGATCAGCATGCGGTCGTCGCCGAACGCGGCCTTGGCCTCGCGCTTGGCACTGACGATCGCGGGCCCAAGCTCGTCCGCGGATCGCACCACGCGCATGCCGCGGCCGCCACCGCCGGCGGAGGCCTTCACCAGCACCGGAAAGCCGACCTTCTCGGCTGCCTTCGCCAGCGTCGCGTCGTCCTGCGCCTCGCCGTGATAGCCCGGCACCAGCGGCACGCCGGCCTTTTCCATCAGCGCTTTCGAGCCGGACTTCGAGCCCATCGCGTTCATCATCGCGGCGGTCGGGCCGACGAAGACGAGGCCTGCGTCGTAACAGGCCTGCGCGAACTCCGCGTTCTCCGACAGAAAGCCGTAGCCGGGATGCACGGCCTCGGCACCCGTCTTCTTAGCGGCCTCGATCAGCCGCTCTACATTCAGATAGCTGTCGCGGGCGCGCGCCGGCCCGAGCAGCACGGCCTCGTCCGCGAGCGCGACATGCATCGCGTCACCATCGGCCTCGGAACAGACCGCGACGGTACGCAGGCCCATGGCGCGGGCGGTGCGGATGACACGGCAGGCGATCTCGCCGCGGTTGGCGATCAGGAGGGTGCGAAAACGGCGGTAGAGTTTTGTACGGTCCATCGCATCACATCCTGAACAGGCCGAACTTCGTCGGCTCGATCGGCGCATTCGACGCCGCCGAGAGGCCGAGGCCGAGCACGAGGCGCGTGTCGGCGGGGTCGATCACGCCGTCGTCCCACAGGCGTGCGGTCGCGTAATATGGGTGGCCCTGGCTCTCATATTGGTCGCGGATCGGCTTGCGGAATTTATCCTCTTCCTCTTTCGACCAGCTGTCGCCCCTGGCCTCGATATTGTCGCGGCGGACCTGGCTCAGCACCATCGAGGCCTGCTCGCCGCCCATCACCGAGATGCGCGCATTCGGCCACATCCACAGGAAGCGCGGCGAATAGGCACGACCGCACATGCCGTAATTGCCGGCGCCATAGGAGCCGCCGATCACGACAGTGAATTTCGGCACCGAGGCGGTCGCCACGGCCGTCACCAGTTTCGCACCATCGCGCGCAATGCCGCCCGCCTCGTATTTCTTGCCGACCATGAAGCCGGTGATGTTCTGCAAGAACACCAGCGGAATGCCGCGCTGGCAGCACAGCTCGATGAAATGCGCGCCCTTCAGCGAGCTCTCGCTGAACAGAATGCCGTTATTGGCGATGATGCCGACCGGATAGCCCCAGATATGGGCGAAGCCGCACACCAGCGTCGTGCCGTAGAGTTTCTTGAACTCGTCGAATTCCGAGCCGTCAACCACGCGCGCAATGATGTCGCGCACGTCAAAGGGCTTGCGGCCGTCGACCGGCACAACGCCGTAGATCTCCTCCGCCGCGAACAGCGGATCGCGCGGCGGATGCATGTTGAGGTTCGACCGCGTGGAGGGCTTCAGCGTGCCGACGATGCGGCGGGCGATGCCGATCGCGTGGGCGTCGTTCTGCGCATAGTGATCGGTCACGCCCGATTGGCGCGAATGCACGTCAGCGCCGCCGAGCTCCTCGGCGGTCACGACCTCGCCGGTCGCGGCCTTCACCAGCGGCGGGCCGCCCAGGAAGATGGTGCCTTGATTACGCACGATAATGCTCTCGTCCGACATTGCGGGGACATAGGCGCCGCCGGCGGTGCAGGAGCCCATCACGATCGCGATCTGCGGGATTCCTTGCGAAGACATCTGCGCCTGGTTGTAGAAGATGCGGCCGAAATGGCGCTCGTCCGGGAAGATCTCGTCCTGCATTGGCAGGAAGGCGCCGCCGGAATCGACCATGTAGACGCAAGGAAGATTGTTCTGCCGCGCCACGTCCTGCGCGCGCAGATGCTTTTTCACGGTCATGGGGTAATAGGTGCCGCCCTTGATGGTGGCGTCGTTGGCGACAACAACGCATTCGCGGCCCGCAATGCGCCCGATGCCGGTGACGACGCTCGCCGAATGCACATCGCCGCCATAGAGGCCGTAGGCCGCGAGCGGCGACAGCTCCAGGAACGAGGTGCCGGGATCGACCAGCAGGTCGACGCGCTGGCGCGCCAGCATCTTGCCGCGCGAGGTGTGGCGGTTGCGGGAGGCCTCGCCGCCGCCGCCGGCGACCTGGGCAAGCTTTTCGCGCAGATCCGCGACGAGCGCGCGCATGGCGTCGGCATTGCGCGCAAAATCAGACGATGATGGGTCGATGCTGGAATGAAGCGGCATTGAGGTCCCGCGTTTCTGGTGACGTGGTTACGTGATGGCTTAAGCGGTTTCCGACATCAGCTCACGGCCGATCAGCATGCGGCGCACTTCCGACGTGCCCGCCCCGATCTCATAGAGCTTGGCGTCGCGCCAGAGCCGGCCGACCGGGAATTCGGAGGTGTAGCCGACGCCGCCGAGCGCCTGGATCGCCTCGCCGGCCATCCAGGTCGCCTTTTCCGCGGAATAGAGGATCGCAGCCGCCGCATCCTTGCGTAAGCTGCGGGCGTGGTCGGCACGATCGCAGGCGCGCCCGACCGCGTAGACATAGGCGCGCGTGGCCTGCCAGGTCGCGTACATGTCGGCGAGCTTGCCCTGCATCAGCTGAAAGTCGCCGATCGGCTGGCCGAACTGCTTGCGCTCGTGCATGTAGGGCACCACCGCGTCCATGCAGGCCGCCATGATGCCGAGCGGCCCGCCCGACAGCACCGCGCGCTCGTAGTCGAGGCCAGACATCAGCACCTTGACGCCCTCGCCGACCTTGCCCATCACGTTCTCCTCGGGCACCTCGCACTCGTCGAAGAACAGCGGATAGGTGTTGGAGCCGCGCATCCCGAGCTTGTCGAGATGCTGGCCGTGGGTGAAGCCCTTGAAACCTTTCTCGATCAGGAACGCGGTCATGCCGCGCGGGCCGGCCTCCGGATCGGTCTTGGCGTAGACCACCAGCACGTCGGCATCGCCGCCATTGGTGATCCACATCTTGGAGCCGTTCAGCACATAGCGGTCGCCGCGCTTGTCGGCGCGCAGCTTCATCGAGACGACGTCGGAGCCGGCGCCGGGCTCGGACATCGCGAGCGCGCCGACATACTCGCCGGAGATCAGCTTTGGCAGATAGCGCTGGCGCTGGGCGTCATTGCCGTTGCGGCGGATCTGGTTGACGCAGAGGTTGGAATGGGCACCGTAGGACAGAGCGACGGCCGCGGACCCGCGCGAAATCTCCTCCATGGCGACGATATGGGCGAGATAACCCATGTTGGAGCCGCCATATTGCTCCGGCGCAGTCATGCCGAGCAGGCCGAGATCGCCAAAGCGCTTCCAGAGGTCCGCCGGGAACAGATTGGCCTTCTCGATCTCGGCCGCGCGCGGGGCGACCTCCGCCTCCACGAAGGCGCGGATCGTGTCGCGCAGCATGCCGATGTCTTCGCCCAGATCGAAGTCGATGCTCGGGATGTTCAAGGCGATTCCTCCATCTTTTGGGCTCCGAACCTAGCGCGGTCGCGGCCCTCTTGCAGTCGAAAAGGTTGCATTTTCCGCCAAACTTGGCGAGGATTTCCGGAAGGGAAACCAATGCCTTTCCAGATCGCAACCGCGCTCCCGCGCCGCGCAATGACCCCCGCCGCCTTCGTCCGCGGCGTGGTGGCGGCCTATGCGCGATACGGCCGCGATCCCCAGGAGGCGCTGAGCCGGGGCCAGGTCGCGATGGACCTTGTCAATTCTCCGGACGGTCGGATCACGGCCGCCCAGTTCGAAGCCCTGGCGGGCCACGCCATGCGCGAGCTCGACGACGAGGCACTCGGCTGGTTCTCGCGCCGGCTGCCATGGGGCAGTTACGGCATGCTGTGCCGCGCCTCGATCACCGCCCCGACGCTCGAAGTCGCGCTGAAACGCTGGTGCCGGCATCACCGCCTGCTCACCGAGGACGTGCGGCTCGATCTCGCGCTCGGTGAGGAGACCGCGACCGTGTCGATCCGCGAGCTGCGCGACCTCGGGCCGTTACGCGAATTCTGTTTGGTCACCCTGCTCCGCTACGTGCTCGGCTTCTCCTGCTGGGCGGTGGATTCCAGGATCGCGCTGCGCAGCGCCGAATTCCCCCATTCCGAGCCCGGCCACGTCTCGGTCTACCCGACCATCTTTTGCCGCAACCTGCGCTTCGATGCGGACCATGCGTCGATCACCTTCGATAAGCATTATCTGTCGCTGCCGCTGACGCGCAGCCCGGCCGATCTCGACAGCATGCTCAAGGGCGCGTTGCGGCTGACCGTGCTGCCCTACCGGCGCGACCGGCTGCTGGTCGAGCGCGTCCGCCGGGTGCTGCGCGAGGCGCGCGGGCGCAGTCTCGGCGCGGAGGACGTCGCAAGCGAGCTCGCACTTTCAACGCGCACCATGCACCGGCGCCTGCGCGAGGAAGCGACCTCGCTGCGCGATCTCAAGGAAGAGGCCAAGTTCGAGCTGGCCAAACAGGAGCTGATGCGCGGCCGCACCCCGATCAAGCGCATCGCGGAGATCGCCGGCTTCCGCAACGAGAAGAGTTTCTCCCGCGCCTTCCGCAGTTGGACCGGCGCCTCCCCGCGCGAATTTCGCGGCCGCTATCGGTAAAGCCGGCAAAGAAGTTGGCCCTATCCTGCCGACGCCACCGCATCTTCCCGCAACGGCAACGGCACGTCCTTGGCGACCCCAAGCACCGGGAAGCTGCGGACGTTCTTCACGTTGGGCATGGCGGCGAAATGCAGAAGCTGCTGGCGCATGCTCTCGACGCTCGGCCCAACGCACTTCAGGAGATAATCGGTGTCGCCCGAAATTCGCCAGCACTGCTGGATCCGCGGGATCGCTGCGATCGAGCTCTCGAACGCCTCAAGCACCGGCTGGGCCTGGCTGCCGAGCTGGATCGAGACGAACGACACCACCTCATAGCCGAGCAGCCGCTCGTCGATGATGGCCCGCACCGCCCGGATCACCCCGCGGCTGAACAGCGATTTCAGCCGACGCAGGCAGTTCGGCGCGGACACGCCGACGCGCAGCGCCAGCTCGTTGTTGCGGATGCGCCCGTCCTGCTGGAGCTCGGAGAGAATTTTCAGATCGACGCCGTCGAGCTGGTCACGCCCGGCCATTCCCCACCCCGTCATGGTCGTGTCATGCGGGCCAGCGAAGCACGCGGCGAAATCGGTGCCAAGGGCTCAGTGCCAAGGGCTTAGAGAGCTGGTGCCTCCCAGCGTCGTGGCCGGGCTTGTCCCGGCACCACGAGTTCGGCGTGGGTGGCCGCCCCTCAATGCGTCCAGGGCTCGCCGCGGCGGAACGAGAAATTATCGGCATAGGCGACCGGACGGCGGATCGAATCCTGGGGCTCGATCACCTGGTAGACGATGCCCTTGCGCTCGCAATAGGCCACGGCTTCTTCCTTGCTGTGGAAGCGCAGCGTGATCTGCTGCTTCATGTCGCCGGACGAGGTCCAGCCCATCAGCGGCTCGACCGAGCGCGGCTGCTCCGGCTCGTAGTCGAGCTGCCATTCTTCGGTCTTGGACCGGCCGGATTGCATCGCGTTCTTGGCGGGCTTGAAAATGCGTGCGGTCATGGGTGGTCCGGGCCTCGTCTTTTCGTTCGAATTCGATGCGTCACGGTAGCAGTTGGAGCAAACCGCGGGCATAGTATAGAGACACCTTTCGGGAACTGATCGGTGATTCCGGGCCCCCGGATGCTTCGTCGACGGGTATAGTCATTATGCTGCACCGTGACAATTGCGTACCCGCCATCCGCCCGGGGATCCTGCCCGGCGCCCCGCCTCGCCGCCCCTGAATGGTCCGTCTCCTTCGAAAGCCCACCTCGCATGGCCTTCCTGAACGTCAGCGCAACGCTCCCCGAGAAAGGCCGCGACCTCAGGCTCGACCTGTTTCGCGGCGTCGCCAACTGGGCGATCTTCCTCGACCACATCCCTGACAACGTCGTGAACTGGATCACGACGCGCAATTACGGCTTCTCGGACGCCGCCGACCTGTTCGTCTTCATCTCCGGCTACACCGCCTCCTTCGTCTATGCGCGGATGATGCTCGAGCGCGGCTTCATCGTCGGCGCCACCCGCCTGACCAAGCGGGTCTGGCAGCTCTATGTCGCCCACATCATCCTGTTCGTGATCTACATCGCCTCGATCAGCTATCTGGCGCTGCGCTTCGGCGATTCCGAGATGATCAACGAGTTCAACGTCGCCGGCCTCGTCGACAACGCCACCGAGACGCTGCGCCAGGGCCTGTTCCTGCGCTTCAAGCCGCTCAATCTCGACGTGCTGCCGCTCTACATCGTGCTGATGGGCCTGTTCCCGCCGGTGCTGTGGTTCATGCTGCGCAAGCCCGATCTGACCATGGCGCTGTCGATCGTGCTGTGGCTCGCCGCGCGCCATTACGGCCTGAACCTGACCGCCTATCCGGCCGGCCAGTGGTACTTCAACCCCTATGCCTGGCAGGTGCTGTTCGTGTTCGGCGCCTGGTGCGCGATGGGCGGGGCGCGGCGCTCGATGACACTGATCAATTCGCCCGTCACGCTGTGGGTCTGCCTCGCCTATCTCGCCTTCGCGCTGGTCATGACCATGGCCGGGCGCTTCCCGACGCTCGGCGGCATGTTCCCGGAATGGCTATTCTCAGCCTTCAATCCCAACGACAAGACCAACCTCGCGCCGTACCGCTTCATCCATTTCGTCGTGATCGTGATCCTGGTAATCCGCTTCGTGCCGAAGGAGTGGCCGGGTCTCGAGTGGAAGATCTTCGATCCGCTCATCGTCTGCGGGCAGCAGTCGCTTGCGGTGTTCTGCGTCGGCGTGTTCCTGTCTTTCGTCGGCCATTTCGAGCTGTCGATGAGCTCGGGCTCGCTGTTCGCGCAGCTCTTCGTCAGCATCGCCGGCATCGCGATCATGACGACGGTGGCCTATTACATCTCCTGGTCGAAGAAGCAGGACAAGCCGCTGAAGCCGCCGCCGGCCAAGCCGGCCGCAAGCGCGCCTGCCAAAGCCGCTTGAACGAGGCTGCTCCGCCGGGCGTTCCGACGCGGTTTGCTGCTCGAGCACGCCCGGATTGACCTGCGTCAACCAAGGCCGGCCGCGGCCGACCTAGTGTCGCCGCGACTCGCGTTGCCTCATGGGCGTTCGCGACTAATTCCCGGACAAGGTCAAAACAGATGCCCTCCCATTTCCATGCCGTGGTCTGGATCGACCACTCACAGGCCCGAATCTTCCATCTCGGCTTGAGCGGATCCGATGAAATCACGCTGCATCCGCACTTGGCGACCCGCCATCTTCATCACAAGGCCAACGCGATCGGGAGCGGCAATGCTGCGCCCGACAAGGCCTTCTACGGCGAAGTCACCAAAGCTCTCGCCGATGCCGGCGAAGTCCTGATCATCGGTCCGGCGAGCGCGAAAGCCGAGCTCGTCACTTACATCCGTGCGCATGCACCCGAGACGGCCAAGCGGATTGCCGCCGTGGAAGCGGCCGACCATCCATCCGACAACGAAATCGTCGCCTACGCGAAACGTCACTTCAAAATGCCGCTTCCGCGCATCCAGGCACCTGGATCGGCGACCGGCGAGCGGCACTCGAGTTGAGACCGAAGGCGGCCCTCAGGCCGCCTCGGTGTCGTACTCGGTGAACTTCTTGTAGATCCAGTCCCGGCCATCGTGGCGGCGCCAGACCTTGCCGACCACGAACTGCCCGTTGATCGAGCGGCGCGGCACGATCACGGTCCAGAGGTGCCAGATCTCGGTCCAGTTCGATGTCGGACTGACGGTCTTGACGTTGCGATCGAAAGACATGACGCAGAACTCACAGGATATGAGCGCCGCGACGAACTGTGCTCATGTGCGAGCACGGAATTCAGGCAGCCCATCGCGAACCGGCGCCGATCTGATAACGATCACGAAGGCGGCTGCAACAACCGCTCGCCCTTAACCTAACCGGTCAACCTTACTTCTCACATGCAGGCCGCCGGACCGGTTGAAGACCGGCGCCAATTTCTCTAGGGTGCACGCGCGATTGAAAGCGAGTGCGCCGCTTTCGACGCGTCGCAATTTTGAACTGACGTTGATTTCAAAGAACTGGATTTGAAAAAGACTTACTGACCGGGGCGACCATCAATGAATTTGCAATATGCATGTTTGCGCCTGGCGGTGCGATCGAAGCCGCCTGCTCCGCTGATCAGGACGTCCCTCCAGGAGCCGCCGAAGCCCGCCAACGACAACCAGGTGGCGTGGCCGTTCATTCCGTTTCCGCCCGGCTGGCACGCATCGAGCTGACCGGCGGATCCGAGACATCGGGCCTCAAAAGCGCAACGCCGCGCAAGCGGAATATCATCGCTTGGCGGCGTCCGTTTAGGTATTGGGCGCTGAAATCCCCAACACTCATATGTCGATGGCGACAGCCAAAGGTTCGATGAATCTTTGCGAATTCTGCGCCGGTCGAACGGCGTCAATGCCTTGAAACATCGCGCAGAAGTGGCGTCATGCGGGGAATGAGCGCCAAGGCTTTGGCGGCGCTCCGGTCGGGTTCACGCGAACGTCCCGGGACGCAATAGGCCGCCTGTCCGCTCCGCCATGCTGCTAGACGCCGGCGCTCGCACTGGCGCTGGAAGCGATCTGGCCATTGGTGCCGAGTGAGCCCTGCGCGTTGTAGGTCTGCCCCGCCTGGCTGCCCTGGCTGCCTTGGCTGCTTTGCGCGCTCCCCGACTTCTCTACCTCCGTCGTGCCGTCGGAATAGGTGATCGTCGTGGTGGTGATGCCGTCGACCGTGATGGAGACCTCGCTGACGACGGTCTTGGCCGAGCCACTACCGCCCGAGCCCGAGCTGCCGCCCGCCGACTGCGAGGACGATGTCGCCGACGTCGAGGACGTTGCCGATGTCGAGGACGTTGACGACGTCGCTGATGTCGCGGACGACGACGAGCTGGCGGACAATGCGGGGGTTGTCGCCGCCGCACTGGTTGACGCAATCGCACTGATCGACATGAAGACCTCGCCTGAAGGAGCCAAGGGGCGCAGCGACGGTTGCGCGCCCCATTCTCCCCTTCAACGCCTCAGGCCTGCAAAGCAGGCGGGGACCGGCGTGGAAATTCGATTGCCGGATATTTCCGCGTCCCGGCCATCTCCGATCACATCAATAGTGGTAGTTCACACCGATCGTCGCAGCATGGATCGTGTCCTTGAGATGGGCCACGGTGATGCTGTCGGCAGGACTGATCAGCTGGATCGGACCCTTGGTGCCGAAGTCGTGGTAATTGTATTCGACATTGGCCGACCAGTTTTGCGCAAACGCCCACTCTACGCCGACGCCCAATGTCCAGCCGGTCCGCATCACCGACGCGCTGGGATCGCTTGCAGAACCCGTGGCCGGATGGATATAGGCATCATCGACCTTCTCGTGCGTCCAGGCGACGCCGCCCCGCGCATAGAACAGCCAGCCGGGGCCATAGGCATAGCCGACGCGTCCGGTGATCGAGGCCAGAAAATCGTTCTTGAGACCGAACTGCGACGGCGCTGCGATGTTGCCGAGCGCGGGAAATCTGACGCTGCTGCCGTGATGGCTCGACAAGCTCGTTCCTGCGGCGCGGCCTTCGGCACCTACGACCCAGTTGGATGCGAATTGATGGTCGCAGCCGATCTGTCCGCCGCCGACGATTCCGGCCGCGCCGAAATCGACGGTCCCGCCGGCGCTGTTGATCGTGCGATCGTCGCTCGCGGCGCCGCCGAGATGGACGCCGGCATAGCAGCCGGTCCAGTTGAAGGTGACCGGAGGTGCAACAGACGCTAGCGCATAATCAGCAGCTGACACCGTCGTCGCAGACAAAGCGACAATCGCCGCACTGCATAGAGCTCTTAACATGTCCTGACATCCCCCGTTGCACGCGCGCGGACATTGGCACGCGAGGCTGACGCGGAGGTTGTGTGCGGGACAGGATGTCGCGGGAGTGGTCTGGCGGCGATGATGACGGAACGGCGTGAGAACCGCGTGTCGGAATCGCGTCAGAATCGCAGGTGGAAAGTGCAGGAGAATCAACGTCGGGACTGGTCGGGGCAGCTGGATTCGAACCAACGACCTGCAGTACCCAAAACTGCCGCGCTACCAGGCTGCGCTATACCCCGAATGTCCGGCGAGCCCCGTCGATACACGCTTCCAAAGGCGCCAGCAAGCTCCTCCAGCTCGCCGGAAAACCTTCCAAAAGGTCGACGAAAGGGCCGTGTTCCGGCCAAACCGGCTTATTTGCTGCCGAACAGCGGGTGGCCGACGCGGTCGCCGGGGCGGATACCGTATTTCTGCGCCGTGCCCGCCACCACCTCGAGGACGGCCCGCGCCGGCCCCTTGGACGAGATGATCTTGGTCGACATCGGCTCGGTATTTTCCGCGATGCGCAGGATACGGCCGTCGGCACGGATGAAGATCATGTCGAGCGAGACATAGGTGTTCTTCATCCACATCGACACCTCCTGCTCGGGATTGAAGTCGAACAGCATGCCTTTGCCGTCCGCGAGCTCCTTCCGGTACATCAGGCCGGTCTGCTTCTCCTCCTCCGTGGTCGCGATCTCCACCGAAAACACCTGCACGCCGTTTTTCGTGACGATCTCGAGCGGCTGGAAGTTGGCGGCGCCGACGGGCGCGCTGGCAACGGTCAGGCCGGCAATGACGAGGACGGCGGCAAGCCAGCTCCGGGCAAAGCACCAGGCGGCCGATCGATTGAAATCCATTGGGGGCACTCGAGGCGTGGGAACGAAACAGTCCTACGCGGCGACTGCCGGAAAAGCCAGTGGCGCGCTGGCTGGCCGGCGCGCCACTGCTCACGATTGCGGGATTTGGAGAGCCGCTAGTGCGACTGCAGGCCCGGCGATCCGGTCTCGGGATGGATCTCGGCTGCCATCATGCCCTTGGAGCCCGGCCCGAAGCGGACCAGCACATACTGGCCGGGGCGCAGCTCGGTCATGCCGAAGCGGCGCAGGGTCTCCATGTGCACGAAGATGTCGGGGGTGCCCTCGCCGCAGGTCAGGAAGCCGAAGCCGCGCAGCCGGTTGAACCATTTGACCTGGGCCCGCTCCAGCCCGCTGGTCGGGGTGACCGTGACGTGGGTGCGCGGCGGCAGCATCTGGGCCGGATGGATCGCGGTCGACTCGTCCATCGAGACCACGCGGAAGGCCTGGTACCCCTTGGCGCGCTGGATGCACTCGACGACGATGCGGGCCCCCTCGTACGCGGTCTGGAAGCCGTCGCGCCTAAGCACGGTAACGTGCAGGAGCACGTCGGGCCAGCCATTGTCGGGAACGATGAAGCCGTAGCCCTTTGAGGCGTCGAACCATTTGATGACGCCGTGAACCTCGACGAGGTTGGCGCTGCCCTCCCCCAGCCCGGTGAAGGGACTGAGCGCGCTATCGCGACCGCCGCCGTGTTCGCCGACTGCGGGAACTCCGACCTTCTTGGACTCAAATCCGTCCGACGACCCCATAACCCCGGACCCCACACTGCCATGCAACCCGCCACATTGGCGGCGCTCGAATCACGCGTCTTAAGAGAATGTTCTCACTTCGACGCGACGCGAATCTTTCGACTCAAAAGATAACACTCCCGGTTGCGAGGCATAGACAAAAAAGAGATTCGTCGGAACCTATGAACAGCTTGCACAGCCGCGAATCAAATTAACGCCTCAATTGCCGACAAAGGGTCCGAGCGTTTCGCCGATGTCGTGGCGGATGACGAGATCGGCGATGTCGTCCTGCTCGGTCGGCTCGCGATTGATGATCACCAAACGTGCACCTGCGTTCTTCGCCATCATCGGAAATCCCGCCGCGGGCCACACCACGAGCGAGGAACCGATCGCGATGAAGAGGTCGCAATGCTGCGACAGCTCGGTTGCGCGCTGCATTTCCTCCTCCGGCATCATCTGACCGAATGAAATCGTCGCAGTCTTCACCGGCTCGTCGCACACAGTGCAGTTCGGCGCGGCGCCGTCTGCGTCGAAGCGGCGCTTCACCCAGTCGAGCGGATAGGCCTGCCCACATCCGATGCACTTCGCGTAAGTTGTATTCCCATGAAGTTCAATTACGTGCTCGGCGGCAAAGCCCGAGGCTTGGTGCAGATTGTCGATGTTCTGGGTGATGATCGCTGGAATCTTGCCGGCGCGGTAGAGCGATGCCAGCGCGCGATGGCCGCGGCCGGGCTTTGCCGCCGCAAATACCTCCTCCATCGCAAAGCGGCGGCGCCAGGATTCGTCGCGCGCTTCCTGGCTGGCGACGAACTCGCCGAACTCGATCGGCCGGTAGCGCGTCCAAATTCCACCCGGCGAGCGGAAGTCAGGGATGCCGCATTCGGTCGAGATGCCGGCGCCGGTGAACGGCACGATCGTCCTGGCTTCCGCGATCATGTCGCCGAGACGCTCGACGCCGCTGCGCAGATCCGATGCAATCATGGGCGGCCTCCCGATCTGAATCGCGCGCTAGCTGCGTCGCGCGCAAGCGGCAAGATTGTTGACGCTCTTATCCACCGCCACGAGAATGCGAAGCAAGACAATGTCGGCAATTTTTTCCGATCTTCGCTTATCACAATCCTGCAATGCCTCCTCCCCATTGACGCCCCAATCAGAAGCGCCAATGCATGTGTTGACGCGACTCAACGTGATTGCGGCGGCAGTGCTTGAGTTCAAATGTGGACACATACTCAGGTGTAGAGGGGATTTGAGATGACCGAAGACGAGGAACGCAAGATCCGCGAACGCGAAGAGATCGCCGCCCGTGTCGCCGCTTTTCGTGCGACGCAGGAAAAATTCAAGCGCGAGCGCGAAGAGTATTTCGTGTCGACACTGGACAATGCCCGCAAGGTGGAACGGCCCTCGCTCTGGCCGTAAGACAGGTCCGATCGGCCCGCACGAAAAAAGCCCGGAGCAACGCTCCGGGCTTTTCGTTTGGCCAATGCTTACCAGTGACGGTAGTAATGGTGCCGGTAGTACGGCCCGCCACCGTAATAAGCGTAGGGCCCGGGTCCGTAATAATAGCCGGGGCCGTCATAGTAGCCGTAGCCCGGGCCGTAATAGCCGTACGGATGCGACGCGGCGATCGCGCCCGCCGTGATCGCGCCGGCAGCAAGGCCAAATGCCAGGCCCGGGCCGATGCCGCGACCGCGCGCCTCGGCCGGCGCAGGTGCCGCAACCGCGGTCACGCCGACGGCGGCGATTGTGGCCAGAACAGCGAGTGTCTTCTTCATGACTCTCCTCCTTCACATCTGGCGAGACAACGCCCCTCGCCTGCGATGGTTGCGCGCGGAATGGAACCGCAGGCCTTCAAAAAAAGTCACGGGTCGATGGAACGAAAGCGCGCCGGCCGGATTGGACTTGCGAGTGCGGAGCCTCCGCTATCCGGTAGAGGTGACAGCACGCAAAGCCCCGCCAGCATCCTCCGCGATGCTGGCGGGGTTTTCAGTTTCGCCAAAGCAAATGGCAGCAAGCATCGATGGCTGCCAACGGGGCGGAAGACGCGAGGAGGAAAGATTGCCGATATCCGCTCTGCTGGCACGAATCCGCCGGCTCGTGCCCAAATCTGACGATGCGCATTACGACGAGATCGTTCGCAATTTTGGTGTCGGCGCGCTGCGCCCGCCGCCGACGCCGATGAGCGATGGCGAGCTGGCGCAGGCCATCGCCGAGTTCCTCAAGGAGGCGCCGTCGAGCAACTCCGTCGCCGCCCTCGGCCGCCGGCTCGATCCCTCCTCGCCGCTGTGACGCCGCGGCCTGCAATCAGATGGGAACTCTCCGACGCTCCGGAACGGCTGCCGCGCACGCACGTTGAATGCGTCCGTGATGCAAGGAAGACGTGCAAGGAAGATCCGCGATGCCTGCCTGGCTCGAAGTTCTGCTCAACCTGTCCGGCTATGCCGGCTTCGTCGCGCTCGCGAGCCGTGGCGCGTCGCAAGCTGATGAGTCCGCGGCCAGTCGGATCTGCGGCGAGGAGTCTTAATTGGCGTGCGGCGCCTGGCCGGCCGTGCGAACCAGCCGGTCCGCCTTGACCGCGACACGCGTGTCCTCTGCTTGCGGCCGCAGCGAGAAGCTGATCACCACGAAAGCGAGACAGAAAAGCGTGCCGACCACGGCGACCCGCCGGTAGGTGTGGCGATCGCCTTGGTAAAAGGACAGTTCTGAAAAAGGTGTCATGGCAAAAGCTGCTTCTTGGCAAAGTCGTTCTTGTCGTTGCAAGAACACCTACGCCAGGCGGCAGCCCGCGCAACACGATTGGGCTTTTAACCTAACCGAATAGGGTTAGCGGCTTCCGTGCAGGCTTTGGTTAGGAATTTGGATCCCGGCGCGCCGCTTCGGCATGCCGCGAAAGCTGAGGCTGCGATGGCCGGCGTGATACGGCGGTGACGGCGTTCGCCGGCCGGCTTTGTTCCAGCTTCGCCCGCCTTTCGTTCCAAAAGAACGAATCGGAATCGACGAAATCGGCGCGGCGCATCTGTTAACAAATCATTTGCATGCAAACGAAGGCGGAGATCGGACCACGCGCGTGATCACATCGCACCGTCGGAGCGCGATCGTCGCGGCGGCAGTTTGGGTAACGACGACCGGAGAGCGGGGCCGTGCGTGGACTTACGGATGCCGCGCCGATGTCCCGCATCGACACAGAAGCCACGGCCTGTTCTGCATACGACTCCATTTCGTTCACAAGGAACGAATCGGAGTCGGGAAAATCAGCGCGCAGCGAGTCCTAATGATGGGTGAAGATGCGCGCGCGTCTCGCCGGCAGCAGACATTTTCGGCGGCACGAATTTCTCCGGCGGCAGGAATTTCGAGACGACCGCGGACACGATGACGATCTCGCGGCACGGGTCACATCGAAAACTGTTGATCGAGCTGGCCGTCATCGGGCGCGTGCATTGCGGGCATGTCATGCTGCGCGAACGCGGATGGACGACGTTGGTTCCTAAGCTCTCACGGACAAACACATGCGGGGCTGCAAGGGCGCGCACGACGACCGCCTCCCGATCGACCATGCCGCTCCGCTGAAGCGAAGCGGCGGGCGCGCACTCCAAACAACATCGCGCCCGCCGTTGCCGCGTGCCACCGATCTTCGCCGGCCGCCCGTCAAGCCGCCTTCTTCGCTTTGCCCTTCTCGGAAAAGCATTCCAGAATCTGGATGCGCAGCTCTTCGGCGGCCGGCCCTTCGACCTTCCTGAGCTCGTTCCAGAGCCTGATCACTTCGCGCTGTTTCTCGATAGTCATGAGTCACCTCCGGGATGACCCATAGGAACAAAGTGAGAACAAAAAGTCCAGCCCCCAGCGCACGATTTCAGGGCAAATCGTCTTGAACCTTTTGGGCTGCGCACGGACTCATGGTGGCTGGGGATTTCAGCGCCCAGTCAATCTGGCAGCGCCGCCGGTGGACGAACATACTCCGTCACCGCGGCGCGGTTGCTTTTTGGATCTTCAACCTTAAGTTAGAGCCACGGCTGACGGCCAGGCGCTGAAATCACATCGCCGTCAGTTTGGAAAGCCCCGTGCGCGAGCGCGGGGTTTTCTCTTGTCCGAGACCGCGATGAACCTTTTCGAGTCCGGCGCGTCTCATTGTTGAAGCTTCCCCCAAAGCTTCCCCATCAAAAGGATCCCCCCATCGGAAAGCCCCGCTCCCCCCAGGCGGGGTTTTCGCTTTTGGCAGGCCAACGCAAAAACCCCGCTCCGAAGCGATCGGAACGGGGTTTGGCACGCTCAACACAAAAGCGCGCGATGGTCTGGATCAGACCGCGTCCTTGTCAGACCGCGTCCTTGGCGACCTTCAGCGGCGAGGCCTTCACCGACTTGCTGGCGGGCTTGGCCGCGAACTGCATCGGCTCCTTGGTGAAGGGATTGATGCCCATGCGGGCTTCGGTGGCCGGCTTGTTCACGACCGACATCTTCACGAAACCGGGAATAACGAACTCGCCGGATTCGTTGAGCTCCTTGTAGCCGACCGTCGCCATGTACTCGATGACCGACTTCACGTCGTTCTTCGCGAGCTGCGTGCCCTCGGCAATCGCCTCGATCAATTGTGTCTTCGTCATCTTCGCCATGTCTGGAATCCTTTTGTGCCAGCGAGCAAATTCTGCTCAGGACGCGGCTGAACCACGCAGCGCACCGCCGATTCATGCCTGCTGTCATGAAGTCACGGGGCTTAGAACCCATCGAGGCCCAAAACACAAGCCGCGGCCAGCGCGGGTTCCGCTCATTTATCCCCAGGCCGCAGCAGCGATCGGGCTTGAGTTGGCCGCGGAATTGACGGGTGCACGCGCGCCCTCGCCCATCCCGTCACCTCACCGTGAAACTTGTGACTGGAGCTGCGCTGTTCAGACTTCAGTAACCCAACCCCGCCAAGCTCGCCTCAGTATCGTTGCGTTGGAGTATCCTGACAGTGCTGGATTTTAACGAGCTGCGTGAACTCGCAGCGGATGTTCGCGTGTTCGTCGACCTTGCCGAGGACAAGGCGGAAGCGCTGCGCGCCGTCATCGCCGCCTATGACGTCGTGCTTGCGATCTTTCCCTCGCAGGAGGGCATGGGCCTTCACGTCATCAAGGGCAAAGAGGTGCTGGACAGGATCGCGACGTCGCGCACCCATGCGATGTACAGCCACACCGCGATCGCAGTTCCCGACCTGCAACACGCACAAGCGCTCAAGCTTCTGACGGCGCCTGCCGAACAGCGCATGGCGGCCTAGATTCTTCTCTCGCACGTCCCCGTTTAGGAACGTCACGTCTGCGCTCCGGTTGGTCCACGCAACCAACCAGGAGTTTGAGATGAAGAAGTTGATCATTGCGACCGCCGCACTCGGCCTGATGTGCGGCGCCGCCTTCGCGCAGAACCAGACCGGTCCCGCGCCGCAGTCCGACAACATGCAGAAGCCCGGCATGAACAAGATGGACAGGGGCTCGACGACAACGGGCACGACCGGCATGAGCAATGACGGCACGAGCCGGAGCGGAACCGTCAGGCCCGATGCATCCGGCCAGGGCGGCTCGGGCCCCGGCAGCGACCAGGGCGGCACGAAGGCCCGCATGAAGTAGACCACACTCGTGCACGACGTGCTTCCGGCCGCGCCGCGCCCCATAAGCCGGCGCGGTCACTTCGTCTACTTTAGTTCCCTACGTCTGCAACGCCGGTGCACAGGAACCGCAGCGAAGAGGCATGGGAACGCTCACCGCTCGCATGCGTTGCCTCTTCATCAGAGAGGGAGATCATCATGAGCGTTGAAGGCAAGGCCAAGGAAGCAGCGGGCTACGTCAAGGAAGAGCTGTACGAGCACGGCAAGTCCCCCGAGAGCCAGAAGAAGGCCCAGGAGGGCCGTGACCTCCGCAACGAAGGCCGCGTCGAAGACGGCAAGCCGCCGAAGACGACGAAGCCCGGCACCGGTCACTGACCGCGATTCCGAAAATCAAGCGCGCGAAAGCCGTTCCTGGCAAATGTCAGGGACGGCTTTTGGCGTTCGGCTGCGGAGCCAAGTCCCGCCGATGTCGACGGTGGAAGACAGAGATAGCCGACTGCAATCGGTCCGCTCACGCGGCGCGCGAGGGCGCCGGCCGACGCCGCGGCACGAACAGGCTCGCGACGATGATGGGGTCGGTATCGCCGAGCGCAGCCCGCTCCCGAGCAAGGCCGCTCATGACGGTCCTCATCTTGAGGACCTCTCCCGCCACGAAGCTGCAATCCTCGTCCCGGTTGATCTGCTCATGCATGATGGCCTCGGCCTCTCGCATGCTGACACGCAACGCCCTGATCACTCGCCTGACTTCACTGATGCGGTTGTCCATGGCTCACTCCTTGCTGGACGACCCACATAAGAACAAATCGGGAACATGAAGTCAAGCGGCATCATGCGGCCAAAGGCGCTTCAGGACGTCTTGGGGTTCATCAGCAGCAGCTTGAACGTGCCGAGAATGACGAAGGCGCCGAGACCATAGCTGAGCGCATTCACGCCCCAGCAAATTGCGATGCCGAGGACGGTGGAGCCGCCGACCGCGCCCCAGAACAGATACGCCGCGCTGATGCCGGGCCACTCCAGCGACAGGTAAGCGAAGTTGGTAACCGGCTCGATGGCGAGAAGCGTCGCCGAGATGAGCCCGCCGATCGCCAATGCGATGAGGATGGTCTTGTTCATGCTGGTTAGTCGTGTCGGCCCTGGCGGGGTTCAACTATGGCCGCGGGTGCATTCGATGGATGACTCTCGTCGCTTCCAAAGAAAAAGCCGCCGGTCAGGGCGGCCTTCGATCAATTGTTGTCGCATTTGCCGGGATTGGCCGAGCACCAGCGGCTCACCTCTCCGCCGCTCCAGCCTCTGGCCTTGTTGACCGACACGCATTCCTCATAGGTGCACGTCTTCTTGGCCTGGGATTTCTTCTGTTGAGCGAGGGCGGGACCTGTCCCAAGGACAATCGCAATCACGAGCAGATATTTCATCGAACCTCCAATACAAACGCATCCTGCTGATCAGGTTCAACCGGCGCTGACGTTCCCGAGCTCACCCGGCTCGAGCGTGATGGACTGGCCATGACGGCGACAGTGCACCAAACCGCCACGTTCATTCTCCAGCTATTGTTTGACGGGCGTGCCAGGTCCCATTGCAGCCGTCGGAGCGGCGGAAAGTGCCCGAACCGCTGCGGCCGGACAAATGTCCCGAACCGATCGAGGTCAATCCATTGGCCTGAAAGACCGACCGCGCCGAACCGTTGGCGCTCACCGAGCCGGTGAGACCTTCGCCGATGATCCGGCCGCTCGTGACCACGATTGCGCCCGAGCCCGTGCCGCCGCAACCGACGGAGGTCACGATCCATGCACCGTCCACGCTGCTGCCACCGCCGCCACCGCCGCCGCGTGCGGCACGGCGAGGCTCATCAGCTACCGGCTTGCCGCGCCGCGAAGGCTGATCGGATTCGACCGAGCGTGGCGCATCGCGCGAGCCCGACAATGATTTCTCGTCGTTCCCGATGCTGCCGCCCGCGCTGCCGGATTGCGCAAGCGCGGCCGTCGAGCCGAACGTGCAGAGGAGCAAGGCGGAGAACAGGAAATGTCGACGTCGAAACACGGACCGCATTGTCGGTGGGTGTCCAATGGCTTTGATGGTCAATTCGATTGTCCTGACCGTCGGCATGGACGGCAGCAATAATGCGCCAAGCTTTGCCCGTCTTCCCGCACGCGTCAAGCGCGGCGTTCTCAGTGCGATCGAACCTGTCGCGGCTCAGATCCTCGTCGGAGACAACGTCGATTGAGTGAACTATCACCGTCATGCGGCTCTTCGCGCCAAAAGCGCGATCCGTGTTCGCGCCACAGGCGCATGGCCCGCAACGGCAGCCACGATCCCAGCACCATGGCAACCGCATTGGCTGCGACCACCGCATACTTCACCGGCCCGTCCGAGGTGTCGAGCGGACCGTCGAGGGGAAGGTATGGCTCCATCAAATCAGTGGAGAGCATGAAGGCGATGAACGCGACGAAGCCGCCGATGGTCGACACCAGGATGCAGACGCCCCGCCGCTTCATACCGTGCGTGTTTGATTTTGCCTCGTGATCCATCACGCCGAGCACCGTGAGAACGAGGATGAGGAGCATGCTCATCCAGGCGGCGACGTTCGAGCCCGGCCCGAAGCGCTCCAGCAACAGCCAGGCAGCGACCGCGAGCAACATGATCGTCGTCACCGGGCTTTCCTCAATGTCCCCAAAAATGGGCCGTCAAACCGGTCGCGATAAGGCCAAGGCCGATGATGACGGTCGCGATCTCGATGACGGTGTCCACGCCGAATATCCGCGCGATGATGCTGCCTGCGGTATTCAGGAGGATCTCCACGATCGCGCTGAGCAAGGCTTCAAGCATGACCGTTGGTCGCACCCGGCTGTGCCCGGGTTCAAGCACCAGCGCCTGCACCTGATCGGGACTACCACACACGATTACGCGCGGTCCTTTGCCTCGCTCTCACCCACGTCCTGTTTGTGCTCGATCGGCTTCACGCCTCGCTCCAGGCTCGGAGGACGCGAAGTTGAGTGCACTGTCACCGAAACTCCGTGCCTACGGAATATCCCGTTTCTTGCTGCCACCGATTGAATGTGGCTTGTTCAGGAAATACTCGCGATTCCCCGTCGCCGCTTCCGCATATTGGTCGATCGAGACCATGATCGCTTCGACATGAGCGCGGCACCAGCCTTCCCGCGTGGCCAGGCGCCGAACGTGGTCCAGAGCTTTCAGGAATGGCGACAAGTCGGGCTCGTCGGTGAAGTACCGGCGCTCTACCATTTGCGGCCTCCCAGGACCCTGCCCTTCACCGGGCCGGGCTGCCCTGCCTTCAGCTCATCCCGCTGGGCGCAGAGCGTCTCGATCCTCGCTTCCATGCGGGAGAGCAAAGCCTCAGCCGAAGCCGTACCGATCCCGGCGCGCTGAAGCTTGAGGATCTCCTTTCGCTGCCGCCCGACCTGCACGCGCATGCGCTCGATCTCGGCCCGGATGACGTTCAGGTCAGGCATGGTCAGTCCCGCAATGTGACGATGGCTAATGAGAACAAAAACGGAACGAAGAGTCCAGTCCGACGTTGGAGTGAAAAGGAGATCGACATGGCCGACAACACGCAGAAAGACCCGAAGGACTGGGTTTCCGGCGACGACCCGATGACCGGCGCCCAGGCATCCTATCTGAAGACCTTGGCCGAACAGGCTCATAAGCCCCTCCCCAAGGAGGATCTGACCAAGGCCGAGGCGTCCGAGATGATCGACAAGCTCCGTGAGAAAGCCGGACTGGAAAAGTAGCCGCCCCGCCGAGGCGCTGTTGAGGAACCCACCCGTGTGGCTGGGTCAGGTCAGTGGCGCTTCAACAGACCCGGGCGACCCCATGCACCGTCCAGGTCTCGACCCAGCGACGCTAGGAACAAGTCCGCGACGTCGGAATTCGATGAAGATGCGGTGCCGGCATTCTCCCCCCGGGTGTCGGCACCGAGAGCCCCGTGGCGCCGCCGTCGCGGGGCTTTTTCAGGAGATGAACATGAGCGATCGCACCGGCAACGAGCCCGCACCGTTGATCCTGATCGGCGTCGCTGTTCTTCCGGTCATCGCAGTGCTGGCTTACTTCGCGTTTTGACGGACGGGGTCCGACGTCGATACAGCTTGCGCGGAATTGCAGTCCACCGCTGTCGCTGTAATTATCGTGTCTCACTTCAGGGGTGCAGTCCAGCACTGTGACCGTAATTCTCGATGGACGCCCTTTCAAAATAATCTTTAACCGAAAGTAATACCTAAATGGGATCTCTCGACCCCAAGTACCGTCAACCCTTACGGTTGATGGTGATATTGATCGTTAGATAGATCAACATGCCGGGCTTCTTCCCACCACTATGCATCGCGGCTGATGTATTTGCAGCTAGCTAGTCTGCAGACGCCAAGAAGCGCGGCGGGAGGGTATTCGCCAGAGTTTATATTCGCGGACATCCGGAACCAAATTAGCCATGCTGAACCAGCAGACCTTTGAGATACCGCTGCCACTCCAGCCCCCCGCCCCCCGACACTAGCAAGACGAGCCATGCCGCATCATCACGACGAAGCGGCGTCAATTTAGTGCACCGTCATCGCAATTAGTGATTCCAGTAATTCCAAAGTGACACCTCATCCCCGATAGCCTTCCGTAAGCATAGTGGTACAGGCATCCAGATAAGTTGTGATACTGTTGTGCGCCCGAATTAGTCCCTCAAGCTCGACGTGAGTTAGCTCGAACCGTTTTCCCTTGATATCGGTTGGATATCGAAACCGATCTCCCCGCGGGTCAACTTCCTGAATATCTGCGATCTGCTTCGCGACAACCACACCCCAATCATCCGTCGTCGAGCATCCCCACCTCTCCATCGAGGCTGACAGCCTGTCCCAAAGCGCCACGAGATCATGACCATCGGTCTTTGCGGCTACGTCATCGGTCTTGGCGTATTCAATGATCGTGCCTTTGAGCGCTAGCTCTATCGAGTGACGCGCTAGGAAGAAAAGCGGAATACTTAGGTTGCTGACGCGGTGACCCGGCTGATATGCTTTGCGTGCGAGTTCGTCGAACGCCAAGCTGTAAGTAAACGACACGTATTCCCACGTAGTGGCGAAATTGTTTATGTCGCCGCCGTGGTGGATGTACTTTGTCATCATCGACTGAGCGTCAAACTCCGATAAATCCAGCAATTCGTCGTAGGTCTTCATTTCTTACGCCCGCGGGCTTCCCACGTTTCCAGTATGAACAGCGCCATCGTGTGTGCCGCATGGACGGCGAGCCGAGCGTGTCGGGCTTCGATTTTGTAGTTTTTGCTCCCGTGCCCGTGGGCCGATCCCTCATGAGTCCGTAGAGCCCCGACGCCGGCAGCGATGCTGAATAGGCCGGACAAAATTTGCTTCAGGTCGTCATCTGCCATTTGGCCTGGCGAAAGGCCCAGATTTTTGGCTACTTCAGTCCACAAAGGCGCGATGGTCTGCTTGTTCGGAAGCGGAATATTTTCCGTTTCAAGGTAGTGTTTGCAGACAGCTTCCACGATCGCACAGGCTGCGGTGACGGCCGCCCCAGGGTCCGATCCTATGAAGTTGTAAGCCCGCTGATATTCTAGGTCGACCGCGGCAAGACCGCCGACGTTGAGCCGTTCCCCAAGGGACTTAGACGGCCCTTTCAGGTGCGCTCCAATGATGTACCCCCCGCGCTGGTAGCTCAACTGCTCCTTCTCAAGGACGGTTCTAATCCGTTCCCTCGCGTCGCCGTCTTTGGCATACTGCTCAAGCCGCCAAGCGGTCGGCTCGACATCCATCATTTCCGCTATCAGCGTGCCAAATAACCCCAGCGGATCCGAGCATTCAGCGTTTGCGCGGCGCAACCACGAGAGACATTTTTGTGTCTTATTTCCCTCGGGCGGATCGCCGGGAAATCCCGCCTGCATGAAGAGAGCGTTCAGTTCTGCGTGGGTATAATGACCGTCGAGAATCGGCGCCGTCGTGCCGATGAGCGCTGGGGGAATCTGGGTCATTTTCAAGTCCAAACCCGAGCGAGCGGCGGGGATCTAATGGTAGACGCGAGATCGTTTTTTAAGGCAATCCGGAAGAATCCGGCGCAGTATTTCATCATACACTATTCGTGCGAGATGTTGTTCGACGAGAACCTGGAGGGCCACTCCCCGAGGATCACCTCCATCGTAGTCATGCACTACCCCACGGCCCAGACCCAGAGCTTTGCCTTCCACCTGTCGGCGGACCTGTTGAATATCCCGAAGGACCAAATTGACGCAAATCTCGACGAGATAGAGATGGATCTGTTATCGCGGTTCTACAAATTCGCCCGCGAACGTCGCTTGATGCACTGGATCCATTGGAACATGCGAGGCCAACTGTTTGGATTTGAGCATCTCGAACACCGGTACCGTAAGCTCACCGGGCTGGACGCACCGAATATTCCCGTCGAGGTGCGGTTAAACTTGAACGATATCCTGCGTGAAAGATACGGCCATGACTACGCACCGCACAGACAGATGCAGAACTTAATGCTCCTTCAAGGCGAAATGCCGAAGGGTTTCTTAGAGGGCAAAGAGGAAGCGGAGTGTTTCAACCGGCGTGAATTCATCCGAATGAATGAATCGACTAACACGAAGGTCCACTTTTTCCGCCACGTTATCGATCTCGCCCTCCGCGGCAAACTCAAAACGGCCGGTCATTCCGTAGTCAATCGCATTGACCGGCTTTTAGAAAGCCGCACGTCTCGCGTCCTAGCTTTCACTGGCACGATATTGGGCTTGCTTAGTTGGATTGCCTGGCTGGTTTTGCTAGGGTTCAAATGAGTTGGAGCGTGCCAACGGCGGTCGGAGTGCCGTCATCCTGCGAATGTTCGCCGTCCCAGTATTTGTCCGCGGATACCGCGCCAGAGACAAGGGCAGACCAAAAACACGGTAACAGTCCAGCACTGCCACCGTAATTCCTTGAATCATAGATGCAGCAAGATTTTCAACACGCCGCCCCATACGATTGCAATAACTGCGAGCGCGACTCCAATTAGCCACATGACTTGCGTGTAGAGCTTGATCGGCACTGACGACGGATGATCGTAGATTTCTTTCCCGTGGACGAGCCGCTCTTCTAGCTTGAGGACTCTGAGATCATAATCCTTGACGTGCCGCCAAACGAAATAGGTCGCGGCCAATCCGCACATGTTCTGCGTTATAAACATGACGGGCACTAGCCAGGCGATACCGTTAAAGGTGTTCCCAGTGATCGACATAGATGCTCCCATCCAGCCCATCGCAGCAAAATTGACAGTTCCGAAAAACGTAAACCAACCAATAAAAAGCGTAAATATATGCTGGATGTACTTGTGAAGCTCATCGAGCCGCCGCTCAGCTTGGGCCTTATCCATCTGCTGTTCGCAAGTTAGAGTTTTAATACATCTTATGATTGAGCATTAGCAGCGTTGTCGCCTGACTTCTAGGCACATTCCTCCATATTTCCTCTTCTGCTCAAATCGCGGCCCCCTGCCCCTCCCCTCCATTTCCTGCTATCTCTCCCCCGCCGTCCCGGCCCAAAGCAAAACCCCACCCGTTCAAGGGAGCCCCACCCATGCGATACCTCCACACCATGCTGCGCGTGCGCAATCTCGATGTCGCGCTGAAGTTTTACCAGGATGCGCTGGGGCTCAAGGAGGTGCGGCGGATCGAGAACGACAAGGGGCGGTTCACGCTGGTCTTCCTGTGCTCGGCGGACGATCTCGAGGCGCTGAAGAAGCAGCCGCCGACGCGCGGCGCGCCGCTGGTCGAGCTCACCTACAATTGGGACGAGGAGAAGTACGGCGAGGACCGCTTCTTCGGCCATCTCGCCTATGAGGTCGACGACATCTACGAGACCTGCGCGAAGCTGCAGAAGGCCGGCGTCACCATCAACCGTCCGCCGCGCGACGGCAACATGGCGTTCGTCCGCTCGCCCGATCTGCACTCGATCGAGCTGCTGCAGAAGGGCGAGCCGAAGGCACCGGCGGAGCCGTGGGTCTCGATGCCGAATGTCGGCCATTGGTAGGCTGACACGGCAGGAACCAGCGCCCGCCCCCGGCGTTCACTCCAGGACAATGCGATTGGAGGAGAACGCGATGGGACGCGGAATTTTGTTGTGGCTGCTGGGCGTGCCGATCCCGGTGATCATTCTGCTGTGGCTGTTCTTCGGCCATTGACGCCAGGCAGTCACGTACCAAAAAGAAAAGCTCCGCCCATGGCGGAGCTTTTTGCATGAGGGGTTCGGCATAATCGTGCGTCGCTCGCCGAAGTGAATTCCGCTATCAACCGCCTGCCGTGACTTCGTAGCCCGGATGGAGCGAAGCGTAATCCGGGAATCGTGCCACAAACGACGACCGCCTCGGATTGCGCTTCGCTCCATCCGGGCTACGGAACGACGACACCAAAAACGCCGCGGGGAGGACGACATGGCGGATACCAAGCTCACGATCTGGGGCCGTGCCAATTCGGTCAACGTCCAGAAGGTGCTGTGGTGCCTGACCGAGCTCGGCCTTCCCTACGAGCGCATCGACGCCGGCATGGCGTTCGGCAAGACCCGCGAGGCCGAATATCTCGCGATGAACCCCAATGCGCGGATCCCGACGCTGGTCGAGGGCGATTTCGTGCTGTGGGAGTCCAACTCCATCATGCGCTATCTGTGCCTGGCGCATGGGCGCGGCACGCCGATCTATCCGGAGGCGCCGAAACTGCGCGCCAGCGTCGACCGCTGGCTCGACTGGACGCTGTCGACGGTGCAGCCGGTCGACCGCCCGGTGTTCTGGGGCATCGTGCGCACGGCGCCCGCCGAGCGCGACATGATCAAGGTGCAGCAGGATGCGGACGCGGCCGCCGAGGTCTGGGACATCGCCGACCGCCTGCTGGCCACGCGCCGCTTCATCGACGGCGATGCCTTCACCATCGCCGATATCGCGATCGGCGCCTATGCGCGGCGCTGGCTCGGCGTCGAAGGCATCACCCGCCCGGCCCAGCCGCATTTGACGCGCTGGCTCGCCGAGCTCGCCAAACGGGATGGCTTTGCGCAATTCGTCGCACCGCCGATGTCGTGAGGCGGGTGGCGCGGATCAAGCTCCTCCGAGGCCACGCTGAATCGGCATGTCCGCGCAGGCGCGCGGGGCCGCGCCGCCGCACTTGACGGCTACTGTGTATGGGGTTGTTTTCGCAACTTTGTGCGGGGCCTAACGCCAGCCACGCTCCACCAGCAGCACGCAGACGATCAGCACCAGCGTCACGGCCGCGGTGGCAAGCTTCGCCGTCCGGCTGAGGCCGCGGCCGACCCACCACAGCAGCGCGCAGTACATCACGAAGGGAACGATGATCTCGGGCCGCATCAGGTCCGGCGGCATATCGGCCCTACCGCCTGACCGTGGTCTCGACGCTGACCGAGCCGCCGATCTTGACGCAGCTGCCGGTCGCCTCCACCCGATAGAAGCCCCGGCCATAGGAGGCGCAGGAGCCCGCCCTGGCGGTGCTGCCGGCGTCCTTCAGGGGCAGCGTTTTGCCAGCCTGCGGCGGCTCGGCGGCCGGCAGGCGCAGGGTCTCGGCGGCGGCAGCGGAGGTCGCCAGGAGCGAGACGAGGACGAGGAGCGGTGCGCGCATGGGGCGGGTTCTAACCCGGACGGATGGCGCTCCCTAGCGGAATCGAACCGCTCTCTCCACCGTGAAAGGGTGGCGTCCTAACCGATAGACGAAGGGAGCAAATGCATGGCCTCACCGCTTTGGGCGGCACGGCCGCGCCGCGCGAGCAGTGCCCGGCGGCTTGCAGCGGGCGAACGTATAGTGGCCTTTGCGCTTCCCGGCAAGCCGTTCGGAAGGTCTTTTGGAACCGGTGGATAGCGCCGCCCCCAGGATCATTCGGGGGCGATTTCAACGGTTTCTTAGGGTTCCCGGAGGTAGCGCTTAAGCGGGAGAACTGAAAGCCGATGCCACCGCCCAAGAAGCGCGCAGCCCGCAAGCTGCTGTCGCAGCATGCCTGGATCACGCTTGCCGGCGGATTCGCGGCGCGGCATTGCCTGGTCCAGGACATCTCGGACACCGGCGCCAGGATCACGCTGGACGAGGATGCGACCCAGCTCCCGGGCGTGATCCGGATGGCCTTTGCGCGCGATGCCCGCACCGGGCGGAGCTGCCAGGTGATCTGGCGCCGTGGCAAGTCGGCCGGCGTCAGGTTCATCTGATCCTGGACGTCGCCTCCGCTCACGCGGCATGAACCTTTGCTGCCCCCGCTGGCGACCAACAGGCCATGGAGCAGCGCAAATCAATTCCCGACGGCCCGTCGGCCGCGCCACCGCCCTGGATCCACCGTCAGGTGCATAACGCGCCGGGCTGGCGCGCCAGGATGTTAGAGCACATGGCGCGCGCCAGATCGCTTCCGCAGCCGCAAGCTACGACTGCGACAGCGCCGTCGCGTGCAAGCGGCATGAGCATCCTTGGCGATGCCTTCGGCTATGTGGTCCTGTTCGGCGTCATCGCCCTGCTCTTCCAGTCGCGCATCCCGCTCTATCTCGGCACCTTTCTCTTCCTTGACGACGGCGAGCGCATCGAGCTTGCGCTCGCAGGGATCGGCATCCGGTTCGAGCCCGATACGGTCGGCCCCGACATCATCAAGGCCTTCGCAGCGCTGTTCGGATGGTTCGCGTTGCTCGCGTCCTTGCGAGCGCCGGCGCCCAGCTGGCTTGCGGCGTGGGTGCCGCCGGACACATCGTGGTCCTTCATCGCCGGCATCGCCCTTGCGCTCGCCGTCGTCGAGGCGTTTGCGAAGCTGGCCATGCGGCACGCATTGCCGTGGTTCGGATTTCACACCAGGCCGGTCGGCGTGAGATGGGCGGCGATCAAATTCGCCATCGCCATCGGCATCCTCGCACTCCTGGTGCTGCTCGGATGACGTGATCGTGAGATCATGGGCGATCTGAACGCGACGCTATGCCGCCCGCTCCGATCGGCGCATTTACCGGAAATTTACCCCTGCTCACGAGCGCCGGTATCTTTTGCTTAGAATTTGATTGCTACCGTGAATCTACGGAAACACTCCGAAACACGATTGGTCCCCATGTCCGTCTCCGAGTTCCTCAGGCAGCGCGCAGTGGACGTCACCGTGAACGGCAGCTACTCGCTGCCGCGCTGGTATGATTGTGAAGGCAAGCTGCGCACCTTCGCCTGCCGGACCAAGCGTGTCTCCCCGTTCCGCATGATCGTGGACGTGCCCGTCGTCGGCAAGATCGGCGAGCGCGTCACTTCCTATTTCCAGGACTTCGGCGAATTCCAGTGCACCATCAGCGCGACGCTGAAGGCGGGTTTCCTGATGGAACTCGACATGACGCGCGCGCGCCGCGCCTGGATGTCGGAAAAACTGACTTGGCTGGAGAAGAAGCAGAAAGACGACAGCATCAAGGAGCTACGGCGCGATGCGCGCTTCGTGCCCCAGGTCTCGCACACCTTCCTGACGCTGGCCGATGGCAGCACTCATCCCTGCTTCATCATCGACGTCTCCACGGCCGGCGTCGCGATCTCCTGCGAATACGATCCGCCGGTTGGAGCCGCGCTTGCAGTCGGCGCCTGCGTCGGGCGCGTCATCCGCAAATTCGACAACGGCTTTGCGGTCAAATTCGCCGAGAAGCAGCAGCGGGACGATCTCGTCCGGCTGATCGTCCGCACGCCGCTGCTGCAATCGGCCTGACCCAGCCGGCTGCCCTCCGCGACCTTGCCCTATCGCGGCCCCATTGCGGGATCAGCTTTTGCAGGTCTGGGCCTGGTGCCAGACCTCATGTGCGGACTTGCGATCGGGGGACCGAATGGCAGTCAATAAGATCACCTGGGACAAAGTTGGCCGGGTCACCGAGCCCGGGCGCTACATGTATACGTTCGGCTGGCTCACCATCACCGCCGGCGATCTGGAGATCTGGAAGCAGTATCCGCAAGCAGCGTTCACCCTGCTCGCCGGGCACAAGCTGCCCGATCAGGCGACCGGCGAGGAATACCATCTCGGTGCGTTCGACGTTGCGCCCGAGCCGCGGCCCCCGTTCACGACCCATTGAGGGTCGTGACGCGGCTGGCTGCAGAGCCCTCTTCGGCATCCCGATTCCGGCGGCCACAACGGCCATTTCGCGTAAGGAGCAGCTGCGCAAACCGCAGGGCCGCCGCAGAGCGCATGGCATGGGCGTTGCTTGATCATCGCCATGATTCATCTCGCCCCCCTGAACCAAGCCCTTCTGCTGGTGCTGATCGCCGCCTGTCTCGGCTCATGCCTGATCCGTGCTTTCTGGGAGCTGGAGCAGGCCCGCGCCCGGCGGGTCGCCATGCGCCGCAGTCGCACAACCAAGCGTGACTAGGCAGCACCGGCTCCAGTCCCCAGATTGTAGCAAAGGCTGCCTCTGGACTTGCCCTCGGGACACGTGCATCGTGAATCGAAGGAACCTGCACATGGCCTTGATCTAACTTGCCAATCGCGGCCTGGCGAACGGCGCACAGCTGTTGCGATCGACGACGAAGCGGTTCCGTCATGCAATTGATTGTGCTCGTGTTCTACACGTCGCGGTCCCGATGAACGCCAGCTGTCGCGGTTGTTAAGCGACGAGACAGCCGGCACATGACACATGGTCGCATCGGTCAACGTAGATAAGCCGGGCAAGGGAACCTATTTTCGACGCCGATGTACCTGATCGAAGCGTTACCCACCGTCATCGGAACCGCAGCCATCGCCCCGGCGCTGCTGATGCTGTGGCTCGTCATTGCCGCCGAGGAGCGCCCGGGGCCGCCGGCCCAGGTCTGGACCGCCTTCCTGTTAGGCGCGGCCAGCATCTCCCTGCTCGGCCTCGCCCGCGCTCCCTTCGCCAAGATGGTCGCCGCGCCCGACAATCCCTGGGCCGAACTGGCGATGCATTCGGTCTTCGGCGTCGCCCTGCCCGAGGAAGCCGTGAAGGTCATCGCCATCGTGGCGATCTCTTCGACCAAGCGCCGGACCTTTGCCAATCCGATGGACACGGTGGTCTATGGCGCCGCGGTCGGCCTCGGCTTTGCCGCCTATGAGAACCTCGCCTACCTCGTCCAGCACGCCGAGATGTGGCGGTCGCTCGCGGCCTTGCGCAGCGTGCTGACCGTGCCGTTCCACGGCGCGCTCGGCATCATCGCGGGTGCCTATCTCACCATCGCCCGGGCTGGCACGGCGCTGGGCGCGAACCGTCACAATCGCGACTGGGCCCGCCTCTCCAGCCGCCTCCTGATCTTCGCCGGGCCCCTGGCGCTGCATTCGGCGTTCGACTTCCCGCTGCTCGCCTTGCAAAGGATGCCGGACCTCGATCCGACGCTGCGGATGTGGCTGGGTGCCGCGAGCCTTTTGATCGGCTTCAGTTCGATCGCCTTCGCCATCCGCCTGGTCCGGCGCGTCGCACGCCACCATGCGCCGCGCACCGATGTCGCGCGGGAGCGGCTGAGCCAGCTCCGGCGGATGTGGGCGCTGCTGCTCGCCGGCGGCGGCGTCGGCTTTCTCGGCCTCGCCTTCGTGCTGACCTCGATCCATCACTGGCTGATCAACCCCGAGCGCAATCTGACGCTGGCGCTGATCCCGATCGGATTTGTCTCGATCCTGCTGGGCCTTGCACTTCTGATCGTCACGATCGCGATCTACATTCTCGGCCGCAACCGCGTTCGCACCAGCGGCGAAGGTTTTTCGTCAGCGCACGGCGGCGGTTGAGCGGCGGGTGGCCAGCGCCCTCCACGCATACTAGATTGGATACGTCTGCTACGACGTAGAGGTCGCCATGTCATCACCCGACGATTTCACACAGCTGCAATCCGCGATGAGCCAGACGGTGAAGGCGCATTGGAAGGCCTTCTTGTTCGAAGGCATTTTGCTTGCCGTGCTCGGTATTGCCGCGCTGATCGTGCCGCCGCTTGCGAGCCTTGCGACTGCGATCTTCCTCGGCTGGATGTTCCTGATCAGCGGCATCGGCGGGCTGATCGTGACCTATTGGGCGCGTGCCACGCCGGGCTTCTGGTGGTCGCTGATCTCCGCGGCGCTCGCTGTGCTCGCCGGCCTGCTGCTGCTGGCCCGGCCGATGCAGGCCGTGCTGACTTTAACCATCGTGCTCGGCGCCTATTTCCTCGCCGAAGGCGTCGCCACCATCATGTACTCACTGGAGCACCGCCGCGAGCTCAGCGGCCGCTGGTCCTGGCTGCTGGTCTCGGGCCTCGTCGACATCGCGATCGCTTTCATGGTGATCACGGGACTGCCGAGCTCGGCTGAATGGGCGATCGGCGTGCTGGTCGGCATCAACCTGCTGTTCGGGGGCGCCACCCTGATCGGCATGGCGCTGGCGGCACGCAATAGCAACACCTGAGAGGCCTCGTCGCGCCCGGCGCCGTTTCGGGGGTGACAAGGCGCCAGCGGCACGCTATATGAGCAGCCATGATCACCGTCGCCACCAGCTTTTATTGGTACTTTAGCTACGACAGCTTGCTGGCGGCAGGAGGATCGCGCTCAATCTAGACCATTGAAGCAAACGTCCGAACAGCCGCCAGACCTGGCGGCTTTTTTATTGGCCGGCAGGTTCTGAAACAAACAGGAGCCCCGCCGTGCTGAGCACGACTGACGATCTTCGTATCCGCGAACTGAAAGAGCTGAGCACGCCGGATGAGGTGATGCGGGAAGTCCCGCGCACGCTCACCGCAACGCGCGTGGTAATGGCCGCCCGCAACGCCATCCACGCCATCCTCGCCGGTCAGGACGAGCGCCTGCTGGTCGTGGTCGGCCCCTGCTCGGTGCACGATCCCAAGGCAGCCCTCGACTATGCCGAGCGCCTGGTCAAGCTGCGCGAGGACCTCGCCGACCAGCTCGAGATCGTGATGCGGGTCTATTTCGAGAAGCCGCGCACCACGGTCGGCTGGAAAGGCCTGATCAACGACCCCGATCTCGACGGCAGTTTCGACATCAACAAGGGCCTGCGGCTGGCGCGCAATGTGCTTTCAGCCGTGAACAATCTCGGCCTGCCCGCCGGTACCGAATTCCTGGACATGACGACGCCGCAATATATTGCAGACCTCGTGTCCTGGGCGGCGATCGGCGCGCGCACGACCGAGAGTCAGATCCATCGCGAGCTGGCCTCGGGACTGTCCTGCCCGGTCGGCTTCAAGAATGGCACCGACGGCAATGTCCGGATCGCTGCGGACGCAGTGAAGTCGGCCTCGCATCCACATCATTTCATGGCTGTCACAAAACTCGGCCGCTCCGCGATCGCCTCGACCGCGGGCAACGAGGACTGCCACATCATCCTGCGCGGCGGAGCCAAGCCGAATTACGACGCGGCAAGCGTTGCGGCGGCCTGCAACGAGCTGGCAAAATCAGGCGTTGCTCCGCTGGTGATGGTGGATGCGAGCCATGCCAATTCGAGCAAGAAGCCGGAGAACCAGCCGCTCGTCATGGCCGACATCGCCGGCCAGATCTCCGGCGGCGAGAACCGCATCATGGGCGTGATGATCGAGAGCAATCTCGTCGCCGGCCGCCAGGACGTCGTTCCGGGCAAGCCGCTTGTCTACGGCCAGAGCATCACCGACGGCTGCATCGACTGGGCGACCACGGCAACCGTGCTCGAACAGCTCGCCGATGCGGTGGAGATCCGGCGCAATACCGCGCGCGCTGGACTGCACGAGCGCTCGGCCTGATCAGGCAAAGGCGGGCGGGGCGACGCTGTTCGCGCCCTGCCCGCGCTGCAGTTACGACTCAAGCATGATCTTTCCGGGAAACCGCTTCGCACTTTTCCGGATCATACTCTGATCAGCAGCCGCGACAGATGCTCTTGATCTTCTTGTCGAGCGCCGCGTCTTCCTTGTTCACGGGATTGTTCGGGTCGCTCAGATTCTTCTCATTCGGCACGTCGCCGGCGCGCGGCTGGCGATGACCGATGGGGGCCTGCGGTATCGATCCGGAGGACGCGCCGCCGGATGTCGGTCCCTTGGTGCCGGTCTGCGCGACCGCCGCGCCGCCAAGCAAGACCACGAGCGATGCCGCCAGCATGATCCTCTTCATTTTCGCTCCTCCATTCTCAAACCGGCGACTGCCCCATCACTCTCACGTCTCGGGTGGATAGAGGTGAACGTCGCCGCAATAGTCGACGATACGATAGCGCGTTTCGGTGTCCGCTTCACGCGCGTCCGCTGCGGTATTTTGCATCGCCAACACATAATTCGGTCCCACCGGCGACTTGCCGGCGCCGCCGGGAATATCGATGACATAATCCGGCTGGCATAACCCTGACACCCGTCCGCGCAACTGCCGCATTAAATCCTGGCCCTGCGCCAGCGTCGTTCGCAAATGCACGGTGCCCGGCGCAAGATCGCCGTGATGCAGATAGTACGGCTTGATCCGGCATTCGACGAAAGCTCGCATCAAATCCGACAAAGCCGCGATGTTGTCATTGACGCCGCGCAAAAGCACGGACTGGCTCACCAGGGGAATTCCGGCATCAACCAGCCGCGCGCAAGCGGCACGCGCCAGACCGGTCAGCTCGCGCGCATGGTTGGCATGCACGGCGACCCAGGTGGTCGCGCCTTCGGCCTTCAGCGCCGCGACCATCTCGCCGCTGACGCGCGCGGGATCGGCCACCGGCACACGGGTGTGAAGGCGGATGATCTTGACGTGATCGATGCCGGCAAGGTCGGCCATGATCTCGCTCATCCGGCGCGGCGACAGCATCAAGGGATCGCCGCCGGTCAGGATCACCTCCCAGATCTCGCGATGCGCGCGGATGTAGTCGATCGCCGCGCGATAAGCGTCCTCCGAGAGCGCGTTCTCCTTGCCGGGCCCGACCATCTCGCGGCGGAAGCAGAAGCGGCAATAGACCGCGCAGACGTGAACGAGCTTGAACAGCACGCGATCGGGATAGCGGTGCACAATGCCGGTGACAGGCGAATGCGGGTGATCGCCGATCGGATCGGCGTTCTCGCCCGGCTGCATCTCGAGCTCGGATTCCGTCGGGACGAATTGCCGCGCGATGGGATCGTCGGGATCGGAGCTGTCGATAAGCTCGACCAGCGCCGGCGTGATCGCGACTGCATAGCGCGCGGCGACGCGCTCAAGCGCAGGCAGCGCCGCGGCCGGAACGAGATCCGCGGCGACGAGGTCGGCCGGCTCACGCAAGGTGCGTGCAAGATTGGTCTTCGTCATCTCTCGCTTAACGTTTCTTCTGCAGGCGGCGTCCACACCACCTGATCAATTCGCGCAGCCCCGCTCGCCAGCATCACCAGCCGGTCGAAGCCGAGCGCGACACCGCTCGCCTCCGGCATGGCGGCGACCGCGGTCAGAAAGTCCTCGTCCAGCGGATAGGCCTCGCCGTAGCGGCGTTGCTTCTCCACCATCGATTCCGTGAAGCGCTTGCGCTGCTCCTCGGCGTCGGTCAGCTCGCCGAAGCCGTTGGCGAGCTCGACGCCGCAGGCATAGACCTCGAACCGCTCCGCGACCCTGGGATCATCAGCCTTCACCCGCGCCAGCGCCGCCTCGGGAGATGGGTATTCGAACAGGATGGTCAAACGTCCCTGCCCCAGATGCGGCTCGACATGCTCGACCAGGACCTTGCTGAAGATATCCGACCAGGTGTCGTCCTCGGCCACGCGAACCTTGCCCGTAGCCGCCTGGGCGAGCGCCGCACGGTTACCCTCGTTCCCCACGATTGTCGACAGCAGGTCTATCCCTGCGAAACGCTCGAAGGCGCCCGCGACCGTCAGCAACTCCGGCTCGGCGAAGGGATCGGCCGTCCGGCCCCTGAACGAAAAGGTCCCGATCCCGGTCGCCTGCGCCGCGCGGGCGATAATCACGACGGTGTCGGCCATGATGGCGTCGTAGGGGGCCCCCGCCCGATACCATTCCAGCATGGTGAATTCCGGCAGGTGCAGGTCGCCCCGCTCGCGGTCGCGGAACACACGGGCGAACTCGAAGATTCGCTCCTCGCCTGCCGCCAGCAGCTTCTTGCAGGCGAATTCCGGGGAGGTCCGCAAGTATCGGATGGCCCGGCCGCCATCGGGGCGCATGATCTCGGTCCGGGGGGCGTGCAGATGGGTCTCGTTGCCCGGGGAGACCTGAAGGACCGAGGTTTCGACCTCCACAAAGCCTTGTTCTGCGAAAAAGCCCCGTAAAGCTCCTGATATCGCGCCCCTGGCCTGAAGGAACGGCCGCCGGTCGAGGTGCCGCGAGGGCGACCAGAACGGCGAGATCGGCTTGTCCCCAGCCATTAACCGACGGCCCCACAGACCAGCAAAATGCTGGCATTCAACGGCAAAATGCGTATGTTGCGGCCCGAAACGGGCGCCGAGGTCTGATTTGAGGCCCCAAGTCCCCCATCAATTTGACCACGTCCTGGCCTGAGCCGGGCCAAGCAAGCAGGAAATACAGCTTTGAGAGTCATCGCCAGTTCTATTCGCAAGGGCAACGTGATCGAGCAAGACGGCAAGCTTTATGTCGTCGTCAGCGCCGAGAACATCCATCCCGGCAAGGGCACCCCGGTCAGCCAGATCGAAATGCGCCGAATCTCGGACGGGGTAAAGATCTCCGAGCGCTACAAGACCACCGACCAGGTCGAAAAGGCCACCATCGAAGAGCGCAATTACACGTTCCTCTATGAAGATGGCGACGGCTTCCACTTCATGAACCCTGAGACCTACGACCAGGTCCAGGTCTCCAAGGACGTCGTCGGCGACGCCGCCGCCTATCTCCAGCCGGACATGACCGTCAAGCTGTCGTTGCACGACGTCAACGTGGTCTCGCTCGCTCTGCCGCAGCGCGTGACGCTGGAAGTGGTCGAGACCGAGCCGGTGACGAAGGGCCAGACCGCATCGTCCTCCTACAAACCCGCGGTGCTCTCCAACGGCGTGCGCACCACCGTGCCGCCGCACATCTCGGTCGGCACCCGGATCGTGGTGATGACCGAAGACGGCTCGTACTCCGAGCGCGCCAAGGACTAAAGCGAGGGATCAGAACGGGTGCCGCCGGGGGGGCGAGACAGTGGTTGGGAAAGGTTTCCGCTTCGTCTCGCTGCTTCTGGCGTCGCTATCGCTCCTCACTGCCACGCCGCTCGCTGCAGACGAGATCCGCAGCCCTTCGCTCACGGCCCTGCGCGTCGATTGGCGCGCAGCGCTCGACCAGCTCCGCAGCGAGATCAACAGCCGCCCGCAAATTGCGGCCGACTTCATCTTCGCACCGCGCCGCTCGGTGCCCCGCTACGATCCGCGCGCAACGCCGGCGCTGGTGCAGCTCAACGCGGTCTCCTCGCAATTCTTCAGCGGTATTGCCCGCAGCTCCGTGCCGGTGCTGCTGCCGTTCGACGCCGGCGCCTATCTCGAGGCCCAGCGCAGCGGCGCGCCGGCGAGCCTGTCGCTGGCGCGCTATCAAGCCGATTTCAATCCCGTCGACATGTTCGATGCCGGCCCCGCCGGCTACAGCGCAACGTTCTCGTTCGAGCCTGGCGCCGGCGACGGCATGCCGAGTCGCGTCTATGCAAGGCCGGTCGAGGTGCAGATCACCGGCTCTGCGCTGATCTATGACGTCGCAGATCCGGCCGGCGGCAAGGGCGAGCCGGTCAAGCCGCTCGCCACACTTTATCCGGACCTGCGAAAATTCATCCGCGAAGGCTATGTCCGCTACGCCTTCACCCGTTTCGGCGTCGCCTATGTCGTCTCCGTCCAGTGCCTGGACAGCGTCGCAAAGCCGCGGCGGCTGGCCTGCAAGGAGGCCTATCCGGTTGCCGAGCGCTTCTTGAAGGCGCTGCACATCGCCGGCGGCCAGCGCATGCGGCCGGTGACGGACATCGCCTCCGAAATCATCGACCGTCCCGCGGCGCGCTCGGCCGATTTCAGCTACCGGCCGAGCGGAGACATCATCCCGAACACCGGCTACCGCAACAAGAGTGGCCATCCCGATGTGATGGCCTATGCGCAAATCCGCTTTCCGCTGGAGAAGGCGCCCGCTTTCGTGCGCTCGCAATCCTATGGCAAGCGCGACAAGAACGACGGCCCGACCGCCTATCCCTGGCGCGACAATTTTTGCGAGTCCCGCAGCTTCGAAGTCTGGCAATGCGCCGGCGGTTACGGTCATCAGGGCGAGGATATCCGCGCTGCCGACTGCCCGTCATCAGGCGAAGGCCGGGAGCCCTGCGATCCCAAGCAGCGTGCGGTCGTCGCGGTGCGCGACGCCGTCGTGATCCGCGCCGCCAAGGACCAGGCCGCTACGCTCGAGATCAACAGCCGGACCGAGCACATCCGCTTCCGCTACATGCACATGAACCCGCAAGCGATGAACGCCGATGGCCTCGTCAATGGCCGCCTCGTCAGCGAAGGCGAGAAGATCGGCCTGGTCTCGAACTATCTCGACCATCCCGCCGGGACCTCGATGCACCTGCATTTCGACGTCCAGGTGTTCACCCGCGACGGCTGGATCTGGGTCAGCCCGTACGCCACATTGGTCTCGGCCTATGAACGGCTGATCCGCGCTCGCGGCCGCGAGGTCGGGCCGGAAATCGCCGGTGCCGCCCAGCCTGTGGCCCATGCGCTGCCCGAGGATGTGATCAAGCCGGACCTGCGCGAGGGATCGAGCAGCGAGGAGAATTAAGGCTGCTCGCGCGCGCGCCTCGATGACAATCCGATGACGGGCGTTGTGAGACGTGAGGCCTGAGCGGATCGGCATCCGCCCCCGCCCCGAGCCGATCGGCCGTCTCTGGCCCTAGAATTGCTTTGCTTCCCTTTGGGTTCACTGAAGGAAGGGAAGCATATGCGTTGTCTCACTACGGCGGTCGTCCTGGCCGCCGCATTCGCCGTACCGGTTCATGCGCAGGAATTGACCGGCACGCTGAAGAAGATCAAGGACACAGGCGCGATCACGCTCGGGGTGCGCGACGCTGCGCCGCCTTTCAGCTACATCGACGATCACCAGAAGACCGTGGGCTACGCCATCGACATCTGCAAGAAGATCGTCGACGAGATCAAGGCGGAGCTCAAGCTGCCCAAGCTCGATATCAACGAGACCGTCGTGACCTCGTCCAACCGCATCCCGTTGATGGCGAACGGCACCGTCGATCTCGAATGCGGCTCGACCACCAACAATGCCGAACGCCAGAAGCAGGTCTGGTTCACCAACACGCATTTCCTCACGGCCAGCCGTTTCGTGTCGAAGAAGGCCCAGAAGCTCGATCAGATCGATGACCTCAAGGGCAAGGCGGTCGTCTCCGTCTCGGGCTCGACCAATCTGGTCCAGCTTAACAAGGTCAACGCCGCCCGATCGCTCGGCATCACCGTGATGAACGCCAAGGACACGCCCGAGGCGTTCCTGATGGTCGAGACCGACCGCGCAGCCGCCTTCGTCATGGACGACATCCAGCTTGCCGCCATGATCGCGTCCGCGAAGGATCCCTCGCTCTACGCCATCAGCACCGGCGCGTTCTCCGATCCCGAGCCCTACGGCATCATGCTGCGCAAGGACGACGTGCCGTTCAAGGCCGTGGTCGATCGCGCCACGGAAAAGCTCTACAAGAGTCCGGAGATCGAGAAGATCTACAACAAATGGTTCATGGAGCCGGTACCGCCGCGCGGCCTGAACTTCCACGTGCCGATGCCGGTGTCGATGAAGAAATCGTTCGAACATCCGTCGGACAATCCCGATCCGGCGTCGTACGGCGGATGATCGCGATTTGAGGCGTAGCCCGGATGAGCAAAGCGACATCTGGGACTCGTAACGGGACGTTCCCGGGTGTGGCTTCCCGCACCCGGGCTTACTGATCAATCCAGATACGTCGTCAGCTGTGCGCCCTCGTCCGCCACGAACACCGCGATCAATTCCGCCGGCTCGGTGGCGCTGGCATTGGCCGACACCAGATGCGTCGCCCCCGGCGGCTCGAAGAAGGACTGGCCGACGCCGAATGTCTCGACCGGGCCGCCGCCAAGCTGGGAGCGGATCTCGCCCTTGGTGATGTAGGCCGTCACCGAGCCCGCGTGCCGATGCGGCCGCGAAAAGCCGCCGGGACCATAGAACACGCGCACGATGGTGACGCGCTTGCCCGGCACGTTCGGCAGCGCGTAGGAGCCGATCGGCTCGACCTTGTCGAGCGGCGAACTCTCGGCAGCCGTGGCGCAGAGCGGCCCCAGTGCGCCTGATATGCTGTCCATTGTCACCGGCAACGCCTTGCCGATCGCGACTGCGCAGGCGAGCCCGCCGACCATGGCGAGCGCCATTGCGCGCGGCGGCAGCGGGTGCCGTGCGCTGCCCAAGCTGATTGCTGTCATGACAACCTCCCCTTGTTGCGATCAGGATGTGGCGGCATTCGCGGCCACCGGCCGCTTCGCCGGCGTCCAGCGAAAGGCGGCGCCAAACCGGTTCCAGACGTTGATCGAGGCCACCGCGGACGTCAGGTACATCAACTCGGTCTCGGAGAATTCGTGCTGCACCTCGGCATAGACCTCGTCGCCAAAGCCGTCGGGCAGCAAGGTCAGCGCCTCGGCCCAGGCCAGCGCGGCCCGCTCCCGCGCGGAAAAGATCGGCGCCTCGCGCCAGACCGCGACCAGATGCAGCTTGTCGGTCGGCACACCGAGACGTTCCGAGAGCAGGACGTGGTGCTGGACGCAGAAGGCGCAGCCATTGATCTGCGAGGCCCGCAGCTTGACGAGCTCGAGCAGCTGCTTGTCCAGGCCCGCCTTGGCCGCCACCTGGCCCAGCGCCAGCACCAGGTCATACGCGTCGGGCGCGATCCTCTTGAAGTCCTCGTATTCGCTGCGGGCGTGTGACATTGCCGTTCACCTCATGTTATTATAAGAGTACTTATACTGTATAAGAGCTCTTATATGTCACGCAAGCCCGCCGCCATCACAAGATCGAAAACTGCGCGCAAGGCGCCCGTTCCCGCCGACGAGTCCATCCGCGTGCCCGCGGCCGGCGAAGGCAAGCGCGGCGAGCACGGCTATCTTGGCTATCTCCTGCGCCAGGCCCATGCCGCGGTCCGCCTGACCATGGAACGGACGCTGGCCGATCTCGGCGTGACCTCGCCGCAATTCGCCGTGCTGACGATGCTCAACGCCTATCCGGGCCTCTCAGGCGCCGACGTCGCCCGCCTCACCTTCCTGACTCCGCAGACGGTCGGCGTGATCATTCGCAATCTCGAGCGCGACGGCGCGATTCTGATGACGCCCCATCCCGTCCATGGCCGCATCCAGCAATGGACGCTGACGCCGCGGGGATCGACGCTGCTGAAGGCATGCCGGGACCGTGTGATCGCGCTGGAGAAGCGCCTTGCCAATGGGCTCGATGCCAAGGCGGAGGCGAGCATTCGCCGCTGGCTTGCCAACCTTGCAACCGAGTTGCAGGACGACCGAGCCTAGTCGCAGCCGCCGTCACACTCGCCGGCATCCGAGAAGTCGCTGTAAAATGGGTAGATTGAAAGCGGGAATATCCTGCCAGCCGCAGGGCTGCCTTATCGGCCTTTTAATGCTTTCGTAACCTCGCCGTCAGGCCAGCTCTGCCCTGCGGCGATCACCCGGACGCGGCTCTGGTCGGTGCCATTCACCAGCACATGCGAACTCACCCGGTCGCCGCTCGGCTCCAGGTGCAAATCGGTTTCAGTCTTCCAGCTCAGCGTGGTCGCGAGGTCACCGGCAAAGATCTGCCATTGCGATCCGTCGTCGAGTTCGACGACATGGCTTTCCGCATGCGCGCGTATCTTCATTCCACCCCGAATTCTGATGAACAACAGCGGGCACCGGCACTGCGGCCGGGGCCCTGCTTTGTCAGTCGTTGTCGTGATGAATCACGGTCTTGCTGCGATTGCCGAATTCATCTTCCTTCTTGATCACCGTGGTGCGGTCAGCAGGCTCGCGCTCCTTGATGACAGTCGTGCGATCACGATCGCGGTCGCGCTCGCGATATTCGGGGGACTGACCAACCGTCACGCCCGCGCCGACCGGGCCGACGTGAACGCCAACTTCGTCGGCAAATGCAGGGGCCGAGATGGCGGTGACCATGGCGGCAGCAAACAGATATTTCCTCATCTTCTCCTCCTTATTGTCGTGCGGAAGGAATGCGGGACTGCGACAGTTTGTTCCGGAGGGAACAGACAGTTCCGAACGTTGCCGGAACCGGCTCACAGAGACCGGGTTTCCCGCTAGAATGGCCTCATGAGACATGCTGATTCCTCGTTCCCTTACACCCGCCGCACCGTGCTGAAATTCGCGCTTGGCGCGGCAGCCCTGATCGCATCGCCAGCGCAAGTCCTCGCGGCCCCAGCTGGGTTCGACGAATGGCGCGAGAGCTTTCGCGCACGCGCAATGGCCAAGGGCATTTCGGCCGCGACGTGGCAGCGCGCGATGGCGCGGGTCGAGCCCGACATGAGCGTGTTCAAGCAGTTGCGCAACCAGCCCGAATTTCACGAGCAGGTCTGGCAATACATCAACCGCCGCGTCTCCGACTGGCGCATCATCAACGGCAAGATCGCGCTGAAGAACAACGAGGCGCTGCTGGCGCGGATCGAGCGCGATTTCGGCGTCGAGCGCGGCACGCTGCTGGCGCTGTGGGGCGTCGAATCCGCCTATGGCGATCCGCTGGTGCAGCAGAACCACATGACGCCGGTGTTTCCCTCGCTCGCCGCGCTCGCCTGGAACGAGCCGCGCCGAAAGGCCTATTGGGAGGCCGAGCTGCTCAACGCGCTGCGCATCGTCGACAAGGGCTGGAGCACGCCGGAGGAGATGCGCGGCTCATGGGCCGGCGCAATGGGGCATTCGCAATGGATGCCGGAGGTCTGGCTCAATGTCGGCATCGACTATGACGGGGACGGAAAAGTGTCACCGTTCGGCAAGCCCGATGACGCGCTGGGCTCGACCGCAAAATATCTCGTCAACCGCGGCAAGTGGCATCGCGGCGAACACTGGGGCTATGAGGTGCGCGCGCCAAGTGAGATGAGCGGCAGCCGCACCTATGCGGCGTGGGCGTCCGCCGGTGTCACCCGCGCCGACGGCCAGCCATTTCCGCAGCCGAACGCTTCCGCGCAAATGTGGACGCCGGTTGCGGGAGGACCGACCTTCCTGCTGGGGCCGAATTTCTATTCGGTGAAGAGCTACAACCCTTCGATGAACTATGCGCTGGCGATCTGCCATCTCGGCGACCGCTGCTTGGGCGCGCCGCCCTTCATCCAGCCCTTCCCCGGCTCCGAGCGCGCGCTGACGCTCGCCGAGGTGCAGGAAATGCAGACGCGGCTGACCAAGGCCGGTTTCGACACCGGCGGCACCGACGGCCGCGTCGGCAACGACACCATGAAGGCGATCAAGGACTTCCAGCAGCGCGCCGGGATCACGCCGGCGGACGGCTATGGCGGACTGAAGGTATTGGCGAAGCTGCGGCAGGGATCGTAGAGGCCTCAGTGCCGGTACTGCGGCTCTTCCGCATCGAGCTGGCGCCGGACTGCCGCAAGATGCAGCCGCGCAGATTCGGAATCGCCGTCGCGCATCTGCCTGTAGGTCTCGGCGGCGATTGCGGGATCGACCGGCAGCACCTTGCGGCCCGTCGACATCGCCAGCACCTGCACCTCGGCGGCGCGCTCGAGATAATAGAGATCGTCCCAGGCTTCCGCGATGGTCGGCGCCAGCACCATCACGCCGTGATGCTTCATGAAAACGATGTCGGCATCGCCCACTGCGGATGCGATGCGCGCGCCCTCGCGGTTGTCGAGCGCAAGGCCGTTATAGTCGCGGTCCACCGCCGTGCGGCCATAAAACTTCAGCGCGGTCTGGCCGGCCCAGATCAGCGGATCGCCCTCGGTCATCGACAGCGCGGTGGCATAGGGCATGTGGGTGTGGAACGCGACTTTCGCGCGCGGCAGCAGCCGGTGCATCTCGGCGTGAATGTAGAAGGCAGTCGCCTCGGGCACGCCTTCGCCGTCGAGCACATTGCCGTGGAAGTCGCAGATCAGCAGCTTTGACGCGGTCAGCTCGCGGAAGGCGTAGCCGTAGGGATTGACCAGGAAGAGGTCGTCATGGCCTGGCACGACAGCCGAGAAGTGATTGCAGATACCCTCTTCGAAACCGTTGCGCGCGGCCATGCGGAAGCAGGCGGCGAGATCCTCGCGCGCCGTGCGGATGGCATCGGTAGCGAGATCGGGCCGGTTCGAGCGGAATGGCGCGGGCGAGGAAGAGGAGTGAAGGCTATGCGCCATGGCGAAGGACACCTTTTTCGGTCGGGAGCTGCCCGCCTTGTACAGGGGCTGCGCCTGCGCGTCAGCCCCTGCGACCGCCACCCTGCCCTGCGCCGGCTAGGCTCGCCGCGGTACGCCGCCCGCGTTCATGCCGCCGTCGATCACGAGCTCGCTGCCGGTGACGTAACGCGAGGCATCGGAGGCCAGATACAGCACGCCGGAGGCGATCTCCGCGGCCTGGCCGGCGCGGGCGAGCGGCACGACGAGCCGGGCGCGCTCCTCGGGATCGATCGGGGCATTACCCTGATTGCCGGTCGCGCCAGTCGGGATCTTGCCCCAGATCGGGGTATCGATGATGCCGGGATGCACGGAGTTGACCCGGATACCATCCCCCGCCGCGGCGCACTCCATCGCGATCGACTTGGCGAACAGCCGCACGCCGCCCTTGGTCAGGGAATAGGCCGACAGGCCCGGCGAGCCGCGCAGGCCCGCGAGCGAGGACATCATCACGATCGAGCCGCCGCCGTTCTTGCGCATCAAGGGCAGGCAATGCTTGACCGAGAGAAATACGCCGTCGAGATTGATCGCATTCTGCTTGCGCCAGTCACCGAGCGTCATGTCGACGATCGAGGGCACGGCAATGCCGATGCCGGCATTGGAGACCATGATATCGAGCCGGCCATAGCGCCGTGCGACCTCGGCGACGATCTCGATCCAGCGTTCTTCGCTGGTGACGTCCTGCGCCAGGAAGATCGCCTTGCCGCCGGCTTTCGTGATGCGCTTTTCGAGCTCGGTGCCACGCAGATCGTCGATGTCGGTGATGACGACGGTGGCGCCCTCGCGCGCGAACAGCTCGACGATGGCCTCGCCAATGCCCGACGCACCGCCCGTGACCAGCGCGACCTTGCCCTCAACCTGCCCTGCCATGTTCACTCCCTTTTTTGTTGTTTGAGTGGTCTGTTCGTGTCGCATGACCTCCGCGCAAACGCGTACCGCGTTTGACCGCGTCGGATCTTGCGTTATCTGATCACGGACGGCCCCTGGTCCGGGAGCGCAACGTCGATGACGCGGAATTGCACCCGCTCGGCACCCTGGTAGCGATCGACCGACAAGGATCCTGCAACATGCAATTGCTGGCCGCGGTTGGCCGCCAACGCATTGCCGAGTTTCTGTCCCACCGAGCGGAATGCGATGCCATTGACTATCGCGCCGTCGCCCGACTTGAAGCGCAATCTCAGATGGGCCTGGCCGACCTCATCGGCATACACGAGCTGATGCGCCGGCAGTGCCAGCACCGGCTCCGGATTGCCGCTGCCGAACGGACCCGCACGATTGAGCGTGGCTGCAAGCTCCGTCGTCACCGCGCGGGCGGAGACCGCGCCGTCGATGTAGAGCTCGTTGACGTGGCGCGCCTCGGCGACGTCCTGTCCTAAAGCACTTTCGAGATAGGCGCGGAATTCGGCGAGTTTTTCCTTCCGCAGCGTCACGCCGGCGGCCATCGCGTGGCCGCCGCCCTTGAGCAATATCCCGTCGGCAACTGCCTGCCGCACCACCTTGCCGAGATCGACGCCGGCAATCGAGCGGCCGGAGCCGGTGCCGATCCCGCCGGGCTCGAGCGCAATCGCAAAGGCGGGCCGCGAAAATTTTTCCTTCAGGCGAGACGCGACGAGGCCGACGACGCCTGGGTGCCAGCCTTCCGACGCAGTGACGATGACGCCCAGCTTGTCCTCGAGCCCGATCGAGGCGAGCGCCTCGGCTTCGGCCTGTGCTTCCGCGGCCTGCTCGATGACGCGACGTTCGCTGTTGAGACGGTCGAGCTCGGCGGCGATCCGCGCCGCCTCGACACTGTCGCCCTCCAGCAGCAGCCGCACGCCGAGATCCGCCCGGCCGATGCGGCCGCCGGCATTGATGCGCGGGCCCAGCATGAAGCCGAGATGCCAGGCCTCCGGCGGGCCGTTGAGGCGCGCCACGTCCATCAGCGCGGTATGGCCGACATGGTCGCGCCGCCGCATCGCAATCAACCCTTTTGCGACGAAGGCGCGGTTGAGGCCGACCAGCGGCGCGACGTCCGCCACCGTGCCGAGCGCGACGTGATGCAGCATGCCGAGCAGATCGGGCTCGGGCATTTCGCTGTTCCAGAATCCGCGCTGGCGCAGCTCGCGGTTGACCGCCACCAGCGTCACCAGCACGAGGCCAACGGCGGCGAGATGGCCGAGGCCCGAGAGATCATCGAGCCGGTTGGGATTGACCAGCGCGTCGACCTCCGGCAACTCGGTGCCGGCCTGGTGGTGATCGATCACGACCACTGACATGCCGAGGCGCTTGGCTTCCGCCAGCGGCTCGATGCTGGTGGTGCCGCAATCGACGGTGACGAGCAGCGTGGCACCCTTGGCCGCCAGGGCGCGCACCGCCTCGACATTGGGGCCGTAGCCCTCAAAAATGCGGTCGGGAATGTGGATCAGCGGATCGAGCCCGCAATGGCGCAGGTGCCAGGCCAGCAGTGCCGCCGAGGTCGCACCATCGACGTCGTAGTCGCCGAAGATCGCGACCTTCTCGCCTTTCGCCGCCGCGTCGGCGATCCGCTTGGCGGCCGCCTCCATCTCCGTCACCGTGAACGGGTCTGGCATGAGCTTGCGGATGGTCGGATCGAGGAAGTCGGCGACCGCATCACTATCGACCCCGCGGCCCGCCAGCACCCGCGCCAGCAGCTCCGGCAATTGGTGCTGCTGCACGATGGCCAACGCCTTGGCCGCCCCGCGCGCGTCCAGCCGGTCGCGCCAGAGCTTGTCGGTGAGCGAGCGCGCCACGCCCAGGAACGCCTGGGGCGCTTCGATGGGGAGTGCGGATGCGGGAGGAGCCATGTTGCATTCAGTCCGTACGACGAGGGTAGCACATGGGGCAATCGCCCGATGCCGCGGCTGGGCGGTTTTGCACAGCGCAGCCATGTCCCTTTTTCGCGTTCCGTAGAGCGCCAAGCCAGATCCGCCCTGCTCTGCACAGCATCTCCTGAAAAACCTCTCATTTTGGCCGTCTGGAAAGAGCTGTTGTCACCCGACAACGTCGCTCCTCATCTGCAGAGGCAATCGTGCAGGCCGACATGTCGAACGCTGGCGTCGCAAGGGACACCGTCTCGCGGTTCGCCGCACCGTTCTGGGCCGTGCTCGGCCTCAACATCATCGCGCGCGGCCAGGCCCTGTTCGCGCCGATGTACTCCATCGACAGCTATGACGTTGCCCGCAAGTCATTCAGCGGCGAGATCGCGTACTCGCTCAGCGACGGGCGCTTCGTTCGCGCCGCGCTGTGGTGGCTGCAGGCGCAGATGGGATTCCAGCCGATCGAATCCATGTCGGCATCGATGTGCCTGTCGATCCCGCTTTTCATCATTGCCGGGTTTATCTTCGCGGCCGCGATCATCGATGACATCAAGCCGCAGGAGGCATTCGCGTTTGCGGCGCTGTTCACACTGCATCCTTTCGCCACCGAATATTTCTACTATGGTGAGGTCACCTTCGCGACGGTGCTGGCGGTGTTCTTCGCGGCAGTGGCCGTATGGAGTGCCTATCGGGCGCCGCCCTCATGTTTCTGGCGTTCTGTCGCTATCGGCGCCGTCGCTCTTGCGCTCGGGAACTATCAGGTTGTGATCGGCCACATCGCGGCAGGCGGCCTGCTTGTCCTGGTGGCCGATCTCTGCGTTTGCGGTCGTGCCTCGAAGTCCAAATTTTCCGTTTTGCTCAGCCGTTTCCTGCGCCGCACTTCCCTCCTGCTGGCTGGCTTCGCCGTTTACCTGCTGTGCCTGATCACGACCAGATATCTGTTTCCTGCGATTGCGTCAGGGAGAGCCTTTCGGGCCGGCTCGCCAGACGTTTTCCAAAAACTTCACGCCCTCGGCGCTGCGATGCAGTTTTCGTTTCTGCCACCACAGGGCCTCATCCCGACGACGTTGTCGGTTCTGGCCATTCTCGCGCTCGGGCTCAGCATCGTCCTGCTGCTGCGAGCGACATTGCAACGGCGGGGCAATGTGGCGGCGCTGATCGCGGCGCTGGCCGTCGCGGTTGCAATGGCATGCTCCGCGATGGCTCCGCTTATCGGCGATACCGCCTGGCTGGCGCCGCGGCTGCTGTCGCCGGTCGCGCTATGCATCGCGGCGATCGGCGTGATCGGCTTTCGATCTGCGTTCGCCAGGCTGAACCTATGTCTGGGGGCCGCTTTCGGCGTCATCATCACGGGTTACCTTGGTGCCGACGCCTCGATCCTGTTCGATCAGCGGCGCATGAATTTGTGGGACCATCAGGAGGCAAGCCGCATCATCGCGCGGCTTGAGGCCGATCCCGCCTTTGGCGAGGTGACATCGCTGGCCGTCGTCGGCCGCCGCAAGGCGCATCCCCTCCCGCTTGGGACATCGTCCCTCGACATGAACACATCCGGCCTGGGTTCCCCCTGGTCCAAGCTGGGCTTGTTCGAGCAGGCAACCGGCTACCGGTTCGCCTCGCCGACCGACGCGCAATGGCAGGCCGCGGTCGAATATTGCGGACATCAGACGGTCTGGCCGCGCCCAGGATCGGTCGGCGTTGTCCACGAGCTTGCCGTCGTCTGCCTGCCACAACGCTGATCTGACGAGGTGGCAGGCGGTTTGGCACGGGACGGCCGGCCGGCAGGCCACACTGACTATCATTTAGGCATTCCGCGGAGCAGCAAATTAAGCAGGCGTTAGGTGGAATCCTAGAAAAAGACTCGTATTCGATCTGACGTGATTGTTCCGGGTTCATTGCAGATCTGGCCTCATTGCCAAGGGAAGCCCCGATGTCTGCTGCGCTGGGTCTCAAAGCCAAGCCGATCGCCACCGAACTCGCCGAAGATGATTCCGACATCTCCGCGCTGATCAATCGCCTGACCGCGGAGGTCAACCAGATCGCGGTCGACAAGACCAAGGCGATCCAGCAGATCACGAACCAGATGAAGATGCTGGCGCTGAACGCGCTGATCGAGAGCTCGCGGGCCGGCGCGCAAGGCGCGGGCTTTGCGGTGGTGGCGCAGGAGGTGCGCGGCGTCGGCCAGCAGGTCGAGACCATCGCGCGCGAGCTCGAGACACAGCTGACCAAGCGCACCGGCGACCTCGTCTCCTCGATCGACCGCATGAGCCAGCGCTCGCGCGGCGAGCGCATGGTCGACCTGTCGCTCAACGCGGTCGAGCTGATCGACCGCAACCTCTATGAGCGCACCTGCGACGTGCGTTGGTGGGCAACCGATTCCGCCGTGGTCGATTGCGCGGCCTCGCCTGCGCCCGCGGCCGTCACCTACGCCTCGCAGCGCCTCGGCGTCATCCTCGGCGCCTACACTGTCTATCTCGACCTCTGGCTCTGCGATCTCGACGGCAACGTCATCGCCAACGGACGCGCCGATCGTTTTCGCGTGGTCGGCCAGAACGTCGCCCACACAAAGTGGTTTCGCGAGGCGAAGACTTTGCGCTCCGGTGACGACTATGTCGCCGGCGACGTCGAGAACCAGCCCCTGCTCGGCAATGCGCAGGTCGCAACCTATTGCGCCAGCGTCCGCGCCGGCGGCCAGGCCAACGGCGCCCCGATCGGCGTGCTCGCCATCCATTTCGACTGGGAGCCGCAGGCCCGCGCCATCGTCCAGGGCGTCCGCGTCGGCGACATCGACAAGGCGCGCGTGCTGCTGGTCGACTCGAATTTTCGCGTCATCGCCGCCTCCGACGGACAGGGCATTCTGAGCGAGCGCATCTCGCTCTCCCTCAACGGCCAGCGCTCGGGCTTCTATCAGGACCGCTCCGGCACCATGGTCGCCTTCCATGCGACGCCGGGCTACGAGACCTATCGCGGGCTCGGCTGGTATGGGGTGATCGTCTGCGCGGCGTGAGGCTCCGGACATAAACTTCGAAAACAACCCCATGCACAGTAGCAGGGGTTGTTGACGCGAGATCCCGGCCGCCTGCCGCAAGCACTTGATGTATCGGCGAAATCGGCGGCAATGGCGCCAAGCCCCGCCGGCACGGCATCGATGCTCTTTTCGCCGGATGAGCGTGGCGACGATAAGGTCGACCCAGCAAGGTCTGGGGATGACCCGACCTTCTCTTGAGCATTTTCCGGCAATGCAGGCCGGTTCCAGGTAAGAGCCTGCCTCCTTGCTCCTGTAAACCCCCGGCTGACATTGGACGAGCACGGGCCCCATCCGCTTCGGTGATCCCGCGCTCACAACATGCCGAGGAGACAGGCCATGAAGATCGTTGTGATCGGCGGCACCGGATTGATCGGATCGAAGCTCGTGGCGAAGCTCGAGCAGAGGGGCCACGAGGCCGTCGCCGCCTCGCCGAAATCGGGCGTCGATGCCGTGACCGGCGACGGTCTCGCAGCGGTGCTTGCAGGCGCCGATGTCGTCGTCGACGTCGCCAATGCGCCGTCCTGGGAGCCGGCCGCCGTGCTCGACTTCTTCCAGCGCTCGAGCAAGAACCTGGTCACGGCAGAGGCCGCTGCCGGCGTGAAACATCACGTGGCGCTGTCGATCGTCGGCACCGAACGGTCGCCCGACAACGCCTATTTCCGCGCCAAGCTGGCCCAGGAGACTATCATCAAGTCTTCGCCGGTCCCCTACTCGATCGTGCGCGCCACCCAGTTCTTCGAATTCCTCGGCGCCATTGCCGAAACGGGCGTGACCGGCGGAAAGATCGTCGTTCCTTCCGCCCTGTTTCAGCCGATTGCGGCCGAGGACGTGGCCGATCGCCTCGTGGAGGTCGCGACCGGCAAGCCGCTCAACGGCACCATCGATATCGCAGGGCCGGAGAAAGCCCCCTTCAACGAATTCATCGCACGCCGCCTCAAAGCGTCGGGCGACGTCCGGCCCGTGATCGGAGATGCGAAGGCGCCCTATTACGGCGCCCCCATCGACGATACATCGCTGAATCCGTTGGGCGAGGCGCGGCTCGGGAAGATCCCGCTCGCAACCTGGCTCGCAGGCCTCTGAGAGGCGCCGCCTTCGTGGTCGATGCAGCCGATAAGGATCTGGTGGCGCCGATCGCGAAGTCACGCCGAATGAGCCTGCTACCGTACCGAAGCGTTGGCATCGGCCCGAGTGTCCACGAAGGCGACAGCCGTGCCCTTCGCGACGCTGCCGGCAACACGCTCCGCATCCCAATTGGTGAGGCGTACGCAGCCGTGCGACTCTGCCTTCGAGATCTTTCCCGGCGACGGCGTGCCGTGAATGCCGTAGCTCTCGGCGGACAGATTGATCCAGACGGTGCCGACTGGATTGTTCGGACCGGGCTTGATCGTGAAGGGTCTTCGGGAATGAACGCCCTTGAAGTGATAGGCAGGATTGTAGCGATAGAACGGATTGCGATTGATCTCGGTGATCTTCAGCGTACCTGACGGCGACGGCTTCTCTGAACTGCCGACGGTTGCCGGGTAAAATCCGATCAGCGCGTTCGACTTGTCGAACAGCTTGACGGTCTGCCTGGCTTTATCGACCTCGACCCTGTCGGCCTTGGCGGGCGCCCCCTCGCCGCCGCTGATGGTGTCCACGACGACGATGGTCTCGCCGGCGCGATCGAAATGGCGCCCGGGGTTGAGCGCTGCCAGCAATTGTTCGCTGACGTGAAACTTCTCGGCCAGGGCCTCGCGCGGGCTGGTGAAGCCCGGACTTGGAATGTCCTTCATGTCCTCCAGTTTCGCCGGCAGCTTGGTCAGGAACGGACCTGACACGTCCTGCGCCGTGATGGTGTAGGTCGTCATCACCGGCCGCTCATCCGCCCGGAGCGCCTTCCAGATCTCATCCGTGATGGTGTCCGAGCCCGGCAATTGCCGGGCTTCCGCATAGGCCCGCAGCGCCTTCTTCGCGTTCTCGCCAAACCTGCCGTCGATCTCGCCGGGCGAGAAGTGAGCCCTGTCGAGCAGAACCTGGAGCCGAACTCCCGCCGGCGTCGGCTTCTCGTTCGACAACGACTTCTTCGAGGGTTCGGCGCCGTTGATGGCAGCCGGGTCCATCTCGGCCGCGGCCACAGGGGTGAGCGCCACGGCGAGGACCAGAGCGATGCATAGCGATCCGATTCCGCCAACGGATCGGGCGTTATTCACCGTCCATCGTCGCGCGCCGCATTTGCTCATGTGCCAGCTCCGAAGTGGAGACAATCATGGCAATGGCAACGCCACTCGAAGACGGAAGTTTCCTATTCTTCCCGCAAACGATCAGGCCTAGGCCTAGCGGTTGGACATGACGCGGCCAGCCACGGGCCAGGAGCAGACCCGCACCAGCATCCCGGCCGGTGGTCCATCCATGTCATAGCTTCGGCAGGACCACGCCAAGCAAGATGAGAAAGACTAGCCATAGAAGGATAGCGACGCTTTCGCGCTTTTATCGAAGCCGTATCGTCGAGACTTGCATTGGAATGTCTGGTGACAGCGTTTCGAGCAGCTTCGCCCCACGCCCGAACTCAGGCGACTGGACATGGAACGAAAACCAGAAGAAGCCGATCTTCCCTGCCCGCTCGCCTACACGCCGATACAGGCTGTGTATCCTCCAATATACGAGAATTGGATATAGACCGACGGCAATTGCACTCGCGACAAAGACATACTCGTCCAGAAGCATCAGCATGTTTTTAGTCTAAAGCAACAGCAGCTACGCGACAGACCCTCCCAGATGTCGCCTTTGGGTGACAAGCAGACCAGTCGACGGATGGTGTCGAGGGTCGGCTTAGGGCCAGAAGCAGACGTCTCGCGGGCTGCTATATCGCCAGTCTTTCAAGAACTGTGTGGACCGCGAATGCTACGATCGGAAGTACCAGGATCGTCATCAGCAGCCGTTGCTGCACAAATTGCTTCTGCTGATCATCCCTAGGAAAGACCTCCCAAGTCATCCGCTCCCACAGAGCCTTTCGAGGTGACGGTCTGATACCCCTCATCCAAAGAGCGCCATGAACAATTGCCACGGTCAAAGTTAGCGTCAGTATCAAGAAGAAAGCGCTCTTCGGCATACAGCAATCCTCTTCGATGCTCCAATAGGATGGCGTGGCCAACCCGTTTTGCGATACGCTATGTAGGTCGTCAATGCCCCCCTCGCCCGGTCGTTGAGTGGAATCGCTCGAAAGTCAGCTTCGGGTCAATGAGCGAAGAACTCAGATTGAGCAATTCTGGTCCGCTCTGGCT
>NZ_JACOFR010000021.1 GCF_019455385.1 Bradyrhizobium sp. BR 10289
CGCCCAGCCGACATCGTGGCCGAACAGCAGCGGCCCGATCAGGCACAGCAGGCCCGCGAACAGCACCACACTGCCCTTGATGTCGAGCCGTGTCCCAGCCCGCCGCGGCACCGACGGCATGATGCGCCAGGCGGCCGCCGCGATAACGAGGCCGCAGGGACCATTGACGAAAAACACCGCGCGCCAGCCGCTGCCGGCAAGATCGAGCGTCACGAGCAGGCCGCCGAGCAAAAATCCTGCGGCGCCCGCGAGGCCGAGCACGATGCCGTAGACGGCGAAGGCGCGGCTGCGGGTCTCGTCGGTAAAGAGCAGATGCAGCGTCGCCAGCACCTGTGGCACCATCAACGCTGCGGTCGCGCCCTGCGCCAGCCGCGCGACGATCAGCTCCGCGCCGGATTGCGCAAGACCGCACCACAGCGAGGTCGCGGTGAAGCCGAGCACGCCGGCGAGAAACACGTTCTTCGTGCCGTGGATGTCACCGAGGCGGCCGCCGGTCACCACCAGCGTCGCGTAAGCGATCAGATATATCGCGATGACGGATTCGATCTGCGCCGGCGTCGCCTTTAGGTCGACGGCGATGGTGGGAATGGCGACGTTGACGATGAAGGCGTCGACGCCGAACATGAATTGCGCGGCGACGACGATCGTCAGCACCCACCAGCGGCGGGTCGAATCGACTTGTTTTGTGACGGTTTGATGCATTTTCACGCGAGCCTTCAGCGATTTATTTGCGCGCAAGGCTGGCAGATCGGCGTCACCGGCGCGATTACCTCCGAGGTAGGACTTGCTGCCTTGGCCCGATTGCTGCATGGCAACTCCTGCTGGTTTTGCGGGCGCGGAAATCTTCCGGATGTACGACTACGACATGGTGGTGATCGGCTCGGGCCCGTCGGGGCGCCGGGCCGCGGTGCAATGTGCCAAGCTCGGCAAGGCCGTGCTGGTGGTGGAGAAGGGCCGGCGGGTCGGCGGCGTCTCGGTCCACACCGGCACCATCCCCTCGAAGACGCTGCGCGAGACCGTGCTGAACCTGTCCGGCTGGCGCGAGCGCGGTTTTTACGGCCGCTCCTACCGGGTCAAGCAGGACATCGCGGCGAGCGACCTGATGACCCGCCTCCAGAAGACGCTCGACCACGAGGTCGAGGTGCTGGAGCATCAGTTCAGCCGTAACCTGGTCCGCACCGCCAACGGCGAGGCCCGGCTGATCTCGCCGCACGAGGTCGAGATCACCAGCGCCCTCGGCGAGACCAAGGTGGTATCGGCCGCCTTCATCCTGATCGCCTGCGGCACGCGCCCGTTCCGGCCCGACTACGTGCCGTTCGACGGGACCAGCGTGCTCGACAGCGACGAGATCATCGAGCTGCCAAAACTGCCGCGCAGCTTAGCTGTGATCGGCGCCGGCGTGATCGGCGTCGAATATGCCACCATCTTCAGCGCGCTCGACGTGCCGGTCACGCTGATCGAGCCGCGGCCGACCTTTCTCGATTTCATCGACAAGGAATTGATCGACGAGTTCATGCATGAGCTGCGCGACCGCAATGTCGCGCTGCGGCTGGGGGCCAAGGTCAATTCGATCGAGAAGACCGCGCAGGGCCACATCGTCACGCATCTCGCGGACGGCCGCCACGTCACCACGGAAATGCTGCTGTTCGCGGCGGGCCGCGTCGGCGCCACCGACCGGCTCAACCTCGAGGCCGCGGGCATCGTCGTCGACCATCGCGGTCGCATCTCGGTCGATCCTGTCACCTTGCAGACCAGCGTGCCGCACATCTACGCCGCCGGCGACGTGATCGGCTTTCCGAGCCTCGCCTCGACCTCGATGGAGCAGGGCCGTGTCGCCGCCTGCCATGCGCTCGGCATGGAGCCCTTGGCGCCGCCGGAATTCTTTCCCTACGGCATCTATTCGGTGCCGGAGATCTCGACCGCCGGCCTCACCGAAGAAGAGGTGCGCACGCGCGGCATTCCCTACGAGGTCGGCATCGCACGCTTCCGCGAGACCTCGCGCGGCCACATCATGGGGCTGAACAGCGGCATGATGAAGATGATCTTCTCGACCAAGACCCGCCGCCTGCTCGGCGTGCACATCCTCGGCGAAGGCGCCACCGAGCTGATCCATATCGGCCAGGCGGTGCTGAACCTCAAAGGCACCATCGATTATTTCATCCAGAACACGTTCAACTATCCGACGCTGGCCGAGGCGTACAAGATAGCCGGGCTCGATGCGTGGAACAGGATGACGCGGTGATTTTTTCACCTCTCCCCGTAAGAACTGGGAGAGGGAGACGAAGCATCTCGCCTCGCATCGTATCGTATCCTCGCATGCCTGCATTCCGCTGCGCGGGACATCGCGCGATTGCGTTCATGCCAATGGGCACGTAGCTTCATCCCCACCAACAAACAGAAAATGACAGCCGGAGAGAACGCCATGGCGCGCCTGAAGTTCGGAGCTTTCCTCGCCCCGCATCACCCGATCGGGGAGCATCCGATGCTCCAGTTCCGGCGCGATCTGGATCTGGTCGAGCAGCTCGATTCGCTCGGCTATGACGAGTTCTGGTGTGGCGAGCATCATTCCTCCGGCTGGGAGATGATCGCTTCGCCCGAGATGTTCCTGGCCGCAGCCGGCGAGCGCACCAAGCGGATCAGGCTCGGCACCGGCGTGATCTCGCTGCCCTATCATCATCCCTTCAACGTCGCCCAGCGCATGGTGCAGCTCGACCACATGACCGGCGGCCGCGCCATCTTCGGCTCGGGTCCCGGCGCTTTGGCCTCCGACGCGCATACGCTCGGCATCGATCCGATGACACAGCGCGACCGCCAGGACGAGGCGATCGACGTGATCCGCCGCCTGTTCAACGGCGAGCGCGTCACCGCCAAGAGCGACTGGTTCACCATGAACGACGCCGCGCTGCAGATCCTGCCGTTGCAGGAGGAGATGCCGTTCGTCGTGGCCTCGCAGATCTCGCCGTCAGGCATGACGCTCGCCGGCAAATACGGCATCGGCATCATCTCGCTGGGCTCGATGACGACGCAGGGCCTGATGTCGCTGCAACAGCAATGGCAGTTCGCCGAGGACGCCGCGAAAAAGCACGGCACGAAGGTCAATCGCGCCGACTGGCGCGTGCTGCTGAGCTTTCACATCGCCGAGAGCCGCGAGCAGGCGCGCCGCGAGGCCGGCGCCGGGCTGATGCGCTGGCACAACGAATATAATGTCGGCACGCTGCAACGGCCGGGCCTCACCGCCTTCTCCTCGCCCGATGAAGCCGTGGACAAGACCGCCTTCGTCGAGGGCGCGGCCTCCACCATCGGCACGCCCGACGATCTCATCAAAACCATCAAGAACGTGATGGAGGTCTCCGGCGGCGTCGGCGCCGTCATCGGCTTCGTGCACGACTGGGCCAATCCGGAAGCCACGCGCCGCAGCTGGGACATGGTCGCGCGCTACGTCGTGCCTGAAATCAACGGCTATATCGACGGCCTGCGCAGGTCGCAAAAATTCGTGATCGAGAACCGCGCGATCTTCGAGCGTGCGGGGCAGGCCGTGATGGCCAAGATCATGCAGAACGAGAAGGCCGCCGAGGCGCTGAAGGTGACCGGCCCCGGCCGCGTCGCCATTCCCGCCGTCAACGCGCCGGATCTGCAGAAGGAAGCGGCGAAGCGGTAGACGTCATCGGGGCTACGCTTGTAACCACTCTCATGAGGACGTGATACCGGCCTGTGCTATGCTGACGCGATCAGCTTGCGTAGGCCGTAATAATGCCGCGGTGGCGCGATGTCTGTCGGTCGGACAACCGGAGCAATCGTCATGTCGATGCAGAATGTGGCCCCTGCGCTTCCTTTCACGGCTCCAAAGCGCAATGAGCTGACGCATATCCCCGGCGACGAGGGCTGGCCGATTATCGGCAAGACCTTTCAGGTGCTCGCCGATCCCAAGGGGCATATCGAGGCGAACGGCGCCAAATGGGGGCCGGTCTATCGCACCCATATTTTCGGCGAGACCAATGTCGTGCTGCTCGGGCCCGAAGCCAACGAGCTCGTGCTGTTCGACCAGCAGAAGCTGTTTTCCTCGACGCATGGCTGGAACAAGGTGCTCGGCCTGCTGTTTCCGCGCGGACTGATGCTGCTCGATTTCGACGAGCACCGCTTGCATCGCAAGGCTCTGTCGGTCGCGTTCAAGTCAGGGCCGATGAAATCTTATCTCAGCGATCTCGACCGCGGTATCGCCGCGCGCGTCGCGCAATGGAAGGCGAAGCCCGGCGAGATGCAGCTTTATCCGGCTATGAAGCAGCTCACGCTCGATCTTGCCGCGGCATCCTTCCTCGGCGCCGATATCGGGCCTGAGGTGGACGAGATCAACCGCGCCTTCGTCGACATGGTCGCGGCGGCCGTCGCGCCGATCCGCCGGCCGCTGCCCGGCACCCAGATGGCCGCGGGCGTCAGGGGGCGCAAACGCATCGTCGCCTATTTCCGCGAGCAGATTCCGCTCCGCCGCGGCAATCACGGCGGCGACGATCTGTTTTCGCATCTCTGCCGCGCCACCCATGAGGATGGCGCGCTGCTGTCCGAGCAGGACATCATCGACCATATGAGCTTCCTGATGATGGCGGCGCACGACACGCTGACATCCTCGCTGACCTCCTTTGTCGGCGAGCTCGCCGCCAATCCGGACTGGCAGGACAAGCTGCGTGACGAGGTCCAGGCGCTCGGCCTCGCCCCTGATGCGCCGAGCAGCTTTGACGATCTCGAGAAGATGCCGCTGTCGGAGATGGCTTTCAAGGAGGCGCTGCGGATCAAGCCGCCGGTGCCGTCGATGCCGCGCCGCGCGATGCGCGATTTCACCTTCAAGGGCTTTACGATTCCAGCCGGCACCGCGGTCGGCATCAATCCGCTCTACACCCACCACATGAAGGACGTCTGGCCCGAGCCTGATCGCTTCGATCCCTTGCGCTTCACGGAAGAGGCTCAGCGTGGCCGCCACCGCTTCGCCTGGGTGCCGTTCGGCGGCGGCGCGCATATGTGCCTCGGCCTGCACTTCGCCTATATGCAGGCGAAATGCTTCGCACGACACTTCTTGCAGAACCTCGAAGTGTCGCTGGAGCCGGGCTACAAGCCGCAGTGGCAGATGTGGCCGATCCCGAAGCCGCGAGATGGGTTGAAGGTGCGGGTGCGGGCGGTGTAGCCACAGCATCTCTCGTGTCCCGGACGCGCTGCAGCGTGAAACGCTGCTGCGCAGAGCCGGGACCCAGAATCTTGAGACATTGATCGCTCCGAGAGATGGGCCCCGGCTCTGCAGCGCACCGCTGAAGAAGCGCTGCGCTGCGTCCGGGGCACGAGACCTATCCCCCGTCAAACGCCTTGCGCAAGGCGCTCAACCCCTGCTGCTGCTGGGTCCAGTTGCGGCCGCCGGTGACGGCGCCGTCGACGACGAGATCATGGCCGTTGACGAAAGAGGACTCGTCGCTAGCGAGGAACACCGCGGCATGCGCGATGTCGTCGGGCAGGCCGGCACGCGGGATCGGCTGCGCGGTCTTGTAGACGTCGCGCAACATGGCGGGCGTCTGCTCGGCGGCGTCGGTGGTGAGCCCGAGCGCCTTGCCGAAGATGCCGGTCGCGATCGCGCCCGGTGAGATCGAGTTGACGCGCACGTTGGACTCGCCGAGTTCCATCGCCACGCATTTTGTCAGATGGATCACCGCCGCCTTGGCCGCGCCATAAACCAGCGAGGAGGAATAGCCGGCCAAGCGCCCGGCGATGCTGCCATTGTTGATGATGCTGCCCGACCCCTGCTTCTTCATGATGGGCGCGGCGTGCTTCATGCCGAGCATGACGCTGCGCACCAGCGTCGCCATCGCCGCGTCGAAGCGCTCGACCTCGAGGCCCTCGATGCCGCCGGTCTGCGCCGGACCGCCGGCATTGTTGAACAGGCAGTCGATGCGGCCGAATTTTTCCACCGCGAGCGCGATCAGCGCCTGCATCTGCACTTCGGCAGTCACATCGGTCTGACGAAACAGGCAATTGGCCCCGAGCCGCGATGCCAGCGCCTCGCCTTCCGGTATGCGCCGCCCCGCGATCACAATTTTGGCACCTTCGGCAACGAAGACTTCTGCAGTCCGCAATCCGATGCCGCTCGTCGCGCCCGTGATCACCGCCACCTTGCCGTCCAGCCTGCCCATGGAATGTCCCTGTTCTTGAATGATTTGACACCAAAATGCGGACACCGATCGATGGCGGCGCCGCGACGATCGGCGCCGCGACGCTCACTATTCCCGCCGGCTCCCGACAAGGCAAGCTTTGCTTGCGCTCTGGACATGCGTAACATTCACGGCGCAGGCACGCCGCGACCGGGCTACGCATGGAGAAGCTGATCGACGAATTCCGCAAGGGCTGGCAGGGCGTAGCACCGCCGTCGCTCGGCCTCAGCATCGCCTTTGCGATTGCTTGCGTGCTGGTTGCGACGCTGGCGCGCTGGGGGCTCGCCTATGTGCGACCCGACGTCTACTTCACCCCCTATTTCCCGGCCGTGTTCTTTGCCGCCGCCTTCGGAGGTTTCCGGATCGGCATCGTCACGGCGATCGCCGGCGGCGTGCTCGGCGTGGTCGTGAATTTCGGCGATGCCTTTGCCGATCGCGCCCGCTTTGCCTTGCTGGCGCTGTACTGGGCAGTCTGCGCGCTCACCATCTGGGGCGTCGAGCATTATCGCACGCTGCTGGTCGAGCAGCGGCGGATCTCGAAGCGCCTGATCGAGGAAGAAGAGTATCGCAAGCTCTTGGTCGACGAGCTCCAGCACCGGCTGAAGAACAAGCTGTCGACGGTGCACGCGGTGATTCACCAGGTGCTGCACGACCAGCCGCAGGTCTGGGCCCGGATCGATCCGCGGCTGCGCTCGCTGGCGACGACTGACGATCTGATCTCGCGGATCGACAAGGGGGGCTGCGACATCCGCGATCTCCTGATCGCGGAACTCGGGCCTTACGGCCATGTCCGCTTCACCCTCAACGGCGACCGGCTGTTCCTGCCGCCGAAGCTCGCGGTGACGCTGTCATTGATGTTTCACGAGCTTGCCACCAACGCCGGCAAATACGGCGCGTTCTCCGCACCGCGCGGATTGTTGCAGGTGTCATGGACCGTCAGCGGCGACCGCCTGACCATCACCTGGGACGAGACCGAAGGTCCAAGCATCGACAAGGTGTCGGCGCCGGGCTTCGGCACCAAGCTGCTGAAGTCGGCACTCTCGGCCTTCGACGGCAAGACCGAGGTCTCCTATCTGGCGACCGGCCTGCATTGCATCATGCAATGCCGCGTTCCCAAGGACGGGTGATCACCTCTCCCCAGCGGGGAGAGGTCGGATTGCCCCCGGCGATGCGAAGCATCGTCCGGCGCAATCCGGGTGAGGGGCCGCAGCGATCGGTGAGACTGTAACCCCTCACCCGGATCGCATCGTTCGATGCGATCCGACCTCTCCCTACGGGAGAGGTGACGACGACGGCTCATACCAATTTCTGTCGAAGCCATCGCGCAACGCCACTCGCAACAAACGAAAGCGATCCGCGCGCGTCGTTCGAGCTTTCGCAAGCGACGTTGACGCTCTGTTAATGACGATCGTCGGCGCGCGTCGCATCGCCGCAAAGCACCCCCGTATTTCTCCGTACCGCTTAACCAAACTTAAGAGGGAACCGCGCAAGATCGCGCCCATTGCAAAGGCGCGCCGAAACAACAAGATTCATGACTTCTATGAACGACAACAGATATTTCGGCGCGAGCGAAGCCGAGCTCGGATTTCTCAAGGAAATCGTTAGAATGCTGCCGGCTGGCGTGACCGTGCAGGACGCCGATGGCGAGCTTCTGCTGGTCAATGATGCCGCTGCCGCACAGCTCGGCATGGACGGCAGCCGGCCTTCGCCGGACCTGGTACCGCGCCGCGAAGCCTGCTGCCAGGCGCTGAGCGCCGGCCGGGCCGTGGTCACCGAGGAAGCGCTCCACGAGGGCGCGACGCGCCAGGTGCTGCTGACGACCCATCGTCCCGTTCGCCTTGCCGGACGCGAGCTGCTGATCTCGGCCTCCTCCGACATCACCGAGCAGAAGAATTTCGAGGACCAGCTGTTTCGCTCGGCCTATTTCGACGAGCTGACCGGCCTGCCCTCGCGGCGCGTGATCGAGCACCGCGCCAACAGCCTGCTCGCGGGGAGTCGCGGCGGCGACCGTTTCGCGCTGGCTTTCCTCGACGTCGACAATTTCAAGCACATCAACGACTATTACGGCCACGCCGTCGGCGACGCGCTGCTGGTCGAGCTGTCGAAGCGGCTCGGGCGCGATTTGCGCGAGACCGACATGCTGTCGCGCATCTCCGGCGACGAATTTTTGCTGCTGCTCTCGCCGATCCAGAGCCAGGAGGAGGTCGCCGAATTCGTGCAGTCGACGCTGGAGCGGCTGACCGCGCCGTTCTTCATCGACGGCTCGGAGCTGTTCGCCTCGACCTCGGTCGGCATCAGCCTCTATCCCGAGCACGGAAGCAGCTTCGAGACGCTGCGCCAGAACGCCGACATCGCGATGTACCGCATCAAGAATGACGGCAAGGGCATGGCCGCGTTCTTCGACGCCAGCATGGAGCGCGAGGCGCAAGCGCGGATGAAGATCGAGCAGTCGCTGCGGCTCGCGATCCTCGAAAAGCGCTTCTGCTGCGCCTTCCAGTCCAAGGTCGACATCCGCACCCAGGCGGTGAAGGGCATCGAAGCCCTGGTGCGCCTGCGCGACGACGAAGGCGTGATCCAGGCGCCGGGCTCGTTCATCAACCTCGCCGGCGAACTCGGGCTGATCGACGAGCTCACGCATCTGGTGCTCGCCGAGATCGTCAAGTCGATCGACCTGATCAACGAGACCTTCGGCGCGGAAGCGACCATCAGCATCAACGTCGCTGCGAAACAGGCCGGCAAGCCCGAGTTCATGCGCAACTTCGCGCGGGCACTGGAAGAGACCGGTTTTCCGCAGCGCTTCATGATCGAGGTCACGGAAGACGCCTTCGTCGCCAAGAGCCATTTCCAGTCGGAAATCCTGCCGATGTTCCGCAAGCTCGGCGTCGGCATCTCGATCGACGATTTCGGCACCGGCTATTCCTCGCTCTCGGCGCTGGCCGACATCACCGCCGACGAGATCAAGATCGACCGCTCCTTCATCACCGACATCCATAAGCGTCCGCGCAGCCAGGGCATCCTGCGCGCGATCGAATCCTTGAGCGAAGCGCTCGGCATGACCGTGATCGCCGAAGGTCTCGAATCCTACGAGGAGCTGGCCTACCTCCAGGCCGCAACCAAGATCCGCTACGCGCAGGGCTATTATTTCTCGCGGCCGATCTTTTTGGAGGAGCTGAAGCTGGCGACTCCAGCCTCCAGCGAATCCCGCGGCAGCGTCGCGAGCCGCCCGATGCAGCAAAACCGCCAGGGCTATTCCCGCGCGAGCGGGTATCGGCGGTAAGCGTCGTCCGATCATCCGACGAGCTATTCCCGTCATCCTGAGGTGCGACTGGCGCGATGCGAAAGCATCGCGCCGGGAGCCTCGAAGGATGTACGGCCGAGCTGCCAGCCGGGCCGTTCATCCTTCGAGGCCTCCGCTACGCTCCGGCACCTCAGGATGACGGAGAACAGATCGCGGCCGGGCTTGCGCCTGCCGAATTCTTCGGCAGGCTGAATCCATCACGCGTCAAGACACCGTCACACGCGACTCCCACAAGCCCGCCGTAAGGTGGAATTGCAATGTTCGTCAGGCTGTGCAAATCGCTATTGCCAAGACGGTCACTCAAGGCATTTCAATAGGGAGGGATTATCGTGCGTCGTTCACTCATCGTATCCACAGCCATCCTCGGCTTGGCCGCGGTCACCTCCGCGCATGCAGACGACCTCAAGGTCGCGCTGATCTACGGCAAGACCGGCCCGCTCGAAGCCTATGCCAAGCAGACCGAAACCGGCCTGCAGATGGGCTTCGAATACGCCACCAAGGGCACGATGACGCTCGACGGCCGCAAGATCGTGGTCATCACCAAGGACGACCAGGGTAAGCCAGATCTCTCCAAGGCCGCGCTCGCAGAGGCCTATCAGGACGACAAGGCCGACATCGCGATCGGCACGACCTCGTCGGCCGCGGCGCTCGCAATTCTCCCCGTCGCCGAGGAGAACAAGAAGATCCTGATCGTCGAGCCCGCCGTCGCGGACCAGATTACCGGCGAGAAGTGGAATCGCTACATCTTCCGCACCGCGCGCAATTCGTCGCAGGACGCGATCTCGAACGCAGTCGCGATCGGCAAGCAGGGCGTCACCGTCGCCACGCTGGCGCAGGACTATGCCTTCGGCCGCGACGGCGTCGCCGCCTTCAAGGAGGCGCTGGCCAAGACCGGCGCGACGCTCGCTGCGGAGGAATATGCGCCGACCTCGACCACCGACTTCACCGCGGTCGGCCAGCGCCTGTTCGATGCGCTGAAGGACAAGCCGGGCCGCAAGATCATCTGGGTGATCTGGGCCGGCGCCGGCAATCCGCTGGCCAAGCTCCAGGACATGGACCCGAAGCGCTACGGCATCGAGCTGTCGACCGGCGGCAACATCCTCCCGGCCCTCGCGGCCTATAAGGGCCTGCCCGGCATGGAAGGCGCGACCTATTATTTCTACGAGATCCCGAAGAACCCGGTGAACGACTGGCTGGTCGCCGAGCACCAGAAGCGCTTCAACGCGCCGCCGGACTTCTTCACCGCGGGCGGCTTTGCGGCCGCGATGTCCGTCGTCGCCGCCGTCACCAAGGCGAAATCGACCGACAGCGAGAAGCTGATCACGGCCATGGAAGGCCTGGAGTTCGACACGCCGAAGGGCAAGATGGTGTTCCGGAAAGAGGACCATCAGGCGCTGCAGAGCATGTATCACTTCAAGGTCAAGGCCGATCCGAACGTCGCCTGGGCCGTGCTCGAGCCGGTGCGCGAGCTGAAGATCGAGGACATGGACGTTCCGGTCAAGAACAAGCGGTAGGTGCTTCTTCACCTCTCCCATAGGGAGAGGTCGCGCCGAAGGCGCGGGTGAGGGGTTTCGCCTCTCGTGGGACCTGAGCCCCCTCACCCGATTTGCTGCGCAAATCGACCTCTCCCCTCCGGGGAGAGGTGTCACAACCACCCGACACGCTTGAACCCATGCCCCTCTCCCTCGAAACTCGCGACCTCACCATCCGCTTCGGCGGGCATGTCGCAGTCAACAACGTCACCTGCACGTTTCGGCCGGGCGAGCTCACCGCCATCGTCGGGCCGAACGGCGCCGGCAAGACCACCTATTTCAATCTGATCTCGGGCCAGCTGCGCGCCTCCAGCGGCAGCATCTTGTTCGACGGCACCGACATCACCCAGCACTCCGCGCCCTTACGGACCCGCGCGGGTCTCGGACGCGCGTTCCAGCTGACGAACCTGTTTCCGAACCTGACCGTCGAAGAGAACGTCCGCCTTGCGGTGCAGGCGGCCTCCGGCACGCATTACGACATGCTGCGTCCGTGGATGGTCCGCCGCGATCTGATCGCGCGTGCGGATGCCATCCTCGACCAGGTCGCGCTGGGCAATCGCCGCGGCGTCGCCGCGACCGCGCTGTCGCATGGCGACCAGCGCAAGCTCGAGGTCGCCCTGATGATCGCGCTGGAGCCGAAGGTGTTCATGTTCGACGAGCCGACTGCAGGCATGAGCATCGACGAGGTCCCGGTGGTGCTGAACCTGATCGCGCAGCTCAAGCAGGACAAGAGCAAGATCATTCTCCTCGTCGAGCACAAGATGGACGTGGTGCGCTCGCTCGCCGACCGCATCATCGTGTTGCATAACGGCCAGCTCGTCGCCGACGGCGTGCCGGCCGAGGTGATCGCTTCCCCGATCGTGCAGGAAGCCTATCTCGGCGTAGCTCCCAAGGCAGCTTCAGGGAGCGCGGCATGACAGACCTGCTCAAACTCTCCGGCGTGCACACACATATCGGCCGCTACCACATTCTCCAGGGCATCGACCTCGCCGTCCCGCAAGGGCAGGTCACGATGCTGCTTGGCCGCAACGGCGCCGGCAAGACCACGACGCTGCGCACCATCATGGGCCTGTGGCAGGCCTCCTCCGGCGAGATCACGCTGGACGGGATGCGCATCGAGAGCCGCGCCACGCCCGATATCGCGCGGCTCGGCGTCGGCTATGTGCCGGAGAGCATGGCCGTGTTCTCCGACCTCACGGTGAAGGAGAACCTCGTCCTCGCGGCGCGCGACGCGGCGATGGACGACAAGCAGCTCGAATGGATTTTTGGATTTTTCCCGGCACTGCGGCGGTTCTGGCTGTCGCGGGCGGGAAGCCTGTCCGGCGGGCAGAAGCAGATGCTCTCGATTGCGCGCGCCATCATCGAGCCACGAAAACTGCTGTTGATCGACGAGCCGACCAAAGGCCTCGCGCCCGCCATCGTGATGGCGCTGATCGAGTGCCTGAAGGAGATCAAGCGCAAGGGCGCGACCATTCTCCTCGTCGAACAGAACTTCTTTGCCGCCCGCGAGCTCGGCGACAGCGTGCTGGTGATGGACAACGGCACCATCGTCCATCGCGGCGAGATGGCGGCGCTCGCCGCCGACGTGCCGCTGCAGGAGCGGCTGCTCGGCCTGAGCCTGGAGGCGCATCAGTGACAGACCTTGCCGCAACCGATCCGCTGCCGAAGCCGAGGCGCGATCTGGCGCCGATCCTGCTCCCGATCGCGCTCGCGCTCGTCATGATCCCGCTGGTCGGCTCGCCCTCGACCTGGCTGACCCTGACCGCCGCGAGCCTCGCTATGGGCATGATGATCTTCATCATGGCCTCGGGCTTAACGCTCGTATTCGGCCTGATGGACGTGCTGAATTTCGGCCATGGCGCCTTCATCGCGGTCGGCGCCTATATCGCGACGCTGGTGTTCGCGCCGTTCGTGGCCTCGGTGCAGGCCGACTCGCTGTGGGTGAACCTCGCCGTGCTGGCCCCCGCGGCGCTGCTGTCGATGGCCGTGTCCGGCGCGCTCGGTCTGGTGGTCGAGCGCGTGCTGATCCTGCCGGTCTACGGCCAGCATCTGAAGCAGATCCTGATGACCACGGGCGGCCTCATTGTTGCAGAACAGACGCTCTATGCGCTGTGGGGCCCGCAGATCATTCCGATGCCGCTGCCGACCTCGCTGCGCGGCTCCTTCATCCTCGGCGACGTCGCGATCGCCAGATACCGCGTGCTGGCGATGCTGATCGGGCTTGCCGTGTTCATCGCGATCCAGCTCGTGCTCAACCGCACCAAGCTCGGCCTTTTGATCCGCGCCGGCGTCGAGAACCGCGAGATGGTCGAGGCGCTCGGCTATCGCATCCGCCGCCTGTTCCTCGGCGTGTTCATGACCGGGTCGGCGCTCGCCGGCCTCGGCGGCGTGATGTGGGCGCTGTATCGCGAGCAGGTCCACGCCTCCATGAGCGACGAGCTCACGGTCCTGATCTTCGTCGTCGTCATCATCGGCGGGCTCGGCTCGATCGGCGGCTGCTTCATCGGCGCGATCCTGGTGGCGATGGTCGCCAATTACGGGGGCTTCCTGGTGCCGAAACTCGCCCTCGTCTCCAACATCCTGCTGATGGTCGCCGTTCTGATGTGGCGCCCGCGCGGCCTCTATGCGGTGACCAGCCGATGATGATCCTCTCCGGCGATCCCCCGAAGAGCCGCGTGCTCACGCTCATTCTCGTTGTCATCATCCTGGCGCTGGCGGCGACGCCGTTCCTGTTTCCCGGCGCCAAGGCCCTGAACGTCGCAGCGAAAATCTGCGTGTTCGCCGCGCTGGTGGCGTCCTACGACCTGCTGCTCGGCTACACCGGCTCGGTGTCGTTCGCCCACACGATGTTCTACGGCATCGGCAGCTACGCCATCGCCATTGCGCTGTACGGGATGGGGCCGAACTGGGCCGCGGTCGCCACCGGCATCGTCGTCGGCCTGCCGCTGGCCGCATTGCTGGCGCTCGCCATCGGCCTGTTCTCGCTGCGGGTGGCCGCGATCTTCTTTGCCATGATCACGCTCGCAGTCGCCTCCGCCTTCCAGGTGCTGGCCTCGCAGCTCTCGTGGCTCACCGGCGGCGAGGACGGCCGCAGCTTTCAGCTCCCGGAGCTGCTCCGCCCCGGCACGGTCCTGATCTCGAAAAACCTGTTCGGCTTCGAGATCAACGGCCGCATCCTGACCTTCTACCTGGTGTTCGCGATCTCGGCCCTGATGATCCTCGCGCTGTTGCGTGTGGTGAACTCGCCATTCGGCCGCGTGCTGCAGGCGATCCGCGAGAACCGGTTTCGCGCCGAGGCGCTCGGCTTCCGGACCGTATTTCACCTCACCTATGCCAACTGCATCGCCGCCCTGGTGGCTGCCAGCGCCGGCATCCTGAACGCGCTGTGGCTGCGCTATGCCGGCCCGGACACCTCGCTCAGCTTCTCGATCATGCTCGACATTCTCCTGATGGTCGTGATCGGCGGCATGGGCACGATCTATGGCGCGATCATCGGCGCCACCATCTTCATCCTGGCCCAGAATTATCTGCAATCTCTGATGGGCGTGGCCTCCAAGGCGGCGTCTGAGGCCGGCCTGCCGCTGCTGCCGGGGCTGCTGCATCCCGATCGCTGGCTGCTGTGGCTCGGGCTGCTGTTCATCGCCAGCGTCTATTTCTTCCCGACCGGCGTGGTCGGACGACTGCGACATGGCCGCGCTGACAAGAGCGCGGGCGCCTCGCATTAAGCATTGATTAATGATGCACCGCAGCTTTTGTTGCGCGCGCAGCGCAACCAGAAGGCTGCTCCCGCTGCACTGCATACGGGCCGGATCACGCAACCGGATTAACCCTCAGGTAACTGGCTTTCCTAAGGTTTGCGCCATTTGTGAGGTGTATTCCTGTTCCGCCAGGGAGGGGGAATGCGCCAGGCCTTTACAGGAATCGCAGCCGGAATGTCCCTAGCCGCGAGACGCGGTTGGGAGGCAGCGATGCGGCGCGGACCCGTGCTGTGGCTGACCCTGAGCGGCGTGTTCCTGGTGATGGGGATCTTCGCCGTCACCGCAATGGCCATCGGCGAGTTTCGCGAGCGGACCCTGGCCAACCGCGAGCGCGAGCTCGAAAACACCGTGCAGCTGATCGCGCGGCACTTCGATCAGCAGTTCGAGGATTCCGACGTCGTCGCCGCCGATCTGATCGGGCAGATGAAACTGCCGGAAATCACTTCGGCCGCAATGTTCCGCGAGCGAATGTCGGGACCTGCTGCCAACGAGATGCTACGCGGCAGGATCAGTCCCGTGTCCTACCTCGGCGACATCGCGATCTATGATGCCGACGGCGAGATCATCAACTGGTCGCGGTCGCAGCCACTGCCCAAGATCAACGTCTCAGCGCGCGCCTACTTCCAGAACTTCAAATCGAATCCGATGGCCGAGCCGGTCGCGCTGGAATCCGTGCGCAGCTATCTGATCGGAAAATGGACCACGATCGTGGCGCGGCGGCTGAGCCTGCCGGACGGCACCTTCGTCGGCGCGCTGGTCCGCCGGATCGATCCGGACAGCTACCAGAACTATTTCGCGTCGATTGCGCTCGCCGAGGGTACGGCGATCTCGCTGTTCGACCGCGAAGGCAAGATGCTGGCGCGCTATCCGCATGTCGAGGAGCTGATCGGCAGGAGCTTCAAGGACGCGCCGCTGATGCGCAAGATGCTGGCCGAAGGCGGCCGGCACACGCTGCGCGTCAAGGGGCCCATTGAAGGCGAGGACCGACTCGGCTCCGCGGCATCGTTGAGCCATTTTCCCCTGGTGATCGTCGCAACCAGCACCATGAGCGCCGCACTCGCGGACTGGCGGCAACAGACCGGCTTCATGGTCACGACCGCCGCGCTGGCGGCCACTGTGATCGCACTGATCCTGTTCCTGATCGTTCGCCAGATCAACCGGCAGAACCGCGAGGCCCAGCAACGGCTGGAAGCCGAGCGATCGCGGCTCGACACCGCCTTGAACAACATGTCGCAAGGACTGATCCTGTACGACGCGAACGGTACCATCGTCACCTGCAACCGCCGTTACGCCGACATGTTCGGCCTTTCCCATGACGTCATCAAGCCAGGCTGCCACATCCTCGATGCCATGCATCACCGCAAGGAGCGTGGCGCATTCGGTGGCGACGTCGAGGCGTTTTGCGCCGACGTGATGCGGGTGGTGGCCGAAGGCACGGTCTCCACCAGGCTCCATGAGCTGCCGAACGGCCGCTGCTTCCAGGTCATCAACACACCGCTCGCGCAGGGCGGCTGGGTCGCCACGATCGAGGAGATTACCGAGCGGCGCAATCTGGAGCAGGAGCGCGACCGCAACTACATGTTCCTGCGCGAGATCATCGATCACATCCCCTCCCAGATCACGGTGAAGGACGCCAGGACGCGGCAATATCTGCTTATCAACCGCTCCGCCGAGGAGCAGTTCGGCCAATCCAGCGAAGCGATCGTCGGCAAGACCCCGTTCGACATCTACCCGGATCACGCGGCCAGGGTCGTCACCGACGACGACAGCAAGGCGCTGCAAGCCGCCGGGGGATTGTTCCAGGACGAGCATGCCTGGCAAAGCCAAACCAAGGGTCTGCGCTATATCACCTCGACCCGGATCGGCATTCCCGACAAGTCCGGCGAGCCGCGCTATCTCATCAGCGTCGTCGAGGATGTGACCGAGCGGCGGCGCGCCCACGAGAAGATCGCGCATATGGCGCATTACGATGCGCTGACCGACCTGCCGAACCGCACGCTGTTCCGCGAAGAGATCGAGCGCGAGCTCGAAAAGGTCGCGGATGGCTGCCAGTTCGCGCTGCTCTATATCGATGTCGACGAATTCAAGGGCATCAACGATTCGCTCGGCCACCACGTCGGCGACGAGCTCTTGAAGGCGATCGCGACGCGCCTGCGCGGCTGTCTCAAGAAGGGCGATCTGATCGCCCGGCTCGGCGGCGACGAATTTGCGGTGATTCAAACGGCAATCCAGTCCCCGGCCGACGTGCTGTCCTTCGTGACGCGGATCTACGAGGCGATCCGGGCGCCCTATCATTGCCTCGGCCACCAGCTCTCCACCGATGCCAGCATCGGCATCGCGCTGGCGCCGCAGGACGGCGGCGATCTCGACCAGCTCATCAAGAGTGCCGACCTTGCGATGTACGGCGCCAAGGCTTCCGGACGCCGCACCCACCGCTTCTTCGAACCCGAGATGGACGCGAGCGCCAAGGCGCGCCTGTCGCTCGAGCAGGATCTGCGCCAGGCCCTCATCAACGGCGGCTTCGAGATCCACTATCAGCCGCTGGTCGATCTGCGCACCAACGCGGTCTCGGGCTGCGAGGCGCTGCTGCGCTGGCGCCACCCCGATCGCGGCATGGTGTCGCCGGCGGAGTTCATCCCGATCGCCGAGGACACCGGCCTGATCAACGAGCTCGGCGACTGGGTGCTGCGCACCGCTTGCAACGAAGCGGCGACCTGGCCGGCGCATGTGCGCGTCGCGGTCAACGTCTCCCCGGTTCAGCTTAAATGCGATACGCTGGCGCTGCGGATTGCCGGGGCGCTGGCCGCCTCCGGCCTCGATCCGCGCCGGCTCGAGCTTGAGATCACCGAGGCCGTGCTGATCCGCGACGACGAGGCGGCGCTCTCGATCCTGCACCAGCTCCGCGCGATCGGCGTGCGCATCGCACTCGACGATTTCGGCACCGGCTATTCCTCGCTGAGCTATCTGAAGCGCTTCCCGTTCGACAAGATCAAGATCGACCGCTGCTTCGTCGCCGACATCGCGGAAGAAAGCGGCGCGCCCGTCATCGTGCAGGCGGTGGTGAACATCGCCGCCGCGAGCCACATGACCACGGTTGCCGAGGGCGTCGAGACCGAAGCCCAGCGCGAGCTGCTGCGCGCGCTCGGCTGCACTGAGATGCAGGGTTATCTGTTCAGCAAGCCGAAGCCGGCTGCCGAGGTCCGCAACCTGTTCAGCCCGAAAGACGCCGCGCCCGTGGCCGCGGTGGCCTGAGATGGCGAAGCGGGCGAAACCTTCAGCCAAAGCGGTCGACATCGCCGATTCCTATGCCGTGCGGCTGATGCAGCATCTGGTCGTCCCGACCTTCGTGATCGACCCGAGGCGACGCGTGGTGATCTGGAACAGAGCCTGCGAGCGCCTGACCGGCGTTGCCGCCGCCGAAGTGATCGGCACCACAAAACACTGGCAGGCCTTCTACGAGACCAGACGCCCGTGCCTCGCGGACCTCGTCGCGCTCGATCGTCCCGAGCAGCTGCCGGAATATTATTCGGAGTACGCCGCACGCGGCCATAACGGGCTCGGCTTCAGCGCCGAGAACTGGTGCGTGATGCCGAAACTCGGCAGCCAGCTGTATCTCGCCATCGACGCGGGCCCGATCCATGACGAGGCCGGCCATCTGATCGCCGTGGTGGAGACGCTGCGCGATCTCACCGACCAGAAGCGCGCCGAGACCGCGCTGAAGGAGCTCGCCACCAAGGACGGGCTGACCGGCCTCTCCAACCGCCGTGCCTTCGACCAGATGCTGATGACGGAATGGGCCCGCGCCCAAAGGACGCAGAAGCCGATGGCGCTGCTGTTCGTCGACGTCGACCATTTCAAGCTGTTCAACGACCGGCACGGCCACCAGAGCGGCGACGAGTGCCTGCGCGCGGTCGCCGATGTCGTCAGCCGCCACGCCGTGCGCCCGCTCGACCTTGCCAGCCGTTATGGCGGCGAGGAGTTTGCGCTGATCCTGCCTGACCTCGATTGTGACAGTGCCTGCGCCATCGCCGATGACATCCGGCGCGCGGTAATGGCCTTGGCGATCGCCCATGGCGCCGTCGGTGCCGGCGAGCACGTCACCCTCAGCGTCGGCGTCGCCAGCCACATTCCGGGCGAAGCCGACGGCAACCCCGACCGCCTGCTGGGCGCGGCCGACGAGGCCCTCTATGCGGCCAAACGGCTCGGCCGCAATCGCGTCATCTGCGCCGAGCGCATCCTCGCCGAATTCGCCGGTCTCGGGCGGGAGGCAGCGCCGGTCCCTGGCCGTATGGCCCGCAAATCGGCCTGACCGAGGACAGCGGAAGCGGTTGCCCGCTCCCTACCAATCGGCTAAATGAACCCTCGGTCAGCACCCGTAGCTCAGCTGGATAGAGCGTTGCCCTCCGAAGGCAAAGGTCACACGTTCGAATCGTGTCGGGTGCGCCATTTCGGTACAAAACTGGACACTCCAAAACCTGCGGTTTTGCGCCGGACGCGGCGACGAGCGTGCGCAGGTCATCGCGGCGATAGCCGGCCGCGTCATGCGTAGGCGATCAGTCCGGCGAAGCCTTCGTCCATGTGGTCTTGGTGATGGCAATGGAAGAAGGTCGGTCCGGGGTCGTCGGCGACGAAATCGACCTCGGCCGTCGAATATCTGGGCAGGCTGATCGTGTCCTTGATCACTCCGGACGTCGGCTTGTCGCCGACCTTCGTGATTTCGAACGAGTGGCGATGCAGGTGTACGGGGTGTTCGTCGCCGCTGTCGTTGTTCAGCACCAGGCGGTATCGCTTGCCCTTGACGACGGTGAAGAGCGGATTCGTGTCTGGCCAGGATTTTCCGTTGATGGTCCAGCGGTTGTAGCCGCCTCTCCCGCCAGGGATCTTCTCGAACTTCAGTCCGATCGTCTCGTCGGGTGCAGTGGCCGGAACGTCGTGACGTCCGAAAGCGGTGTAGTCCCATTTGGACGCAGCCGGCGCCGCCCAGGTCGGCTCGCCGCTCCGGCCGGCGTATTCGACGACCACGCCCATGCCCATGTTGCGGTCCTCGTCCTCCGTCGAGCCGAAGACCCAGATTCCCGGATTGTTCATCTCCACGATGACGTCGGCGCGCTCGGCGACGTCGAGCTTCAGGATGTCGACCGTCGCGGACGTCGGGACCGGATTGCCGTCCAGCGCCAACACCCTGAAGCGATGGCCCGCCAGCGCCAGCGAGATGCCCATATTTCCGCTCGCGTTGAGCACCCGGAACAGCACGCGTTCGCCCTCGCGTACGCGGATCGGCTCGCCATGACCGAGCATGCGGTCGCCGAGGGTCGCCGCGTGATACATGACCTCCAGTCCGTTGTCCGGCGGCGGCCCCTTCTTGATGTCCTGCATGCTGACCCAGTGACCGTCCCAGTGATGGGCAGCAAGCAACACTTCGCGGTCATAGCCGCCGGGGTCGCCGCCGGCCGGCTCCACGATGAGGAATCCGAACTCGCCCGTATAGGTGCTCTTGTTCAGATCGGTCATGGCCATCGCGTGGCTGTGATACCAGCGCGTCCCCGCCGGCCTGGCGACGTATTCGTAGGTCAAGGATCTGCCGGGCTCGATGATCGGCGAGCCTTCTTCCGTGGCTCCATCCTGCTCCGACGGAATCATCAGGCCGTGCGAGTGGATCAGATTGGGGTAGCCGGAATCGTTGGTAACCTCGATTCGGACCGGCTGACCTTCCTTGACCCGTAGCGCCGGCCCGGGAACGGTCCCGTTATATGCGGTGGTCCTGATGATCTTTCCGGGCGCGATCTCGAGCGAAACTGGCGCGATCCTGATCCTGTGATCGGGTGCCGTTTGCAGCATCTGAGCACGAACGAGCGGAAGGGCCCTGGCCGTCATCAGCGACACTGCACCGGCCTGTGCGCCGCGAAGTAGTGTCCTCCGGCTGACGAACGGTTGGTTCCGAAGGCTCTCTCCACGTCGATCGATCTTCGCCATCGCTTTACCTCTCCGTCGGACGCCATGGAGTAGCACCGGTTGATCTCTTCGCGACAGACGAACGAGAGGACCAGGCCAACAAAAGAAATTGAGTTCGACCGCTCCCCCACATGCTGCGGCCCGCCGCCGTCGGACCGGTCGCAGCAGGAACCAACCCGTTCGGTCTCCATTGAGACTCGATCAACCAACCGGGAGCACCGGCGATGTCTTATGCCCGTTTCGCCGCTATGATCGCGGTCTCGACGATCGTGATGTACGGACTGATGTACCTGAACACGTGGGCCCTCGACCACGTGTTCTTCAGCCAGACCAGGGCGTGGATGGCCCTGCTGATGGGAGCCGTGATGGCCGTCATCATGCTCGGCTTCATGTGGAGCATGTACAAGGATTCGCGGACGAACGCGGCGATCGTGCTCGCGGCAGCCGTCGCGTTCGCCGGGTCGCTGTGGCTGGTGCGAAGCCAGGAAACGGTGGGCGACGTCTCCTACATGGAGGCGATGATACCGCACCACTCGATTGCCGTCATGACGAGCGAACGGGCGCACATCAAGGATCCGCGGGTGCGCAAGCTCGCGGACGGAATCATCGAGGCCCAGGTCCGGGAGATCGGTGAGATGAAGCAACTGATCGCCGAACTCGAATCCAAGCCGGCGCCTGGCGACGCCAAGGACCTTCCTGCCCGGCCGGCGCAGTGAGGAACGGCCCGGCCGGCATTGCTGCCCTCGATGTTGTCGTTCGATCTGCCGTTCAAGCGGCCCTGGGGACGTCGGGCGAAGCGACCGTCGACTGCGCGTCGGCGGCCTCGCCATCGCGGGGAAGTCCCCGCCCCTTGACCAGGCCGAAGATGGCCGGGATGACGATCAGGGTGAGCAGCGTAGACGAGGTCATGCCGCCGATCATCGGCACCGCGATGCGCTGCATGATCTCCGATCCGGTCCCGGTGCTCCACATGATGGGCACCAGGCCCGCCATGATGGCGACCACCGTCATCATCTTCGGCCGGACGCGTTCGACGGCGCCCTCCATGATGGCGTCGTGGAGATCCCGGCGGGTCAACGGCCGGCCCTCGGCACTGCGCCTCGCCCGCATCTCGGCCAGCGCGTGATCGAGGTAGATCAGCATCACGACGCCGGTCTCGGCGGCGACGCCGGCAAGCGCGATGAAGCCGACGGCGACGGCCACCGACAGGTTGAAGCCGAGCCACCACATCATCCAGATGCCGCCGACCAGCGCGAACGGCAGCGACAGCATCACGATCAGGGTCTCGGTCATGGCCCTGAAGTTCAGGTACAGCAGCAGGAAGATGATGGTGAGCGTCACCGGCACCACGATCTTCAGGCGGGCGGCGGCCCGCTGCAGATATTCGTACTGGCCGCTCCAGACCACGTAGTAGCCGGCGGGAAACTGGATGCTCTCGGTGACGGCGCGCTGCGCGTCGGCGACGTAGCTGCCGATGTCGCGGTCACGGATGTCGACGTAGATGTAGGTCGCGAGCTGTCCGTTTTCCGTCCGGATCGAGGTCGGGCCCCGCGCCGGCTCGACCCTGGCGACTTCGCCGAGCGGTACTGCGCCGCCGGCCGGCATCGGCACCAGGATGTCGCTGGCGATCGCCTTCGGATTGTCGCGCAGGTCGCGCGGATAGCGCATGTTCACCGTGAACCGCTGCCGGCCTTCCACGGTCGTGGTGACTGTCTGGCCGCCCAGAGCCGCCGCGATGGTGTCCTGAACATCCTGGATCAGGATCCCGTAGCGCGCGAGCGCCTCGCGGTCCGGCACGATCTCGAGATAGTACCCGCCGATGCCCCGCTCGGCGTAGGCCGACGACGTGCCCGGCACCGTCTTGATGACACGTTCGATCTGCTTGGCCAGACGGTCGATCTCGACCAGGTCGGTGCCCATCACCTTGACGCCGATGGGCGTGCGGATGCCTGTCGAAAGCATGTCGATGCGCGCCTTGATCGGCATCGTCCATGCGTTGGAGACACCGGGAAACTGCAGCGCCTTGTCCATCTCCGCGATGAGGCTGTCGACGGTCACGCCGGGCCGCCATTGCTCTTTCGGCTTCAGGTTGACCACCGTCTCGAACATCTCGGTCGGCGCCGGGTCGGTCGCGGTCGCAGCCCGTCCCGCCTTGCCGTAGACGGAGACGACTTCCGGGAACGACTTGATGATCCGGTCCTGCGTCTGCATCAGCTCGGCTGCCTTGGTGACCGACATGCCGGGCAGCGTCGTCGGCATGTACAGCAGCGTGCCCTCGTTCAGGCTCGGCATGAATTCGGTGCCGAGCTGGCGCGCCGGCCAGACCGTGACGGCGAGAACGGCGAGCGAGGCCAGGATCACCAGCGTCTTGGCCCGCAGCACGCCCTTGATCACGGGACGGTAGATCCAGATCAGGAAGCGGTTGATGACGTTCCGGTGCTCGGGGACGATTTTGCCGCGGACGAAGATCACCATGAGCGCCGGCACCAGCGTGACGGACAGCAGCGCCGCCGCCGCCATCGAGAAGGTTTTTGTGAATGCCAGCGGGCTGAACAGCCGTCCCTCCTGCGATTCCAGCGTGAAGATCGGCATGAAGGACACGGTGATGATCAGCAGGCTGAAGAACAGCGCCGGTCCGACCTCCGAGGCCGCATCGACCAGGACCTGGACGCGCGACTGATCGGGCTTGGCACGTTCGAGGTGCTTGTGGGCGTTCTCGATCATGACGATCGCGGCGTCCACCATGGCACCGATAGCAATCGCGATGCCGCCGAGGCTCATGATGTTGGAGCCGAGCCCGAGCAGCTTCATGGCGCCGAACGCCATCAGCACGCCGACCGGCAGCATCAGGATCGCCACCAGTGCGCTGCGGACATGCAGCAGGAACACGATGCAGACGATCGCGACCACGACGCTCTCCTCGAACAGCGTGTGCTTGAGCGTGTCGATCGCGGCGTAGATCAGGTTGGACCGGTCGTAGACCGGTACGATCTCGAGCGATTTCGGCAGGCTGGTCGCAATCTCCTTGAACCGCTTCTTGACGTTCTCGATGACGTCGAGCGCGTTGACGCCGAAGCGCTGCAGCACGATGCCGCTCGCGACCTCCCCCTCGCCGTTCAGCTCGGCAATGCCGCGCCGCTCGTCGGGACCGAGCTCGACATGGGCGACGTCCCGCAGCAGCACCGGGGTGCCGCCAGAGGTCTTCAGCACGATGTTGCCGAGATCGTTGATGTTCTTGATGTAGCCCTTGCCGCGGATGACATATTCGAACTCGGCGAGTTCGACGGTGCGTCCGCCGACGTCGGCATTGCTGGCGCGGATCGCCTCCCGGATCTTCTGCATGCTGATGCCGCGGTCGCGCATCCGCTGCGGGTCGAGGACGACGTTGTACTGCTTGACGAAGCCGCCGATGCTGGCGACCTCCGCGACACCTTCGGCCTTGGCCAGCGCGAACTTCAGATTCCAGTCCTGGATCGTGCGGGTGTCCGCCAGGTTCAACTCCCTGGACATCACTGCGTACTGGTAGACCCAGCCGACGCCGGTCGCATCCGGACCAATCGTCGGGGTCACGCCGGCCGGTAGCCTGGACGTCGCGCTGTTCAGGAACTCCATGACACGAGAGCGCGCCCAGTAGATGTCGGTGCCGTCCTCGAAGATCACGTAGACGAACGACACCCCGAAGAACGAGAAGCCGCGCACCACTTTCGACTTCGGCACGGTCAGCATCGCCGTGGTCAGTGGATAGGTGACCTGGTCCTCGATCACCTGCGGCGCCTGGCCGGGATACTCGGTGTAGACGATGACCTGCGTGTCCGAGAGGTCCGGAATCGCATCCAGCGGAAGGTGGATGAGCGCGTACAGGCCCGCCGCGGCGGCGAAGCCGGTGCCGAACAGCACCAGCAGCAGGTTGCGGGCGGACCAGGCGATGATGCGGGCGATCATTTGTGCTCTCCCATCGCTTGGCCGGGACCGGCGTCGGAAGCTTGCGGCGCCGCCTCTGCGAAGCCCTTCAGCGCCGCTTTCAGATTGCTCTCCGCATCGATCAGGAAGTTGGCCGAGGTGACCACCGCCTCGCCGTCTGCAAGGCCGTCGCGCACCTCGATATAGCCGCCGCCGCGACGGCCGAGTTTCACCTCACGCGGCTCGAAGCGCCCTTCTCCCTTGTCGATCAGGACAGCCTGGCGCGCACCGGTGTCGAGCACCGAACTGTCGGGTACGGCCAGAACCGGCGCGGAGTCCGCAGTGTCGATCGCGGCATCGACATACATGTCGGGCAGCAGCGCGAAGTCCGGGTTGGCCAGTTCGATCCGGACGCGCGCGGTCCGCGTGTCCTTGTTCACCTGGGGATAGACGACTGCGATCTGTCCGGAGAAGGTCCGTCCCGGGAAACTCCTCGCGCGGATCGTCACCGGCTGGCCGACCGAGATGTTGCCGAGGTCGCGCTCGGCCACGTCGACGAGGGCCCAGACCAGCGAGATGTCGGCGATCCGGAACAGCACGTCGCCGGGGTTGGCGCGCATGCCCTCGATGGCGTTGCGCTCGAGCACGATGCCGTCGCGCGGCGCCGACCACTGCACGGTCACGGGAGCGACATGGGACTTCTCCATCTCGGCGATCACCTGTTCGGGGACGTCGAGATTGACCAGCCGTTGCCGCGAGCCGCGGCCGTACATCTCGACGCCGCCGACCGTCTTGGACGTGATGGTCGCAAGATACTCGGCCGCGGCGGAAGCCACCGCCGAACTGTAGATCTGCATCAGGGGCTGTCCGGCCTTCACGCGCGTGCCGGTGGTCACGTCGGCGACCTTCTGGACGAAGCTTTCGGCCCGCATCGCGATCACCGACACGCGGCGTTCGTCGAGTTGAATCGTGCCCGGCGCCTTGACCGAGACGCGGATCGGGCGACGCTCGGCCATCTCCGACTTCACGCCCGTACGCTGGATCTTGCCGGGCGAAAGCTTGACCGTACCGTCGTCGGCGTCGTCGCCTTCGTAGACGGGGACATAGTCCATTCCCATCGGGTCCTTCTTCGGCACCGGGGAGGTGTCGGGCAGGCCCATGGGATTGCGGTAGTAGAGGATCTTGCGCGACGAATCCGCCTGCTGCTTCGGTTTGGCCGGCTCGGAGAAGGCCTTGTCGTCCTCGTAGACGGGCACGTAATCCCGCCCGCGCTCGTCCTTCTTCGGAGCCGCCGACCAGAGGGCCGCTCCGCCCGGATCGCGATAGTAGAGCGGCGTCCGGTCCGCTCCTGCGGGGCTGGTCGCCTCGGCACGGACGGACCAGCGCTCGCCGGTCGCGTACCAGGTGGGGCCGAGGGCCAGGCCGCCCGTCAGCGCGAGTGCCGTCAGAAGACGCTGCATATTCATGATGTGCACCTGCGCGCCCGGAGCGCGCGTCCATGGGAATGGGAAAGAGGAGTTCGGGCGCCGGCTGACGACGCCCGACGGCTCACTTCGTTGCCTTGACGATCACCTTGCCGGTGACGGTCTCGGCCTCGCCCTGCACCTTCGCGGATAGCGTGACCTGATAGCGGCCGGCCATCGGCAGGTCCGTCTTGAAGGCGTAGACGCCCGGCTCCTTCGAGGGCAGCGGTGCGACCGCCGATTCCATCTCGGCCATGCCGTCCGGAGCCATGTCGACCCGGGTCTTGAAGATCACGGCGTCAGGCACCGGCTTGCCGGTCTGCTTGTTGGTCAGGCGGACGGCAAGCGTGACGTCGTCGCCTTTTTTCATCTCCGGATTGACGGGCTCGAAGGCGTAGTCGCCGGCGCCCGCCATGGCGGCGGAAGCGGCAAGCGAAAGGGTGGCGGCGAGAGCCGCGGTCGTAACCTTGGAAAGCATTGTTCTATCCTCATGAATTGATCTCGGCCGTGGCGCTAGTGGCGCGCGCACGTCAGTCGTCGCCGCGAGCAAGCGTGCGCGCGGCGGGCTTTTACGAGATCAGCTTCGAGGAGGCCGGAAGGGCGGACTGCCGCCGCGGTACAGGACGACCTGGTCCGCGGGAATGGCGATCTTGCTGGCGGCGATGGCAAGAATCCCGAACACGACGGGGCGAACGTCGCCGAGCGCGAGCGCTCCGCCGATGCAGCAGAGACCCATCCCGCACTTGTAGCCGTCCTTGTCGGGCGTCGATCCCTTCATGTCGTCCGGACAGCATTCGTCCATCGACATGTCGCCGTGATCCGCCATGTGCATGGCGGTCTGCATGTCATCCGGCGACATTGCGCGGCCGCCGGCGGACGCGCCAAGCGGCAGCATTGCCAGCGAGACGGCGATCGCGAATGCCAGGATGGTACGGACGAGCCGCATCGATTTCGACTTACCTCTCGGGCCGCAGTACGGCTTGGGTAACATATTCCGATCCCGAACGCAGTCCTTGATCTCGCTCAAGCATTCGTGACCCCCGGCCGGCTATCTACCCCCCGGCTGACGACATCCATCAGTTCCGCGATCCGGCGGCGCTGACCGGCATGCTGCTCAAGTCCAACGCGCAGGCGCGCGGGACCCGCTCGCGGCACTGGCCGCCAGGGTCACCGACAGCTACTACCTGGTCGGACTGAGGCCAGGGGGACAGCGCCTTTACATCGGCTTTCTCCGCCTGGGGCGAGACCGTGCACGCGGTGGAAACGGAAGGTCAACCTCCGCCCGCAATCTCGCAGAGGCCCCGGGCATAACTCAGGCCCCGTCGAGCGATCGGGCACTCGGTTAAGCTTGCCTCCCGGAGCAAGCGCTCACGTCAGCATCGAAATGATCGACTGGACTTGATCGGACGCCGACGACACCAGAGCGTCATACGACGTCTGGCCATGCGAGGCAGCTTTCAGAATGCATTCGGCGACCGCGGCTTTCAGACCGAACACCGACTGATGAGCTGGCACGCTCGCCATCACGGTCTCGAGGGCCTGGCGCATGGTCTGAACGAGTTCGGAGCTGTATTGCATCGGCTGTCCTCTGCACGCTGATATAGGATCGCATGCCTGAGCCCGCCACTCACAAGCCGGCGACTGCTCTTTGATGAGCTCTAAACCGAACGCCTCAATTCAACCGCCAGATGGCCGCATTGAGCACGCCGGCGAAGGCGACCCAGGCTGCGTAAGGCACGAACAATGCGGCGGCCAGCCTGTCGCGCGGTCGTTCGAGACTGATGTAGGAAACGATCGCGACAAACAGACAGATGAGGATGACGAGCGCGGCTCCGATCTGGTGCATCGTGAACATCACAGGAGACCAGGCGAAATTCAGGGCCAATTGCGCATACCAGGCCAGCATCGGCTTGCCTGATGGCTCACGGCGAAAGGTTCGCCAGCCCGCCACCGCGATCAGGACGTAAAGGATAGTCCACGCCACCGGGAATGCCCAGTTCGGCGGAACGAAACCCGGCTTGGCGAGGCCCGCATACCAATCTCCGGGGAGATTGGTCGCGCCGATCAGCCAGCCGGCGCCGACGACGCCCACCACGAAGACCAGTAACTGAAACATCCATCACCTCGCGCTTCACATCGCGCAATTGTATCATCATTCCATGAGCGAATCCGACACGGTGACCGGCGAATCCCAGCCCGTTCGCAAGATCATCCATATCGACATGGATGCCTTCTACGCGTCCGTGGAGCAGCGCGACAATCCGGAGCTGCGCGGCAAGCCGGTTGCGGTCGGAGGCTCGGCGGAGCGCGGCGTCGTCGCGGCCGCCAGCTACGAGGCGCGCAGGTTCGGCGTCCGCTCGGCGATGCCCTCAGTGACCGCGAAGCGGCAATGTCCCGACCTGATCTTCGTCAGACCGCGCTTCGAGGTCTACAAGGCGATCTCGCGGCAGATCCGCGACATCTTTGCCGAGCACACGCCCGTGATCGAGCCGCTGTCGCTGGACGAAGCCTATCTCGACGTGACCGAGAATCTGCAGGGCATTCCGCTGGCGCGCGACGTCGCGCTGCGCATCCGCAAAAAAATCAAGGCCGAGACCGGGCTCAACGCGTCGGCGGGCATCTCCTACAACAAGTTTCTGGCAAAACTCGCCTCCGATCATCGCAAACCCAACGGCCAGTATGTGATCTCGCCGGAGATGGGGCCCGCCTTCGTCGAGACGCTGCCCGTCGGCAAATTCCACGGCATCGGCCCGGCGACGGCTGCGAAGATGAACGCGCTCGGCCTGTTCACCGGCCTCGACATCCGCAACCAGTCGCTGGAATTCATGAACGCGAATTTCGGCAAGTCCGGTGCTTATTACTACTGGATCTCACGCGGCGTCGACGAACGGCCGGTCCGGGCCAACCGCATCCGAAAGTCGATCGGCGCGGAGACGACGTTCTCGGCCGATCTCGACGCGTTCGATGCGCTGTCCGCCGAGCTCAAGCCGCTCGTCGACAAGGTCTGGCGCCATTGCGAGACATCAGGCAATCGGGGCCGCACCGTCACGCTCAAGATCAAATTCGCCGACTTCGAGATCATCACGCGCAGCAGATCCGTCACGGCGCCGGTTGCAGGCCGGGACGAACTGGAGCGGCTAGCCAGCAGCCTGCTCGAAATCGAGATGCCGCTGCCCAAGCGCGTCAGGCTGCTCGGCGTATCGCTGTCTGCCCTCCAGATCGGGGATGACGCGGAGCCGCAGCTGACGCTCGGCATTTGAATCGGTGGCGGACTGTTTCAGATCCGCCACGGATTCAGGTTGGTCCGTTCGGCCCCATCAATGCCTGACGTGCTCGAACACCACGATCACCCCTGTCGGCTCCGGCTCATGCGCCATCAGTCGCGTCAGCTCAGCATCGCTCCAGTCGGCGAGGCTGACGACTTCGCCGGTCTCACGTTCAGCGCCGAGTGACGGGGTCGGTTCGAGGACCTTCAGGCCCATCTCGTCGACAAAAAAAGTGTGTTCGCCGAACATGCTGTTGAGCTGCGGCATGGCGGGATGTTCGTCGGGCAGCACCTGGGCGCCGAGCTGGTTGACGGCCTGCTTCACTTGTTCGGTCGAGAGCTTCATGCGCTGCTCCGTTTCTCGCGTGTCGGGTTTCATTGGATTGAACCAGCCGGGTGGTTCCCCTGCGCCCGTGCGGCCTGGCTCAATGTCCCGAACAGGTGCTGCGCATAAATGTTCCGAAAAAATGTATTTCGTGATCGCGCGCGGCAACCGCCGCGCTCACGGCGCGGGATAGCCACACGATGTCCACGATCCCGCTACTCGGCGGCCTCGACGATCCGGATGTCGCGATCGGCGCCGTCCCCGAGCAAATCGTGCGCTTTCTTGTAGGCCGGGCTTTCATATGCCGCCTTGGCGCTCGCGACGCTGTCGAACTCGATGAGCACGACCCGCTCCATCTGGCCGTGCTCAAAGGCGGCGGCCGGCATCCCGCGCGCCAGCACGCGGCCGCCGGCGGCCTCGATCGCCGGACGTGACAGTTTTGCGTAGGCCGCCATTGCCTCGGGGTTCTTGATGGCGCGATAGGTCGCGACCCAATAGGCTTTGGCCATTGTTCTTCTCCTGGTTGTTGTCAGTGTTGCTCGCTGCTGTTCTCGCCCACCGAGAGCGCGCAGATGCGCGAGAGATAGCTGTAGGGCAGGCCGGTCTCCTCGGCCCAGGCGTTGAACTGCGCCTGCACTTTTGCGAGATCGCCTTTCGACTTCACCTCTTCGGCGATGTCGAGGCCGGCATCGCGCAAGGCAGCGACCACGTCCTTCGAGGTGACGAAGCCGTCCCAGCCGACGAAGCGCAGCAGCATCTGGCCGGTGTTGCCGCCGAGACGGCTGCCGCGCTTGGCAAGGAGATCGAGCAGGCCAACCTCGTTGGACGGCGGCCATTTCGCGAGAAACTTGCCGAAGCTGCCGTGCTCTTTCGCGATCTCCTGAACGAAGGCGGCGTTGTCGCGCACCGACATGATCTTGGCGCCGTTGCGCACGATGCGCGCGTCGCGCAGGAGGCCTTCCCAATACTCCTCCGGCTGGAAGCTGAGCTTGGCCGGCTTGAAGTTCAGGAACGCCGCTTCGAAGCCGTCCCATTTCGAATCGATCACGCTCCAGGCAAAACCGGCGCAAAACACCCGCCTGGTCATCTCGGCAAGGATACGGTCGTCGCCGAGCTTGGCGAGGCCCTTCAAATCGGGTTTGTCCGGCATCAGTTTGTCCAACGCCTTGGGGCCGCCCTTGCGTTTCTCGGCGCGGGCACGAATGGTCTTGAAGGAGGTCATGCGGACACCGCGTTGAAGGTGCGCCACGACATCAGAATTCCACGATCGGGTCCAGCCTTGCGATATCAGGCCACTTGCGCGCGCAGGCGCGCCGCAGCATGCTGCGGCCATTGGCGTGACCAAGAGAGGCGGCCGTGCTGGTCTGCTTCTTGCTTTATAAGTTTTTGGAATTCCCCAACATTTTCGATCTTCCGCGAACGGATTCTCAATGCGCTGCCTGGTCGTGGCCGACCTGCATTATTCGCTGCCGCAGCTCGACTGGCTGGTCAGCGCGGCGCCGAACTTCGATCTCGTGATCTTCGCCGGCGATGCGCTCGACATCGGCTCGATGGTGGATTTCCGCGCGCAGATCGTCGTGGTGAAGAAATATCTCGCGCTGATCGCAGCCAGGACCCGCGTGATCCTCTGCTCCGGCAATCACGACCTCGACGAGCGCAATGCGGAAGGCGAAAAGATCTCGCGCTGGATCTCGGAGGTTCGCGAACTGGGGATTGCCTGCGACGGCGACAGCCTCACCATCGGCGACACGTTGTTCACGGTGTGCCCGTGGTGGGACGGTCCGCTGGTCAAGCAGCGCATCGTCGAGCAGCTGCGCGATGCCGCGGTGAGCCGCCCGCCGCGCTGGATCTGGGCGCATCATGCGCCGCCCGCGAACTCGCCGACCAGCTGGGGCGGCAAGCGCTTCTTCGGCGATGTCGAGCTGGTGCAGTGGATCATGCAGTATCAGCCGTCGATGGTGATCTCCGGCCATGTGCACCAGTCACCCTTCATCACCGACGGCTCGTGGTTCGACCGGCTGGGCCAGACCTGGGTGTTCAACGCCGGCCTGCAGCCGGGCCGGCCCCCGACGCACATCGTGCTCGATCTCGACGCCGACAAGGCGTTCTGGCTGGCGGCGGGCGAAGCGCAATGGATCGACCTCGACGCGCCGTTGAAGCGGCCCGCAAACTATATCGAGGACCCGCCGGACTGGCTCACATCCTTGGGTCGGATTGCCGATCCGAGCCTGGCGAGACCTCGAGCGGCGGCAGGTTGATCATGCTCTGGAGCACCTCGCCGACCATGGCCAGATGGGTGCCGTGGCCGGCATATTGGCGCTTGAGATCGGCCAGATAAGTATTGGCGACGTTGAGCCGCTGCGCCAGCAGCTTTGCGATCAGCAGCGCTACCTCGGGCTCCTGCTTCAGGAACGAGGCGGCGTCCTCGAACTCGTAGACGACGGCATCCGAGCAGGCCCGCACCGTCGCGGTGTGCGGCTGCCCCAACAGCACGGACATCTCACCCAGCACCGCGCCGGGCTCTGTGACGGTGGCCACCACCATCTCGCCCTTGAGCACCTCGAGCTTGCCTTGCATCAGCACGTAGAGATGGCCGGTGGTGCCGCCCTCGGTGACGACGAGCGTGCCGGCCTTGACCTGCCGCTCGGTTCCGCCAGTGCAATAGTCCAGGACTGCGCGCATCTTGCGAAAGCTCCCATCGCCGGGGATCACCGGCGATGGGACACTAGAGCACGATCCATGCCAGGCGGCAACGCGCGGAATTCTAGCGCCACAGCCGCTTGGCGAGGTGGACCGATTGCCAGTCGAGGTCGGTGTCGCTGAACCCCGCCTTCTTCGCAAGACCGCGCATTTCGGCGTTGGCCCGCGCAGTCTCGGCCGCGATCATCTCGTGCCCGAGGTCGCTCGCGCGGCGCTCCATCGCGGTCATCATCTGCAAGCCGAGACCGGTGCGCTGAAAGGCATCGGCCACCGAGATCGCGAACTCGCCATGCCGGGCGGCGGCATCATAGGCATAGAGTGTCTCGCCGATGATCACGCCACGCCCCTCCTGCCTGAGCTCGGCGAGCAAGGTGAAGTGGCCGGGGTGGCTGGTCCTGGCGACGCATTCGGCCGCGAGCGCCGCGATGTCCGCCCGCGCGCCCATGAAGCGTCTGTTGCGCGCCCTCGTGGAAAGACCAGTGAAATAGGCCGAGAGGTTCTCCGCATCGGATGCATCGGCCGCCCTGATGCAGACAATGGCTTTCGTCCCGTTGGACTCGACAACGACATCCGAAGACAGCTTTGACATGCATGACGCTCTCGGCAGGTTGCGTGAGCCGCACACCTAACCGGGACCGCACGCCGGCGGCTTGGACATCGCTGCCAATCACGCTGCTGAAAACGAACAGCGCGCTCTCTGCGCTCCGTCACACACGGGAGAGTGACGGCACGTCCTCGGGCATGATGGCCTGAAGGCCGCCGAAGCGGCGCTCGCGGCCGTGGAAGGCGGCGAGCGCTTCCGCAAGATCGCTCGCCTCGAATTCCGGCCACATCCGCTCGGTAAAATGCAGCTCGGCATAGGCGCCTTCCCAAAGCAGGAAATCCGACAGCCGCTTCTCGCCGGAGGTCCGGATGATGAGATCGACGTCGCGAAGGCCTGCTTCGCCGGTGACGAGCTGCGAAAAGGCTTCGCGGGTGAGGCTGGTCAGCGCCGCCGCCTTCGCCGCTGCGTTGAGGATGGCATCGCGTGCGGAATAGTCGACGGCGATGCGCAGGTGCAGCGTGCTGCCGAATGCGGTGGCCTCTTCCGCACGCGCGATCGCGCTGGCGATGCCGTCAGGCAACCGGTCGCGGCGGCCGATCACGGTGAGGCGCACGCCGTTCTTGACGAGGCTCTGCACCTCGTTAGCGAGATAGAAGCGCAGCAGCGTCATCAGTGCGGCGACCTCCGCTTTCGGACGGCGCCAATTGTCGGTGGAGAACGCGTAAAGCGTCAGCGTGCCGATGCCCTGCTTGGGCGCGGCTTCGACGATGCGGCGGATGGTCTCGACGCCGGCCTCGTGGCCGCGCAAGCGCGACAGGCCGCGCCGCGTCGCCCACCTGCCGTTGCCATCCATGATGATGCCGACGTGAAGCTTCTCGTTGCGGGAGGTGATGTCACTTTGCATTGCAAAGTCTCCGATCAAAAAGGGGGAGGATCAGGTCGAGGCGATGCCGAGACGGCCGAGCGGCGGCGCTTCGCGGCCGGCGGCTTTCGCGGCGTCGCGCACCAGGCGTTCGAGCACGGCGAGATAATCGAGGAAGCGGCGGCGGCCGGCCTTGGTCAGGCGGCAGGTGGTGTGCGGGCGATTGCCCTCATAGCCCTTGGTCACCTCGACGAGGCCGGCTTCCTGGAGCACGGCGAGATGCCGGCTGAGATTGCCGTCGGTGAGGCCGCAGAGCTGCTTGAGATCGGCGAATGCCAGCCCCTTCGGATGCGCCATCAGGGAGGTCAGGAGCCCGAGCCGCGCCTTCTCGTGGATGACGCGGTCGAGCCCTTCATAGGAGAACGGGGCACTGTCAGTCTTCGACATCATGGTCTCCGGACGCAAAGTATAAGATGGCCGCCATCACCGACTGCCCGATCACGAAGGGCAGCCCCATGGTCCATGGCGACAGCGTATGGGTCCGGCTCGCCAGCACCACGACGGCGAAGCCGGAGATGAAATACCACGCCCCCGCCAGCGCGACGGTGCGCGGCAGCGAGCGGACGGACGCAAAGATGCCGAGCGACACCAGGACCTGCCACAGACCCGGCAGCAGCCACAGCGTCTCGCTCGCGAACTTCCACATCACCACCGCAAGCAGCACACCGGCAACGCCGGCGGGCAGGAACTGCTCGACCGCCTGGTGGATCATGGCATCGGCAAGACCCGAATGATGGCGGCGCGAGCGCGCGCGCATCTCGATGCCAATCATCAGGCCCGAAAGCGCGGCGGCGGCGAACCAGCCGCAGAAGAAGCCGAGCGGCTCATTGGCGGGATCGCCGAGCAGCCAGAATTGCAGGATCGCGGTGATCAGCGCGACAGCGCCGGTGGCGGCCATCGTCGCCGGACCGTAGCCGCGGAACGCGGTGCCCGCAGCAATCTGGCTGCGGATCGCCCCGATGTCCGCCAGTGCCTTGTCGAGATCGCGCATCGGCAACGCCAAAGACCCGCTCCACCCAAATCGCCCGGGATTATCCATCCCGTTACTTTGTGTTGCAAAGTATATCGCATTGCAAAGTAAAGGCAAGGCCTCGATTGCGGCAGCTGGAAGGCTGCGCGCGCGGACAACTGCCGGTTGCGCCGCGCCTGCTCCTACGAGTAAGATGGATCGAAAGGCGTTCCGGGGGAAAGTATGTGGCTCAAGTCATTTGTCGTTGCGCTCTTGTTGCAGTTGGGTGTCGCCGGCATCGTGCATGCGAAAGGACCATTCGGCACGGTCAATGTCGGCAACTGGATCGGAGGCGCCTTCAGCAATGACGAGACGGGCGTCTTCTCCCATTGCGCCGCGACGACGCCTTATGCGAACGGCGTCATTCTCGTCGTAAGCCAGAATGCCGCCGGCATATGGTCGCTCGCCTTTGCCAGTCCCAGCTACAACTTCAACAAAGGCGAGAACGCCGCAATCGACGTGACGTTTGACGGGCAGGAGCAAGCCAGACTGTACGCCACGGCGTACCAGTCCAACATGCTCACGGCCGTCATGCCGGTCAATGTCGTGCGCGCGTTCCAGAAGGCCAGCCTGATGGTGGCGACGGCCGGCCGGGCCGTCCTGAATTTCGACTTGACCTCGACCGGGCCCGTGATCGCGGCCTTGGCCAATTGCGTGACCAAGGTGAAGGCCGACGGGCTCGACAAGGCCGGCGACTTCACCAAAGGGGCAGCGAAGCCGGCAGCTTCGGCGGACAAGCAGGGTGCACCGCCAGCCAGCAAATCCGGCAAGGCAGCCAGGACCACCGGCGGCTTTGGCACCGGCTTCGTGGTCAGCGCCAACGGGCACATCATCACCAACAACCATGTGATCGACGGATGCAGCGATCTCAAGGGCAATCTCACCGGCGAGGCCGCCATGGTGTTGCGCGTCGTGTCGAGCGACGCGAACAATGATCTTGCTCTCTTGCAGGCGCCTTCGACCGCCACATTCAAGGAGTTTGCGCGGATCCGCGACCGCTCCATTCGCTCCGGCGATTCCGTCGTTGCGATCGGCTTTCCCTTTCACGGGCTGCTGACTTCCGACTTCACCGTGACAACCGGCATCGTGAGTTCGCTCAGCGGCATGCGCAATGATTCGCGCTTTCTCCAGATCAGTGCACCGGTGCAGCCCGGCAATAGCGGCGGCCCGCTATTCGACACCACCGGTCAGATTGTAGGCGTGGTCACGGCAAAGATCCCCGCACTGCGCGTCATCGCCGCGACCGGCAACATTCCGGAGAACATCAACTTCGCCATCAAGACTGGCGCACTGCGCGACTTCCTCGATAATTCCGTGGTGCCCTATCAGACCACCGAGCCCAAAGGCGAGCTCAAGACCACCGATATCGCCGCCAATGCGCGGCCCTATACGATGCTGATCTCGTGCAACGTCACGGAGCAGGCGGAGGCGAAAAGGTAGGTAGGGGCGACGCCATCAGTTCCGCCATCCTGAAGCGCGGGGCCATGCGACGCAAAGCATCGCCCGGAGAGCCTCGAAGGATGAGTGGCCCCGATGCAGCCGGGCCGTCATCCTTCGAGAGCCGCTTCGCGGCCCTCAGGGTGACGGTGATGGTACGAGTTTGCGGCTGGGCACACACTCGTCCTCTCACCCGTGGCAGCACGCCCCCTTCGACGCCTCCGGCTCGTACTGATCCCGCAGACGGACCCAGTCCATCGGATAGGGCAGGCCGTCCTCGTGACGGCCGAGCGGAGTGAGGTCGAGATATTGATAGGCCGCATTCATCATGTCGAGGCCGCGGGCGAAGCACGAATAGGTGTGAAAAATCTCGCCGGCCTCATTGCGGAAGAACACGCTGATGCCGGGCAGCTCGGGACCATAGAACGGCGTGGTGCCGAAATTGTACTTTGGCACGCCCTTGTCGATCTCTTCGCGGGTAAAGGAAACCCCGTAATCATGGTTGAAGTCGTTGCCGCCCGACGAGACCCAGTCGAAACTCCAGCCCATCCGCGCCTTGAAGGCTTCGAGCTTTGCAACCGGCGCCAGCGAGATCGCGACCGTCGCCGTGTCGCGCGCGGCGAGATGCGGCACCATGCGATCAAGACCGTCGGCCCAGAACGAGCAGCTCTTGCAGGCCGCCTCCCAATCGGGCGCGAACATCACATGCTGAACCACGAGCTGCGGACGCCCCTTGAAGAGATCGGCGAGCGTCACCTTGCCGTTTGGTCCGTCGAACACGTAGGCCTTCTCGACCTTGACCCAAGGGAGCGCGCGGCGCTCCTCGACGAGGCGCTCGCGGGCCTGCGAAAGCTCCTTCTCATGTGCCAGATGGACCTTGCGGGCCGCTATCCACTGCTCGCGTGAGACGATCTGATGTTGCTGCATGGCGTCCTCCACGGGGTCAGGCGACAAAGGCATCGAGCTTGTCGAAGAACGAGGTCCAGCCGCGCTGATGGTTGTCGCGCGCGGTCTCGTCGAAGAACTGGGCGTGGTGGAAGACCATCAGCGTGCCATCGTTGTCCGGCTTCAGCGTGATCGTCACCAGCGATTCGCGCTCCGGCGTCGAGTGCCATGCCCAGGTGAACACCAGGCGCTCGTTGGGCACGACCTCGCGGTAGATGCCGCCGGCCTCGAAATATTCGCCGTCATCTCGGGTGAAGCTGATGCGATAGCGGCCGCCGGTGCGGACGTCTAGCTCGGCGTTCAGCGTCGCCGGCTTCATGTTCGGCGGCCCAAACCATTGCATCAGCTGCGCGGCTTGCGTCCAGGCGGTGTAGACCTTTTCCGGCCGCGCGCGGAGCCGGCGCGTGAGCGTGAGACTTGGTGCTTCGGCGGTGCGGGGATCGGCGGTGACGGCTGCGTTGGCCATGTCTCTTCCTCCACGAAGGCGGCAAGGCGATCGAAACTCTCGGACCAGAACTGCGCGTAGCGATTCAGCCAGTTCATGGCCTGCTCCATCGGCTGTGCCGTGAGCCGGCAGGCGACGGTACGCCCGGTCTTCTCCCGCACGATCAGGCCGGCGTCCGTGAGCACGTCGAGATGCTTCATGATCGCCGGCAGCGAGACCGCGAACGGCGCCGCCAGCTCGCTCACCGACAGGCTGTCCTGCTCGCCGAGGCGGGCAAGAAGCGCACGCCGCGTCGGATCGGCGAGCGCCGAAAAGGTCCGGTCGAGGGCTTCGTCCTGATACTTAACCATATGGTTTAGTATATGTGCAAGCAACAGCGCGTCAAGCAGGAACCCGCCTTCGCGAGCCTGCACGAGGACGTGATCGGGACGGACGATGCCCGACCGTCGCTGCGGTGAAGGGCAGCGACTAGTAAGGCGCGACGGGTCGTACGCGGCGGCGCGGCTGCGGCTGACGTTGCGGCGCCTGGCCGTAGGCGACAAGCGGATTGGGGCCGCAGAACAGCAGCCGGCCGGAGACGCTGGCCTGACATTGCTCATAGGTGCTGTAGGCGCATTCGCCGGGATAGTCGAACTCCCCGCCCTGCGCGCACCAGGGATAATCGCGGGCTGCGGCGGGCGAGACGGTGGCGAAGCCGGCAAGGACCGTCGCGCCGAACGTCAGCAGCGCCAATTGCATCTTGCGCATGTTCTCAACTCCTCTGTTGATGACGCGAGATGCGCGCCATCTCTCATCAGGTTTCGCCGCGCCGTTTTAATCCAGATCAACGGGACAGACATCCAAGAAAAAAGCCCTGCCTGACGGCAGGGCTCCAATCATGGCCATCACAAGATCGCTATTCGACCTTCAGGCCGGCGAACTCGACGACCTTCTTCCACTTCGCGGTCTCGGCCTCGATTTCCTTGCCGAACGCTTCCGGCGTCTCCACCAGCGGATCGCCGCCAAGCTCGACCAGGCGCTTGGTCATGTCGGGCTCCTTCATCAGCGCGTTGATCTCGGTGTTGAGCTTGGCGATCAGGTCCTTGGGCATGTTCTTCGGCGCGCCCATGCCGAACAGCGCGCTCGCCTCGTAATCCTTCACGGTCTCGCCGATCGCGGGGACGTCGGGCAGTTGCGGCGAGCGTTGCGCAGTGGTGACGCCGAGCGCGCGCAAGCTGCCGGAACGGATGTGCTGGATGATCGAGGGCATGTTGTCGAAGATCACCTGCACCTGGCCGCCGAGCATGTCGGTGATCGCAGGCGCAGCGCCGCGATAGGGCACGTGCTGCATCTTGCAGCCGGTCATCGCCATGAACATCTCGCCGGACAGATGCACCGAGGTGCCGTTGCCGGAGGAGGCCATGTTGACCTGGCCCGGATTGGCCTTCACGTATTCGATGAACTCGGCGACGTTCTTGGCCGGCACGTCCTTGTTGACGGTCATCACGTTCGGCACGCGCTGGAACGAGGCGACCGGCGCGATGTCGCGGACGAAGTTGAACTTGAGATTGGCGTAGAGCGTGGCGTTGATGTAGTTGGCCGGATTGACCAGCAGCACGGTGTAACCGTCCGGCTCGGCATTCACGACGGATTCGGTGCCGATATTGTTGCCGGCGCCCGGCTTGTTCTCGATCACGAATTGCTGGCCGAACTTTTCCGACAGCCGCTGGCCGATCAGCCTTGCCAGAATGTCGGTGGCGCCCCCCGGCGGATAGCCGACCACGAACTTCACCGGCCGGGACGGATAGTCGGCGGCAAAGGCTTTCGACAGCGGGCTGGCTGCAAGAGGCGTGGCGGCAAGCAGGCCCAGCGCGGAACGGCGAGTGATCATCTCAAGGGTTCTCCCAGGTGTGTTCTTGAAAGTGTCGTCGGCGCGGTTGTAACAAAGCTTGCCGCAGGCGGATAGAGTGCGGGGCGCATCACGACGAAAGGATAAGGCATGCCGGTCAAGGTCGAAGCTCTCGATCATCTCGTGATCAACGTCGCCGATGTCGCTGTGACCGCCGAGTGGTACCGCAAGATTCTCGGCATGGAAGTCAAGGTGTTCGATCCCGGCGGCGGCAAAGCGCCGCGGACTTCCCTGCAATTCGGTAACCAGAAAATAAACGTCCGGCCGCGCGATGCCGACAAGATCGAGTGGTTCACGGCCGAGCATCAGACCGCAGGCAGCGAGGATCTGTGCTTCCTCACCTCGGCCGCGCCCGACGAAGTGGTGGCGCATCTGAAGGCACATGGCGTCGCGATCGAGGAAGGCCCGGTTCCCAAGCAGGGCGCCCGCGGCACGCTGCGCTCGGTCTATTGCCGGGACCCGGACGGGAGCCTGATCGAGATTTCATCCTACGCGGATTGAGGCTGACAGGGCTCCCCTGCCGCCCTCAACCGCCGTCATTGCGAGCGAAGCGAGGCAATCCGGAATCCCTCTGCGGAGAGACCCTGGATCGCTTCGTCGCAAGGGCTCCTCGCAATGACGGGGAGAGAGCGTGGGGCTGCCACACACACGCCTCCCCCCGATTTGCGCCCCGTGCCATCCGGTGGCAGGAAGACGCAATCAACAAAAGGCAGCCGCCGGCAAGATGCAGGCTGCACGGGGAGGATTCATGTCTATTCAGCAGAGCGCAGCCGGAATCGTAGGCCCGTTCGACGGGCTCGACGTGCCCTGGCTCCTGAAGATGCGCGCCGAGGTCCGGCGTGATCATCCGTTCCTGATCTGGGCGCCGTTCGATGCGCCGGCGCGGCGCTGGAGCTACGGCGCGTTTCACGAGCGGGTCGGCGCGCTGGCGGCGGGGCTGGTCAAGCGCGGCGTGAAGCCGGGCGAGTACGTGCTCATTCATCTCGACAATTGCATCGAGGCACTGCTGGCCTGGTTTGCCTGTGTCGAGCTGGGTGCGGTCGCCGTCACCACCAACACCCGCTCGGCACCGGCGGAGATCGAATATTTTGCCGATCATTGCGGCGCGGTCGCCGCGATCACGCAGCCGGCCTATGCCGAGATCGTCGCGCAGAACTGCCGCAACATTCGCTGGCTGGCGGTGACCTCGCATGACGCGGGCGCAGCGCCTGCGCAGGCGGTCTCACGCGGCGACAGTTTTGATGCTCTGTTCGCCGACAGCGCCGATCGCCCAAAGCGCGCGACCGATCCGCTGGCGCCCTGCAGCGTGCAGTACACGTCCGGCACGACATCGCGGCCAAAGGCCGTGCTGTGGACCCACTCCAACGCGCTGTGGGGCGCCAAGATCAACGCTGCGCATGAGGACCTTCACGCTAATGACGTGCACCAGACCTATCTGCCGCTGTTTCATACCAATGCGCTGGCCTATTCGATGCTGGCGGCGCTGTGGGTCGGTGCGACATGCGTGATCCAGCCGCGCTTCTCCGCGAGCCGCTTCTGGGGCGTCGCGCGCGAGCACGGCTCGACCTGGACCTCGACCATTCCGTTCTGCATGAAGGCGCTGCTCGAGCAGGAGATCCCGAAGGACCACACATTCCGCCTGTGGGGCACCGCGATCAGCGAACCGCCGGCCTTTGCCGCGTTCGGCGTCAAGATGATCGGCTGGTGGGGCATGACCGAGACCATCACCCACGGCATCATCGGCGAGGTCGATCAGCCCAACGTCCCGATGTCGATCGGCCGCGCCGCCCCCGAATATCAGATCCGCATCACCGACGACGACGGACGGCCGACCGAAGTCGGCGGCACCGGCAATCTCGCGATCAAGGGCATTCCCGGCCTGTCGCTGTTCGCCGAATATCTGCACAATGAGAAAGCCACCCGCGAGAGCTTTGACGAACACGGCTTCTTTCTCACCGGCGACCGCGTCGAGCGGCTGGAGAACGGCTTCATCAAGTTCGGCGACCGCGCCAAGGACATGCTGAAGGTCGGCGGCGAGAACGTCGCGGCCTCCGAGATCGAGCAGGTGATCGCGCTCGTTCCCGGCGTGCGCGAGGCGGCCGTGGTGGCGAAGAAGCATCCGATGCTGGACGAGGTGCCGGTCGTCTTCATCATCCCGCAGGGCGGCGTTGCGGGTGCTGCGCCGGATTTGCAGGACAGCGTGATGGCGGCCTGCCGCAAGGGCCTCGCCGACTTCAAGGTGCCGCGCGAGATCAGGCTGGTCGACGACATGCCGCGCTCGACGCTTGAGAAGGTGGCGAAGGCGGAGCTCAGGAAGATGGTAGGATGAGGCGGCGGAGAACGCCGCGTCAGAACGAGCCCAGCGCCACGGGCCTGAACGCCTGCAGCAGTTGCTGGTCCAGCTTGCCGCCCATGCCTTCCATCATCGCGAACGCACGGGAGTGCGTGAACGGCATCCGGTAGGCGCGCTTCTCGACCAGGGCTGCATAAATGTCGACGATCGTCGTCAGGCGCACGATGTCGCTGATCTGGTTCGACGACAGCCCGTTGGGGTAGCCGGAGCCGTCGAGGAATTCGTGGTGATGCAGCACGACGTCCAGCATCTCCGGCGGGAAGCCGCCTTGGGCTGCGAGCGCGTCATAGCCGCGACGCGGATGCTGGCGGACTTCGGCCATCTCCTCGTCGGTGAGCTTGCCGGGCTTGTCGAGCAGCACGGAGGGAACGAAGGCTTTGCCGACATCGTGCAGCAGTGCGGCGCGGGTCAGGCGGCGCTGGTCGTCCTCGCGCATGCCGAGGTGCTGCGCGAAGGAGACCGCAAAGCCGGTGACGAACAGGCAGTGGCGGTAACTGCCGACATGGTGGCAGCCCACCGTCGTCAGCCATTCGCGCAGCGAGGAGTGCTTGATCGCTTTCAGGATCTTGCTCTCGGCGGCGATGACGTCGTCGAAGGTCAGGGGCACGCCGAGCGGCAGCTTCTCGAACATCTTCTTCAGCACCGCATGCGCCGCCTCGACGCCGCGATTGAGCGTCTTGCCGCGATCGGTCGCGTCATAGGTGGCGGTGTCCGGGAACGCGGCGCGGATGCGCTGCAGGATGTCCTCGGGCTGGAGCGGTCGCGAGATCGTGTCGGTGGCCCCGAGCGCCCAGGCCTGCATGGTGCCGTGATGAAGCGCGTCGGCGAGCACGAACAGCCGCGGCATGGCGCGATAGGCATCGCCGCGCAGCTTGTTGCGCACGCGCTGCACGCTCTCGGGCGAGCGCAGGTTGATGTCGACGACGAGACCGGAGAGATCGCGCGCGGGCGCTTCCGGAATCTCCTGCGTCGTCACCGTCGAGACGTCGCCGACCGCCTTCAGGATGCTGGCGAGCTCCGTGCTCGCATCGCTCCGGTCGGAGGCGAGCAGAAGCCGGCGTTTGGCGGCGGATTTGGCTGGCGCGTTCATGGCTTCCCCAAGAGCACTGATGAAGAGCACGGGACGGGATTTGGCGTCAGCCTAAGCCGGATCAGGTTCTCCGGCCCTTAAGAGGCGTGCTCAATGGAAGCTTCCCGTAATGAGTTGAATTTTACGGAAATCGGTTCCCGGAAGGAACCGCATAGAGGGTGAAAACAACCCCATGCACAGTACAATGGGCATTGATGGATAAGGGGAATTTAGGACGGGCTCGCCCCCTCCAAAACAATTCCGCCGAGGCGAGCCTCCGGCGGAATGTCTCAAGCAGCCTTCGACCGCCTTACGGTGCGCCTTTGCCTACCCTACGATTTCGAGCAGAGATACCTTCACCCGTCTCGCCGCCCGGGCGGCGAGAAGAAAAAAGAAAGGGGCGGAAACAATGCCGAAGATCAATCGGGACGGCGTCGCGATCTATTACGAAGTTCACGGCAATGGTCCGCCGCTGCTGCTGACCCACGGCTATTCCTCGACATCGGCGATGTGGCACGGCCAAGTCGAGGCGCTGTCGAAGAAGCACAAGCTGATCCTGTGGGACATGCGCGGCCACGGCCAGTCCGATTATCCCGACGATCCCGGCGCCTATAGCGAAGCGCTGACGGTCGGCGACATCGCGGCGATCCTCGATGCGGTCGGCGCGGAGCGCGCCATCATCGGCGGGCTTTCGCTCGGCGGCTACATGTCGCTGGCGTTCTATCGCGCTTTTCCGCATCGCGCCCGCGCGCTGCTGATCATCGACACCGGCCCGGGCTTCAAGAAGGACGATGCGCGCGAAGCCTGGAACGCGCGGGCGCTCGGCACCGCCGACAGGCTCGAACAGGAGGGACTGGCGATGCTGAAATCAGCGACGCGCGAGCGCGCCACCGCGAGCCATCGCAACGCCAAGGGGCTTGCGCTCGCCGCACGCGGCATGTTGACCCAGCGCGACGCGCGGGTGATCGAGCTCCTCCCCGACATCAAGGTGCCGTCACTGATCGTGGTCGGCGCCGACGACACGCCGTTCCTGGCCGCAAGCGACTACATGGCGGCAAAGATTCCCGGCGCACAAAAGGTCGTGATCCCCGCCGCCGGACACGCCGTCAACATCGATCAACCACAGGCTTTTGTTGACGCGGTCGAGCCTTTCCTGAAGAACTTGCCGGGTTAACAAGGCCAGACAGGAACACAGGCAATGAAGCGGGCGATGTTGGCTGCGGGCGTGGTGTTGCTCTCGATGTCGGCGCAGGCCGAGCCGTTCGGCGGCATGCGCCAGCCTTTCGTCACGACCTTGTCGAACAACACCCCGCTCGCCTTCGGCATGGATGCCGAACAGACGGCGCGCGCCCTCGGCCAGCCGCTGCAATATGTGCGGGGCCGGCCCGGCAACGAGATCTATCTGGCGCTTCGTAACCTCGGCGGCAGCGGGCTGATCCCCTATCGCCACCGCCTGTTCCTGCAATTCCGTCACGGCCGGCTGGCCGGATGGAAGGAGGATTTTGGCGAGAACTGGATGTGGCAGTAAGAGAGCTTCCCGATCGACGATCAACAAGAAGGACAACCCGCGTGGGACAAGACATCAAGCTGACGGCTTCCGACAATTTCCAGCTCGGCGCCTATCGCGCTGATCCCTCAGGCGCACCGAAGGGCGCGGTGGTGGTGATCCAGGAGATTTTTGGGGTCAATCATCACATCCGCTCGGTCTGCGATCGTCTTGCCGGCGAAGGCTATGTCGCGATCGCGCCGTCGATCTTCGACCGGACCTCTCCGAACTTCCAGTCGGGCTACACGCCCGACGAGATTGCCGAAGCGCGCAAATTCGTCGCCAATCCCGACTGGGAGGCGATGCTGCGCGACACGCAGGCTGCGATCGATGCGGTGAAAGGCGTCGGCCCGGTCGGGGTCATCGGCTTCTGTCTGGGCGGCAGCATCGCCTTCGTCGCGGCGACGCGGCTATCGGGCCTGAAAGCCGCGATCGGCTATTACGGCGGCGCGGTCGTGCGCTTTGCCGACGAGAAACCGAAAGTGCCGACGCAGCTGCATTTCGGCGAGAAGGACGCCGGCATTCCGCTCACCGATGTCGAGACCGTCAAGGCGAAGCGGCCGGATGTCGAAGTGTTCGTCTATCCCGGTGCCCAGCACGGCTTCCATTGCGACGAACGGCCGAGCTATGACAAGGCGAGCTCGGAGATCGCCTGGCCGCGCTCGATGGAATTTTTTGCGCAGCATTTGACGAAGTAGCGCCCGACTCTCTCCTCCGTCATTCCGGGATGCGCCGCGAGGCGGCGCAGGCCCGGAATCCATTGGGCCGCAGAGATTGTAGCGCCATGGATTCCGGGCTCGCGCTACGCGCGCCCCGGAATGACGAGAGCAGGAATCGGGTGGCTGCCCCCTCACCTCCGGCGATAGATCTGGCTGAGTTTGCCAACTCACGCCGGGAACCCGTCATGCAGCAAGCCGACACGAACATCATCATCCGCAATCCGTTCGGCACGATGGACGTGCCCGCTCCTGACGACGCGGATGTCATGGACTACGCCGCAACCGCCGCCCTTGCCGGCGATGCTGATGACGCCAACGCGGCGCATTGGGCATCCATTCCCGCCGCCGATCCACTCGAAGGCGGCTGGGCGAGCCGCTGGAATGGCGGCGCCGATCCGACCGTCTCTGGTGATACGCCGGAGGCATGGAAGGACGGGCGGGCGGAATTGCGCCTCGCAGACGAACGGATCTATCTGCGCTTCGACTGGGATCACGGCAGGCGCCACGGCCTGATCGATGCGGCGCGCGAAGGCGCGCGCCTGGTCGGGAAGTACATCAACCTGACCAACCCTGCGATCACGCGGCCGTGGGTCGGCCTCGTGGTCGACGATGCACGGATCGACGGATGTTTTCCGAACGGGCGGCTGGATTTCAGGAGGTAGACGGGGCGGCCGACATCACCTCCGCTGTCATTCCCGGGACGCGCATAGCGCGGGCCCGGAATCCATCGGGCGCCAGAGTCGATGGAGGAATGGATTCCGGGCTCGCGCGGCGCGCGCCGGAATGACGGGGCCTAGAACCACCGCTCGCCGACGAACACCGTGTCGCCGGGCGCAAGCGGGGTGCCGAGCGGAACGATGGCGCGCATGGCGCCGCCGTTCTCGGTGTGCGTGACGGTGACGACGTCGCGCTTGGCGCGCGGCGAGAAGCCGCCTGCGATCGCAACCGCGCTCTCGACGGTCATGTTCGGCACGTAAGGATATTGGCCGGGCGCGGAGACTTCGCCGAGAATGAAGAACGGGCGATAGGCGTCGATCTCGACGGCGACCGAAGGCTCGCGGATATAGCCGTTGCGCAGGCGCGCGGCGATCTCGCCGGCAAGGCCCGCCGTGGTGCGGCCGCGTGCGGGCACCGCGCCGATCAGCGGCATCGTGATCGAGCCGCCGGCATCGATGGCATAGCTGTTGGTGAGGCCTTCCTGGCCGTAGACCACGACGCGCAGCTTGTCGCCGGCATCGAGGTGATAGGAGGAATCGTAGCGCACCGGCGCGGCCATCGGCGCAGAGTAGCCGACCGGCATCGGCGCAGGCGCGGAGGCGAAGGAATTGCTCAGCGCAGCGATTGCGCCACCGCCATTGTTGGCGACGACGACCGGTTGCGGCGCGGCATAGGGCTGGCCATAGGCCATGGAATCGAGATCGGGCCGCGGCTGCACATAGGCAACCGGGCCGGCGGTCTGCATGCAGCCGCCAAGGCTCAGCGCGGCGGACGCTGCCAGGGTGACTGCCGAGATCGACGATCGAAACGCGCGTGCAACAGGCACCGGACCCATCCCTCGAAACGAGACAGCTCCAGTGATGCACCATTTATGGTTAATAAAGCGTTGAGGAGGTGGATCGCGACGACGCGGACGCGATAGCATCCCCACACTCCGTCATGCCCGGGCTTGTCCCGGGCATCCACGATCTTCTTTCGCGCGACCAAGAACGTGGATGGCCGGGACAAGCCCGGCCATGACGAACTTCCGGTGAGACTACGCGCTCACGCCGACGCCGATCGGGCAGGACACGCCGGTACCGCCGAGACCGCAATAGCCGGCGGGATTCTTGGCCAGATATTGCTGGTGGTAGTATTCGGCGAAATAGAACGCGCCGGCGGGCGCGATCTCGGTGGTGATGGCACCCAGACCCTTGGCGGCAAGCGCCTTCTGATAGAGCGCCTTCGATTCATCAGCCGCCTTCTTCTGCGCATCCGAAGTCGTGTAGATCGCGCTTCGGTACTGCGTGCCGACATCGTTGCCCTGACGCATGCCCTGGGTCGGGTTGTGGTTCTCCCAGAACGTCTTCAAGAGCTTCTCGTAGGAGATCTTCTTGGGATCGAACACGACCAGCACCACTTCGGTGTGGCCGGTGCGCCCCGAGCAGGTCTCTTCGTAAGTGGGATTCGGCGTGTGGCCGCCGGCATAGCCGACAGCGGTCGTGTAGATGCCCTCGCCGAGCTCCCAGAATTTTCGTTCGGCGCCCCAGAAGCAGCCGAGCCCGAACACCGCCTGCTCGAGGCCGGCGGGATAGGGCGCGTGCAGCTTGCTGCCGTTGACGAAATGCGTGGTCGCGGTGGGGATGGGTTGCGCACGGCCGGGCAGCGCTTCAGCTGCGCTCGGCAATGCGGTGGTCTTGCGCATGAACAGCATGATCAAGTCTCCGCAACGAGCTGCGCATCGCCTGAACCAGGTGCTCAGGCGGCGCGCTCGCGATCAGGGGGGAATATAGGTGTTTACGCGGCAAGGGGCAGCGTTGTTACGCCGCTGCCGGCACGGCGCTTAGTCTCTGGAGTAACCGATCAGGGGCTTGCGCGGGCGGAACAGGATCATCAGCAGGATGCCGAGAATGCCGAGAACGGCGAACACCGGCTGGTCCAGCACGAGGCGGATCACCGAGGTCCAGAGCCAGGGCGCCTTGGCCTCGACCCAGGTCCGGAACGCGGCCTGGCTGGTCTGGTTGATGTCGTTCCAGAACTGGCCGAACCGGGTGAATTTGAGGGTCTGGTCGGCCACCCAGCGGGCGCCGTCATAGACCATGAAGATGAACCCGCCGGCCAGCAGCAACAGCCCAATCAGTCGGAAAAAGCCGCGGATCATGCCCCACCTTCTATGGTCGTCCGATCGGACGACCCGTCAAACGCCGCCAGCCAATAGCCGGGCGACGGCAGAAATTCAACCTCTTCAGGGCGTTACGGCACCCATCCGAGCCGCCTGAGGCCGGTTTTCCGCGCCCGAAAGCGTTGACGGTGCCACAGACCCTCTCTATAAGGGCGCCAACTGGCGGCGGGCGCAATCCTGCCGCCGCTGTTCTTTGAGCAGTTGCAGGCTCCCTGGGCTTTGAGCTCTTTCGGGCCTCATGCTCCGGGAACGGCCCAGCAACCGAACACCCTAAATCCAAGCGTCGATTCCGCGGTCCAGCAAGCCGGCGCTACCCGACCCAGACGCGACCGGTATCGCAAAAGGATATTGAGACCATGGCCAATACCACTTCCGCCAAGAAAGCGACGCGCAAGATTGCGCGCCGCACCGCCGTCAACAAGTCGCGCCGCACCCAGATGCGTGGCGCCGTGCGCACCGTCGAGGAAGCCATCAAGACCGGCGACCGCGCCGCCGCGCTGAAGGCGATGGCGACCGCCGAGCCCGCCTTGATGAAGGCCGCCCAGCGCAACATCGTCCACAAGAACAACGCCAGCCGCAAGGTCTCGCGCCTCACCGCGCAGATCGCCAAGCTCGCCAAGTAATCTTGCAAGCAAGAACGCGGTATCATCTGATCGGTTGACACGATCAGCACGACAAACAGCCCGGCCCCGTGCCGGGCTTTTTTGTTGCCTGTCATATTCACGCAAGCAGTCGCGCGACGTCGCATCTTCGCCTGGAAGATTTGCATCGTCGCACTATGATGCGTCCCGTAGTTTTACCTGCAGGTGATTTTGCAACAGCGGAAACTTTCACTGCGCTGCGAAAAACCCCTGCGGGACGGGGCTAACTCGCATTTGCACACGCACGAGTTCTGCACACCGTAGTTTCACAGGCACGCATCGCGCGATGGAGTTACCCTGTGAAACGAGACTCAAAAAACGATGTCTCGCTAATCACTTATCGACATAGCTGCGGCAAGCATTTGGAAAATTTGCCGACGCGTCGTGTGCGTGACGCTTTTGTAAAAAATTTTTGGCAGTGGCCGGGAATTGTCACACGACGCGGCGCGTTTTCGAATCTGTGCACGAATCCAAACTCTTGCTCCGAGACCTGTGCACAACTCCGGCGCGGCGTTAACGCTGGTCAAGATTTTAAACGCCTCAACTGTGAATCAATTTCGTTGCGAGTCTTTCCGCTTGGTGTATTCCTTAAGTCGTTCGCGGCGCCCACGATCTTGAGACCAGCGCGGTTTTGGAAACGGGGCGAGCGTGCAAATCGGCGGCGGTGTGCACGTTGGCGACGCTTCAACAAGCGATTGTCGGTTCAAAACCCATAGCAATATGGGAACGGTAGCTCTTTGTCTTGATGTCTCCAAGCGGGATCTTTCGCATCCCGCTCGCGCCAGGCGCACAAGAGAGACACCTGCTGCTACCCCCGACACGCGAGATTGGCGACGCCGAACGAACGAGCAGTGCAGACGGGCAGACATCCGCGACGCGGCTGTCTTTTACGCAGGAGCTGCCGTGAGCGATCACGGCAGGACGGGGAGGTATCATGTCCTACGGATTCAACGCGGTATTGACTTTGATTTCATCGTCCTACGATGCCGTTTCCAATCCGTCCTGCGTTCAGCCTCCGGCGTGCGAGGGCACGTCGAGTACGCGCTGACCTCGCGAACTCTCCATCCCAGACATCGCTGATCTGACCCGCGGCGTTCGCGCCGGGCGGCGGAGCTGCGCCTGAAGATGGACTCGCTTGAGGTCGCGTCATCCCGGGATTCCGGCAGGAACCCTGCATGGCGCTCACAACGCAACCCAATCTCTCAAGAGAAGTTTGATAGTGATGACGACATCGGAACAGGATCGCTGGTCACGCGTGAAGAGCCGGCTGCGCTCGAACGTTGGCGAGGACGTTTACACGAGCTGGTTTGCGCGCATGGATCTCGAAGGCGTGCAGGACGAGAGCGTGCGGCTCTCGGTCCCGACCCGCTTCCTGAAGAGCTGGATCCAGGCCCATTATGCCGAGCGCGTGCTGTCGTGCTGGCAGGCCGAGATGCCGGAAGTGCATCGCATCGATCTCACCGTTCGCTCCGCTGTCCGCCCGGTCGTTCAGGCGAAGGAAGCGCCCGCGCCGGCCGAAACGCGCCGCGCGCCTGCGCCCGAGCTGCGCTCGACGGCGACCGCGCCGGTGTCGGCCAATCATGACGCGCTCGGCGGCTCACCGCTCGATCCGCGCCTGACCTTTGCAAGCTTCGTCGTCGGCCGCTCCAACACGCTGGCCCATGCCGCCGCGCGCCAGGTTGCCGAAGGTCGCCGCGGCGATCCCGTCATGTTCAACCCGCTCTACATTCATGCCGGCGTCGGCCTCGGCAAGACACACCTGTTGCAGGCCGTGACCTGGGCCGGCAATTCCGGCAACGAGCGCAAGGTGCTTTATCTCACCGCCGAAAAGTTCATGTACGGCTTCGTCGCCGCGCTGAAGACGCAGACGGCGTTGGCCTTCAAGGAAGCCTTGCGCGGCATCGACGTGCTCGTCATCGACGATCTCCAGTTCCTGCAGGGCAAGTCGACGCAGGCCGAGTTCTGTCACACGCTGAACGCGCTGATCGACGCCGGCCGCCAGGTCGTGATCGCGGCCGACCGTCCGCCGTCCGATCTCGAAAGCCTCGATGACCGCGTGCGCTCGCGGCTGGCAGGTGGTCTCGTCGTCGAGATGGGCTCGCTCGGCGAAGAGCTGCGACTCGGCATTCTCAAGTCGCGCGTCGCAGCCGCCCGCACCCATCATGCGACCTTCGACGTGCCGGAGGAGGTGCTGAACTATCTGTCGCGCACCATCACGCATAACGGCAGGGATCTCGAAGGCGCGATCAACCGGCTGCTGGCGCACTCGAAACTCAACAACCAGCCGGTGACGCTGGAGATGGCCGAGCGCGAGGTGCGCGATCTGATCCGCCCCTCGGAGCCGAAGCGGATCAAGATCGAGGACATCCAGCGCGTGGTGGCGCGGCAGTACAATGTCAGCCGCTCCGACCTCCTGTCCTCGCGCCGCACCGCCAATGTGGTGCGCCCGCGCCAGGTGGCGATGTACCTCGCCAAGACGCTGACCCTGCGCTCGCTCCCCGAGATCGGCCGCCGCTTCGGCGGACGCGACCACACCACGGTGCTGCATGCCGTGCGCAAGATCGAGGCGCTGGTGTCCAAGGACAATGCGCTGTCGGAGGAAGTGGAGTCGCTGAAGCGCCAGCTTCAGGAATAAACGCCTAAGGTGCTCCCGCCATTCTGCCGCCGCCCCGGCCATGCCCGGGCGGCGGTTTTCGTTTGGGCGGTAAATCGTGGGAATCGTGCGGAACTGTCCCCCGATCCCTTGAATCCGGGGGCCATCCGCGCCACCTTGCGCGACCCTGACGGCTTTGGTCATATCGGCTGGATGACCCGGCTGTCCGGGGTCTTCGGTGCCGTGGCGCGCGTCCCGCCGCCCGGCTTTTTCATCGTTTTGGGGATCGGCGAGTAGTGCAATGAAGGTTACGGTCGAACGCGCGCAACTCCTGAAGTCGCTGGGCCATGTCCACCGCGTGGTCGAGCGCCGCAACACGATTCCGATCCTCGGCAACGTGCTGGTCCGGGCCGAGGCCGCCAAATTGTCGCTGAAGGCGACCGACCTCGACCTCGAGGTGACGGAGACGCTGCCGGCGGAAACCGCCACCGCCGGTTCCACCACCGTGCCGGCGCACATGTTCTACGACATCGTGCGCAAGCTGCCGGATGGATCGCAGATCGTGCTGGAGGCCGACGGCGACCGCGCGGTGCTGGCGATCCGCGCCGGCCGCTCGCGCTTCACGCTGCAGACGCTGCCGGAGAACGACTTCCCGGATCTCGCAGCCGGCGACATGTCGCATTCGTTCAATCTCGCCGCCAAGGACGTCAAGCGGCTGATCGACCGCACCCAGTTCGCGATCTCGACGGAGGAGACGCGCTACTATCTCAACGGCATCTATCTGCATGCCGCCGGCACCCCGCAGGCCGCGACCTTGCGCGGCGTCGCCACCGACGGCCACCGCCTCGCCCAGCTCGACCTGGTGCAGCCCAAGGGCGCCGAAGGCATGCCGGGGGTGATCGTGCCACGCAAGACCGTCGGCGAGGTGCAGCGCCTGATCGAGGACACCGAGGCCGAGATGACGATCGAGCTGTCGCAGGCCAAGATCCGCTTTACGATCGGCAACGTCGTGCTGACCTCGAAACTGATCGACGGCACCTTCCCCGACTACGGCCGCGTCATTCCGCAAGGAAACGACAAGGAGCTGATCGTCGACAAGAAGGATTTCGAGAATGCGGTCGACCGCGTCTCGACCATCTCCAGCGAGCGCGGCCGCGCGGTCAAACTGTCGCTGTCGACGGGCAAGCTGGTGCTGTCGGTGACCAATCCGGATTCCGGCAGCGCGACCGAAGAGCTCGAGGTCGAATACGCCTCCGACGCCCTCGATATCGGCTTCAACTCCCGCTATCTGCTCGACATCGCCGCCCAGATCGAAGGCGACGTCGCAACGCTGCGCCTCGCCGACCCGGGCTCGCCGACCCTGGTGCAGGACAAGGACGACAAGAGCGCGCTGTACGTGCTGATGCCGATGCGGGTGTGAGACCCTTCTCGTCATGGCCGGGCTTGACCCGGCCATCCATCAAACAAAATGACCTATTGGGTGTACATCCTCGCAAGCAAGCCCGGTGGAACACTCTACATCGGCGTCACAAACAATCTGGTCCGCCGCGTTTACGAGCATCGCGAGGGCTTAGCCGACGGCTTCACCAAACGCTACGGGGTGAAGACACTGGTTTATTTCGAGGCGCATGACACGATCGCGGCAGCCCTCCAGCGCGAAAAGAATATGAAACACTGGTCGCGTGAGTGGAAGATCGATCTGATCGTGAAGAGCAATCCCACCTGGCAAGACCTATATGATGAAATTGCCCGCTGACGCGGGCGATGGATTGCCGGGTCAAGCCCGGCAATGACGAGTTGAAATGACCCCCTCCCGCATTCATCGCCTGACGCTGACGCATTTTCGGAATTATCGGGCGGCGGGGCTCGAGACGGCGGCTGACATGGTGGCGCTGGTCGGGCCGAACGGGGCGGGCAAGACCAATTGCATCGAGGCGATCTCGTTTCTGTCGCCGGGACGCGGCCTGCGGAGGGCCACGCTCGAGGACGTCGCCGACAACCAGGGCGACGGCTCCTGGGCGGTGTCGGCGCAGGTCGAGGGCGCGCTGGGCCTCGCAACGCTCGGCACCGGCATCGACCCGCCGCGCGCGGACGCCGCGGTGAGCCGGCGCGTCCGTATCGACCGCGAGCCGGTGAATTCCGCCGCCGCCTTCGGCGACCACATCCGCATGGTCTGGCTGACGCCGGCGATGGACGGGCTGTTCATGGGCGCGGCGTCCGAGCGCCGGCGCTTCTTCGACCGCCTGGTGCTCGCGATCGACAACGACCATTCCAGCCGCATCAACGCACTGGAGCGTTCGCTCCGCTCGCGCAACCGCCTGCTCGAGACGCGCAATTACGACGACCATTGGTGTGACGCGATCGAGCGCGAGACCGCCGAGCTCGCGGTCGCGGTCGCCGCCACGCGCGGCCAGACCGCGGCACGCCTGACCGGCATGTTGAACACGCGCGCGCAGCAATCGGCCTTTCCCTCCGCGCAAATTGCACTCGACGGCTGGATGGAGAACGCGCTGCTGACGGAGACCGCGACGTCGGTCGAGGACCGCTACCGCCAGATCCTGCGCGACAACCGTCCGCGCGATGCCATCGCCGGCCGCACCACCGACGGCCCGCATCTCACCGACCTCCAGGTGATCTATGCGCCGAAGAGCATGCCGGCGCGCGATGCCTCCACCGGCGAGCAGAAGGCGCTGCTGATCGGCCTTGTGCTGGCGCATGCGAGCCTGGTCGCCGAGATGACCGGCATCGTGCCGCTGCTGCTGCTCGACGAGGTGGTCGCGCATCTCGATCCGAACCGGCGCGCCGCGCTGTTCGAGGAGCTGCGCAAGCTCGGCGCACAGGTATGGCTGACCGGCGCGGACCCGGCTGCGTTCGCCGAGATTGGCGCAGGCGGCGAGGTGTTTGACGTCGAGAGCGGACGGGTTTCGGCCCGCCGGTAGCCGCCGCGCTTGAACCGCTCTCTTTTCCGTCGCGACTAGTTCGCCAGAGGCCGCGCCGACGCTGTCGCAGCCGTGACCCATCGCGCGATGACACGATGCGCGACATTCCTGGAGAGTGAGATGCGGACGGTAAGGCCCGGGGCGCAAGCCTCGGCACGATGGCGGGCTTTCGCGTGCGGCCTCGTCTTTCTCGCAAGCTGCATGCTAGCGGCAACCGCCAGTGCCTGGGTGCCGCATCTCTCGATGCTGTTTTCGGCCGAGCTGACGCCGGACCCCGAAACCAAGCTGCCCGCGCCGACCCGTTACAGCTACCGCGGCATCCACACCACCGTCGTGCAGGGCGTCGAGACGCCGCTCCGCAGCAGCCTGCAGGCCACCGTGCCCGCCGAACTGGGCAATGTGCTCGCGTTCTATCGCACCGAGCTTGCAAAGCTCGGCTGGCAGGAGCAGCACGACGGCGCGGTGGTCTCCACCGATCACGTCCAGCTCGCCTTCGTCTCCCCGCTCGGCCCCGGCACGCTGGCGCTCGACCGCAAGCCAAGCGGGACCGCGGTCAACCTCGTGCAGAAGAACGCCGCCGTCGCGACCCGCGCGAACGTCTTGCCCGAGCCCGGCCAGGCCAAGCTGGTGTTCTCCAATATCAGCGAGACCGACGCCACGCTCGTGATCGACGGCCGCAGCGTCAATCGCGCCGCCGGCAGCCGCGCCGTGTCTCTGGATCTCGAGCCCGGCCAATATTCCTATGAGGTGAGCGTCCCGGGCCATCCAGCCACCACGAACACCCTCACCTTCGCTGCCGGCGAGACCTGGGAATTCACGGTCGGGCGCAACGGCGAGGCCTGGTCGCCGCTGCTGCTGTATTGAGTCCCCTTCCGAAAAGACGTCTCCAAGGCTGTCGCAACCACGTCGCCACACCGGAAAAATGCGGTCGTTTTCGGCGTGCAAAATGGCTCCCGAATCGACCTTTTCGCGCCCCTTCGAATCGGCCTTCAAAGGCCTTGAAAACTTGCTAAAAAATCCCATCTGATCAAAGGGTTGCCAGGAGATACTTTGCGCTAGGCGCCCAGCGTCTTTCATGGCACAAATAGCCTGCAAATCAGCGCCTTTTGCGCCGCTGATTCGGGCGACATCTCGAAGGCCTCTCATGACAGAACCTGCTCGGCAGACGCCTGCCGAAAACGAGCCCTCAAATCCGAGCGAATACGGCGCGGAATCGATCCGCGTGCTCAAGGGGCTCGATGCCGTCCGCAAGCGTCCGGGCATGTATATCGGCGACACCGATGACGGCTCGGGCCTGCACCACATGGTCTACGAAGTCGTCGACAACGCCATCGACGAAGCGCTGGCTGGCCACGCCACGCGCGTTGAGGTCGTGCTCAATGCCGACAATTCCGTCACCGTGCGCGACGACGGCCGCGGCATTCCCGTCGACATCCACAAGGGCGAAGGCATTTCGGCGGCCGAGGTCATCATGACCCAGCTGCACGCCGGCGGAAAATTCGACCAGAACTCCTACAAGGTCTCCGGCGGTCTGCACGGCGTCGGCGTCTCCGTCGTCAACGCGCTGTCGAGCAAGCTCGGCCTGCGTATCTGGCGCGACAACAAGGAGCATTACATCGAGTTCGCCCATGGCGATGCGGTCGCGCCGCTGAAAGTGGTCGGCGATGCGCCGGGCAAGCGCGGCACGGAAGTCACCTTCCTCGCCTCGACCGAGACCTTCAAGAACATCGAATATGATTTCGCGACGCTGGAGCACCGGCTGCGCGAGCTCGCCTTCCTCAATTCCGGCGTCAATATCGCCCTCACCGACATGCGCCACGCGGTCGAGAAGCGCGAGGAGATGTACTATTCCGGCGGCGTCGAGGAATTCGTCAAATATCTCGACCGCAACAAGAAGGCGATCGTGCCGGCGCCGATCATGGTGCGCGCGGAAAACAACGGCATCGGCGTCGAGGCCGCCTTGTGGTGGAACGACAGCTACCACGAGAACGTGCTGTGCTTCACCAACAACATCCCGCAGCGTGATGGCGGCACCCATCTCGCCGGCTTCCGTGGCGCGCTGACACGCCAGGTCAACGGCTATGCCGAGGCCAATGCGAAGAAGGAAAAGATCGCGCTGACCGGCGACGACTGCCGCGAAGGCCTCACCGCCGTGCTGTCGGTCAAGGTGCCGGACCCGAAGTTTTCGTCGCAGACCAAGGACAAGCTGGTGTCCTCGGAAGTGCGTCCCGTGGTCGAGAACGTCCTCAACGAGGCGCTCCAGGCCTGGTTCGAGGAGCACCCGAGCGAAGCCAAGATGATCGTCGGCAAGGTGATCCAGGCCGCGGCCGCCCGCGAAGCCGCGCGAAAAGCGCGCGAGCTGACGCGCAAGAGCCCGCTCTCGGTGTCCTCTCTGCCCGGCAAGCTTGCCGACTGCCAGGAAAAGGATCCGGCCAAATCGGAACTCTTCATCGTCGAGGGCGACTCGGCAGGCGGCAGCGCCAAGCAGGGCCGCAACCGCGAATTCCAGGCGGTCTTGCCGCTCCGCGGCAAGATCCTCAACGTCGAGCGCGTCCGCCCCGACAAGATGCTGTCGTCCGAGCAGATCGGCACGCTGATCACCGCGCTCGGCACCGGCATCAGCGACGAGTTCTCGGTCGAGAAGCTGCGCTATCACAAGATCATCGTGATGACGGACGCCGACGTCGACGGCGCCCACATCCGCACGCTGCTGCTCACCTTCTTCTACCGGCAGATGCGCGACATCATCGACGGCGGCTATCTCTATATCGCCCAGCCGCCGCTCTATAAGGTTTCGCGCGGCAAGTCCGAACAGTACCTCAAGGACGAGCGGGCGCTGGAAGATTATTTGATCGACGCCGGCCTCGACGACTGCGTGTACGTCCCCGGCACCGGCGGCGACCGTTCGGGGCGCGATCTGCGTTCGCTGGTCGACGACGCGCGCGTCGTTCGCAGCATCCTGCGCAACCTGCACAGCCGCTATAACCGCAAGGTGGTCGAGCAGGCTGCGATCACCGGCGTACTGAACAAGTCGGTCTATGGCAACCTCGAGAACGCCACCGCCGCGGCCCAATACATCGCAACCCGCCTGGACAACCAGGCCGAGGAGGTCGAGCGCGGCTGGACCGGTCAGTTCGTCGAGGGCCAGGGTTTTGTGTTCGAGCGCACCGTGCGCGGCGTCAAGGAATCGGCGATCATCGACGACGCGCTGCTCGGTTCGGCCGAGGCCCGTAAGCTCGACGAATACACGCCAAAGCTCCAGGACGTCTATGCGCGCTCCGGCAAGCTGCGGCGGAAGGACAGCGAGCACGTGGTGCACGGCCCATCCGACCTGTTCGAAGCGGTCACGGACGCCGGCCGCAAGGGCATCACGCTGCAGCGCTACAAAGGCCTCGGCGAGATGAACCCCGAGCAGCTCTGGGAAACCACGCTCGACACCGAGGTGCGCTCGCTGCTGCAGGTGAAGGTGAAGGAGGTCGACGAGGCCGACGACATCTTCACCAAGCTGATGGGCGACGTCGTCGAGCCGCGCCGCGACTTCATCCAGGAACATTCGCTCAGCGCGACCATCGATATTTGAGGCGTGTCGGCTTGATCGGTGCCAACCGCGGACGCAGATCACCTCTCCCGTAGGGAGAGGTCGGAGCGCATCGTCAGATGCGATCCGGGTGAGGGTTATGGTCCCACCGAATGCTGCGGCCCCTCACCCGGATTGCTGCGCAATCCGACCTCTCCCCTCCGGGGAGAGGTAATCGAGACAGCCTCCTGAACCTCAAGATCCGCCATCGCGACGAAATGGCATCAACTCAGAGGCCTGTTCCGGCCGGGAAGCAGCACGCCATGACCAGCTCGGCGACCACCAGTCCCGTCCTGCCGTCCCGCCGCCTCGGGATCATCGGCAGTATCGTCGGCGTGCTGGCGCTGATGGCGGCCGTGCTGCCGCACTGGGTGGTGCCGATCGTGTTTCCGCCGCCGCCGGCGGATAAGGTGATTGTCGATACCGGTCATCGCATCAAGGATCGCGTCATCGCACACGTGAAGGGCGTGGAGTATCAGGCGCCGAAGGTCGAGAAATCGGCTGGACGAAGCTGGAGTGAAACCGCGTCCGTCACAGCGATCTCGCTCGGCCTGCTCGCCATCCTGCTTGCGGTGCTCTCGCTGATTTTCCGGGAAGAGCGCCTGCTGGCGGGCGTAGCCGCCATTCTCGGCACCGGCGCCATCGCGATCGAAATCTCCTTCGTCATGATCGGCGCGCTGATCCTGATCGCGATCCTCTACGTGGTCGGCAATATCATCGGCCTGTTCTAGGCCCCGGCCGCCGCACGGGCGCGGGCTGCAGCCAGGCACAATTGCTCCCGCGCCCAAATCTCTGTAGTTTCCGCCAGAAACCGGCTGCCTCACCCAACCACAGAGCGAGAATCCATTTGGCGCCCATCCAGTACATCGTCGAGGGCGGTCACCGGCTCTCGGGCTCGATCGAGCCGTCCGGCAACAAGAATTCGGCACTCCCGATCATCGCCGCCGCCCTGCTCACCGAACACCCGGTGACGCTGGAGAACGTGCCGCGGATCCGCGACACCGAGACGCTGGTCGAGCTGATCCGCTCGGTCGGCGCGTCCGCCGAATGGACCGCTCGCAACACGCTGCATATCCACGCCAAGAGCATCCGGGCCGCCGACCTCGACCCGGAGCTCTGCGTGCGCATCCGCGCCTCGATCCTGCTCGCCGGCCCCCTGCTCGCGCGCTGCGGCGAGGTGATGCTGCCGCCGCCCGGCGGCGACGTCATCGGCCGCCGCCGGCTCGACACCCATGTGCTGGCGCTGGAGCAGCTCGGGGCCAAGGTCACCGCGACAGACCGGCTCGAGTTTCGCGCGGCCAGGCTCGCGGGCGCCGACGTGTTCCTGGACGAGCCGAGCGTCACCGCGACCGAGAACGCGCTGGTCGCGGCGGTCGCCGCCGACGGCGTCACCTATTTGCGCAACGCGGCCTCCGAGCCGCATGTGCAGGACCTCGCCAATTTCCTCGTCGCGCTCGGCGCCAGAATCGAGGGCATCGGCACCAACACCATGATCATTCATGGTCAGGCGACGCTCGGCGGGACGACCTACCGGATCCAGCCCGACCATATCGAAGTCGGCTCGCTGATCGGCCTTGCCGCCGTGACACGCTCGCAGCTGCGCATCACGCGCGCCGGGGTCGAGCATCTGCGCTCGATCCGCATGGGGTTCGAGCGGCTCGGCATCGTCTGCCGCATCGAGGGCGACGATCTCATCGTGCCGTCAAACCAGACTTTGAAGATCCAGGACGATTTCGGCGGCCACGTGCCCAAGCTCGAGGACCAGCCCTGGCCGGCGTTCCCTGCCGACCTGATGTCGATCGCGATCGTCACCGCCACGCAATGCGAGGGCGTGATCCTGATGTTCGAGAAGATGTTCGAATCCCGGATGTTCTTCGTCGACAAGCTGATCGCGATGGGCGCGCGCATCGTGCTGTGCGATCCGCACCGCGCCATCATCGCCGGCCCCAGCCGCCTGCGCGGCGCCTCGATGATCTCCCCCGACATCCGCGCCGGCATGGCGATGCTGCTCGCCGCGGTCTGCGCCGAGGGCACCTCCACCATCAACAACGCCGACCAGATCGAGCGCGGCTACGAGCGCATCGAGGAACGGCTGAATGCCCTCGGCGCGAAGATCAAGCGGGTGCCGGAGCGGAAGGGCTGAGGCTCTGCCACTTCCAGAAATGGTCTCGTGCCCCGGACGCAGCGCAGCACGTCAGTGATGCGCTGCTAAGCCGGGCCCCATCCAGCCAAGACCAGCGCTCGCAGCTTCTGGATCCCGGCTCTGCGCAGCAGCGCTACGCGCTGCAGCGCGTCCGGGACACGAGAGCCGTGTTTTCGTCGCCCTGCTGTGCTATTGCAGCGCATGCTCGACAACGTCCAACCACAACAGCCGCGGCAAACCGGCGTGCAAAACCATCTCGCGCAGGAATTCGTCGAGACGCTGCGGCTGGCCGTGCCGATGATGCTGACGCAGCTCGGGCAGATCGCGATGATCACGACCGATCTGGCGCTGATCGGGCGGCTCGGTGAGGAGGCGGTGGCAGCCGCCGCGCTGGCGCATACCGTTTATTTCGTCAGCTTCACTTTCGGGCTCGGATTGATGGCGGCGGTCTCGCCACTGGCCGCGCAGGCGTTCGGCGCCGGCGATGTCAAAAAACTCCGCGGCGCGTTGCGCGTCGGGCTGTGGGTCGCGCTCCTGATCTCGCTGCCGATGATGGCTTCACCGCTCTATGGCGAGCACATTTTGCTTGGACTTGGACAAGCGAAGCAACCGGCCGCGCTGGCCCAGCGCTATCTCAACGGCCTCGCCTGGGGTATCGCGCCGGCGCTCGGCTTCATCGCGCTGCGCGGCATGATGAGCGCGGTGAACCGTCCGCAGGCGCCGCTGTGGATCACGCTCGCCGCGATCCCGGTCAATGCCGTGCTGGTCTATTGCCTGATCCATGGCCTGTTCGGCCTGCCGGAGCTCGGCCTGTTTGGCGCAGGCCTTGCGACCACGCTGGTCAATCTCTGCACGTTCATTGCGGCGCTCGCCATCGCCGCGTGGCACAAGCCGTTCGCGGGCTACCACCCGCTCGCACATCTCTGGCGGATCGACTGGCCGCTGATGCGCCAGCTGATCGTCCTCGGTGCGCCGATCTCGTTTTCCCTGCTGCTGGAATATGGCCTGTTCTCCTCGGCCGCGCTGCTGATGGGATTGATATCGACCGCCGCAATCGCGGCGCATCAGATCGCGCTCCAGATCACGGCCGTGCTGTTCATGGTGCCGCTCGGCATCGGCATGGCCGCGACCGTGCGCGTCGGCCACGCCTTCGGCCGCAACGACCCGGCCGCCGTGAAGCGTGCCGGGCTGGTCGCCGGCGTGCTCGGGATCGCCCTCGTCTCCGCGCTGACGGTCGCCATCATCCTCGGCCGCTACCAGCTTGGCCGGCTGTTCTTCGGCTCAGGCGAGGCCAGCGCAGCGACGGTCGAGCTGACGGCGATACTGCTCGTGGTCGGCGCGACCTTCTTCATCGCCGACGGCCTCCAGACCATCGTGGGCGGCGCGCTGCGCGGCATCAATGACACCAGGATGACGCTGGTATTCGCGGCGATCGGCTATTGGGGCGTCGCCTTTCCGGTCGCCTGGCTGCTGGCCTTCCACGCCCGTCTCGGCGCGATCGGCGTCTGGATCGGATTCTCGGTCGGGACGTTCGTTTATGCCGGGCTCTTGATCTTGCGCTTCCGGATGCTGACGCGCAAACTGATGGGATGAGCACAGTCCGCGAAGTCACCCCGAATGTCGACGCCGGCACGGTGCTGGCAGGTGCGCAGTTCATCGACGCGTTTCGCGCAGACGTCGGCCAGGCCAAATTGAGCGCCCGCGAGGCCTGCACGCGAATGGTGCTGCACGGACCGCGCTGGATCGATGCACTGACCCGCCTGCGCAACATTCTGGTGACACCCTTCGGCTTGAAGACATCGGGTGAAGGCGCCTACGCGCCGGGCGGCCTGATCGGCCTGTTTCCGGTGGTGAGCGAGACGCCGGAGCGGCTGGTCGCCGGCTTCGACGACTATCATCTCGATTTCCGTATCGTGGTCGATGTCGCCGGCGAAGCGACGCTTCGCCACGTCACCGTGACCACCCTGGTGAAAACCAACAATTTGCTCGGACGGACTTACCTCGCGCTCATCACGCCGTTCCACAAGATCGTCGCCCGCGGCATGATGGGGAGGATCGCGGAGCCGGCGCGATGACGCTGTCCGTCGACCTCTTCTTCTCCTTTCGCAGCCCGTTCAGCTACCTGGCGCTGCCGAAGACGCTCAAGCTGGTCGAGGAATACGATCTTTCGGTGAACCTGCGGCCGGTCTATCCGCTCGCGGTCCGCGTGCCCGGCTTCTTCAAGCGGACCAATCCGAAATTCATCAGCTATGTGATCCTCGACAGCACGCGCGTGGCACAGTACGAGGGCATTCCATTCCGCTTTCCCAAGCCCGATCCGATCGTGCAGGACCGCACGACATTCGAGGTCGCGACCGAGCAGCCCTACATCCACCGCCTGGCGCGGCTGGGCGCCTGGGCGCAGCTCGAGGGACGCGCGCTCGATTTTACCTACGCCATCGCGCGCGTGCTGTGGGACGGATCGGTGGCACCATGGAATGAAGGCGATCATCTCGCGCGCGCCGCCGGGAAAGCCGGCTTCGATCTCGCCGCGATGGATGCTGCGATCAGCGCCGACGCCGATCGCTACGAGCAGGTGATCACGGAGAACGAAAAGGATCACGCCGCCTCAGGCCATTGGGGCGTGCCGACCTTCGTGTTCGAGAACGAGCCGTTCTTCGGCCAGGACCGCATCGACCTGCTGCTCTGGCGCATGCAGGGCAAGGGGCTGGCGAAGCGCCGGCCCGGCTGACGTGAACCGATATCTCCGAGCTCGCGACTGAGGGTGGTGCCCCGATGCCGGCGGCACGTTCGGAGGTCGCATGCATCTGGCAAAGTTCTTCCATCGCCCGCCCGGCGACGACGATCGCGAATTGATCCTGATCCCCGGCAGCGATCCCACCGTGCTCGGCATTCACATGAACTGGAAGGGTGATCCGGACGCGGACGAGTTTCTGCGCAAGGATTTTTCAAACATTGCGGACGCGATTTCGGCCTTCCGCCGGCTGGCCAGCGAGTTTGTCGCAGCAGGCTATTTCGAGACCATCCACACCAATTATACGCTGCGCGACCTACCGCCCGATCCGCAAGCCAAGCCGGACTGGCAGAAAGGCCTGGACGAACTCATGATGCTGGCCCTCGGCGCGCCGATGGAACGACAGGCAAGCCAGCTCGAGGCGCTCAGCGGCACGCCGGCCGAGCATGAGCCGCTCTATCTCTGGCATGCCGCCCGTCGCAGCTATTCTGCCGGAGACGACGCGGCACGGACCGTACGCCTTGCCGAGCACGCCCGCGACACGCTGGCCGCGCGCCGCGCTTCCGGACAGTCGCATTATGCGTGGTCGATCTACCAAGGCGATCTGGAAGGGTACATCCTGGAATTGCTGGGCGATGCATGGCTCAAGGCCGGCAATCCCGACGCCGCGCTGACGACGATCGAGCATCTGTGCAAGGTCGCCCCGAGCCAGACCCGCCTCATCAAGCGCGCCGAGCTGATCTGCGGCTATTTTCCGGAACGGCGGGAGGAAGCCTTTGACGATGCCTACCAATGGTCCCGGTTCGGCGGCTTCGAGGAGATCATGGCGCTGCCCGGCTATGCCGAGTATGTGGCTCGGCGCAAGGCGAGCAAATCTGCCAAAGGCTGGCGCTGGAAGCGCGGCAAGCCGGCGAGCGAAGCGGAGATCAGCGCGGCGGAGCAGGCGCTGGACACCCGGCTGCCTGACGACTATCGCGGTTTCCTGCTGAAGCGCGGCGAGAGCGAGCTGCTGGTACGATTGCCCGAGGCCTCCTCCGAACTCCGCTTCTATGCGCCGGGCGAGCTCGCCAGGCAGCGGCGCAATGTCCTTGATTTCATCGCCCATTCGGAGGACGAGCTCGCGGAGGCGTGCGCCTATTTCCGCAAACAATACGGAGTTTCGTTGAAGCACCTGGTGCCCATTGCCGAGCCGTCGCAGCTCAGCCGCTGTCTGCTGCTCCATGTCGAACCCGGAGCGCGCTATGGCCAGTGTTTCCAGTGGGATCATAACGGCGCATGGGAGCTGGAGCAGGAACAGCCGAGCTTCGACGTCGCACTGAAGGCCCTGACGGACGGCATCGCGCGGCGCGATGCGACCGCGCTCGCGTTCTTCGATCTCTAAAGCGCGATGAAATTGGGATGAATCGTCATCGCGCTTTAGGTTATTGTTTGAGCATGATCTCTTCGGAAAACCGCTTCACACTTTTCCGGATCATGCTTTAGATGATCTATTCCGCCAGACGCGCGGACTTGTCGCTTGTGGCCTCCGACCACTCGCCGACGACGCGGTCGAGGTCACAGAGATTCTGGTGCATCTGCTCCAGCGAGAAGCCGATCGCGAAGAAGCGCTCGGCGGTGTCGCCGGGCTGGCCGCGGATCAGGCCGTCCTGGCGCACGGAGGCAACGGCCTCGGCATAATGCTGAAGCGCGACATGGACCGGATGGATCGGCGGCGCGCCGGCCCCTTCGCGTAGCGCGCTGGCGGCCGAACGCAGGAAGCGCGCGATCACGGTCGAGACCTCCGACAGCGGACCTGCAAGCCGCATCTGCACCTCGACCGGCAGCGGTACGACCGTGGCGCGGCCGATCATCACGACGTCATGGCGCAGCCGCAGTACGGTACGCAGCAGCGGGCCGGTGTCGGGCCCGCTCGACAGGCGCGCGGCGCGCTCGCGCTCGGCCTCGGCGCCGATCGCATTCATACCGACCATCGCGGTGCCGATGCCGTCCTGGATCCGGTGCAGCGCGTCGTTGTCGCGGCCGCGCGTGAGGCCGGCCAGGAGTTCGGTGAAGGCATCCGCGATCAGCTCCAGCAGTTTTGCCGCGCTGGCGCGGATCTGCCGCACCGCGCGCGAGGGCAGCACCAGGAACGAGACCAGCAGGCCGGTAACGGCGCCGACCCCGACCTCGCTGACGCGATCGATCGCCGAGGTCATGGGGTCGGAATGGTGCATGGTCGGGACCAGAAGCACGATGATCGCGGTCACCGTCGCCGCGTTGAGGCTCGGGTTGATCGCGGCCACGAAGGCGAGCGGCGCGACCGCCAGCACCAGCAACCCCAACAGGCCCACCTCGGTCGAATACGGGATCAGGATCGCGATGGCGCCGCCATAGATGGCGCCGCCGATGGTGCCGAGCACGTAGTCGCGCGTCGCCTTCAGCGAGCGGCCGACGCTCATCTGGGTCACGATCAGCGAGGTCAGCACCGCCCAGAGCGGCAAGAGCAGATGCAGAGCGGTCGCGATGGCATAGGCCGAGGTGGCCGCGACCGTGACCCGGATCGCCAGCCCCAGTTGCGTCCGCCGCGCCCGCACCCGGTCGAACAGCTGCTTTGCCAGTGCCATCGTCGACTATCCCGGTCCGATCCCAAATCACCAAAAGCATGGCTGATGCCCGCGGCTCCAAGGCCGCTTGAAAGGCCAAATCAGCCCGCCTAACTTGCCCGCCAAAACGAGGAAACACGATGGCCCACGAAACCGCAACGCTCGCCGCCTATGTCGTCAATCTGAAATTCGCCGATATTCCGGCGGAGGTGCTGGATCGCGCCAAGGTGCTGACGCTGGACTTCCTCGGCAGTGCGATCCGGGCGAGGCGCGAGGCAGAATCGACCCCGTCGATGCTGAAGATGCTGGAAGCGCTGGCGCTCGACACCAAGGGCGAAGCCACCGTGTTCGGCGACAGCAAGACCTGGACGCCCGCAGTCGCGGCGCTGCTGAACGGCGCGCTCGGCCATTCCCTTGATTTCGACGATACCCACGCCGATTCCTCGCTGCATCCGAGCGCCCCGGTGGTCCCCGCCGCCTTCGCGGTCGGCGAGATGGTCGGCGCCTCCGGCCGCGACGTGCTGACCGCGATCGTCGCAGGCTATGAGGTCTGCTGCCGGCTCGGCAACGCGCTCGACCCGACCTCGCATTACGCGCGCGGCTTTCATCCGACCGCCACGGCCGGCACCTATGGCGCGGCGGCGGCGGCCGGAAAGCTGTTCGGTCTCACCGAGCAGCAGCTCATCTCCGCCTTCGGCGTCTCCGGCAGCCAGGCCGCGGGCTCGCTGCAATTCCTGATGAACGGCGCCTGGAACAAGCGCTACCAGGTCGGCGCCGCCGCCATGAACGGAGTGATCGCCGCGACGCTGGCGCGCAACGATTTCGTGGGATCGTCGGAATCGGTCGAGGGCAAGCACGGCCTGCTCGCCGGCTACACCGACGATGCGCATCCGGACAAGGCGGTCGCCGAACTCGGCAAGACCTACGAGACCATGAAGATCGGCGTCAAACCCTATCCGAGCTGCCGCTATACCCATGCCGCGATCGACGCGCTGATCGCGATGCGGCGCGAGCACAATCTGACGCCAGACCAGGTCAAGCGCGTCGAGATCGGCCTGCATCGGAACGGCATCACCCTCACCGGCGATGCCGCCACCAAGCGGCATCCGAAATCGATCGTCGGCGGCCAGTTCTCGATGTTCTTCACCGGCGCGCTCGCGCTCGACCAGGGCTCGTTCGGCTGGGACGATTACAACCGCCTCGGCGATGCCGCCATCGACGCGCTCGCCGACAAGTTCGACGTGGTGCAGGACGACCGGCTCGAAGTCGGGCGCACCCATCCGTTCGGCGCACGCGTCAGCATCACCACGGATGACGGCGTGCACGAGCGGCTCTATGCCGATCCCTCGGGCGAGCCGACCTCCTTCCCCGATGCACAGGCGATGCAGCAGAAGTTCCTGACGCTGGCCCGCCCGGTGCTGAACGCGCGGGCGGAGAAATTCGCGGACGCGATCATGACGCTGGAACGGTTCGACCGCGTGGCAAGCGCGACGGAGTTGGGGCGGTAACGGGCCACGACTCCGCTCACCCTCCCCCTCCAGGGCAGCGTACGAGACAGCGCCGGCGCGGCTGGCATCGACTGAAAGGCCTTCCTCAAGCCGCGCTTTCCAGGATGGTTCGCATCAGAGAAACCATCGCTCGCTCCTGTTTCCGGATTAGCTGTCGCCGAGATTGCACGATGTCGGCAAAAGGGCCGTCACGGCGGTGCGGAGGCGCCGCGACGGGACCATCAAATCCTGTTACGATCGCCGAGATAAAGAAGGAGTCCCACCATGAGCTGGCAGCCCTCGAACGATCCCGTGCTCGGCGATCCCATGTCCTGCGATGCGCTCGATCTCGTCATCGTGCCGCGCACGCGCGATCTCGGCGACGGGTTTGCGGTGCGGCGCGCGCTGCCGCATGGCAAGCGGCAGATGGTCGGGCCCTTCATCTTCTTCGATCATTTCGGACCGGTGCAGTTCGTCTCCGGCAAGGGCATGGACGTGCGGCCGCATCCGCATATCGGGCTGGCCACCGTCACCTATCTGTTCGACGGCGCGATCATGCATCGCGACAGCGAAGGCAATGTGCAGGAGATCGCGCCCGGCGCGATGAATCTGATGACGGCCGGCCGGGGCATCGCGCATTCCGAGCGCACACCGGATGCGCAGCGCGCCTCGGGGCAGAAGATGCTGGGCCTGCAAAGCTGGATCGCGCTGCCGGCCGGCTCGGAAGAGATCGATCCCTCGTTCCAGCATTATGCGGCGGGCGATCTTCCGATGATTTCCGAGCGCGACTTCACGGCGCGCGTCATCGCCGGCTCGGCTTTCGGCATCACCTCACCGGTGAAAATGGTCTCGCCCTGGTTCTACACCGAGGTCACCGCGGTGGCGGGCGCGAGCGTGCCGCTCGACCCCGACCACGAGGAGCGCGCGATCTATGTCGTCGACGGCGAGGTCGAGATCGCGGGCGAGCGCTACGAGGGCCCGCGGCTGTTGATTTTCCGGCCCGGCGACCGCATCACCGTGAAGGCGCTCAAGGCGACGCGGATGATGTTTCTCGGCGGCGATGCATTGGAGGGCCCGCGCCACATCTGGTGGAATTTCGTCTCCTCCAGCAAGGAGCGGATCGAGCAGGCCAAGCAGGACTGGAAAACCGGCCGCTTCGCCGCGGTTCCGCAGGAACATGAGTTCATTCCGCTGCCGGAATAGGCTAATCCGGTTTTCGGCCGCGCCATCAGGTGCGGCCGATTTCCTCCGCGAAGGCTCTTGCAATGACTACCATGCTCTCCAGCGACCTGCCCTTGCCCAAGATCGGCCGCGGCAAGGTGCGCGATATCTACGCTGTCGATGACGACCGCCTGCTGCTGCTCACCACCGACCGCATCAGCGCCTTCGACGTGGTGATGGGCGAGACCATCCCGATGAAGGGCGCGGTGCTCACGCAGATCAGCGCGTTCTGGTTCAATGAGCTCGAAGGCGTGGTGCCGCATCACATGATCAGCGCCGAGACCGACGAGATCATCGCCGCGGTGCCGGCCTTGAGACCACATCGTGCCGAGATCCTCGGCCGCGCCATGCTGTGCAAGCGCACGACCGTGTTTCCGATCGAATGCGTGATCCGCGGCTATCTCTCGGGCTCGGCGTGGAAGGAGTACGCGGCCAGCGGCACGCTGGCGGGCGAGAAGCTGAAGGCCGGCCTCGTCGAGAGCGAGAAGCTCGAGCCTGCGATCTTCAGCCCCGCCACCAAGGCCGAGAGCGGCCATGACGAGAACATCACGATCGCGAAGATGCGCGAGGTCGTCGGCGACGAGACGGCCTACACGCTCGAGAGCATGACGCGCGCGATCTACACGCTCGGCGAGGAACTGGCGCGCGAGCAGGGCATCATCATCGCAGATACGAAATTCGAATTCGGCCGCGACAAGGACGGCCGCATCATCCTGATCGACGAGGTCATGACGCCGGATTCCTCGCGCTTCTGGGCGACCAGTGCCTACAAGCCCGGCCAGCCGCAGGCGAGCTTCGACAAGCAGCCGCTGCGCGATTATCTCGACGTCGAACGCCGCGCCGGCCGCTGGAATGGCGACGCCCCGCCCCCGCCGCTGCCGGCGAGCGTGGTGGATGCGACGAGCAAGCGCTATCTGGAAGCGTATCGGCGGGTGACGGGGAAAGAGCTGAAAATTTAGCCACGGCTGCTAGCGCCGTCGATCTCTCGGGCTTTGGCTTCAACCATATGGTTGATCGTGCACGCGCGGCATTGTCCCGAACTATCGGGTATTTCATACTTGCAAGAATCCTGTTGCGCTAAAGCTGCAGTCGGCTACGTCTGCTGCAGGAATTTTCATGAGCGAGTGTCAAGACGTGACAGATCCGGCAATTGGCTTTGGTTCGGTCACTGGGATCACTCCGACCGCGAAGCGTGCGCTGAATGATATCCTCGGTGGGACCGCGGCCAGCGTACTGACGGTCACCTTTGGGCTCTCCTATGCGCTGCTGATCTTCGCCGGCCCGCTGTCGCCCTATCTGTCCTACGGGATCGCAGCGACCTTCATCAGCTCCGCGGTGCTTGCGGGCATCATCGCGCTGGGCAGCTCACTTCCCTTCGCCGTCGCCGCACCGGACAGTTCGACCGCCGCAGTCTCGGGCATCCTGGCGGCTTCGCTGGTGGAGCACATCCAGAGCACCGACCCCTCGGCGCCGTTGCTCTCTCCGATCCTGATCACGCTCGGCTTGTCGACCGTGTTGACAGGTGTCGTCCTTTGCGGACTGGGCCTGACGCGGATGGGCCGTGCAATCCGCTACGTGCCTTACCCTGTGGTCGGCGGCTTCCTCGGCGCCACGGGATTATTGATCGTGATGGGCGCGATCCGGGTCATCACCGATCATCCGGTGCGATTAGCAACGCTCGCGCATCTCGCCAATGGCACAGCCCTGGGCGAGCTGGGTGCAGCCTGCGCGATGGCGCTGGTGTTGTATTTGACCTGGCATCGCTCGCGCAGCCCGTTCGGATTGCCGATCATCCTGCTCGCGGGCCTCGTCACGGCCCATCTGACGTTCCGGATCACCGGCGTCTCGCTTGATGAGGCCCGAGCGCTCGGCTGGACGTTCATGTCGCCGCCGCGCGCGGAATTCATGTTGCCGTGGCACAGCGAGGGCGTGATCGGCTACCCGTGGTTTGCCGTGCCCGACTTGCTCGGCAACCTCGTTGCGGTCGGTCTTTGTCACCGCTTCGAGCACGTTGTTCAACACTACCGGAATCGAGGTCGCCCTGTGCACCGCGAGGCCAATCTGGAGCGCGAGCTGAACGTCACAGGCCTCGCCAATATCCTGACCGGCCTGCTTGGCGGCTATCCCGGATGCAGCTCGATCAGCCGCTCCATCCTCAACTTCTCCAGCGGCGGCCGCGGGCGACTGTCCGGCCTCACCGTCGCGGCACTATCGCTTCTGATGCTCGCGGTCGCGCCCGAGCTGCTCGGCTTCATCCCGAAATTCGTGATCGGCGGCCTGCTGCTCTATCTTGGCGCCGACCAGCTGCACAGATGGATCATCGAGTCGCGCAAGCGGCTTTCCAAGCTCGAATATCTCTCGCTGGTCGCCATCATCGCGATCATCGTCACCTGGGGCTTCGTGCCGGGCATCCTGATCGGCGTGATCATCGGCTGCGCGACCTTTGCGTTCAGCGCCGCGCGGGTGGAGTCGATCAAGTACAGTTTCGACGGCTCGGAATACCGCTCCTCGCTCGATCGCTCGCGCGACGACCAGGAGGTGCTGCTGGCCCATGGCGGCAAGATCCAGGGCCTCAATTTGCAGAGCTACCTGTTCTTCGGCTCCGCCAACCGGCTCTACCAGCACGTCAAACGGCTGCTGCAGGAGCGCCCTGAATGCCGCTATCTGCTATTCGATTTCAAGCTCGTCACCGGCGTCGATTCCTCGGCCGCCTACAGCTTTGCCCAGATCAAGCGCAGCGCGGCCGACCTCGGCGTCGAGTTGATCCTGGTGCATCTGTCGGCAGCGGCCGAGAAGGTGCTGCGCGCCAGCGACTTCGTCGGCGAGGGCGTCACCATCATCCGCGAGCTCGATCGCGCGCTGGAATGGTGCGAGAACGAGATCATCTCGCAGCATCAGGGCCTGGCACAGGAAGAGGCCAGCCTGCGCGACTGGTTCGCAGGGATCCTCGACAGCGAGGACGACGCCGACGCGCTGATCCGCCGCTGCCAGCGCATCGAGGTCGAGGCCGGCGAGATCATCGTGCAGGCCGGCGACCCCGCCGATTCCATGCACTTCATCCTCGAGGGCCGCGTCGGCATCATGGTCCCCGCCGAGGACGACCGCACCACGCGCGTGCGCAGCCTCGGCCGCTACACCACGATCGGCGAGATGGGCCTGGTGTCACACACGCCGCGCAGCGCGACGATCCAGGCCGAGGTCGACAGCGTGCTCTACGTGCTCAACACGCACCAGTTCGACGAAATCAAGCAAGAAGACCCCGCGCTCAGCCACAAGCTGCTGACCTATTTCGTATCGGTCATGGCGGAGCGGCTGACATTTGCGAACCGAACGATTGCGGTGCTCCGGCGGTGACGCCACCGCATTTCCGGCGTCCGCTCAGGCCGCCAATGGCCATGCCAACATCGCAAGTTCGATAGCCCGGCGAAGCTCTCCGGGCGTGGCACCGGCCTGCGGCAGGTTCATCGTGGCTTGCAATACGCCGAGGAAGTGCCACGACAGCCCCTCGACGTCGGAGTCCGGAGCCAATTCTCCGCCGGCAACCGCCTCTCGCAAAATTCCGCTGAGGATGGCGCGCTGTCCCATAAGCCCCTCTCGCGCAACCGCCTGGCTCGCCGATGGCAGATCCGCCATCTCGGTACAGGATCGAGCGAGCATGCAGCCGGGGGGACGCCCCGTCCTGCCGTCTCTGGGCAGGAATTCGTGCAACAGAGCCTCGAGCTGTTGGCGCTTCGTACCGGCTTGAACCGCATTCATCCGCTTCAAGACGCGCTGCGCGTAGCTCGAGAGAACTTCCTGGAACAATCCGTCCTTGTCCTTGAAGCGCTTGTACATGCTGGAGCGTGACAGGCCCATCGCCGTCGTCAGTTCATCGATCGACGATGCTGCGTAGCCGTGGCGCCAGAACACCTCCATCGCGGAGTTGATCACGGCACGGTCATCAAATTGGGGCTTCCCGCTCATCGAATTCTCGCTTGACATCTTGGAACGATCGTTCCAGATATGATGGACCGATCGTTCCAAAATAGACAGGTGTGTCCAATGTTCAAGCCCTCCGAGCCCAGTCGCAGCCGCCCCCGGATCGCCGTTGCCGGTGCCACGGGCCGCGTCGGATCTGCCCTGATTGCAGGCCTGGTGTCCGAACCTCTCGAGCTGGTGGCGCTGAGCCGGAAGCCGGACGCCCAACGCGTGCCCTCCGGCGTTTCGCTTGCAGCCGTCGACTTCGATGTGCCGTCCACTCTCCACGACGCCTTGCGCGGCGCCGACCGGCTCTTTCTTGCCCACGGCACGTCACCTCGGCAGGTCGCCAACGAGATTGCACTGATCGACGCCGCCGTTGCCGCGGGCGTCGGTCAAATCGTGAAATTGTCCACGATGGGTCCGCCGTCACGGTTGCATCCGATGGACTGGCACATGCAGATCGAGGCGCATCTCGCGACCACCGACATCGGCTACACGGTTTTGCGGCCATCGGCCTTCGTCGACATCCTCGCGCGGGCCGGCGCGCAAATTGCCCATGACTCCTGGGGCGGCGCGGCGGGCGATGGAGCGGTCAACCTGATCGACACGCGCGATGTCGCCGATGCAGCGCGCGTTGCTCTTCTCGACGACGCGCACCCGACTGCTCAGCGCGCCTATCATTTGACCGGGCCACGGGCGGTGAGTATGCCCGAGATCGCTGAAGAAATCTCGAAACTACTTGGTCGGACCGTCACATATCAGCAACGCAGCCCCAAGGAGCAGCGCGAAAAACTGCTCGCCTCGGGACTGAATGAATTCGTTGCTGACTTGCTGCTCGGATTGGATCGCCTCTTTTGCGAGTCGGCGCTCGCTGAAACGACGTCAACGATCGAGACATTGACGGGCCACGCACCGCGGTCTGTCGCGGATTGGCTGAGCGAAAATATCTCGAAGTTTCGGAAGTAGGCCAACGTTCGGAAGGCGCCAGTTGGGGGGCGGGAGCCCCAAACTGGCCTCACACCCCCGCCAGCCACAACACCCGCTCAGATGAGTTCCGCGGACCAGGGTTCGTGCCGGATTTCGAACGATTGCCCTGTCTTCGACAACCGCGCGAACCCCGGGAAATTCAGGTGCATTCCAGCGACGAGTTCTCCGGTCGCGGAGACCCTCTCCAGCACCCTCTTGCGCGTTTCCGCGGCTGCCTTCTGATCCACGTCGAAAGCGATCGTCACGTCGGGTCTGGGCACCTGGATATCCGGATAATGAACGATATCACCCCAGATCAGGAGGGACGCATCGCCACCATCGATCCGGTAGGCGCTATGTCCCGGAGTGTGGCCGGGGAGATGTTCGATCACGATGCCGGGCGCGACTTCTCCTGCGCTGATCGTCCGGCGCCGCGCGGCGTAGGCCTCGAACGCGCTGCGGGCGCCTTGGAAGAATGGCTTCATCGCATCTGGAGCCCGGCTGAGGTTCGCATCATCCGACCAGAAGGCAAATTCGGCCTCGTGCATCACGAGCTCGGCGTTCGGAAACTGCGGCGACGACAAGGCTCCGACGAGACCTCCGATGTGATCCGGATGCGCGTGGGTCAGCAGAATCCGGTCGATAGCGCGTGCGTCGACGTTGGCCGCGGTCAGCGAGGCGTGCAAACGCCCTCCCCGGCCGCCGATGCCGCCACCGCCACCATCGACCAGGATGGTCCGGCCCTTCCCTTCGACCAGATAGGTGCTCACAGTTATTGCGGATGACGGATGACGTCCCGCCGCCACCGTCATGCTCATCGCCTCGTCAGGCCCTATTCCAGAGAGAAGGTCGAACGGCGCGGCCACGAAGCCATCGACGATCGCGGTGACGGTGTAGTCGCCGATTTTCCTTCGGTTCAGGCCGACGGCCTGCCAGCTTTTCGAATTCGTCATTCCATCCCCATTAGGAAAGCGTGTCACGCACCATGGTGTCGAGGCTGCTCGCGGTCACACCCAGCAATGTCTCCGTTTGGCTGGCGTCGAGCAGAAGCGGCTTTTCGAACAAATAGGACATCTCGATTGCTTCGCTGAAGCCGACAGCTTCCAGATCGGCCGCGGTGAGGCGGAGCAGATTCGGACACTCGATGTTCAGCGCGAGCGCGAATCGTCGCAACAACTCGCGCACGGACGCCAATTGCGACGGCACATGAAAGGCGCGGCCCCATTCGCCGGTGAAGCGCGATGCGGCAACCAGCGTCTTCGCGACGTCCTTGCTGAAGGACCATGCGTGCGCCACGTCGGGATCGCCGAGGAACGAAACCGGTTCGTTCTTGAGCAGCGACGGGAGCGCTAGCAGCGAGAAATAGGTGACCGCGCCTTTGCCGAGATAGTCGCTTGCGCGAATCTCGAGAGCCGGAACGTTCGATCGCAAAGCGCGCTGCCACATGATGTGCCTGACCGTGCCCTTTCGGCTGGTCGGGTTCGGCTCCAGGTCTGGCGTGAGCGGGCTCGTGGCACCTTCCCCGTATCCATAGACATTCCCGGTGATCAGCAGCTTCGCTCCAACCTGCTCGGCCGCCTTGACCGTTCCGTCCATGATCGGAAAGAAGTCCGTCGGCCATCGATGATAGGCCGCCATGGCGCACATGAAGATCGCATCCGCGCCCTTGGCTAATCCGGCCAGCTGGGCGGCATCCGTGGCATCAGACGATACCGTGCGCACATCTCCGGCATCGAGCGACCCAGCATTCCTGCTGGTGAGGACGACGCTGTGTCCTTCGCCCGCCAGAAGGCGCGCGGTCTCGCGTCCGACCGGACCCGCTCCGACAATCACATAATGGCTCACCTTGCATCCTCATATGTCACGCGGCGACAGATGAGTTCTTTGGCGCCTGAGCCGTTGAAAATCGCGCACGATGCGCCAAATATCGAACACGTTCCGCCAAGCCGCTCTGGAGCCCGCCATGCGTGCGAGATCGAGTTCGATGTCATCATCGGTCGGCAATATCGCCGCAGCGATGCGAACGGAGTCTGATCCGGTTGCGCTCGAACCGATCGGCGATCACCGGATCATCATCCATCTCACGGCGACGATGCGCTCGCGTTGCATCGAGACTGGAAAAGAGCATCTCCGTCGCGCCGGCGATATCGATCTGATCCCCTCGGGCACGGCTGCAGGCTTCGTTGCGGAGACGCCCTATCGGTCGCTTCAGATCCGGCTCGCGCCCGGCATGCTCGATCATGCGGCCTCGCGGGCAGGACGATTGACCTCAGTCCGGCTCGGCACCCATCACATGCTGCGAAACGACCGCATCGTCTTGCTCGGACAGGCGCTCGAAAGCGACATCAAGGCGGGCTCGCCCAGCGGGCCGCTGTTCGCCGAGAATGTCGGAATGGCCTTGGCCGTCGAGCTGCTTGGGCTTGCAGATGATGCGCCGCGTGACATCACGCGCCTCTCCGACGCGCAGCTTCAGAGGATCGCGGTCTATGTCGACGAGAATTTGGACCAGCCGCTAACCGTCGACACTCTCTGCCGCGAGGCCGGCGTGAGCAGCTCGCACTTGAGGACGTGGTTCAAGGCGGCCATGGGCGTGACCGTGCACCGCTACGTCCTGCAGCGACGGCTGGAGCACGCACGCCAGTTGCTCCTCCAGGGCGATCGCAAGCTCAGCGACATCGCCCTGGAAGCAGGCTTTTCGCATCAGTCTCACCTGGCCAAATGGATGCGCCGGGAGTTCGGACGCAGCCCCGCAGAGCTCCGCCGAAGCAGGACCTGATGGAGGGTCCTAAACCCCCGCCATCATCACGTATTTGATCTCGACATATTCTTCCATGCCGTGGCGCGAGCCTTCGCGCCCCAGGCCGCTTTCCTTGACGCCGCCGAACGGTGCGACTTCGGTGGTGATGAGGCCGGTGTTGACGCCGACCATGCCTGATTCCAGCGCCTCGGCGACGCGCCAGACGCGGCCGACGTCACGCGAGTAGAAGTAGGAGGCGAGGCCAAACGGCGAGGCGTTGCACATCGCGATGACGTCGGCTTCGTCCTTGAAGCGGATCACGGGCGCGAGCGGACCGAAGGTTTCTTCCTGCGACACCAGCGAGTCCGGCTTGACGTCGGCGAGCACGGTCGGCTCGAAGAACGAGCGCCCGAGCTCGCTGCGCTTGCCGCCAGTGACGATTTTTGCGCCGCGCTTGACGGCATCGGCGATGTGGCGCTCGACCTTGTCGACCGCCTTCGCATTGATCAGCGGGCCCTGCGTGACGCCGGCTTCCGTGCCGTCGCCGATCTTCATCGCCGCGACCTTCGCCGACAGCTTCTTGACGAACTCGTCGTAGATCTTGTCCTGGGCGTAGATGCGGTTGGCGCAGACGCAGGTCTGGCCCATGTTGCGGTATTTCGAGACGATGGCGCCTTCGACCGCGGCATCGATGTCGGCATCGTCGAACACCACGAAGGGCGCATTGCCGCCGAGCTCGAGGCCGAGCCGCTTCACACCGACGGACGCCTGCTGATAGAGAATCTTGCCGACCGCGGTCGAGCCGGTGAAGCCGACGAAGCGCACCGCGGGATGCTCACACAACACCTTGCCGATCGGCGGCGCATCACCGGTGATGATGTTGAGCACGCCCTTGGGGATTCCGGCCTTCTCCGCCAGCACGGCCAGCGCGAGCGCAGACAGCGGCGTCTCGTTGGCGGGCTTGAGCACCACGGTGCAGCCGGCCGCCAGCGCCGGCGAGACCTTTCGGGTGATCATGGAGTTCGGGAAATTCCACGGCGTGATCGCGCCGCAGACGCCGATCGGCTGCTTGATCGCGAGCAGACGCGCATCGGCGCGCTGGGTCGGGATGGTCTCGCCATAGACGCGGCGGGCTTCCTCGGCGAAGAACTCGATATAGGCGGCGCCGATATCGACCTCGCCCAGGGCCTCCGACAGCGGCTTGCCCTGCTCGGAGGTCAGGATCAGCGCGAGATCCTCGCGGTTGGCGGTGATCAGCTCGAACCATTTACGCAGGATGTTGGAGCGCTGCTTCGCGGTATGCTTGGCCCAGGCCGGGAAGGCGCGCTGGGCGGCCTCGACCGCCCTGGTGGTGTCATCGGCACCAAGCTGCGGAACTTTCGCGAGCTCGACGCCGGTGGCGGGATTGTTGACGGCGAACACCGGCGTGCCGACCCAGGCGCCGTCGATGTAGCAGGCTTCCTTCAGCAGCGAAGGATCCTTCAGCCGGTCGCGCAGGGTGGCGGTGGCTTGCGGGGCGCGGGCGGCGGCAGTCGGGGTCATGACGTTACTCCCTGGGGGCTCGGATCGGCCCGGAATATAGGGGTGAGCGGCGCGCAATGCACCGTCCCGCAACGCACATCTGATGGGAGTTAAACCGAGAGCCGCTGGCGCTTCACCTCTCCCCAGCGGGGAGAGGTCGATTTGCGCAGCAAATCGGGTGAGGGGGCACAGGTCCTACGTGAGAGCGTAGCCCCTCACCCGCGCCTTCGGCGCGACCTCTCCCGATGGGAGAGGTGTGGGACCGCCGTTGCGGAGATGATCAGGCCGCGCCGCTCATATAGGTCTCGCGCCGACCGATCATGCGCTCGGCCGCGGCCTTGGCGTCGGCCTTCGAGGAGGTCGCGCAGGTGCGGTATTCGAGATCGGGCGCGACGGAGGTGTCGCGGCGACCGAACCACGACTTTGAACCGACCGGCAACAGCGCCAGGGCCTGCGCCAGATTGTCGACCGCTCCGAACGAATACAGCGCGCCGGTGCCGGCGATGCGAACCTCGTAAATGCCGGGCGAGATCGGCGCCTCGAGATTGTCGCCCCGTCCGGGACGGGGATAGCGCTTCCATTCGCTCCACGTCGAAATCATCTCAGGTCCCCTCGCGGCCGATGGAAGGCCGCCAAATTTGCGTCAAGTCTTAAGCGTCAGCCACCCATTGAGGCGAAGCCTAACGCCGCAACGCACCAAATGTTTCAAGTGCTCCAAACGCTCGAAACATAACGCCAGCGCCGATCAGAGGTCACGGCGAACCGCGGCCATCCACCGCAGATTGTGACGAAGTGTTGCAGATCAGTCGTCCCGCGTGGGGCGGAGACCGTCAAGTCACGACATCGCGACCGGCGCGGAGGTTGAGATACTTGCCGCACGCGACCTCCGGGAGGACAATCAATCGCGTCCAACAATAATCAAACCGGAGGAAACGCAGATGCAAAGCCAAGCCCAGATCGACGAGATCCTGCGCAGGACGAGCGAGGCCAGGGAGATTCCCGGCGTCGTCGCGGTCGCCGCGAGCGGTAACGAAGTGCTCTATCAGGGCGCGTTCGGCAGGCGCGACCTGTCGAAGCCAGATGCGATGACGGATGACAGCGTGTTCTGGATCGCCTCGATGACGAAGGCGGTGACATCGGCCGGCGCGATGCAGCTGGTGGAGCAGGGCAAGCTGTCGCTGGACAAGCCGATCGGCGAGGTGCTGCCGGATCTCGCCAAGCCGCAGGTGCTCGAGGGCTTCGAGGCCAACGGCGAGGCAAAACTGCGGCCGGCGAAGGGGCCGATCACGCTGCGCCAGCTCATGACCCACACCGCCGGCTTCGCCTACGACATGTGGAACGGCAATCTCGGCCTCTATCTCGAGAAGACCGGCACGCCCGGGATCATCACCTGCCAGAACGCCGCGCTGAAGACGCCCGTCATGAGCGATCCCGGCACGCGCTGGGAATACGGCACCAATATCGATTTCGTCGGCAGGGCGGTGGAAGCCGCCAGCGGCAAGACGCTGGACGCCTATCTGCGCGACAATCTGTTTGCCCCGCTCGGAATGTCCGACACCGGCTTCAAGATCAGCGACGACATGCGCAAGCGCCTGGTCGGGATGCATGCGCGCGGCGAGGACGGCCAGCTCGCCGCGATCCCGTTCGAGCTCGAGCAGAACCCGGAATTCCACATGGGTGGCGGCGGCCTGTATTCGACCGCGGCCGACTACATCAAGTTCACCCAGATGATCCTGAACAAGGGCCGCGGCAACGGCAACCAGGTGCTGAAGGCCGAGACCGTCGCGACAATGGGGCAGAACCATATCGGCGATCTCAACGTCACCAGAATGAATTCGGCGGCGCCGATGTACACCAACGACGTCGACCTCTATCCGGACCAGGCGAAGAAGTGGGGCCTCAGCTTCCTCATCAACACCGCCAAGACGCCGGAGGGCCGCAGCGCCGGCAGCCTCGCCTGGGCGGGCCTCGCCAACACCTATTACTGGATCGACCCTGCGCGCGACGTCACAGGCGTGATCCTGATGCAGCTACTGCCGTTCGCCGACGGGAAGTGCCTGGAGGCGTTCGCGGGATTCGAACGCGGGGTCTATGCCGGCCTCGATGCGGGGAGCGGGCAGAAGGCGGCGTGAGGCGCGCGCGCTCGTTCAACAGCGTCATGGCCGGGCTTGTCCCGGCCATCCACGCCTCACGACACGGTACAAAGAACGTGGATGCCCGGGACAAGCCCGGGCATGACGGCAGAGAGAAGTTGCCTTGCTAAACCGTCAGCCCGCGCTGCTGGGCGAGCTCCTTCAGCGACACCTGCGGCCGGGCGCCGATGTGCTGGATGACTTCGGCTGCGGCGAGCGCGCCGAGCTCGCCGCACTGCTTGTGCGACAGGTCGCGCGAGAGACCGTAGAGAAAGCCAGCCGCAAACAGGTCGCCGGCGCCGGTGGTGTCGACCAGCTTTGCGATCGGAGAGGCGGGCGCGGCGACCGCGTCGGTCGGGGTCACCACGACGCAACCCTTCTCGCTGCGGGTGACCACACCGAGCTTGACGTCGTTGCGCAGCTGCTTCAGCGCGGTGTCGAAATCCGAGGTCATGTAGAGCGAATGCAGCTCGGACTCGTTGGCGAACACGATGTCGACGGTACCGCTCCGCATCAATCCTAGAAATTCGTCGCGATAGCGGTCGACGCAGAAGGAATCCGACAGCGTCAGCGCGACCTTGCGCTTGGCCTCATGGGCGATGCCGGCCGCCTTGACGAAGGCGTCCTTGGCGTTCTTGGGGTCCCAGAGATAGCCCTCGAGATAGACGATGCCGGCGGATGCGATCTCGGCCGGATCGATGTCGGCGGGCGACAGATCCTGTGCGGCACCGAGATAAGTGTTCATGGTGCGCTCGCCGTCGCCGGTGACGAGGATGTAGGAGCAGCCGGTGGCGGGGCCACCGGTCGCGGCGGGCGTGTTGAAGGCGACGCCGGCCGAGCGGATGTCGTGGACGTAGAGCTTGCCGATCTGGTCGTCCTTGACCTTGCCGACATAGGCGGCGCGGGCGCCGAGGCTGCCGATGCCGACGATGGTATTGGCAGCCGAGCCGCCGGAGACTTCCGTCGCCGGGCCCATGTCCTTGTAGATGGCGGCGGCCCGCGCCTCGTCGATCAGAGACATGCTGCCCTTGGTCATCGCGTGCTTGGCCAGAAAGGCCTCGTCGGTCCGGACCAGCACGTCGAACAGCGCGTTGCCGATGCCGAGAACGTCATATTTCACGTCAGCCATTCACCTTGATCCTGCTTGCCGGATTGCGATTGCCGCAAGAATCCGCTTCCTGTCGGCCTGAAATCTGGCTCGCGGCCTATCACGACCGCCCCTGCCCGGGCAAGCAACGGTATTATAACAGCCACGATGATCCGCTCCTTCCTGACCGTCTCGACGGGAACACTGGCCTCGCGCCTTCTCGGCTTTGCCCGCGATTCCCTGATCGCGGCGCTGCTCGGCACCGGAGCGGTGGCGGACGCGTTTCTGGCGGCGTTTCAGCTCGTCAATGTGGTGCGTCGGCTGCTCAGCGAGGGCGCGCTGAATGCGGCGCTGATCCCGGCCTGGCTGCGCGTCCGGGACCGCGACGGCGAGGTTGCCGCCTCGGCATTCGCCGGTCGTGTGCTCGGCACGGTCAGCGTGAGCCTGATCGCAATCTCGATCACCATTGCATTGGCGATGCCGCTGATCATCGCGGTGATCGCGCCCGGATTTCTCGGCAGCGGCACGCTCGACCTCGCCGTCGCGAACGCGCGGCTGATGTTGCCCTATCTCGCCTTCGCCGGTCCCGTCACGGTGCTGATGGGGCTGTTGAATGCGCAAGGACGTTTTGCGCTGACGGCTTTTTCGCCGCTGCTGTTCAACATCGCGCTGATATCTGCCATTTCGGTGCTGCTGGTCTGGCATGCCGATGCCGGCTTCGCCGCATGGATTCTGGCGGCGACGGTTGGCGTGGCCGGCCTCCTGCAATTGCTGATGCTGCTGTCGCAACGAAGCGCAGGTCTCGCGGCGCCACTGCGCGCAAGTGTCGACAAGGCGATGCGCGGCTTCTTTGCAAAAGCCATTCCCGGCATGATCGCAAGCTCTGGGCCACAATGGCTAATGGTGGCGGGCGCGATCATCGCATCGGCAACGCCCTCCGCTGTCTCGTGGCTCTATTTCGCCAACCGCCTGATCGAGCTGCCGCTCGGCATCGTCGGCGTCGCCATGGGCACGGTGCTGGTTCCGGAGCTGACGCGCGCGGTGAGCAACGGCGACCGCGGCGCCGTGGCGCACGCGGAATCGCGCGCGCTGGAGCTTGCCACCGGGCTGGCGCTGCCGGCGACGCTCGGCCTGATCGTGCTGGCCGAGCCGATCGTGCGGCTGCTGTTCGAGCATGGCGCCTTCGGCGCGGAGGACAGTACGGCCACCGCGCATGCGCTGATGTGGCTGGCGCTAGGCCTGCCGGCACATGTGCTAATCAAGGCGTTGTCGCCCGCGTTCTTTGCCCGCAGCGACACGATGACGCCATTGCTCGCGACCGCCAAGGGTTTTGTCGTTGCGGTCGCCCTCGCCGTGCTGCTCGGTCATTTCTGGGGCGCCAGCGGGATCGCGGCGAGCATCGCCGTCGGCGCCTGGAGCAGCGCGCTCTCGCTGCTGCGGAAAGGCGCCAGCGAATTCGGCTTCTCGGTCGATGCCGCCGCGCGAAAACGGCTGCCACGGATCGTGCTCGCCGCCGCCGCCATGGGCGCCCTGCTCTGGCTGGCCGCGGGCCTGATGCCCCCGGAGGCTCACGGCCTGATCCGCTTCATCGTGCTGGGCTTGCAGATCGGGGCCGGGATCGCCGTTTATGGCCTGCTCCTGCAAATGCTCGGCGCAGCCTCCTGGCGCGAGGCCGCAGCCGCCCTGAAGCGGCCCGCCTGAACGGGCTGCGCCCTGCGAATTGCCCTTGACGGGGCAGCCTCGCTGTTGGAAACGACGACCGAATACCTATGGGAAGGCTCACCATGCCATTCGTTGAACGGGTTTTTTCGGGCGTCCAGCCGACGGGCAATCTGCACCTCGGCAATTACCTCGGCGCGATCGTCAACTTCGTGAAGATGCAGGAAACCCACAACTGCATCTATTGCGTGGTCGACATGCACGCGATCACGCAAGGCGTCGACGTCTGGGGCGGCCCGGTCGAGCTCGCGCGCAACACCCGCGAGGTGACCGCAGCGTTCATCGCCGCCGGCATCGACCCGAAGAAGCACATCGTGTTCAACCAGAGCCAGGTCTCCGGGCACGCCGAGCTCGCCTGGATCTTCAACTGCGTCGCACGCATGGGCTGGCTCGGCCGCATGACCCAGTTCAAGGAGAAGGCCGGCAAGGATCGCGAGAACGCCTCGGTCGGCCTGTTCGACTATCCCGTGCTGATGGCCGCCGACATCCTGCTCTACCGCGCGACCCACGTTCCCGTGGGCGAGGACCAGAAGCAGCATCTCGAGCTGTCGCGCGACATCGCGCAGAAGTTCAACAATGACTTCGCCGATTCCATTCGCGCGCAAGGTGCCAATGACGGCCTGTTCTTCCCGCTCCCGGAGCCCTTGATTCAGGGCCCGGCGACGCGCGTGATGAGCTTGCGCGACGGCACCAAGAAAATGTCGAAATCGGATGCCTCCGACAATTCGCGCATCAACCTCACGGACGATGCCGACACCATCGCGCAGAAGATCCGCAAGGCGAAGACCGATCCGGAGCCGTTGCCGTCGGAGGAAAAGGGCCTGGAAGCGCGTCCCGAGGCCGACAATCTCGTCGGCATCTTCGCCGCGCTCTCCGGCCGCGCCAAGTCGGACGTGCTGCGCGAATTCGGGGGCGGCCAGTTCTCCAGCTTCAAGAACGCGCTGGCCGAGCTGTGCGTGACAAAGCTCGCGCCGATCGCCGGCGAGATGAAGCGCCTCGTCGCCGACCCCGGCCATATCGACACGATCCTCAACGAGGGTTCCGACCGGGCTCGCGCGCTCGCCGATGAGACCATGAAGCTCTCGAAGGACATCGTCGGCTTCATCCGCCGGCGCTGAAGCGCGTTCGCGAACCGGCCTGCGCCGCAGCGCCGGCCGCTTCCCTCTCCCAAAGCAAGAGGGAGTGTGGCAGCATGCCGGCCGTGCACATCCGGGATAGGCATGACCAGCAAGCGACTTTGCTTCGAGCCGGGTCACAAGCCCAAATGCCTCGTCATCGTCGACGACACCGCCGAATGGGATCGCGCGGTGTATTATGCCAGCCGCTGGGCGATCCGTGCCGGCGGCGGCGTGGTGCTGCTGCGCATCATCGAGCCTGACGCACAGAGCCAGGAATGGCTGGGCGTCGCCGACATCATGCGCGCGGAAGCGATTGAAGCAGCGGAGGCCGCGCTCGACCGTGCCGCCGGGAGGGCCAACGGCATCGCGGCAATCACGCCGGAGCGCGTGATCCGCGAAGGTGCCGCGATGGAACAGCTGCTGGCGGTGATCGACGAGGACACTGACATCGGCATGCTGGTGATCGCCGCCAGCCCCGGGGCGGAAGGACCAGGGCCGTGGGTGGCGCTGCTCGCGCATGAACTCGGCACGTTCCCGGTGCCGGTGACGATCATTTCGGGGGCATTGAGTGACGAAAGCGTGGATTCGCTGTCGTAGGCTCGTCCCTCACCTCTCCCCGCAGGTGGGGCGAGGGAGAAGGGAGCGCCTAACCCGCTGATATAACGATGGAAGCCCCTCCGCTCCCCTTGACCGTGCGTTCGCCATCGCCATCTGCTAGGGAATAGGGCACGCGCCGGCCTTGAACCGGCGACGTCTGGAGAAAACCATGTTCATTCAAACCGAAGCCACTCCCAATCCCGCCACGCTGAAGTTCATTCCCGGCCGCGTCGTGTCCGATGGCAGCCCGATCGAATTTTCGAGCCGAGAAGCCGCTGGCCGTTCGCCGCTCGCGGAAAAGCTGTTCGACGTGCCCGGCGTCACCGGCGTGTTCTATGGATCGGATTTCATCACCGTGACCAAGGCGGACGGTGAATGGCAGCAGCTCAAGCCCGCGATCCTCGGCGCCATCATGGAGCACTACATGTCCGGCGCGCCGCTGCTCGCCGACGGTGCGGCCACCAGCGACGTCGATCTCGACGACGAGGACGAGTTCTTCGACGAGTCCGATGCCGAGACGGTCGACATGATCAAGGATCTGATCGAGACGCGCGTGCGGCCGGCCGTCGCAAACGACGGCGGCGACATCACCTTCCGCGGCTTCAAGGACGGCATCGTCTATCTCAACATGAAGGGCGCCTGTTCCGGCTGCCCGTCCTCGACCGCGACCCTGCAGCACGGCATCCAGAACCTGCTCAAGCACTTCGTGCCCGACGTCGTCGAAGTCCGGCCGATGTGACGACGAAGTCGATCATTCCGGGATGGTGCGCCAGCACCAGACCCGGAATCTCGGGATTCTCAGGCGCGCAGCATCGCTCGATGCGTCGCATCGCCCCGGATGACGCGAACTACACCCCCCGACCGATGCTCGCGGCCTCTTCCGCGGCCGTACGCATGTTCGCCGACATTTCCTGGGTCACCGTGCTCTGCTCCTCGACGGCGGCGGCCGTTGTGGACACGTACTCGCTGACGCCCTGAATCGCGCTCTTGATTGCATCCAGAGCTCCGACGACGTCGGCCGAGATGCCGTTCAGATTACCGATCTCCTGCTCGATCCGGTCCGCGGCCTGCTTGGCCTGATTAGCGAGATTCTTGACCTCCGAGGCGACCACCGCAAATCCGCGACCGGCCTCGCCAGCGCGCGCGGACTCGATCGTCGCGTTCAACGCCAGCAGATTGATCTGACCGGTAATGTCGCCGATCAATTGCACTATCGTGCTCATCGATTCCGCCGCTTGCGTTAGCCGTTGCGCCTGCTGGTCGGCCGCCTCGACCCGATCGACCGCGCTCGAGGCGGTCTCGCGCGATCGCGTCATGGCTTCGGCGATCTCGCGCACCGAGCTGTTGAGCTCCTCGGCGCCGGCGGCGACCGATTCCATCATGTTACGCACCTTCTCGCTGCGTTTGCGCGCGACGACCTGCGCGGTGGTATCGGAGGCGTATTTCACGATTTTGAACGGCTTGCCATTGAGATCGCGGATCGGGTTGTAGGAGGCCTGAATCCAGACCTCGCGGCCGCCCTTGCCGACGCGCCGATATTCGCCGGACTGGAATTCACCGGCGTTCAGCCTGGCCCAGAAGGCGCGATAGGCTTCGCCCCCGCGCTCGTCTGCGTCGACGAACATGCTGTGATGACGGCCCACGATTTCCGGGAGCGAGTAGCCGAGCGCATGCAGGAAATTCTGATTGGCGGTCAGAATCCTGCCCTCCATGTCGAACTCGATCACGGCCTGTGACTTGCCGATCGCCTCGATCTGCCCGGCGAAATTCGCGTTCATCAGCTTTTGTGCGGTGACATCGGTAGCGAACTTCACCACCTTGAACGGCCTGCCCGCATCGTCGAGGATCGGATTGTACGATGCGAGGATCCAGATTTCCTTAGCCCCCTTGCCGAACCGCTTGTACTCGCCGGACCGGAACTCGCCGCGGGCAAGTCCTGACCAAAGCTCGCGATAGGCGGCGCTGTCGCGCTCGTCGGCGCTCACGAACATGCTGTGGTGCTTGCCCTGGATCTCGTCGAGCCGGTAGCCCGTCGTGCTCAGGAAATTCTCATTCGCCGTGATGATGCTGCCATCGAGAGTGAATTCGATCACCGCCTGGGCGCGGCTGATCGCAGAGATCTTTCCGGCGTCTTCCAGGCTGCGGATCTTGCGCGCTGTGATGTCGGTCGCGAACTTGACGACCTTCACGGGTTTGCCGGCTGTATCGGTGATCGGATTGTAGGACGCCTGGATCCAGATCTCGCGGCCGCCCTTTCCGAGCCGCTTGTACGCGGCGGTTTGATATTCACCCCGGCCAAGCCGATTCCAGAACTCGCGATAGGCTGCGCTGTCCCGCTCCTCGGGCACCACGAACAGGGAATGGTGCTTGCCGGCGATCTCGTCCAGCCGGTAACCCATTGTGTTCAGAAAATTCTGGTTGGCGGTGATGATGGTGCCGTCGAGATTGAATTCGATGATGGCCTGAGATCTCGACAATGCGCTGACCTGGGCCATGGCCTCTCGGGCCAACGACCAACGTTTCCAGAATGACATTCATTGCAACCTTTCAAGGCACGCCCCGGATGGTACCTGTTACGTCGCAGCGCACCATTCGGATCTCGCGAGATCCAAATCGGCCGGAAGGTCTCAGTCCGTGGTGAACCTTCCCTTAAGATGACGAACTTTCGATGGTTTAAAGGTTGCAGAGTTGCGGATGGAGCAATCGTCTGCAAAAAGGGGCACGCATGAAGCGTTGACCATCTTCGCTGCCACGTAGAATTACGTAGCCGGTCATGGCCATGTCGAGAAAGCCAAACTAGGGCTGGTTTGAACGGTGCCCAACCGACTAAGCTGATTCGATGCTGATCCTTGCCATCGATACTGCGCTCGACGCGTGCGCGGCCGCCGTTCTGGACACCGAGTCCGGTGAGCTCCTTGCGCAGGAATCGCAGCTGATGAAGCGCGGTCACGCCGAGGCGTTGATGCCGATGATTGCGCGCGTGATGCAATCGGCGAATCTCGCCTTCACTTCGCTCGACCGCATCGCCGTCACCGCCGGACCCGGCAGCTTTACCGGCCTGCGGGTCGGCATTTCCGCCGCGCGCGGCCTTGCGCTCGCGGCGAAACGGCCGGCCGTCGGCGTGACGACACTGTCGGCCTATGCCGCGACCATCGTCGGCCAAAGCGGCACGGCGCCGGTGATCTCCGCGATCGACGCGCGGCACGATCACGTCTATTTCCAGATCGTCGCGGGTGACGGCAGCCAGTTGGTGCGGCCAGGCGTCGCCTCCATCGACGACGCCATCGCGGCCTCGCAATTCGGCGCGCCGCATCTGGTCGGCAATGCTGCAAACATCCTCGCCGGTCGCTGGCCGAAGGATGGGCCGCAGCCTGTGACGGTCGACGCGCCGCCCGCGCCCGACATCAGCTGGGTCGCATGGCTTGGTGCCGCGGCCAATCCCGAGACGAATCCGGCGCGGCCGTTCTATCTGAAGGCGCCCGACGCCAAGCCGGCGGCGCTGCCGCCGCTCGCACAAGCCGCAAGCTCATGATGCGATGGCTTTCGGAATGGTGGCGCGGCGGCACAGCCGCCGTCGAGCCCGCCTCCGCGCGCGACGCCGCGCGGCTCGCACAGCTCCACGGTGCCTCCTTCGCGCATGGCTGGGGCGAAGGCGAATTCGAGAGCATGATCAGCGAACCCAACACGCTGGTGCAGCGGCTGCGGCTTGGCCGCAAGACGATCGGCTTTGCGGTGTCGCGGATCGGCGCGGACGAGGCGGAGATTCTCTCGATCGCGGTCGACCGGGCCCAGCGCGGCCACGGCCTGTCCCGCACGCTGCTGATGACCCATCTCGGTCATCTCGCGGGGCGCGGCGTACGCACGATATTTCTCGAAGTCGAGGAGAATAACCAGCCGGCGCGGCGCCTCTACGACAGGGCCGGATTCATGGTGGTCGGACGCCGCGAACGCTACTATAAGCAGCCCAACGGGGAACAGTTGAACGCCCTTCTGATGCGACGTGACTTGTCGTAATATTGATGGCAGAAAGCGCCCCGTCAGGCAGACAACACATGACTGGACTTAAAGCTTCCGCCGCATCCAAGGCCTCGGGTATCGAGGCGCGCTGTGCCGCCACCGGCATGCGCATGACCGAACAGCGCCGCGTCATCGCGCGCGTGCTGGCGGAGGCTGTCGATCATCCCGATGTCGAGGAATTGTACCGGCGCTGCGTCGCCGTCGACGACAAGATCTCGATCTCGACCGTGTATCGCACCGTCAAGCTGTTCGAGGATGCCGGCATCATCGAGCGCCATGATTTCCGCGAGGGCCGCGCGCGCTACGAGACGATGCGCGACAGCCATCACGACCACCTCATCAATCTGCGCGACGGCAAGGTGATCGAGTTCACCTCCGAGGAGATCGAGAAGCTCCAGGCGGAGATCGCCCGCAAGCTCGGCTACAAGCTGGTCGATCACCGGCTCGAGCTCTACTGCGTTCCGCTCGACGACGACAAGCCGACGAATTGATGAAGGGATCTTTCGGCGAGTTCTCTTCACCTCTCCCCGTCGGGGAGAGGTCGATTTGCGCCTGGCGCTGCGAAGCATCGTCCAGTGCAAATCGGGTGAGGGGACTCAGGTCCCACGAGAAAGCTGATCCCCTCACCCGGCGCTTCGCGCCGACCTCTCCCTCCGGGAGAGGTGACACCGTCCGCGACGCGAGCTGAAGTGCCCCTCGATCTCATCATCTTCGATTGCGACGGTGTGCTCGTGGACAGCGAGGTGATCTCCTGTCAGGCACACGCGAATGCGCTGACGCGCCACGGCTATCCAATCACTGCGGCGCAAGTGTCCGCGCGCTTCCTCGGCCGTGCGACAAAACAGGCCAATCTCGAGATCGAGGCCGAACTCGGCCGCAAGCTGCCCGAGGCCTATCACGGCGATCTCCAGGACGAGCTGTTTCGCGCCTTCGAATCCGACCTCGAGGCGATCCGCGGCATCCACGACGTGCTCGATGTGGTGACGCAGGCGGTCTGCGTCGCCTCCAGCGGTTCGCATCAACGCATGCAGGTCAGCCTCGGGAGCACCGGTCTCCACGAGCGCTTCGCGCCGCACATCTTCTCGTCCTCGCAGGTGAGGAACGGCAAGCCGGCGCCGGACCTGTTTTTGTTCGCAGCCAGGGAAATGGGCGTGCCGCCCGAGCGCTGCGTCGTGATCGAGGACAGCCTGGCCGGCATTGCCGGAGCGCGGGCAGCGGGCATGAAGGTGTTCGGCTTTTACGGGGGCAGCCATTGCGGGGCCGGCCATGCAGAGACCCTGCGTCAGGCCGGCGCCGACCTGACCTTCTCGGACATGCATCAGCTGCCGGAGCTGGTTAGGCGGGTCGCAGCGGACGCCCTGACGGGCTGAATCCGGCGCCAAACCGCGCGATTCCGGCAGTCGCCGCCCGGAACGCGCCTTTTGACCCCCATTCGCTGGATTTTCGGCTCTCCAGCCTATATCTGAGGGCCGTCCTCCACCTCAATTCGGGTTCCATGACGCCGCCGCGCAAGCTGCACATCAAATCATATGGCTGCCAGATGAACGTCTACGATGCCCAGCGCATGGTGGACACACTGGCCCCGGAAGGATTCGTGGAGACGGCGAGCCCTGATGACGCCGACCTCGTCATCCTCAACACCTGCCACATCCGCGAGAAGGCTTCCGAGAAGGTCTATTCCGAGCTTGGCCGCCTGCGCGTCGCCAAGGACGAAGCGGCGCGCAGCGGCCGGACCATGCAGATCGCGGTCGCCGGCTGCGTGGCGCAGGCCGAAGGCGGCGAGATCACGCGCCGCGCGCCTGTCGTCGACGTGGTGGTCGGCCCGCAGAGCTATCATCATCTTCCCGAGCTCTTGAGGCGCGCGCGCAACGAAGGCCGCGCGATCGAGACCGAATTTCCCGCCGCCGACAAGTTCGGCTTCCTCGCCCAGCCGAAGCCCGACGCGATCCGCGCGCGCGGCATTTCCGCGTTCGTCACGGTGCAGGAAGGCTGCGACAAGTTCTGTACGTTCTGCGTCGTGCCCTATACGCGCGGCGCCGAAGTCTCGCGTCCCGTCACAAAAATCGTCGACGACGTGAAGCGGCTTGCCGACAACGGCGTGCGCGAGCTCACGCTGATCGGGCAGAACGTCAACGCCTATCATGGCGAGGGGCCGGACGGAAAAACCTGGACTCTCGGCCGGCTGCTCGAGCATCTGGCGAAAATTCCCGGCATCGTCCGGCTGCGCTATTCGACCAGCCATCCCCGCGACGTCGATGACAGTCTGATTGCGGCCCATCGCGATCTCGACGCGTTGATGCCGTTCGTGCACCTGCCGGTGCAGTCGGGCTCGGACCGGATTCTGGCCGCCATGAACCGCAAACATACCGCCGATGATTACCGCAAAGTCATCGATCGTTTCCGGTCAGCGCGCCAAGACATTGCTTTTTCATCAGATTTTATCGTCGGCTTCCCCGGCGAAAGCGAGCAGGATTTTCTCGCCACTCTCGCGCTTGTCACGCAAATCGGCTACGCTGCGGCGTATTCGTTCAAATACTCCGCCCGGCCGGGAACGCCGGCCGCGGATATGCAGGAGACGGTGTCCCCCGCCGAGATGGACCAGCGATTGGAGCGGCTCCAGGAACTGATCGACAGCCAGCAATCGGCCTTCAACAAGGCTGCGATTGGCTCAACGGTCGACGTACTGTTCGAACGTCCGGCGCGCAAGGACGGCCAGATCGTCGGCCGCACCGCCTTCCTCCAGCCTGCCCATGTAATGGCTTCGCCCGACATCATCGGACAGATCCTGCCGGTCAGGATCGACATTCTCGAACGCTACAGCTTCCTCGGCGAGCTCGTGACGCCGCGCAATGCGCGCGAGCCCGCTTTATCGCAATCCATCGGAGCCTGAACCCTTGCCCAAAAGCGCATCGGATTCGTCTTCTATCGCTCCCAGCCGCAAATTTGACCGCGACATGCAAGTTCCGCCCGAGACCCAGGTCGTCATCGACTTCGACGACAACCGCGCCGCATCCGCGCTGGTCGGCCCCTATGGCCAGCACCTCGCTCAGATCGAGCGGCGGCTCGGCGTCGTCGTCGATTCCAAGGGCAACCACATCACGATCGGCGGCACGCGCGACGGTTGCGATGCCGCGCGCCGCGTGCTTGAGATGCTCTATGCGCAAGCCGTGAAGGGTCACGATCTCGACCAGGGCGAGGTCGAGGGCGCGATTCGCGCCGTGATCGCGCAGGGCTCGCTGTTCGAGTTCGACGCCAAATCGGCCAAGTCCACCTTCGACAGCATCAATTTGCGCAAGCGCCCGGTGCGTGCGCGCACGGCGGCGCAGGATTCCTACATTCGCGCGCTGAAGCGTCACGAGCTGGTGTTCGGCATCGGCCCCGCCGGCACCGGCAAGACCTGGCTCGCGGTTGCGCATGCCGCGCAATTGTTCGAGCGCAAGGAGGTCGACAAGATCATCCTGTCGCGCCCGGCGGTGGAAGCCGGCGAGCGGCTGGGCTTCCTGCCCGGCGATCTCCGTGAGAAGGTCGATCCGTATCTGCGCCCGATCTATGATGCGCTCTACGACCTCATGGATGCACGCATCGTCGAGCGCGCGCTGCAGACCGGCGAGATCGAAATCGCGCCGCTCGCCTTCATGCGCGGCCGCACGCTGACCAACGCCGCCATCATCCTGGATGAGGCGCAGAACACCACGTCGATGCAGATGAAGATGTTTTTGACGCGTCTCGGCGAGAACAGCCGCATGATCGTGACCGGCGATCCCTCGCAGATCGACCTGCCGAACGGCCAGACCTCGGGACTTGCCGAAGCGACCAAATTGCTTGATGGCGTCGAAGGCATTGCGCAAGTTCATTTCAAAGCCGAGGACGTGATCCGCCACGAGCTCGTGGCGCGGATCGTCGCCGCCTATGAAGGGTCGCCGCAGCGGCCGGCGACCGGAAAATCCTGACGGGACAACAGCCGGATCCAGCGGGCGCGGACCGAGACGCCCTTTCGTTCCGAACAAAGACAATGTCACATCCGAACCTTCCCATCACCGAGGTCCTCGTCGTTGCCGATTGCTGGCAGCGCGAACCCGATTCCGAAGCCGTGATCCAGCGTGCGGTTGCCGCCGCCGCCGAAAGCGTCGACGAGGATGTCGCCGAAGCCGAAGTGGCCGTGATGCTGACCGACGATGCCGGCATCCGCACGCTGAACAGCAACTGGCGCGGCATGGACAAGCCGACCAACGTGCTGTCGTTTCCTGCGCTTCAGCCGGAGGGCGAATGGAAGGAAGGCGATGCACCGCGCATGCTCGGCGACATCGCGATCGCCTACGAGACCATGCGGCGCGAGGCGGACGAGGAGCACAAGCCGTTCGACCATCATCTCAGCCATCTCGCCGTGCACGGCTTCCTGCATCTGATCGGCTACGACCACGAGAACGACGACGACGCCGAGGAGATGGAAGCGCTGGAGACCGAGATCCTGGCGCATCTCGGCATCCCCGACCCCTATGCCGATCGCGCGGGGGCGCACTGAGATGCCGGATTCCGAACCGATCCACGACAATCCGCGCAACACGCCGAACCTGCCGGCGGTGGTGACGCCTGGCGAAGTCATACGCCCGACTGCGGACGGCTGGCTGCTGCGCGCGATCCGCACGCTGTTCGGCTGGAAGGCGGGCTCGGTGCGCGACGACCTTCAGGTCGTGCTCGATGCGACGACGCCGGACGACACCGGCTTCTCCGCGGTCGAGCGCACCATGCTGCGCAACATTCTCGGCCTGCACGAGCGCCGCATCGCCGACGTCATGGTGCATCGCGCCGACATCGTCGCGGTGAAGCGCGACATCCCGCTCGGCGAGTTGATGGACCGTTTCGAGAGCGCCGGCCATTCGCGCCTCGTGGTCTACAACGAGACGCTCGACGACCCCGTCGGCATCGTCCACATCCGCGATTTGCTCGCCTTCATGACCGCGCGCGCGCGTGTATCCGAGGCCACCAAGACCAAGCGCAAGAAACCGCCGCCGGCCGGGCTCGATCTGAAGGCCGTCGATCTCGCGCTGCCGCTCGAGGACGCGCGGATCATCCGCAAGTTGCTCTACGTGCCGCCGTCGATGCGAGCGATCGATCTGCTCGCGCAGATGCAGGCGACGCGCATTCACCTCGCGCTGGTCGTCGACGAATATGGCGGCAGCGACGGGCTGGTCTCGCTCGAGGACATCGTCGAGCAGATCGTCGGCGAGATCGACGACGAGCACGACAGCGACGAGCCGCCCTCGATTGTGCGGCTGCCCGACAACGCCTTCATCGCCGATGCTCGCGCCAGCCTCGATGATGTCCGCACCGTGATCGGCGAGGATTTCGTCACCGGAGAGGCCGGCGAGGAGGTCGAGACGCTCGGCGGCTATCTCGTCAGCTTCGTCGGACGCCTGCCGGTGCGCGGCGAGGTGATCTCGGGCCCCGGCAATTACGAAGTCGAGGTGCTCGACGCCGATCCGCGCCGCGTCAAGCGATTGCGGATTTCGACGCGCAAGGAACGGCCTGCACCGCGCAGCCAGCGCGAGCGAAGCCGCCGCGAGGCCACGCCGGACAGCGGTCAGCCGTCCGCCGGCGACACGCCCAGCCCGCCGCCGAGCGACGGGACCGGTCCGCAGTGAGCGCCTTCCAGCGATTTAAGCAGATTGCGCTCGCCATCATCCTGACCTGGGGATGGAAGCGCGCGCTGCTCGCGATGGGGTGCGGCGCATTGTCGGTGCTGGCGCTGGCGCCGTTCAACATCTTTCCGGTGCTGTTCATCACGCTGCCCGTGATGGTCTGGCTGATCGACGGGGCCGGCGCCGGACGCTACGGCGGAGTCCCCGCCGCGGCGCTGACCGGCTACTGGTTCGGGCTCGGCTATTTCGTTCCCGGCCTCTACTGGATCGGCAAGGCCTTCTTCGTCGATGCCGACATCTTCGCCTGGCTGACGCCGTTCGCCGTGCTGGGCCTGCCCGCCTATCTCTCGATCTTCACGGCGATGGGCTTTGCGCTGGCCCGCCTGCTCTGGACCAAGGATGCCACGCGCATCCTTGCGCTCGCCGCGAGCCTCACCGTCGCCGAATGGCTGCGCGGTCACGTGCTCACCGGCTTTCCGTGGAACGCGTTCGGCTATGCACTGTCCGAGCCGCTGCCGCTGGCGCAGACGGCGTCGCTGCTCGGCCTCTGGGGAATGACGTTCCTGGCCATCGCGATCTTCGCCAGCCCCGCGGCACTGATCGACCGCACGCCGGACCGCCGCCCGGCCTGGCGCGCTCCGGCGGCTGCGATTGCACTTCTGATTGTCATGAGCATCTTCGGCGCGATCCGGCTGTCGCTCAATCCAACCACGATGGTCGCGGGCACCAAGCTGCGCCTGATGCAGCCGGATCTCCAGCAGGACGCCAAATTCAACTACGCCGCCAAGGCGGAGGTGATGAAGAAATACCTCGCGCTGTCGGACCGCGCCTCGGGGCCGCAATCGACTGGCGTGCGCGATGCCACCATCCTGATCTGGCCGGAATCCGCTTTTCCGTTCTTCCTGACCCGCGAAGCCGACGCGATGGCTGAGATCGCCGATCTGCTGCCGAAGGGTACGGTGCTGATCACGGGCTCGGTCCGCGCACCGGATCTGCCGCGCGGCACGCCGGTCACGCGCGCCTATAATTCGATCTATGTGATCGATCACGACGGCAGCGTGCTCTCGGTCTACGACAAGCTGCACCTCGTGCCGTTCGGCGAATTCCTGCCCTATCAGGAGCTGATGGAGAAGCTCGGCTTCGAGCAACTCACGCGCATGCGCGGCGGCTTCATCCCGGGCACGGTGCGTCATGCACTGCCTGTGCCGGGCGCACCAAGCGCACTGCCACTGATCTGCTATGAAGCGATCTTTCCCGGTGAGGTTGCCGGGCGCAACGAGCGTCCGGGCTGGATCGTGAACCTTACCAATGACGGCTGGTTCGGCATCTCGACCGGACCGTATCAGCATCTCGAGCAGTCGCGGATGCGTGCGATCGAGCTAGGATTGCCGCTGGTCCGTTCGGCCAATACCGGCGTTTCCGCTGTGGTCGATCCGATGGGGCGCACCATCGCCAGCCTCGGTCTCGGGACTGAGGGCATTTTGGATGCAAACCTGCCCGCAGCGATCCCGCCGACCATCTATGCGCGCGTCGGCGACGTGCCTGCAGCCATACTGATCGCGCTGGCCGTGCTTCTCGCGGTCCGCCGACGTGTTGCCAAACGGCATCCGTGATTACACGGTCGCTGGCAGTTTTCGGTCGATCCGCCGGAATCCTTTGACAACCGTAGTCCCACGGTTGACAGACTGCACGCGGGTTCCTCATTCTGCACCCGCTGCGAAAGACAGTGGGCATTGCTAAATTTCTCCGCAATGTTTCCCAATAACAGGGTTTGATTTTTATGTTGCTGGCACCTGAGGCATTCCGGTCGATTGCGCTGAAGGTGGTGTTTGGAGGCTGAGGAAATGTCGAAAGCGCCCAACCCTGTTGACAAATATGTCGGCAGCCGCGTGCGCATGCGCCGCATCATGTTGGGCATGAGTCAGGAGAAGCTCGGTGAAGCTTTGGGCCTGACTTTCCAGCAGATTCAGAAGTACGAGAAGGGCACGAATCGCGTCGGTGCGAGCCGAATCCAGCAGATTGCCGAGATTCTCCAGGTGCCGGTGTCGTTCCTGTTCGAGGGCGGCCCGAGCGGCGTGGCTGGTCCCGACGGCTTCGCCGAAGGCGCTTCACCCTCCTACGTCTCGGACTTCCTCGCGACCTCCGAAGGTCTCGCTTTGACCAAGGCGTTCACCCGAATCACCGATTCGAAGATGCGCCGCTCCATCGTCGATCTCGTCGAGCAGATCGCGGCCCGCGAAGGCCCCGACAAGCGCTGAGGCGCCTGCTCGATCTGATTTGAGGCTTCGCCAAATCTGGCCTATGTCGTCACTTGCGGCCGCGTCTCGATGCGCGCCCTTTCAGATGATGCGACTTGAAGGCATAGATGCGCCCATGGCGAGCTACAACTGGTTCGATACCCAAACTATTCTCGACGGCATCCGGCGCTGGGTGGAGATCGAGACGCCGACGGAAGCGCCTGAACAGGTCAACAAGCTGATGTCGCTGGTCGCCGACCAGCATCGCGATCTACCCGTCACGCTCGAACGCGTCGCCGGCGTCGACGGCCGCGGCGATCATCTGCTGGTCCGTTCGGACTGGGGCCAGGACCAGCCGGGCATCCTGGTGCTGAGCCACCTCGATACCGTTCATCCCCTCGGCTTCATCGAGCGCCTGCCGTTCAAGGTCGAAGGCGACAGCGCATTCGGTCCCGGCATCTACGACATGAAGGGCGGCGCCTATATCGCCCACCACGCGTTTGCCGCGCTCTGCGCCGACGGCAATCGTCCGCCGCTCGGCATCACCCACATGTTCACCTCCGACGAGGAGATCGGCAGCCCGACCTCGCGTGCGCTGATTGAGAAGGAAGGACGCAGGGCCAAATACGTTCTGGTGACGGAGCCGGCGCGCGACGGCGGCAAGATCGTCACCGGACGCAAGGGTGTCGGACGGTTCGAGGTCTTCATCAAGGGCGTGCCGGCACATGCGGGCTCGCGACCCGAGGACGGCCGCAGCGCCATCCGCGAGCTCGCCAACATCATCACGGCGCTGGAAGCGATGAACGACCTTGAGCGCGGCGTCACCGTCAATGTCGGCGTGGTGCGCGGCGGTACGCGTCCCAACGTGACGCCGGAAGAAGCCTATGCCGAAATCGATCTGCGCGTGCCGAGCTTCAACGATGCGAACGAGTTCGTCGGCAAGATTCTCGGGCTGACATCGAAGACCGAGGGCGTCACCGTCAAGGTCACCGGCGGGCTCAACCGTCCGCCTTACGAGAAGGGCAATGCCGGCGCCTCGCTCTACGAGCACGCCAAGACTCTCGCCGGCGAGATCGGCTTCGAGCTAATCGACACCCATACCGGCGGCGGCTCCGACGGCAATTTCACCGCGCCCCACACCGGCACGCTGGACGGGCTCGGCGTCGACGGCAAGGGCGCGCACACCCATTATGAGCAGCTCTATGTCTCGTCGCTCGCGCCGCGCGCGCGGCTGCTCTATCGCCTGTATCAGACGCTGCGATGAGCGAGCGCAAGTCGGATCCCGATCGCGACGACAGCGAGCGTGCCTTCTTCGGGCGCCGCAAGGGCCACAAGCTCAGGCAGCACCAGGCCGACCTGATCGACAATCTGCTGCCGCATCTTGCACTCGACATCGAGAGCGAGAAGCCGGCTGACGCCCGCGAGATATTCGATCCCGCCGCCGAGGACGTGCGGCTCGAGATCGGTTTCGGCGGCGGCGAGCATCTTGCGGCGGAAGCGCAGAACTTTCCCACGACCGGGTTCATCGGCTGCGAGCCCTATGTCAACGGCATGGCCAAGATCCTCGCGCAGATCGAGGCCGCCAACATCGCCAACATCCGCCTGTTCGCGGGCGATGCCGCCGAGTTGCTGGCATGGCTGCCGCCGGCATCGCTGTCGCGAATCGATCTGATCCATCCCGATCCATGGCCGAAGCGGCGGCACTGGAAACGGCGCTTCGTCCAGGACAGGACGATCGCCGCGATGGCGCGCGTGCTCAAAGGAGGCGGCGAATTCCGCTTCGTCTGCGACATCGACGATTACTGCGCCTGGACGCTGTCGCACCTTGCGCGCTCTGTCGATTTCAAATGGCTTGCCGAGCGCGCCGACGATTTCCGGCAGCCATGGGACGGCTACACCATGACGCGCTATGGCCGGAAGGCCACCCGCGAGGGACGCAAGACGACTTATCTGCGGTTCAGGCGCGTTTAGATCGTCTGCCGGTTGCGCCAGAATTTCACGACGCGGTCGGCCGTCGACGGCATCAGGCGCGTGAAGTTTGCACGGGCCTGCTCGAGATCGGCATCCGCCGGCGTGCGATGCGGGCCGTGCCACATCAGGATCAGCGCGCGCACCGTGGGCCAGCCCAGGTTCAGCATCCGCCCAAGAATCAGAATCGGATCGTAGCGGTCGCCCGAGATCAGACGATCGAGGATCGAGAGGCGGATGCCGGCCATCGCCGAGAGCGAGGCGACCGCTTCCTCGTATTTGTGCGCCTTGGCAAAGCCGAGCAGCGCGCTTTCGCCGAGATGGCCCTCGCGGTGCAAGGTCAGCACGGTGCGCTGCGCCGCGGAGAAATCGCGCCGCGGCCCCGGCGGCAGTGCAGCCTCCTCGATCGCGGCCATCGCCCGCTTGATCTCGACCTGGCGCGCGGGATTGACCACGGTGGAGAGGCGGCGACGGATGACGTCGAGCGTGCCGTTGAGAAGCTCTTTCAGGTGCTCGCCCGAGAGATCATCGCGCTGGCCGATCTTCAGCGTCAGCACGCCGTCCCGCGCCGCGCGCTTGATCAGCTCGGAATAGCTGCCGGGCGAGAACACCGCGCCCGCATTGCCGGCGGCGCGCCGCACCACGTCGCGATCGCCGCGCTCGACCAGCACGTCGGTGATGACGGAAGACAAAGCGGGGCGCTCCGTCATCGCCAGCAGATGGCCCTGGCCTTTCAGCCGCGCGATCTCGACGAGCGCAGCATCATCGAGCACGGGCGAGCGGCGCAGCACGGGGCCTGCCACCATGATCTCGTTTTCGCGCGCGAGCTGGTTCACCAGATGCGGCGGCGCGTTGTCGAGGCGCGAGAAGCGTTCGGCGAGATCGACCCGCGAGGTCAGCTCGGCATGCGGGACAAGATCGATCAGGAGATCGTCGAAGAGATCGATCAGCTCGGGACGAAGCTTGGCGGGATCCTGGAAGAACAGATCGGAGATGGCGCGCGCGATTTCGCCACGACGCCGGGGATCGCCGCGTTTGACGATCTCGTCCAGTCCAGGGATGAGCGACGTGGCAACGGTCATGAAAACGCTAACTCGTACAGGGCACGCCGCGGGTGCGCCCTTGGTCCAAGCCGCCCCACAATCAGCGAATCTAGGCCTCGGAGGTGAAGGAAGCGTTGCGCGCGGGGGCCGCGAACCGGCGCAAAAAGCCCCGTTCGGCCCGCGATGGGCCTTGTCCAGGCGGGCGGAAAGGGCTATATCAGCGCCAATTCATCTTCTCATACGATCCGCGTAGTGAGAGTGGGCCCGAAAGGACCCGCTCTTTTTTATTACCTGAATGCGGCTCGGCGGAAGATGCGGCCCGACGCCGTCGGGTAAGTTCCGGAGCGGGCTCTGACGTTTAAGCAAGCGTTAACCATCGAAACCATCGAGCGCCTTGACCCCTGATATGACCGAACCGAACGCTGGTTCCACCGATGCCGAGTTGCTGGCCGAGCCGAGGCTCGTGGTCGAGCCCGGCGTCGCGGCGCGGGTGTCTGCGGTCGCAGCGCCGGTGCTCGAGGGCATGGGCTACCGCCTGGTGCGAATCCGCATCTCGGGCGAGGCCGGCTGCACCGTTCAGATCATGGCCGAGCGGCCGGACGGATCGATGCAGCTCGAGGATTGCGAGGCGATCTCGCGGGCGCTGTCGCCGGTGCTCGATGTCGCCGACCCCATCGATCGCGCCTACCGGCTGGAAATCTCCTCGCCGGGGATCGACCGTCCGCTGGTGCGCCGTTCCGATTTCGAGCGCTATTCCGGCCATCTGGTGAAGATCGAGATGGCGGTCGCCCATGAGGGCCGCAAGCGGTTCCGCGGCACGCTCGGTGCCGTCGAGGGCGACCGCGTCCATCTGCATCGCGACGACGCCAAGGCTGGCGACGATGCCGACGTCCTCCTGACCATGGAGGATATCGGCGAAGCCCGCCTGGTGCTGACCGACGAGCTGATCGCCGAATCGATGCGCCGCGGCAAGGCCGAGGAGCGCCAGATGCGCCGCGATCTCGGCCTCGCGCCGCCACAAGCGCCGCACGCCGAGATCAGCGCGAAGACCACCAAGAATACCAGGCCGAAGAAGAAGCCGGCCCCGACCAATACCAAGAAACATCGCCTTGCCGCCGAACGCGCGCGGCGCGGCGAAATCGATCCTGACCAAGGAGACTAGCCATGGCAGTCAGCGCCAATCGACTTGAATTGCTCCAGATCGCCGACGCCGTTGCGCGTGAGAAATCGATCGACCGCGGCATCGTCATCGCGGCGATGGAAGACGCCATCGCCAAGGCTGCCCGAGCCCGTTACGGCAGCGAGACTGACGTTCACGCCGAGATCGACCCGAAGAAGGGCGAGCTCAGGCTGTCGCGCCACATGCTGGTCGTCGACAAGGTCGAGAACCACTCCAACCAGATCTCGCTGGTCGACGCGCAGCGCGCCAATCCGGGCGCGCAAGTCGGCGACACCATCGCCGACACCCTGCCGCCGCTGGAATACGGCCGCATCGCCGCGCAATCGGCCAAGCAGGTCATCGTGCAGAAGGTGCGCGAGGCCGAGCGCGACCGGCAATATCAGGAATTCAAGGACCGCATCGGCGACATCGTCAACGGCGTCGTCAAGCGCGTCGAATATGGCAGCGTGATCGTCGACCTCGGCCGCGGCGAAGCCATCATCCGCCGCGACGAGATGCTGCCGCGCGAAGTGTTCCGCAACGGTGACCGCGTCCGCGCCTACATCTTCGATGTCCGCCGCGAGACGAGAGGTCCGCAGATCTTCCTGTCCCGCACCCATCCGCAGTTCATGGCAAAACTGTTCGCGCAGGAAGTGCCGGAAATCTATGACGGCATCGTCGAGATCAAGGCGGTGGCCCGCGATCCGGGTTCGCGCGCGAAAATCGGCGTGATTTCCCGCGATTCCTCGGTCGATCCGGTCGGCGCCTGCGTCGGTATGCGCGGCTCGCGCGTGCAGGCCGTGGTGAACGAACTCCAGGGCGAGAAGATCGACATCATTCCCTGGTCGCCCGACATCGCAACGTTCGTGGTCAACGCGCTGGCGCCGGCGGAAGTCTCCAAGGTCGTCATCGACGAAGACCGCGAGCGTATCGAGGTCGTGGTGCCCGACACCAACAACCAGCTCTCGCTGGCGATCGGCCGCCGCGGCCAGAACGTGCGTCTGGCCTCGCAGCTCACCGGCTGGGACATCGACATCCTGACCGAGCAGGAGGAATCGGAGCGCCGCCAGGCCGACTTCGAGAACTCCACCCGCGTCTTTATGGAATCGCTCAACGTCGACGAGGTGGTCGGTCAGCTGCTGGCGTCCGAAGGCTTCACCTCGGTCGAGGAACTCGCCATGGTGGACCTCAAGGAGCTCGCCGGCATTGAGGGTTTCGACGAGGAGACCGCGCAGGAGCTGCAGAGCCGCGCCCGCGAATATCTCGAGCAGCAGGAAGCCGAGATCGAAGCCCGCCGCAAGGAGCTCGGCGTCGAGGACGCCCTCAAGGACGTGCCCGGCGTCACCTCCAAGATGCTGGTGAAGTTCGGAGAGAACGACATCAAGACGGTCGACGACCTCGCCGGCTGCGCCACCGACGACCTGGTCGGCTGGACCGAGCGCAAGGAAGGCGGCGAGCAGACCAAATATCCGGGTGCGCTCGACGGTATCGACATTTCCCGTGACGATGCTGAAGCCATGATCATGCAGGCCCGCGTCAAGGCCGGCTGGATCACCGAAGCCGATCTCGCCAAGCCGGCCGAGGAGGCCGAGGCGACCGAAGATCAGCCGGCTTAAGGGCGAAGGAGATGTCGCCCGGATGCTTGCCAGCGCTGACAGCGAACTTGATCATGGACCGCGGGCCGAAAGGTCCGCGACCATGCGCATGTGTGCGGTCAGCCGCGAGGTCCGGCCGATCGACGAGCTGATCCGCTTCGTCGTTTCGCCCGACGGGCAGATAGTTCCCGATCTCAAGCGCAAGCTGCCCGGCCGCGGCATGTGGGTCACCGCCTCGCGTGAGGTGGTTGCGGAAGCCGTGCGGCGTCACCAATTTAGTAAGGCCTTCAAGCGCGAGCTGCGCACCCCTCAGACGCTTCCCGCCGACATCGAGGCGCTCCTGGTCAGGAGCGTGACGGAAGCCCTTGGGATCGCTGCCAAGGCCGGTCAGATCGTGGCCGGTTTCGGCAAGGTCGAGAGCGCCCTTCGGGAAGGCACGGTCGAGGTCCTGATCCACGCCGGCGACGGGGCCGCGGACGGAATCCGCAAATTGGACATGCTGGCGCGTCAAAATGCCGGAAATCGCGGCGCCAAGCCGCAGATTCCGGTCGTCACCGCGCTGAAATCGTTAGAATTGGATTTGGCACTGACCCGGTCAAATGTGATACATGCTGCCCTGCTCGCGGGCCCGGCGAGCAAGTCATTCCTGTCACGTAGCCAGATGCTGGTCCGATACCGGATGGCGGACGCTGACAAGACTGCCGAAGAGCCCGGCCAGGATTTCTGAGAGACAACGACGACCCGATAGGACGGTGCGGCAACGCACAACACTGATAAATCAGGATTAGGACTGCTGAATGGTTGATACCAAGACCCCTGACGACAAGAAGCTGAGCGTTCCGAGCAAGACGCTATCGCTCAAGCCGCGCGTCGAAACGGGCACTGTGCGCCAGAGCTTCAGCCACGGCCGCAGCAAGCAGGTCGTGGTCGAGAAGCGCGGCAAGCGCCGTATCGACGGCAGCCCTGAGCCGCAGACGCCCACGGTTGCCAAGCCGGCGGCAGCTGCGCCTGCACCCGCCCCGTCACGCCCGGCACCGCCGCCGCGCAACGCCGGCTCCGGCGTCGTGTTGCGCACGCTGACCGAGGACGAACGTTCCGCCCGCGCCAGCGCGCTGGCCGACGCCAAGATGCGCGAAATCGAAGAGCGCCGCATCGCCGAGGAAGAGGCCCAGCGCCGCGCCGTTCGCGAAGCCGCCGAGCGCGCCGAGCGCGAAGCTGCCGAATCCCGCCGCAAGGCCGAGGAAGAGCGTCACCGTCACGAGGACGAAGCCAAGCGCAAGGCCGAGACCGAAGCCAAGAAGCGGTTTGGCGAAGGCGAGCAGCCGTCTGCCCCGCGTCCCGCAGCTGCCGCTGCGGCCCCGGCCGCCCCGGCGCCGCGTCCCGGCGCACCCGCAGCGCGCCCCGGCGGCCCCGCGACGACCACGGCACGCCCGGGAACCAGCACGACCGCGCGTCCCGGCACGACCACGGCCCGCCCCGCCGGCGGTGGCCCGCTGGGCCGCGCTCCCGCGGTCGCAGCCGGCCCCGACGAGGACGATGGTCCGCGCCAGATCCGTCGCGGTCCCGGCGGCGCTGCACGTCCTGCGGCGGCCCCCAAGACCACCCACAAGCCCGGCCCGCAGAAAGAGCGCGGCCGCCTGACCGTCGTCACGGCGCTCAATGCCGACGAAGTGCGCGAGCGTTCGATCGCCTCGTTCCGTCGCCGCACACAGCGCCTGAAGGGTCATGCCTCGAACGAGCCGAAGGAAAAGCTCGTCCGCGAGGTGACGATCCCGGAAGCGATCACGATCCAGGAACTCGCCAACCGCATGTCCGAGCGCGCGGTCGACGTCATCCGCATGCTGATGAAGCAGGGCGCGATGCACAAGATCACCGACGTGATCGACGCCGACACCGCGCAGCTGATCGCCGAAGAGCTCGGCCACACCGTCAAGCGCGTTGCCGCCTCGGACGTGGAAGAAGGCCTGTTCGACCAGGTCGACGATTCCACCGACACCGAGACGCGTTCGCCCGTCGTGACCGTGATGGGTCACGTCGACCACGGCAAGACCTCGCTGCTCGACGCGCTCCGCCATGCCAACGTGGTCTCCGGCGAAGCCGGCGGCATCACCCAGCATATCGGCGCCTATCAGGTGCTCTCGCCCGAAAGCGGCAAGAAGATCACCTTCATCGACACACCCGGCCACGCCGCGTTCACCGCGATGCGCGCCCGCGGCGCCAAGGTCACCGACATCGTCGTGCTGGTGGTCGCGGCCGATGACGGCGTGATGCCGCAGACGATCGAGGCCATCAACCACGCCAAGGCGGCGCGGGTGCCGATCATCGTTGCCATCAACAAGATCGACAAGCCCGACGCCAAGCCCGAACGCGTGCGCACCGAGCTGCTCCAGCACGAGGTGCAGGTGGAATCGTTCGGCGGCGACGTCGTCGACGTCGAAGTGTCCGCCAAGAACAAGACCAATCTCGACAAGCTGCTCGAGATGATCGCGCTCCAGGCCGACATCCTCGAGCTGAAGACCAATTCGGAGCGCCCGGCCGAAGGCACCGTGATCGAAGCCAAGCTCGATCGCGGCCGTGGTCCGGTCGCGACCGTCCTGGTCCAGCGCGGCACGCTGCGTGTCGGCGACATCATCGTCGCCGGCGCCGAAATGGGCCGCGTCCGCGCGCTGATCTCCGATCAGGGCGAGACGGTGCAGGAAGCCGGTCCCTCGGTTCCGGTCGAGGTGCTCGGCTTCAACGGTCCGCCGGAAGCCGGCGATCGTCTCGCCGTCGTCGAGAACGAAGCCCGCGCCCGCCAGGTCACCAGCTACCGTGCGCACCAGAAGCGCGAGAACGCGGCGGCCTCGATCTCCGGCATGCGCGGCTCGCTCGAGCAGATGATGTCGCAGTTGAAGACGGCGGGCCGCAAGGAATTCCCGCTGATCGTCAAGGCCGACGTGCAGGGCTCGCTGGAAGCGATCCTCGGTTCGCTGGAGAAGCTTGGCACCGACGAAGTCGCGGCCCGCATCCTCCATGCCGGTGTCGGCGGTATCTCGGAATCCGACGTGACGCTCGCGGAAGGTTTCAACGCCGCGATCATCGGCTTCTCGGTTCGTGCGAACAAGGAAGCTGCCGCGGCCGCCAAGCGCAACGGCATCGAGATCCGCTACTACAACATCATCTACGACCTCGTGGACGACGTGAAGAAGGCGATGAGCGGCCTGCTCGCGCCGACCTTGCGCGAAACCATGCTGGGCAATGCCGAGATCCTGGAGATCTTCAACATCTCCAAGGTCGGCAAGGTCGCCGGCTGCCGCGTCACCGACGGCACCGTGGAACGCGGCGCCAATGTGCGCCTGATCCGCGACAACGTCGTCGTGCACGAAGGCAAGCTGTCGACGCTGAAGCGCTTCAAGGACGAAGTGAAGGAAGTCCAGTCCGGTCAGGAATGCGGCATGGCCTTCGAGAACTACCACGACATGCGCGCAGGCGATGTCATCGAGTGTTATCGCGTGGAGACGATCCAGCGCTCCCTGTAAGTCCAAATCTTACCGAAGCGCCCGGATCTTTTTGAGCTGAAATTGCGGGAGTTGCGATGGCCGGACTTGGTCCGGCCATCGCGCCGCATTCGTTTCAACAGGACAAATGACAATGCTCGTGTCCCAAACGCGGGCACGACGAGGTGATTTCCGACGATGCCACGGCACCATCAGAAGAAGAGTTCCGCGACCGGCGGCTCGCAGCGCCAGTTGCGCGTCGGCGAGCAGGTTCGCCACGCGATGGCCGAGATTCTGGCGCAAGGGAATGTGCATGATGCTGACCTCGAAGGTCACATCATCACCGTGCCGGAGGTGCGGATGTCGCCCGATTTGAAACTCGCAACAGTTTACGTGATGCCGCTCGGTGGACGCGACACCGAGATCGTCATCGCAGCGCTCGAGCGCAACAAGAAATTCCTGCGCGGCGAGGTCGCGCATCGCGTTAACCTGAAATTTGCACCTGACATTCGCTTCCGCGTCGACGAACGATTCGACGAAGCGGAACGGATCGAGAAGCTTTTGCGAACACCTGCGGTGCAGAAGGACTTGGACAAGAATTCGGAACAGGATCCGGATTCGGATCGGGAAGAAGAACAATGACGATGGACCCCGCACACGGCACGATCGGCGGTAACGAAGCCGATCAGCGCGACGTGCAGACGAATAATTTCGCGGAGCTCGGCGGCAATTCTCAGCCGCATCAGGAGCCGCGCCGCGTCAACAACGACCCGCGCGCCAAGCAGCAGAAGGGGAACCAGGTGCGCCGCGACCGCCGCGACGTCCACGGCTGGGTCGTGCTCGACAAGCCGATCGGCATGACTTCGACCCAGGCCGTCGCCGTGCTCAAGCGCCTGTTCAACGCCAAGCGCGCCGGCCATGCCGGCACGCTCGATCCGCTCGCCTCGGGCGGCCTGCCGATCGCGCTCGGCGAGGCCACCAAGACGGTCCCCTTCGTCATGGACGGCCGCAAGCGCTACCGCTTCACCGTGTGCTGGGGCGAGGAGCGCGACACCGACGACATCGAGGGCCAGGTCACCGCGACCTCTGACCAGCGCCCAACCCGGGAGGCCATCCTGGCCCTGCTGCCCCGCTTCACCGGCGTGATCGAGCAGGTTCCGCCGCGCTATTCGGCGATCAAGGTCCAGGGTGAGCGCGCCTATGACCTCGCCCGCGACGGCGAAGTCGTGGAACTGGCCCCCCGCCCGGTCGAGATTCACCATTTAACGCTTGTAGATCAACCAGATAACGACCGCGCCGTGTTCGAAGCCGAGTGCGGCAAGGGTACCTATGTGCGGGCACTGGCCCGCGATATGGGCCGGATTCTCGGCACTTATGGCCATATCTGCGCGCTGAGGCGGACCCTGGTCGGCCCGTTTGGCGAAAACGACATGATTCCGCTGGATCAGTTGGAGGCTTTGTGCGATAGAGCCCCGTCCGGCGAGGGTAGCCTCGCGGACGCGCTGATGCCCGTTGAGACCGCGCTGGACGACATCCCGGCACTGGCCGTCACTCGGGCTGATGCGGCAAGGCTCCACCGGGGCCAAGCCGTTTTGTTGCGCGGACGGGATGCGCCCACAAGTAGCGGCACAGTCTATGTCACGGTGGCAGGCCGCCTTTTGGCGCTTGCCGAAGTCGGCAATGGCGAAGTCATCCCCAAGCGTGTGTTCAACCTGACCGGCTTGACTGCCTCAACCGGTCGCAACGAGAGAAATTGACGATGTCGATTGCCGCAGAACGCAAAGCGGAAGTCATCAAGACGAATGCAACCAAAGCCGGCGACACCGGCTCGCCGGAGGTTCAGGTCGCGATCCTGTCGGAACGCATCAACAACCTGACCAACCATTTCAAGACCCACGTGAAGGACAACCATTCGCGTCGTGGCCTCTTGAAGCTGGTTTCGACCCGCCGCTCGCTCCTCGACTACCTGAAGAAGCGGGACGAGGCGCGCTACAAGGCGCTGCTCGAGAAGCACAACATTCGTCGTTAAGAGTTCCTGCGCGCGCCACCGGCGCGCGTTTTCGCGCGTGGTTTCGAACGAAAGCGTTTGTTTAAAGGTTTTTGATCGAGGCTGCGTGCGCGTCGGGTACGCGCCAAAGCGCGATAAGAATCGCACTTTGGATTGTTGTTTGAGCATGATCTTATCGGAAAACCGCTTCGCACTTTTCCGGATCATGCTTGAACGACGCGCATCCGAGGCATGAAGGGCGAAGACCGCAGGTTCGGTGTTCGCGTTCGTGCCGACTGACAGTCCAGCAGCAATCCGGCGGCTGGGCACAACGGGCAAGGCGCCCGTATGACCCGAAAGGATGGACGCCATCCGAAATCCGAAAACCATGGCAGGATCGCAGGACGCTGATCATTCGCTCCGATCAGCGTCCCGCAATCTTGCGCATGGTTTTTGTTTTTCGAAGCGTCCCCTCTTTCGAGAACCCATGAAAGAAGACCTCTATGTTCAATAAGCATTCAGTCGAGATCGACTGGGGCGGACGCCCTCTCAAGCTCGAAACCGGCAAGATCGCCCGCCAGGCCGACGGCGCCGTCGTCGCCACCTATGGCGAGACCGTGGTGCTCGCCACCGTCGTCGCGGCGAAGGCGCCGCGCGAAGGCGTCGACTTCCTGCCGCTGACGGTCGACTACCAGGAGAAGGCCTACGCGGCCGGCCGCATTCCCGGCGGCTATTTCAAGCGCGAGGGCCGTCCGACCGAGAAGGAGACGCTGGTCTCCCGCCTGATCGACCGTCCGATCCGTCCGCTGTTCGTCGACGGCTGGCGCAACGAGACCCAGGTGATCGTCACCGTGCTCTCGCACGACATGGAGAACGATCCCGATATCGTCGCGCTGGTTGCGGCCTCCGCCGCGCTGACACTGTCAGGCGCGCCCTTCAAGGGCCCGATCGGCGCGGCCCGCGTCGGCTTCGCCAATGACGAGTTCATCCTCAACCCGACGCTCGACGAGATGGTCGACACCCAGCTCGACCTGGTCGTCGCCGGCACCGCCGATGCCGTACTGATGGTGGAATCGGAAGCCAAGGAGCTGAACGAGGACATCATGCTCGGGGCCGTGATGTTCGGTCACCGCCACTTCCAGCCGGTGATCAACGCGATCATCGAGCTTGCCGAGAAGGCCGCCAAGGAGCCGCGCGAAGTCACCGTGATCGACAACGCCGCGCTCGAGAAGGAGATGCTCGGCCTGGTCGAGCAGGAGCTGCGCGCCGCCTACGCCATTCCGGTCAAGCAGGATCGCTACGCCGCGGTCGGCAAGGTCAAGGAAAAGGTGATGGCCCACTACTTCCCGGAGGGCCAGGAGCCGAAATACGACAAGCTGCGCGTCGCTGGCGTGTTCAAGGAGCTCGAGGCCAAGATCGTTCGCTGGAACATCCTCGACACCGGCAAGCGCATCGACGGCCGCGACGCCAAGACCGTGCGCAACATCGTCGCCGAAGTCGGCGTGCTGCCGCGCGCCCACGGCTCGGCGCTGTTCACCCGCGGCGAGACCCAGGCGATGGTCGTGACCACGCTCGGCACCGGCGAGGACGAGCAGTACATCGACGCGCTGTCGGGAACGTACAAAGAGACGTTCCTGCTGCACTACAACTTCCCTCCCTACTCGGTCGGTGAGACCGGCCGCCTCGGCGGCACCAAGCGCCGCGAGATCGGCCACGGCAAGCTCGCCTGGCGCGCGATCCATCCGGTGCTGCCGCCGCATCACGAATTCCCCTACACCACGCGCGTGGTGTCGGAGATCACCGAGTCCAACGGCTCCTCGTCGATGGCTTCGGTCTGCGGCGCCTCGCTCGCGCTGATGGACGCCGGCGTGCCGCTGAAGCGGCCGACCGCGGGCATCGCGATGGGCCTGATCCTGGAAGGTTCGCGCTTTGCGGTCCTGTCCGACATCCTCGGCGACGAGGACCATCTCGGCGACATGGACTTCAAGGTCGCCGGCACCGAGCAGGGCATCACCTCGCTCCAGATGGACATCAAGATCGAGGGCATCACCGAGGAGATCATGAAGGTGGCGCTCGGCCAGGCCAAGGAAGGTCGCATCCATATCCTGGGTGAGATGTCCAAGGCGCTGACCGCGGCCCGCGCCGAGCTCGGCGAATACGCGCCGCGCATCGAGACCTTCAAGATCCCGACCGACAAGATCCGCGAAGTGATCGGCACCGGCGGCAAGGTGATCCGCGAGATCGTCGAGAAGACCGGCGCCAAGGTCAACATCGAGGACGACGGTACCGTGAAGGTCGCCTCCAGCGACGGCGAGGCGATGAAGGCGGCGATCAAGTGGATCAAGTCGATCGCGTCCGAGCCGGAAGTCGGCCAGATCTATGACGGCACCGTCGTCAAGGTGATGGAGTTCGGCGCCTTCGTGAACTTCTTCGGCTCCAAGGACGGCCTCGTCCACATCAGCCAGCTTGCCTCGGCGCGCGTGCAGAAGACCACCGACGTCGTCAAGGAAGGCGACAAGGTCAAGGTCAAGCTGCTGGGCTTCGACGACCGCGGCAAGACCCGCCTCTCGATGAAGGTGGTCGACCAGACCACCGGTGAAGACCTCGAGGCCAAGGACAAGGCCGCCGAGGGCGAGAAGGCCCCGCGGGAAGCGGCCGGCGAGTAATCGCTTTCCGTCACATCAGAAATACGAAGGGCGGCCGAAAGGCCGCCCTTTTTGTTTGTGTTCGCTTCGGGTGAGCTGCGCCCTCTCCCACTTGCGGGAGAGGGCTGGGGAGAGGATTTCTCCGCAGAGAGCCTCCCAATGAGGAGAAAGCCCCACCCGCGCCTCCGGCGCGGCCTCCCCCGCAAGCGGGAGAGGCTGCACCGAACCCGAGGCGGGATCAGTGCCTCACGCCACGATGTCGTAGCGATCCAGGTTCATCACCTTGGTCCAGGCCTTGGCGAAGTCCTTGACGAACTTCTCCTTGGAATCCGAGGTCGCATAGACCTCGGCGAAGGCGCGGAGCTGCGAGTGTGCGCCGAAGATCAGATCGACACGCGTGCCAGTCCACTTGACCGCGCCCGTCTTGCGGTCGCGCGCTTCGTAGCTGCCGTCAGCGACCGGCGTCCACTGCGCGCTCATGTCGAGCAGGTTGACGAAGAAATCGTTGGACAGCGTGCCCACCTTGGAGGTGAAGACGCCGTGCTTCGATCCGTTCGCATTGGCACCGAGCACACGCAGGCCGCCGACCAGCACCGTCATCTCGGGGCCGGTGAGCCTCAGAAGCTGCGCGCGATCGACGAGCGCCTCTTCCTGCTGCATGAATTGATGCCGCTTGCCGACATAGTTGCGGAAACCATCGGCCCGCGGCTCCAGAACGGCAAAGGAGGCAGCATCGGTCTGCTCCTGCGAAGCATCCATGCGGCCCGGCGTGAAGCCGACCTTGACGTCGATGCCGGCATCCTTGGCGGCCTTCTCGACCGCGGCGGTACCGCCGAGCACGATGAGGTCCGCCAGCGAGACCTTCTTAGCGCCGGATGACGCATTTAAGTCCTTCTGGATCGCTTCGAGCTTGCCCAGCACCTTGGAGAGCTGCGCCGGCTCATTCACCTCCCAGTCCTTCTGCGGAGCAAGACGGATGCGCGCGCCGTTGGCGCCGCCGCGCTTGTCCGAGCCGCGGAACGTCGAGGCCGAGGCCCAGGCGGTCGAGACCAGCTCGGGGACCGAGAGACCCGAAGCCAGGATCTTGGTCTTCAGCGCGGCGATGTCCTGATCGCTGACCAGCTCGTGGTCCACGGCCGGAATCGGATCCTGCCAGATCAGCGTCTCCTTCGGCACCAGCGGGCCGAGATAACGCTGGATCGGGCCCATGTCGCGATGGGTGAGCTTAAACCAGGCCCGGGCGAACGCGTCGGCGAACTGATCGGGGTTTTCGAGGAAGCGGCGCGAGATCTTCTCGTAGGCCGGGTCCATGCGCAGCGAGAGGTCGGTCGTCAGCATGGTCGGCTTATGCTTCTTCGACTTGTCGAAGGCATCGGGAATGATCGCGTCGGCGCCCTTGGCGGTCCACTGGTTGGCGCCGCCCGGGCTCTTCGTCAGCTCCCATTCGTACTTGAACAGGTTCTCGAAGAAATTGTTGCTCCACTTGGTCGGCGTCGTCGTCCAAGTCACCTCAAGGCCGCTGGTGATGGCATCGCCTGAATGGCCCGATGCGTGCTTGCTCTTCCAGCCGAGGCCCTGATCCTCCAGCGCGCCTGCTTCCGGCTCCGGACCGACCAGCGAGGGATCGCCCGCGCCGTGGGTCTTGCCGAAGGTGTGGCCGCCGGCGATCAGCGCGACGGTCTCTTCGTCGTTCATCGCCATGCGGGCGAAGGTCTCGCGGATGTCTTTTGCCGCGGCGACCGGGTCCGGCTTGCCGTTCGGGCCTTCCGGGTTGACGTAGATGAGGCCCATCTGCACGGCGCCGAGCGGCTCGGCGAGCTGGCGTTCGCCGCTGTAGCGTTCATCGCCGAGCCAGGTGCCCTCCGGACCCCAGTACAGCTCTTCCGGCTCCCACACGTCGACGCGACCGCCGGCAAAACCGAAGGTCTTGAAGCCCATCGATTCCAGCGCGACGTTGCCCGCGAGCACCATCAGGTCGGCCCAGGAGATCTTGCGCCCGTATTTCTGCTTGATCGGCCAGAGCAGACGGCGCGCCTTGTCGAGGTTGGCGTTGTCGGGCCAGCTGTTGAGCGGAGCGAAACGCTGCTGACCGGCGCCGGCGCCACCGCGGCCGTCGGTGATGCGGTAGGTGCCCGCACTGTGCCAGGCCATGCGGATCATGAGGCCGCCATAGTGACCGAAGTCGGCCGGCCACCACTCCTGCGACTCCGTCATCAGAGCGGTCAGATCCTTGATGACCGCGTTCAGATCAAGCGACTTGAATTCCTTGGCGTAGTCAAAACCCTCGTCCATCGGATCGGACTTGGGCGAATTCTTGTGCAGCACCTCGATGCTGAGCTGGGTCGGCCACCAATCGCGGTTCACCCGCGTGGGTTTTCCGCCCGAAAACGGGCACTTCGAAGAGTCGTCCATGAATACCTCCTCTGGCGGCGTCGAACTCGCGCCTTTTGACCAGGTAGAAGCAGTCTAAGCCGGGCATTCGATCAGGGGAAGTTGACTTTAATGATCGCTGCGATAGGATTTTCTGATGGCGAATGTAACAATGCGCCAGCTCCGCTATTTCGACGCGCTGGCGCGCCACGGCCATTTCGGCCGCGCGGCAGAAGCCAGTTCGATCTCGCAGCCGGCGCTGTCGATGCAGATCAAGGAACTGGAGGACGCGCTCGGCGGCTTGCTGCTGGAACGCAGCGCCCGGCAGGTGGCGTTGACCCGGTTCGGCGAGGAGCTCGCGCCGCGCGTCCGCGACATCCTGCGCTCGGTCGACGAGCTCGGCGATTTCGCCCGGGCGTCACAGGACCGCTTCGCAGGCCGCCTCCGCATCGGCATGATTCCGACGATCGCGCCTTACCTGCTGCCCAAGATCACCAAGAATCTCACACGCATGCATCCGGAGCTCGACATCCGCGTGCGCGAGACCATGACGCCGCGCCTGATCCAGGAGTTGGTCGAGGGACGGCTCGACACCGCCATCGTCGCGCTGCCGGTGTCGGAGCCGTCACTGACCGAGGTCGCGCTGTTCGACGAGAAGTTTTTGCTGGTGCGGCCGAGTGCTGACGAGGGAACGCCGGCACCTTCGCGCGAGATGATGCGGGAGATGCGGCTGCTGCTGCTCGAGGAGGGACACTGCTTCCGCGACCAGGCGCTGTCGTTCTGCAACATGCAATCGGCGCCGCCGCGCGAGATGCTGGATGCGAACTCGCTGTCGACGCTGGTGCAGATGGTCAGCGCCGGCATCGGCGTGACCCTGATTCCGGAGATGGCCGTGCCGGTGGAGACGCGATCCGCCTCGGTCTCGCTGACGCGGTTTCGCGATCCCGAACCTTCTCGCACGATCGGCATGGTCTGGCGCAAGACCAGCCCGCTGGCGCGGCAGCTGCTGCAAATCTCCGAAGTGGTCTGCCTGTCGGCCGGCAAGGTGCGCGCGCGACAATCCGTCCGTAGCCAACGGGCGCAGGGCTCCTGATGTCACATCCCATCGTCCGCCCCGCCCGCGCGGATGAATATGACGAGATCGCCCGCGTCTGGATGGAGAGCTGGGTCTCGACCGGGCTCGCCGAAGCCAGCAACTTCCTGCTGGCGAACCTGCGTGCGCGCGTCAGGCGCGAGATCGAGGACGGCTGGACCTTGTTCGCCGCCGACGACAACGGCACCATCGCAGCGATGCTGGCGCTGCATCTGCCAAAGCTCTATCTCGACCAGCTCTTCGTCGCCCCCGCCTATCAGGGCCGGTCGCTCGGCCGCCAATTGCTCGCCTTCACGCGCGCGCAGATGCCCGACGAGATCTGCTTGCGCTGCGTCCGCGAGAACAAGAAGGCTTGGCGCTGGTACGAGCGCGAGGGATTCGTGTTCGAGAAGGAAGACATCTCCCCGGTCACCGGCTTTACGATGAAATGCTACCGGTGGAGACGGCAGAACTTCGCCCTATAATCGGCGGTGGCCGGACGCAGCTTGCTGTTGTCATGATCCCCACCCAGTGTGGTTTGGCCGATAACCTCCCGCCTCTGATCTCCTGGAATCCATGGCTCGAATTGCTGTCCCGCTGGTTGCGCTGCTGTCCGGGTTTGGCGCGGCGGTCGCGCAAACTCCTCCCGCACCCACCGCGCCTCCGCCTCAATCCGCAACGCCGGCCAAGCCGGCGGCCAAGAAGGCAGCACCGAAAGCCAAACCGGCTGCAAAGCAGCCGGTCGCGGCGGAGAGCGGCCCGTGCCGGCTCGGCGTCATCTCGGTGATCGGAGATCGCTACTCCGTCCAGAAGTTTGGCATCACGATCTTCGAAGCTGAAGCAACCGAGGTGCCGATCGACTGGGGCCTCGATGATCTCGTTTTTGCACGGGTGCGCGCAGTGGCAGGCAACGATCCTGGCGTACGCAGGATCGCCTATCCCAAAGGCGTCTTCGAGCCCTTCTATAATCCGAAAACGATCCTGATCCGCGATCCCGGGGAGCGGCTGCCGGACATCGTGCGGAGTTTCACCGCGAATGCGAATTGCGAGCGTTATCTTGTTGCGACCACCTTCAAGGCGGAGCTGCCGAATTCGCACATGATGCTGAACGGCATCGGCACTTACAATCAGGGGGTGGGCAGCATCCTCCGTCACTCGCATCTCTTCGCCATTGTTGCGATCACACTGATCGACGGAAGGAGTTATGAGGAAATCAAGCGCCCCTTTGTGAATTTCGGCGCCAACTTCGCAGCGGGAATGCGGTTGACCGAAGACCCGCTCAACAAACTCGACAACTCATTGTTTCCTGACCCGCCCGCGGCAGCTTCCGCCAGCGCGGCGCTGCGCGAGAGGACGCGTGCACTCGTCACAGACAAGCTCGACCGGGGCCTGCCGGGCTATCTCAAGGAAGATTGAGCCCCAGACCCTCGACCCAGACTGGGTACGTTGCCGTTTCGAGGTGCCGAACTCGACCGCAGCCTTGAGAGATGGCTGCAGGTTACTCCGGCGCCTTCAGATCGTCCGGCCGGGGCATCAGCACGATATTGTAGCCGCTATCGACGTAGTGAATCTCGCCGGTCACGCCGCCGGAGAGATCCGACAACAGATACAGCGCCGAACCGCCGAGCTCGTCGAGCGTGACGCCGCGGCGGAGCGGCGAGTGCTTTTGCATGAAGGCGAACATTGCGCGCGCCTCGCCGATGCCGGAGCCTGCGAGGGTGCGGATGGGGCCGGCGGAGATGGCGTTGACGCGGATGCCGCGCGGTCCAAAATCGGAAGCGAGATAGCGCACCGAGGCTTCCAGCGCCGCCTTGGCCACGCCCATCACGTTGTAATTCGGCATCGATCGCTCGGACGCACCGAAGGTCAGCGTGATCATGCTGCCGCCGTCCGTCATCAACTCGGCGGCGCGCTTTGCAACCTCGGTGAACGAAAAGCAGGAGATCACCATGGTGCGCGAAAAATTCTCGCGGCTGGTGTCGGCGTAGCGGCCCTTCAGCTCGTTCTTGTCGGCAAAGCCGATGGCGTGGATGACGAAATCGAGCTTGCCCCATTTTTCGCGCAGCACGTCGAAGGTGGTATCGACGCTGGCGATGTCCTCGACGTCGCAGGGCAGCACCAGCTCGACACCGAGAGACTCTGCGAGTGGCTTGACGCGCTTGCCGAGGGCCTCGCCCTGGAAGGTGAACGCAAGCTCGGCACCGTGGGCATGCAGTGTCCTCGCCATGCCCCAGGCGATCGAATGATCATTGGCGATGCCCATGATCAGACCGCGCTTGCCTTTCATCAAACCTTCCATGTGGTTCCCATTATCCTGAGGTCATCGCCCGCCTTGTGCGCACTTGCGCACTGGGGCGGGCGAGCCAGTATTCCAGAGAGGGTCGTGATGGATCGAGAAGCCGCGGCGTACTGGATGCCCCGCTTTCGCGGGGCATGACATCGTGCTGGCCTTACACATCCAGCCGACTGAACACCAGCGTGGCGTTGGTGCCGCCGAAGCCGAACGAGTTCGACAACACGGTGCCGATCTTGACGTTGTCGATGCGCTTGCGAACGATCGGCATGTCGGCGAACACCGGGTCGAGCTCCTGAATGTGCGCGCTCTCGCAGATGAAACCATTGTTCATCATCAGCAGCGAGTAGATCGCCTCCTGCACACCGGTGGCGCCCAAGGAGTGGCCGGTCAGCGCCTTGGTTGCCGAGATCGGCGGGCACTTCTCGCCGGTACCGAACACGCGGCGGAGGGCGTCGATCTCCGGCGGATCGCCTGCAGGCGTCGAGGTCGCGTGCGGGTTGATGTAGTCGACCTTGGTCTTCACCGTCGACATCGCCATACGCATGCAGCGCTCGGCGCCCTCGCCCGACGGCGCAACCATGTCGTAGCCGTCAGAGGTCGCACCGTAGCCGACGATCTCGCCGTAAATCCGCGCGCCGCGCGCCTTGGCGTGCTCGAGCTCTTCCAGCACGAGGACTCCCGCGCCGCCGGCGATGACGAAACCGTCGCGGTTGACGTCATAGGGACGCGAGGCGGTGGCGGGCGTGTCGTTGTACTTCGAGGACATCGCGCCCATGGCATCGAACAGCACCGAGAGCGACCAGTCGAGCTCTTCGCAGCCGCCGGCGAAGATGACGTCCTGCTTGCCGATCTGGATCGTCTCATAGGCATTGCCCACGCAATGGTTCGACGTCGCACAGGCCGAGGAGATCGAGTAATTCACGCCCTTGATCTTGAACCAGGTCGCGAGTGTCGCGGAAGCCGTGGACGACATCGCCTTCGGCACTGCAAACGGTCCGACGCGCTTCGGTCCCTTGGTGCGGGTGATGTCGGCGGATTCGACGATGGTGCGCGCCGAGGGGCCGCCGGAGCCCATGATGATGCCGGTGCGGATGTTGGAGACTTCGTCGGGCGACAGGCCGGAGTCCTGGATCGCCTGCTCCATCGCGATGTGATTCCACCCCGCCCCCTGGCCGAGGAAGCGCATCGCGCGGCGGTCGACCACGGTCGCAGGATCGATCGTCGGCGCACCTTGCACCTGCGAACGGAAGCCGAGCTCGGCATATTTCTCAGCCCGCGAAATGCCCGACTTCGCCTCGTGAAGGCTCGCAAGCACTTCCTGGGTGTTGTTTCCGATGGACGAGACGATGCCCATTCCGGTGACCACAACCCGCCTCATGACAGCCTCGCCTTAATCGTTGTCTTCTCGATGATGCGCGTCAGCCCAGGTTCACGCCCTGCTTGAACAGGCCGACCTTCAGATCCTTGGCGCGATAAATAATCTGGTCGTCGACCGAAAGCCATCCGTCGGCAATGCCGAGCACGAGCTTTGAACGCATCACGCGCTTGATATCGACGTTGTACACAACCTTGCGGGCGTCGGGCAGCACCTGGCCGCTGAACTTCAATTCGTTCAGGCCGAGCGCGCGGCCGCGACCTTCGCCCCCGGTCCAGCCCAGATAGAAGCCGACCATTTGCCACAGCGCATCGAGGCCGAGACAGCCGGGCATGACGGGGTCGTTCTTGAAATGGCAACCGAAGAACCAGAGGTCAGGCTTCACGTCGAGCTCGGCGCGCACCACGCCCTTGCCGAATTCGCCACCATTGTCGTTGATCTCGGTGATGCGGTCGAACATCAGCATCGGCGGCAGCGGCAGCTGGGCGTTGCCCGGGCCGAACATCTCGCCGCGGGCACATGCCAGCAGATCTTCGTATTCGTAACCGTTGCGCCTGTTCAGCATGTACGAGCCTCTGTTCAAATCCCGATTGAGCGGCGTTTCTGGGCAAAAATGGGCCCCGTCCCGGTTGGACGGCAACGCCGATCGCCAACCCTCAGGCGCAACTCCCGCACGCCCCGGTCGGACGGTGGGACCGGGCTTCCATGCCCGGCTGCGCCAAGATCGGCTAAGCGGAACCGCGGGCTCTCTAACACAGGCTATTTCGGTGGCAAAGCGCTCTCATGAAGGTAAAATGACGGGGTCATCGCCCGGTTCCAGAGCTGATTAGAACCTCTCTAGTTGCGAGAAACTTGCATCTGCATCTATCTGTTCTTATATTCACGGGAGATATTGTTCACGCGTGCCCGAAATCTGGAAATGAGCGAGAATACCGCGCCCCATCATGACGACGACGTCCATGCCGCGGCCCTCCTGTCCGGCCGCCAGCCGGCCCTGACCGGTTGCCCCTGGCACGACGTCAACGAGATGCTCCAGTCCGCCGGGCTCCGCCCGACGCGCCAGCGCATGGCGCTGGGCTGGCTCCTGTTCGGCAAGGGTGCGCGCCACCTCACGGCTGAAATGCTGTACGAGGAAGCAACGCTGGCCAAGGTGCCGGTCTCGCTCGCAACCGTCTACAACACGCTGAATCAGCTCACCGACGCCGGCCTGCTGCGTCAGGTCAGTGTCGACGGCACCAAAACCTATTTCGACACCAACGTCACCACCCACCACCATTATTACCTCGAGAACAGCCACGAGCTGGTCGATATCGAGGATCCGCATCTGGCGCTGTCCAAGATGCCGGAGGTGCCGGAGGGTTACGAGATCGCCCGCATCGATATGGTCGTGCGCCTGCGCAAGAAGCGCTGAGATCGTCCGACATCGCAGATTTGATCGTCATGGCCGGGGTTTCCCGGCCATTGTCGTTTCAGGCCGTCAATTGACCTGCTCGTCCGAGTAGACGCCCCAGAGGCGTTCCTGCTGGATCCAGCCGTCAAAACCGTTGCCGGTGACGCGGCACCAGTTTGCAGTGCACTTCTTGACCTGCGTGACGACGCCGGCCTGGAGCTTTGCTGCAACCGCACTGTCGGGATCGGGACGGTCGTAGATCGGCGCGAGCTCGTCCTTGTGCTTCATGGTGACGACCGCGGTGCGGCGGCCCGACAGCAGTGAATGATAAACCCAGCCCTCGGCGCCTTCGGAATCGCGCACCCGGCGCCAATTCTCGAACTCGGCGGTGATTTCGACCGGCAGGCCGGCGCGGGTGTAGACCCAGGCGACGTCATTGTCCTTGGTCGGGCCGGCCCGGACATTCACGTGATCCGATTTGAGACTGACATAGCGCGGCACCGGCAGGCCGCTGGCGGTCTGGGGGGTGGCGTCCTTGGCCGAATGCGAGGGACTGGCCGAGGCGCTCAACCAGGTGCAAACGAGCGCCATCACCGAACAAAAACGCCCCAACGCCATCAACCCGTCTCCTGTCGAAGACCTAGGCCTCATGCCCGGTCCTCACCCCAAATTCCAAACCCTGCCGCGTAACCCCTCTCGCCCCACGCTTGTGTTCCCGAAGCCAACTTGTCTTGGCCCGGCCTTCTGCTAGAGAGGACGGACTTCTGAACAACCAGTTTGCCCCGATTTTCCGGCCGGAAATGTCGGGAGAGCTTGAAGGAAACGCCGGGGACAGACACGGCAGAGGCAGTGTCGAACAACCGGGTTAATGAGGCCTCAACGGCCGGCCCTTGACGACAGGGGCAGGCCTGCAACGCCTCATGAGGGCAGGACATGTCGGTGAAGAAAAAGCCCCTCGTCGTGGTGACGCGCAAGCTGCCGGACTCGATCGAGACCCGGATGCGCGAGCTGTTCGACGCGCGGATCAATCTCGAGGACACGCCGCTGTCGGCCGAGCAGCTCGCGGAAGCCGCGCGCACCGCCGACGTGCTGGTTCCGACCGTCACCGACCACATTAGCGCGGACATCGTCAACCAGCCGGACTGCAGGCTGAAGCTGATCGCCAATTTCGGCAATGGCGTCGACAATATTGACGTCGAGGCCGCGCATGCCCGCGGCATCACCGTCACCAACACGCCGAAAGTCCTGACCGAAGACACCGCCGACATGACCATGGCGCTGATCCTGGCCGTGCCTCGCCGGATGATCGAAGGCGCCTCGGTGTTGACGGAAGGAAAGCCCTGGGCGGGCTGGTCGCCGACCTGGATGCTCGGCCACCGCATCGGGGGAAAGCGCCTCGGCATCATCGGCATGGGCCGCATCGGCCAGGCGGTCGCGCGCCGCGCCCGCGCCTTCGGCCTGCAAATCCACTATCACAACCGCCGTCCCGTCGCCCCTGTCATCGCCGAAGAGCTTGGCGCGACCTATTGGGAAAGCCTCGACCAGATGCTGGCGCGGATGGACATCATCTCGGTGAACTGTCCGCATACGCCGGCGACCTATCACCTGCTCTCGGCGCGGCGGCTGAAGCTGATCCGCAAGGACGCCTACATCGTCAACACCGCGCGCGGCGAAGTGACGGATGAAGACACGCTGATCAAGCTGATCGAAGGCGGTGAGATCGGCGGCGCCGGCCTCGACGTCTACGAGCACGAGCCTGCAGTCAATCCAAAGCTGGTGCGGCTCGCCAAGGCGGGCAAGGTGACGCTGATGCCGCATATGGGCTCGGCCACGATCGAAGGCCGCGTCGAGATGGGCGAGAAGGTGATCATCAACATCCGCACCTTCCTCGACGCCCACAAGCCGCCGGATCGCGTGCTGCCGAGCATGCTCTGAGGCTTATTTGCGCTTGCGCCAGTCGGCGACGAAATCGATGAACGCGCGCAGCGCTGGGGGCGTCTGGCGACGGCTCGGATAATACAGGAACGGGCCCGGAAACGGCTCGCACCAGTCTTCCATCAGGCTGACCAACGCGCCGGATTTCACGGCATCGCCGACATAGCCATCGAGGCTCGCCCAGATGCCGGCGCCGTCGAGCGCGGCGCGCATCGCAAGATTCATGTTGGTCGAGATCAGCTTTGCCGGCGGATCGACCTTTATGATCTGGCCGGCCTTCTCGAACTCCAGATCGTGCATGACACCGCTCGAATAGCGCGCGCGGATGCAATCATGCTCGAGCAGATCCTTCGGATGCTTCGGCCTGCCGCGGCGCGCGATGTAGTCGGGCGATGCGACGACGACGTAGCTCTGCGGACCGCTGAGCGGGATCGCCACCATGTCCTGCGCGAGATGCTCGCCATAGCGCACGCCGGCGTCATAGCCGCCGCTCACGATGTCGACGAAGCCGCTTTCGGAGACGATGTCGAGATCGACCTGCGGATGCGCGGCAAGGAACGGCCCGACCATCGGTGCCAGCACCAGATCGACCGCCGGCGGCGGCGCATTGATCCGCAGCCGCCCCGAGGCGACCTCGCGGAGGCCGCGGACCTGCTCGAGGGCATCGCCGACATCGCGCAGCGCCGGCGCCACCTTCGACAGCAGCAGCTCTCCCGCTTCTGTCAGCGCGAGACTGCGGGTGGTGCGGTTCATCAGGCGGACGCCGAGGCGCTCCTCCAGGTCCCGCAACCGCTGGCTTAGGCTCGACACCGACAAGCGAATTTCGACCGCCGCACGCCGGAAATTGCGGGTGCGGGCGACCGCCACGAAGGCATCCAGATCGCGCAGGTCGGGCTCAGCCATTGTTCGCCAATGTGAACAAGGCATTCCAGATTGTCCAGCTTATCGGCTCAATCGACCAGGCGCATATCTGGCCTCGTCACGCGGCACCATCAGCCGCCTTTTTGGGAGAGCCATCATGGAACAGCGCAAACTCGGGTCGGCCGGCCCGACCGTCTCAGCCCTCGGCCTCGGCTGCATGGGCATGTCGGAAGTCTACGGACCCGCGGATCGCGGCGAGGCCATTGCCACAGTGCACGCGGCGCTCGACGCTGGCATTACACTGCTCGACACCGGCGATTTCTACGCGATGGGCCACAACGAGATGCTGCTCCGCGAAGCGCTGAAGGGTGTGCCGCGCGAAAAATTGCAGATCAGCGTCAAGTACGGCGCTTTGCGTGGGCCGGCCGGCGAATTCGCCGGAATGGACACCAGACCCGCTGCGACCAAAAACTTCCTTGCTTATTCGCTGCAGCGCCTCGGCACCGACTACATAGACATCTACCGCCCGGCGCGTCTCGATCCCGGCATTCCGATCGAGGAGACGATCGGCGGCATCGCCGATCTCGTGAAGGCCGGCTACGTCAAGCATATCGGCCTGTCCGAGGTCGGCTCCGACACCATCCGCCGTGCGCATGCGGTGCATCCGATCGCCGATCTCCAGATCGAATATTCGCTGATCGAGCGCGGCATCGAACGCGACATCCTGAAGACCTGCCGCGAACTCGGCATCGCCATCACCGCTTACGGCGTGCTCGCGCGCGGCCTGATCAGCGGCCATTGGACGAAGGACTCCGGCAAGACCGGCCGCGACTACCGGCTGATGACGCCGCGCTTCCAGGGCGCCAATCTCGACTCCAACCTCGCACTGGTGGAGCAGCTGCGCGCCATCGCGGGCGAGATCGGCGCAACGCCGGCGCAGGTCGCAATCGCCTGGGTGGCGGCGCAGGGCAAGGAAATCATCCCGCTGGTCGGTGCGCGCACCCGCACACGTCTCACCGAAGCGCTCGGCGCGACCAAGGTGACGCTGACGCCGGCGCATCTTGCGACACTGGCAAAAGCCTTCCCGCCGAACGTTGCCGCCGGCACGCGCTACGCGGCCGAGCAGATGGCGCACCTCGACAGCGAGAAGCCGGCCAGCGCGTAACCGGTGTCATCAGGTGCGATGGGCGCCGAGATCCGACATCACGGGCCCATCGCCGTTGAGCGGATTGGCGGGATCACGCGCGTAACGCAGCGTCTCGAAGCGCATCGCGCGCGCATCGATCATCAGCAGGCGGCCGACGAGGCCCTCGCCAAAGCCGACGATCTCGCGGATCGCCTCCAGCGCCATCATCGAGCCCATCACGCCCGCGAGCGCGCCCATCACGCCGGCCTCGGCGCAGGCCGGCACCGTGCCGGGCGGCGGCGCTTCCGGGAACAGGCAGCGATAGGTCGGATTGAAGTCGCCCTGCTCGTTGGTCTCGTGGGCGCGGATCGTGGTGAGCGAGCCGTCGAACGTGCCGAGCGCCGCCGTGATCAGTGGCCGCTTCGCGAAGAAGCAGGCGTCCGAGACGAGATAGCGGGTCGAGAAATTATCGGAACCGTCGAGCACCAGATCGTAGTCACCGATCAGGCTGAGCGCGTTGTCGGCATTGAGCCAGGTGGCATGACCGACGAAGCGGACATGCGGATTGAGCGCCGCAATCCGTTCGGCCGCGCTCTCGACCTTGTGGCGGCCGATATCGGGCGTGGTGTGGATGACCTGACGCTGGAGATTCGAGAGCGACACCACGTCGTCATCGACCACACCGAGCGTGCCGATGCCGGCGGCGGCCAGATACATGAGCGCGGGCGCGCCGAGCCCGCCGGCGCCGATCACCAGCACGGAAGCCTTCTTCAGCGCAGCCTGGCCGGGACCGCCGACATCGCGCAGCACGATATGGCGGGCATAGCGTTCGAGTTCGTCCGGGCTCAGCACCTTCTCTTACTCCTGAACCACCCCAATCCTGTTCGCGACCAACGAGATGTGCTTCAATGGCAGCGCGTTCAATGGGCTGGCTGGATTTGTCATGAGATCGATGCTTGCGGCAACACTGATGTTGGCGTCTGCCACAGGCGCGAGCGGCCAGATGACGACGCCACAAATCCCCGGCCCCAAGCCGAAAGTGGTCCAGACCGTCCCCGTCAAGCCGCCCGCGCTGCAGACGCCGTCAGAAACGGCGGATGGCATGACGCAAGCAGAGCGGCTGTCGCTGCAGTCGGATCTGGCCTGGGTCGGCCAGTATAACGGCGCCATCACCGGCGACGTCTCTACGCGCATGGTCGAGGCCATCAAGGAGTACCAGAAGCTCAAGGGCAGCAAGCCGACCGGCGTGCTCAATCCGCAGGAGCGGGCCGTGCTCGCCGAGACCGCCCGGCGCAAGCAGGACAGCGTCGGCTGGAAGATCGTGACGGAGATGACCAGCGGCGCGCGGCTCGGCATTCCCGGCAAGCTGGTGCCGAATCAGACGACCGACGCCAACGGCTCGAAATGGACCTCGCCGACCGGAACCGTGCAGGTGCTGCTCAGCCGCCGCAAGGAAGCGAACCCGACCACGGCAAAACTCGCCGATGCCGAGAAGAAGGAGCCGAACCGCAAGGTCGACTACACCGTGGTGAAGCCCGACTTCTTCGTGCTGTCAGGGTTGCAGGGCCTGAAGAAGTTTTACGTGCGCGGCACCTTCAAGGGCGACGAAGTCCGCATCATGACGATCCTCTATGATCAGGCCACCGAGAATACGGTCGAGCCGGTCGTGATCGCGATGTCGAGCGCCTTCAACGCGTTTCCGACGGGGCCGCTGGCGGGGCCAGCGCCGCGCAAGACCGTCGAGTATGGCACCGGCATCGTCGTCAGCGACGACGGCGCGATCGTCACCGACCGCCTCGTCACCGACAGCTGCCTTGCGATCACCATCGCCGGCTTCGGCAGTGCCGATCGCCTCGCCGAGGACAAGGAGCACGATCTTGCGCTGCTGCACATCTACGGCGCGCGCGGCCTGAAGCCGCTCAGCCTCGCAGGCGGCTTGGCGAAAACGAGCGTCGATGTCGTCGGCATCGCCGATCCGCAGAGTCAGGGCGGCGCCGCCGGCGTGTCCAGCCTCAAGGGCGCACTGGCGCCGGTCACGTCAAGCGACTCTGCGCTGTCGCCGCCGCCCGCGGTCGGCTTCTCGGGTGCCCCGGCCATCGATAGCGACGGCAAGTTCGCGGGTGTCGCACTGTTGAAGCCGGCGGTGCTCGCAGGGCCCGCGACAGCGGTGCCGGCGTCGCAGGCGGTGATGGTGTCCGCGGAGACGGTGCGGGATTTCCTGAAAGCGAACGCCGTCACCGCGAACGGCACATCGACGGATGCGAAGGCTGCCGTCGTGCGCGTGATCTGCGTGCGGAAATAAGGCCGGCGGCAAACACAACTCTCGTGTCCCGGACGCGCTGCAACGCGTAGCGTTGCTGCGCAGAGCCGGGACCATGCATCCTAAAATTCTATGCAAGAAAGCTTCTGGGCCCCGGCTCTGCGCAGCGTCACTGCGTGCCGCAGCGCGTCCGGGGCACGAGATCAAGCGAGCCTGAACCTGACCCCGGCCTTCGCGAGGCCTCCAGAAATGCCGACCGGCGTGCCGTCGGCGCGCCAGCAGGCGGCGCCGGTCATGGTGCCGTCGTCGTGGAAGGCGATGCCGTTCATGCCGCCGGCGACGGTCGGAACGGGCTGCACCTTATGACCGAGCGCCGCGAGCTTTGCGCGCACGGCTTCCGGTACCTTCTGCTCGACTTCGAGCGCATTGCCCTCGGTCCAGACCCGCGGTGCCTCGACCGCTTCCTGCAAACTCATGCCATGGTCGATCAGATTGACCAGCGCCTGCATCGCGCTGGGGAAGATGCGCTTGCCGCCGGGCAGGCCGAGCGCATAGCGCAGCTTGCCGTCACGCAGCGCCATCATCGGCGACATCGAGGTCGTGACGCGCTTGCCCGGCGCGACCGACAATGCGTGGCCCGGACGCGGATCGAACAGGTTCATGTAATTGTTGGCGATGGCGCCGAGGCCCGGGATCATGATCTTGGCGCCGAGCAGATTGTTGATGGTCTGCGTGGTCGCGACCACGTTGCCAAAACTGTCTGCCGCCGTCATGTGGGTGGTGTGCGCACTTTCGAGCTGCGTCACGCCGGCGCCAAAGACTTGCGCGCGCGCCGGGTCGATGGCGCGGCGGCGTTCCTCGGCATAGGCCTTCGAGGTCAGCTTCTCGACGGGCACACCGACATAGTCAGGGTCTCCGCTGGCGGCGGCGCGGTCGGCGAAGGCAATCTTCAAGACTTCCGCAAGATAGTGAATGGTCTCTGCTGTACCGAAGCCGAGATTGCCGATGTCGTAACCCTCGAGAATGTTCAGCATCTGCGTGATATGCACGCCGGAGGCCGCGGGCGGCGGCGGGCCGAAAATGGTCCAGCCGCGATAGTCGGCGCGAATCGGCTGCCGCTCGACGGTCTTGTAGTTCGTGAGATCGTTGCGGCGGATGAAGCCGCCGGCCTTTTCCATGTAGTCGGCGAGAATGTCGCCGAGCGGCCCTTCATAGAGCGCCTTCTCGCCGTGATCGGCGATGTACCGCAAGGTTTCCGCATATTCCGATTGCACCACGCGCTCGCCGACCTTCAGCGGCTCGCCGTTGGGCAAGAACACCGCCGCAATCGGCTTGTCCTTGCGCATCTCAGCAGCGCATTCGCTGATGCATTCGTGCAGGTACGGCGTCGCCGCATAGCCGCGGGCGGCGTGCTTGATGGCAGGCTGCATCACGTCGGCGAGGCTCATGGTGCCGAACCTTTGCAGCGTCTCGCACCAGGCTTTCAGCGAGCCCGGCGTCGCAACCGCCTTCGCCCCGTTGAGGTTCTCGTTGCCGACGGTGTCGAACACGTCATGGGCCGAACCGGGCTTGGAGGTGTAGGTGGTGTCGCGCACCGACACGGGTGCGGTGCTCTGGCCGTCGATGAAGCGGTGGCTGCCGTCGGCAAGCCTGATATGCGCCATGCCGCCGCCGATGATGCCGACCATCATCGGCTCGACCACGGTGAGGGTGAACAGGGTGGCGATCGCGGCATCGATGGCGTTGCCGCCGGCGGCCAGCATCTCGGCGCCGGCGCTGGAGGCCAGCGGGTGATTGCTCACCACCATGCCGCGGCTGGAGACCGCCGGCATCTTCTGGCAGTCGAAGCTGGTTGCCGTCCGGTCGCGCCAATTTCCGCTCATGCCGCTCGCCTCTCTTATTCACGGCGGCGAGCACATCATAGGCGCGATGACGGGTCCAGTACTGGTACGGATTAACTGGCATTCCCGATTCTGCCATCATCGTATCAGTTGATTCGGACATCCGCGGTCCCCTTTGGATCGGGCAGGGCACGTCCTGAGCGAGAAGAGCTCAGCATCGAGAAGCGATGCACGTTCGCGTGGCGTTTTCCCGAGACCCAAGCAATCCAAAGGATTCATCTTCCAATGCACACGATCGTACTCGCCACCCAAAAGGGCGGCAGTGGCAAAAGCACCCTCGCCATCGGCCTCGCGCTGGCGGCCAAGCAGGCCGGCTTCACCGTTCGCCTGATCGAGACCGACCCGCAGGGCACCCTCTCCAACTGGCAGCGCCGCCGTAACAATGACGACCTCGTGGTCGAGCCGATCTATCACGCCGCCGACATCGAGCCGCGCCTGAAGATGCTGGCCGACAGCGGCCTGCAGCTCGCGATCGTCGACACTGCGGCCGGCCTGTCCGCCGCCACCACCGCCGCGATCCGCCATTCCGACCTCTGCCTGATCCCGGCCCGCCCGAGCGTCGCCGACATCGAGGCGACGGTCTCCACCGTCAGCGTCGCGCGCGCCTGGAAGCGTCCCTACAGCTTCGTGCTGAACCAGACCCCGATCCGCGGCCAGCGCATCGACAACGCCGCCAATACGCTTGCGGAGGAAGCCGCGCTCGATCTCGCTGAGGTGCTCGCGCGCCCGCTGATCGTGATGCGCAACGACCACCAGGACGCGCTCGCGAGCGGCCTCGCCGTCAGCGAGTTCGCGCCGAACGGCAAGTCGGCGGACGAGATCCGCGGCCTCTGGCGCTGGATCGAGACCCGGCTCGAGCTCGAAGCCACCACCAATGTCCTGATCGACCAGGTCATCTCGGCCGCCAACGGCGTGCTTCATATCGCCGCCGAACAGACGGCGGACGAGACCACGACACTGGCGTCCTGAGCGGGGCGATCGCTCGGACGACAGCTGGCCCTTCGCCATCCGGAAGGGCCTTTAGCGACGAAGCAATCCGGTCACCAGCCCGGCCGGATTGCTTCGCTTCGCGTTTGGGCGGTGGCGAACGCACCCTCGAACGAAATCTCGAAAACAACCCCGTGCACAGTAGAACCGCTGCCGGCGGAAGAATTGCGGCGACGGCGCGCAGACGTCTGAACTGTCAGGCAAAACGGCTGCGCTCGCAATGACGGGTGGAGAGAGGCAACCCGATCCTCACTTCTGACATTTCGGACACCAGAACGTCGACCGGCCGTTCTGGGTGAAGCGCTTGACCGTGCCGCCGCAGCCGGGCGTCGTGCATTTTTCGCCCTCGCGGTCATAGACCTTGAACGAATGCTGGAAATAGCCGAGCTCACCCGAGGTCTGGCGGTGATCGCGCAGTGACGATCCGCCGGCCTTGATGGCGTCGTTGAGCACGGTGTGGATCGCACCGACCAATCGTTTGGCGTAATCGGTCGGTTCGCCCCTCTTGGTCGAGAGTGTCGCGGCAATGCGGCGCGGCGACAGATGCGAGCGATGCAGGGCCTCGCAGACATAGATGTTGCCGAGCCCCGCGACCACGCGCTGATCCAGCAATGCGGCTTTCAGGCTGGTGGTCTTGTCCTGGCAGGCGCGTGCCAGCATCGCGGCGTCGAATTCGTTGCCGAGCGGCTCGGGGCCGAGACCGCGCAGCAGCGGCTCGTCCTCAAGCGCGTCGCGCGCGATCACTTTCATGTAACCGAAGCGCCTGGGATCGTTGAAGACGATGTCGGCGCCGGAGGACATCCGAAACAGCACGTGGTCGTGCGTGGAGTCCTTACCCTTGGGATAATGAAACTCACCCGGCGCGGCCTCGTCGTCCGGCTTGATGACGCGGAACGAGCCCGACATGCCCAGATGCATCAGCAGCACGTCGCCGGAGCCGAGATCGGCCATGAGATATTTTGCACGGCGGCCGAGCCCGGTGACGATCTGCCCCTTCAGCCGGGCCACGAAGTCCGGCTGGAACGGAAACCGCAGATCCGGCCGGCGGGCCTCCGCGACCAGGATCTTTGCGCCCTCCATGACGGGCTGAAGGCCGCGGCGGACGGTCTCGACTTCGGGCAATTCAGGCATGGTCAGGCATTCACCTTATGGAGGCGGTGTGATAGCGCCATTGCGGCGGGCAGGCTATGGTCCGCCCTCGTGGAGTAGAGTAATGGATCGGCCGGGCGAAACCACGCATTTTGGCTTCAAGGACGTTCCCCTCGGGGACAAGCAGACGCTGGTGAACGATGTGTTTCACAGCGTGGCGTCGCGCTATGATTTGATGAACGATCTGATGTCCGGTGGCCTGCACCGGGTCTGGAAGGACATCATGATCAACGCGCTCAACCCGCCCAGGGGCGACCGGCCGTTCGCGTTGCTCGACGTCGCCGGCGGCACCGGCGATATCTCGTTCCGCGCCGCCAAGGCGGCGGGCGCTGGCTTCCATGCTACCGTCTGCGACATCAATTCCGGGATGCTCGACGTCGGCCGCGAGCGCGCCATCAAGCAACATCTCGAGACCCAGGTCGATTTCGTCGAAGGCAATGCCGAAGCGCTCGCCTTCGCCGACCGCAGCTTTGACGCATATACGATCGCCTTCGGCATTCGCAACGTGCCACGGATCGATCTTGCGCTGCGCGAGGCCTATCGCGTGCTGAAGCCCGGCAGCCGTTTCCTGTGCCTGGAATTCTCCACCGTCGAGATGCCGGGCCTCGACAAGCTCTATGACCTGTTCTCGTTCAAGGTGATCCCGCCGCTCGGCCGCATGGTCACGGGCGACGCCGAGTCTTACCAATATCTGGTCGAATCGATCCGCAAGTTTCCGAAGCCGAACGCCTTCGCCGACATGATCCGCGACGCCGGCTTTGCCCGCGTGAGCTGGCAGACCCTGTCCGGCGGCATCGTCGCACTGCATTCGGGCTGGCGTTTGTGATCTCTGCCATCACCCACATTTCGCGCCTGATCCGCGCCGCGTTCGTGTTTGCGCGCGAAGGCGTGTTCGGCGCCGTCGATCCGAGCCTGGTGCCGCCGCCGGGACAGCTGGCGCTCAAGCTGGCGCGCATCGTCGAACGCCGCGGCGCCAAGTATGGCCCGCGGATCTCGCGCGCGCTGACGCGTATGGGCCCGGCCTATCTCAAGCTCGGCCAGTTCCTGGCGACACGCCCTGACGTCGTCGGCCTGAATATGGCGCGCGACCTCGAAAGCCTGCAGGATCGCCTGCCGCCGTTTCCGCAGGCCGAAGCCGAGGCCGTCATCGCGACATCGCTGGAGCGGCCGCTGAACGATGTGTTCGTCAGCCTCAGCCCGCCGGTTGCGGCCGCCTCGATCGCACAGGTGCATCGCGGCGAGGTCGAGCACGCCGGCATTCGCAAGCCTGTTGCCGTCAAAGTGCTCCGGCCCAACGTAGCCGCGCGCTTCCGTCGCGACCTCTCCGATTTCTTCTACGTCGCACACAAGGCCGAGGCCTATTCGGCTGAAGCACGACGGCTGCGCCTGGTCGAGGTCATCAACACCATGTCGCGCTCGGTCGCGATGGAGATGGACCTGCGGCTGGAAGCCGCCGCGCTGTCGGAGATGGCGGAGAATACGCAGGATGATCCCGATTTTCGTGTGCCGACCGTGGACTGGGACCGCACCACGCACAACGTGCTGACGATGGAGTGGATCGACGGCATCGCGCTGAACGACCACAAGCGCCTCGCCGAAGCCCAAGTCGATCTGCCCGATCTCGGCCGCAAGGTGATCCAGAGCTTTTTGCGGCATGCGCTGCGCGACGGCTTCTTTCACGCCGACATGCATCCCGGCAATCTGTTCCTCGACGACGCCGGCCGCCTGGTCGCAGTCGATTTCGGCATCATGGGCCGGCTCGGCATGAAGGAGCGGCGCTTCCTCGCCGAGATCCTGCTCGGCTTCATCACCCGGGATTATCGCCGCGTCGCCGAAGTGCATTTCGAGGCGGGCTACGTCCCGTCGCATCACTCGGTCGAGAATTTTGCGCAGGCGATCCGCGCCATCGGCGAGCCCATCCACAACCGCACCGCCGAGGAGATCTCGATGGCGCGGCTCTTGACGCTGCTGCTCGAGGTCACCGGCCTGTTCGACATGACGACGCGGCCCGAGCTGATCCTGCTGCAGAAGACCATGGTCGTGGTGGAGGGCGTGGCGCGCGGCTTCGATCCCAAGCTCGACATCTGGAAGATCGCCGACCCCGTCGTGCGCGAATGGATCGAGCGCAATCTCGGACCGATCGGCCGGGTGCAGGGCGCGCTGGCCGGTGGCGGCGATCTCGCCCGGGTGCTGATGCGCCTGCCCGACATCGCCCAGCGCTCGGTCGCCGTGCTCGAGCAGCTCGAGACCATGACGCGGGAGGGCATAAGGTTGTCGCCGGAGAGCATCGCCGCGATGGGCCGCAGCGAAGGGCGCAAGAACCGCTGGCGCACCGTCGCGCTCTGGATCATCGCCGCGACCTTCATCGGAATCCTGATCGCTGTCCGGAATCTGTGATTGCCAAACCACTTGATTGCATTGCAATCAAACAGATGATAGCAATGCCATCATCTGTGCTGGAGGGGCGTCATGGCAAGCCTGACCATCCGTAAGCTCGACGAACACGTCAAAACCTATCTGCGGCTCCGCTCGGCCAAAAACCACAGATCGGTCGAGGAAGAGGTCCGGGTCATCCTGCGGGAGCTGATCGAGGGTCGCGAGGAGCCGCTGACGCCGTTCTCGGCGCCGCCGGCTCCATCCACCGCCCCCATGGCCCAGCGCACCGGCGCTGTCCCCGAGGCCAGTGTCACCCTGATCATCGGCGGCGGCATCGCGGCCTACAAGTCGCTCGACCTGATCCGGCGGCTGAAGGAGCGGCGCATCGAGGTCCGCTGCGTGCTGACCAAGGCGGCCCAGCAATTCGTCACGCCGCTCGCCGTGAGCGCGCTGTCGCACGAGCGCGTCTACACCGATCTGTTCGACCCCCAGAGCGAGTCCGACGCCGGCCACATCCGCCTCGCACGCGACTGCGATCTGATCGTGGTGGCGCCCGCGACCGCCGATCTGATGGCGAAGATGGCGAACGGCCATGCCGACGATCTCGCCAGCGCCATCCTGCTTGCCACCAACCGCAAGGTCCTGATTGCACCGGCGATGAATCCGCTGATGTGGAACAACGCCGCGACACGCCGCAACGTCGCGCAACTCCAGCGCGACGGCATCCTGTTCATCGGACCCAATTCCGGCGAGATGGCCGAAGCCGGCGAAGCCGGTGTCGGCCGCATGTCGGAGGCGATCGAGATCGCGACCGCCGCCGAAAAACTGCTGCGGCCGCCGGTGCCGCGGCCGCTTGCCGGCAAGCGCGTGCTGATCACCGCGGGGCCGACGCACGAGCCGATCGATCCGGTGCGCTATATCGCCAACCGCTCGTCCGGCAAGCAGGGCTTTGCCATTGCCGCCGCGGCGCAGGCCGCCGGCGCCGAGGTGATTCTGGTGAGCGGCCCGGTCGATCTCGACGATCCCACTGGTGTCACCGTGAAGCATGTCGAATCCGCACGGCAGATGCTGGAACAGGTGCAGGCCGCGCTGCCCGTGGACATCGCGATCTTCGCCGCCGCGGTCGCCGACTGGCGCGTCGCCAATGAGGGCGAGCAGAAGCTGAAGAAGACATCAGCCGGCATGCCGCCGCTGCAGCTGGTCGAGAACCCCGACATCCTCGCCACGATCTCGAAGCTGACCGACAAGCGGCCGCCGCTGGTGATCGGCTTTGCCGCCGAGACCGAGCATCTCATCGACAACGCAAAATCAAAACTCGCCCGCAAGGGCTGCGACTGGATCGTCGCCAACGACGTCTCGCCGGCCACCGGCGTGATGGGCGGCGACCGCAACACCGTGCATTTGATAAGCCGCAAGGACGGTGAATTCGCAGTTGATTCCTGGCCGGTGATGACCAAGGAACAGGTCGCCATCGAGCTGGTCGCGCATGTCGCCAAAAGCGTGACCGGCAAATCCCTGGAGTCCGCATCTTGAGCACGAAGGTTACCGTCGAACTGCAGCAGCTGGCCCATGCCGAAGGCCTGCCGCTGCCGGCCTATCAGACCACGGATGCTGCCGGTCTCGACCTGATGGCCGCGGTACCCGACAGCGAGCCGATGACGCTCGCCCCCGGCCAATACGCGTTGGTGCCGACGGGACTCGCGATCGCATTGCCGTCGGGCTTTGAGGCGCAGGTGCGTCCGCGCTCGGGGCTTGCCGCCAAACACGGCGTCACCGTGCTGAACTCGCCGGGGACGATCGACGCGGATTACCGCGGCGAGATCAAGGTGATCCTGATCAATCACGGCCAGGCGCCGTTCGTGATCAAGCGCGGCGAGCGCATCGCGCAGATGGTGATCGCACCGGTGGTGCAGGCCAAGCTGGTTCCGGTGGCGACGCTGTCAGCGACTGATCGCGGCGCCGGTGGGTTTGGGTCGACGGGGCGGTAGCCGAGCTGCGAGTGAGGACACCTCTCCCGCTTGCGGGAGAGGTCGCGGAGCGAAGCGACGCGGGTGAGGGTTCTTTCCTCTGGGGGATTGTCCCGATGCGGAACGAGCCCTCTCCCCAACCCTCCCCCGCAAGCGGGGGAGGGAGCGCACCTACGTCGCGGAAACAATCTCGTTCACCCGCTAACACCCGACACCCCCAACCGAATCACCCGCAGAACTACGTGAGGCGGGAACCGCGCGCCCCGCATTTTTTTGGAGCCGCCTTTGCGTTCACGATCTGGACTCTTACCGGCGGAGTCACCGCGGGGTTATTGTCTTTTGATTCGCGCACGACGGGGGTCGCAGCGCGTACATTCGTGCGGTCTTGGGGCAACTATGTCAGGCGTGATCGTGTCGATGCGTCGGACGTTGCTGTCGTGCACATCTCTCGTGCGCAACGGCATTTTGGGAGGCGCTCTCGCAGCGCTGCTGCCGGCTGCGCCGGCTGAGGCCGCCGACCTCGTCGACACACTTTCGATAATGCTGGACTTCAACCGGCAGGAACTCGCGGTGCTCGCCACTGCGCTGGCCTTGCTCGGATTCTCGGTCGTGGCCGCGATCCTGCTGATGCGCACGCGCGTGGGCCGAGCCAAGACCGAGGCGCGGCTGCGCGCGCGGATCGGGGAACTGCAGCTCCAGGCCGACCGCTACGGCGCGCTGCTGTTCGCCGAGCCGCAGATCCTGATCTCCTGGCCGGCGGGCGATGACCGCGCGCAGATTTCCGGCGACATTGCGATGGTGCTGCCGCGCGACCCGACGCCGCAGCGCGTGCTCGCGTTCGGAACCTGGCTGCCGCCGGAACCCGCCCTGCAGATGGACCACGCCGTCGATGCGCTGCGCGATCGCGGCGACGGGTTCCAGCTCACGCTGACGACCGCCAACGGCCGCACGCTGGAAGCGCTCGGCCGCGCCATCGGCGGCCAGGCCATTGTCAGGATTCGCGAACTTTCGGGTCTGCGGCGCGAATTGGCCGAGACCAATCTGCGCTTCAAGGCGCTCTCAGACGAAACCGAGATGCTGCGCGGCTTCGCCACCGCCGCACCGTGGCCGATCTGGGCCAAGGCCGAGAACGGCGCGCTCACCTTTGCCAACCCGGCCTATGTCCGCGCCACCGAGGCGGCCAGCATCGCTGATGCCCAGGAGCGCAAGCTCGAGCTGCTCGACAGCGCCGACCGCACCGCGATGGAGCGGGGCCTGAAAGAGGCCGCCAATTTCACCTCGCGGCTGCCGATCGTGATCGGCGGCGAGCGGCGCATGTATGACGTGCGCGCCGTCAATGTCGGCAGCGGCAGTGTCGGCGTCGCCATCGACGCCAGCGAGGCGGACGGGTTGAGCTCGGCCCTGGTGCGGATGGCGGAGGCGCATCGCCGCACGCTCGACCAGCTCTCCTCGGGCGTTGCCGTGTTCGACGGCCAGCGGCGCCTTGCCTTCTACAACGACTCGTACCGCCGGCTGTGGGACCTCGACCGCAACTTCCTCGACACCCATCCCGACGATTCCAGCGTGCTCGACCAGCTGCGCGCCGGGCGCAAATTGCAGGAGCAGCCGGATTTCCGCGCCTGGAAGGCCAAGCTGCACGAGGCCTATCGCGCCGTCGAGACCGCTAAGGACACCTGGTACCTGCCCGACGGCCGCGCGCTCTCCGTCGTCACCACGCCGAATCCCGAGGGCGGCGTCACCTATTTGTTCGACGACGTCACCGAGAGCCTCGACCTCGCCCGCCGCTTCGACGGCATGATCCGGGTCCAGCGCGAGACGCTGGACAGCCTTGCCGAGGGCGTCGCGGTGTTCGGCAGCAACGGCAAGGCGCAGCTGTTCAACCCGGCCTTCGTGCGGATGTGGAAGCTGTCGGCCGACGCCATGCGCGACGAGCCGCACATCCAGACCGTCGAAGGCTGGTGCCATCAGCTGTTCGACGACCCACACGTCTGGCGGCAGATCCGCGAGGCCATCACCTCGATCGAAAACCGCGTCGACGTGCCGCTCAAGCTGGAGCGCAAGGACGGCAGCGTGCTCGACGGCATGATCCGGCCGCTGCCTGACGGCGCCACCATGCTGACGTTCCAGGACATCACCGACACCGAGAATGTCGAGCGTGCGCTGCGCGAGCGCAACGAGGCGCTGGAGACCGCCGACCAGATGAAGGTGGATTTCGTCCACCACGTCTCCTACGAGCTGCGCTCGCCGCTCACCACCATCATCGGCTTTGCGCATTTCCTCAGCGATCCCTCGACCGGGCCGCTGACGCCGAAGCAGGCCGAGTATCTCGACTACGTCACCAAATCGACCAATGCGCTTCTGGCGCTGACCAACAACATCCTCGATCTCGCCACCATCGATGCCGGCGCGATGAAGCTGGAACTCGGCCCGGTCGACGTCAGCAAGGCCATCGAGCTCGCCGCGGAAGGCATCCAGGACCGCCTCGCCACCGACCGCATCCGCCTCAAGGTCGAGATCGCGCCCGATGTCGGCAGCTTCGTCGGCGACGAGAAGCGCGTGGTCCAGGTGCTCTATAACCTGCTCGCCAACGCCGTCGGCTTCTCTCCCCAGGATTCCACCGTCGGCATCAGCGCGCGCCGCACCGAGCGCAGCGTAGTCTTCACCGTGACAGATTCCGGCCCTGGAATACCGGCCGACATGAAGGACAAGGTGTTCAACTGGTTCGAAAGCCGCTCGCAGGGCTCGCGTCACCGCGGCGCCGGGCTCGGCCTGTCGCTGGTGCGCTCCTTCGTCGAGCTGCATGGCGGCAAGGTGCGGGTGGATTCGATCGTCGGCCGCGGCACGGTCGTGATCTGCGACTTCCCGACCGACCAGGCGGCGCATCGCGACGCCGCCGAATGAGCGCGCCCGCCACATTCTCCGTCGCGCTCGTCAACGAGACGGCCACCGCGCAATTGATGGCCGATCTCGCGCTGCTGGTCGGTCCCGGCGATGTCATCACGCTCACCGGCGATCTCGGTGCCGGCAAGACTGCCGCCGCCCGCGCGCTGATCCGCTATCTCGCCGGCGACGACGAACTCGAAGTGCCGAGCCCGACCTTCACGCTGGTGCAAGGCTACGAGCTGCCGCCGTTCCCGGTAATGCATGCCGATCTCTACCGCGTCGAGGACGAGAGCGAGCTCGAGGAGATCGGGCTGTCGCCGCTGCCCGAGGCCACGCTGGTCCTGATCGAATGGCCGGAGCGCGCGCCGTCGGCGATGCCGGAGGATCGGATCGACATCGTTCTGACGCATCGTCCCGCGCTCGGCGCGAATGCGCGTGCCGCCGATATCACCGGTTACGGCAAGGCCGCCGCCACCGTCGCGCGGCTGAAGGCGCTGCGGGAATTCCTCGACGCATCTGGCTACATGGATGCAACGCGCAGGCGCATGGCCGGCGATGCCTCGATACGCTCCTATGCGAGGCTTTTACGCGACGACGGAATCGTCATCCTCATGAACTCGCCGCAGCGGCCGGACGGTGCGGCGCTCTACGACGGAAAATCCTATAGCGCGGCGGTGCATCTCGCCGAGAATATCAGGCCGTTCGTCGCCATCGACGAGGGCCTGCGCGCGCAGGGACTGTCCGCGCCCAAAATCCATCATGTCGATCTCGACCACGGTTTCCTGATCAGTGAGGATTTCGGCATCGAAGGCGTGATCGAGGGCGATCCGCCGCGGCCGATCGTCGAACGCTACGAGGCTGCGACAGACGCGCTCGCCATGCTCCACGGCAAGGCGCTGCCGGACACGCTGCCGCTGGACGGGCAGAGCTACGCCATTCCCGTCTTCGACATCGAGGCGATGCTGATCGAGATCGGATTGATGCCGGAATGGTATCTGCCAGATCGCAACGCGCCGCTCAGCGACGAGAAGCGTGCAGAATTCTTTGCGATGTGGCGCGAGCTGCTCAAGAAGCCGCTGGCCGCGCCGAAGACCTGGATCATCCGCGACTATCACTCGCCCAATCTGATCTGGCTCGCTGACCGCGCCGGCATCGAACGCGTCGGCGTGATCGACTTCCAGGACACCGTGCTGGGGCCGAAATCCTACGACGTGGTGTCGCTGCTGCAGGACGCCCGCATCGACGTGCCCGAGACCGTCGAGCTGACGCTGCTGTCGCGCTACATCAAGGCACGGCGCGCGGACGATCCGAGCTTCGATGCGGCCGGTTTCGCCGAGCTCTACGCCATCATGTCGGCGCAGCGGAACACGCGGCTGCTCGGCACCTTCGCCCGGCTCAACCGCCGCGACGGCAAGCCGCACTATCTTCGCCACCAGCCGCGGATCTGGACCTATCTGCAGCGTTCGCTGGCGCATCCGGCGCTGGAGCATCTGCGCGACTGGTATCTGGCGAACGTCCCGCCGCCGCAATCCGGAACCTGATTTACCGGCTGTTAGCCATCGCATCGGTATCATCGCCCGCAGGCAGCCGGACAAAGACGGGGCTGGAGCAAGGCAGATGGCGGTCAAGACGGACCAGCGTGGCAACAGCCGGGTTGTTTTCGAGCGCGGGATACCGGCCCAGATGATGGGCATTGACGGCACCTGGCGGCGCGAATGCACCATGGAGGACGTCTCCGAGAGCGGCGCCAAGCTGACCATCGACGGTTCGGTCGAGGGCTTGCATCTGAAGGAATTTTTTCTCCTGCTGTCGTCCACCGGACTTGCCTACCGGCGCTGCGAGCTGGCCTGGGTCAATGGCGACCAGATCGGCGTCAATTTCCTGAAGGTCGGCGACAAGAAGAAAAAGGCGCGTTCCACAGCCGTCGGGGCGTGAGCGCAACACACGTCGCACAACCGTCACGGCGGGTGATTAAGGCGGTTGAGACGCGATGCGGTTGATTAAATCCGTGTTAGGATTGCTGCGAACACGAAATTTGAAGGTCTGAGAAGGCCAAGGTCTGAGAAAGCGAAGGATGTCCGTCAAGCCGACCAAAGCCATGGTGCTCGCCGCAGGGTTCGGACTGCGCATGCGTCCGTTGACGGACAAGATGCCGAAGCCGATGGTGCCGGTCGCGGGCCAACCGCTGCTCGACCACGTGCTCGACAAGCTCGGTCAGGCCGGCGTGACCGAGGCCGTGGTCAATGTGCACTATCTGCCGGACCAGATCATCGAGCACACCGCGAAGCGCCAGCTTCCGCACGTCACCATCTCGGACGAGCGCGACCAGGTGCTCGGCACCGGCGGCGGCGTGGTGAAGGCGCTGCCGCTGCTCGGCAATGAGCCGTTCTTCCACGTCAATTCCGACACGCTGTGGATCGACGGCGTGCGCTCCAACCTGACGCGGCTTGCGGAAAACTTCGACCCCGCGCGCATGGACATCCTGCTGCTGATGGCGCCGACCGCGACCAGCATCGGCTATAGCGGCCGCGGCGATTACGGCATGATGGCCGACGGCGCCTTGCGCAAGCGCAAGGAGAAGGAGGTCGTGCCGTTCGTCTATGCCGGCGCGGCGATCTTCTCGCCGAAGATTTTCGAAGGCGCGCCGCAGGGCGAGTTCTCGCTGACCAAGATGTTCGACCGTGCGGGTGAGCAGGAGCGCCTGTTCGGCCTGCGCCTCGACGGCGTCTGGATGCATGTCGGCACGCCCGACGCGGTGCACGCCGCGGAAGAGGCGTTTCTGGAGAGCGTGGCGTAGCGCACTCTCGTGTCCCGGACGCGGTGCGGCGCGAAGTGCCGCTCCGCAGAGCCGGGACCCAGAGAGCTGCGGCAACGCGCGGCGGGATGGGCCCCGGCTCAGCGGCGCATCACTGCGTGCTGCGCCGCGTCCGGGGCACGAGTGCTGTGGTCGCGCGAACAGCGGGGAAAGTCACCGCTCCGCCCCATGACCATTCGACTCCACCTCCCTATATTGCCTGATCCTTCGAATCAGGCAGTCCATGCGCGTCTTCAGCGTTCCCCTCTCAGTTCCGTTCCTGCGCACGATCGTCTCGGCTCTGCTGGACGGCCGGCTGGTGGAGGGATTCGAGGCGCGCAAGGAACCGGCGCGGCTGGCCGACGCCACGCTGTATCTGCCGACCCGTCGCGCCATGCGCGTCGTCCGCGAGATCTTCCTCGACGAGATGAAGGCCGACGCGGTCGTGCTGCCGCGCATCGTCGCGCTCGGCGACATCGACGAGGACGAGCTCGCCTTCGCCGATGAGGGCGAGCAGCAGTTTTCAGGCAGCACGCCGCTCGACATTCCGCCGCGGCTCGGCGAACTCGAACGGCGGCTGACGCTGGCGCAGCTCGTCGCCGCCTGGGCGAGGCGTCCCGTACTCTCACCGCTCGTCGTCGGCGGCCCCGCCTCGACACTGGCATTGGCCGGCGATCTCGCGCGCCTGATCGACGACATGGTGACGCGCGGCGTCGACTGGAGCAAGCTTCGAGGCCTGGTGCCGGATCAGCTTGATCAATACTGGCAGCATTCACTCCAGTTCCTGAACATCGCCAGCGAGACTTGGCCCGCTCATCTCGCCGAGATCAACCGGATCGAGCCCGCGGCGCGGCGCGATCTGCTGATTGCTGCCGAAGCCAGGCGTTTGACCGCGCATCCTCATGGCCCCGTGATCGCGGCCGGCTCGACCGGCTCGATGCCCGCCACTGCAAAATTCCTGCACGCGGTCGCACAGCTTGCGCATGGCGCCGTGGTGCTGCCGGGCCTCGACACCGATCTCGACGACGATGCTTGGCGCAGCATCGGCGGCAGCAGGGACCTGCTGGGCATCACCGAGAATCCCACCTCGAACCATCCGCAATATGCCATGCATGCGCTGCTGGATCGCTTCGGCATCAAGCGCAGCGACGTCGAGATCCTCCAGTCGCCCGCCGAAAACGGCCGCGATCTGCTGGCCTCGGAATCGATGCGGCCTTCGGACAAGACGGAAGTCTGGCACGATCGGCTGAAGCAGCCCGATGTCGCGGCGAAGATCGCGAGCGGCATGAAAAACCTCGCGGTCGTCGAAGCGCCCAACCCCGAAATGGAAGCGCTCGCGATCGCCATTGCGATGCGCGAGGCGCGGCATCTCGGCAAATCCGCGGCGCTGGTGACGCCGGACCGCGCGCTGGCGCGGCGGGTGATGGCCGCGCTGACGCGATGGGATCTCGCCTTCGACGATTCCGGCGGCGACGTCCTGATGGAAACCTCAGCCGGCATCTTTGCGCGGCTTGTGGCGGAAGCGGCGACGAAGGGCCTGGAGCCGCCGACGCTGCTGGCGATGCTGAAGCATCCGCTGTGCCGGCTCGGCCGCGCGGCCGGCGGATGGAAAGCAGAGATCGAAGGCCTCGAGCTCGCGGTCCTGCGCGGCACGCGCCCGCCTGCGGCGAGCAGTGGCTTGCTACGCGAATTCAACCGCTTTCGCGACGAGCTGACAAAACTGGGGCGCGGCGAAGTCTCCGCGCTGCACAAGGCCGAGCCGCGCGCGCGACTCAAGGCGGAAGATCTCGATCGCATCCAGGCGCTGGTCGATGCCTTGCAGAAAGCCCTGGCACCGATCGAGAGCCTCGCACCGCTGAAACCGTTCGACTTCGCCGAGCTCGCGCACCGGCATCGCGAGATCATGATCGAGCTGTCGCGCGACGAGCAGGGCATTCCGCTCGCCTTCGAGGAGCGGGAAGGGCTCGCGCTCGCAAGCGCCTTCGACGATCTCCTGCGCGGCGGCACCACCAGCGGCTTGATGGTGACGCTGCCCGACTATGCCGACCTGTTCCAGACCGCGTTCAGCGACCGCGCGGTGCGGCGGCGCGACAAGCCGGGCGCGCGCCTGCAGATCTACGGTCCGCTGGAATCGCGCCTGATGCAGGCCGACCGCATCATCATCGGCGGCCTGATCGAGGGCGTCTGGCCGCCGGCGCCGCGGATTGATCCCTGGCTGAGCCGGCCGATGCGGCACGAGCTCGGTCTCGATTTGCCGGAGCGCCGTATCGGCCTCTCCGCCCACGACTTCGCGCAACTGCTCGGCGGCGAGGAGGTGATCCTCACCCATTCCGCCAAGGCCGGCGGTGCGCCCGCGGTGGCCTCACGCTTCCTGCACCGGCTGGAAGCGGTGGCAGGCGACGAGCTCTGGAAGGCGGCCGTTCGCGCCGGCGAGACATACGTGCGGTTTGCGAGTGCGCTCGATCAGCCCGCCGAGGTCAAGCCGGTCAAGCAGCCCGAGCCGCGGCCGCCGCGCGCGACGCGGCCGCTCGGCATGTCCGTGACCGCGATCGAGGACTGGCTGCGCGACCCCTACACGATCTACGCAAGGTACATTCTGAGGCTCGACGCGCTCGATCCCGTCGACATGCCGCTGTCGGCGGCCGACCGCGGCTCAGCGATCCACGATGCGATCGGCGAATTCACCGAGGCCTACGCGACGCGCCTTCCCGACGATCCCGCACGCCTGCTGCGCGCGATCGGCGAGAAGCATTTTGCACCACTGATGGAGCGCCCCGAGGCCAAGGCCTTGTGGTGGCCGCGCTTCCAGCGCATCGCGCGCTGGTTCGGCGAATGGGAGACGGCACGGCGCAAGACGATCGAAGCGATCAAGGCGGAGACGCGCGGCGAGATCTCGATCCGGCTCGATCCCGCGCGCAGCTTCACCCTGTCCGCCCGCGCCGACCGCATCGAGCGGCGCCAAGGCGGCGGCTACGCCATTCTCGACTACAAGACGGGCCAGCCGCCGACCGGCAAGCAGGTCCGCATGGGCCTGTCGCCGCAGCTGACGCTGGAAGCCGCGATCCTGCGCGAGGGCGGTTTCCCCGACATCGACGCCGGCGCATCCGTGAGCCAGCTCGTCTATGTCCGCCTCAGCGGCAACAATCCGCCCGGCGAGGAACGCATCCTCGAGCTCAAATACAGGCCGGGCGACGAGCCGCAGCCGCCTGACACGGCGGCGGCGGAAGCGCGCGCCAAGCTTGAGGCATTGATCCGCGCCTTCGACGACGAGAACCAGCCCTACACCTCGCTCAACCTGCCGATGTGGACCAACCGCTACGGCGCCTATGACGATCTCGCCCGGATCAAGGAATGGTCCGCGGCCGGCGGCCTGGGGATCGAGGAATGGTGAAGCTGCCCCGCCCCATCCCTGACGAGGTGCGTGCGCGGCAGGCGCGCGCATCGGATCCGACGGCCTCGGCCTTCGTGTCGGCCAATGCCGGCTCGGGCAAGACCCATGTGCTGGTACAGCGCGTGATCCGCCTCTTGCTGTCAGGCGTGCCGCCGGAAAAGATCCTCTGCATCACCTTCACCAAGGCCGCCGCCGCCAACATGGCCGAGCGCGTGTTCACCACGCTTGGCCATTGGGTGACGCTCGATGATGAGGCGCTCAACGGAGCGATCAAGGCGGTTGGCATTCCTCATCCCGATCGCGACTTGCGGCGCAAAGCGCGAAAGCTGTTCGCATGCGCGCTCGAGACCCCGGGCGGATTGAAGGTGCAGACCATCCACGCGCTGTGCACGCGCCTGCTTCAGCAGTTTCCGTTCGAGGCCAATGTGCCTGCGCGCTTCGCCGTCATCGACGATCGCGACCAGAACGACATGATGGAGCGCGCCAATCTGAAGGTGTTTTTGGAGGCCGCGCGCGCGCCCGATAGCATTACCGGCCGCGCGCTGCTGACCGCGATGGCGAGCGCCGCCGACGTCACCTTCAAGGAGGTCGTGCGCGAGGCTTGCCTGAGCCGCGATCATTTCATGGCCTGGACCGACGAAGCCGGCAACGCCGAAGCCGCCGCCGCGCAGATGGCGGCGGTGCTGGGCGTTGACGCCGCGGACCGCCTCGAGGACGTCGAGACGGAGATTCTCGACGGCCCGTATCTGCCGCGCTCGCGCTGGGACGATATCGCCCTCGCGCTGCAGGACGGCAGCAAGTCCGACAATGATCAGGCGAGCCGCCTTCGCGAGGCCAAGGTGTTTTCCGGCGCCGCGCAGGTCGATGCCTATCTCTGCGTCTTCCTCACCGACGACAAATCGCCGCGCAAGTCCGTGCTGACCAAGAAGTTTTGCGAGCAAAACCCATCCGTCGCCCGCCTGTTCGAGAACGAGGTGTCTCGCCTCGCCGGATTGATCGAGAAACGGCGCGCGGTCACGATGCGCGATCGCACTGCGGCCCTGTTGCACATCGCGACTGCCGCCGCGGCCAACTACCGCCGCGAGAAGCAGGAGCGCGGGCTGCTCGACTATGACGACCTCATCGACAAGACGCTGGCGATGCTCGACCGCGTCTCCTCGGGCTGGGTGCACTACAAGCTCGACCGCGGCGTCGATCACGTCCTGATCGATGAGGCTCAGGATACCAGCCCGCGGCAATGGGACATTGTCGCCCACATCATCTCGGAGTTCACCGCAGGCGAAGGCGCGCGCGAGGGGCTGAACCGCACGGTGTTCGCGGTCGGCGACGAGAAGCAGTCGATCTTCTCGTTCCAGGGCGCCGACCCCCACGAATTCGACGCGCGCAAGCGCGAGCTGCATCGCAAGTTCACGGCAGCCGGTCTGAAATTCGATCCGGTCGCCTTCACCTATTCGTTCCGCTCGGGCGCCGCGATCCTGCATTCGGTCGACCACGTCTTCCGCGATCCCCAGATCTACAAGAGCATCCATTCGGTCGAGATCGGCCATCCCCTGCACAATGCGCTCGCCGATGCCGGCCCGAGCGTGATCGAGCTGTGGGATCTCGCGGAGGCCGACGACCGGCAGGAGATCGAGGGCTGGCGCGCGCCGTTCGACGGCGTTGCCGCCACCAGCCCCGAGGTCAAGCTCGCGCGCAGGATCCAGGCCGAGATCAAGCGGCTGGTCGAAAGCGGCACGCTGACGGGACACGAAGGCGAGCGCCGCCCGCTCCGTTACGGCGACATGCTGATCCTGGTGCGCCGGCGCGGCAATGCGTTCGACGCGGTGATCCAGGCGCTGAAGCATGCCGGCGTTCCCGTCGCCGGCGCCGACCGGCTCAAGCTGACCGAGCATATCGGCATCATCGATTTGATGAACCTCGCAGACGCGCTGCTGCTGCCGCAGGACGACCTCGCGCTCGCGGTGGCGCTGAAGAGCCCGCTGTTCGGGCTCGATGACGACGATTTGTTTACGCTGGCCCATGGCCGCAAGGGATCGCTGCGCCGCGCGCTGGGCGAACACGCGGCGACGGCTGAGAAGTTCGCGACTGTTCTGCGTCGCCTCGAAGCCTGCGAGAGCCGTGCGCGCGAGGAGACGCCGTTCGCATTCTACGCTTGGCTGCTCGGCGGCGACGGCGGCCGCGCCCGCATCCTGCGCCGGCTCGGCCACGAGGCCAACGACGCGCTCGACGAGTTCCTTGAGCTCGCGCTGAACTATGAGCGCAAGGCGCCGGCCTCGCTGCAGGGTTTTATGGCTTGGCTGCGCTCGGCCGACACCGAAGTGAAGCGCGACATGGAGATTTCGCGCGACGAGGTTCGGGTGATGACCGTGCACGGCGCCAAGGGCCTGGAGGCCTCGGTCGTGTTCATGGTCGACACCACATCATCGCCGGCGGATTCGCAGCGGGTTCGGCTGATCAACGTTCCCCGCGGCAACGGCGGCGAGGTCGTGGTCTGGGCCGGCCGCAAGGCCGACGATCCCAAGCCCGTCGCCGACGCGCGCAAGGCGATGATCGAGGAGACCGAGGACGAATATCGCCGCCTGCTCTATGTCGCGATGACGCGCGCGGCTGACCGGCTGATCGTCGGCGGCTGCATGCCCGGCAACATGCGGACGGTGCGCAAGCTGAGCTGGTACGACCTCATCAACACCGGACTATCCGGCTCGGGGCTGAACAAGGAGACGATCGAGACGCCGCTCGGCAAGGTGACCCGCTTCGCCCGTCCGGAGGATGTCGTCGCGCTCGGTACACCCGCGACATCCCTAGACCAGTCCATCGCGCTGCCGGACTGGCTGCGGACGCCGGCGCCGAGCGAGACCATCGAGGACGATCCGGTGCGCCCCTCCGGCCAGTCGGCCGAGGAAGGCCGCAGCGTACGGACCGGCGAATCGGTGCAGTCGCGTGCCCTCGCGCTGCAACGCGGCACGCTGGTGCATCGGCTGCTGCAGTCGCTGCCCGACATCGCCACCGAACGCCGACGCGAGGCCGCGCTCGGCTTCATGAGCCGCAATGCCGCAGAGTGGGCGGAGGCCGACCGCACAGCGCTCGCCGACAAGGTGCTCGCCTTGATCGCCGAGCCGCGCTTTGCCGCCGTCTTTGCCGCCGGCAGCCGGGCCGAGGTCTCGATTGTCGGCAAGCTCGACCGCCCCGGCGGTTCGCCGGCCCTTGTGTCGGGGCAGATCGACCGGCTGGTCGTTCGCCCCGAGGAGGTTTTGATCGTCGATTTCAAGACCAACCAGGCGGCGCCCAGAAGCGCCGCCGAGGCGCCCGCCGCCTATGTCCGGCAGCTGGCGCTGTACCGGGCGGTGCTGGGACGGCTTTATCCCCAAAAGCCCATCCGGGCGGTCCTGCTCTGGACCGAGGCCCTTGAATATATGGAGATTTCAGCCCCCGCGTTGGACGCGGCGCTGGCATCCATTCATGTCGGCGTGAGCGTCCTTGACCCGGCAAGGGGCCGTTCATAGGTTGGGACCATGATCCCCGGCGCGATTCCACGTCGCGCCGATTCTCTTTCAACCGAGTGAGGTACTCCCATGGCCGTTGGCAAGGTTTCCGACACCGATTTCGAAGCCGAAGTGCTCAAGGCAAACGGCCCCGTCGTCGTCGATTTCTGGGCCGAATGGTGCGGCCCCTGCCGCATGATCGCCCCTGCCCTCGACGAGATCGCCGGCGCGATGGGCGACAAGGTCAAGATCGTCAAGCTCAACGTCGACGAAAGCCCGAAGACCGCGTCGAAGTATGGCGTGATGTCGATCCCGACCCTGATGATCTTCAAGGGCGGCGAGATGGCCTCCCGCCAGGTCGGCGCCGCGCCGAAGGCGAAGCTCCAGCAGTGGATCACGTCGGCGGTGTGAGCCGCGGTGAGATCGAAATGTTTTGGAACGGCCGGCGAAAGCCGGCCGTTTTGGTTTGCCGTGCCCGTTTTGTCCTGCCCGGCGCTACCTGCCGCGTGTCATTCCGGGGCACGCGAAGCGTGAACCCGGAATCCATCGGGCCGCATTCTCTGCGGTGAAATGGATTCCGGGTTCGATGCTGCGCATCGCCCCGGAATGACGGTGTAAGGAAATATGCGACGGTACTACCCGATCCACCCGGTCGCGAGTGCGTTCGCCAGCTCCGGCTGATTGTTGCGGCGCGCCAGCTGCGCCATCATTTCGTTATCGTAGGCGACGTGGCGAAACGTCACCTGCCAGCCCCCGACCGTCGGCTGAAGAATCGCATAGCGCGCATCCGGCGTGCCGGCTTCGACGACATGCGGGAACGGATGCACGTCGCGATAGCCGGGGCTGCCGACGCTGCCGGGGTTGACAATCAGCCGGCCATCTCGCAACTGCACCGCCCGCGCAAGATGCGTGTGAGCGCAGAGGATCAGCGACTGTGTGATGCCTTGCGCGAACTGCTCGATGCGATCGAGAGGCGATAGCGCGACCGTACCGTCCGGATGCACGGTGTCGAGCCAATAGATCTCGTCATCCTCGGGCGTCGCGTGGCAGAGAAAGACCTCGCCGCGGTAGATTCGCGTCATCGGCTGCGTGCGCAGCCAGTCGAGTTGCGCGGCATCGAGGGCTTCATAAGCGGGACGATCCCAAGAGCCCATCTTCTCGGGCGGACGGTCGAGCAGATAGCGGTCGTGATTACCGAGCACATTCACCGCATCGAGCTTCATCAAAATCTCGATGGTGCGCTTTGCGTCGAGCGGACCGCTCAGCATGTCGCCGAGATTGACGATGTCGGAGATGCCCTGCGCGCGGATGTCGGCAAGCACCGCCTCCAGCGCGAGATAGTTTCCGTGGACGTCGGCGATTGCGGCAAAACGCATCTTCATTTCCTGTCTCGTGCCCCGGACGCAGCGCAGCGCTACTTCAGCGGTGCGCTGCAGAGCCGGGGCCCATATCGCGGCATTCTGATGGTGTGGACGGCCCCCTACGGCATCAGTTGTGCCAGAATGAGGTTGTC
>NZ_JACOFR010000022.1 GCF_019455385.1 Bradyrhizobium sp. BR 10289
CGGGGCCGTCGCCCTTCGAGGCTCGCCGAAGAGGCGAGCACCTCAGGGTGACGGTCGGAGATGAGCGCTTGCCGCTTGACATCAGCCTCCGTTCCACGGCTGTTGGCTCTGCCGGACCACCGAACTCCATGTGAGGACTTTAATGCCCACCACTTCGGTCGGCGTCTTCAAGATAACCACCAAAGGCCCCGGCGACGTTTCCGGCCTCATGAGCCTGATCGGCTCGGGCGCGATCGATCCCGCATCGATCCTTGCCATCCTCGGCAAGACCGAGGGCAATGGCGGCGTCAATGATTTCACCCGGGAATATGCCGTTGCGGCGCTGTGCGCGGCGCTGGCGCCGAAACTTGGTCTGTCGCCGGAGGCAGTCGAGCAGCGCATCGCCTTCGTGATGTCGGGCGGGACCGAAGGCGTGCTCAGCCCGCACATCACGGTGTTCACGCGGCAAGAGGCCGAGCGCCCGGCAGACCTGTCCGGCAAGCGGCTCAGCATCGGCATGGCACACACACGCGATTTCCTGCCTGAGGAGCTTGGCCGCTCCGCGCAGATCATGGAGACGGGCAAGGCGGTGAAAGCCGCAATGGCGGATGCCGGCATTTCCGACTCGGCCGACGTCCATTTCGTGCAGATCAAATGCCCGCTGCTCACCAGCGAGCGCGTCGAGGCGGCAGCCGCGCGCGGCAACAAGACGGTGACCACGAGCGCCTACAGCTCGATGGCCTATTCGCGCGGCGCTTCCGCGCTCGGTGTTGGCGTTGCGCTCGGCGAGATCGCGCCCGAGGTCCGCGACGAACACGTACTGCGGCGCTACGACCTGTTCTCGAAGGTCGCCTCGACCTCGTCGGGGATCGAGCTGATGCACAACGTCGTCATCGTGCTCGGCAACTCGGCGTCCTCCGCGAGCGAATTCGAGATCGGACACGCCGTGATGGATGATGCCATCGATGCCGCAGCAGTGACATCTGCCTTGAACAGCGTGGGGCTTGGAAGCACACCGCTGCCGGGCCGCGAGCTCGTCAACATTTTCGCCAAGGCCGAGGCCTCGCCTGACGGCACCGTGCGCGGCTACCGCCATACCATGCTCGAGGACACCGACATCAGCTCGACGCGCCACGCCCGCGCGGCGGTCGGCGGCCTGATCGCGGGCCTTGCCGGCACGGGCGCGGTCTATGTGTCCGGCGGGGCCGAGCATCAGGGGCCGGCCGGTGGCGGCCCGGTTGCGGCGATCGCGCGGCTGATCTAAAGCGCGATTGACATCGCGCTTCAGGTTGTTGTTTGGGCATGATCTTGTCGGAAAACCGCTGCGCACTCTTCCGGATCATGCCGGATTGAGCGGCCACCTCTCCGCCCGGCGCAACCCTGCCCTTCGCGCCGGCTCAGTTGATAAACGCGGGCCCTTGCGAAAAAGGTGACGCGACACCTCAAGGGGATTTTGACTTCATGACTTTGCCGATGACCTGGAACGAGTGGACGCAGCACGATGGCGTTGGCCTGGCGGCGCGCGTCCGCAAGGGCGAGCTGACGGCAAAGGAATTGGCGCGTCAGGCCGCGGCCGCCGTGGCTAAAGTCAACCCGACGCTGTCGGGCGTGGTCGAGCTGTTCGAGGACGTGATCGCCGATCCCGCCAAGGACGGCGCCAATCTCGCCGGTCCCTTCGCCGGCCTGCCCTTCCTGATGAAGGACCTCGGGCCGACCATGAAGGGCCGGCTCCAGGAGATGGGCTCGCTGTTGATGCGCGACAATCGCGCCGCGGCCGACACCTTCCTCACCGGCAAATTCCGCCAGGCCGGACTCAATCTGATCGGGCGCACCACGACTCCGGAATTCGGCGTGTGCTCGTCGGCCGACAATCCCGCGGTCTACGTGACGCGCAATCCCTGGAATACCGACTACACCACCTGCGGCTCGTCGGCGGGCAGCGCCGCAATGGTCGCGGCCGGCGTGGTGCCGATCGCGCATGCGACCGACGGCGGCGGCTCGATCCGCATTCCCGCCGGCGTCAACGGCAATATCGGCCTGAAGGTTTCGCGCGGCGTGTTCTCGCTGGCCCCGCACATGTCCGACCTCACCGGCCTTGTCTCGATCCAGGGCTGCCAGTCGCGCAGCGTGCGCGACACCGCCGCCTTCGTCGATCATGCAAGGGGACCGGCACCCGGCGAGTTCATGCCGTTCTGGACCACGGCGCAGCCTTACAGCGAGATGATCAAGCGCGATCCCTCGAAGCTGCGCATCGCGCTGTCGCACAGCTGGGGCGACTACAAGGCGACGCCGGAGCTTGCCGCCGAGCTGGAGAAGACCGGCCGCTTTCTCGAAGGTCTCGGCCATCACGTCGATTACGCACTCCCCGCGCTCGACTTCCGCGCCGCGTTCGAGGCGCAGACGCTGTGCTACATCTCGAACTTTGCCGTGGTGATCTCCAACATGCTCGCCGCGCGCGGGCTGGAAAAGCCGCCGGAAGATCTGATCGAGCCCATGAACATCCGGATCTGGGAAGCCGGCCGTCACACCACCTTCGCCGAGCGCGCCAAGATGCAGGGCGTGTTCAACACGACCTCGCGCGGCTTCGGCGCGTTCTTCGAGCAATGGGACGTGATCCTGACGCCGATCACGGCGCTGCCGACGCCGAAGGTCGGCACCAGGGAATACCTCACCATCTCCGACAACCCCGACGTGCTCGACTGGTTTGGCAATCTCTGGCGCTTCTTCGCCTTCACCCCGCTCGCCAATCTCTGCGGCATGCCCGCGATCTCGCTGCCGATGGCCGCGCAGGACCACGGCCTGCCGCTCGGCATCCAGGCGATCGCCAAGCAGGCCAATGACGGCCTCCTGCTCCAACTGGCCGCCCAGATCGAGCGCGCGCTTGACGGCAAGTGGAACGGCGGGAAGAGACCGAAGGTGCACGTCGTAAACGGATAAGCGGAGACCCGCTCACGGTTTCGGCTTGGCCGCGTCGTCCGGCGGCCAGGCGCCTGCTGCCTTCGTATACTCGTTCTTGATCCGGTCGAACGTGATGGGTCCGATGATGCCATCGCCGAGAAGCCCCTGACCGACCTGGAAATCCGCGATTGCTCTCCGATAGCCGCCGCCGGCGGCGTCATCATCGATGGCGCCCTTGTACGTGCCCAGGCGCAACAAAGCCGTCTTGCCGACCCTTGGAGGGATCACATCGCGCGGGGCGGCGAAGTCCGGCAGCGCCTGCGGGTTCTGCGCCAACGCGGAGATTTTCTCCGCGCTGAACTGGTTGATCAGCCCCGCGTCCACCAGAAATTTGAGATTCTGCGCGGCCTCTTTCTTGTCAGCCACGGCAAGCGCTTTCTCGATCAGAGAGAACTCGAATTTCTCGCGCTCGAGCCGTGTGTTCCAGAAGCCCTGCAAGACCGCGCCGACTCCCGTGCCGACTAGCCCGACAAGGGCCAGCAGCAAGGGCGATGTCACCCAGAACGGAGCGACAGATCTCGGTTCTGCATCCGGCATCGGAGCCTCCACGGCGCTCCGACGAGATTAGCGCGGCGGGACGATCGACGGTAGTACCTGCGCCACACTGAAACTGCTGCGCAGCCTCAGTTCTTCACCGCCGGGATCTCCTCCGGGCTCTGCTGCTGGCCCTGCTTGTACATCGCCAGCGCCTTGTCGAGCGCTTCGCGCAAGGCCAGCGCGGCGGCGACGCTGCAGCGCAGATGCGCGGTCTGGACCACGTCGACCCTGACGGCGGCCCCAACCGGCATCAAGAGGTTCGCGGCGAGTTCGATCTGGATCGCACCGTTGTGGTGGCCGAAGCAGGAGGCGCCGTCGAAGTAGATGATCGGCGCTCGTTCCGAGCTCGAGCTGGAAATGGTGACGGGCCCCGGGTTGGCGGCGGGCGTTTCGGGGTCGGCCATGGGCACTCCTTACGGCTGGTCGAACGAACGAAGCGCCCACCATCGTTGCTTCGGCCGGCCCTGTCGAGGCCAAACCGGCCGTAAGCGCGACGAGATCGCGCTTCAGATTGTTGCGGGGTTTTGCGCGGCGCCCGGCACTGGTCTAGAACGTTGCCATGTCCGAGCCACCTGCCACGCTCCCGTTCGAGGAACTCGCCGAGGCCATCCGAGGCCGCCGGTCCGATTACGGGCATATCAGCGGGCTCCAGCTCGACCGCTTCGCGCCCGGCGAAGCTTGGTCCAGCCTGCCCTACCGTCCCGTCTTCGTCGGCGACACCGAGACTGGCGTGCTGCACGGCGGCGTCGTCACCGCGATGCTGGACGAGAGCTGCGGCATGGCCGTGCAACTTGCGCTCGACGGCACGCGCGCGATCGCAACCCTGGATTTGCGCATCGACTACCAGAAGCCGGCAACGCCGGGCCTCGACATCAAGGCGCATTCGGTCTGCTATCGGACCACGCGCTCGATCGCCTTCGTTCGCTCCACCGCCTATCAGGAATCCGAGGACGATCCGGTCGCGACCGCAACCGCCTGCTTCATGATCGGCGCCAACCGCACCAACATGCTCGCCGATCGCAGGATGGATTCGCGTGATATCCGGACGCTCGAAGCGCCGGAGGATCCGGACGGCCCGTTCGCCCGCAGTCCGTTCGCGCGCGCCCTCGGCATCCGCATCAATGCGGACGGCACGCTGGCGATGCCGTTCTCGCCAATCATCATCGGCAATCCGATCCTGCCCGCGATCCATGGCGGCATGACCGGCGCGTTCCTCGAGACCACCGCCATCATCGGGGTGGCGCGCGAGCTTGGCACGGTCGCGCCGCCCAAGCCGATCGGACTCACCGTCAACTACTTACGCTCCGGCCGCGCGCTCGATACGTTTGCGAATGTGTCGATCGTGAAACAGGGCCGCCGCATCGTCGCCTTCGAGGCGCGCGCCTGGCAGGATGATGCCGACAAGCCGATCGCCACCGCCTTCGGCCATTTCATGCTGCGGCCGACGCCTGGAAACGACGAGGAATAGGCGTATTTTACTTGACGGCCGGGGTTTGGAACCACAACGATAGCGCGTTACCTTCGAAAGGTATTGGGTTGCGGCATCCGATCGACATCGTCGCCATGTTCGCCGCCATCTGGCTGTTGGCGGCGCTCATGCTCGACGTGCTGACGCCGAAGGAGCTGACGGCGGTGATGATCGCCATCGCGATCGGCCCCGCGATCGTCATCACCGCGGTCTTCTATTATCTGCGCTGCCCGCGCACCGATTTCGCGGTGATGTTCGCCGCGCTCTGGCTGATCTCGGACATCGCGATCGCCTTCGTCTCGCCGAAGGAGCTGCCGCTCTGGCTGCTCGTGCTCGGCTTCATGCCGGCCATGCTGATCGGCATCGTGCTGCACTGGCAGCGCTTGCAGCGCCGCCACGAGCGCTTGCCGTTGCCGTCTGCGAAGCGGGGCTGAGGCGATGTCCACCTCTCCCCATGGGGGAGAGGTCGGATTGCTATGGCGCGCAGTTGCGCGCCTGAGCAATCCGGGTGAGGGGCCGCGGCACTCACTGAGACAAGAACCCCTCACCCGGATCGCATTTTCAATGCGATCCGACCTCTCCCTTCGGGAGAGGTGAACAAACCGCCTCGGCTGAATCACCGCGACAGCAGATTCGTCTTCGCGAGATCGATGACCTCGTCGCCACGGCCGCTCATCACCGCGCGCAGCACCCAGAGGCTGAAGCCCTTGACCTGTTCGGCCGTGATGGTCGGCGGCATCGACAATTCCTGCTTGGCCGTGACGACGTCGAGCAGTGCCGGCCCGTTATGGGCCAGCATCTCCTTCATCGCGCCGGGGAGCTCGCCGGGGTCCTCGACGCGCTTCGCAAAGATGCCCATCGCGCGCGCCATCGCCGCGAAGTCCGGATTCTCGAGATCGACATTGGTGTCGACGAAGCCGGCGGCCTTCATCTCCAGCGCGACGAATCCGAGCACGCCGTTGTTGAAGACGACCACCTTCACCGGCAGCTTCATCTGCGTCAGCGTGATCAAATCGCCCATCAGCATGGTGAAGCCGCCATCGCCCGACAGCGAGATCACCTGACGGCCGGGCTGGGCGGCCTGCGCGCCGATCGCCTGCGGCATCGCATTGGCCATCGAGCCATGCACAAGGGAGCCGATCAGCCGGCGACGGCCGTTCATGTCGAGATAACGCGCGGCCCACACGGTGGGCGTGCCGACATCGGCGGTGAAGACGGCGTCTTCGGAAGCGTGGTCGCTGATGACCTTTGCCAGATATTGCGGATGGATCGGTTTGCTGCCGGGCGTGCCCTTGGCGAGCGAATCGAGTCCTTCGCGCGCCTTCTTGTAGTGCGCGATGGCATCGTCGAGATGCTTGCGCTGCGTCTTGGGCTTGAGCAGCGGCAGCAGCGCCTCGATGGTGAGCTTGACGTCGCCGACGAGGCCGAGATCGATCTTGGCGCGGCGGCCGAGATTTTCCGGGCGGATGTCGATCTGCGCGATCTGGCAATCGGTGGGGAAGAACTGCTTGTAGGGAAAATCCGTGCCCAGCATCACCAGCGCGTCGCAGGCATGCATGGCGGCGTAGCCCGAGGAGAAGCCGATGAAGCCGGTCATGCCGACGTCGTAGGGGTTGTCGTATTCGACATGCTCCTTGCCGCCAAGTGCATGCACGATCGGGCTCTGCAGCGCCTCCGCGAGCTGCATCAGCGGCGTATGCGCGCCGGCGCAGCCGCGGCCGCAGAACAGGGTGATGCGCTCATTGGCATTGAGGAGATCGGCAAGCGCCTTCAGCTCGTCGGCCTGCGGCACGACTTTCGGTGCCGACAGCGCAAGCCCGCGATTCGTCGACAGCGCGCGCTTCGGCGGCGAGCGAAACGCGACATCGCCGGGCATCGCCACGACGGCAACGCCGCGCAGGCCCACGGCCGCACGGATCGCATTCTCCAGCACGAACGGAAGCTGGCTCGGATCCGACACCAGCTCGCAGTAGTGGCTGCATTCGCGGAAGAGATTCTGCGGATGGGTTTCCTGGAAATAGCCGCCGCCGATCTCGGAGGACGGGATCTGCGCCGCAATAGCGAGCACGGGAACGCGGCTGCGATGCGCGTCGAACAGTCCGTTGATCAGATGCAGATTGCCTGGGCCGCAGGAGCCGGCGCAAACCGCAAGGCTGCCGGTCATCTCGGCTTCGCCGGCCGCCGCGAACGCCGCGACCTCCTCGTGACGGACATGGATCCATTCGATGGTGCCGCGGCGGCGCAGCGCCTCGGTGATCGCGTTCAGGCTGTCGCCGACGATGCCGTAGATGCGCTTGACGCCGGCCTGTTCGAGCGTTGCCACGAACAGATCGGCCACGTTGTTGATCGCCATGTCGGTCTCCTGATTCAGCCAGTCGCATGTTTACGGTGCGCGAATATCAACATCGCGACACAATGCGGCACAATAAGCTATGACAGGATCACTGCTTGTTTATCGGGGACTCAGTCTTTCGCAATCGCCCGATCGTAGGCCGCGATCGTCACCTTTGCGAGAGAAGCGACATCGGCCGCCGACATGCCGGGCTTGTAGAGGCTGGAACCGAGCCCGAACGCGGTGACGCCGCCTTTGATGTATTCGGCAAAATTCTGATCCGAGACGCCGCCGACCGCGGCGATCATGACACCTGGAGGAAGCACGGCTTTGATCGCGGCAATACCCGATGCGCCGAGCACGCTCGCCGGAAAGAACTTCAAACCCGATGCGCCGGAGCGCGCCGCAAGCAGCGCTTCGGTCGGCGAGAACACGCCCGGCAACGTCACCATGGCGTATTGATGCGCACGCGCGAGCACCAGCGTATCGACGTTCGGCGAGACCATCAGTTTACCGCCGACATCGTTGAGGCGATCCACATCGGCGGTCGCCAGCACCGTACCGGCGCCGATCAGCACATTAGCCGGCGCGAGCTTCACGGCCGTGGCGATCGAACGGAACGGGTCGGGCGAGTTCAGCGGGATCTCGATCGCGGTCATGCCGGCCTCGATCAGCACACCGACGATCGCCTCGGTCTCCTCCGGTTTGATGCCGCGCAGGATCGCGACCAGCGGACGCTGCATCGGCGGAAATGGAACGCTCATCTCGAAAATCCTTCTCAATTCGTCCAGATCGCGGCGGCCGCCATCGACAGGCCGCGGCGAACGGCGTCGTCCGCATCGATCAACGCAACCGTCACCGACAGCGCCTCAAAGGCTTGCCGATACAGCGTCGCGAGCCGTCCCGAGGCGATCAGCGTGACGCTGGTTTTCGGCACACTGCCGGAGAGGCCAGCGGCAAGCTCGGCGCCGATCAGCGTGCCCGACAACGTCTCACGCGCTGCGGCCGGCGTGCCGCCGAACAATAGCTGGCGCGAGCGCGCCGTGAACAGGAGATTGGCGGCAAAGGCTGGCGCGTCATGCGCGGCTTTCACCGCCGCCTGGAAGCTCGCGATATCCTCGGCATCGTCGGCGCCCGCGACCGCGAGCGACAGAATCGTCTCGCGCGAGACGACGCTGAAGAGCTCGCCGGTCATGAAGGTGGAGAAATGCGCGACCGTGCCGTCCTTGACGCATACCCATTTCGAATGGGTGCCCGGCATGCAGACCAGCGCGTCGCCAGCCGATTCGAGACCGAGCGCGCCGAGCAATTGGGTCTCCTCGCCGCGCATCACATCGGGTGCTTTTGCGTCGCGCTGCGCGATGCCGGGAAGGATGCGGATGTCGCGCGCCTCACCCGGCACGCGCGCGGCCTGCTTCAGGATCACTGCAAGCGGCGCCGGCGTGTCGACATAGCCGGCCTCGACCCAGCCGGTCTTGGCGCCGGCCATGCCGCAGACGAGGACGGGCAGATGCGCGGGCGCATCGACAGCGGCAAGGTGCGATTGCAGCACGCCGGAAAATCCGGCCTTGGCCGCCGCCAGCATGCCCTCGCTGCTGCGGCGTTCGGCCAGGACATGGCCGGCCCGGTCGACCAGCCACAGGCGAAAGCTGGAGGTGCCCCAGTCCACCGCGACATAGGCGGGTTCGGTCATCGTGGCGCGTATCCTTCGTCTCACCGGCAAGACGCCGTCTCGCGACAATGAGACGACGCTTTCGCAAATCTGACCCGGGATATCGGCTATTGCGGCCGCAAACCAGCGTTTTCTCGCAAGGCTGACGCGCAACACGCGCTGGCACAGCGCTTGCTGAAGCCTCCCCACTCACATCCGTGAACCGCGCAACAAGACGCGTCAATTATGGAGAGGAAACCCATGCAGATCGGCTATTTCACGATGCCTTCGCATCCGCCGGAGTGCGGCCTGAAGGAAGGAAACGACTGGGACCTGCAGGTCATGCGCTGGCTCGACGAGCTCGGCTATCAGGAGGCCTGGGTCGGCGAGCACCACACCGCGCCCTGGGAACCCAATCCCACGCCGGACCTCTTGATCGCGCAGGCCCTGATGCAGACCAAGAATATCCGCATCGGGCCGGGCGGCTTTCTCTTGCCCTATCACCACCCCGCCGAGCTCGCCAATCGCGTTGCGATGCTCGACCATCTCTCCGAGGGCCGGCTCAATTTCGGCGTCGCGGCTAGCGGCCTGCCGAGCGACTGGGCGATGTTCAACGTCGACGGCATGAGCGGGCAGAACCGCGACATGACGCGCGAAGCGCTGGAGATCATTTTGAAACTCTGGACCGAGCCCGCGCCCTTCACCCACAAGGGAAAATTCTGGACGGTGACCAAGCCCGACACGATGTTCGACTTCCTCAAGCCGCACATCAAGCCGCTGCAGGCGCCGCATCCGCCGATCGGCGTTGCGGGTCTGTCGAAGAACTCGGACACGCTGAAGCTTGCCGGCGAGCGCGGCTTCATCCCGATGAGCCTCAACCTCAACCCGGCCTATGTCGGCAGCCATTGGGACTCGGTCGAGATTGGCGCCGCCAAGACCGGTCGCAAGCCGAACCGGCAGGACTGGCGCCTGGTGCGCGAGGTGTTCGTCGCCGACACGGACGAGGAGGCCTGGAAGCTCTCGACCGGCGACATGATGGGCCGGATGATGAGCGAGTATTTCCTGCCCCTGCTCGGTCATTTCGGCTTCAAGGACTATCTGAAGCACGCGCCCGACGTGCCCGACAGCGACGTCACGGTCGAATATTGCGCCAAGCGGAACTGGATCGTCGGCTCGCCAGCGACCGTCGCCGAGAAGATCGAGAGGATCTACGACGAGGTCGGCGGCTTCGGCGTGCTGCTGGTGTTCGGCTTCGACTACAAGCACAAGGCCGAAGCCTGGCACCACTCGCTTTCGCTGCTCGCCAACGAGGTGATGCCGCGCCTGAAGCATCTCGGCTCCGCGAAGAAGGCGGCTTGACGGAGCTGCGGGTGCGGCGCGACCCTGCCGCACCCGCCACTGTTTTGGAGATGTCCGCGTGAGCGTCGACGCAAAAGACTTCAAACAAGCGATGCGCCATGTTGCCGGCGCGGTCGCGCTGGTCACGGTCGGCGCCGAGCACGGCAAGCGCACGGGGCTCACGGTGACGTCGGCCTGCTCATTGTCGGAAAGCCCACCCTCGCTGATCGTCTGCGTCAACCGCAACGCCAGCGCGCATGCCCGCATTTGCGAGGAAGGCGCCTTCGCGGTCAACTTCCTGCACGAGGATCACGCCATGCTGGCGCTGACTTTCAGCGGCCAGAAGGGCGTCAATGGCGATGATCGTTTTGCGTTCGGCCAATGGACGCGGGGAGCCACCGGCGCGCCGGTGCTGACGGAGGCCGTCGCCGCGTTCGACTGCGTGCTGGCACAGGAGTTCGAGACCAGGACGCATTCGATCTTCGTCGGCGAGGTCCGCGGCGTGTCGCACACGGATGCGGCCAAGCCGCTGGTGTACCTGCGCAGCAGTTTCCACACGCCGCAGGAAATCCGCGAGACCGTTTCAGTCGGGGATCTCGATTCGCGGCATCTGAGCTGGACGGATTTTTCGTAAGCGTCGCTCTCGCCACAAGTACGGTACCGTAGGGTGGGCAAAGCGGAGCGTGCCCACGTGCTGCAAGATGTGGTTAGAGATCGTGGGCACGGCGCAAGTGCGCCTTTGCCCACCCTACGATTCCGAGCCGATTGGACCGACGGTGCGCTCCCTCGCCCCGCTTGCGGGGAGAGGGTTGGGGTGAGGGGGAGTCTCGCCGGGGGCGGTGATAGTTGGACTCGCGGAGAGTCCCCCTCACCCGGATTGCATCTGGCGATGCAATCCGGCCTCTCCCCGCACGCGGGGAGAGGCGAAGAGCCCGCGGCACGCTGCGCAACGCTACTGCGCCGTCTCGATCTTCATCGCCTTGATCTTCCGATACAGCGTCGCGCGGCTCAGCTTCAGCGCGCGCGCTGCGTCCGTGACGCGACCGCCATGCTTGCGGAGCGCCTCGATGATCGTGGCGCGTTCGGCGGCTTCGAGATCGATCTCCGCCGTCCTCCCGCCAAACGGCGGCAGGTCGAGATCAGCATCCGTAATCACTCCGTTCTCCGCGGTGCACCCCGCAAGCCGGAGCACGTGGCGGAGCTGGCGCATGTTGCCGGGGTAGGGATAGGCCAAGAGCCGCGACCAGGCTTCGTCCGACAGGCGGCAATCCGGCGCCTCCTCGCGCGCGATCTGGCGGATGACATCGTCGCGGTCGGCGCGCTCGCGGAGCGCCGGCAACCGCACCTCCATGCCACGCAGGCGGAAATACAGATCGGCGCGGAACGCGCCCTCCTCCGCCATGCGGCCGAGATCGCGGTGAGTGGCGCTGATCAGGCGGATGTCCACCGGCACCGGCTTGAGCGCACCGAGCGGCCAGACCTCGCGGTTCTCCAGCACGCGCAACAGCCGCGTCTGCAGGGCGATCGGCATGTCGCCGATCTCGTCGAGGAACAGCGTGCCGCCGTCGGCCTGCACGATCAGGCCCTTCGAACCGTCGCGGCGCGCACCGGTGAAGGCGCCGGCCTCGTAGCCGAACAGCTCGGCGTCGATCAGGCTCTCCGGCATCGCCGCGCAGTTCAGCGCGACGTAATTGTTGCGCGCGCGGTTGCTTGCGGCGTGGATGGCGCGCGCGAACACGTCCTTGCCGACGCCGGTTTCGCCATGGAGCAGCACCGGCAGATTGTGATCGCCGATGCTGCGGAGCCGCTTCACGCTTTTGATCAGGCCGGGATCGCGGCCGGCGAGCCGATGCAATGCATCGTAGCGGTCGACAGGCCCATCGCGGCGCGGCGCATGCGACTTCGCCCGCAGCGGCGGTGCGACGTGACCCTGCCCCAGCAGGCTGCCGTCGGCGCGGCGCAGCTCGACCATTTCGTCCGCATGGCAGGGATGATCGAGCTTGATATAGCGGGATAGGTCGATGCCCGATGCGATCAGCCCGTCGGTAAGGCCGAGGAGCGCGCGCGCCGAACGACAGGCGCCGACGATGCGGCGGTCGTCGTCGTAAGCGAGCAGCCCCCTGCCCCCATCACCAGGCACCGTCGCAATCCAGGCATTGCGGAAATGGCCGCGGAAGATCGCGCCTTCCATCCGCCGCGTCGCCTCCATCGTCACCGCCAGCGCGAGCTGATGCGCGGCGCGCTCGAGGTCCTCGCGACAGGAGGTGATGTTGATGGCGCCGGCGAGCCGCCCGGCCTGGTCGAACAGCGGCGCGACCGCGCAGGAGAACATGTGCCACTGCTCGCGAAAATGCTCGTCGCGATGCACCAGGATCGGCTTCTGTTCGGCGAGCGCAGTGCCGAGCCCGTTGGTGCCCTCAAAGGTCTCGGCAAAATTCGAGCCGGTGTAGATCTTCCAGTCCAGAAACATCTTTGCGTCGGCCTCGCCCGGCAGGCGGCTGAACAGCATGGTCGCGTTCGCGTCGGCGAGGTTCACGCAGTAACCGGCCTCGCGCAGCACGCGGGCGAGATCGTCGAGCTCCGGCATCGCGAGCCTGATCGTCTCCTCCATCGGCTCTGTAACGTGGCGGATCTCGGCTTCGGTGAGCGTTTGCGGCGGGCCCTGCCGGGCGGGATCGAGCTTGTGGCTGATCAGGCAGCGCCGCCAGGAATTGGCGATCCGCGAAGAGGCGTCGACGTCGGCCACATGATTGGCCACGGACAAGACACGGGCGACATGGTTCGAGGCCGAAAGGCTGGCCATCGCGGACGTCTCCACCCTGTATTATTGTGCAAAGTCTGGCACCACAGGCGGGGATGTCAATCGGGAACCGGGTCGCAAGCTATTGCTGCACTGCGCTCACCACGTGTCGATACACGGCCGCTTCTTCTTCGTCCGCGCCGGCGGCTTCGGCACCGAACGGAGACCCGCCATGATCCAGCGCCGGGTCTCGGCGGGGTCGATGACGTTGTCGATCTCGAACACCGAGGCGATAGAGACCGCCTTGCCGTTGGCATAGAGCTCGGCGACCTTGTTGCGATAATAGGTTTCGCGCTCCTCGGGATCGGCGATCGCCTCCATCTCCTTGCGGAAGCCGAGGCGGACATAGCCTTCCAGGCCCATGCCGCCGAACTCGCCGGTCGGCCAGGCCGCGGTGAAGAAAGAGGCGTGGAAGCCGCCGCCGATCATCGACTGTGCACCGAGCCCATAGCCCTTGCGCAGCACGATGCCGAACAGCGGCACGGTGAGGCTCGCGCCTGTCACGAACATGCGAGAGACGTGGCGCACGATCGCGGTCTTCTCGGCCTCGGGGCCGACCATGAAGCCGGGCGTGTCGCAGAGCGAGACAACAGGCAGATCGAAGGCGTCGCAGAGCTGGAGGAAGCGCGCGGCCTTGTCGCCGGCATCGGCGTCGATGGCGCCGCCGAGATGACGCGGATTGTTGGCGATCAAGCCGAACGGCCTGCCTTCGATGCGGATCAGCGCGGTGATCATGCCGACGCCGTAGTCGCGGCGCAGTTCCAGCACTGAACCCTTGTCGGCAACGAGATCGATCACGCTACGGATGTCGTAGACGCGCAGGCGATTCTCGGGGATGGCGCGGCGGAGCAGGCGCTGATCCGCAGCTTCCCAGTCGATCACCGCACCCTGGAAGTAGGACAGGTATTTTTGCGCGACCGAGGTCGCCTCCTCCTCGTCCTCGACCAGGATGTCGATGACGCCGTTCGGAGACTGGAACGAGACCGGGCCGACTTCAGCCGGGTGATAGACGCCGAGCCCACCACCCTCAATCATCGCGGGACCACCCATGCCGATCGAGGCATTTTTGGTCGCGATGATGACATCGCAGCAGCCGAGCATCGCGGCATTGCCGGCGAAGCAGTAGCCGGAGACGACGCCAATCACAGGCACGAGGCCGGAGAGCTTTGCGAACTGCACGAAGGAGGGACCATCGAGGCCGGTCATGCCGAGACGGTCGGTGTCGCCGGGCCGACCACCGCCGCCTTCGGCGTAAAACACCAGCGGCACGCGCCAGTCTTCCGCAAGGGTGAGCATGCGGTCGATCTTCTTGTGGTTCATGTGGCCCTGCGTGCCCGCGAGCACGGTATAGTCATAGGCCACGACGATGCAACGTGCCCCCTCGGGTCCGAACTGATCGGCATTCACCGTGGCGACCCCCATCACGAGGCCGTCGGCCGGCGTATTCTTGATGAGATCGTCGAGCTTGCGCCGGCGCCGCTGCGCCGCAATCGCGAGGCTGCCATACTCCATGAACGAGCCGTCATCGACGAGCTGCGCCACGTTCTCGCGCGCGGTGCGCTGGTTGGTGTTGCGGCGGCGCTCGACCGCGGCCGGGCGGTTTTCATCGAGCGTGTTGGCCTGGCGCGCGATCAGCTCGGCCAGATCGGGGCGGATATGGTCGAGATCGATGTCGGCTTCCACTGCCGTGCTGTCGGCCGCGACGTCGAGCGGCTCGAGATAGAGGATCGGCTCGCCATGCAGCAGCGTGACGCCATCGCCCGCGACGAGCTTTGTCACACGGCCGCCCTGCTCGGCCATGACGAGATGCTCCATCTTCATCGATTCGATCACGGCGAGCTGCTGGCCCGGGCGCACGATCTCGCCTTCCCTCACCTGGACGGTGACGATGGTGCCTTGCAAGGGCGCGGCGACCAGGACGGTGCCCTCGGGCACAGCCTGCGCGGCATGCGCTTCAGGGGCATGTGCGCCGCCGTGCTCGGTCGCGGCAAAATAGAGCGGCCTGGCCGCGCCGTCGGCCGCCTCGACCAGTTTGGCGATATTGCGATCGATGAAATTGGTTGCGATGCGGTTGGTCCTGAAATCGGGATGCGCCAGCACCGCCTGAAGGAAGGCGATGTTGGTGACCACGCCGTCGATCCGGAACTCGCGCAAGCTCCGGGAGGCCTTTGCCACGATATCATGCCAGGCTTCGCCTGGCGTATGCACGATGACCTTGGCCAGCAGCGAGTCGAAGGCAGTGCTGGTCTTGTAGCCGGCATAGCCAAAACTATCGACGCGGACGCCGGGGCCTGATGGCGGCTCGAACAATGCGAGCACGCCGCCCGTCGGATGCGTCGCGCCGGTTGCGTCCAGCGTCTCCATGTTGACACGGAGCTGCATCGCGTAGCCGCGCGGCTTCGGGATCGAACCCTGCGCAAGGCCGAGGGAGGCCAGCGAACCGCCTGCAGCAATCGCGAGCTGGGCGCGGACGAGGTCGAGACCGAGCACCTCTTCGGTCACGGTGTGCTCGACCTGGAGCCGCGGATTGGCCTCGATGAAGGCAAAGCTGTCTTCGGCCGTGCCATCGACCAGAAATTCGAACGTGCCGAGATTGTCATACGAGGCGGCCGCCGCGAGCTGCTTGGCTGCCTCGATGATCCGCCCACGCAAGCCGTCGGTGAGCGACGGGCTCGGCGCCACCTCGATCAGCTTCTGGTGCCGGCGCTGGATGGTGCATTCGCGCTCCCAGAGATGCGAGATCGCACCATGATGGTCGCCGACGATCTGCACCTCGATGTGGCGCGCCTGGCGGATCAGCCGCTCGGCATAGACGCCGTCGAAGCCGAACGCCGCCTTGGCCTCGGACTGGCAACGCGCATAGGCTTCAGCAAGATCGGCTGCGTTCTCGACCACGCGCATGCCGCGGCCGCCACCGCCGGCCATCGCCTTGATCACGATCGCCGCATTGCTGCCGAGCGAGGTGAAGAACGCCGTGATCTCCTCCAGCGACGACGGTCCGCTGGTGCCGGCGATAACAGGCACGCCGCAGCGCTTTGCCAGTTGGCGCGCCGCGACCTTGTCGCCAAACAGCTCCAGCGCGGCCGGCGTCGGACCGACGAAGGTGATGCCTGCATCGGCGCAGGCTTTCGCGAACGCCGCATTCTCGCTGAGGAAGCCATAGCCGGGGTGCACGGCATCGCAGCCGGCGCCCTTCGCCGCTTGCACCACGGCGTCGATATCGAGATAGGCGCGCGCACCGCGGCCGGGGATTTCGACGGCTTCGTCGGCCACGCGCACATGCAGCGACAGCGCGTCATCCGCAGGATGGATCGCCACCGTCGCGATGCCGGCATCGGCCGCCGCGCGCGCAATGCGAATGGCGATCTCGCCGCGATTGGCGATCAGGATTTTTTTGAACGACATGCGGCGTCTCCATGCCCGCGAGCCCAGCGCGGGTCGGCAGGGTCGATGTCCCTGCTTCCGCACTTTGACCGCGATCGTCAAGGGCGGGAAAGGTGGAAGCGATCAGCGCTCCCGTCGGCCGGAATATCAATGATCCGCGCGCGAGGAGATCAGGCGAATAATCCGCGCCACGGCAGACGGGATCGGTGCGATGACGGGGACAGTGAACATCGGCTGAAGCGCGCGCGCAGCTTCGCCAAGCGGTCCGCCGCCGATGATGACAGCCTCCGCGCCATCCTGCGCGATGCAGGCCTCCACCGCACCCGCGAGCGCGGCCTGCAGCCGCGCCGGATCCCGCATCAGCTCCTCTGCGTCGCCGTCGGCGAAACGGGTGCCGGTATAGAGCGATCGCAATCCCAGCGTTTCGGGCAGGGCGTCGATCTTCGCACCCAGCAGCGGCGTCGTGGTCGCCACGCCGAAGCGGCGACGGCCATTGTCCGCAGCCGCCAGCATCGCGGACTCGCCGATGCCGACCGCGGGCAGGCGCGATGCCGCCTTGATCCCGGCAAGACCGGGATCGCCGAACGCCGCGACGATGATGCCGTCGCATGCGGCGCTGCGAGCCAGCGCGATCTCCTCGACTTCGGCCACAGCTGCCTCCAGCGCCTCGGCCGAGACGATCATCGCTGGCGCACGACTTGCCGTTGCGCCGACGATGTCGAAGCCGTCGCCGGCGGCGGATCTCGCGATCGCGACCATCATCGCCGTGGTCGCTTCATTGCTGTTGGGATTGATCAGGAGGATGCGGCGGCCGGCCATGCTATCCGCCCGCCCGTGCCCGCGCGCCGATCTCCTGGAAGATCGCGGTGAGCTCGTCGACCTCGTCCTTGTCGTCCCGCGGCGTGATGCGCTTCTCCATCTCCTCGATGTGATGACGCATGGCATGGATCGCGCCGGCCTTGTCCTTTGCGAGGATCAACGCGCCAATATCAGGATGGGCGTCGGGCGAGCAATCCGGCTCGCCGGGCTGCTCGAAGGTCGCGATCGCCAGAGAGGTCCGCAGCATCAGCTCGCGCGACATGTCGAGCAGCACCTGGTTGCCCGCGAGCTTGGCGACTAGGATATGGAATTCGGCAGTCAGCGACAGCGAGGCCCAGCGGTCGTTGCGGTCATGCCTGGCCTCGAGCTCCATATGCGCCTTCAGCTCGGCCTTGCCCGCCTTGTCGAGCCGATCGATCGCGGCAGCGACAGCCGCGGTCTCGATGATACGGCGCGCCGCAAAAATGTCCTGCGCCTCCTCCCAACTCGGCCGGTAGACGAAGGCGCCGCGGTTCGGGATCTGCATCACCACTTTTCGCGAGGCGAGATGCGACAGCGCCTGGCGGATGTGAATCCGCGTGGTGCCGAAGGCGCTCGCGAGCTTGTCCTCGCCGAGCTTGGCGCCGGGCTTGAGCCGCTTCTGGCTGATCGCCGTCAGGATGCCCTGCACCACCGGATCGTCGTCGACGCTGCGCGGGTCGACGGCTTCCGGCACCACGCGCTTCGGTTCGGCACGCTTCGCCTTGCGCTTGAGATGACGACTTCGCTTCATGCCCCGCTTTTACAGGATTCCCGGATGTTGCCGCAGCCCATTTTTTGTACAAACCGGGCAGAATACTGTTTACAATACAAGCATTGTATTGGCGCCAATTTTTGGCGCCTAACAATTAATACAGCAGCTGCAACGCCTTAGCCGCGAGACCGCGCTGGCACAGCGATTGCTAACCCTCCTCGCGCAGGACAACGCGAAGGATGGAGCAGACGTTGAGTGACGGGCGCGGGCATTCGCTCGATCTGAAGGGCATCGGCCACGCCTTCGGCGCGACGGTCGCGCTCGACGAGATCAATCTCGCTGTTGCAGCCGGTGAGCTGATCGCGCTGCTCGGTCCGTCCGGCTGCGGCAAGACCACGATGCTGCAGATCATCGCCGGCTTCCTGCGCCCGTCGAAGGGGGAAGTCCGCTTCGACGGCGCGCGGGTCGAGCACATCCCCGCCAACCGCCGCCGCATCGGCATGGTATTCCAGAACTATGCACTGTTTCCGCATCTCACCGTGTTCGAGAACGTCGCCTACGGCTTGCGGGCGCGCAAGGCCGCGAAGGACGTGGTCGCGGCGAAGGTCGAGCAGATGCTCGGCCTCGCCCAGATGGCGGCCTATGCGCGACGGCTTCCGGGCGAGCTCTCCGGCGGACAGCAGCAACGCGTGGCGCTGGCGCGCGCGCTCGCGATCGATCCGGGCCTCGTGCTGCTCGACGAGCCGTTCTCGGCGCTCGACAAGAATCTGCGCCTCGACATGCAGATCGAGATCAAGAGCCTTCTGAAGACCTTTGGCGTCACCTCCATCATTGTCACCCACGACCAGGAGGAGGCGCTGTCGATGGCCGACCGCATCGTCGTGCTCAATAAGGGGCGGATCGAGCAGATCGACAGCCCCGATGCGCTGTACGACCGTCCGGCGAGCCTATTCATCTCCAGCTTCATCGGCCACACCAATCTGCTGCGGGGAACCGTCACCGAAACCGACCGCGTGCAGCTCGATGCAGGGCCGGAAATCGACCTCGGTCGCTCCGTGCAGCGTCGGCGCGGCACGCCGGTGACGATCTCGGTGCGACCGGAAAACATCGCATTCGGCGCAGAACGCCCGGGCGCCATCCCCGTCACCATCCGCGCCACCGTCCCGCTCGGGGCCGTCAGCGTCACCGAGGGCATCACCGCGAGCGGTGAAGCCGTGAAGATCAGCCAGGCGCGTGCGGCCGGCATCGCGAAGGCGCAGACCGGCGACGCGGCCTGGCTCTCCATCAACGACACCTCGCGCGTCAGCGTTTTCAGCACGCCGATCGACGATCTTTCAAAACATCAGCAAAGGAGCGTTTGATATGAGTCTATCACGGAGATCGCTGCTCACCTCGGGTTCGGCCGCGCTGGCAGCGGCAAGCCTGGGCTGGCCGACATCGTCGCGCGCGGCGTCCTCGATCGTGGCGACGACCTATCCCGGCAGTTTCGACGAAGCGTTTCGCGCGGTGGTCGGTCCGGCCTTCAAGAAAGGCAGCGACGGCGGCGTCACCTTCACGCCGCTGCTCGGCGTGGACCAGATCGGCAAGATCCAGGCCTCGCGCAACGCCCCGCCTTTCGACGTGGTGCTGTTCGACGAGGGCCCCTTGATTCCGGCGATCGCCAGCGGCGTGCTGGAGAAGTTCCCGGCCGAGCAGTCGAAATCCTTTGCCGACGTTCCAGCCGCATTCCGTCATCCCGACGGCTACGCGCCCGTCATCACCTGTCAGTTGATCGGCATCGCCTACAATCCCAAGAAAATCACGACGCCGCCGACCTCGTGGGAGGATCTCTGGAAGCCGGAATACAAGGGGCGCGTCGGCATCACCGGGCTCGGCTCCAGCCTCGGCACCGCCTTCATGGTCGAGATCGCCAAGCTGAACGGCGGCTCGGAGACGAACATCGAGCCGGCTTTCGAGGCCATCAAGAAACTGCTGCCGAATGTCGGCGCGATCGCCGCTTCGCCCGGCGCGCTGGCGGCGCTGTTCCAGCAGGGCGAGATCGATATCGCCTTCAATTTCTGGAACAACGTGGCGCTGCTCGCCGCCAAGGGCGTCGACATCGCCTTCGCCAAGCCGAAGTCCGGCGCCGTCGTGATCCGCACCAGCGCGCAGATCGTCAAGAACAACCAGGACCCGAAGGCGGTGCTCGACTATCTCGACACGGTGATGTCGGTCGAGACGCAGAAGGGGCTGGAAGCCGCGCCCTGGGTGATGATGCCGACCAACAGCAAGGTGGCGCTGACAGGCGCGAACCTCACCGTGGCCAAGAGCGTCGATGATCTCGTCGCCAACAATGTCCTGCTCGACTGGACCAAATTCCAGGCGATGCGCGGCGAATGGATCACCCGCTTCAGCAAGGAAGTGAAGATCTAGATGAACCCGGCCGGCACGAGCGCATCAAGAGAGATGCTGCCGGTGGTCCCGCTGGCGGCGCTGTTCTTCGCCGCCTTCGTGCTGCCGCTGATCGCGCTCGTCGCGGTCAGCCTGTTCCGCACGCCCGAGTTCGCAGATCTCTCGCCTGCTCAATACCTGCGCTTCTTCGCCGATCCCTTCAGCATCAAGGTGCTGACGGATACGCTGTGGCTGGGCGCAGAGGTCGCGCTGGCCACCCTGATCCTCGCCTACCCGCTCGCGCTGGTTTATGTCGCGAGCGGCCCATTCATGCGCACCCTGATCACCTTCCTGATCATGCTGCCGCTCTTGACCAGCACGGTGGTGCGCACCTTTGCCTGGATCGTCATTCTCGGCCGCGACGGCATCATCAATTCGGCGATGCTGTCACTCGGGTTCTGGCAGGCGCCGGCGCGCTTGCTCTACACCTGGCAGGGCATGGTGCTCGCGCTGACCCAGATCCAGCTTCCCCTGATGGCGCTGCCGGTGATCAACAGCCTGCTGCGGCTCGACGGCAATCTGACGCGGGCAGCGGAGGGGCTCGGCGCAAGCCGCGCCCGTATCTTCATCACCGTTATCCTGCCGTTGACCCTGCCGGGCGCCATTGCAGGCTGGCTGCTGGTCTTTGCCGCGGCTGCAACCGCCTTCATCACCCAGACGCTCGTCGGCGGCGGACGCATCATCCTGATGCCGTCCTACATCTACCAGCAGGCGGTCGGCGTGCAGGACTGGCCGTTCTCGGCCGCGCTGTCGCTGATCTTCACGCTGGCTGTGACCGGCATCGTCTTTGCCATCGGCGCGCTGTCCCGCCGCTATTTGCGAGGCGTCGATGCAGCGTAGTTTGATCGATCGCGTCTATTCCGGCGTCGTCGGCGGCATCACCGGATTCGGCATGCTGTTGCTGCTCGCGCCGACGATGGTCGTCCTCGTCATCTCCTTCACCGGCGGAATTACCCTGAAATTTCCGCCGCCGAGTTGGTCTCTGCGCTGGTATGTCGAGCTGCTGCAATCGCGGGAGATCATCGAGCCGGCGCTGACCAGCCTCAAGGTCGCAGCGGCCGCGACCATACTCTCCGCCGTGCTGGGCGGCGCGGCGGCGCTCGGGCTTGCACGCAGCAAGCTCAAGATGGCGCGCGTACTGGATGCATTGTTCATGTCGCCGATGGTGCTGCCCGCAATGGCATTCGGCCTGTCGTTGCTGCTGGTCTTCAACCTGCTCGGCATCCGCCTGTCGGCGGCAACGCTGGTGCTCGGCCACACCATCATCTGCGTGCCCTTCGTGATCCGGATGGTCGGCGCCTCGGTGCAGCAGCTCAATCCGGTGCTGATCACCTGCTCGCTCAGCTTGGGAGCCAGCCGCTGGTACACTTTCCGCCGAATCACGCTGCCACTGATCCGGCGCGGCATCGTCGCAAGCTGCTTCGTTGCGTTCCTGACCTCGTTCGACAATGTGCCGGTGTCGCTGTTCCTGGCCGACGCGCGGACCGAAGTGCTTCCGATCAAGCTGTGGGCCATCCTCGAAGGCAGCCTCGACGTGCGCGTCGCCGCCGTCTCCGGCGTCATCGTGCTGGTGACGCTGGCCGGCCTCGTCTGCGCCGAAATCTTCGGCGGTGTCAGCCGCCAGATCGGGAAAGGCTAGCCATGCCGATCGAGCGCGATCTTCGCGGCTATGGACGGGCACGCCCCGAGATCATCTGGCCCAACGGCGCCCGCGTCGCGGTGTCGCTGGTGGTGAATTTCGAGGAAGGCGCCGAGCTCGCCGTCGAGCAAGGCGATGCCGAAACGGAGCGCTATGGCGAGGTCGCTTCGACGTCGCCGCCGGGCGTCCGCGATCTCGTGCAGGAGCAGGTGTTCGACTACGGCATGCGCGCCGGCCTGTGGCGCTTCCTCGACGCTTTCGCTGACGCCGGGATCCGCTCGACCTTCATGATGTGCGGCCGCGCGGTCGAGCGTGTGCCCGATCTTGCCCGCGCAGTTGTCGAGGCCGGGCACGAGCCCGCCGTGCACGGCTGGCGCTGGCTGCCCCACGGGCTGTACGGCGATGCCGAGACCGAGCGCCGCGATATCGAGAAGACACGCGACGTCATTGCGCGCGCGACGGGCGTGACCCCGGTCGGCTTCATGACGCGCGGCAGCCAGAGCGCCTGGACGCGCGACATCCTGATCGACCTCGGCTTCGCCTACGATTCCAATGCCCTCGATGACGACCTGCCCTATTGGAGCCGGTCACCGCAGGGGTCGATGCTGATCCTGCCCTATGGCTTCGACACCAACGACATGAAGTTCTTCCATCCGAACGGGTTCGTGCAGCCGGAGGATTTTTCGAGCTACGTCGCCGCGGCGCTGGCGACGCTGATCGAGGAGGCCGGGCGCGGCCGATCATCGATGCTCTCGATCGGCCTTCACCTGCGCATCTGCGGCCGGCCCGCGCGCTTCCGCGCCGTCAAAGCCATTCTCGCGGAACTGGCGCGGCTGGAGGACCGCGTCTGGATCGCAACACGCGCCGACATCGCGGCGCATTTTCGTGCAGCTGCCAGTATTTCCTTGCGCTAGGCCGCGCGCACGCCGGCAACGAAAGCGCTGACCTCGTTCTCCAGCGACTGCAGCTTCTGGGACAGGCGGCCGCTCGATTGCAGCACGAGGCCGGCGGCCTGGCCGGTCTCGGCTGTCGCATCGGTGACGCCGGAGATGTTGTGCGAGACCTGGTCGGTGCCGGAGGCTGCCTCCTGCACGCTGTGGGCGATCGCCTGCGTCGCGGCGCCCTGCTCCTCGACCGCGGCTGCGATCGACGAGGAGATCTCGTTGACCTCCATGATGGTCTTGCGAATGCTTTCGATGTTGCCGACGACCTGGTTGGTCTCGGCCTGGATCGCGGTGATCTGCGCGCCGATCTCGTCGGTCGCCCTGGCGGTCTGGCTCGCCAGCGACTTCACTTCGCTTGCGACCACGGCAAAGCCCTTGCCGGCTTCCCCGGCGCGCGCGGCTTCGATGGTGGCGTTGAGCGCGAGCAGATTGGTCTGCGAGGCGATCTGGTTGATGAGGTCGATGACCTCGCCGATTTTGTGCGCAGCGGCGGCAAGACCCTGCACGGTGTCGTTGGTGCGCTGGCCGTCGGCGGCGGCCTTGTCGGCCACGGAAGCGGCCTGCGCAACCCGCTGGCTGATCTCGGTGATCGAGGCCGACAGCTGGCCGGCGGCGGAGGCCACCGTCTGCACATTGCTGGAGGCCTGCTGGCAAGCGGTCGCAACGAAGCTGGCGCGGTCGGTCGCCTTGTTCGCCGTCTCCGACATGCCCTGCGCGGCCTGCTGCATCGCGCGCGCCTCGCTGAAGACGTCGCGCACGACGGCCTGCACGCTCGCCTCGAACTTGCCGGCGAGATCGGCCATGGTCCTGCGCTTCTCGTCGTCGGCCCGCTGCTTGGCTTCCTGCTGCTCGGCATGCATCCGGCCCACGGCCGACGCATTGTCCTTGAACACCGCGAGCGCCTTGGCGAGGGCGCCGACCTCGTTGTTGCGATCGGTGTAGGGCACCTCGAACGCGCTGTCGCCGGCGGCGAGGCGCTCGGTTAGCGCGGTGATTCTTGCGAGCGGCTTGGTGACGCTGCGGCCGATCACGAAAGACGCCGCCAGCACGAGCACGAGCACGGCGAGGCACACCAGCGCATAGGTCATCGCGTCCTGCCGGAACACGGCGTCGACGTCGTCGAGATAGATACCGGTGCCGATGATCCAGCCCCAGGGCGCAAAACCCTTCACATAGGAGATTTTCCCGACCGGCTGATCGAAACCGGGCTTCGGCCAGAGGTAACTATAGAAGCCCGCGCCGTGCTTGTTGACGACGTCAACGAAACCCGAGAACAGCCGGTTGCCGGTCGGGTCCTTCATGTCGGAGAGATCTTTGCCGTCAAGCTCGGGCTTGATCGGATGCATGATCATCTTCGCTTTCATGTCGTTGAGCCAGAAATACTCGACCCTGTCGTAGCGTAGGCTTTTGATCTCAGCCATCGCACTGGCCTGCGCCTGCTCGCGCGAAAGCTTCCCCTCGCTTTCGAGCTTCTGGTAATGCGCCAAAATGCCGTAGCCGACATCGACCATGTGCTGCGTCTTGGCCTGACGGTCGGCGATCATCTGCGTGCGCAGGGTCGACAGCGCGATCGGCGCCAGCGCGATCATGCCGAGAAGGCTGATGCCGACAATCAGGACCAGCTTGAAACTGATGCGGGAGAAAATCATCGGGACTCGCAATTTTTAGCGGGCTGATATGCCAGTTTATCCCGTTCGCCTTAGCAAACCTTTAAGCATTCGGGTTCCCGAAATTCCGTAAATTCAGCGGGCGCCTGGGCGACGATCGCCTGCATTCCCTGTGAGCGCACTTTAGAATTCGTCGACATTCACACCTCTGCAAAATCTAGAAGACCTCGATATCGGCCTTCCCAGCGTTGACTTGTGGGAGCCTCCGGCGGAACGATCGGCGCAGATAGTCTACGCTAGGCTCGAAGCTCCATGCATCAATCGACATCCACCAAATCGCTCGACCTTCCCGCGCTTTGTGCGGCGGAGCGGCTTTTCGTCTGGGGCTTCCGCGCCAAGGCGCGCAGCGGAACGGCCGTTCCGACCGCGGCCGACATCCAGCAGGTCTACGATCATTTTCGCGTTGGCGATGCCGTGCCGTCGCTGGAGTCCATCATCGAGATCTTTGCCTGCACGGCGCACACGCCGATCGAGGTTCATTGCCCGACCTGTCCGCGCATGTCGGAGAGCGAGCATGGAATCTTGCACGCCATCGCCGCGGCCCAGCAGGACCGCCTCGACGTCGCACGAGAGCAGTTCGAAAGCTGGCTGCCGCCGGTCGGCGCGGATTGGGCGCTGGCCCCGGTCCGGGGTCTCGCAACGATCTTCCGCATGGCTGGCCTCATCCTGCCCGACCGGCGCGTTCAATCATTCCACCTCGGGCGGACGATGGCGATGAAGAGCTGGTTCGTTGGAAGCCCCACACTGCACTGACGGGTTGGCGGTGATGCAGGACGCGCGCGGTTCTGTGGCAGTCCCGGAGACCGGCGAGCCGCCGCTCTGCCCGCTGCGAGCGGCGCTTGCGACGCGCCCATGCGTCGAACATTACGATGATTTCTGCCGCGTCGCGCTATCGCTGTTCCGCTTCATCGGCGCTGCCTATGCGACCGGCGCCTCGGATTGCTGGGAGGCGGCGTATCGCTTCGCCGACGAAGCGCCCGATATCGCCGACAGTCCGCTGCTGGTCGCGCGCGTCGCTGCGCTGGTCAGGATTTTGCGCAGCGGCCGGCCATGCGAGCTGTGCTTCATGCCGCCGTCGTGCAAGCGCCTGTCGAAGGACGAAGCCCAGCTGATGCGGCTGCTCGCCGTCGCGCGCAGCAAGCAGGCTGGCGAGCTCGAAACCATCGTGTGTCAGCTCGTCGGCAGCGGGAACGAGATCGCGACGACGCGCGCCGTCACCGCGCTGGCCTTGTGCTGACGCTTTGACCGGTTCTACTCGCAAAGTGAGCCGCCCTGCGCTATCGACATCGTCGTGGCGGCGCAGTGCTCGATGTCCGCCATGAAACCTCCAGACGGCTCCAGCGATCACCACCGCTGGGGCCGTCGTTCTCGTGCCAATAGCTAGTTGCCCGTCTTGTCCAGCACGAGATCGATCGTGTGCGCCGCGATCTTGCGCAATTGAGGCTCATCATCGAACGCGCGTTCGAGCACGGCAAGACCGCGCGTGACCGTGATGATATGCAGCGCCGCCGTCGCAGGATTGCCGTTGAATTCGCCCCGCGCGGCGCCCGCCGTCAACGTCTCCTGAACCAGCATGGTGATGCGCGAGAGGAGATTCGCGAAGGCCTGACGCGCGTCCTCGTCCAATCCTTCGCCCTCCGTCGCACCTAACTCCATCAACCCGCGCGTGGTCGGACATCCCCGCGGCGGCGAGCCGGAGCGGAAATTGGTGATGGTGAGGTCGAAGAACGCGGTAAGGCGCTTCCGCAATGTGCCGGTAGCGAGCGCCTTTTGCAGGGCGAGGAGATAGTCGCCCGCATAGCGTTCATAGGCCTGAAGGAACAGCGCCTCCTTGCTGCCGAAGGCATTGTAGAGGCTGCCGCGCTGGACACCGGCGTCGCGCGCGATGTCCGACAGCGAGGTGCCGCGCACGCCCTTGCGCCAGAACTGGTCGAACGCGATGCGCAGGACGTCGTCGTGATCGAACTCGCGTGGTCTCACATCCAGCTCCCCGGAGCGTATTTGACACTGCGTCAAAAACATGCTTCCTCGACATCGTGTCAAAAACTAATTGGGATCGATAGCCCGTTTCGTCAACGGGCCGAACGGCAGGCGCTCGCGATGCGCCCTGGCCGATCGGCTTCGCATGCAAAGGGACCAGCTCATGCCTCTGCTTCACATCTCGATGCGCGCCGGCAAGCCCGAGGCGTACCGGCAGGCGATCCTCGACGGCCTCTATCGCGCCATGCGGGAGGCGCTGAACGTGCCGGAGGGCGACGAGTTCATGACCATCAGCTAGCTCTCGCCCGCAAATTTCCGCTGCGGCAATGCCTACGGCGTCAACCGCAGCGACGATGCCCTGCTGATCCAGATCACCGTGTTTGCCTCACGCACGCCCGGGCAGAAGAAGGCGCTGTACCGACGCATCGCGGAGCTGCTCGGCGAGAACCCCGGCATTCGCCCCGAGGACGTGTTCGTGAATGTGCTGGATGCGCCCGCGGAAAACTGGTCCGTCGGAAACGGCATTGCGCAATTCGCGTAGAGGCCGACGTTCCGCCTGTGCGCGGAACGCTATCCGCCGGCGACACAGATCTGCATGATCCCGTCGAGCTCTGCCTTGGAGAGAACTCCGAGCTCGGCGATGAAGACGATCCGCGACCGCGGCCCGCCAGGTGCCGGCGCATCGCCCGGTGCGAGCGTGGCGCGACCGGCGGCGAATTGAAACACCATCTGGCGTCCGGGCTGCTCGCTCGTCTCGAACAGGCCCTTCGCGCGCGCCAGCTTTGGTGCCAGACGGCCGATGGCCTGTTGCAAGTGCGGCAGCGACAATGGCTGGTCCGAGGTCCAGCTCAGGGTCTCGAACCGTTCCTCGGCGGGGCGTTTCGGCCCCGGCTCGCGCGGCGCGGGCGCGCGGTCGACGGTCGCGGGAAACAGCAGCGCGGACGGAAGCTCGCCGTGTTTTGCATCGACCACCACGGCCGGGACGCGCTGCGCGCGGATGGCCTCGCGCATCCGGCTACCCGCACCCTCGTCCGTCAAGTCCAGCTTGCTCAAAGCCACGATGTCGGCGACGCGGAGCTGCGAACGATGCAGCGCGTCGTCGAAGGCAGACGGCGGCGTGGCTGAGTCCATCACGCAGAGCACCGTCTCCAGCGGCGCCTCGCGCAGGATGACGGGGTCCATCAAATTGCGGACGATGTCGGAGGGATCGGCGATGCCGCTGGTCTCGATGACGATGTATTCCGGCTTCGGATCGCGCCGCAGCAGCGTCGAGAGCGTGCGAAGCAGATCGCCTTCGAGCGAGCAGCAGATGCAGCCATTGGCGAGGCTGACCACGCCGTCGCTCGCACCCGCGATCAGCTCCGCATCGATGTTGATCGCACCAAAATCGTTGACGATGGCGGCGATCCGCCGCCCCTCCGCATTCGCCAGCAGATGGTTGACGACCGTGGTCTTGCCAGCCCCCAGAAAGCCCGTGACCAGGAGAATGGGGACCGGCATGGATCAGCTCTCGACGACGGGACGGCGCACCGGCTTTCCGGGCCGCGCCGCCACATCGAGTACGCCGTCGCTGATCAGCACCTCGCCGCTGACGACCAGATGCCGCACGCCCTCGGACGCCCGGTTCATCGCCGTGAAGGTCGCGCGGTCGGACAGCTTCTCGTAGTCGAACACGACGATGTCCGCATCGGCGTCCTTGGCGAGCCGGCCCTTGGCGCGCATCGCAGGCGTGCTCTGCGACAGAATCTCGGCCGGGATCAGCGCGCATTTGCGCACGCCTTCCAGCAGCGACACCGCCTTGCGCTCGCGCACCCATTCGCGGATGAATTTTGTGAAGCAGCCGGCCGAGCGCGGATGCGAGGTGGCGTCGTCCGGCAGCGGCCAGGCATCGCCGGTGTAGGTCTTGCCGTCCGAGGTCGTCCACGGCATCGCGTCGGATGCAATCGCGCCGCCGGGATAGAGCACCGACATGTCGAGCAGATCGCGGTGATGCGCATTGTGCTCGGTGTCGAGGATGTGCCAGAGCACCAGCGAGGACGGCTCTTCCGCCTGCGCCTTCAACAGCTCCTCGCGGTCGTGGAAGCGGTAGCCGTCGGTCACGCGCTGCACGGAATCGTAGCCGGTGCCGTTGCGCTCGACGAATTGGGGATCGCTGAAGAAGGCGGCCGCCAGCACGGTCGAGCCGGTGCCGTAAGGATAGGCCTCGACCGTGATGGGCAGGCCCTGCGCCTGCGCCTTCTCGACCAGAACGCGGCAGCGCGCGATGTCGGTCTTGCTCGACGAGTTGAAATGGCAGATGTGCATATGCGCGCCGGTGGCGCCGGCATAGCCGATCAGGCGAATATAGGCTTCCACCGCGCTTTCGGGGTCGATGCGCGACATGAAGGCGACGTGGGTGAAGGTCGGCACGTCCTTGGCGGCGGCCAGCTGGCAGACCGCGGTCAATTCCTGCACGCCGGCACCCGGCGCATAGGCGTTCAGGATGCCGATGCCGATGCCGCCCTCGTCCAGACCGCGCGACAGACGCTCGAGGACGCCGGCGACCTCCGCGTCGGTCGCAACATTGTCCATCCAGCGGCGGTCGCGCATGGCGTTGCCGAACGCTTCCAGCGAGCTCTCCGCATTGGAGCCCGTCATGGCGCCGATGCGTGCAAAGGCCCAGTTGGTCGCGGCGCCGTAATTCAGCACGCGCCCCTCCCGCGCCTGGCGCTCGTACCAGGATCCGACCGGCAGCACGCCGGCTTCGAGATCGAGCGTCGTCGTCACGCCGTCGAAGGCCTGCATGCGGTCGGCCGGGATCGACTGGCCGTGCGCGTGCAGGTCGATGAAGCCGGGCGCGACGACGAGGCCGGTGGCGTCGATCACCCGCTCGGCGCCGCCGAGGCCCGTGCCGACAGCCGCGATCTTGCCGTCGACCACCGCCACGTCGCCAATCGCGTCCATTCCACTGGCGGGATCCACCACCCGGCCGCCAGAGAGTACCAAACCGCTCATATCGTCACTCCGAAAAGCTATTGCCAAGATCTCCAAAGGCCCGGCGGCCGCTTCGGAGGCGCGGGCGCATAGTGCAGATTTTGGGGTGAACGACCACCACCGTGGATGCCGATGCAGCATGCTTGTGAGGGAGGCCGATGCTCGCTAGTGGATAGATAGCGAGAACGATACATCTTAAGGTCGCAAGTATCTTGCCCCCATGCTTTCGCAGCCTTGCGGCATGATTGCCGAGTGCAGCTTCGCATTGGCTCCTCTTGCAAAGGCGCAGCGGTTCGATACCGGCAAGTATCGAGTCATATCTGACGGATCAGTCCTTGTGAGGCGCCGGGCCTGACAGTCAACACTTGAGCACTCAGGGGCCAACCCCGCATGCTTGACCTAGTCCGACGCAACCCGTCCAGCGTACTGCCTGCCTAGAGCGCTCACTTCCTCGCGTCAGTTCTCAACGCCGAGCAATTCGCCGGACCTTTGTCGGCTCGGCGTCGTCTTTTGCTGCTGTTGCTGATCGAGCTTCTGCCGTTGCCCATCAGACTTTAGCCTGCCATCAGGAACCTCATACTTGTCGACCTTTTCTTCTGGAAGCACGTACCGCCGGCCAGTAAGCATCGAATTGGTGATGCCATTTCCTCTCGGATAGAACGCATCCGTCGACTTGATGCAGGTGAGTTCGGGTGGATCAAGCCGCAGCTTCTTGAACTCGTCCTCGCGACTCCTCGCCTCGACCACGCAAAGTGCATAAGCTGCGCGCCACTGTGCGTTCAAGTCGTAGCCGCCTGCAACATCCTTCAGCACGTCAGCGACCTTTTTCTTTTGCGAGACTCTCGCTGTCGGGAAGGCCATGCTGATCTTCACCTTGTGTATGTCTGTGCGGGATCCCGCGAGATTCGCCGTAGCGCTCACAAGACGGAATTCTTTCGGAACCGGCGCGAGCGTCACCGCTCCGCCAGCCTTCCCGTCGAACGTCGTGGTGAATGTGAGTTCGTCGGTGAAGGTGTCCAGAGCTCCTTCCTGAACCGCAATCTTCAGGAACGAAGTCACCGCTCGCGCCAATCCGATCGTGCCGGTGATCGGATACACCGGACGGACGGGTTGAGGCTCGAATGGAGGACGGTCCGTCGGGGTATTTGGAAAGTGCTCGATAGAGCGGTCAATGTCATTGCAGAACTTCCACCACTTCTCCGTCAGAAGGCCTCCGAACTTGTCCTGGTTCTTGAAAGTGCGCTTGGCCTGTCTGGTCGCATTGGCGTTCCCGCCAGCGTTGAGATCGACCGTGCCTGCAGGGTTGAGCGTGGGCAATCGGAAGCCAACGCTCGCGTCGGCGTGATTGGTTTCCGTGATGTCGAAACTCCATTCGTAGGCAATCGCAATATCCATGTATTGCTGCCAATCGCCTTCCAGATCGATCTTGGGAAACCGCTTCTTCATCAGCTTCAAGTTAGCCGGTTCACCAATGGTGTTCGGGTCAATCCCCGTCACCGGCTTGTCCTCGTCTGCAAACCAGACCTCGACCTGATGGACGAGACCGAGCCTGAGCTCGCAGCGGGCGGCTGCCACGATCGCTTCCGTCGGGATCGGGGACACATCATCGACCAGCGGATGGATGGAGCAGCCGGCCAGCGCGGCCGCGGCGAAAATCGTGCAGATGCGACCACGCCCTAATTGACAGATCGACTTGGCGATACCCTTGCTCATAACGCCCCCACCGACTACTCAAAACACAACAGATCGAAAAAGCGCGGTCAGCCCGGACGTGTGCGCCGGAGGTCGCGGCTGGCGAACCGGCGGCGCCCTCCACAGGCCGTCGACACGGAGCGGTCTAGCCCGTCGCCGGGCTAGGGCCGCGCAAGCCTGCATCGCTGATCATTGTACCAAGGGCGGTCGAGCCCCACGGCGCACCATGCGAGCTCCAGGCCCAGATCATTTGCGATAATAGCGAAGTAGATCGGTCGCCAAGTCTTCACCGGTAGACTAATCGGCCCGATCGTGCCTTCGCAGAAACGGCGAGGCAGGCGATCTTGCGGCCAATATTTCCGAACAATCTCCTTCGCGCGCACGTCGAGTGCTGCGAAACCCGAAGCCCAATAGCTGCTGGGGTATTCAGCGATGATCCTGCCAAGCACCGCAGGATGATTGCACCGGGGCACGTCATGATACCTCGGTGGCGCCCACTCGCCTTCGGCCAACCGACCGGCGGACCAGGCGGCTGGCACGCACATCGCGCTTGCGGCAATGAAGCTCAGGGCCGCGGCTCGCGAGCATCGCGTCACGCGCCTGCATCCTTTAGGCACCTGCAGCAGAGGGATAATTGACAGGACAATCGAGAATATGAATCCCGTCCGTCTAAAAGCCGGCGACGCGGCTTCGACATATCTCAAATCGCGTGGCGTTGCCGCCAGACGCTGGCGTGTGGCCCCCATGTCCGCCCCCGCAGAACAATAATATCAGACTGCAAGTGCAGCGACAGGTTGTCAAGCGAGCCTCGCGCTACGCGCGGGCGGAACAATCAAATCGAGATCAGGGCAAGGCGGCATCGAGAAAATGGCGCTCCCTAGGGGAATCGAACCCCTGTTTCAGCCTTGAGAGGGCCGCGTCCTAACCGCTAGACGAAGGGAGCGTGAGGGCTAGCCAATAGCCTCGAAATTTGTCCGCCGCAAGGACCGAAGAGGCGTTTTACGGCTCATTGGCAAATTTCAGCTTTCCGGCCGGTTTCAGCGTGTGGGCATCGAAGGTGCGGATCTCGGTGACCCCGCCGATATCCAGCGTGACCATGAGGCGGTCGCCGGCGACCCCGGTCGCGACGATTTTGGCGCCCTTCGGCAGGGTGGCGGTGACGTCGCCGGCGGTCTCCACCGCCCTTCCCTCCGACTTGAAAAGGCGGTAGCCCACCGCGATCAGGACGGCGCAAATCGCCAGCGCCGTGGTCAACCCCGCGATCAGCATCATCCGCCGCACCCGCGCGAACAGCGCGGCCTGCTCGGGGCTCGGTTCGGGAATAGCGGTATCAGACGTCGTCATGGAAAATATGGGCTCTGCGCAAAGGTTGGAGGTTGTCGTCGAGGGCTCCGAGGGCTCGGCCCGGCTCGACCGCGTGCTGGCGGCGCACCTCACCGACCTGTCGCGATCGCGGCTGAAAGCCCTGATCCTGGCGGGCGCGGTCAGCCTGAAGGCCACCGCCGTCCGCGACCCCGCTTATCACGTCACTTCGGGCGATACGATCATAATCGACGTGCCGGAGGCGGCCCCGCCGGAGCCCAAGGGCGAGGACATCGCCCTCGATATCGTGTTCGAGGACGACGACATCATCGTCATCAACAAGCCGAAGGGGCTGGTGGTCCATCCCGCGGCCGGCCACGAGACCGGCACGCTGGTGAACGCGCTGATCGCCCATTGCGGCAGCTCGCTGTCGGGGATCGGCGGGGTGCGCCGGCCCGGCATCGTGCACCGGCTCGACAAGGATACCACCGGGCTGATGGTGGTCGCCAAGAACGACCTCGCCCACGCCTCGCTCACCGCCCAATTCGCCGACCACGGCCGCACCGGACCGATGCGGCGCGGCTACATGGCTTTTGCCTGGGGCCTGCCGGGCCGCCATCGCGGCACCGTCGATGCGCCGATCGACCGCCACCCGCATGCCCGCGAGAAAATGGCGGTGCGCCAGGGCGGCCGCGAGGCGGTGACACATTGGGAGCTGCTCGAGAGTTTTGCCGGCCGCGACGGCAAGCCGATCGCGGCCCTGCTCGCCTGCGAGCTCGAAACCGGCCGCACCCACCAGATCCGGGTCCATCTCGCCCATATCGGCCACCCCCTGATGGGCGATGCCGTCTATGGCCCACATTTCAAGACCAAGGCGAACCAGCTGGGCCCTGAGTCGCAAGCGGCTTTGACAGCTCTTGGGCGGCAGGCCCTGCATGCGTATCTGCTGGTACTCAAGCACCCCCGGACTGGAGAACTTCTCCACTGGGAGGCGGGCTTACCGGAGGATTTGCTTCTCCTGGAGAGTACCCTGAAAGCGGCGCTATGACGCAGGGGCTTTAAGAAAAGCGTTACATTACAAAAAGTTATAGCAGCCACACGGGGACGTGACGTCAGCAATCCTTCCCTTTTTGACCCCCGATAGGGTATATTGCGCCTGCGTTGGAAATGACCAACGGAACATCGCAGTCCGGCCGGCTTTGACACAGCGGTCGTCTGCCTGGTCCGCCGCTATCGGGGGCCTGAACCTAGGAGGGCTTCATCATGGCCCGTACCGCTGCTCTGCCGGTCCTCAATGGAGAATCCGGCCTTTCTCGCTACCTCGCCGAGATCCGCAAGTTCCCGATGCTGGAGCCCCAGCAGGAATACATGCTCGCCAAGCGCTGGCGGGAGCATGACGATCGCGACGCGGCGCACCAACTCGTCACCAGCCATCTCCGTCTCGTGGCCAAGATCGCCATGGGCTATCGCGGCTACGGCCTGCCGATCTCCGAGGTCGTCTCGGAAGGCAATGTCGGCCTGATGCAGGCGGTGAAGCGTTTCGAACCCGAGAAGGGGTTCCGTCTCGCCACCTACGCGATGTGGTGGATCAAGGCGTCGATTCAAGAGTACATCCTGCGTTCCTGGTCGCTCGTGAAGATGGGCACCACCGCGAACCAGAAGAAGCTGTTCTTCAACCTGCGCAAGGCGAAGAGCAAGATCAACGCCCTGGACGAAGGCGATCTGCGCCCCGACCAGGTGAAGGTCATTGCCAAGCGCCTCGGCGTGACCGATCAGGACGTGATCGACATGAACCGCCGCCTTGGTGGCGACGCGTCGCTCAACGCGCCGATCCGGGACGACGGCGAAGCCGGCGAATGGCAGGACTGGCTGGTCGACAATACGCCCAACCAGGAAGCCATGATGGCGGAGCACGAGGAATATGATCACCGCCGTGACGCCCTCAACGGCGCCATGGGTGTGCTCAACCCGCGCGAACGCCGCATCTTCGAGGCCCGCCGCCTCGCCGATGAGCCGATGACGCTGGAAGACCTTGCCGCCGAGTTCGGCGTGTCGCGCGAGCGCGTCCGCCAGATCGAGGTCCGCGCCTTCGAAAAGGTGCAGTCCGCGGTCAAGGGCACGATCGCAAGGCAGGAACAGGCGGCGCTGGAAGCCGCGCACTAAGCGCGAGGCATCAGCGGCCTGCGAATTGGCAGATCGATGAGAGACAGAAAGCCGGCGGAAACGCCGGCTTTTTTGTTGTGTGAGCCTCCGCATGGTCGCGAGTCGCGCCGGGGCGGCATCTTGAACGCAGGTGACGGCCCAACCGACCAAAGATGATCGGGCCACATCATCAAGAACGGACACGCGCCGTGTCGATCATTCTGCAATCCACCGTCGGCGGCTTTTCCGCCCAGTTCATGCGCAAGCTGCCGCTGGTCGAACAGGCGATGCGCGAGCACGGGCTCGAGCCGTCGGAGTTCGTGATCTCGAAGGACTACGCGAGCACAGCGACGATCCCGATCATGGGCCCGTTCTTCTTCAGCTACAGCGTCTTCTTCGGCGAGGAGACGTTCACCGTCACCGAGCCGAACGACATGGTGTTTCTGGATTACTTCCTCAAACGCGTGCTGGCTTCGGACGGCCCGCCGGAATTGCCGCGGCGGCCGGGACTGATGCGGCGGTTGTTCGGCTGGATGGCGGAGGCGGTGTAGATGCCCGTCATTCCGGATTCGCGTTACGGGCGCGCCCGCGGGACTACTCCCCCCAGGTCCGCGCCAGCGTCGCGAGCCAGCAACCCTCGCAATAACGAGCATCCTTGTAGTCGATCCAGTTGTGCGCATAGACGTGGTCGAGCGGGATGTCGTAGCGCGCGCGCAGCACCTTCACGAGGATCCTCCACGCCGCGACCTGCGCCTCGGTAGGGCCTGCCGTGACGTCGGGATAATTGCCGGCGAACTCGACGCCGATGGAAGTATCGCGCACCACCTGGCGGTAGGTCGATCGGTTGTCGATGTATTTGTTGTCGTTGCGGTTGGCGCCGTCGCCATGGGTCGGCACCAGGTTTTCGGCGACGGCCCAATACACGGTGCCGTCGGTCTCGACCCACACGGTGACGCCGCGCCGCGTCGGGTTCTTCGATTGCTCCTGCGCGCCGCCGCGGGCCGAACCTGCCGGTCCTTCGGTCTGGTGCACGATGATGTTGCGCCAGGCATGAGCCTTGGCGACATCGCCCCACGGCGCGAGCCAGACGATCTTCAGGCCCGGAATGTCCGGCGTGCCGGAGCTGCGCGCGAGCTTTGCGAACTCGGCGTCGGTTGCAGCGGCGGGGGTGATCAGAAAGAGCGCGCCAAGAGCGGCGGCGACAAGGCGGGGTATCATCATGCGGGTCCAGATGCGGACCCAGCCTAGCACGGCCTCAGGCGAATTTGCGCGCGGTCTCCGCACTCCCACCCGGATCGGGCGAAAGCGGCGGGGCCGGATCGTAGACGGCAAAATCGTTCTTGCCGTTCTTCTTGGCGGCATAGAGGGCGTGATCGGCATGCGCGATCAGACGGTCCGGGAATTGGCCGATGCCGCGGTCCCATTCGGCAACGCCGATCGAGATCGCGATCGGGATGTCCTTATCCGTACAGGCGGCGGCGTCCTGGCGGCAGGCCTCGAGCACGCGGCGGGCGATCGCGGCCGCCTCGCGCAGCGACGACGACGGCAGCACCACGCAGAACTCGTCGCCGCCGGTGCGGGCGAGCATGTCGCCGGGCCGCAGCCGCGTCTGCGCCATCAGGGTGAAGTGGCGCAGGCATTCGTCGCCCGCGGCGTGACCATGGGTGTCGTTGATGGTCTTGAAGCCGTCGAGGTCGATCACCAGCAGCGAGAACGGCTCGCCGCTGCGCTCCGAACGGGCGCATTCCTCGGACAGGCGCTGCAACAGATGCCGGCGGTTGGCAACGCCGGTGAGATCGTCGAGCAGCGCGAGGTCGGCGACTTCGTTGCGCAGCCGCTCGATCGCCATCAGCAGACAGGCGAAATTCCAGCCCATGGCCAGAAACACCAGGAGCAGGATCATCGCGGCCTGCAGGCCGTTAAAGTTGATCGCCGTGATGGCTCCGCCGTAGCCGACCAGCACCGCGCCGGAGCGGACTGCGTGGACGGCGAGTAGCAGCGTTCCCACGATCGCAGCGAGGCGGGCGCCGGGATTCTCCCGGCTCTTCTGCCTGCCGACCAGCAGCGGCAGCGTCAGCACGATCGGCGTCGACTGGGCCAGCGAGTAGATCACGACCCGCATCGCCATGTCGTCGGTGACGAGCAGGAAGAACGCAAGGCCTGCGCTGCACAGAAGAGAATGTCCGATCGCCACGGGCCAGGATGTCGGGCGGTGATAGAACCTTGCCACGCCCATGCAGGCGAGCCAGGACGAAAAGATCATGATGCCGCCGCCGCCGATCAACGGGAAGCCCGGATCCATCACTGCACGCAGCATCGAGACGGCCGCACCCAGGGCCCCCAGCACCGCAGATGCGGTCCAGTACCGCGCCGCCTCGAACTTCGGATAGGCGTGGGCGACATAGGCCCAGATCAGGCCCAGCGCCAGGAAGTTGATGATGATGACGGTCCAGAGTGTCGGCACGCTCAGCATGGCGACTGCGGGACGCGCATGGTCCCGCCCTCTTCGTTCGGCAACTGCCAGTTCATACCCGCCCCCGCTTTCTGGCGGAGAACAATGCGCGGAATGCACTTAACGGAACCTCACCGCGATCTGCGAAAGCGCGTGCTTGGTTTTGGATTCATGAACGCCCCGCGCGCGTTTTCGGATCGTTAGGCATGTCGCCCGCGACGCGCGCCGCGGCGCTACGATGCGGATTCGCGGACGAAAATCACCTGAAAATGCATCTGAGCTGTGGATAACGGGATGACACAGATGTGACGGCTGAGGGCAGACAGCTCCGAATCTGCTGAGTTTGCCATCGAGGATGTTGCGAGGCTGGCCCTCCGCCGAGCATCCCTCGTGTCGCGTTTAACCATGAACCCTTGAGAGGATACTATGGCTAAGAAAGCGAAGAAGGCGAAGAAGGCGACGAAGAAAAAGGCCAAGAAGGCCGCGAAGAAGAAGTAGCCAGCATGTTCTTTGCCCGGGTGGAGCCTCGCTCCGCCCGGGCGTCGGGTGAGACCAAGCGAGTTTGAAGATAGCGGGCGCGAGGCCCGCTTTTTTGTTGCCTTGCCTACCGCTCCGCAAACGCCAGCTTGGCGCCGAGCGCGGCAAAGCCTGCCGCAAAGCTGCGGCGCAGCCAGGCCATGACGCGGGGGCGGGAGATGACGCGCTCGCGCACCGACGCGGCGCAGAGCCCGTAGACCACGAACACGGCAAAGGTCATCGCCATGAAGGCGCCGCTCAGTTCGAGCATTCGCGCCAGCACGTGCGGCTCGTCCTCCGCGATGAATTGCGGCAGGAAGGCGAGAAAGAAGATCGACAGTTTTGGATTGAGGATGTTGATCAGGAAGCCTGTGACGATGACCCGGCCGCTCGAGCGCTCCTTGATCTCGCCCTCGACCGCGAGCGCGCCGGTTTCCCGCAGCGCCTGCCAGGACATGTAGAGCAGATAGAGCACCCCGCCCCATTTCAGCGCGGCGAAGGCGAGCGCGCTGGTGTGGAGCACGGCGGCAAGGCCCAGCATCGCCGCGACCATGTGCGGGACGATGCCGAGCGTGCAGCCGAAGGCGGCCGCGACACTGGCGCGCGAGCCGCGGGTGAGCGCCGCAGCCAGCGTGTAGAGCACGCCGGTGCCGGGCGAGGCGACGACGATGAGCGAGGTGAGCAGGAAGGACCAGGACATGGGCCGACCTTACCAGTCCGCCCCACGGCAAGAAAGCCGGATCACGGCCCTCGGCATGTCAGGGCAATTGCGCGATCTCGGCTTCGCGCAGCACGTCCAGCGGGGCCCACGGCTTGGCCCAGAATTTCGCACCATCGGGCAAGGGCTGCGCCAAGGGACGGCCGGAGGTGACGACGACGTCAAGCCGGGGATTGCGATCCTTGGCGACGTGCGCGAGCTCGACGCCATTCATGCGGCCGGCGAGCTGGACGTCGGTCATCATCAGGCAGAGCGCGCCGGCGTTCTTCTCCAGCACCCGCTCGGCCGCCTCGGCGCTTTCGCACTGGATGACGTCGTAGCCGCTCTCTTCCAGCAGGACACATAGCATCTCCCGCTGCATGAGGTCGTCCTCAACAATCAGCGCTGTGGCACGAAATGGCTTGGCTTGTCCCATCGACGGCTCCAATGCTTGCCCCGATAACGTATGTTAAAAGCCGGGGCCGGATCCGGTTCGGTTTCATTTCAAAAAAATGTAAATCATGGTTCCATGAGTGAGGGCTTGACGGGGGGACATCATGACGGCGATTCGCGGCGCGGCCGCCATCACGGGAGCAGCCAGCGGCATCGGCCGCGCGCTGGCCATCGAACTCGCAAACCGCGGCTGCGACCTTGCGCTGGCCGATCGCGACGAGGCCGGGCTGAAGACCCTTGCGGCCGAAATCGGGGGCGCGCGCAAGATCAGCGTGCATCGCGTCGATGTCAGCGAAGCCGCCGACATCGCGCAATTCGCCACTGACGCGATCACCGCGCATCCGCACCTCAACATCGTCATCAACAATGCCGGCGTGGCGCTGATGGGGACGTTCGAGGAGATCGACCAGGCGCAGATGGAGTGGCTGTTCGACATCAATTTCTGGGGCGTGGTGCACGGCACGCGCGCCTTCCTGCCGCATCTGAAGACGAGGGCCGAGGCGCACATCGTCAACCTCTCCTCGATCTTCGGCATCATCGCGCCGCCCGGACAATCGGCCTATGCCGCGGCCAAATTCGCGGTGCGCGGCTTTTCCGAGAGCGTGCGGCACGAGCTTGCGGTGGCGGGCAGTCCGGTCAAGCTCTCAGTGGTGCATCCGGGCGGCGTTGCCACCGCCATCGCACGCTCCTCGCGCACCGGGGTCGGCGTCACCGACAACGCCCGCCGCTCGCAAATGATCGAGCGGTTCGAGACTGCGGCGAGGACCACGCCGAAGGACGCTGCGCTGCGCATCATCAAGGGTGTCGAGAGGAACGAGCCCCGCATCCTGATCGGCAACGATGCAAGGTTCATGGACCTGTTGCAGCGTTTTCGTCCGGCGACGTATTGGGCACCGCTGCAGCGGAAGCTGGAGAAGATGGCGAAGAGGGCGTGAGGTCAGGGCGCAATGGCACCGCCACACCCACCGTTGTCATTCCCCGCGCAGGCGGGGAATCCAGTACGCCGCGGCTTATCGAGTGAACCACAACCGTCTCGGCGTACTGGATCGCCCGGTCGAGCCGGGCGATGACACCGATGATGAGGCTCCTCACTGCCCGGCCAGCCGGTCGGCGAAATAGCCGATGGTCTTGCGATACACCACGGCCCTGTTCCACTCGCGCATCGCCTCGAAATTGGCGGTGCCTTCGCCGTAAGGCTGGCCCATCTTGAAGCCGTTCGTGTGCAGCAAATTCGCGGTCGAGGCCAGCACGTCGGGGACGCTGTGGCGGAGGTCGACATGGCCGTCGCCGTCGAAATCGACGCCGTATTTGATGTAGGACGACGGCAGGAACTGGGTCTGGCCGATCTCGCCGGCATAGGCGCCGATCAGGTCGCGCAACGGCAGATCGCCGCGCTGCACGATCTTGAGCGCGGCGAGCAGCTCGCCCTGGAACAGATCCGTGCGGCGGCAATCATGCGCGAGCGTCGCCAGCGTGCGGATCACCGGCAGCTTGCCGATGTCCCCCTTGCCGAAATCGCTCTCCAGCCCCCAGATCGCGACTAGGATATAACGCGGCACGCCGAACTGCTGCTCGATGCGCGAGAGCAGTGCGGCGTGGCGCTGCAACAGGGCCTTGCCGCCGTTGATGCGGCCGGGGCCGACGCGGGTCGAGACGTACTGCTCAAAGCTCTTGTTGAAGGTGTAGCGCTGGCGCCGGTCGAAGGCGAGCACCGCGCCGTCCGGGGTGATGCCGCTGAAGGCCGCGCTGGTCACGCTGGCCGAGACGCCGGCGCCTTGCGCCTCGGACGTCATGCTGGCGACGAAGCTGTTGAAGTCGCCGCCGCAGCGCGCGGCCTCGGCCGATCCGCCGGCGAAGCAAACGACGAAGGCGGCGGCGGCAAGCGATCTCAGCATCCGAAACAATCCTCATGACATGAGCGCGAAACATGGGCGCGAAGCGGGATACCGATCATGCCCGGGAACAGGATTCGCGTCAAAGCGACAGGCGAGCCCTGGCCGGATGCCCGCCTCCAGCTGCACCGAAACAAAAACCGAAAAACAACCCCATGCACAGTAGGCGCCCGATCCGGCATCTGCGGTTTTACCGAATTCGCTTGACCCGTCGGGCAAAACAGGTGTAGTGTAGCAACATCGGAGACTCCGGCGGTGACGTCAGGCCGCGCGGCATCCCGGCGAACGACGTGACGCTGTGAGGGACATGGCGCAGTGAACGACATGGCCCAGCCAACGACACAGCCAGCGAACGATATGCCGCCGCCCTCCCTGCTCCGCATCCCGCTGCTCCGCCTCCTCGCCATCAACCTTGCGATCGGCGCTTGCGCTGCGATGCTGCTGGTCGGCGGCCTGCTCTGGCTCAACCCCGGCCATCTGCGCGAGCTGATCTTCGCCGATCGTTCGCCCGGCATTCCGCTCCTGGTCCTGCTTGCGTCCTTCGTCATGACCTTCGGCTCCGCCGCGATGGGCAGCGCGATCATGGCGCAGGGGCGCAAGGCGGATGACGACAGGCAGGGCGGCGGTCGCACATCGCAACTCACGGTCCAGGCGCTGGCACAACGATCGCCGCGAGCCGACATCCGCCGCAATGCACGAGCGCATTAATTGGTTATGACACCTCACGCGACCGGGGAGAATATGCAACCAAATGCGCGCGGAGGATGCACGCAGCTCTCGCTGCATCGCGATAGCTTGCGAAAATGAACAAAGTGATTTGGCCGTCCAAGCAATTGCTTCGACCGAAAACCAACGATCGCGATCGACGCATATCTGATGCGCGGGCTGCGACATCAGCACGCCGACGATTTGCCTTGCCATTGCGGAGCGAAGGGACTAGCCTTCTATTCTAGGTTGTTGCCCCGCCAGCCCCGGGCGACCCTGAAGACCAAAATAAACGGCGGGCTTTGCGGCCCGCCGTTTATTGAGGGTCCGGACCAGACCCGAAGCGATTGACGCTTCCATCCCCCTGAACAAGCCTTTTCGATCGGCGATGCGGTGATTTCCGCGTCCATGGGCGTATTCCACCCGCGAAGTCATTTGACTGCGGCGCCCTGATCGAGGACAAGCCGCCATGGCCAAAAAACCCGGAACCAATCCCAAAGGCGAATTCGCCTTTTTCAACGTCTTCTATGAAGACGATTCCCAACGCTCCAACCGCCGCGTGCCCTCCGAATTGCTCGGCGGCCTCGACGGCGACGAACCCGCGCGCAACTTCATCATGGAGCAGGACCGCGAGATCGCGGAGAAGAGCGGCCGCCCGGCGCTCGAGATCAAGCGGATCGAGCGGGTGGGGGCGAAAAAGAAGTAGGCCGAAATCGACCGGCGACGCCTGGCGGCCAGGTCGCGGCCGCACTCGCCGGCATTATGCCAGGGGCGGAGTCGTCGGGCTGGGGCGGTTGATCAGAGGTGTGATGCACGTTGGAAACCGTGATGACCGATCGCGGTCAAAGAACGGCAGGTGAAGGAGGCTTCGGCAACCAAAGCAGAACGGCGAGCTTTCGTCCCTTGCGACTTATGGCCGGGTTGCCCCAATTTCCCTTTAAATTTCGCGACATCTAGGGAAACAGCAGCGGATCTCCGACCTTCAATCGAAACTCTAGAAATGCCACAAGCGCTTTTGCCGACTGAGATAGCTCTATCTTCCTTTTCAGACCCATACTCCCGTCTGCGCAAATCTCAGCGTAAGTCATGCTCTCGTTCTCGGGGACGAATATGGGATCCCAATAGAATTCGCGAATGCCCGCTGGCCGCTCCGCAAGAGTACCATTTGTCTCTCCTCGAAAGCAGCGAACGCTCAGCCCATCGCAATATCCTATCACTGCGCGGGCTACGACCTTTCTGCCCTTACTTTGGGTCTCGGAAATGAACTTCTCTGCGCCAAGCGCGTCCCACATGGGCTGAGTGAGGCCGCCAGGATAGTTAGCGCTAAGATGATCGGCAAAAATTAGACCTGCGTGCTCGACGATACACGGAACAAGCAGGTTTTTATAGGCAGATACAGCCTTGTGTCGAACCATCTCTTCAATGTCCCGCTCAAGGGGTTCGGAAGGCTTACCGTCGCGGAACTCGAACCTAAAAAGTTGACCAACCGCAACGCGATCGTCCGTTGGGGTCGCTATCAATGTTGAGCGGCAAATCTCTTCGACCTCCGCCTTCTTGTAAGCGCTAGTAGTGGAATAAACGATCGTAGCAACCGAGCTCACGATGACAGCTCCGTCAACAACTCCGCAACAGCGCGCGTTCGATCCAAATCAAACGTTGAGATTACCTCGATCTTTCTCTCGCGAAATAGCTGCAGCTCAAAGTCCGACGGATTTGTAACAACAATGTACGCCCGCTTGCCGGCAAATGAGTGGGGCAATTCTCCAAATTTTTCATTCACGGTTCTAAATAGATAAGCGATATTTGGATCGCGAAAACTATACCCAACAAAGAGTATCGCCCTGCCAAGAATATCTGAACGAAACTTCAGGTCCATTGCGGACTCCAACCGCATCCGACGTTCATAGTGAGATTCCGAGAGCACCATCTCGTCCGGCGCGTTGAAATCCCCGTGAAACTTGATGACTTGAGTGTCACCGCTATGGTTCAAATCTCTTTCTGAAGTCGCAACTTGCACCGTTCGTCCATGAAGTCGGAGCGAGCGCTCCAAGAAGTCGTCAAAATTTGTGGTGTAGAACAGCTTGCACTTAGACAGACTGGCGAGCGCCGCGTGGATCGTAGATCTTTGCAACTCAGTATCGGTTGGCTGCATTTGCGAGAACAACCAGTTGGTTAGGGGCGCCACGCCATTCTTCTTCAAGCGAAAATATTCAAGTATCTGCAGATCAGTCCCTCGAAACCGAAGAAGCTCCGGATTCTCTGAGCCGAGCTGTCTGACGGCCTCATCAACCAATTCCCGACCAGGAAAGTCCCCGGCGTTCTGTTCCGTTCACGATCCAAGTTGCCGACATGGACACGCCAGCTCCGACAAACGGCAAAACTCTGCCATCTCGGTAGAGGCGCCGCAATTCCGGTGGACACATCATGACCGCTTCCGTGCCAATATTCTCGTCAACGAGTGATGATGAGGAATCCTGTTGTGAGGATGTTCCTCATGTAGGGTCTCATCAGAAAGATCTTCGATGTGCCATTCGCTATAAAGATTGCTGTAGAAGCTATGCGGCAGGAGACACGGCTCGAAGTCAGGATGAGCCGACAAATCATGATCTCGATCATTAAAGGCGCAAATAACATGATAGCCGCCCGCCCTCGTCGATCTTGCGAATCTCTCGTGGATATTAATGATCTCGGTCTCGCACCTTAGGCAATGAAATAGACCATACGCCAGGACTACATCGTAATAGTCGACAGTGAGGACACGTTCGACAATGTCTCCCTCAAGCCACTCTACACTAGCTTCTGGATGAAGACGCCTTGCGTGATCCAGAGCGACTCCCGAGATGTCGATTGCCGTGACACGAGCTCCGAGCGCCGAAAGGAAAGCGGCGTTTTTTCCTTCACCACACCCGGCATCTAATACTCTCAGGCCGGAGCAGCCGCCCAGCAAAGCGACTAGCTTTCGAACATAGCTGCCAGGCTCGCACCCCCAAAAGCAGGAGCACGATTTATATCCGGCGTCATAGCCTCCTTGATCTCGCCCCTTCATACAAATTCAACTCCGTTCCGAACCGGTCGAGCGCAGCATCATACTCATTTCGACCAGTCCAGTTGTATATAATAGCATCTGCATCTTGAATGAGATAGCGAACGTCTCGCTCGACAGGAGCGTTATAAAGGTCGAAGAATTTGCTTGGCGGCATGTTGTGCCGCTCCCGAGCAGAGTACAGCTTATATGCAATATCAGGAGCAGCTTGGACGTAGACCGATGCCACGTCCCGTTTCGAAAATTCGCGAATAAACTCTAGTGTCTCTCGATGCCTTATACCGTCCACTACAACGCGAGGAGCGTCACTCGCGTTGGCAATATTGCATATCGCCCGCGCGAGTTTGCGAGGCCCGTTCTTAGAGGTAATAAAGCGCTCGGCCGCAGCCTGAAATGTGCGACGACTAGTACGGGGTATCGGAGGCAATTGAAGGATCTTCGCAAGAACTTTGCCGCTGTTTATCTCTCGGTACTTGAGCCAATCACGAAAGAACTCTGTCGCCGCTGATTTTCCGGATCCGATTGTCCCAGCAACCACCAACAAATGAGCCCCGCCGAAGGGCTTCTTCCGTATGATCCTGTACGACGGTTGAGACTCGACGACTGGTCGAAAGAACGCCCGCCAACAAAGTTGGGACCAATATTCAAATTCGTTGAGATCGACCTCGTCCCTCTTGATATCAATCCACTCAAGCTGATTGATTGACGCTTCGCCGCGACGAGGCTTTGACCAAGCACCCCAGTCCTTCACTTTATATTCGAAGACGATAGCTACATGTCTCCTACCGACATCAGAAGAGTCATCGTTGATCACACCAAGGTAATTAAGATGCCTGTCGGGGGTTTCTTGCGAAATGCCGTGGCTCAGCTCTTCGCCCAACTCACGCAATGCGCTACTTTTGATGCCAAGATCGTCATGAGAGAAGAGTGTGTGATCGTGTTCCGTAACATGGCCACCGAATCCAATACATCGGCTACCCCGAAGAAAAGCAGCGATATTGTTGTAGGAGCCTCGACGAAACGAGAGCACCTTTCTCCCGTGTGTAACCAACACGTAAGTTAGAACTTGCTTTCGATCATCTTGGGTCTCCGCCTGAATTCTCGGAATGTACGAGACGGATCCCGATTGAACTAGCTTTTTTAATATGGCGGGCTGCAGCGCTCGAAAGCCCTGAAAGTCAAGAAACCGCGTATAATGATCGCGCGGCACTGTTAGCGCGTGCTCCAGCGGCGAAGGATATGCTCTACGTTGAGCAGTAAACGGTCTGGCGTACCGAGGAGCTTCCTCTGCTTTCGAAAGTAGATCTGGGCTCCCGGAGATGGGACTATCCAACAGATAGCGAAGATAGAACCGCCCTCTTCGCGTTCTTATAAACCTTGATCGTTCACCGTTTTTGAGAATATCGATGCTCAAGCGAGCTTGCATAGACTTTTGCGGTGTCTTGCTGTCCCAGCTCTCTACAAAGCCATCTTCGATGCCCAGATTGACAAGGTCGCGAGCCCGCAGCGGGAGCTTGTGCTTGTCGAGCACCCGTTCGGCAACTTCCAAATATCTCTGGACGCGCCCCATTTGATTACTACGATCGCTGGGAGAAGTTCGACCCGTAATTTGTTCGCTGCAATTCTCAATTCTAAAAGAAAAGGACGAGCTTTGCTCGTCCTTTTCGACTTCTTCACATATTAGGCAATCATCAATTATCCAAGAAGCTCCGCAGCTTCCGCGACCGTGACGGATGCTTCAGCTTCCGCAGCGCCTTCGCCTCGATCTGGCGGATACGCTCGCGCGTCACGCTGAACTGCTGTCCCACTTCTTCCAGCGTATGATCGGTGTTCATGCCGATGCCGAAGCGCATGCGGAGCACGCGTTCTTCGCGGGGGGTGAGCGAGGCGAGCACGCGCGTGGTGGTCTCGCGCAGGTTCGACTGGATCGCGGCGTCGATCGGGAGGATCGCGTTCTTGTCCTCGATGAAATCGCCGAGGTGTGAATCCTCTTCGTCACCGACAGGGGTTTCGAGCGAGAGCGGCTCTTTCGCAATCTTGAGAACCTTGCGGACCTTCTCGAGGGGCATGCCGAGCTTTTCGGCGAGCTCCTCAGGAGTGGGCTCGCGGCCGATCTCGTTGAGCATCTGGCGGGACGTGCGCACGATCTTGTTGATCGTCTCGATCATGTGCACGGGGATGCGAATGGTGCGGGCCTGGTCGGCGATCGAGCGCGTGATCGCCTGCCGGATCCACCAGGTCGCGTAGGTCGAGAACTTGTAGCCGCGGCGGTACTCGAACTTGTCGACCGCCTTCATCAGGCCGATGTTGCCTTCCTGGATCAGGTCGAGGAATTGCAGGCCGCGGTTGGTGTACTTCTTGGCGATCGAGATCACCAGACGGAGGTTGGCTTCCACCATCTCCTTCTTGGCCTGGCGTGCCTCGCGCTCGCCCTTCTGCACGGAGTGCACGATCTTGCGGAACTCGACGATCTCGAGGCCGGTCAGCGCGGCAAGCTGATGCACCTCGTGGCGGAGGTCCTTGATGCGGTCCTTCTCGACATGGACGAAGTTCTTCCAGCCTTTTGCGGACAGCTTCGAGACGCGGTTGAGCCAGCGCGGATCGAGCTCCGAGCCGGTGTAGTTGCGCAAAAAGTCTTCGCGCGCGACGCCGTGGCTGTCGGCAAGGCGCATCAGGCGGCCCTCATGCGAGACGAGGCGCTTGTTGATGTCGTAGAGCTGCTCGACGAGTGAATCGATGCGCGCCTGGTTGAGGCGCAGCGACTTCACCTCGACGATGATCTCGTCCTTGAGCTTGCGGTACTTGCGCTCCTGGTGCGGCGACAGCGAGGGCCCGTGCGAGGTGCTCTCGAGCTGGTTCTGGATGTCCTGCTCCTGGAGCTTGCGCAGCTTCTTGTAGCTGTCGGCGATCCTGTCGAAGATCTCGACGACCTTCGGCTTGAGCTCGGCCTCGATTGCCGCGAGCGACATCTGGTTCTCGAACTCGTCGTCCTCGTCCATGTCGGCTTCGGCGGCGGCTTCGCCCGGATCCTTCTCCTCGCCACCCTGGGCGGGGGCGGGCTGCGCGGCGCGGAAGGGGGTCGGCGACGGGGGCGCGGCGGGCGGAGCGACATGCGCGGGCGCAGCCGCACTTGCAGCGGCCTCGCCGCCCTCGGTGGTGGCTTCGCCGTTCTCGCCGGCGGGGCCGGCGATCATCGCGGTATTCATGCCGGCCTTGGCGTCGGGGCCGGCATAGGTCGCTTCGAGATCGATGATGTCGCGGAGGAAGATCTTGCCTTCGTTGAGCTCGTCGCGCCAGATGATGATGGCCTGGAAGGTCAGCGGGCTTTCGCAGAGGCCTGCGATCATCGCCTCCCGGCCGGCCTCGATGCGCTTGGCGATCGCGATTTCGCCTTCGCGGGAGAGCAACTCGACCGTGCCCATCTCGCGCAGATACATGCGCACGGGATCGTCGGTGCGCTCGCCCGGCTCGCTCTTCTTGACCTCGGTGACGGCCTTCTGGGTGACTTCGACGAGCTCGTTATCGGTCTCGTCGTCACCCTCGTCCTTCTCCTCCTCGCCTTCGGTATCGTCGGCTTCGGTGACGTTGATGCCCATGTCCGAGAGCATGGACATGATGTCCTCGATCTGCTCGGGCGAGGTCTGGTCGGACGGCAGGACTTCGTTGAGCTGATCGAAGGTCACGAAGCCGCGCTTCTTGGCCTGCTTGATCATCTTCTTCACGGCCGCGTCGGACAGATCGAGCAACGGCGAGGGCGCGTCCTGGGAATCCTTCTCGGGAGCATCCGCTGCCTTGTCGTCTTTTTCCTTGTCCTTCGCCTGCAGCGTCTTTGCCTTGGTGGCCATCCATTGCTCCTAAACGCGCTTCACACGGGCGGCTTGCCGCGCGCCTTGCGTGAAATCACTTGAACCTGTTGCTCGACGCTCTCGCTTCGTCAGCTCTCGACACGGAAAGGGCGGCGCAAATATCTCTCGCCACCCCGACCTTTCTCTCGCCGGATTTGCCTAACGCTTCGTGAGCCTCTTTGTCGCGGCGGATGCAGGTGTAGTGCCAACAGCGGTTGCGCGGATTCATTCCTGACGCGTCTGTTCTGCCTGCGGCCGCGGGGGCCAAAGTGCTACAAGACCGTTAAGCCTCGATTAACCCTGTTTTTGCCGCCAAATCATGGATTTGGCGAGTCTTTTAGCGGTACCTGGCGCGGCCGTCCGCATGATTCTTTCATCACACGCTCTTCTGGAACCGGCCCGATAGTTCGCCAAAACCCTCGATCAGGGCCTCGGTACCATCGACTTCGGCCAGCCGGGCCTTGACGTCACGCAGCCATGCCAAATTGGCCTCGCTGGGGTCCTCCCCCAAGGCCAGCTCGGCGTCCTTCAACTCCCTAAGTAGTGAATGGTATTGCCGATGCAAGGCGACGAGCTGGTGCCAGGTGGCGAGAACGTCGTCCTTCGCCGCGCCCTCGCGGGCCCCCCACACCGCCGCGGTGGTGATGGCAGCCTCAACCCGTTGAAGGGATTGTGAAAAACCACCCTTCTCAAGGTCGGCGCGCATCTTTTCGGCGAGCTCGCCGGGGTCGGGCGAGTGGTGATGGTCGTGGGCGAAGGCGGCGATGATGCCGGCCCGCAGCTTATGGGCCTCGGGATGGGCCAGCTCCAGGGCGGCCACCTCCTCCAGATGCTCATGGAGCAGCCAAGGGTGGTTGATCAGGCATTGCAGGATCAGGGCTTCGCGGCGGGACATCGCGCTGCGCTGGCCGCGCATGATCGGGCTGTTCGCGAGCTGGGGGCTCGCCGCCTGGTAGGGGCCGGCGGCCAAAGGGATCGGACCGGGCGGGCCACGGCGGCCTTGTCCACCGAACGCCTGGCCGCCGAATCGATTCGGCTGCCCCCCGCCGCGGGGCGGGAACGGCCGGCCGCCGCCCTGGCGGAAATTGCCGCGGCCGCCAAAGCCGCGGCCGCCTTCGGGGGCAAAGGTGCGCTGCAGCCGGTCGGCAAAGTCGTCGCGATAATAGCGCCGCACCACCTCGTCGCGGATGCCGTTGCAGAGCTCCTTGATGCGGGCCTCCAGCGCGGCCCGGCGCTCGGGCGTGGCGAAATTGCCGCCCTCGAGCTCGCGCGACCAGATCATCTCGGCAAGGGGCTTTGCTGCCGCAAGCACGTCCTCGATCGCGCCGCGCCCACCGGAGCGCACGAGATCGTCGGGGTCCTGTCCCTCCGGGAGCAGCGCGATGCGCAGGCTCTTGCCTGGCGCGAGGAACGGCAGCGCGAGATCGGCGGCGCGATAGGCCGCCTTCTGTCCGGCGCGGTCGCCGTCGAAGCAGAGGATCGGCTCGTCCGCCATCCTCCAGAGCAGCGCGAGCTGGCTCTCGGTCAAGGCGGTGCCGAGCGGCGCGACGCTGCCGGCAAAACCCGCGGTAACCATGGCGATGACGTCGACATAGCCTTCGACCACGATCAGCGGCGCGCCGTCATAGGTGGCTTTCCGCGCCGTCTGGTGATTGTAGAGATTGTCGCCCTTGTGGAAGAGGGGCGTCTCCGGCGAGTTCAGGTATTTTGCCGGAACGTCCTTCTCCAGCGCGCGTCCGCCGAAGGCGATGACGCGGCCGCGGATGTCCGTGATCGGAAACATCACGCGATCGCGGAAGCGGTCGTACGGCACGGGAATGTCGTCGCCGCCAATCAAGAGGCCGGTTTCGACCATGTCCTCGACGGAGACGCCAAGCTTGCCGAGATGCTCCTTCAGAGCGAAGCGCTCCGGCGAGGCATAGCCGAGGCGGAACTGCAATTGCGTCGCCGGCGAGATGGCGCGGTCGGCGAGATAGCCGCGCGCCTTGGCTCCCAAGCGCGAGGCCAGCGTCTCCGCAAAATACTTCGCGGCGAGATCCATCACGTCATGCAGCGAGCGCCGCCGCTGCTCCTCGCGCGCCGCATGGGGCGTCACCGCCGGCAGCGGCAGGCCGGCCATGTTCGCGAGCCGCTCGACGGCTTCGGCGAACGGCAGGCCGTCGGTCTCCATCACGAAATTGATGATGTCGCCGTGCTTGCCGGAGGAGAAGTCGTGGTAAAAACCCTTCTGGTCGTTGACGTAGAAGGACGGCGTCTTCTCCTGCTGAAACGGCGACAGCCCCTTCCACTCCCGCCCCGCCTTCTTCAGCTTGACGCGCTTGCCCACGACCTCGGAGACCGAAAGCCGGGCACGCAGCTCGTCGAGGAATTGGGGCGTGAAGCGGACCATGGGTGTGTGTAGCGCGAACCGGGTGAGTCGGGCGAAGGATCAGGGATATAGGTGCGGGGTGGCCAGAAGTCAGGTTTGGGCGGGTTATCCTGACTATTCGACCTATGCACAGGGCCCTCACTGTCGTTTCGAGACGCCCTTTCACCGTCATCCTGAGGTGGCCGCTTCTTCAGCGGCCCTCGAAGGGTGACGGCCCGGCTGCATCTTGGCCGATTCATCCTTCGAGGCTCACACCGCCTTGCGGTGTGAGCGCCTCAGGATGACGGGGCTGGCGGCCCGGAATGATGGGAAAAGCTTGCCCCCCGCCCGGTTCCACGCTTCCATACGCCCATGTTCAGGACCTTTCGGGGCGGCCAGAGCGGGGGCTGGCGTGTCACCTCGATATCGCCCGTGACGGGCGAGCCCCTGCCCTTCATGCCGGCGCTGTCGGTCACCGACAGCGAGGCGATCTCGTTGCCGCAGGTGCCCTCGCGCAATGCCTGGCGGCTAACGGGCGTCGCCAGCAGCCTGCGCTACACCGAGCGGCCCGAGAAGGAGCAGCTCGTTGCCGTGCAGGCCGGGCTCGGCCGGGTGGAAGCGACGAGCGCGGCGCTGATCCCGATCCGCAAGTCGCAGGCCTGGTGGGACCTGACGCAGGAAGAGCGCCGCAAGATTTTCGAGGACAGGTCGCACCACATCGCCAGCAGCCTGCGCTTTTTGCCCGCGATCGCGCGGCAGCTCTATCACTGCCGCGACCTCGGCGGTCCCTTCGATTTCCTGACCTGGTTCGAATACGCGCCCGCGCACGCCTCGCTGTTCGAGGAGCTGGTGGCGATGCTGCGGCGGACCGAGGAATGGACCTATGTCGAGCGCGAGGTGGACGTGCGGGTGGTGAAAGAAGTGTTGTCGGCCTAGTGCTCCAGGAAGCGGCCGGACTCGATGCGGGGCAGATCGGTGACGGGCCAGTTGTAGACGTAGGTCCAGGCTTTGCTCGCGGTGCCGTCAGGCAGCGTCACCTCGATCAACCGGCGCAGATATTCGGTCGGCTCGGGAAAGCCTTCGCCACAGGCTTCATACATGTCCAGCTCGCGCAACAGCTCGTCGGGCACGCGCAGGTGAAACAGCTCGCCATGCACGAGGTCGGAGGCCGCATCCGACAGCAGCAATCCCGGATAGTGCCTGATGAGAAACAGTTGCCCACGGCAGGTGGCGTCACCGATGAAATCGGCGTGCTGCGACAGCAGCCTGGCCATCGGATGGTCGAAGCCGCGCATCAGGGTGCCGTAGACGAAGAGGCGATCGGAGGTCATGGGGCTCTATAAACTCTCCGCGCCGTCATTGCGAGGAGCGCTTGCGACGGGCAAAGCCGTCATCGAGTCCTGCGGCGGTTGCGACGCCAGTTCGAGCGAGATTCGCTCTTGTGAGAAATCGTTCGCTTCGGCATCGTGGGACGCGACAATCATGTCGCGCGGGCTGTTGTTCAATGATTGCCTGCCCGATTTTTCGAGGCGACTGCTTTTTCCATAGGCAATCAGGATGGCTTTCAACACGGCCGAGGCGACGGATCAACTGCTCGGCGAGGGCGATATTCCACCAGTGCATGAGGTCAATGCAGGAGGGACATCGCCCTTCCTGCTCACCGCGGATCACTATGGCCGGCTGCTGCCGCGCGCACTCGGCGATCTCAGCCTGCCCGAGAGCGAGCTTGTCAGGCACATCGGCTGGGACATCGGCATCGCCGGCGTCGCCGAGCGGCTCGCGAACATGCTGGGCGCGCATCTGATCGCACAGCGCTATTCGCGGCTCGTGATCGACTGCAACCGGTCGCCGGGCGTTGCAAGCTCGATCCCCGTGATCTCCGAGGCCACCGCGATCCCGCGCAACGAGGTCATCTCCGAGAGCGAGCGCGCCGCCCGGCGGCGCGAGATCTTCGAGCCTTATCATGATCGCATCAATGCGGCGATCGACCGCCGCCTGCACGACAAGCGGCCGACGGTGCTGGTCTCGCTGCACAGTTTTACGCCGGTCTATTCCGGCGTCGCGCGGCCATGGCACATCGGCGCGCTCTACAATCGCGATACGGTGCTGCCGCAGTTGCTGCTCAAGCATTTGCGCAGCCAGGGCGATCTCGTCGTCGGCGACAACGAGCCCTATGCGGTGAGCGACCTCAGCGACTACACCATCCCGGTGCATGGCGAAGCGCGCGGCCTCGTCAACACCGGCATCGAGATCCGCCAGGACCTCATCGCGGACCAGTCCGGCCAGCAGCAATGGGCCGAGCGGCTGGCGAGGATCTTCGCGGAGATCGAGATAGAGCTGCGGGCCGAGCTGTTGGCGTGAGGCGCGCCGCGCCCGCTCATTTGGCCCGGATCAGCGCCAGCCAGATGCCGCCGCCGATCATGAAGCCGCCGGAGACGCGCGACACCAGGCGGGTGCGGCGCGCCGAGAAAATGCCGCGGATCTGACCGGCCAGCAGCGCGTAGATTCCGTCGGTCAAGCCGGCAAGCACCATGAAGGTCACGCCGAGCACCAGGACCTGCGACAGGTGGTCCTTGCTCATGTCCATGAACTGCGGAATGAACGCGCCGAAGAACACCAGCAGCTTCGGGTTCGACAACGCCACGACGAAGCCCTGCAGGAGAAAGCCGCCCCGCGGCGGAGGCGGCGGCGCATCGGCGTTGACGCCCTCGACCGGAGACCGGATCAGCTTGATGCCGAGCCAGACCAGATAGGCCGCGCCCGCAAAGCGCACCCAGTTGAACCAATAGCCCATCGTCGCCATCAGCGTGGTGAGGCCGACCGCAAGGATACCGATCACGATCAGCAGCCCCACCTGCACGCCGAGAATGTTGGTCAGCGCCGCACGCGTGCCGTGACGCAGGCCGTTGGCGATGACGAGGGTCACGATCGGTCCCGGCAGCAGCGCGAGCGCAATGCAGGCGGCGACGAAGGCGAGATAGGCTTGCATGGACATCATGGGAGGGACTCGGCTGAGCGTCTTTGCGGGTATTAATGCATGGCACTTACGTCCCGTCCAGCGCCGCTGTGACCCCCGCCTACGCAGCGGAACGCGTCCGACGGGCCAGCCATCGCGCGCCGTACCGTCAATTCCTCGGCAGGCCGGCCACGGCGCGCGCGGGCCCGGTCAGTTCGAGGATCTGCAAGCCGGTGTTGGCGCGGTCGACGATGTAGATGTAGCCGCGGTCGTCGGTCTCGACATTGTTGGTCTGGATCGCGACCTTGCAGCGCTCGCCGCCCTCGACCGGAATGCAGCGCTTGTCGGTTGCCTGCGTGATCGCCGGGATGAAATAGCCGACTTCCTTCGGATGATAGGGATCACGGATGTCGAGCGCGCGCACGCCGGCATTGAAGAAGGCGATGAAGGCCATCTTCTTGTAGTAGACCGGCGCCATGCTCTCGTTCGAGGAATGCGAGCCGAACCGGCCGCCGCGCCGGCAGAACTGCCCGCTCGCCTCCGGCACGGTGTAGCTCGAGATCATCATCGGCCGCGTTTCGGTGGTGACGTCGGCGAACCACACCATCTGCCGCGCCTCGCCGCATTCGTTGAGGATCGCCTCGTCGACGATCATGACGATGTCCCGCAGCTTGCCGTCCTTGTCCTCGGCAAACTCCGCGACGGGCATGTCGAGCATCGGAAACGTCGTGTGCGCGCCGTTGAAGGCGGACATCGGCAGCCGCGCAATCTCGGGAAAGCGCAGATTGTCCGGCGTCGACTCCTTCGGCCCGGTCAAAAGCTTCTCGCGATCGACGATCTGCAGGATGCCGCCCTTGTTGGTGCCGTAGCCGAAATAGACGCGGTTGCCCGCGGGCCCGGTCGAGATCGGTCCGTGCAGCTCGGTCGGCACCGGGCCAGTCGAACCGGGCTCCTGGCCGGGCAGGCCGAAGTCGCGGATCTTTTGCGGATGTGCGGGATCAGAGAGATCGTAGATTTGCGTCATCCGCCGCGTCCGCCAGTCCGGCGCCCCCGAGACGAGAAAGGCGATGCCGGTGTCGCATTCCCACCAGTTCTTGTGGGTGTCCTTCAGGCCGCCAATGCGCGTGACGAGCACGGGATTGGCGGGATCGGCGACGTTCCATATCTCATGCGCCTCGCTGCCGAAGGTGCGCAGCATGTAGACCGCATTGGGATCGCCTTTCGGCAGGGACTTGCCGTCGCAGACCCGCACCATCTGCGCGCCGCCGCCTTCATACTTGCCCTCCTGCCCCGGCAGATGCCGCAGATACTTGGGATGCGCGGGATCGGTGACGTCGACGATCGAGGTTCCGTTCGGCTCGGCCTGTCCCGTCATCGGATTGAGGGGGTTCGGCACATCGTCGGTGCCACCATGATGGCCGATATAGGCGATCCAGCGGTCGCCCTGATGATGGATGGTCGGCTGATAGGCGCTGCGCGCCTGAAGATCGTTGCTGCCGACCAGCTTCATGTTGGACGCTTCGGGCGGCGCGCCGATCGTCTGCTTCGGAGTCTGGGCAAAGGTGCTGCCGGCAAAAAGGACGAGGCCGGCGGCAAGTGAGACACAACGGAACATCTATGTCCTCCCGGAACCAATCTGCGTTGGCTGCTGCAACGCTAGCACGGCGATCTGGGCGCCCTGAAGACACCATCTTGACATGCAACCATTTGGTTGCCTATTATCGCTGCCATGGATGAAGTCTTCAAAGCGCTCGCCGATGCATCGCGACGCTCGCTGCTCGACAGGCTTCACGCCAACAACGGCCAGACGCTGAACGAACTCTGCGAGGGCCTCGCGATGACGCGCCAGGCCGTCACCAAGCACCTTGTCATTCTCGAAGCGGCCAATCTGGTCACGACGATCAGGCACGGCCGCGAGAAGCTGCATTACCTCAATCCGGTGCCGATCCATCAGATCGGCGAACGCTGGATCAGGAAATTCGAGCGCGACAAGCTCGTCGCGCTCAGCGAGTTGAAACGTCAGTTGGAGAAGCGCGATGAGTAAGCCAGAGTTCGTCTACGTGACTTATATCGAGACCACGCCGGAAAAGCTGTGGGAGGCGCTGACGTCGAGCGACTTCACCCGGCAATACTGGTTCGGGGCCGAGGTCAAATCGGACTGGAAGATCGGTTCGCCCTTCGCGCTGACGCTGGACGGCGAGGTCACCGATTCCGGCGAAATCCTGGAGGCCGATCCGCCGCGGCGCCTGTCCTACAGCTTCAAGCACCACAAATACGAGGAGCTGCGCGGTGAACCGATCTCGCGCGTGGTCTTTACTCTCGAACCCTTTGGCACACTCGTGCGTTTGACCGTTCTGCACGATGGCTTCATCGAGGGCGGAAAATACCTCGGCGCCGTCTCCAATGGCTGGCCGGCGATCCTGTCCCAGCTCAAGAGCCTGCTCGAGACCGGGAAGCTGCTCGGCATTCCGCGCGCAGCCCTCAACAAAGGATTCGATGCAAAATGAACCTCGAACAATTCAAGCCGCTCACGGTCTACACCATCTACATCGCGGCGACGCCGGAGCAGGTGTGGGAGGCGCTGACCTCGGCCGAGTTCAGCAAGCATTATTTCTTCGGCAATGCCGTGGAGGTCGAGCCGCGTGTTGGCGGTGCTTTCATCGTCCGTACGCCCGATGGCGCGTTGCACATCAGCGGCGAGGTTCTCGCCTACGATCCGCCGCGAAAACTCTCCGTCACGTTCAACGTGAACTGGCCAGAGCTGATCGAAAAGCTCGGCCCGACGCTCGTGACCTACGAGATCGAAGCGGTCGGCGATGCGGCTCGCCTCACCATGAGCGAAGGCCATGACCGGCCGCTCAGCGACGACATTCTTGCCGGCGGACGGCAGGGTTGGCCCGCGATCCTGTCGGGACTGAAGAGCCTGCTGGAGACGGGCAAGGCGCCGCAGATCAAGATGGCGCCACCGGCGCAGATGCTGGCGGCGCTGAAGGCGATGGGGATCAAGACGCCGTAGGTGCTACAAACTCGGTATCGTAGGGTGGGCAAAGGCGCGTTTGCGCCGTGCCCACGACTTGGCCAACACAGCAACGGGCGCGTGGGCACGCGACGCTTTGCCCACCCTGCGGCACTCCCTACGTGAAGGCGTCGACTTCACACCGGCGTCACCAGCCGCCGGTACAGATGCCAGGTCGCATGCCCGAGCACGGGCAGGGTCACCACCAGCCCGAGAAAATACGGCAGGGCCGAGACGATCAGCAGCATCACGATCACCGCGGCCCACGAGATCATGGGCAGCGGGCTCGTCACCACCGCGCGCACGCTCGTCACCATCGCGGTGACGAAATCGACCTCGCGGTCGAGCAGCAGCGGAAACGACACCACGGTCAGCGAGAACAGGATCAGCGACAGCACTGCTCCGACCGCGTTGCCGATGGCGAGGAACAGCAGGCCCTCATTGGTCGTCAGCACCACCATGATGAATTCCTGCAAGCTCGAAAACGATGCGTGCAGGCCGAGCAGCAGCGCGATCAGCAGCCGCACCTGGTACATCCAGACCACGAACACGAACAACGTGACGAACGCCATCCAGCCGATCTCGCTGCGCGAGCGGATCGCCGACCAGATCGCGCCGAACGAGACCGGCTCGCCACGCTCGCGGCGGCGGCTGACCTCGTAGAGACCGATTGCCACGAACGGGCCGATCAGCGCGAAGCCCGCGGCCAGCGGATAGACGAGGTAAACCATCCCGAACGCGGTGAAGCACAGCATGATGGCGATGCCGCCGGCGGCGTAGAGTCCGCCGAAGCAAAGCCCATACAGCGGCAGCGCCTGGAAATCGCGCAGACCCTCGACCATCGCCTCGGCGATGTCGGTCGCCGCCACGGGCCGCACCACCGGATCGACCTTGCCCGAGATGGACATCAGCTTCCTCCGCACATCGGCGCGATCTCTCGTCGCGCTCAGAGCATGATATTAGCGCCGCCGCGTGCACGCGCAACTTAGTGGTTGTGGCGACATCGCAATGCACACGTCGCGAAATCTTAGCCATCGGTACGATTTTCCAGCCGATGCCTATGGACTGCGCAGACGATCGTGCCGCAAATTGTACCTCCGAACAAACACGCGCGAAGAGCGGACCCACCCGACACATGAGCTTGCGTACCCGGCTACTGATCCTCGTCGTCGCGGCCATGCTGGTGCCGGCGTGCCTCGTCGGCCTGCGCTTCGTGCAGAACCGCGCCAGCGAGATCGACGCGGCGCGTGCCAATCTGGCGGCATCCGCCGACGACATCGCGAGCGATCTGGACGAGAAGATCCAGGGCACGGCCCAGCTCCACTATGGCCTCGCGCGCGCCCGCGACCTCGACACGCGCGACAAGGCGGCATGCTCGGCGTTCCTGTCGGACGTCCGCGAGGAATACCCGCAGTTCACGGGCATCCTGACTATCGACCCCGACGGGATGCTGTTTTGCGATTCGCTACGGACCAACCGCACACTCGATCTGAACGATCGCGGCTATTTCAAGCAGGTCAAGGGACTGCAAGGCGTCGTCGCGGTGGAGCCGGTGTTCGGCCGCCTGACGGGCCTGTCAGTGCTCCAGATCGCCTATCCCGTGCGATCGGAGGCTGGCGAGCTGAAATTCGTGCTGCTCGCCTCGTTCAACCTGAACAAGTTTGCGGAATTTCACGACAAGCGGCTGCTCGCGGAGAAGGACATCCTGCTTGTCGACAGCAAGGGTACGGTGCTGGTCGCACCCAAGAGCGGTACCTGGAGCGAGCCTGTCGGCACGTCGATCGCGGGCTCCGATCTGCTCCGCTTCGCCGCGAGCCCCGATGGCGAGCCGTTTCGGGAGGTGACCGACCGCGAGGGCCGCACGCAGGTCTGGGCCGTCGCCCGCTCGCCCTCGATCCGCAAGGCGGGGCTCTACATCCTGGTCGGACGGTCCAAGGATGGCCTCGTCGCAGCGGCGAACCGCCGGCTTTACGAGGACATGGCAATCCTCGCAGTGGCGTCGCTGCTGCTGCTCGCCGGCGTCTGGATCCTTGCGACCGTGAGCGTCGGGCGCCAGGTCGGCCGGCTCGCCGCGATGGCGAAGCGGCTCGGGCTCGGCGATCTCAGCGCGCGCATTCCACCGCCCCATCCGCGTGGCGAACTCGGCGGGTTGATGACGCTGCTCAACGACACTGCGGAGTCCCTCCAGCAGCAGCGCGCTGCGATTGCAGAGCTCAGCCAGAAGCTCAGCCAGTCCCAGAAGATGGAGGCGATGGGCCAGCTCACCGGCGGCGTGGCGCACGATTTCAACAATTTGCTCACCGTCATTCTCGGCAATGCGGAGCATCTGGCCGACAGCCTCGCAGGCAACAAGGAACTGCACCGGATCGCCGGCGACATCGCCACCGCCGCCGAGCGCGGCTCCGACCTGACGCGCAGCCTGCTTGCCTTCGCGCGCAAGCAGCCCCTGAGGCCACGCGAGATCGACATCGCCGGCAAGCTGCTCGAGATGGAGCCACTGCTGCGCCGATCTGTGGGCGGGCACATCGAATGCAGCTTCGCGCTCGAGCCGGATCTGTGGATGACCAGCGTCGATCCCGGCCAGCTGGCGACGGCACTGCTCAACCTCGCGCTCAACGCGCGCGACGCGATGCCGGACGGCGGCCAACTGACGGTTGAAGCGCGCAACATGTCGCTCGGCGAATCCGACCTCGACGTCAACGGCGAACCGCGGCCCGGTGATTACGTCATGGTCGCCGTGACCGACACCGGCTGCGGCATGACGGCCGAGGTGGCGAGCCGCGCCTTCGAGCCGTTCTTCACCACCAAGGAGGTCGGCAAGGGGACGGGGCTGGGGCTGAGCATGGTCTACGGCTTCGTGCGGCAGTCCGGCGGGCTGGTGCAGATGCAGTCTGCGCCCGGCCGCGGCAGCGTCGTCAAACTGTTCTTTCCCCGCCTTGCCACGCAGCCGACCGCCGGTCCGTTACCGGCGGAGCGGACCACGACGCCTGATGGCAGCGAGACCATTCTCGTCGTCGAAGACGACGACATGGTGCGCACCTATGTCGAGAACGAGCTGAAGGCGCTCGGCTACAACGTCATCGCGCGGTCGAACGGCCCTGCGGCCCTGGAATTGCTGCGCCAGAGCGGGCCCGTCGACCTGCTGTTGACCGACGTGGTGATGCCCGGCGGCATGTTCGGGCCGGAGCTTGCGCGGCAAGCCGTCGAGCTGCGGCCAGGGCTGAAAGTGCTGTTCACCTCCGGCTACACCCAAAATCCCGTCAAGATGCCCGACGGCGTCGGCGATGCCCGCATCCTGACCAAGCCGTTCCGGCGGAAGGACCTTGCCGCGATGCTGCGGTCCGCGCTGTCGACGCCGGAGCGTTGAGCTCACGAGCCGAACGTGAGCCGGAGCGCCTTTGGCATTGTAGGAAGCTAACCCTTCGCCCGCAGCTCGCGTCGCAGCACCTTGCCGGTCGCCGTCATCGGCAGTGTCTCGGCGAACTCCACGAAGCGCGGATATTCGTGCGCGGCGAGCTGCACCTTGACGAACTCCTGGATCTCGCGCGCGAGCTTGTTGTCCGGCGCAAAGCCGGGACGCAGCACGATCCACGCCTTGATCGATTCCGTGCGGATCGGATCGGGGATGCCCACCACGGCCGCCATCGCCACCGACGGATGCTTCATCAGCGTATGCTCGATCTCGGAGGGGCCGACGCGATAGCCGGCGGTGGTGATGACGTCGTCCTCGCGGCTGACATACCAGAAATAGCCATCCTCATCCTGCACGCCGAGATCGCCGGTGAGCAGGAATTCACCGGCATGTTTCTTCGCCGTCGCCTCCGGATTGCGCCAGTATTCGAGCATGGTGACGGGGCATGGCTGACGGACGCCGATGATGCCGCGCTGGCCACGTGGCTGCTCTTCGCCCTTGTCGTTGACGATGCGGACATCAAAGCCCGGCGTCGCCTTGCCCATCGCGCCCGGGCGGATTGGAAACAGGTTTGAATTGCTGCCGATCACGAGATTGCACTCGGTCTGGCCGAACACTTCGTGCGCGTCTACGCCGAACGTCTCTCGCACCCAGCCCAAGAGTTCGCCGCCAAGGGACTCGCCGCCGGTGAAAATGCTGCGCAGCTTGACACCCGCATGTTTCACGCCGGCCTGCCGCATCAGTTTGAGCGCAGTCGGCGGCAGGAAGACGTTGCGGACGCCGAGATCGGCCATCATCTGCATCGCCGCCTGTGGCTCGAATTTTCGCGCGCGGTGCCCGACCAGCGGAATGCCGTGATACCAGAATGCGAGCAGGCCATTGATGAGACCGCCGATCCAGGCCCAGTCCGCCGGTGTCCACATGAGATCGCCGGGCCTGGGCAGGAAGTTGTGGCACATCTCGACATTGGGCAGATGACCGAGCACGACGCGGTGCGCATGCAACGCGCCCTTTGGATTGCCCGTGGTGCCCGAGGTGTAGATGATCAGCGCGGGATCATCGCAGGACGTGTCGACGCGGTCGAAATCGGGCGATGCGGCCTTCACCGCGTCCCAGAACGATCTGGTGCCCGCGGGCGTGCGCTCGCCGACGATGTAGATCGTCTTCAGATCCGGCAGGCGGTCGCGGATCTTTGCGAGCTTCTCCCAGCCGCCCTCGTCGGTGACAACAGCCTTGGCCTCGGAGTTCGACAGGCGGAATTCCAGCGCGTCCTCACCGAACAGCGCGAACAGCGGGATCGAGATCATCCCCGACCTGAAGGCGGCCATATGCGCGACTGGCAATTCCAGTGACTGCGACAAAAACACCGCGACGCGGTCGCCGCGTGCAAGACCGTCAGCCTTCAGCACATTGGCAAAGCGACGCGAGGCCTCCGCGACCTCATCGAAAGAGCTGCGCGTGGTGGCGCCGTTCTCGTCGACATAGACCAGCGCGAGACGGCCGGTGCCGTCGGCATGGCGGTCGCAACATGCCTCCGCGATGTTGAAACGATCAGGGACGTCCCAGCGGAAATTGCGATAGAGCTCGTCGTAGGTTGCGGCTTCGGTCAGCATGGGCTTGATCCTACCGCACCGTCGCGAAAAATTTCCTGACATCGCGCACGAACAGCTCCGGCTGCTCGAAGGCGGCAAAGTGCCCGCCCTTCTCCATCTCGCTCCAGTGGGTGATGTCAGAGAAGTTCGGCTCCATCCAGCGCCGGACCGGCGTGATGATCTCCTTGGGAAACACGGCGACGCCGGTCGGCACCGTCACCTTCGGCGTCGTCCGGCGCTTGCCAAAGCTCTCCCAATAGAGCCGCGCCGACGAGGTCGCCGTCTCGGTCGCCCAATAGAGCATGACGTTGTCGAGCAGCTCGTCCTTGCTGAAGATGTTTTCGGGGTGGCCGTCGCAATCGGTCCAGGCCCAGAACTTTTCAAGAATCCAGGCCGCCTGCCCGCTCGGCGAATCCGTCAGGCCATAGCCGAGCGTCTGCGGCCGCGTCGATTGCTGTTTTGAATAGCCGGAGTCGAGATCGACATAATGCTTCAGGCCGGCGAGCGCGCGCTTCTCCTCCGCCGTCGGCTCGCCCTCGACTTTCGGCGCCGCGTTAAAGGCGAGCGTGATGTGGATGCCGGCGCAATGCTCCGCGTCCTGTGCGCCGAGCGCGGTCGTCACCGCGGAGCCCCAGTCGCCGCCTTGCGCGCCGTAACGCGTGTAACCCAGCCGGTCCATCAGCTTCGCCCAGGTCGCAGCGATGCGGTCGACGCCCCATCCGGTGGTCGCTGGCTTTGTCGAGAAACCAAAGCCCGGCAGCGAGGGACAGATCACGTGGAAGGCATCGGCGGGACTGCCGCCATGCGCGGCGGGATCGGTCAGCGGCGCGATCACTTTCTGGAATTCGACGATCGATCCGGGCCAGCCATGGGTGATGATCAGCGGCAGTGCGTCGGGCTCCTTCGAGCGCGCATGAATGAAGTGGATGTCGAGCCCGTCGATCCCGGTGGTGAACTGGTCGAAGCGGTTGAGCTTGGCTTCACGGGCACGCCAGTCATAGCCATTCGCCCAGTAGGAACATATCTCCTGAATCCATTTCAGCGGCGCGCCCTGGCTCCAGTCGTCGACCAGCTCCGCGTCCGGCCAGCGCGTGCGAGCGAGGCGAGACTTCAGGTCGGAGAGGATGTCGTCGCTGATGGCGATGCGAAACGGTTTGATGGGACTCATTGGCGGCCTCCCCATTTTTTTGTTGTCATTCCGGGGCGCGCCTCTTGGCGCGAGCCCGGAATCCATTTCACAATAGAGCCGGAGGCACGATGGATTCCGGGCTCGTGCTCCGCACGCCCCGGAATGACGGCCTAGCCCGTCAGCGCGGCCTTCACGAGGCCGGACGCCTTACCAAAATCCATCTGGCCGGCGTATTTCGCGCGCAGCATGGCGATCACCTTGCCCATGTCCTTCATGCCGGCAGCGCCAGTCTCGCCGATCGCATCCGCGATCGCCTTCTTCACTTCGTCCTCGGACATCTGCTTCGGCAGATACGCCGAGATGACCGCGATCTCCTCGCGCTCCTGCGCGGCGAGCTCGGCGCGGCCGCCCTTGTCGTAGAGCTCGACCGATTCCTGGCGCTGCTTGATCATCTTCTGCAGCACGGCGAGCAGGTCGGCATCGGTCAGCGGCGGCTTGCCCTGCCCGCGCGCGTCGATGTCGGCGTTCTTGATGGTCGAGTTGACCATGCGCAGCGTGGACAGCTTGCGCTCGTCCTTGGCCTTCATGGCCTCCTTGACTGCATTGTTGATGTCGTCGCGCAGCATGGTCGTGATCCCCTGGAATATCCGCTGACTGATCTAGGCCGTTCGCGGCCGCCGCACAACCTAGCTCTCGAGCCATTCGACCAGCGCCCGCGCCGTCGCCTCGGGCTGTTCCGGTTGCGGCAGATGTCCGCAGCGCTCGAGGACCACCAGCTTCGCGCCGGCAATGCCTTCCGCCATCTCCTTCGAGAAGGCGTTCGGAATGGTGTTGTCCTGATCGCCGGTTAGCACCAGCGTCGGACATTTGATCGTCGCCAGCGTGGGCCGCGAATCCACCCGCGCGATGATCGCGGCCTGCTGCCGCAGATATCCCTCAACGCCGACGTCCTCATCCTGCGCATGCACGAGCTTGAGAATATCGGCATCCCCGCGCCGCGAGGGATGCACGAGTTCCGGAAAACTCTCTTCACGGATGGCGCGGAGCTCGCCGCGCCTGGCCCGCTCCATCAATCCGCGGCGGCGCGCGGTCGCCTCCGGCGTATCGGGCCGGGCCTGGGTGTTGATCAGCGCGAGCCTCTCCACCCGCTCGGGCGCTTGGCGCATGATCTCGAGCGCGATGTAGCCGCCCATGGAATGGCCGGCGAGCGCGAACCGCGGCGGCGCCTCGCGCAGCACGCGGGCAGCGATATCAGCCATGCTGTCATCCCGGATATGGTTGGCCACCATCACCGGACCGCACCGCCACAGCGCCGGGATAACGGGGGCATAGATCCGGGCCGAGGACGCCAGCCCCGGAACCAGCAAAATCGGGGTGGTCTGGTCCATTATTGCCTCGCAAGCCCGGGAAATTGCCGGAAATTGTGCGGCCGAGCTTAAGTGCTGGAGACGGGCTGTCAAATATGCAAAAACGCATGTGAATCGGCCACTTCCCGCTTTGACGGGGGCACTCGGCAGGCTTATGAAGCGGGCTCATGACACAATATGACAACGATCCCGCCTGGCCGGACCATAAACCGACCGCGCTCCTCGTGCTTGCCGATGGCACGGTGCTCGAAGGCTTTGGTCTCGGTGCCGAAGGCCACGCCGTCGGCGAGGTCTGCTTCAACACCGCGATGACCGGCTATGAAGAGATCCTCACCGATCCCTCCTATGCCGGCCAGCTCATCACCTTCACCTTCCCGCATATCGGCAATGTCGGTACCAACGAGGAAGACATCGAGACGGTGAACATGGCCGCGACGCCGGGCGCGCGCGGCGTGATCCTGCGCACCGCCATCACCGATCCCTCGAACTACCGCGCCACCAAGCATCTCGACGCCTGGCTGAAGGCACGCGGCATCATCGGCCTCTCCGGCATCGACACCCGTGCGCTGACCGCGCTGATCCGCAGCAAGGGCATGCCCAACGCCGTGATCGCGCATGCCAGGAACGGCGAGTTCGACCTGCATGGCCTGAAGGAAGAAGCGCGCGAATGGCCCGGCCTCGAGGGCATGGACCTCGTGCCGATGGTCACCAGCGGCCAGCGCTTCACCTGGGACGAGACGCCCTGGCTGTGGGACAAGGGTTTTGGCCACCAGGACAAGACCGAGTTCAACGTCGTCGCCATCGACTACGGCATCAAGCGCAACATTCTGCGCCTGCTCGCCGGCGTCGGCTGCAAGGTGACGGTGGTGCCGGCGACGACCTCGTCCGAAGACATCCTGGCGATGAAGCCGGACGGCGTGTTCCTCTCGAACGGTCCGGGCGATCCGGCCGCGACCGGCAAATACGCCGTGCCCGTGATCCAGGACGTCATCAAATCGGGCACGCCGACCTTCGGCATTTGCCTCGGCCACCAGATGCTCGGCCTCGCCGTCGGCGCGAAGACCAAGAAAATGCATCAGGGCCATCACGGCGCCAATCATCCGGTGAAGGACGAGACCACGGGCAAGGTCGAGATCACCTCGATGAACCACGGCTTTGCGGTGGACGAGACCACGCTGCCGAAGGGCGCGACGCAGACCCACATCTCGCTGTTCGACGGATCCAATTGCGGCATCCAGCTCGACGGCAAACCGGTGTTCTCGGTGCAGTACCATCCCGAGGCTTCGCCCGGTCCACGCGACTCGCACTATCTGTTCCAGCGCTTCGCCGATTTGATGCGGCAGAAGAAGAGCGCGTAAGGCCAAGACGCCGGCGGAGGAGTCCGCCGGCTATGCGTCACGGACGCATGAACATGAAGTCCGTGTCGGGGTCGCAGTTCTCGGCGATGAAACGCAGCTCCGCCTGGATGTCGGCGACCGACCGCGTTTCCAGATATTTCGAGATCACAAGATTGAGCAAGGCGCGACAGACGGCTTCGTGACCGAGGCCGGTCGTCTCCGCCTCGTCAACTGCCGCGGAAAAATGACGCTGTGCAACATCGGATGCGTACATGGCGTTCCTTCCCTTTGCCCTGAAAATTGCGTGCCCGTGAACCGCCGGCTACGCCTTGATCTCCGTCAAACCGCGGTATGGACTGGCGTCGGGAACAAGGGCGCCGTTGCTGTCTTGAATCCTGGTCAATTGCTGCCGGAGCCCGCCATGTCCGTCGTTCGCGACAATGCCGAGCCGCTCGCCATCGTGTTCGAGGATGACGGGCTCGTGCCGAACAACATCCTCCCCTTCCTGGTCTACCAGGCCGCAGTGAAGCTCGATCCCGGGCATCCCGAAGAGACGATCGAAAACCTGTTCGAGGCGAACGGCTGGGGCGGCACCTGGCGCAATGGCATCTTCGACTATCTACACTACCACGCGACGGTGCATGAGGTGCTTGGCGTCGCGCGCGGCAGCGCGCGCGTCCGCTTCGGCGGCGATCACGGCCGGGAGCTCGAGATCAAGGCCGGCGATGTCGCGATCCTCCCCGCAGGGACGGGGCACCAGTGCATCAAGGCAAGCGATGATTTCTGCGTGATCGGCGCCTATCCGCCGGGCGCGAAGATGGAGATCACGCGGGCGACGGCGGAGAACCACGCCAAGGCGCTGAAGACGATTCCGAAAGTTGCGATGCCGCCGGCCGATCCGGTGACGGGCAAGGATGGGGCGTTGATGCGGCTGTGGCGGTAGCGACAAGCACGGTGCAGTAGGGTGGGCAAAGGCGCGCACTTGCGCGCTGTGCCCACCAAACCTATCGGCAACATGCAGTTCGTGGGCACGCTCCGCTTTGCCCACCCTACGGCAGCTCGGCCTTACGCCTCGTTGCCGCCCTCCTGCCGTGTCGCCTCGAACAGGAACCACGTCCGCCGCTCGGTCTCGTCGATGAAGTTTTCCAAGATGCTGGCGCTGGCGACGTCGCCGGCATCGTCGCAGACGTCGTGCGCCTTGCGCATCGCGGCCGCGACGTGCTTGTTGTCCTGCATCAGCTCGCGCAACATCTCGCGCGGCGGGACGTAGTCCTCGTCGTTGTCCTTGATGGTCTGGAGCTTGGCGACCTGGCCGATCGACTTCAGCGTGGTGCCGCCGATCTTGCGCACGCGCTCGGCGAGCTGGTCGGTGGTGGCGAAAATCTGGTCGGACTGCTCGTCGAGCAGCAGATGATAATCGCGAAAGTGCCGGCCGCTGATATGCCAGTGGAAATTCTTGGTCTTCAGGTACAGCGCGAACGCGTCGGCCAGAAGCACGTTGAGCGCCTCCGAAACCTTTTTGGTCGCCTGGGGCGACAGATCGGTGGGGGTGTCGAGCTCGGGCGAGACCTTGCTGGGGGCTTTGCTCACGGTAAACCTTCCTGTTAGGACGCGGACATTGACGGCGCGCCGTCGCACCCCTAACGCAAGGCGGGCAGCGCGGTTCCGAGATAGGAACCCCCGGGCGGGATATCATGGAAGACTGGATCGATTATTACGACTCCACGCATACGATCTATGTCAGCAAGCTGCATCGCGACTTGCACTTCCAGATCATCGCGCGGGACATCATCGGCTACATCTCCTCGCCGGAGGCGACAGTGCTCGACTATGCCTGCGGCGAGGCGCTGTCGGCGAACCAGGTCGCGGCCGCATGCGGCAAGCTGATCCTGGCCGAACCGGCGCCGGGGGTGCGCGGCCGGCTGATCGCGCGGTTTGCGCCGAACACGAAAATCCGCGTCCGCTCGCTCGACGACGTCCGCAAGATGCAGGACCAGTCGATCGACCTCGTCGTGATGAACTCGGTCGCGCAATACATGACGCCCGAGGAGCTCGATGCTGCGCTCGTCAATATCCGCCGCATCCTGACGCCGTCAGGCAAGCTGGTGCTCGGCGATATCCTGCAGCCCAATGTCGGCATGGTCAGGGACGTAATGGCGCTGCTCGGCTTCGGCCTGCGTCACGGCTTCCTGAAGGATGCGCTGATCGGACTGATCAGCACCGCGCTGTCGGATTACCGTCACTTGCGCTCGCGGATCGGGCTGCAGCGCTACAGCGAGGACGAGATCACCGCGAAGCTGAAGGCGGCCGGCTTTGCGTCCCAGCGCGCCCACACCAATATCGGCCATAATCGCTGGCGCATGACCTTCATCGCGCGGCCGCCCCTCGTCCGTTAAGCATAACGACCACCTGAGGTGGCTTGTCGCACCTCGATCGGACATGATCCGCGCGGCCCGGTGGCGGAAGCGTCTACGCGAGAACGGTGCATCGTTCTTCATCCTGGTTCAAATCCAGGCCGGGTCTCCACGCTTCGCCCCTTCGGGGCTACGCGTGGCGCGGCCACGCTAGACCCGAAGGGGCGAAGCGTGTCCGGCGTAGCTGGAGCGAAGCGAAAGCGAAGACGGACTGGATCCGCAAAATCACTCCGCCTTCACCACTTCACACTCCGCAACCAGCTGCAGCCTGTCCGCGTCCCTCGCAGCCGAGCTGATCACCGCATCGAGCAGGCCCGGAAACCGCGCATCCAGATCCTCACGACGCAGCCGCATGAAGCGGTTGGTGCCGGCGACACGCGTCAGCATCAGGCCGCATTCGCGCAGCTTGGCGAAGTGATAGGTCAGGTTCGACTTGCCGCTGAGGCCATTGAAGTCGCCGCAGCAGAGCTCGCTGCTGACACGTTCCTGCTGGGCCAGCTGATACACGATCGCGAGCCGGATCGGATCGCTCAGGCAATCCAGAACCATCGGCAGCTCGATCTGCTCGCGGGTGGGGTGGTGGGGTGTGCGGCTCATGACCTCGGAATCATAGCGAAGCGGCCGTAATGTTCAATAGTTCTTGAACCAATTGACTCCTCACCCCTCGCATTCAATAGTTCAATAAACGTTGAACATAGGGATTTGGTCCAATGAGCGTGTTCTGGCTGGCCCTGGCGGCCTTTTCGATCGGCACCGAAGGCTTTGTCATCGCAGGGCTTTTGCCCGCGATCTCGACCGACCTGTCGATTTCCGTCTCAGCCGCCGGCCAATTGGTCACCGCCTACGCCCTCACCTACGCCGTGGGCTCCCCCATCCTGGCGGTGGCGCTCGACAACATCGACCGCCGCACCGTGCTGGCCTTGGCGCTGACCACCTTCATCGCCGGCAACCTCGCCGCCATGGTGGCCTCCAACTACGCCCTGCTGCTGGCCTCGCGGATGCTGATGGCGCTGGGTTCCGGCCTGTGCATGCCGACGGCACTGGCGGTGTCCGTGGCGGTCGCCTCCCCTGAACGGCGCGGCCGCGCCGTGGCGCTGGTGACTTCGGGCCTCACGGTTGCGACCGTCATCGGCGTTCCCCTCGGCAATCTTGTGGGCAGCTGGCTCGGCTGGCGCGCCACCTTCGCGATGGTCGCAATGATCGGCGCCGTTGCGCTCGCCGGCCTCCTCCTCGGCCTGCCCCGCGGATTGCCGCGCAACACCGCCTCGCTCAGTGAGCGGCTGGCGGTGGCGCGTCACAGCAACGTGCTGATCGCGCTGATCATCACGGTTTTATGGGCCCTCGGCGGCTTCACCGTCTTCACCTATTTCGCGGTTCCGCTGCACGGGCTCGGCTTCGATGCCTCGCAGATCAGCCTGGCGCTGCTGGTGTTCGGCGGGGCGGCCGCGATCGGGAACATGCTCGGCGGCGTTCTGGCCGACCGGCTGGGAACGATGACCACCGCTGCCCTCGGGCTTGCCGGCATGGCGAGCGCCCTGATCCTGCATTCGCTGGTGCTCAAATGGATGCCTGGACAGGCCCATTACGCCGTGCTGGGCGCGATCTTCCTCTGGGGCATCTCCGGCTGGGCGTTCTATCCGGCCCAGATCGCCAGCATCATCCGGATCGAGCCGCAGGCCTCGATGATCGCGCTCTCGCTCAATGCCTCCTCGATGTATCTGGGCTTCGCCATCGGCGGGGCCGCAGGAGGCGCGGTGCTGGCGACCATGTCGCCAAACGACCTCGGCTGGATCGGTGGAGCGAGCGTTGCGGTCTCGCTTCTGGTGCACCTCGCCCGTGGCTGGCAGGCGCGGCCAAAACCCGTCAAAATTGCCGGTTGATGGGCGTTTTTCGGGGTTTCGCCGCCCCGAAAACTGGTCTAAGACCCACCCGCGCGCGAGGGAAGACCCCGCGCTCTCGCACAAGGGGACGCGCGGCAAGCGCGCCCTTTTTTTGTGCCCAGATTCCACTTCGACTTCGGCGAGAGTTGATGCCCAAACGTACAGACATCACCACCATCCTGATCATCGGCGCCGGCCCCATCGTGATCGGCCAGGCCTGCGAGTTCGACTATTCGGGCACGCAAGCGGTGAAGACGCTGAAGGAGGAGGGCTACCGCATCGTCCTCGTCAATTCCAACCCGGCCACCATCATGACCGATCCGGAATTGGCCGATGCGACCTATATCGAGCCGATCACGCCCGAGATCGTCGCCAAGATCATCGAGAAAGAACGTCACGTCATTCCCGGCGGGTTCGCGCTGCTGCCGACCATGGGCGGCCAGACCGCGCTGAACTGCGCGCTGTCGCTTCGCCGGCAGGGCACGCTGGAAAAATTCGACGTCGAGATGATCGGCGCGACCGCCGACGCCATCGACAAGGCCGAGGACCGCCAGCTGTTCCGCGAGGCCATGACCAAGATCGGCCTCGAGACGCCGAAGTCGCGGCTCGCCAATGCGTCCGAGTTGAAGAAGTCCTTCCGCGACAAATACCACGCCGAACGCGAGAAGCTGTCGGGCGCAGCGCTCGAAGAACTCGACCGGCAATGGGCGCTCGGCGAGAGCGAACGCCGCAAGCGCTACCAGGAATACGCCTTCGGCCAGGCCATGATGGCGCTGTCCGAGATCGGCCTGCCCGCGATCATCCGCCCGTCCTTCACGATGGGCGGCACCGGCGGCGGCATCGCCTACAACAAGGAAGAGTTCCTCGACATCATCGAGCGCGGCCTGGACGCGTCTCCGACCAACGAAGTGCTGATCGAAGAATCCGTGCTCGGCTGGAAAGAGTACGAGATGGAGGTCGTGCGCGACAAGAACGACAATTGCATCATCGTCTGCTCGATCGAGAACCTCGATCCGATGGGCGTGCACACCGGCGACTCCATCACGGTGGCGCCGGCGCTGACGCTGACCGACAAGGAATACCAGATCATGCGCGACGCCTCGCTGGCGGTGCTGCGCGAGATCGGCGTCGAGACCGGCGGCTCCAACGTGCAGTTTGGCGTCAATCCGGAAGACGGCCGCATGGTCGTGATCGAGATGAACCCGCGCGTGTCGCGCTCCTCCGCGCTGGCGTCGAAGGCCACCGGCTTCCCGATCGCCAAGGTCGCCGCAAAGCTCGCCGTCGGCTACACGCTCGATGAGATCGCCAACGACATCACGGGTGGCGCGACGCCGGCCTCGTTCGAGCCGACCATCGACTATGTCGTCACCAAGGTGCCGCGTTTCGCCTTCGAGAAATTCCCCGGCGCCTCCACCACGCTGACGACGTCGATGAAGTCGGTCGGCGAGGTCATGGCGATCGGCCGCACCTTCCAGGAAAGCCTCCAGAAGGCGCTGCGCGGTCTCGAGACCGGCCTCACCGGCCTCGACGAGATCGAGATTGAAGGTTTGGGTCGCGACGACGACAAGAATGCGATCCGCGCCGCGCTCGGCACGCCGACGCCGAACCGCATCCTCCAGGTCGCCCAGGCGATGCGGCTCGGCTGGTCGAACGAGGACATCTTCAACTCCTGCAAGATCGATCCGTGGTTCCTCGGCGAGATGCGCGGCATCGTCGACATGGAGGAGAAGGTTCGCAAGAGCGGCCTGCCGGGCCATGCCTTCGGCATGCGCACGCTCAAGGCTATGGGCTTCTCCGATGCGCGGCTCGCCGTGCTGGCCCAGACTACCGAAGCCGAGGTGACCGCAAAGCGCCACGCACTCGGCGTCCGCCCGGTCTACAAGCGCATCGACACCTGCGCGGCCGAGTTCGCCTCGCCCACCGCCTACATGTATTCGACCTATGAGGCGCCGTTTGCGGGTGCCCCCGCGGACGAGAGCACGCCGTCCGACAAGAAGAAGGTCATCATTCTCGGCGGCGGCCCGAACCGCATCGGCCAGGGCATCGAGTTCGACTATTGCTGTTGTCACGCCTGCTTCGCGCTGCATGACGCCGGCTACGAATCCATCATGGTCAACTGCAACCCGGAAACGGTGTCGACCGACTACGACACCGCCGACCGGCTCTATTTCGAGCCGCTCACCGCCGAGGACGTGCTGGAGATCATCGCCAAGGAGCGCAGCAACGGCACGCTGCATGGCGTGATCGTGCAGTTCGGCGGCCAGACCCCGCTGAAGCTGGCGCGGGCGCTGGAAGCTGCCGAAGTGCCAATTCTCGGCACCTCGCCCGACGCCATCGACCTTGCCGAAGACCGCGACCGCTTCAAGCGCGTGCTCGACAAGCTGCGCCTGAAGCAGCCGAAGAACGGCATCGCCTATTCGGTCGAGCAGGCGCGGCTCGTCTCCGCCGATCTCGGACTGCCGCTGGTGGTGCGCCCGTCCTACGTACTCGGCGGCCGCGCCATGCAGATCATCCGCGAGGAGAACCAGCTCAACGATTACCTGCTCGGCACGCTGCCGGAGCTGGTGCCGGCCGACGTCAAGGCCCGCTACCCCAACGACAAGACCGGGCAGATCAACACCGTGCTCGGCAAGAACCCGCTGCTGTTCGACCGCTATCTGTCCGACGCCACCGAGATCGACGTCGACTGTCTCAGCGACGGCAAGGACACGTTCATCGTCGGCATCATGGAGCACATCGAGGAAGCCGGCATCCACTCCGGCGACTCTGCCTGCTCGCTGCCGCCGCACTCGCTCGATGCGAAGATGATTGAAGAGCTGGAGCGCCAGACCCGTGAGCTCGCGCTCGGCCTCGACGTCGTCGGACTGATGAACGTGCAATACGCCATCAAGGACGGCGAGATCTACGTGCTCGAAGTCAACCCGCGCGCCTCGCGCACGGTGCCGTTCGTCGCCAAGGTGATCGGCACACCCGTCGCCAAGATCGCCGCGCGCATCATGGCCGGCGAGAAGCTCGCCGACTTCAAACTGAAGAAGGCCGACTTCAAGCATGTCGGCGTCAAGGAATCGGTGTTTCCATTCGCCCGCTTCCCCGGCGTCGACACGGTGCTCGGCCCCGAGATGCGCTCGACCGGCGAGGTGATGGGCATCGACCGCTCCTTCGCGGTGGCCTTCGCCAAGAGCCAGCTTGGCGGCGGCACGCGGGTGCCGCGCAAGGGCACGGTGTTCGTCTCGGTACGCGAGAGCGACAAGGTGCGCATCGCCGATGCCGTGCGCCAACTGCATTCGCTCGGCTTCAAGGTGCTGGCGACATCGGGCACGGCGCGCTTCCTGAGCGACCAGGGCATCCCGGCGGAGAAGGTGAACAAGGTGCTGGAGGGACGGCCGCATATCGTCGACGCCATCACCAATGGCGACGTCCAGCTGGTCCTCAACACCACCGAAGGCCCGCAGGCGCTCGCCGACAGCCGTTCGCTGCGTCGCGCGGCCCTCTTGCATAAAGTGCCGTATTACACCACTCTTTCCGGGGCCGTGGCGGCCGCGCAGGGCATCCGCGCCTATCTGGGCGGGGACCTTGAGGTTCGGACCCTGCAGAGCTACTTTTCGGAAACCTGATCGCTAGTGGCGGGCTGGCCCGCCGCTAAGTGATTGGCAATGAAGCCACAATGGCCGGAGGAACTGTCCGGCCATGTGGTTGTTCTGTTCCGGCGCCAGACCCACATAACGCTCCGGCGGCGGCGTGTTCAGCCCCCGGATAGACGAATCAAGGTTACCGCGCCCTCCATTTGTCGTGGGGCGCGGGATCGAAGGACGAGAGAAGAGATGGAAAAGGTTCCGATGACCCAGGCCGGCTTTGTCGCGCTTGGGGAAGAATTGAAGAAGCGCCAGTCGGAAGACCGTCCGCGGATCATCGAGCACATTGCGGAAGCACGCTCGCACGGAGACCTGTCGGAAAACGCGGAATATCACGCCGCGAAGGAAGAGCAGTCCCACAATGAGGGCCGCATTGCCGAGCTCGAGGACAAGCTCGCGCGCGCCGACATCATCGACATCTCGAAACTCTCCGGCGACACCATCAAGTTCGGCGCCACCGTGACGCTGGTCGACGAGGACACCGAGAAGAAGACGGTGTGGCAGATCGTCGGCGAGGTCGAGGCCGACGCCAAGAAGGGCCGCATCTCCATCACCTCGCCGCTGGCGCGCGCGCTGATCGGCAAGAAGAAAGGCTCGACCGTCGAGGTCAACGCCCCCGGCGGCGCCAAGGCGTACGAGATCACCAAGGTGGAGTGGCGGTAGGGATTTGCCGCTGCTTCGTCTGGCGATGTTGAAAAGGCCGCGCGATGCGCGGCCTTTTTGTTGCGGCGTGTTGATTGTGTGCCGGCAGCGTGAGCGGAGCACGCTCTCTCCACTCGTCATTGCGAGCGCAGCGAAGCAATCCAGGAATCCTCTGCAAAGACAGTCTGGATTGCTTCGTCGCAAGAGCTCCTCGCAATGACGATGTTGATACAGCGCCCCCTCGCTCCATCACCGTCACCCTGAGGTGCTCGCCTCTTGGGCGAGCCTCGCAGGGCGACGGCCCGGCTGTTGCCGCGCGTTGATGCAGGTGGGCCGTTCATCCTTCGAGGCTCCTCACACGGCGCGCTGCGCCGTGTGCCTCGCACCTCAGGATGACGGGACTGATACGGCGTTCGTCGAGTTACCTCCGTCCCTTCACATCCAGCGGCACGGCCGCTTCATACTTCGAATTGTGCAGCACCAATGACGTCCGCACATTCCGCACATGCGGCGCCGCGGTCAGGTGCGTCACGAAATCCTGGAACGTCGCCATGTCGGGCGCGACGCATTTGAGGATGAAGTCGACCTCGCCCGACAGCATCCAGCATTCCCGGACCAATGGCTCGGCACGAACGAACTCCTCGAAGGCGCGCAAATCCGCCTCGGCCTGGCTGGACAGGTGCACCGAGGCAAACACCGTGACGTCGAAACCGAGCTTTCGCGCGTCCAGCAGCCCGCGGTAGCCGTGGATGTAGCCCTCCTCCTCGAGCGCCCGGACCCGGCGCAGGCAGGGGGGCGGCGAGATGCCGACGCGCTTGGCCAGCTCGACATTGGTGATTCGACCGTCGGCCTGAATCTCGGTGAGAATTTTCAGGTCGATCTCGTCTAGGTTCCGCGACACGTGATTGGAACTCCTGGCCTTTGCGGCGGTATTGGGTGGTTTGTCGCAATCCTCATAGCCCAGTCCGAGCGGTTAGCGCAATTTTATTGCGCGTGCAGCGCAATCGACTTTTGTTCCTTGTTGGAAAAATCCGCTGACAGGGAATGCAATTCTTGCATAGCTCACCAGAAGGCTTAGATTAGCTCTGATATTTCAGCGCCTCCGCGAGGCCTCCCGGCCCGTTCCGCGCCCGCGCTGCAAATCCCCCGTGAAAGGCGTCCATCGAAATGTCCGCTCCTGTTCATGCAAAGGTCGTCATTATTGGCTCCGGCCCCGCCGGCTATACCGCCGCGATCTACGCCGCGCGCGCGATGCTCGAGCCGATCCTGATCCAGGGCATCCAGGCCGGCGGCCAGCTTACCATCACCACCGACGTCGAGAACTATCCGGGCTTCGCCGACGTGATCCAGGGTCCCTGGCTGATGGAGCAGATGGAGAAGCAGGCGGTCCATGTCGGCACCCAGATCGTCTCCGACCTCGTCATCAAGCTCGACACATCGCAGCGGCCGTTCCGCCTGACCTGCGACTCCGGCGACGTCTATCTCGCCGACACCGTGATCCTCGCCACCGGCGCGCAGGCGCGCTGGCTCGGGCTGCCGTCGGAAGCGAAATTCCAGGGCGGCGGCGTGTCGGCCTGCGCCACCTGCGACGGCTTCTTCTACCGCAACAAGGAGGTCGTGGTGGTCGGCGGCGGCAATACCGCGGTCGAGGAAGCGCTGTATCTCACCAACCATGCCTCGCAGGTCACCATCGTGCATCGCCGCGATCATTTCCGTGCCGAGCGCATCCTGCAGGAGCGCCTGTTCAAGCACCCAAAGATCAAGGTGGTCTGGGACTCCGCCGTGGACGAGATCTGCGGCACCGAGAACCCGAACAAGGTCACCCATGTCCGCCTGAAGAACGTCAAGACCGGCGCGCTCACGGATCTGAAGACCGACGGCGTCTTCATCGCCATCGGCCACGCGCCGGCGACTGAGCTGGTGAAGGACCAGATCAAGCTGAAACCCTCGGGCTATGTCGAGGTCGCCCCCAACTCGACCGCGACCTCGGTGCCCGGCCTGTTCGCCGCCGGCGACGTCGCCGACGAGACCTATCGTCAAGCGGTCACAGCGGCCGGCCTCGGCTGCATGGCAGCGTTAGAGGCCGAACGCTTCCTGGCCCTGCGCGCCAGCGAGCGCGCGGCAGCGGAATAAAGATCATGCCTCGAACACGCGACGGATTTACGGATATGGACTGGGACAAGCTGAAGGTGTTTCACGCGGCGGCGGAAGCGGGCAGCTTCACGCATGCGGGCGAGCAGCTCGGCCTGTCGCAATCGGCGGTATCACGCCAGGTCTCGGCACTGGAGCAGGAGCTGTCGGTCTCGCTGTTTCACCGCCACGCCCGCGGCCTGATCCTGACCGAGCAGGGCGACCTCTTGTTCCGCACCGCCCATGACGTGTTCATGCAGCTGCAGGCGGCCCGCGCAAAACTCACCGACAGCCGCGAGCGGCCGAGCGGCGATCTCAAGATCACCACCACGCCCGGCGTCGGCATCAACTGGCTGATCCCGCGGCTCGGCGAATTCACCGCGCTCTATCCCGAAATTCGCATCTCGCTGATCGTCACCGACGAAGAGCTCGATCTCTCCATGCGCGAGGCGGACGTTGCGATCCGCACCCGCAAGCCGACGCAGCCGGATCTCATCCAGCGCAAGCTGTTCGCGATGGGCTTCCACGCCTATTGCTCGCCGGAATACATCAAGCGCTTCGGCACGCCGCGCACGCTGGAGGAGCTCGACTCCCACCGCATCATCACGCTGTCCGACGGCAACTTCGCGCCGCATCTTCAGAACCGCAACTGGCTGGTCGAAGCAGCGCGCAACGGCTCGGGTCCGCGCGAAGCCTATTTCAAGGTCAACAACATTCTCGGCCTCGTGCGCGCCTGTCAGCAGGGCCTCGGGATCGCGGCACTCCCCGACTATCTCGTCGAGGAGCAGAGCAAGCTTGTGCAGCTGTTCGGCGAGTCGGACTCGATCCAGCTCGACACCTATTTCGTCTATCCCGAGGAGTTGAAGACGGTCGCACGCGTGCAGGTGTTCCGCGATTTCGTGGTGAGCAAGGCGCAGCGCTGGCCGTCCTGATTTCCGCATGACTGACATGCGGCCTCGGCTGTTGCTGCATGGCGCTCGTCAAGCTCATACTGTTTGCACGCTGAGCCTTCGCGTTGCGCATTTGTCCCCCTCCTCCAGTGGCGCGGGAGTTCAGTAATCCCTCTTGGAAGGTGATTGTGTCGGCCTCACGTGGCCAATACCTAAGCCGGGCCCTTCGGGTCCGGCTTTTTTTCTGCCGATTCAGGCCTTCGCCTTCCGCGTGTGTTGACAGTTCCACCTATCGCCCGCATCATTTGCAAATGATCACGAAGTCGTGCGCACTCGTTTCGAAAAAAGGCCCCCACAGGGGGACCTCGGATTTTTGCGCGCGCTAAGCTGACTTCGTCATCGCGAGCCAATCCCGAAAACCCCGCCACCTGGACGGGGTTTTTTCATGTGCCCTCCGTCTCAGGTTTTTCCCGAGAAGGAGACACGAACATGACCGGACTACAGGAGCATTTGCACGGACTCTGGCTGCCGCTGGTGACGCCGTTCCGCGACGGCCGCCTCGACGAGACCTCGCTGCGGCGGCTGACGCGGCATTACAGCGGACAGGCCATCGACGGCCTCATTCTGGGGGCGACCTCGGGAGAAGGCATGACGCTGCGCGAGGTCGAGCTCGAGCGGCTCGTCGCCATCGTGCGCGACGAGATGGCGGGCGGGCGCCGCAGCATCCCGGTCTGCCTCGGCCTGTCGGGCGCGGACACCTCGCGGCTGAAGGAGCGGCTCGACGAGAGCGCGGACTGGCCGATCGACGGCTACTTGATCGCAAGCCCCTATTACGTACGCCCGTCGCAACGCGGCTTGCTCGCGCATTTCGAGGCACTGGCCGATCACGCCGCCTGGCCGCTGGCGCTTTACAACATTCCCTATCGGACCTCGGTTAACATCACCAACCAGACCATGCTGCGGCTCGCCGAGCATCCCAACATCGTCGGCCTGAAGGATTGCGGCGCCAGCCGCGAGCAGTCGATCGCGCTGCTGCGCGACCGGCCGAAGAATTTTCGCGTGCTGACCGGAGAGGACGCCAACTATCTCGAGGCGCTCACCGACGGTGCCGATGGCGGCATCGTGCTATCCGCCCATGTCGAGACCGCGACGTTCGCAGCGATCTATGCCGAGCACAAGCGCGGCAAGCATGAAGCCGCACAGGCGCGGTGGCACGAGGTCGCCGGGCTGACGCGGATGTTGTTCGCCGAGCCGAGCCCTGCGCCGGCAAAGTACTGGCTGTGGCGCTCCGGCCTCATCGACAGCCCCGAAGTGCGCCTGCCGATGGTGGAGGTGAGCAGCGAGCTCGCTGCCACGATCGACCGCGAGATCGCGCGACGGATGAAGGTCGCGGCGTAGTTCTTCCTCTCGACGCACGCCGCTCTTCCTTGTCTCTTGCAGGAAAAGGAAGAGCGGCCGTGGTTAACGGCATGCGAACACCGTTCGCAGCCGCCGCATGGGGCATCCACGTCTCGTTTACGCATTCGCCCCTATCGTTTTCTCAAAGGTTTTCACAAGGGGGAATATCCAATGGGGCATCGCACCCGGCCTACGGCCGCGAGTCAGTTCGCGCCCGCCGATCTGTTGCAGGGCATTCTGGTCGTTTCGTCATTCGGGTTCTGGGCGGTGGTGCTCGGCCTGATGCCGGTGCTGCTGTTTCGGGTCTGGCTCGCCTGAGACGGCCGCCTCACGATGGTTAAGCACGAGTCACAAATGCGTTCGAAATGCGAGCGGGATCGCGAACCGGAATTTTAAAACATCCCGTGTAGCTTCGATGCCCATAAGCGAAGAAATCGCGGGGGCGTTTGTGAATAGTCAGAACGAAATGGCGTCGCATTTCGGCGCCGGTCGGCAAATCATTGCCAGCGAGGAAAGCTTCACCACCGAGGACATCCTCTGGGCCATCGGCATCTGGTCGGTGATCCTGACGCTGTCACCGGTCATCGTGTTCTACATGCTGATGGTGGCGTGACTCTCATCGTCTTTTTTCGAGCACGATCTATTCGGAAAACCGCTTCACTCTTTTCCGGATCGTGCTCGTCCAAAACGCGAAACGCGCGGGGATAATCCGCGCGTTTGTCGTCCGGGGAAATGATTGATGAAAAATTAAGCCGCCTGCTTGTGCATTGCGCCGGATGCCGACGCCGTGCCGCGAATAGCCTTGACTGAACGCTCGATCGCCGCCCACAGCCTTGCAATTTCCTGAGCCGCGCGGCTCTCGGCCTGATACTCGCGCGCGCCTTCGCCGTGGCTCAGTGCCATCAACAAATCCGAACGATTGGTGATCTGACCGCCCCACACCGGAGCGCGGAACTTGGCCAGCGCCTCGCGGGCGATGGTGACGATCGGGCTTTCGGCTTCGTCACGCTTGGCCGGCGCACCGTTGAGCACGACCGCGTAGGGCTTGCGCGCCGCGCGGCACATCTGAATCGTTTCCTGCACCGCGTTGACGTCGAACACGCCGGGCCGCGCCGGAATGACGACCATGGTGGCGTTCTTGATCGCGTCGTCGACGACGGCCGACAGGTTCGGCGGCGTGTCGATCAACACCCATTCATAACCGTCCCGCTTGGCGGCGGAGACGATGCCGCTGACGGAGTTCACGGCCGCCTTGATCGGCGGTTCGTTGGTGCCACGCAGCTTGTGCCACAGCGTGAGCGAGCCTTGCGGATCTGCATCGACGAGCAGGACAGGCTTGGTCGCCTTGATCTGCGCGGCGAGATGTGCGGCCAGGGTACTCTTGCCCGAGCCGCCTTTACGCGATGCGAAAACAATAACGTTCATACCCTTGGCCTCCAGATTGACCCCAGGCCGCGAAAATGAATCACCACGCTGATTCGTGAAAGAAAAAATTGTCGGCAGTTGTCTTGCCGCCACGAAATATCAAAGCGGGCTGGCTTTTGAGTCACACTGCTTCGTACGACACCGAAACGAACTGCAATGAGGCGCCTCGAAAGCAGGCAATCGTACTTTTCCAGGCAACGAGAAGGAGAAAGCGGACTACAACCCTGCCGCGCAAACCGTCGTGTGACTCTTTTCGACCGCGCCTGCGCGCAATCGCCACAAGCCTGCGCGCGAGATGGCGAACAAAAGGAGTCCGGTGGCTGTCGTCGGGCTGATGCGGCAAATCGCGCAAGCGGAAAGCGGCCGGGTTTCAGAAAAGGAACGCCGGCCCTCAGCTCGGCTCGGTCTTTTTCTTCTTCGCCGGCTTCGTGCTCTTCTTCGCCGTATGGGGCGCGATGTTGGTCGGCTTGCCGGCGCGCGGCGCCGCGGCTTCGCCCGGCTCGGGCCCCTGGCGGAAGAACACCTTGCATGGCGGCGACAGCTGCGCTTTTTTCTGGATCATGCAGGCGGTGATGGCATCGACGTTCGGCACGAACTCGCCGCACAGCCGCATCGCATCGGGCGTGCAGGCCTGCTGCTGTTCGGGCGTGTAGGCGAACCCGGCGTCCGGCCGGACCAGCACGGCCAGGGCAAGCCCGGCCGCCGCAGCGAGAATGGACTTTCTGAAGCGAAACGCCGGCATCGATCCCCCCAAATCTAGAGTCGGGCCGGAGTGTGGGTGAACGGCCGTTCGTTGGCAACGAGGGCGGAGGCGAAAGCTGGGACGTGTGCGGTCTCGGCAACAGGGCGGAGCGGCGCCTGCCACGTCCACAGCTGTCGTCACCCGGCTTGACCGGGTGACCCAGTATTCCAGAGACGCCGGACGTCCCCCGAGAAGCCGCGGCGTACTGGATCCCCCGCCTGCGCGGGGGATGACCGCGGTGGGTGGGAAAGCGCTGCAACCCGGTGGCGGAATTGGCGGAGCAGCGTCGGCCCAGCCCGTCGCCCCTTCCAACCAAAAATTCGAAAACAACCCCATGCACAGTAGCCATGGCTCGGACGGGCCTGCGGTTTTTCAAAATTTACGGATTTTTCGAAATGTAGCTTGACACGTCGGGCAAAACAGGGGCATACTGTCATCATCGGAAGTTGCGTGGGGTGGTGAGCCGATCCCCGTGAGACCAAAGGGGCGCATGGCCACCGTTCTGATCGTCGCGCCGGTGTTCGCCCTGATCGCCGCCGGCTATGCCGCGGTGCTGTTTCGCTTCGTCTCGGAGGGCGCGCACAAGGGCATCTCCGAATTCGCCTTCAGCATCGCGATCCCTGCGCTGCTGTTCCGCACCATCGTCGTGTCGGAATTCCCCGACGTCAGCCCTTACAGGATGTGGGGCAGCTATTACGGCGCGCTTGCGATCACCTGGATCGCAGCGCTCGCACTCTCGGCATGTTTGCGCGAACGGCGCGAGGATCGCGAAGACGGCGTCGTGTTCGCGATCGGCTCGGTCTACGGCAACATCGTGATGCTCGGTATTCCCCTGGTGCTCTCGGCGCTCGGCAATGAGGCCGCAGGCCCGATGTCGCTGATCCTGTCGGTGAACACGCCGCTGCTCTGGCTCTGCGGCATCCTGCAGATGGAGCTGGTCAGCCACGAGCGCGCCGGCTCGCCGCTGTCCGTCATCGGCCCCGTGTTCGCCGACCTTGCGCGCAACCCGCTGATGCTGGGAATCATCTTCGGCGTGATCTGGCGCTTCACCGGCCTCGGCCTCAATCCGGTCGTCGACAAAACGATCGAGCTGCTCGCGCAGGCGGGATCGCCGGCCGCGCTGATCGCGCTCGGCATCAATCTGTTTCGCTTCGAGGTGAAGGGCGAGCTGCTGAGCGTCGTCGTGATGTGCGCGCTCAAGCTGCTGGCGATGCCGGCCGCAGCGTATCTGCTCGCCAGGCTGCTGGGCCTGCCACCGGTCGCCAGCGGCGTGATCGTGCTGTTCGCGGCGATGCCGACCGGCGCCAATGCGTATATCTTCGCGGCCCAGTATCAGCGGCTGGTGAACCCGGTGTCGGGTGCGGTAGCGCTGGGCACGCTGCTGGCGGCGGCGACGTTGCCGGTGGTGGTGATGATCGTGGCGGGGGCGAGGTAGTTCGGCCCGCCCCGTCCGAATAATTCGAGGGATTGCGGCGGCTACTGAAACTTGTAGCTGAACCTCCCACGCGCAACATAGGTCGTGAGTCAGCCGCGGGTGCTGCAATTGGCAGTGTCGAAATTGGTGGTAGTGACGCCGATGCGCGGGTGAGGTAATTCAGACGCAAGCGTCCGCCTCATCCCGGACGGAGCAGGTCATGGCGCAGAACATCTACGACAATCCGGATTTCCTTTCAGGTTACAGCCAGCTTCCACGGCAGGTGCTCGGCCTTGCCGGCGCACCCGAATGGCCGGCGCTACGCGCGATGTTTCCCGACATGGAAGGCAAACGCGCCATCGACCTCGGCTGCGGCTTCGGCTGGGTTTCACGCTGGCTGCGCGAGAATGGCGCCAGGACGGTTCTCGGCGTCGACCTCTCCGAGAGCATGATTGCGCGGGCGCGAGAGGCCACGGGCGATCCTGCCATCGACTACCGCATTGCCGATCTCGAGACGATCGAGCTTCCCGAAGCGGCCTTCGATTTCGCCTTCAGCTCGCTGACGTTCCACTATGTCAGCGACTTCGACCGGCTCGCGCGCATGATCCATCGCTCGCTCACGGTGGGGAGCCATTTCGTTTTCTCGATCGAGCATCCGGTTTTCATGGCAGCTACTCATCCCGCCTGGATCGAGGACGAGGACGGGCGAAAGACATGGCCGGTCAATCGCTATGCGATCGAGGGGGAGCGCCGCACCGATTGGTTCGCGAAAGACGTGGTGAAGTATCACCGCAGGATCGCAACGACACTGAACGTGCTGATCCGGGCCGGGTTCATCATCGAAGCCGTCGACGAGTTCGCGCCCTCGGCGCAACAGATCAGCGAGAAGCCGGCGCTGGAGGAGGAGCTGGAACGGCCGATGATGCTGCTGGTGTCGGTGCGACGACAGGAGCATCCAGCACGTCCGGATCGCACATCCATTCCCAGCGGTGGCTCGACTCCAAAAAGTCGCCGGCACGAGGACGACGCGTGATCGGCTCAGGCTGCCCAATCCATGATCGCGTCGATGAAGGTTTGAGCCTGGCGGATCGCATCCAGCCTGGTGGCGCAGACACCGACCGACACGGTTCGGCCCTTCCCCACGGTCCACTTCCAACCGGACAAATAGCGCATTTCAACAATTGAAAAGCTGACGCCGCGATGTTCCACGGAGATCCTCCGCTGACATTGTTGCTATGCGGAAAGACTACGCCAAAGGCGGGATGTGGTCCAGCGGACACGGCGGCGGACGTGGTTTCGGCCAAGCCTCCTCGACGGGTCGAACCCAGCGGAATTTTATGCACTGTCACCGTAACTGGATGCTGAGTTTCGTCGTGATGTGCGCGCTCAAGCTGCTGGCAATGCCGGCGGCGGGCAAGAACCAATCGGCCTGAGACCTCTGGAGCGTCAGCCCCAGAGGTTGGTCGCTTCATCCGGCCAGCTTCCTGTTATCAGTGGGATCCGCCGGGCACCGGAGCCGGAATGGCATCGACGCCATTGCCGTTGATCTGGTTGTCCCCGAACGACAGAACATTCCCGCTGACCGACGTGCCGTTGCCCGTGATGATCGACGCCCCCACTCTGATGGTGGTCCCGGGAGAAGCAGAGAGGCCGGTCCCGCTTGCGGTCGCGGCACTCTCTTTCACCAGCATTCCGATGTTGCTGCCTGTCGTCAGAAAAGCAGTGTTGGCAAAGCCGTTGGCAACCGTATCCCGGACGACGATATTGATACCCGTTGCGCCACCCGAGGAGTCGCCGACAACGCCAAAGTTTCCGCGATGGAGGTGGCTCTTGCTGATGAGAGCAAAGGCCGAAGCGCCAGCGCCCGGATTCACGAGGATTGCGGCACCCCCGGCGCCTGCCCCAGTATTTGTTATTGTCACGTTCTCAACGATCAGTTTTGCACTGTTGGTGGGCGTGAAGGCGATACCGTGGCCACTCGGAGAACCCGTCTGATCGTGAATCCTGGTATTTTTGACATGCAGCGAGGCGCCTTGCAGGAAGCTGATGCCGATCAAGCCGGGCGCGGTGGGCGGTGCACCATTGATATCCAGCCCTTCGAGATAGACGCTGTCTGTGGCGGAGGCGTTGATGACGATGCCATTGGTGGCTGAGTGAAGAACGCCTGCGGTGCCGATGTCGCAATAGATGCTCATGGATTTCGTGATCGTCACGGATCCATAGGCGCCAGGGTCCAGGCAATTGATCTCACCGCCGGCCGCGGTCTTCGAGATCGCCCCGGCGAAGGTCTTGCATGGCGCTGTTCGGCTGCAGGGATTGACGTCATCACCTACCCCGGAAACCCAGGTTCGGGTTGCCTGTGCGTTGGCATGATTTGCAGTCAGCAGAGTAAGGACACAGACAAGGGCAAAGTATATGCGACGCATTGTTGGCTCCAAAAATATAAAAAATCCACCCACGCAAATGATAGAGGTCCGCGCGCGGATTGGCTACATCGTGAAGACAACATCGAATTTGTTGCGGAGCATCGACATTTGATGGTTGCACGCCGGGCGCCTACCGCTCGCAGTCACGGGGAACTCAATCCTGCCGTTGCGGCCCGACGCTCGAGATTCTCGATGACGTGGAGTTTCGTGCACTGGCACTGTAATTCCTCCCGCGCAATCCGCTGATGCTGAGAATCATCTTCGGTGTGATCTGGCGCTTCACCGGCCTCGGCCTCAATCGGGTGATCGACAGGACCATCGAGCAGCTCGCGGAGGCGGGATCGCCGGCGGCGCTGATCGCGCTCGGCATCGATCTGTTCGGCTTCGAGGTGAAAGGCGAGATGCTGAGTTTGGTCGTGACGTGCGCGCTCGAGCCGCTGGCAATGCCGGCGGCAGCGCAAGAGCCAGTCGGGCTGAGGCCTCTGGAGCGTCAGCCCCAGAGGCCTATCGCTTCATCCGGCAAGCTTCCCGTTATCAGTGGGATCCGCCGGGCACCGCAGCAGGAATGGCATCGACGCCATTGCCGTTGATCCGGTTGTCCCCGTAAGACAGAACATTCCCGCTGACTGACGTGCTGTTGGCTGTGATGATCGACGAGCCAACTCTGATCGTGGTTCCGGCAGAAGCAGAGAAGCCGGTCCCGCTTGCGGTCGCGGCGCTATCATTCACCAACATTCCGATGTTGCTGCCTGTGGTCAGGAAGCCGGTGTTGGTGAACCCGTTGGCAACCGTATCCTTGACAACGATATTGAGACCCGTTGCGCCACCCGAGGAGTCGCCGACAACGCCAAAGTTGCCCCGATGGAAATGGCTCTTGCTGATGAGAGCAGTCGCCGAAACTGCCGCGCCCGGATTCACGGAGATGGCGGCACCGGAAGCGCCGGAGCCGGTGTTGGAGATTGTCACGTTCTCAACGATCAGTCTTGCGGTCGTGGTGGGCACGAAGGCGATCCCGTGGCCCGGCGCACTGAGCTGGTCGCGAATCCTGGTATTTTTGACATGCAGCGAGGCGCCTGACATGAAGCGAATGCCTGAGAGGCCCGGTGTGGTGCCTGCACCATTAATGTCCAATCCTTCGAGATAGACGACGGCGGTGCCGGGGGCCCCCGATGCGGAGTCGTTGATGACGATGCCGTTGGTGCCGGAGTTAAGAATGCCTGCGACACCACCCTCGCAATAGATGGCGATGGATTTCGTGATCGTCACGGTTCCATAGGCGCCAGAGTCGAGACAATTGATCTCACCGCCGGCCGCGGTCTTCGAGATCGCACCCGCGAAGGTCTTGCATGGTGCTGTTCGGCTGCAGGGATTGACGTCATCGCCTACGCCGGAAACCCAGGTTCTGGTTACCTGAGCGTGAGCCAGCGACGGCCCAAGCAGAACGAACGCGAATGCGAGATACAATAATCCTGAAAAAAAGCGATGCATGAAATGCTCCATGATGTAGCGGATCTTTCCTGGTTCCGACCACGGAGCAGCTCGTTCCCGAAAGAACGCTCAAGCGAAACGTCTACAACCAAAGATTTACGCTAATGGCTGACCGCAATCGATAGACATGAGTGTCTTGCCGGCCATGAAGCGCGCTGCGACAAATTGACCACCATGAGCTCAGGGGGAATGCGGTGGCGCGCGCGGCAGTAGGAATGTCGCTTGCGGCGGTGACGTTGCCGTTGATGGTGATGATGGTGGCGGGCGCGAGGTAGCCGAGTCGAAGACCCCGCCAGCACAGGAGCCCGTCGGGCTGAGACCTCTGGAGCGTCGGCCCCAGAGGTCATCTGGCCAGATTCCCGTTATCAGTGGGATCCGCCGGGCACCGGAGCCGGAATGGTATCGGCGCCATTGCCGTTGATCCGATTGTCCCCGAAAGACAAAACATTCCCGCTGACTGACGCGCCGTTGCCTGTGATGATCGACGAGCCAACTCTGATTGTGGTCCCGGCAGAAGCAGAGAGGCCGGTCCCGCTAGCGGTCGCGGCACTCTGATCCACCATCATTCCGATGTTGCTGCCTGTGGTCAGAAACGCGGTGTTGGCAAAGCCGTTGGCGACCGTATCCCGGACGACGATATTGATACCCGATGCGCCACCCGAGGAGTCGCCGACAACACCAAAGTTTCCGCGATGGAGGTGGCTCTTGCTGATGAGAGCAAAAGCCGCAACGCCAGGACCTGGATTTACGAGGATTGCGGCACCCCCAGCCCCTCCCGCTGCCCCAGTGTTTGTGATTGTCACGTTCTCGACGATCAATTTTGCATTGTTGTTAGGCACGAAGGAGATACCGTGGCCTGCTCCGGTCCCGTTCTGGTCACGGATGGTTACATTTTTTACATGCAGCGAGGCGCCTGAAATGAAGCGGATGCCCGACGCGCCAGGGGTGGTGCCCGCACCTTCAATTTCCAACCCTTCGAGAGTGACGACGACGGTGCCTGGGGTGCCCGTCGCGGAGTCGTTGATGACGAAGCCGTTGATGCCACCTGAGTTAAGAGTGCTCCCGAGAGTGCCGGTGCAATTAACGCTGATCGATTTCGTGATTGTCAGCGTTCCATAGCCGCCAGGGTCGAGACAATTGATCTCACCTCCGGCCGCGGTCTTCGAAATCGCTCCGGCGAAAGTCTTGCATGGCGCTGTTCGGCTGCAGGGATTGACGTCATCACCGACGCCGGAAACCCAGGTCCGGGTTGCCTGAGCGTGAGCCACCGACGGCCCAAGCAGAACGAACGCGAATGCGAGATACAACAATCCCAAAGAAAAGCGGTGCATGAACTACTCCATCGACTTGGCGGATATTTCCTCGTTCCGACCACGGAGCAGCTCGTTCCCGAAGGAACGCTCGAGCGAAATGTGTACAAAAAAGGATTTGCGCTAATGGCTGACCGCAATCGACAGGCATGATGTTGGCACGCCGTCGCGCTCGCTGCAACAAATTGACCATCAGAAACCGGGGAACCCGGCGTCGCGCGCGGCAGGGGGGACGTCGCTTGCGGCGGTGACGTTGCAGTTGATAGCGGGTGATGCAGGGGCGGCTGACGATTGCCGAACGGCTATTTCGCGCGCCAGGCCATCTCCCAAAACTCCGCCTCGAGCCGGGTGGCTTCCTTGAAGATCGCAATCAACTCGGCCTCGCGGGCCGGCGTGGCGTAGAGTCCTGCGAGATGCTCCAGATGCGCCCGCGCCTTGGCCGCGACCTCCTGGTACGGCGCGCCGGCATATTCGGCGATCCAGACGCGGTAGGCGTTCGTCGCAGCCGCCGCATCGGGGCGCGCGGCGAGCCGCGTTGCGATCTCCGCGTAGCCGATCACGCAAGGCGCAAGCGCGACCTTGAGGGCCAGCAGATCGCCGCGCATGCCCGCATCGAGCACGTAGCGCGTATAGGCCAGCATCTCGGCCGCCGGAGGCGCCTGTTCGAGATCGGCCGGAGACAGACCCCAATCGGCACAGAGTTTGACATGCAGGTTCATCTCGACATCGAGGATCGCCGACAGGCCGGCCGCGGCCTCACGCATGTCGGCAAGCCCAGGCGACTTGTAGACTGCGAGCGCGTAGGCGCGGGCAAACTCGATCAGGAACAGATAGTCCTGAACGAGGTAGTAACGAAACGCAGCTTCAGGGAGCGAGCCGTCCGCCAATCCGTTGGTGAAGGGATGCTCGGTATAGGCCCGCCACTCGACGGACGCTGCTGTCTTGAGACGCTCGAAGAAGGTCACGATGTTGCCGCCCGGGTTGGCTGCCCATCAATGGATTGGGCTCGCTACCGATAGCGCATCGCGGGCCGAGGAGCTATGCCCGGCAAGAGCCGCCGGCAAAAGCGTCATGACCAAGAACGATAGTTCTGATTGCCATGATCCTGCGCGTTTTGCCGACAGCTGTTTCAAGACAGGCCGACGCAATTGGCTGTCGTCCGTGCCGGGCACGATCTCTTGTGGCGGCGTTAGTTCGCCGCCTTGATGATCAGCTCGGAGACCTCTTTCGGGTGCGACAGCATCGCGACGTGGCTCGAGGGCAGCTCGACGGCCGTCGCCTTGGCCGCCTTCACCTGGTCGCGCTCCATTTGCGGCGGAATGATCGCATCCTTCGCCGCGACGACCATGAAAGTCGGCTTCTCCCGCCACGCAGCCCGGCTGATCGGAGCGGTCAGCGTCCTGATGTGGAAGGGTCCCTGGGTCGCCGCGACGACGGCCTGCTCCTTCGGCGGGAGGTCGGCCGCGAAATATTTCCTGATGCCTTCATCGCTGATCGTGAGATAGCCGTCGGGGTCCTTGACGAAGGCTTTCAGGCTCTCGGGATCAGGATATTTCGAGGTGGCGCTCTTCACTGACTCGCCCTTGTCGGGCGCGTAGGCCGCCACATACACGAGCGATTTGACCTTGTCGTCATTTCCCGCCTCGGTGATGACGGCACCGGCCCAGGAATGGCCGACAAGGACGACAGGGCCTTCTGCATTCCGGATCGCCCGCTTGGTCGCGGCAACGTCGTTGTCCAAGGAGTCGAGCGGGTTCTGGACCGCGACGACCTTGAGCCCGGCCTTTTCGAGATACGGAATGACCCTCTCCCAACTCGACCCGTCCGCGAAAGCGCCATGGACGAGGACTGCGGTCTTGGCTTTCGGCTCGGCAGCCAACACCGGCTGGCCGACTGCAATCATCGCGGTCAGGACGCCCAGGCCGATAGTGCTCTTATAAGATTTCATAGTGACGTTCCTTCATTTGGCGGAGGTCTCGGTCTTGCCGCTTCCGCAAACGGCACGAGAAAATCGAGCGCTGCATGCGATCGCCCAACCATCAACGCACGGCCGCCGCGCAGATGTCAGGGCACACGCAGACCGGCCGTTGCGAGCATCGCCTGGGATTCGCATTGCCGCGAAACATTGGCCACGAAGGAGATCATTGTCGTGATCTTCCCGTCGAGCCGCAGTCTGTGCGGACAGTAGATGCGGCTGGTCGGGATAAGGCCAGTTAAAAGAGGTAAAAGGGCTGGCGCGAATGAATTGTGCCGGTCGCCACTGCGTCGGTAGCCATAGAAGGGATGCCTGAATCAATTACGCTGGAGCTGGTCGCGCAGCTCGCACTCGGCCGCCTCACGACTGTGCCTGTTAAGATGCCGGAAGTAGGTCGCGCACGGCAAGCCCGCGAAGCGGCATAAGCGCTGTACGTCGGCGTTGGCGTCGATTTCTCTCTGATGTCATCCAAGCCATCTGGCCCATTGGCGCTCTAAGCCATGATCCAGTCACGGAGACTCATGCGGGAGATCCCAAGCTCGCGACCCACAGAGAGAACGTCTTCGCCCTGCTCAACCCAGCTTGATCGCCTTCAATTTGCACGCCGTCGGAAGCTGACGCTTCTTTCTTCGTCTTGCCACAGGTCATCCTCGAAACGCCTGTCACTACAATTATCGTGTATCACTTCAGGGGTGCGGCCCAACACTGTCACTGTGATCCGCCGGGGCGGATAGGTGGCCGGATATCGCGGACCAGCTAATGGGACCCAGTACTGAAACGCGCCGATGATTGGCCGCCAACTTCAAATTTTGATTCCCATCTCCGCGGTCTTCTGATTCAGTGTTTCAATGGCGGAAACTTCAATCGAATGGACCGACGCAACTTGGAATCCCGTTGCCGGGTGCACCGTGCTGACGGCCGGCTGCACCAATTGCTATGCCATGCGAATGGCGGCCAGGCTCGATGCAATGGGGCTCGACAAATACGCCGGGTTGACCCGCAAGAGCGGCGGCCGAGCAGTTTGGACCGGAAGGGTCCGGTTGGACGCCAAATCTCTCGAAGCGCCGCAGGCTTGGAAGAAGCCGCGGAAGGTGTTCGTCAACTCAATGTCCGACCTTTTTCATCCGAAGGTCCCGAAAACGTTCGTTTTGCAGGTGTGGAGGGTGATGAAAGAAACACCGCGGCACACCTACCAAATTCTGACTAAGCGTCCTGAGACCATGGTGGAGATGCTTTCAGATTCCCGGTTCAGTGTTTTGCCGAACGTCTGGCTGGGCACAAGCGTTGAAGACTCGCGGGTACTCTCACGACTAGACGCGCTACGAGCCGTGCCAGCGGCGGTACGCTTCGTCTCCTTTGAGCCCCTAATCGGCTCTGTCGCCGCTGGAGATTTATCCAGCATCGATTGGGCAATCGTCGGTGGAGAAAGCGGACCGCGAGCACGTGAGATGAAGCCTGAATGGGTGGAGGAGATCGAAGCCATGTGCCAGCGCGCTGGAACGGCATTCTTCTTCAAACAATGGGGAGGCAAAAACAAGAAAGCTGCCGGCCGCCTGCTCCACGGCCGCACTTACGACGCCATGCCGCCGGCTTTGAGGATGTGATTCCCGACGCGGCTGGCCAGCCCTATCGCTTTCGGATCATCATTCGAAACGCAGAAGAACAACGAGAAGCGCTGCGGGCGATCGTGTAGAGGTAATGGCAGTGGCTTGAGTACCGCCGAGAAGATAGTTTCCAGCCGCTTTTTGGCGTACGCCTCAAGGCCGGCGACGTCCGCCGATCGCTGCCGCGGCTCCTCTACGATCCCCTCAAACAAATCTTCTCGGACCGTCTTTGGGTAGAGTTCCTCTTCCCATGCATCGGACCCAAACATGCGAGTGAGGGCGGCTCGTTTGTGCTGGTCAACGTCGGTCAGATCGCGCGTCGCCTGACGGTACAGTCCGGACAGCGGAAATAGAAACCAAACATCGATGGCCTTTGTTGCCGCCACCCTTTCGAGAGTCGACCAATCCAACTGCATTCCGTACGGATCGAGAAACAGGACGGCGCGCTTAGAATGCCAGCTGTTGCCAGCGATGAGCGATTGGAGTGCATCGTTAGCGTCGTCCTTGATCACCGCGATGCGCCTGCCCGAATGGATCGCTCTCAATTCTTCCAGAGCCGCGAAATACGTCGGCTTGTTTTCGATGAAGACGATAAAGTCAAAGGCCGGCCGCACGTCGATAGCGATTTTGGCTGAGCCGCGGCGGCGCTCCACTCTTTCCGGCTCGCCACCGTCTAAGAGGCCAGCCGGCCGTTCTTCATGCCGAACAGTTCGCGAGCCAGTGCCTGCGAAGGCGTCGATATACCAAAGCTCTCCGAACTTTCCTCTTAGCGCTGTGGTGAAGAAGTGCAGGTATTTTTCGACAATGGAGAGCTTTAGCTCTGTGTGTTGATCGCCGAACTCGTGATCGACTGGCATTGCGGCAAACTCATTTGGGGCGAAAGGATCATTTCAACCACGAGTCGCGGCCTACTAGCAATGCGCCCCTATTTTGGACTTACCGCAAATTAGCGGTAGGGCATGTCGCGACTAGCTGCCGGCGTGCTGGGGCCACCGGCGCAACTAGCAGAGTGGTAGCTGTTTCGTATCTGGGCCCGCCAGGAAATATGGCTGCCACGTCTAATTGATTGATCTAATTGGTACAGTTGGGTGGGCTCGAACCACCGACCTCCTGTTCCACAGACAGGCGCTCTAACCAACTGAGCTACAACTGCATCCTTGCGAGCCGCCCTTGCGGGGCGCCCTTGAGAGGGCCGACAACCGAGGGGGCTGGACGGGGCGGAAACTAGGTGCAACGGCCCGGTTTGGCAAGGCCGCAATGGTGCGAAAAACCGGCGGAAATCACAGCTCGTACGATGAAAATCGCCAATTCCGGTGTCTATGCGTGATTGAGAGGGCGCCCTCCGCTCGTGAGACCTGAGCCCCTCACCCGGATCGGTCCGGACGATGCTTCGCATCGCCGGGGCGATCCGACCTCTCCCTGCTGGAGAGGTAAGAAAAACCCGGGCCTTTCGGCCCGGGTTTCTGAAGTCGACAGACCTGCCGAAAGATCAGGCGGCGGGCTGCTGGTAGAACTTCGAGGCGCTGGCCTTGATCGGCTCGGCGGTCTCGGAGGCGATGCGCTGGGTGAGCTCGACCAGCTCCTTGGCCTGGGCCTGGAAGGTCTCGAGCTGGGTCTTGGCGTGGCCAGTCCAGAGCGCGAAGGCGTCCGAGGGCGACTTCACGCTGAGCAGCTCCTGGGCGAAGTCCAATGAGGCCGACGAGTTGGCCTTCATGAACTCGACCAGCTTGGCGGTGTACTCGCTCGCGCCCTTGCTGGCGGTGGTGAATACGGCCTCGACGGTGCCGTTGTGGGTCTCGGCCGCGTCCTTGAACTTGGCGTAGTTTTCGCGGGCCTGCGACACGCCCTTTTCGGCGAACGCACGCACCTGCTCGGGAACCTCGAACGGAATGATCGAGGCAGAAAACGGATCAGTCGCACCTGTCATGGTTGTCCCTCACGCTTAAAGAAAAAATCGAGTGAGCCCTCCGGCGCGCCCGCCGGGCCCCGAAAGCCTGACATTCAGCGGGTACGAAGACTGGAAACACGAACAAGCTGGCTCGCCCAATGGCCCAGTCGTATGGCTGCCTAACATGTCAACATTGTGCAACGCAATGCGGCGGCGGGGTGCGATGCAAAATTTAATCTCGGAGAGAGCGAGGTTCCTTCGCATGGGAACCCGGGGTTGAGGTAGCGAGATGCCCCGCGCCGTCATTCCCGGGCGCGCCGCTTGCGCGAGCCCGGAATGACGGCGGAGGGTCCCCTGTCCGTCACGCTGAATCCTGCGGATGCCACCGGCTTGCTGCTTGCGGGTTCAGCCACATTAAGGTTATCGCGGCTTAAGGCCGCTTTTGGCGGGTGCGGGACGTGGACCTGCCCGCCGCCGCAGGCGATACTAACCCTTTCTTAAGGCTGTCATTCCCGGCAGCCTCGTGACGTGACGCCACAAGCGGGACTTGAAGCCGGTCGGATGAATAGTTCGGATTTCCAGTTGCGAGGCGTGGGCGATCCGAGGCTGGCCGTGCACGCAACGTCGCAGCTTCCCACCTGGCTCTGGTCGATCGACGGCACGCGCGTGCTCTGGGCCAATCCGGTCGGCGCAAAACTGTTTGGCGCGGCGAATTCCAGCGCGCTTGCAGAGAAGATGTTTGGACCGGCCGATGGCCATCGTCGCCAGGTGGCCCGGCTCGCCCGCCAGCTGCCGGCGGGCGGCACTGTGCGGCTGGAGCGGCTGCGCGGCTTCGGCGCCCGGCTCGGCACACTGATGACCTGCGCCTGCGCGCGGCTCGACTTCGCCGACGGCGGCCACGGCGTGCTCGTCACGGCGATGGATCCGGTGGGCCGCACCATGCCGCTGGTCGAGCGGCTGCACCGTCTCGTCGACGGCGCCAAGGTGCCGATGGCGGCGTTCGCGCCCGACGGACTGTTCGCGGGCGCCAGCGAAGCCGCGCGCTCCTTGCTCGGTTTCCGCGATCTCACCGAAGCCGGCCTCGAACAGGCACGCAGCGATGCGCTTGAGACAGGCCGCGCCGAGATGCCTGTCGGCATCGGTCAGATGGTGCTGCAGCGGGTCGGCACTGGCGAGGATGTCGCTTTGGTCGCGCTGATCGAGCCGGCCGTGCGGGCGGCGGCGGAAGAAGTTGCGACGAAAGAAGTCGCTCGGCCTGCTGGTGCTGATACTCCGCCGCGAGCGGTGCCGGAAGATGTGCAAGCCGCGCCGCCGAACGAAGCGCCAGTCGACATCGCGTTGTTCGATGCTTTCGCCGAGCCGGTCGAGGCGCCCGCGCAAGAGGCGCAGGCGAGCGCGCCGGCGACGGAGATCGTGACGATCCAGGACGCCGTGAAGGAAGCCGCCGAAGGGCCGGCTGAAGCCGCGCCAGAGACTCCGGTTGATAACCCAGATGAGGCCATTGTGCCGCCGCAGGCTGCGCCCATCACATCAGGCATGGTCGAGCCGCCGTCAGCAGAGCCGCCCGCACCGCGCCAGCATCCGCTGCGCTTCCTCTGGCAGATGGATGAGGACGGCCGCTTTGTGCTCGCCTCGGACGAATTCATCCGCCTGATCGGCGCGCACACCGCCGCAGGCTTCGGCCGGCCCTGGCGCGAGATCGCCGAGCAATTCTCGCTCGATCCGGAGGGCCGCGTCGCGCAGGCGCTCGATAGCCACGACACCTGGGCCGGCATCACCGTGAACTGGCCGGCCGATGGCGGCGAGCATCTGCCGGTCGAGTTGGCGGGCCTGCCGATCTACGACGGGAATCGCAACTTTGCGGGCTTCAAGGGCTTCGGCGTCTGCCGCGATCTCGACGCGCTCAACCGGCTCGATGCGCTCCGGCGGTTCGAGCTGTTGGCCGCGCAGCCGGCACACCTGTCCGCGGACATCGTGGAGCCCGAACCGGAGCCCGTCGCGGAGGCGCCGCCCCCGGTCATCGTGCCGCCCGAGCCTGAGCCCACACCCGAGCCTGTCGCCGAACCACCCGAACCCGTCACCGAAGCGCATTCACATCGAACCGATCCGGAAACGCCAGTGGAAACGCCTCCCAATGTCGTGCCGTTCCGCCCCGCCGGCGATGTCAAATCACCCGGCGATCAGAGATCGCCGACGCTGACGCCTGTCGAGAACAGCGCGTTCAACGAGCTCGCGCGGCAATTGTCCGAGCGGCTCGAACGCGAGCGCGAGACGATCGCGTCCAATGCGTCGGAGCCGCCGGCGGCGGAGCTCACGCCCGAGCCGCCGATGCCCGAGCCTGAGCTGGAAGCACCGCAAGCCGCGGCGGAATGGCTGACCGAGCCGGCGCCGCCCGCGCAAGGCCACAGCGTGCGCGACCGCGCGCTGCTCGACCTCGTACCCACGGGCATGCTGATCTATCGCCTCGACCGCCTGCTCTACGCCAACCCGGCGTTCCTCGCGCGCATGGGCTATGCCAGCCTCGCCGCGCTGGAAGATGCCGGCGGGCTGGATGCGCTCTATGTCGAGCCGGGCGTGTCCTCTGCCAGCAGCACGTCGCAAGGAGGAACGCCCGTCACGATCAGCGCGACGCTTGCCAATGGCGAGGTGCCGCTGCCGACCACGGAAGCGCATCTGCACACCATCGACTGGGACGGCGACAGCGCGCATGCGCTGATCTGCGCGCTGCCGCAGGCTGCACCTGTCGTTGCTGCGCCCGCGGTGCCGCCCGTCGCGGCCGAGCCGATCGTCCCGGAGACCGTTCCCTTCGCGCCGGAGCCCGAGGCCCAGGCCGGCGATGCCGACGCCGAGGATCTCGCCGCGATCCTCGACACCACGGCCGAGGGCATCGTGATGTTCGATGCCGAAGGCAACATCCACGCCTGCAACCGCAGCGCCGAGGCGCTGTTCGGCTATGACGGCGCCGCCCTGATGCAGCAGAACCTGGTGACGCTGTTCGCGCCCGAGAGCCAGCATGTCGTGCTCGACTATCTCGACAACCTCAAGAGCCAGGACATTGCGAGCCTGCTCGACCACGGCCGCGAGGTGCTGGGCCGCGAGAAGAAGGGCGGCGTCATTCCGCTCGCCATGATCATGGGCCGCACGCGTCCCGATGGCCCGAACTTCTTCGCCGTGTTCCGCGATCTCTCCCACGCCAAGAAGGACGAGAGCGAGCTGACGCAAGCGCGGCGCCTGGTCGATGGCGCGGCCAATGCGAAAGCCGACATGCTGGCGCGGATCAGCCACGAGATCCGCACGCCGCTCAACGCCATCATCGGCTTCGCCGAGGTGATGATCTCCGAACGCTTCGGTTCGCTCGGCAACGAGCGCTACGGCGAATACATGAAGGACATTCGCGCCTCCGGCGAGCGCGTCATCGCGATCATCAACGATCTGCTGGAGCTGTCGCGGATCGAGACCGGCAAGCTCGATCTCAATTTCGCCAACCTCAACCTCAACGACCTGGTCGAAGCCTGCGTCGTGGTGATGCAGCCTCAGGCCAACCGCGAGCGCATCATCATCCGCACCTCGCTCGCGCATGCGCTGCCGCAGGTCACCGCGGACACGCGCGCGATGCGGCAGATCACCATGAACCTGATCTCGAACTCGATCCGGCTCGCCAGCGCCGGCGGCCAGGTCATCGTGTCCACGGCCGTGACCGACCGCGGCGAGGTCGCGCTGCGCATCCGCGACACCGGCCACGGCCTCACCGAGCGCGAGGTCGCAGCCGCAATGGAGCCGTTCCGCACCCCGCCGCCCGGCGATGCCGCGGACAATTCCGCGCTGAGCCTGTCGCTCACCAAGGCCCTGGTCGAAGCCAACCGCGCCCGGTTCAACATCAAGAGCGGCGCGAGCTCGGGCACGCTGATCGAAGTGGTGTTCACGCCTGTCGTGGCGGGGGCGTAAGGCGCAAGAGTCCCGTCGTGCGGCCCTCGCGGCGGGCGCCGGCCTTGCAACTTCTTCCCGATCGGGAACCGAGGGCGTGCTCGGGGCTTGTGTAACGTACTGGTCCCGTTGCTTTTCCCCTGCAGCCCTCGCATCTCGTGTGATCGCACATGGCCGAACGCCTGAAATCCGCGGCAGCGAAGAAGGCTCCGCTCAAACGGAACGACGGCCCGACGGCCAACGAACGAAAGCCGCTGCCGACAGGCGCGACGGCGCGCATGAATGCGCGGGTCGTGCTCGCCCTCATTCTCGTCGCCCTCGCCTTGTGGACCGCAGCCGGCTTTCTGCCGGCATTGATCTGGGCCGCAATTCTGGCAACCTCGTTGTGGCCGCTCTACGTCAAGTTCGCCGCGCGCATGAGCTCCGGCCCGTCCGGCCTGTCCGCATTCGTCTTCACCCTCCTGGTCGCGCTCATCCTGTTCACGCCCATGTCGCTTGCGATCTATCAGATCGCGCAGCAGGGCGATCTCTTGGTCGGCTGGTTGAAGAAGGCCGGAGAGAGCGGGATCGAAGTCCCGGAATGGCTTGCCCGCCTGCCGATCGCCGCAGAGAACGTGCAGCAGTGGTGGCGCAGCAATCTGTCGGACCCCAAGGCCGCGGCGGAATGGCTGAAATCGGTCAATGCCGACAACGCGTCGGATCTGTTTCGCACCTTCGGTGGGCAGCTGTTGCATCGGTTTTTCCTGCTGCTGTTCTCGCTGCTGGCGCTGTTCGTCCTGCTGCGCAACGGCCGGTCGATCGCCGATCGCATTCTGGAGACCTGCGATCGGCTCCTCGGTGAGGCTGGAGAAGGTCTCGCCGAGAAGATGGTCGATGCGACCCGCGGCACGGTCAACGGCACGGTCCTGGTCGCGGCAGGGGAAGGGTTGTTGATCGGCGTCGGCTATCTCGTCGCGGGAGTGCCGAATGCCATCGTCTTCACGATCCTCACGACGGCCTTCGCCATGCTGCCGTTCGGCGCCTGGCTCGCCTTCACGGTAGCGGCGCTGGTCCTGCTCGCGGGCGGCGGCAGCGGGATCGCAGCCGCCGGGGTGTTCTTCTGGGGCGCCATCGTCATGTTCGCCGGGGATCATTTTGTATGGCCGACCTTGGTCGGCGATTCCGCGCGGCTGCCGTTTCTCTTCGCGTTCGTCGGAATCTTCGGCGGCCTTGCCGCCTTCGGTCTGCTCGGACTGTTCTTGGGTCCGGTGATCATGGCCGCCTTGCTGGTGGTCTGGCGCGAGTGGATCTTCCGCCCGACCATTTGCGATACCGCGGCGTGATCAGGCAGCGCCTTAGTCCCCGAACCAACGCGACGCGGCCTCGGCTGCTGCGTCATGATCGGGCGGGCCGTCGCTTGCCCACGCGACGAAACCATCGGGGCGCACCAGCACGGCGCTCAAGCCCAGCGCATCCTTCGGCTCACTTCCGACATACGCGATCCGGTCACTCCAGCGGCGCGCAAGCATCCGAAGCGATGCGCGCGCGTCAAAGTCCAGCAGGAGGCCCTTCGCGTCTCTGAGACGTTCTCCGATCCTCGTACCGTCAGAGAGTTCAAAATCGGGAACAGAGCGGCCCACCAGCGGATGGCGGCCGCCGAGATCGTAGCGCAGCGAGACGCCGCGCACGCGCTCGGCGAAATAGGTCGCGCCGTCGCGCGTGTCGATGAGGTCGCGGATGATGGCCTGGAGCGCGCGACTGCCCGGCTCCGGCCGCATGATCGCGACTTGCGCGCGCGACCAGTCGAGGATTTGTGCTCCCACCGGATGGCGCTCCTGCGTGTAGCTGTCGAGCAGATCGTCCGGCGCGTGGCCCTGGATCGTCGCGGCCAGCTTCCAGCCGAGGTTCATGGCATCGCCGAGGCCGAGATTGAGGCCCTGGCCGCCGAGCGGCGAATGGGTGTGGGCGGCGTCGCCGGCGAGCAGGACGCGGCCTCGGCGATAGGTGGAGGCTTGACGCGCGCGGTCCGTCCAGGTCGTGGCAAGGCGGAGCGCGCTGATGGTGACATCCGTGCACGAAACATGGCGCAATACGGCCTTCACATGTTCGATCGTGATCGGCGCGCTGCGGTGGAAAGCGCCGCCGTCAAAATCGACCAACGCAATCGTGCCGGGCTCTGCAAACGTATACATGCCCGTGGGCGTAAAGTTGCGGCCCGGGCTGAGCTTCTCGGGATCGGCCAGCTCCGCCGCAACGGAATATCCGGTGAATTCGGGGTCGGTGCCGACGAAATCGAAGCCGCACAGCTTGCGCACCGTGCTGCGGCCGCCGTCGCAGCCGACAAGCCAGCCTCCGCGAAAAATCTCGCCGGCCGCCTGCACGACGACGTCCTGCTCCGACGCTGTGATGGCGGTGACGCCGAAGCCGCGCCGGATCTCGACGCCGAGGCGCGCTGCGCGTGCGGCCAGAACGGTTTCGAGGGTTTCCATATCGACGGCGACATGGGCATCGGCCGGCGTCGGCAAACGCCAGGACCATTTCGCGACGTCGATGTCGTCCTGAAAGAACTGAATGCCGGCGAAGTGACCTGCGGGCTTCCGCGCCCGCTGCATCCAGTGCGCAGCGCTCTTGATCGCACCCGATCTCGCGCGCTGCGCGGCGACGATCTCGTCCAGCAGGCCGCGCCGGTAAAGGGCCTCGGTCGTCGGGATCGTCAAGCCGCGCAGGCCGAACGGCAGCTGCTTCAACGGCGAATGCGGATCCTGCGCTTGCTCCAGCACCAGCACCGCAACGCCGGCGAACCGCAGCTCGCAGGCGAGAAACAGGCCGACGGGACCGGCACCCGCAATGATGACGTCATAAGTAACAGTGGATTGGGTTTGCATGAGACGCTCCTGTGGCCGATGTTCGACCGGAGCGTTCCCGATGCTTGCGAGGATCACACGGACGAACGGTTGAGCGCCAAAATGGCGCCCGATGTTCGTCGTGGGGATCTCGTGCACAAGGCCAAAGACCAGAGCTTCCGTTACCAGAAGGATTTGGGCTTACCAGACCAAATCTGCCTTTTCCGACGCGAGCGATATAGCTCCGCGGCCATGGATGCGCAACGAAAAAGGCACGGCGCTTGCGGCGCCGTGCCTTTCACATTCGAGTGGTGTGGATCAGCTGTAGATCTCGAACAGCCCCGCGCCGCCCTGGCCGCCGCCGATGCACATGGTCACGACGCCCCACTTCGCCTTGCGGCGAGCGCCTTCCTGCAGCAGGTGGCCGGTGAGACGGGCGCCGGTCATGCCGAAGGGATGGCCGATCGCGATCGAGCCGCCGTTGACATTGTACTTCTCGGGATCGATGCCGAGCTTGTCGCGCGAATAGAGGCACTGGCTGGCAAAGGCCTCGTTGAGCTCCCAGAGATCGATGTCGTCGATCTTGAGGCCGTGGCGCTTCAGGAGCTTCGGCACGGCGAAGATCGGGCCGATGCCCATTTCGTCCGGCTCGCAGCCCGCCGCGGCCCAGGCGACGAAGCGGCCGAGCGGCTTGATGCCGCGCTTCTCGGCATCCTTGGCTTCCATCAGCACCACGGCGGCCGCGCCGTCCGAGAGCTGACTGGCATTGCCGGCGGTGACGAACTTGCCGGGGCCCTTGACCGGCTCGAGTTTTGCCAATCCTTCCAGCGTGGTCTCGGGGCGATTGCATTCGTCGCGATCGACCACGTAGTCGACGATGCTCTCCGCTTTCGTCGCCTTGTCGACGACCTTCATCTTGGTCTTCATCGGGACGATCTCGTCCTTGAACTTGCCGGCCTGCTGCGCCGCGGCCATGCGGCGCTGCGATTCCAGCGAATATTCGTCCTGGTATTCTCGGCTGAGCTTGTAGCGCTCGGCGACGATGTCGGCGGTGTCGATCATCGCCATGAAGATGTCGGGCGCGGTCTTGAGCAGGTCCGGATCGACAGCTTCCTTGGGCAGAGGACCGCCGGGAATCGAGATGCTCTCGACGCCGCCGGCGACGATGCAGTCGGCGCCGTCGGAACGGATCGAGTTGGCGGCCATCGCGATGGTCTGGAGCCCCGAGGAGCAGAAGCGGTTCACCGAGACGCCGCCGGTCGACTTCGGCAGGCCGGCAAGCAGCGCGGCCTGACGGCCGATGTTCGGCGCGCCATGGGCGCAATTGCCGAGATAGCAATCCTCGACATAATCCTTCTCGACACCGGCGCGGTCGACCGCATGATGGATGGCGTGCGCCGCGAGCGACATCGGCGGCGTGATGTTGAATCCGCCGCGGCCGGATTTGGCGAGGCCGGTGCGCGCGTAGGAAACGATGACGGCTTCACGCATTGTTTTCTCCCTTTCAGATCGTCGATTGTGGCTCTTCAGACGCTATTCGTACAGATATCCGGCCAAGGCAACAGAAAAGGCAACAGAAATAGTTGCCGTCGGATTTCCGGCGCGCGGAACGACCGGTGTCCCGTTCGGGCCTCACCGCTTGTCACTGCAAAGCCTTGCCTTGATGATTCCGTAGAGCGCGCTGGCGGCGGGCGACAATGTCTCGTTGCGCCGCCGCACCAGGGCGATCGCGCGGTACAGGACCGGGTCGACCAGCGGCACCTCGACGAGGCCGCTCGCGACCGTGGTCGCATTCATCGCTGCCGGCAGGATCGCGGCCCCGACATTCTCCCGCGCCAGCGCGATCGCGCTCGGCGTGCTCTCGACCACGAAGCGGCCGCGCGTCTGAAGGCCCGCCTTGACGAGCTGCGTCTCGACGATGCGACGGTTGCCACTCGCACCGCCGAGCGTGATCAGATCGATCCCCCCCAGGTTCGACCACCCCACCCGCTTCAGCTTCGAGGCCGGATGCGAGCGGCTGCAAACCAGAACGAAGGGATCGCGCATCAGCATCTCCTCGGTGAGATCCGGATTGGCATCCTGCTGGATATGAATGCCGAAATCGGCCTGGCCTTCGCGCACCGCATCGGTGACCAGCGCGCCGGACCGCTCCAAAAGCTGAATGCGATTGTGCGGATACTTCCTGGCATAGCTGCGCAACGCCAGCGGCAATTGCCGGAAGGCGACCGACTGCAACGTCGCCAGCGTGACGTCGCCGACACCGAGCCGCGATGTCGTGCGCAGCCGGTCCAGGCCGTGGACGAGGTCGTCGACGATGCGCCGCGCCAGCGGCAGGAAATCCTTTCCCATCGGGCTCAGCGCCGTCGAGCGCGTGGTACGGTCGATCAGGCGGAGCCCGACAAAGCTCTCCAGCCGCTGGATGCGGCGCGTCAACGCGGTCTGGGTGATGGAGAGATGCTCCGCCGCCCGATTGAAGCTGCCGAGCTCGGCGACATGGACGAAGGCCTGCACGCCGTCGATGGGGATTTTCATGCATATCCCTCATGAAAAATTGCAATTAATGCATTTTACGCAAAGGACGTCCTCCCGCAAGATCGCCGCCGGCGACGGACGGAGAACCGCCGCCCCAATCGAACATCCAGGGAGGGAACGATGACGACCAACGCGGCGGCAAGGCCCGTGCATCGAGCGACCGAGAGCGTAGCCGCGATCGACGGAGCCAGCCCCAATCTGCTCCAGCGCGCGATGGATGTGCGGATCGGCATCATTCCGCTGCCGATCTATCTGCTGCTGCTCGGGCTAATCGCGGTCTTCTCCTTCAAAGGCAAGATTTCCGGCGAGGTCACCGTGATGATCGCCGTGCTCGTCGCCGGCGGCTTCACCTGTGCCGAGATCGGGCGCCGCGTGCCGATCCTAAACGTGATCGGCGGCTCCTCGCTGGTGACGATCTTCCTGCCCTCGTTCCTGGTCGCGCATCAGCTCCTGCCGGCGCCCCTGGTGCAGCAGGTCACGACCTTCACCAAGTCCACCAACTTCATCTATCTTTTCATCACCGCCGTCGTCGTCGGCTCGATCCTGAGCATGGACCGGCGCGTGCTGATCCAGGGGTTCGTCAAAATCTTCGTTCCGCTCGCGACCGGCTCCATTCTCGCGCTCGGCGTCGGCGGCATGGTCGGCTGGCTGTGCGGGATCGGCTTCTGGCGTTCGATCCTCTATGTGGTCGTTCCGGTGATGGCAGGCGGCGTCGGCGAAGGCGCGATCCCGCTCTCGGTCGGGTATGCGGAAGCGCTGGGCCTCGACCAGGGCGCCATGCTCGGCCAGATTCTGCCGTTGGTGTTCTTCGGCAATCTGGTCGCCATCATCTGCTGCGGGGCGTTGAACTCGTTCGGCAAGCGGCGGCCGGAGCTCACCGGCAATGGCCAGCTCCAGCCGGGCGCCGGCGATACGGCGGATGCGGGCGGCGACCACGCGCATACCGGCGTCACTCCGATCGACGTCGCAACCGTCGCCGCCGGCGGAATCACCGGCATCGCCATCTATGTGTTCGGCACGCTGATCCACAGCCTGATCGGCCTGCCGGCGCCGGTCGCGATGCTGTTCCTGGTCGTGCTGGTCAAGCTTTTCCGCGCGGTACCGGCCTCGCTGGAGGAAGGCGCCCGTGTGGTGTTCCGCTTCTTCGTCACCGCGGTGACCTATCCACTGCTGTTCTCCACCGCCGTGGCCCTGACGCCGTGGCATGAATTGGTGGAAGCGTTCCATCCGGCCAATCTGGTCACCATCATCGCGACCGTCGTGACGCTGACGGCGACGGGCTTCTATGTCGGCCGCCTGCTGAGGATGTATCCGATCGAGACCGCGATCGTGAATGCCTGCCACAGCGGCCTCGGCGGCACCGGCGACGTCATGATCCTGACCGCGGCCGAACGGATGGAGCTGATGCCGTTCGCGCAAGTCGCGACCCGGATCGGCGGCGCGATCACCGTGACGCTCGCGATCATCGCGATGGCCCACTTCAAGATCATCTGAGCGGAGGCAATGACATGCTGATGCGAAGCAAGCTGTTCGTCCCGGCCTCGCGGCCCGAGCTGTTCGACAAGGCGTTGAACTCGGCCGCCGACGCGCTGTCGTTCGATCTCGAGGACGCGGTTGCTCAAAGCCAGAAATCGCTAGCGCGCGCGCTGCTCGCCAAATTCCTGCGCGAGCTGCCGGCCACCCGCAAATCCATCCTGGTCCGGGTGAACGCGTTCGGCACCGCCGAATTCGACGCCGACATCGAAGCGCTCGCCGGACTGGCGGTCGATATCATCAACCTGCCGATGGCAGAGGACGCGAATGCGGTGATCCAGGCGATCGCGCGCATCGAAAGGCTGCAGACCCCGTCCCGACAGGTCGGCGTACTGCTCAACGTCGAGACGCCCAAAGGCCTGCGCAACGCCGCCGCACTCGCCACCTCGCATCAGGGGGTGGTGGGGCTGCAGATCGGCTATGCCGATCTGCTCGAACCCTGCGGCATCAGCAGGTCAGATCGCGACGCGCTCGCCCATATCCGCCTTGCCGTCCGCTTTGCTGCCGCCGAGGCCGGCATCGCCGCCTATGACGGCGCCTTCGCTGCGGTGAAGGATACCGACGGCTACCGCGCCGAATGCCTGTCGGCGAAGGCGCACGGTTTTTCCGGCAAGAGCTGCATCCATCCAAGCCAGATCGCGATCGCCAACGAGACATTCATGCCCGACGCAGCCGAGATCGATTGGGCACGCAAGGTGGTGGCCGCCGCCACCGCCGCCGACGCAAGCGGCGTCGGCGCTTATCTGGTCGACGGCCATATGATCGACAAGCCATTCGTCGAACGCGCCCGCGCCATCGTGGCGCTGGCCGACACGATCACAACCGAGGCCACGCCATGAGCCAATTGCACGCCCGCGATTATGAGCCCGGTCGCAGCGGCACGCTGGATGGTGTCCGTATCCTCGACCTGTCGCGGCTGTTCGCCGGCAATGTGCTGACCCAGATCCTGGGCGACTTCGGTGCCGAGGTGATCAAGGTCGAGCCGCCCGAGGGCGACACGTTGCGCGCCTGGAAAACCGAGGGCGTCGAGACCCACTGGAAGGTCTATTCGCGCAACAAGAAGAGCCTGTGCCTGTCGCTGCGCGATCCGCGCGCGATCGAGATCATCCGGAAGCTGGTGCCGTCGACCCAGATCTTCATCGAGAGCTTCCGCCCCGGCGTGCTGGAAAAGATGGGATTGTCGCCGCAGGTGCTGCTGGCGCTCAATCCATCGCTGGTCATCATCCGGATTTCCGGCTGGGGGCAGGACGGTCCCTATGCGCAGCGTCCCGGCTTCGGCACCGTGATCGAGGGCGCGTCAGGATTCGCCGCGATCAACGGCTTTGCAGACCGGGAACCGGTATTGCCTCCGATGTATCTCGCCGACGGCGTCGCCGGCATCTATGGCGCTTCCGCCGCGATGATCGCGCTGCGCGAGGTCGAGGTGAAGGGGGGACGCGGCCAGGTCGTCGATCTACCACTGCTCGACCCGCTCTTCGCGATCCTCAGCCCGCAGGCCGCGAACTACCGGCTCACCGGCAAGGTCAAGCCGCGCACCGGCAGCCGCTCCACCAATTCGGCTCCGCGCAACGCCTATAAATGCAGCGACGGACACTATGTGAGCCTCTCCGGCTCGATCCAGAAGATGGCCGAGCGACTGTTCCGCGCCATCGGCCGTCCCGAGCTGGTCGACGACCCGCGCTTCCGCACCAACGCCGACCGCCTGCGTCATGCCGACGAGCTCGACGCCATCATCGGCGAGTTCATCGGCGCACGGACACAGGCCGAGAACGTCGCCTTCTTCGAGCGAGCCGAAGTCACGATCGGCCCGATCTACGACACCCCGCAGATCATGGCCGATCCGCACGTCATCGCCCGCGAGCTGATCGCCGACTATCCGGACCCGGACATGGGGCAGCTGCCGATGCACCACGTGGTGCCGCGGCTGTCTCAGACGCCGGGCGCGATCCGCACGCCTGCCCCCGCGCTCGGCCAGCACAATCGCGAGCTGCTCGGCGAGATCGGCATCGGCGAGGACGGCTACGCAGCGTTGCGCCAAGCCAACGTGGTCTGCGAAGCCCCGAACAAGGCGGCGCCGGCCAAACCCAGTTCCAGTCCTTAACGGAGAGCTTCGATGATTCCCCAGATGACACGAAGGACCTTCGTCACGGCGGCCGCCGCGACGACCGCCGGACTTGGTCAATCACGTCATGCGGCAGCCGACGCGAGCCCCAGTTCTTCCGGCACCGAGGCGCCGAAGACGAAAGCCCCGGCAAATGCCTGCGACGCGCATTTCCACATCATCGATCCCCGCTTTCCGACGCCGGAAAGCACCAAGCCGGCGGGCTCGACCTTCGATGACTATGTGCTGCATCAGCGCCGCATCGGCACGACGCGCGCGGTTCCGGTGCAGCCGAAATATCACCGCACCGACCATGCCTGCATTCTAGATGCGCTCAGCCGGCTCGGCAAGAACGGACGGGGCGTCGGCGTCTGTCATCCCGACGTGACCGATACGGAGCTGAAGCGGCTCGATGCCGGCGGCATCCGCGGACTGCGCTTCAGCGTCTGGAATCCGAGCGACACGGTGACCACGATCGACATGATCGAACCACTGGCCCGGCGCATCGCCGATCTCGGCTGGCACGTCCAGCTTCACATGTCCGGCGATCAGATCGTCGAGACGGCGGCGATGCTTGGCCGACTGCCCTGCGGAATCGTATTCGACCACATGGGACGGCTGCCGCCGAAACAGGGACCGGACCATCCGGCCTTCGGCGTGATTGCCGATCTCGCGGGCAAGGGCCGCGCCTGGGTGAAGCTCGCCGGCGCTTATCTCAACACCGAGCAGGGGCCGCCCTATGCCGACGCGACGCGCATCGCGCAGGCGTTCGTCAAGGTCGCGCCCGATCGCCTGGTCTGGGGGAGCGACTGGCCCCATGTCACTGAAAAGCACAAGCCTGACGACGCGGAGCTATTCGACCTGCTCGCAGCCTGGGCCGGCAATGAAAATACCCGCAACACTATCCTGGTCGACAATCCGACGCGGCTTTATGGGTTCGACCGCTGACGCTACCGCAGGAGCGCCAGCGCGTTCCGCCGATAGGCCTCAGAACGTCAGCGCCTTGGCCTGCTTGACCTGCGGCAGAGCCTGGACCTTGGCGAGCAGGTCGGCCGGCACAGGACCGTCGACCTCGACCAGCGCGATGGCGTCGCTGCCGGGCGCGACGCGGCCGAGATGGAAGGTCGCGATGTTGATCTTGGCATCGCCCAGGAGGCTTGCGAACTTGCCGATGAAGCCCGGCTTGTCCTCGTTGGTGACGTAGATCATCGACTTGCCGAACTCGGCATCGACGCGGATGCCCTTGATGTCGACGAGGCGCGGCTTGCCGTCGGCATAGACGGTGCCCGAGACCGACCGTTCCTGCCGCTCGGTGGTGACGGTAACGGTGATCAGGCTCTCATAGTCGCTCTGGGCGGCGCGGACGATCTCATCCACCACCATGCCGCGCTCCTTGGCGACGACGGGCGCGGACACCACGTTGACCTCGCCCAGCATCGGCCGGAGCAGGCCCGACAGCACGGCTGACGTGATCGCCTTGATCTTCATCTCCGCGACGTGGCCCTCATAGGTGATCTCGACCTTGAGGATGCCGCTCTCGGTGAGCTGGCCCGCGAACGAGCCGAGCTTCTCGGCGAGCGCGATGAAGGGCTTCAGCTTCGGCGCTTCTTCCGCGGTGATCGAGGGGAAGTTGACCGCATTCGAGATCGCGCCTGTCAGCAGATAGTCCGACATCTGCTCGGCGACCTGGAGCGCGACGTTCTCCTGCGCTTCCGTGGTGGAGGCGCCGAGATGCGGCGTGCAGATCACGTTGGGATGGCCGAACAGCACGTTCGAGGTCGCGGGCTCCTCGACGAAGACGTCGAAGGCGGCGCCCGCGATGTGCTTGGAATTGAGCGCGTCGACCACGGCCTGCTCGTCGACGAGGCCGCCGCGGGCGCAGTTGATCAGGCGCACGCCCTTCTTCATCTTAGCGATCGCGGATGCGTCGATGATGTTCTTCGTCTTCTCGGTCAGCGGCGTGTGCAGCGTGATGAAGTCGGCGCGCTTCAAGAGGTCGTCGAGCTCGACCTTCTCGACGCCGATGTCCTTGGCGCGCTCCGGCGACAGGAACGGATCGAACGCGACCACCTTCATGCGCAGGCCGAGCGCGCGGTCGGCGACGATCGAGCCGATATTGCCGCAGCCGACGACGCCGAGCACCTTGCCGGTGATCTCGACGCCCATGAAGCGGTTCTTCTCCCACTTGCCGGCCTGGGTCGAGGCGTCGGCCTGCGGGATCTCGCGGGCCAGCGCCAGCATCAGCGTGATCGCGTGCTCGGCGGTCGTGATCGAATTGCCGAACGGCGTGTTCATCACGATGATGCCCTTGGCGGTGGCTGCGGGAAGCTCGACATTGTCGACGCCGATGCCGGCGCGGCCGATCACCTTGAGGTTGGTCGCTTTCTCCAGGATTTTTGCGGTCGCTTTCGTCGCAGAACGGATCGCAAGGCCGTCGTAATTGCCGATGATCTCGGCGAGCTTGTCCTTGTCCTTGCCGAGGTTGGGCTGGAAGTCGACCTCGACGCCGCGGTCTTTGAAGATCTGCACGGCGGCGGGCGAGAGCGCGTCGGAGATGAGAACTTTGGGTTTGGTCATGGGATGATCCGTGGTGCGAGCTGCATTTACGGAACGTCACCCGCGGGCTTGCCCCGCGGGTCCATCTCTCTTGATTGATGGATGGCCGGGTCAAGCCCGGCCATGACGACTGTGATCAGGAATTGCTCAGGCCGCCTTGGCGAGCGTGGCCTTGGTCTCAGCAAAAGCCCAGTCGATCCACTGGGTCAGGATCTCGACGTCCCTGGCTTCGACGGTGGCGCCGCACCAGATGCGCAGGCCGGCCGGCGCATCGCGGTAATATGCGAAGTCGTAGCCGGCGCCTTCCTTCTCGACCAGCGCGACCAGCTTCTTGGAGAACTCGGCTTGCGCGTCGTCCGAGAGTGAGGTGATCGCGGGATCGGTGAACTTCAGGCACACCGAGGTGTTGGAGCGGATCGAGGCGTCCTTGGCCAGGAAGTCGATCCACGGCGTCTTCGCCTTCCAGTCGGCCAGCACCTTAGTGTTGGCGTCGGCGCGCGCGATCAGCGCCTTGAGGCCGCCGATCGACTTGGCCCAGTTCAGCGCATCGAGATAGTCCTCGACGCAGAGCATCGACGGCGTGTTGATGGTCTCGCCGACGAAGATGCCTTCGTTGATCTTGCCGCCCTTGGTCATGCGGAAGATCTTCGGCAGCGGCCAGGCCGGCTTGTAGGTCTCGAGCCGTTCCACCGCACGCGGCGACAGGATCAGCATGCCGTGCGCGGCCTCGCCGCCGAGCGCCTTCTGCCAGGAGAAGGTGACGACATCGAGCTTTGCGAAATCGAGCGGCTGTGCGAAGGCGGCAGACGTCGCGTCGCAGATCGTCAGACCTTCGCGGGCAGAGCTGATCCAGTCGGCGTTCGGCACGCGCACGCCCGAGGTGGTGCCGTTCCAGGTGAAGATGACGTCGCTCTTGGGATCGACCTTGGAAAGGTCGGGGATCTCACCGTAAGCAGCGTTCAGCTTGGTGACGTCCTTGAGCTTCAATTCCTTGACGATGTCGCTGACCCAGCCTTCGCCGAAGGATTCCCAGGCGAGCGTGGTGACGGGCCGTGCGCCGAGCAGCGACCACAGCGCCATCTCGACCGCGCCGGTATCGGAGGCCGGCACGATGCCGATGCGATAATCGGCGGGCACTTCAAGCACTTCGCGCGTCAGATCGATCGCGAGCTTGAGCTTGGCCTTGCCGACCTTCGCGCGATGCGAACGGCCGAGCGCTGCGTCCTTGAGATTTTGGGCGTTCCAGCCGGGGCGCTTGGCGCAGGGGCCGGAGGAGAAATGCGGCACGTTCGGCCGCGAAGCGGGCTTCGCTACGGTCATGATCTACCCTTCCAGATAGTAAGCCTCCCGTTGGGGGGAGGTGTCCCGCCGCGGCTGATACGGGAAACAGGAAGAGTCGTCAAGGAAGTTCCGGCACCTCACGGGCGAGTGATGGCGCCTCCGGGGCGATATCAGGAGCTTCGATCACGGCGAGCGCGTTCAGCAAGTCCGTGGCATCGCTGATCAATTGCGCGGCCTTGCGGCGGCTACCGACCTTCAAAATGCATTTGTCATTGGCCTGCACAACGTAGTCGTTGCCGACCTTGATCATGGAATAACTTGTCATCGCAATCCCCGAACCGACCGAGCTCGGTGTCCTTGACGCTGCGTAGCACCATTCGTTCCTGGTTCCACGTGAACGACGGACGGTTAGTTTATCAGCTCTTAAGATGAACGCATGCGCGATCCGATTTCGCTGATCATGCAACGCTCGCAAAGAGCTGCGTCAAAAGCGGACAGTCATGCCGACATGACTGGCTGTGAATCCGAGCCGCTTGTAGAAGCGCTGTGCATCAACTCTGCTCGTGTGCGTCAGTAATTCGACCAGAGTGCAACCGCGCGCCTTCGCTTCGCCCACCGCCCATTGCACCAATTGCTCACCGATGCCGCGGCTGCGGCAATCCGCGGCTACGCGGACGTCTTCAAGCAGGCCGCGGATGCCCCCTTGCGAGCTGATACCCGAGAGCACCGCGAGCTGCAGGCAGCCGACCACCCTGCCCTCGCTCTCGGCAACGACGAGCGTGAGGTTGGGATCGCGCTCGACGCGCTCGAACGCCGCGTCATAGAACGCCGGCAGCGGATCCTCCACGCGCTCGCGGGCGCGTCCGAGATGATCGTCGGCGAGCATCGCCACGATCGCAGGGACGTCCTCGCGGCGCGCGGGACGAATGGACACGGACCTGTCGTTCATATTGGGGAAGCTCCGAAACCTAGCGCGCAGCGGGAAGACCGAGATGCGCCTCTAGCTCCCCGATCCAGCGGCGGATGGCTGTGTAGCGGCCGAGATCGAAACCGCCTTCATGCGCCACGCGCGTATAGGCGAGCAGCGAGACGTCGGCGAGCGAGACAGTGTCTCCGGCGAAGAAGCGGCTTGGGGCGAGATGCTGCTCCATGCGGTCGAGTGCTGCATAGCCGCGCTTGACCTTGTCAGGGTCGAGCTCGGAGGCGTGCTTGCCGAGATAGACCAGCTGGAAGCGGCACACCGCAATATAGGGCTCGTGGCTGTACTGCTCCCAGAACAGCCATTCGTCCATCTTGGCCGCCGTGAACGGATCGCGCGGGATCAGCGCGCTGTCGCGGGCGAGATAGCGGATGATGGCATTGGACTGCGCCAGCGTGCGGCCATCGTCGAAGGCGACGGTCGGCACCTGGCCGGCGCCGTTCATCGCCAGAAATTGCGGCGTGCGCGTTTCGCCCTTGCGCGTGTCGATCTCGATCCAGTGATAGGGCAGCGCGAGCTTGTCGCAGACCCACTTCACCTTGAGACAATTTCCGGAATTGCTGTCGCCGTAGATCTTCATCGCTGCCGCCCCATCAAGGAGCGACAGAGCATCAGGACGATGCAGTCCTGTCAACCGCGGCGAGACGAAGCGCTGTCAGAACTTGTAGCCGAGGCCGAGGCGCGCGTTGTTGAGCGTCACCTGCGTGTTCATGACGGGCGAAAATCTCACATATTCGTATTCGACGCGCGCGAACAGCCCGTTCCAAATGCAATATTCCAGTCCGATGCCGGCGGTCCAGCCGGCCACGAAAGCATTGCCCTTGTGCTGGCCTTGCGTCTGCGACTGCGCGTCGATGTGCTGGGGCGTTCCCGGGATGGTGATGGCGTTTCCGTTTCCGTCCGATACCGTCGCGTCCTGACGCAGCCACACGTCGCTGGTCACGGTGCGGGAAACGTCCATTCGGCCCACAGCAGCGCCGGCGAACATGTAAGGCATGAAATCGCCGCCGTCCCATCCCACACGCCCGCGGAGCGTGATCATGTCCTTCACTTGCGCTGCAGCGCTGCCGGTCAGCGTCGTGAGGTAATGATCGGTCACGCCGGTGGGATGAACGTCACCGGGCGGATTGACGATATCGAGCGAGTTGTAGCCGGATGACGACGCTTTGATATTGTTGAAGTAAGTGTAGGTGCCTTCGAGACCGACGACGGCATCATACCATTGCCAGTTGCGGCCGACGAAGCCGCCGAAATTGGTCCCTTGCGCCGTGTTCGTGTTGAGCAGCGACCAGGTCGACGTCGGCCCTTGCAGCACGCTGTCGCGGAAGATGTAGTTGGTCAGGCCGGCCACGCTCCGGGTGAAGTCGGTCGAGTCGGTCGTGTAGCCGAAATTGCCGCCGACATAGAAGCCATCCCAGTTGTGGGTGGTCTTCGACAAGCCGTCCGTGACGCTGCCGCGCAGGATGGGCAGGTCCGGCATGTCGGCCGCCTGCGCGGCCGAAACCGTCCCCAACATCGCCGCCGCCAACAAAAGCCCACGCATCGCAACGCTCCATCGAACTCGAACTTTCGAGCGTGATCATGGCTCGTTAACCTTAACCAATGGTTGCGTCCGGCGATTTCGTCGCTGACGGTCCATGAAAAATACGCAAAGCAAAACGGCGCGGGATGATCCCGCGCCGTTAAGAAAGTTTAACCGGCGTGTTAGCCGAGCGGACTTGCGATCAGCCCTTGGTGACGAGCGGCGGCGGCACGTAAGCCGGCGGGCTGTTGAGATCCCAGCGCACGCCGAGCTTGACGTCATGCGAGGTGATGTCCTTGATCTTGATCGTCGACACGCCCGAACGGCTGTTGTCGTAGGCGCGGTAGTTGCCCGGCGCGGCGTCACCGAGATCCATGTAGCTGTAGGCCAGTTCCACCGTGAAGCCGGGGTTGACCTTGTAGGCGAGACCGGCATGGGCCGCCCAGGCGAGATTCCACTTGCCGTTGTCGGCGAAGTAGGTGGCACTGCTGGAGGGCACGAAGTTCGCGATCTGAATGCCGTCGTCGCGGAAGCCGCTGAGCTTGTTGTAGGAGCCGCCGACACCGGCACCGATGAACGGGGTGATGCACCACCAGGTACCGAGATCGACATAGGCGTTCGCCATGACGACCCACTCCGACTTGCTGCCGGAGTAACTATCGGTCCCGACGAAGCCGGGCGCGATGACGTTGTCGGCGCCGTGCAGATTGGCCTTGCCGCGATACTGGCCGATCACGTCGGCGCGGAACCAGTTGTTGAAGCGATAGCCGACACCGAGGTCGAACAGGGGCGAGGAGTCGAAGCCCAGGCCCTGCGTCGTCGTCGGGAACGTCTGCGCGGTCGCGCTGTCGATGCGCTTGGCGCTCTGGTTGGTCATGCCAATGTCGCCGCGGAGATACCAGCCGCCGAAATCGGCGGGCGGCGCCGGCGGCGCGTACATGGGAGGGGGCGCCGCGATCGGCATATCGGCAGCGAACGCCATCGACGAGATCAGGGTTGCCGCACCCGCGGCAAGGAGAGACTTAACGCTACGCATTGGCTTCGTCCTTATGGCCGGTGAGGCTAAATACGAGCGCCTCACGTTCTGGAAACTCACGGCCGGACGATCGCACCAAATGTTTAAGCGCCACTTAACCCTAATTTTTAAGGTTGATTTTTTCTGACGGCACACGCGGATGCGACGCGAGCGTTGCAAAAATGCGGCAGTTGGAGCGCCGGGCGCGCCGCAATTGCTAACGATGTATGAAGCCGCAATGCAGCGAGAGCAGGTTCGTTAACGTCTGTGCTGCGGAAGCCTCGGCAGGAACACCGCAAGCAAGCCGATCGCCGGCAGGTAAGCGCAGACCTGATAGACGAACGCGATCGAGGTGTGGTCGGCGAGCTTGCCGAGCACGGCGGCCCCCAATCCCCCGATGCCAAAGGCGACGCCGAAGAACACGCCGGAGATCATGCCGAAGCGGTGCGGCACCAGCTCCTGCGCGAACACGATGATCGAGGACGTCGTCGAGGAGATGATGAGGCCGATGACGACTGACAGCACCGCGCTCGCATAAAGGCCGGCATAGGGCAGTGCCAGCGTGAACGGCAGTGCGCCGAGGATCGATATCCAGATCACGATCTTGCGGCCGAACCGATCTCCGAGCGGCCCGCCGAAGAACGCGCCGACCGCGTTCGCGGCGAGGAAGACGAAGAGATAGATCTGCGCCGTCTGCGTCGACACGCCGAAGCGGTCGATCAGATAGAAGATGTAATAGCTCGACAGGCTCGAGACGTAGAGCTGCTTTGAGAACAGCAGCGCCACCAGCACGAGAAGTGCAACGGCAACGCGGCGCGAGCTCGGCCCACCCGGCTGAGTATGGACCGGCGGCGCCTTCTTCGTCGCGATCTGCGGCGCGTACCAGCGGCCGATGCGCCAGAGGATCAGAATCGCCAGGAACGCGATCGAGGAGAACCAGGCGATGCTGCCCTGCCCGAACGGCACCACGATCAGCGCGGCCAGCACCGGACCCATCGAGGTGCCAAAGCTACCGCCGAGCTGGAACACCGATTGCGCAAAGCCGTAGCGGCCGCCCGAGGCGAGCCGCGCGATGCGCGCGGACTCGGGATGAAACACCGCCGAGCCGAGACCGACGAAGGCGGCAGCGATGAGGATGACCAGATATTGCTGGGCGACGCTGAGCAGCAAGAGGCCGAAGAAGGTCGAGGCCATGCCGATCGACAGCGAGTAAGGCTGCGGCTTCTTGTCGGTGTAGTGTCCGACCACCGGCTGCAGCAGCGAGGCCGTGAACTGGAACGCCAGCGTGATCATGCCGATCTGCGCGAAGTCGAGCGCGTAGGTGTCCTTCAGGATCGGATACACCGAGGCGATCAGCGACTGCATGGTGTCGTTGAGAAAGTGCGAGAACGAGATGCCGGCAAGCACGATGTAAGCCGGGCCTGCGCTCGGCTTGGCAGCGACGTCGCTGACGACGACGGGCTCGGTCAGCGTTTCCTCAGAGACGACGACAGGCTTGTTCACTGGAGCATCCCGGCGCGGCGAATGGCCGCGACGTCAGACGTACGATGCTAGCGGCGGTCGAACCACCGCCAATCGCAAATGGCTGGGATGCGTGATGGGGCTCCGGTCTTCACCTCTCCCGAAGGGAGAGGTCGGATCGCATCGCAAGATGCGATCCGGGTGAGGGGTTGCAGTCTCACTGTGCGCCGCGGCCCCTCACCCGGATTGCTGCGCAATCCGACCTCTCCCCGCTGGGGAGAGGTGGAGGACCGCGTCCGCGGAAAGTGTTGTGCCGCTACGCCGCGGCCTGGCCGAGCGCGGAGACGATGGTGTCCACGACATCCTCGACCAGGATGCGGTCCTCGCCTTCGCCCATGACGCGGATCACGGGCTCGGTGCCGGAGGAGCGGATCAGCAAACGGCCGTGGCCGTTGAGGCGCTTCTCGCCGTCGGAGATCGCGGATTTGACGTCGGAATGGTCGAGCGGCTTGCCGCCCTTATGGCGGACGTTCTTGAGGATCTGCGGCAGCGGATCGAAGCGGTGGCAGACTTCCGACACCGGCCGGCGCAGCTTCTGCACCACGGCCAGCACCTGCAACGCGGCGACGAAGCCATCGCCGGTCGTGGCATAGTCGGACAGGATGATGTGGCCCGACTGCTCGCCGCCGAGATTGTAGCCGCCGTTCAGCATCTGCTCGAGCACATAGCGGTCGCCGACCGGCGTGCGCACGAGATCGAGCCCCTGCCCTTTCAGGAAGCGCTCGAGTCCGAGATTGGACATCACGGTGGCGACGATGCCGGGGCGCGACAGGCGTCCGTCTTCCTTCCAGCTCTGCGCGATCACCGCGAGCAGCTGGTCGCCGTCGACGACATGGCCGCGCTCGTCGACCAGGATGACGCGGTCGGCATCGCCGTCCAGCGCGATGCCGATGTCGGCGCGCATCTCGCGCACCTTCTTCGACAGCGCTTCCGGCGACGTGGAGCCGCAATCCTTGTTGATGTTGAAACCGTCGGGCTCGACGCCGATCGGCACGACGTCGGCGCCCAACTCCCACAGCGCCTCCGGCACCACCTTGTAGGCGGCGCCGTTGGCGCAGTCGATCACGACCCGCAGCCCGTCGAGCGAGAGGTCGCGCGGCAGCGTGCGCTTGGCGAATTCGATGTAGCGGTCATGCACACCGTCGATACGGCGGGCGCGGCCGAGGCTCGCGCTTTGCGCCAGACGCTTCTCGATCGGCTCGTCGAGCAGTTGCTCGATCTGCTTCTCGACGTCGTCGGAGAGCTTGAAACCCTGCGGGCCGAACAGCTTGATGCCGTTGTCCTCGAACAGATTGTGCGAAGCCGAGATCATGACGCCGAGATCGGCGCGCATCGACTTGGTCAGCATCGCGACCGCCGGCGTCGGCATCGGGCCGACCAGCAGCACGTCCATGCCGACCGAGGTGAAGCCCGCGACCATCGCGTATTCGATCATGTAGCCCGATAACCGGGTATCCTTGCCGATCACGACCCGGTGGCGGTGGTCGCCGCGCTGAAACGCAAGGCCCGCGGCCTGGCCGACCTTGAGCGCGAGCTCCGGCGTGATCAGTCCGTTGGCGCGGCCCCGAATCCCGTCCGTCCCGAAATATTTGCGGCTCATATCGTCCCCCAGGCAACAACCAGGAATCCCCACGACAACCTGCGGGTGCCCGAACCGGCCCCGCATCCCTGATTTGCTGAGGTCTTATAAGCCTTGTGCGGCTAACTTGGCTTCAAAAAATATGATGAATCATTACGGAACCGGCGCCGCGGCCGCGCCGGTAACCTATTGTTAACACTATATTTCCGGTCGGAGGCCGGAGCTGAGCGGAACCTTCCGCCTAGCCGGACCGCTTGACATGGCCATCCCCGCGGCTCGGCGGGGGCTGGGTGACGTTGACGGGATCTGAGCCCGGGAAGGTCTCCTCCAGGCCCTCTTCGAGGGCGTCCTCGAGGTCCTGCTTCTCCTTGATCTCTTCCGGTGTCGGCTGTCCCTGCGGTTTGCTCATGGCGCCCTCTTCTCAAACGATTTGGCTGTGCATCCAACCATGCTAGATGACCCCTGGATCTTCCGATGCAAGACACTTGATACGAGACACTTGATACAAGACGGGCCGGGGAAACGTTCATGAAGCACATCACCTGTATCGACGATCTGCGCACGCTGCATCAGCGCCGCGTGCCGAAGGCGTTCTTCGACTATTGCGACCGCGGCTCCTATGCCGAGGAAACGCTGCGCGCCAATCGCGACGACATGCAGAACATCAAGTTCCGCCAGCGCATCCTGGTCGACGTCTCCAGGCGCGACACCTCGACCACGATTCTGGGCGAGCCCTCGACCATGCCGCTGATGCTGGCGCCGGTCGGCCTCTTGGGCATGCAGCATGGCGACGGCGAGATCCACGCCTGCCGCGCCGCGCAGGCCGCCGGCATCCCGTTCACACAATCGACGATGTCGATCTGCTCGATCGAGGACATCGCCGCCAATGTCGAGAAGCCGTTCTGGTTCCAGCTCTACGTGATGAAGGACCGCGGCTTCATCAAGGCGCTGATCGAGCGCGCGATCGCGGCGAAATGCTCCGCGCTGGTGCTGACCGTCGATTTGCAGGTGATCGGCCAGCGCCACCAGGACATCAAGAACGGCATGACGGTGCCGCCGGAATGGTCGCTGTCGAAGCTGATCGATTTCGCCACCAAGCCGGCCTGGGTGTCGGGCGTGCTGCAGGGCAAGCGCCGCACCTTCGGCAATCTCGCCGGTCATTTGAAGGTCAGCGACGACATCACCTCGCTTTCGACCTGGATCAACTCGCAGTTCGACACCTCGCTGAACTGGGGTGACATCGACTGGATCCGTAGCATCTGGCCGGGCAAGCTGATCCTGAAGGGCATTCTCGACGTCGAGGACGCCGAGCTCGCCGCGAAGACCGGCGCGCAGGCGATCGTGGTCTCCAACCATGGCGGCCGCCAGCTCGACGGTGCGCCGTCCTCGATCGAGGTGCTGCCGGAGATCGTCGACGCCGTCGGCGACAAGATGGAGATCATGTTCGACGGCGGCATCCGCTCCGGCCAGGACGTGATGCGCGCACTCGCGCTCGGCGCAAAGTCCTGCATGATCGGCCGCGCCTATGCCTACGGCCTCGGCGCCGGCGGCCAGGCCGGCGTCGCCAAGGCGATCGAGATCATCCAGAAGGAGCTGCTGACCACGATGGGCCTGTGCGGTGTGAACCGGATCGACGAGATCGACGATCACATCATTGCGGAGTGAGCTCTTAACCTCTCCCCGCCCTTTCGCGGGGAGAGGTCGGGTTGCGAAGCAATCCGGGTGAGGGGCATGGCACATTGCTGCCACGACGGAAGTCCATCCGACTCCCGTGATGTCCCACAAGTAAAACCGAATTCGCGGACAGAGCCCCTCACCCCACCCTCTCCCCGTAAGAACGGGGCGAGGGAGCAATGCGTCCCTCACCTTCGCGAAGGCGACGCAGCCCTCACATCGGCGGCGTGATGCCGTCGCGGCCGACATTCACGCGGTTCGCTTCCAGCGTCCCGTCTTCCTTCTTCGCCGCGCCGAAGATGATCAGCTTGGCGCCGGGCTTAACTTCCGATTTGTCGCTGGCGATGAAGGTGACGATCGGGGTGTCCGGCGGCACCACGACCTTCTTCTCGCCGTCCTTGTATTTCACCGTGATGTTCTGGCCGTCGGTGCCCTTCACCGTCTGCGCCACGGTGGCGTTGGTCATGGTCGAGTTGGCGCGGGCATCCCAGGGGCGAAAACCTTCGGCGGCGCCGCGCTGGTTCTCCGGGAAGATGTGCACGGCGATGGCCTTCTGGGTGCCGTCGGGCTCGGGCACGCCGGTGACACCGATATAGGAGCCGTCCTTGATCTCCGACAACGAGGTCTTCACCACGGCGAAGACCGCGACATTGTCGGTCATGTTCACCTTCACATCGGTGCCCTCGCGGGTCTTGATCGCGAGCGTGTTGCCGTCGACGCTCTCGATGGTGCCGCGGATGCGGACAGTTGGCGTCTGCTGCGCGAGAGCATAGAGGGTCGAGGCGGCCACCATCGCGACGGCGATGAGCGGACGGGTGAAAGTCGCACGTTGAACAGACATGATGATCTCCGATTGTCCCTTTTGTCCTTACGGACAAGGAACTCCGGAGGTTACGTACTATTCTCTCAAGTCTTTGTGAGATCGGCCTCGACCAGCGCGCGCAGCTCGTCCGTGACCTGCGGCCGCTGGCCGAACCACAGCTCGAAACCGCGCACCGCCTGGTGCAGCAGCATGCCGAGCCCGTCGGCGGTCTTTAAGCCACGCGCCTTTGCTGTCGCCAGCAGCGGGGTCACCAGCGGGACATAAACGAGATCGGCGACGACGGCTCCGTCAGGCAGGCGCGCCACATCGACGTCGAGCTCGGGCTGGCCGTGCATGCCGAGCGAGGTCGTGTTCACGAGAAGTTTTGCGCGCGGCAGCACCTCACCGATCGCCTCCCACGCAACAGGATGCACGTTCGGCCCGAACTCTCTTGCCAGAGTCTCGGCCCGCGCGATGGTGCGATTGGCGAGATGGATGCGCTTGACCCCGCGCTCGCGCAGGCCGAACACGACCGCGCGCGAGGAGCCGCCGGCGCCGAGCACCAGCGCTTCGTCCGCCTTGTCCCAGCCGGGCGCGCTGGCATCGAGATTGCCGACAAAGCCTTCGACATCGGTATTGGTCGAGCGCAGCTCGCCGTCCTCGAACCACAGCGTGTTGGCGGCGCCCACAGCCTGCGCGCGCGCATCGGGCGTCGACAGCGCCAGCACGGCTTCCTTGTGCGGAATGGTGACGTTGGCGCCGACGAAGCCGCGCAGCGACAACCGCAGCACGAAGTCGCGCAAATCATCCGGCGGAACCGCCTCGATGACATAGCCGCCCTCGATCCCGAGCGTACGCAGCCAGTAATGATGGATCAGCGGCGAGCGCGAATGCGCGGCCGGCCATCCGATCAAGCAGGCTGCGGGAGCCTTGGTCACGGTCGTCTCCTCCCTGGGGCTTGGGAGGCGATCCATTTCGCGTCCCGCAGGCTCTGTCAAGCGCGCGGGCGCCGCAGCGCCAGTGCCACGCTCGCGGCCAGCGCCAGTGCCGCGCCCGCGCCGAACCAGATCGCCGCAAGATTGATCCAGACATAGACGAACGCGCCGGCCGCGGAGCCCGCAACCAGTGCGGCCCAAAGCAGCAGGTTCGGCGCCCAGCCCCAGCGCGGCCCACCGGTGAGGCTCACCGCAAGATGCTGCCCGGCCTTGACCAGCGCGCCCGTGACATAGGTGAGCCCGAGGCCGGCGCCCCCGTCGATCTGAAACACGGCATTCTCCAGCCCCATCGCGAGCACGATGGCCGCGATTGCGAAATTCGGCAGGGCGTAGAAGTGACAAAGTCCCGCGCCGGCCAGCAGCGCGGCTTCGATCAGCAGCAGCCAAGGCTGCCGCTCGGTACCACCGCCGAGCACGACGAGGCTGCCGGCAGCCGCGCCTGCCACGAACAGCGCGATCAGGCCGAGCGCCACCGCGGCCTGCCACCACTGCGCCTCTGCGAGGCTGACGCCGAGGCGCGTGGAATTGCCGCTCATGAACGAGACGAACAGGCCGCCGAGATGCAGAAAGCCGATGCCGTCGACATAGCCCGCCAGCATGCTAAGCGCGCAGGCCAGCGCGATGTTGCGACCCGAATTGAGCATGTCAGACACCACCGCCGCGACGCGGCAGTGTCAAGTGCGCTGCCGCTAGCTCGCAGCAGCTGCGGCTTCGCCGCCCTTGATGTCGGCGACCGCGCGCGCGATGGTTTCGCGGTAGCGGGCGCGCGGCGGCGTCACGCCATGGGTGAGCAGCGCGCGGCGGACGGCGGGCGAGGCGCCCGTGATGAACAGCCGGATGCCCTGGCGGTGCGCCTTGACGGCGACGCGGCCGAGCACGTTGGCGGCGGTCGAATCCAGGAACGGCACCGCAGCGAAATCGACCACGAATCCCTTGCGGTTGTCGGCGATGCCGTCGAGCACGTTGCCGATGGCGGAGGCCGCACCGAAGAAGAACGCGCCGGTGATGCGATAGACCAGCACGTCGCGGTCGACCGCCAGCGCGGGATCGTAAGGCACACGCTCGCCATTGCCGTCATCTGGGCGATCGGCGGGCACCAGCGGCGAGCGCTCCTCGATCCCCGTCATCTCCGCCATGCGATGGATGAACAGCACCGCGCCGAGGGCGAAGCCGACCAAAATGCCTTCGGTGAGATCGCGGAAGACGGTGAGCAGGAAGGTCGCGAGCAGCACGACCGCATCGCCCCAGGACGAGCGCAAGAGCGTCGCGAATTCGTGCTTCTCGGCCATGGTCCAGGCCACCACGACCAGCACGGAAGCGAGCGCAGCCAGCGGGATGTAGCTTGCCAGCGGCGCGGCGATCAGCATGAACAGCAGCAGGAACACCGAATGCAGCATGCCCGCCAGCGGCCCGCGCGCGCCGGCGCGAATGTTGGTGGCGGTGCGCGCGATCAGGCCGGTGACGCAGATGCCGCCGAACAAGGCCGAGCCGATATTGGCAACGCCTTGCGCCACCAGTTCGCAATTGGAGCGGTGACGGCGACCGGTCATGCCGTCGGCCACCACGGCCGACAGCAGCGATTCAATCGCAGCCAGCAGCGCGAACGCGATGGCGTCCGGCAGCACCGCTTGCGCCTTGGCCAGCGAGAACGCCGGCAGCGCCGGTGACGGCAATTCGCGGGGAATGCCGCCGAAGCGCGAGCCGATGGTCTCGACCGGCAGCGACAGCACGGCGCTCGCGACCGCGGCGAGCACGACCGCGATCAGGATGCCGGGCCAGGACGGCCGCCAGCGGCGCAAGGCCGCGATGATCGCGATGCTGACGAGCGCGACGGCAAGCGCCGATGGATTGATGGTGTTGAGGCCGCCGGCGAGCGCGACGAGTTTTGGCACGAACTCGCTCGGCTCCTTCCCCGCCAGCGTGATGCCGGCGAGATCGCGGAGCTGGCTGGCGAAGATGATGACGGCAATGCCGGCGGTGAAGCCGACCGTGACCGGATAGGGAATGAACTTGATGTAGGTGCCGATGCGGAGCAGGCCCGCGGCGATCAGGAACGCACCCGCCATCATGGTGGCAAGGATGACGCCGTCGACGCCGTGCCGTTCCGCGGTCACCGCGACCAGCACGATGAAGGCGCCGGCGGGCCCGCCGATCTGGAAACGGCTGCCGCCGAGCAGCGACACGATGAAACCGCCGACGACAGCTGTGTAGAGGCCGCGATCCGGCGTCACGCCCGAGGCGATCGCGATCGCCATCGACAGCGGCAGCGCGACGATCGCAACCGTCAGGCCTGCGAACACGTCGGCGCGGAAATCAGCGAGGCCGTAGCCTTCGCGCCAGACGGTGACGAGCTTCGGCAAATACAGTTCGGCGAAGGTCGGCTGGCGTAGCTTGTGCAGCCGGTTTGCGTGATCGCTGGTGATGCTCATACGTCGCTGTCCCACAATGCTCCACTGCATCGTGCGGCCGCGATGTCGGACGCGACGGTGCGCTAGCTCATTTCTGCCCGGGCACGATCAGAGCGATCATGCCCCGACGCGGCGCGGCGAACCCGGCTCCTTCAGGCGAACGCCCCGCCCGCCGCTGTCGCTACGCGCCTGCTCGCCGATCAACTCGACACCGGCCCGGTCGAACGCCTCGACCACCTTGATCAAGGTCTCGACCACGCCGCGCACATTGCCGGTCGAGGCCTCCATTCGCTGGATGGTCGGCAGCGATACGCCGGCGAGCTCGGCCAGGGTTTTCTGGTCGATGCCAAGCAGCGCGCGGGCTGCCCGCATCTGGAATGACGTGATCACCCGGACCTCACGTATCAGGTGTTATAAGTGATATTTAGTGCATATACAATGATGTAAAATACATCATTGAGAGGAAAGCGCAAGGGCATGCCCGTCTGCCTCCTCCGTCACGCAACGGCGTTGGCTCCGTCATCCTGAGGTGCGAGCCATGGGACGCGAAGCGTCCCATGGGGAGCCTCGAAGGATGGGCGGCCCCGATGCGGCGGGCCGTGCATCCTTCAAGGCTCGCCGCGCAGTGCAATGCACTGCGCAACTCACACCTCAGGATGACGGAGCTAAGACTTCGCTGCGTTCGCGATGAGAGTGAAGAAAATGCCGGCCAATTAATACACCGCACGTATGGAGACCGCCCCTCGCCCTCTCCCCGTGAAGAACGGGAAGAGGGCGGGAGAGAGCGGTGCCTGTCTTACCGTGCGACGCCCATCACGCTGCGTGCTGATGCGCGGCGATGATCTGGTCGGCTGCGCGTCCCGTGACTTCGGCCATGTGGTCGAACTGGCGGGTGAAGCTGCCCGCCCCGGCCGTGGCCGAACGCAGCTCGACGATCAACTCGCCGATCTCGGCTTCCGGCATCATGGCGCGGACGCAGTCCCAGCCGGTCCAGCCGTCGCGGGTGTCGAAGCCGAGGATCTGGCCGCGACGTGCCGACAGGATCGCGTTGATCTTGGCGGTGGCGTCGGTCGGGCAGACGATCTCGACCACATGGATGGGCTCCAGCAACACCGGCTGGCATTGCGGCAGGCCTTCGTTGAGGCCGATCCGGGCCGCCGTGCGGAAGGCGAGGTCGGAGGAATCGACGCTGTGATAGGAGCCGTCCGTCAGCGTCACCTGCACATCAGTGACGGGGAAGCCGAGCGGGCCGCGCGTCAGCCCGTCGACGACGCCCTCCTCCACCGCAGGGATGTAGTTGCGCGGCACCGCGCCGCCGACCACCTTCTCGGTGAACTTGAAGCCGTCGCCGCGCGGCAACGGCTTGATGTCGAGCACGACATCGCCGAACTGGCCGTGGCCGCCGGACTGCTTCTTGTGACGGCCGCGCTGGGTGATCGGCTTGCGGATGGTTTCCTGGTAGCCGATCGCGGGTGGATGCGAGGTGAGCTTGATGCCGAAGCGATCGCGCAGGCGCTCGCTGGCGACACGCAGATGCATCTCGCCCTGCCCCCACAGCACGGTGTCGTGGGTCTGGGCATTCTGTACGATGACGAGCGAGGGATCCTCCTCGTGCAGCCGCATCAGGGCCTGACCGAGTTTGACGTCATCCTTGCGATCGGTGGCCGCGACCGAGATCGCGAGCACCGGCGGCGTCGGCTCGATGGCTGCGAGCGCGGCCGGCGGGGCTTTGCCATTGGTCACGGTGTCGCCGGTCTTGATCGGATCGAGCTTGGCCAGCGCCACCGTGTCGCCGGCGTCCGCCGCGGCACGCTTGGTGTCGTAGGCGCCGTTGACGGCGAGGATTCCGGAGATGCGGCTGATGCCGCCGGTGGCGGATTGCACCGTGGCACCGTCGTCGAGATGACCGGCGAGCAGCCGCGTCAGCGACAGCTTGCCGCCGTGCTGCGAATGCAGCGTCTTGAAGACGAAGCCAAGCGCATCCTTCGTCTCGGGGACGCCGAGACGCTTTGCGGTCTCCGCGACACCGGGGGACTCGTGGCGCAGCGCCTTCATCAGGCGCAGCACGCCGTTCTCGCGCGCGGCAGCGCCCAGCAGCACCGGGCAGATCAGCCCTTCGCGCAGCTCGCGGGCGAGGTCGTCGAACACGGCATCGCGCGGCGGCTGGATGTCCTCGAGCAATTGCTCCATCAGCGCGTCGTCGTGATCGGCAAGCTTCTCCAGCATCGAGAAGCGGGCCTCCTTCTCGCGATCGAGATTGCCGCCTTCGAGCGCGACCACTTCGGACGCCTTGTGCTCGCGATAGATGAATGCGCGCTCCAGCGCGAGATCGACGAAGCCCTCGATCAGCTCGCCCTTCCAGATCGGGATCTGGCGCAGCACCAGCGGCACGCGCGAGGCGGGCTGCAGCATCGCGAGCGTCTCACGGATGCGCTCGTTGGCGCGGTCGATCTTGTTGAGGAACAGGAAACGCGGAATCTTCAGCTCCTCCAGCTCGCGCAGGATGATCTGAAGCTGCGGCAGCTTCTTCTCGTCGGCCTCGCACACCACGACGGCGGCGTCGACCGCAGGCAGTGCGGCGCGCATGTCGTGGGCAAACTCGACGGAACCGGGACAATCGAGGAAGGTGTAGCTGTCGCCCATGAAATTAGTGGTGACGGCGGTGAGGCCAACGGTCATCTTGTGATGACGGGCCTCCGGCGTGGCGTCGCCGACGGACGTACCGGCGTCCACGCTGCCGGCGCGCGGGATTGCGCCCGTTCGCGCCAGGATGGCTTCGAGAAGTGTGGTTTTACCGCTTTGGAAAGGGCCCACCAGCGCGATGCACCGTGGACCTCGGGGACTTCTGACGTCTTGTCCCATTCGCCGCCTCCTTGGTGTGGAGCTCGGCCCATGATTGGGTCGGCAAACGCAGATGCTCTGCCCGTCCCCGAGATTTGGCAAGCGGCAAACGTCGCTGCGGTGCGTCGTCGATGTTCCACCTCTCCCGAAGGGAGAGGTCGGATCGCATCGAAGATGCGATCCGGGTGAGGGGTTACAGTCTCACCGTATGCTGCGGCCCCTCACCCGGATTGCTCAGGCGCGCAATTGCGCGCCATAGCAATCCGACCTCTCCCCGCTGGGGAGAGGTGAAGAGAGAGCGTCGTCCGCAAATCCTTATCGGCCCGGCCGGAGTTCCAGGCTTTCGAGGCCGGCAGCGACGTTGAGGCCGACCTGGCCCTGCAGGCTGAGCGGCTGCAGCGAGATCGAATTGTTGGAGCCGCCGACCAGCACGTTGCCGCCGCCGCCGACGCCGACCGAGGCGCTGCCCTGCGCGCCCGCGTAATTGCCGGAGAGATCACCGGGGCCGAGCCGGTCGACCGGCGCGAACACGCCCCAGGCCAGCGTGGTCTCCTGGGTGATGCCGATGTCGAGGCCCACTTTGCGGATGGTCGCGACGTAGCGATCTTCCGGCGCGCCATCGGCGCGCAGTACGCAGCCGAGATTGGTCACCGAGCCCACGATGAAGCCGACGCTGGCGCCGCCACGGCATTCGAGCACGCCGACCCGGACCAGCCGCTGCTGCTGCGCATCGCTGCTTGCGGCGGAGGCAACAAGGCTGGCGGCAGTGAGCCCGGCGAAGATGAACGAACGGCGCATGAATGTCTCCGGCGATGAATGTGATGCGAGCAGAGCGGGCGCGGCACACGCCGCGCGTTGGTCTATGCCATAAGAGTGTTGGCGGTGCCAGATCGGACGTCTCTAAAATCGGGCGCGTGGAAAAAACCCCTCACCCCAAGAACGGGGCGAGGGCGTGCACGAGCGGTGCGCCCCTGACGGTACAACAGTTCGGCTCGCTATCGGCGCGACTCAACCTCTCCCCGCCCTTCTGCGGGGGGAGCTCGGATCACATCGCAGATGTGATCCGGGTGAGGGGCCATGCACGATGCCGGCCAGAACAAAAGTTCATCCGACTCCGCTCACCGAACCACGAACAAAAAGGCCCGCCGAAGCGGGCCTTTTCAATTTGCACTGTCGCGATCAGCTTACCGCAGATTGCCGCAAAAACGCTGGATGCGCTTGCAGGCATCTTCGAGGTCCGAAGTCTTGGTTGCATAGGAGATGCGGAAGGCAGGTCCAAGGCCAAAGGCCGAACCCTGCACCACCGCGACGCCTTCGGTCTCCAAGAGCTCGGTGACGAAGGTCTCGTCGTTGTCGATCACCTTGCCCGACGGCGCGGTCTTGCCGATCGTGCCTGCGCAGGACGGATAGACGTAGAACGCGCCCTCGGGACGCGGGCACTCGATGCCCTTGGCCTGGTTGAGCATGGAGACCACGAGGTCGCGACGCTCCTTGAACACCTTGTTGTTGGCGGCGATGAAGTCCTGCGGACCGTTCAGCGCTTCCACCGCGGCCCACTGCGCGATCGACGACGGATTCGAGGTCGACTGCGACTGGATCGTCGACATCGCCTTGATCAGCTGCGCAGGACCGCCGGCGTAGCCGATGCGCCAGCCGGTCATGCAATAGGCCTTCGAGACGCCGTTCACGGTGAGCGTGCGGTCATAGAGTTTCGGCTCGACCTGCGCGACGGTGGTGAACTGGAAGTCGTCATAGACGAGGTGCTCGTACATGTCGTCGGTCATCACCCAGACATGCGGATGCTTGACCAGCACGTCGGTGAGCGCCTTCAGCTCGGACCTGGTATAGGCCGCGCCGGTCGGGTTCGACGGCGAGCACAGGATCACCCATTTGGTCTTCGGCGTGATCGCGCGCTCGAGCGCCTCGGCCTGGAGCTTGAAGCCGTGAGCCGCGGTGCAGACCACCGGCACCGGCTCGCCGCCGGCGAGCGCGACCATCTCGGGGTAGCTGACCCAGTACGGAGCTGGGATGATCACCTCGTCGCCCGGATTGATGGTCGCCATCAGCGCGTTGTAGAGCACCTGCTTGCCGCCGGTGCCGACGATGATCTGGTTCGGCTTGTAGGTGACGCCGTTCTCGCGCTGAAACTTGCCGATGATGGCTTCCTTCAGCTCGGGGATGCCGTCAACCGCGGTGTACTTGGTCTTGCCGGCTTCGATGGCGTGGATCGCGGCCAGCTTGATGTTGGCGGGCGTGTCGAAGTCGGGTTCGCCGGCACCCAGGCCAATGACGTTGCGGCCCGCCGCTTTCAGCGCGCGTGCTTTATCCGTGACCGCGATGGTCGCGGACGGCTTCACACGGTCGAGCGCAGCGGCAAGGAAGGACATCGTCATCTCCTGACAAGCGTCGTGAACCCTGTGGCCTCACGACTCCAATTGTGGGAATGGAGACACCCTAAAACGTGTGCCGCTGCGTCGCAAGAAACTTCGGCCCAATCTCGCAAAAGTTTACGGATCTGGAGCGGTTCAAGGCCCGTTTTCCCGCAATTTTCCGCAACTTTGCCGCGCAAATCGCTCATATCCGGGAAGGCTTGTCCTCGGAGCAATTTTGAACCGTTCGGGCCAAGTCTTCGTGCCAAGACTTCGGGCCAAGACTTCGACCACGAAACTGACGGCGGGCTGACACCTCGGCGAGATTGCTCACGAGTCTCACACAATGCACGGCGCCATGCGTCCGAACGTTGACGCAAGCGTGACCTGAGTTGGATGGTCGCACGGAAATGATCTTCCGCCGCATTGCAGTGCGGCAGGGTTTTCGAGTTTTTCTATGGGGCAGCCCTTGCGGCGGATTCGCATCGGCATCATTGTTTAACCGCGGCGCGGGGCACGATGCGTCGTGCCTCCTGTCCTTCCGGAATCATCTTCAGAATGTACAAGCTCTATTCGATGCAGCGCTCCGGCAACAGCTACAAGGTCCGCCTTGCGCTGGCGCTGCTGAACCTGCCTTACGAAGCGATCGAGGTGGACATTCTGCGCGGCGAAAGCAAGACGCCGGACTTCCTGGCGAAGAACCCGTCCGGACAGGTGCCGCTGCTCGAGGTCGGCGACAACCGTTATCTCGCGGAATCCAACGCCATCCTGTGGTACGTCGCCGTCGGCACGCCGCTCGCGCCGGAGAACCGCATCGATCGCGCCGAGGCGCTGCAATGGATGTTCTTCGAGCAGCACGCGCTCGAGCCGAACATCGGGGCTGCCTATTTCTGGCTGTCGCTGGTGAAGGGCGGCCGCGACCTGCAGACGCACGCGCTGGAGGACTGGATGGAGCGCGGCTATGGCGCGCTCCAGGTGATGGAGAATCACCTCAAGACCAATTCCTACTTCGCCGCCCGTCAGCTCACCGTCGCCGACATCGCACTGTACGGCTACACCCACCTCGCCGACCGCTGCGACTTCGACCTCGACCCCTTCCCGGCGATCCGGGACTGGCTGAAGCGGGTGGAAGCGGCGCCCGGCTTCGTCGCGATGGACTGGCGTCCCGCGGACATCGACGACCCCGCCAGCATCGCCGCGGGCGCCTGAAAACGGTGCGGCGTTAACGAATAGCGGGCATATCGTTAACCTTTGCCGCAATGCCGCCATGTTCGGCGTGATAGCCGCCGCAATATTGCCGGTAGAAACAGGGAAATTGTTCGATGTCGCGGGTGATTCGCTCGCACGTTGAAGGATTTAGACCATGATTCGGGCGTCCGGCACGGCAGGCTTTCAGGGCCAAACCGTTACCGTTTCGTCTTCCCGGCTGACCAACGCGGTCGCGGCCTCGCTCGCCGTCGCCGCCGTCTCGCTGTGCCTGATCGTCACCCTGACAGTGCTGTCGACCAAGGCGACCATGGCGATGGGTCTGCCGGTCTGATCCCCGTTTCATCCTCGACGGCCTTCAAGGTGCCGCGCGCCCCCGCGCCTGACGGCATCGCGACGGGACATCGATGAAATCACCAGTGGTCATTGTTGCCTTCACGCTGACCGCGGCCATCCTGGTCGCGGCATCGCTGCTGATCTTCACCGGCATGCGCAAGAACTCGGGGACCTCGACGTTGACTACGCCCGCGCTGCAGCAACGCCTCAGGCACGCGCACTTGGTGTAAAATCATCCGAAAGCTTTGCGCGCCGTCGCAAGCGCCTTTTAAGCGCGCCGCACGATTTCGCACTGCGTCATCGCAACAATCCGTCAGTCTTCCGGCCTTACTCGTTCAGGGAGGAACGAGATGCGGTTCGGATGGCGTGCGATCTCCGGTCCCGTGCTGACGGTGGCGATCACGCTGCTGGCGATCCTGCTCGATCGCTCCATTCACACTCCCTCGCCGGCGCCGCTGTTCATCTGCATCGTCGCGCTTTCAGGCGCACTGTCCGGCTTCGCATCCGCCATGACCAGCGCGGCGCTCGCGGTCGCCGGCGCGGCGCTGTTCTTTGCCGGCCATCGCGCGGTGCCGCTCCATGCCAGCGCCGATCCGATCGGGCTTCTCGCTGTCACGGCTTTCGGAACAGCTGGCATCACCGGCCTGATGCGCGAGCGGCTGCTCGACAGCTTCGCCGCCGAGCGGCGCAGCCACGCCATCGCCGCGCGGCTGTCGGCCGCGCTCGATCAGGTCGACATCGGCATCGTGCTGCTCGATGCCGAGACCCGCGCCGAATTCATCAACCGCGCCTTCCGTGACTATTTTGCGCTGCCGGACGAGATCGCCGACGGCAAGCCGCCCTTCATCGCGCTGATGTATCACGGCCGCGATATCGGCGCGTTCGAACTGCCGGAGGACGAACTCGGCACCTTCATCGCGCAGCGCATGGAGATGGTGCGGATCGGCGACGCCAGGCCGATCAACATCGGCCTGCGCAGCGGCGAGGTGCTGCGCTTCGTCTGCACCGTGCTGCCCGACGGCGGCCGCATGCTGAGCACCACGCCGGTGACCGATCTCGTGCGCCACACCGATGCGCCTGCGCGCGCCGACTACTACCGCTCGCTGCGCGATCCCGCGAACCGCAAGCTGATCCGCTACTTGCGCGTCGCGGAGTAGACGCAATTGATCGCAATGCCCTTCATCACGTATGAAGGACGCCTCATCGATCGCGGGATTTCACATGTCACTCACCATTCGCCCCGTCGCACGGCAGGATTATGAGCAATGGCTGCCGCTGTGGGAGGGCTACAATGCGTTCTACGGCCGCTCCGGCCCGACGGCGCTTGCACCCGAGATCACGAAGGTGACCTGGCAGCGCTTCTTCGATGCTTATGAGCCGGTGCATGGGCTGGTCGCCGAGAGCGACGGCAAGCTGCTCGGCATGACCAACTATCTGTTCCACCGCAGCACCACCGCAATCGAGCCGTCGTGTTATCTGCAGGATCTGTTCACGCTGGAGTCCGCGCGCGGCAAGGGCGTCGCCTCGGCCTTGATTTACGGCGTGTACGAGCGGGCGAAGCTGGCGGGATCGCCGCGGGTCTATTGGCAGACGCACGAAACCAACGTCACCGCGCAGCGCCTGTACGACAAGGTCGCCGAGCGCTCCGGTTTCATCGTCTACCGCAAGATCTTCTGATGTCGCGGGCTGGACGCCCTGTGGATAACTCGGACTGTCACCGGCGCGTTACACATCGGGATTAAGTTGCAGCTGCGTCTGATCAGGCCCCCCGTCACCGATCAAGCGCCCCAAAGCGGTCCCCGTCAGTCGCCGCGTCTGACAGGGGCCGCATTTTTTTGTCCGGGTTGTTTCAGCATGGCAGCGACGCGGTGAGCGGCTTGCTGCTGCGGCACGCCGCGGTCACAATGCCGCACTGCTCTCTGCTGACGGGACCTCCCATGGAAATTCGTAATCTCGGCGCCTCCGGCCTGCGCGTGTCCGCAGTCGGGCTCGGCTGCAACAATTTCGGCCAGCGCATCGACCTGGAAGCCTCGCGCAAGGTGATCCACCGCGCGCTCGACCTCGGCATCACGCTGTTCGACACCGCCGACATCTATTCGGCCATGGGCGGCTCGGAAAACGTGCTCGGCGCGGTGCTCGGCGATCGCCGGAAGGACATCGTGCTGGCGACGAAATATTCGAAGCCGATGGCCGAGGACGGCACCAAGCAGGGCGCCTCGCGCCGCTACATCATGTCGGCCGTGGAAGCGAGCCTGAAGCGGCTGAAGACCGACTACATCGATCTCTACCAGCAGCACGACTACGATCCGCTGACGCCGATCGAGGAGAGCCTGCGCGCGCTCGACGATCTCGTCCGCCAGGGCAAGGTCCGCTACATCGGCAATTCGAACTTTCCGGCCTGGCGCATCGCGGAAGCGGAATACGTCGCGCGCGCGATGAACACCGCGCGTTTTGTGTCGTGCCAGGACGAATATTCGCTGGTGGTGCGCGACATCGAGAAGGACCTGCTGCCTGCAGCGCAGGAATACAAGCTCGGCCTTCTGCCGTTCTTCCCGCTCGCCAGCGGACTTCTCACCGGCAAATACAAAAAGGGCGAGGCCGCGCCCGGCGACACCCGCTTCGGCCAGACGCCGCGACTGCGCGACCGCTACGTCACGCCGCGCAACGAGGCGATCGTCGAGAAGCTCCAGGCTTTTGCGAGCGCGCGCGGGCACAGCATGCTCGAGCTCGCCTTCTCCTGGCTCGCTGCGCGCCCGCAAGTGTCGAGCGTGATCGCGGGTGCGACCCGCCCCGAGCAGATCGAGCAGAATGTGAAGGCGATCGCGTGGAAGCTCGGCGCCGAAGAAATGGCGGAGATCGACAAGATCACGCTGGGCTGATCTTTGCGGCGCGGCGCTATTTGGCGCCGCGTCCGACCGTCTGCATCACCTTGAAGCCTTCGAACTGGGGATGGCCGAGATAGGTCGGCTTGGTGTCCCCGGCGCGGGCATGAGCAGCACGAAACGCTTCGGACTTGGTCCAGGCCTCGAATGCTGCGTGGTTAGCCCAGATCGTATGCGAGGCATAGAGCGTGTGGTCCTCGGCTTCCGGTCCGCGTAGCAGATGGAATTCGACGAAGCCCGGCACCTTGTCCAGATGCGTGTCGCGCGAGAGCCAGACCTGCTCGAAGGCGGCTTCGGAGCCCTTGGCGACACGGAAGCGGTTCATGGCGATGTACATGGGTGGTCTCTCCTGACATGCGATCGTGAGGGACGCGCCGCCCTCTCACTCCCTCGCCCCGTTCTTACGGGGAGAGGGTGGGGTGAGGGGCTGCGTCCGCGAATTCGGTCTCAATTGTAAGCGAAGGTCGCGATCTGCGCACTGTCATTGTGCGGGTCGGATGGGCCGCCTCGGGGGCTAACAGTGTGCCCTGCCCCTCACCCGGATCGCTGCCGGACGATGCTTCGCATCGCCGGGGGCGATCCGACCTCTCCCCGCAAAGGGCGGGGAGAGGTTAAGACGAGACTTCCGCGGCCGCGAGTTCGGACTGAATAACGGTCAGAACGCCTTCGATATTCCCGAGCACTTCATTATTCCAAAAGCGAAGTACCTTGTATCCCTTCTCGCCGAGGCGTTCATCACGAATAGCATCTGCCCCGGATTCATTGTGCTGCCCGCCGTCGACTTCGATGACGATCCGCTTCTCGCGACACACGAAATCGCAGATATAGCCGATGATAGGTTCCTGCCTGACGAACTTGTGTCCGTCGATCCGCCGGTTGCGAATGCGATTCCAGAGAACCGTCTCAGCGTCAGTCTGATCGACCCGCAAGCGTCTTGCGAGTCGGATGGGTCTTTCGTTGTGGCCACGCATTGCCCTGCCCCTTCACCCGTGATGGACGCACCACTCTCTCGCTCCCTCGCCCCGTTCTTACGGGGAGAGGGTGGGGTGAGGGGCTGCCTCTACGAGTTCGGTCTGAATTGTAGATGCGGTGCGCTCAATCGCAATGGTCTTGCGAGTCGGAGGGATTTAGTTCGTGGCAATAGAGTGCCCGGCCCCTCACCCGGATCGCTGCCGGACGATGCTGCGCATCGCCGGGGGCGATCCGACCTCTCCCCGCAGAAAAGCGGGGAGAGGTTAAGCAACCAGCCCCTTCATCGGCCGCGCTGCGGCACTGTCCGGGAATACCGTCTCCGCGAGCACGCGGTCGGACAGGCCGAATTGTCCCTGCAGCACGCCTTTGATCACCGAGCGCAGATCGGTGGTCGGCTTCAGATCGCGCCCTTCATACAAGTTCGCGAGCTTGAGGCCAGGCCAGTCCGTGATGACGCGGCCGCCTTTCACGGCGCCGCCGGCGAGCAAGGCGATAGTGCCGGTGCCGTGATCAGTGCCGTCGGTGCCGTTGATGCGCGCGGTGCGGCCGAACTCGGTGGCGACGACGACAACGGTGTCGCGCCAGCGACCGCCGAGCCCGCTCTCGAATTCGGCGAGCGCGCCGTCGAGGCCGCCGAGCAGGAAGGCGAGACGCCCCACGGGGCCGCCTTCATTGGCATGGGTGTCCCAGCCGTCGAAGGCGAGCGCGGCGATGCGCGGGCCGTCGTCGGCTGCCATCAGCTTGGCCGCGCCGCGCGCGACCTGTCGCATCAGCGCGACCTGATTGCCGCCCTTCGCCTTCATGTCGTCGCCGCTCGCGACCTTCTCAAGCTGGAGACCCTGCGACAGTGCAGAGGCCAGCGCGGGATCGCGATGACGGTAGAGATCGACGAGGCGCATCGCGGTGTCGTCGTCGGCCTGCGGCAGCGCCACCGGCGCCCAGCCAACGGTCGGCGCGTTGCCGCGCAAGACCAGCGGCGTGGTCGGCCCCACCGCAAGACCGCTCGACACGCGCTCGCCGCGCGGCAGCGCTTCCAGCGCGCGGTTGAGCCAGCCGGATTGTACGCGGCCCGGGCCGGCATAGCCGCTTTCGAGCACGTCCTGGCCGTCGAAATGCGAGCGGTCGCGATAGGGCGTTGCCACCGCATGGATCACCGCGGCATGCATGTCGCGGTACATCCGCGCGAACTCCGGCATCGCGGGATGCAACGCGAAGAAGGTGTCGAGCATGATCGCGGGATGCGCGCCGTCTGGCGTGAGCGCGATCGAGCCGTGCAGGCCGGCGTAATCGGGATCGCCGACCGGCGCGACGGTCGAGAGGCCGTCGAGCGCGCCGCGCAGGATCACCACGATCAACCTGGGATCGCGCCCGTCGGCCGCGCGCGCGAATTTCGGCAAGTAGGCCCAGGCGGCGAAGGAGGCGCCGCCGAGCAAGAGGCTGCGGCGCGAAGTGAGGAGCCGGTTCTCGACGCAGTCGATCATGGTCATCTCCTCTGCATTTCCGGCGACATCAACAGCAGCGCCAGCGCCTGCTGGCGCGATTCCGCGCGCTCGATGGTTTTGCGCGTTTCGACGGACGCCGCATCGGCCGCGGCGAATTCGAGCAGATCGAGGGGATCGATGTTGGGCCCGAGCCGCGCGCCCATTTGCGCTGCGATGTCGAGCCGCAGCTTGATGCCCTCGGGCGCGGCCCAGGCGGCGCTGGTATCCGGGAAACCGTTCGGCCCCGCCGGCGACCACAGCGGCTGTCCGAGCAGATTGAGATTGTTCAGATAGACGCCGGGATCCTCCGGCACGCGCGCGAGCAGCCGGCCGCTGGCGACCACGAAATCGTAGGGCGAGCGCATCTTGGTGAGCGGCGCCTGCCAGGCTTCGTCGGAATCGACCAGCGCAGTGGCAAGCGCCTTGAGGTCGCCATCGGTCTTGACAAAGACATCGCGCAACCGCGCAACCAGCGCCGGCGGCGGATCGTCGGCGACGAAATGGCGGGCGAATTTGGTCGTGATGAACTTCGCCGTCGAGGGATGGCGCGCGATGTCGGCGAGCGCGGCTTCGCCCTGCGCAAGGCCGGTCGGCTCGTAGGTCTTGCCGAGCAGTTGTTGCGAGCCGGGCTGATGCGCATTGGCGTTGAACACGAAGGAGCCGGGCGCTCCCAACCCGCCCTGCCTTCCGGCAAAGGTCCACCCCGTAATGATGCGCGCGAGCGAGGTGACGTCCTCCTGCGTGTAGCCGCCGCCGACGCCGAGCGTGTGCAGCTCCATGATCTCTCGGGCGAGATTTTCGTTGAGCCCGCGCTTGCGGTTTTGCCCGGCGCGCGAATCCGGCCCGAGCGATTGCTGGTTGTCGAGGAAGAACAGCATCGCCGGATGCTGCTCGACCGCCTTCAACATGTCGGCGAAGCGCCCCAGCACGTGCGGCCGGATCGCCTCGCGTTCGAACGAACCGGCCCAGATCCGCGCCAGCTCGCCCTTGCTCGCGGAGATACAGAAATGGTTCGACCAGAACACGACGAGGCGCTCGGTGAAGCCGCACTCGACCAGCGTCGCGCGCTGCAACCGCGCCAAAGCTTCCGCGCGAAAAGTCTTCTGGATCACGTTGAGCGGCTGCGGCGCCGGCTTTGCGGCGGGCGGCGCGGCCGCGTTCGGCTGCATGGTCTCGGGCTTCGCCACATTATCTGCGGACTTGCTGTCGGCAGGTTTGGCCTCGGCCATCTGCCCGGCGATCTCGGTTGCGACCATGTTGAGCGAGAGATTGCGGCGCGGCCCGGGCTTCTGGTCGGTCTGCGGCGGCGGCGCTTCGGGCGGCACGCCGGCCTTCGCGGCCGCCTCGCGCGCCTGCTTGACCTCATCCTGGTAGGCGAACACGGCCTGGCCGAGCTGCGGCGTCGATTGCAGGCCGGGCGCCTCCAGCAGCACGCCCGTGGGGCGCGCCAGTTCCGCCTTCACGAAACCGCGCGGATCGGACGCCGCATTGATGAGATCGCCGGAGGCTCCGCCGCGGGCGCCGAAACCGAAGCGGTTCAGTGCAATGAGTGCGGCGTGCGAATCGCGGGCCATCGATTTGTCCTTCGCCTTGCCAGCCGCTTCCCGAGTCTACGCGCAGCGCATAATATACCGCAGCGAGAGATGAACCCGAGATGAAAATGGCGGCGCAGCTTTTGGGCAGATCATGACAAATCCGCAAGAATCCGCTCTGAAGGAACCGCGCCGCCTCGCCTGCGCGCGCTGCGGCACCGAGTTCGGCTGCGATCTCTCAGGCAAGTGCTGGTGCGCGGAGGAGACGGCAAAGCTGCCGATGCCGGTCAAGGGCGAGGATTGTTTGTGTCGGGAGTGTTTGCGCAAGGCGGCGGCGGAGGCGGTGCCGTAGGGTGGGCAAAGCGCAAGCGTGCCCACCATTCTCATTGCGTGGGCACGGGCTTCGCGCCTTTGCCCACCCTACGAAACTACGAAACCTACACCGCGTGCCCCGGCGATTTCCGCGCCATGCCGTCGAACGCGTCGAGCAGCTTGTCCCGCCACGCGTAGACCGGATCATCCGCTTCCAGCAGCTTGAACGGGCTCGTCACGCGCGCCCATTGAAAACCGCCGAACACGATGTAGTCGGCATAGTTCGGCGCGTTGCCGCCGATGAAGGGCTGTTTCTTCAACGTCTGCCGCAGCACCTCCAGCGACTTGCGGAACGCGACGACGCCGGTGTCCCGGCTCGCCATGATCTCTTCCAGGCTCTTGCCGCCGAAGCGCGCCTCGCGCGATTGGCGGAAATAGGTCGCGTCGATTTCGGCGAGGTTCTTAGGGATGTCGGCGATGATCAGCGGAAAGATGCCGCCGACGATGGCGATGTCGCCGAAGGCATTGATCATACGCGCCATGGCGCGGCCGCCCTCGCCGCCGAACAGCGACGGACGATCCGGAAACTCGTCTTCGAGATAGTTCGCGATGGTCCAGGAATCGACCACGGGCTTGTCGTGATGCAGCAGCACCGGCACCCGCTCCGAACCGTGCGGCGCGATCGCGCTCTTCTCGGTGAAGCGCCAGGGCAGCGATTCGGCCGCAAGACCCTTGTGCGCCAGCGCCATGCGGCTGCGCCAGCAATACGGGCTGAACGGGCGCGAGGGATCGGTGCCGACGAGTTCGTAGAGTTTGAGTGACATGGTGATGCTCCGTCGTTGCTGTGCATGTTCACTAATTCGCTGATCGAGAAGTTTCGGCTTTGGCGGCTGCAAAA
>NZ_JACOFR010000023.1 GCF_019455385.1 Bradyrhizobium sp. BR 10289
TCTGTGCCCTTCGTCGTCCGCGGCCGCTCCATTCCGGCCTGCGAGCCGCAAGGGCATCGCGATGCGCCCCCAAGATCTTTGTTAATACTGATCACATCCAGCGGCTTCGTTCCGCTCGCCCTCGGGAGTCGTCATGAGCAAGCGCGACGGGTCGATTCGTCCAAGCGGCTGGTCCCGTCCGGTGCTCGGAGAGACCGACTTCGATCTCGCCGAAGATGCGGACCTCGAGGAGCCCCCTGCCGGCGCCGACGCAGCACAATGTCTCGTCGACGCAGCGCTCGACGGAGCCGACGCGGCGGCCCTTCTGCAGCGGCTGATGACGGAGACCGGGCTTGCCATCATCGTGCGCGTTCCGAGCGCGTCTTGGGTCGAGCCCCTAGAACGGGCCTTCGAACGGATGGACCGTGGTCTGCGCATCTATGCGCGGGACGGCAGCAGCCGGACCATCCATAAGGCCGACGTAGGCAACCGCGAAGTGGGTGGCCACCTGTCGTCCGGCCGATCGGTCGTCGGAATCGCGAGCTCGGTCTCGATCCTGCCGACAGCGCTCGCCGCCGCCGCCGATGCCAGCATCGAGGTCAAGACTAGCGCTCGTGTCGTCGCCGATGCGGTGGCGCGCTTCGTCGGAGTTTCGTCTCCCGCCGAACACGTCGAGGGGCTCGGCTCTCTCGACTTCCACGACCTCGTCGCGGCCTTCCGCGTCGGTTCGACCGGAGCGGAGATTTACGCGCGTCTTCGCAAGGCCGCCTCGCGCCTCGGCCAGCCCCGCGGAGACCGACTTCCTCGCCTCGTCGACGCGATCGAATACGGCAGTGCCCGGGAATTTGGATTGGCTCTTGGCCGCGACTACGAGGACTACCTGGCCGGGCATGTCGATTTTAAGGAAATCCGCGGAAACTGCATTTTTGCCGGTCCCACGGGCCTCGGTAAAACGTTCTTCGCCCGCATTCTTGCGCGCCACCTCGGGATTCCGCTCATAGCAACGTCCATCTCAGAATCTTTCGCCACGTCGGCGGGATTTCTCGATTCTGTCATCAAATCCGTCAGGGACACGTTCGCTCGCGCAGAGGCCTGCGCCCCCTGCGCGCTGTTCTGGGACGAGATCGACGCGTTGCCGATGCGCGCCTCGCTGACCGACGGTCGTTCGTCCTCCTGGTGGACGCCCGTCGTGACGGAATTCCTGACGTTGCTCGATTCGGCCGTCTCCGGCGATCGCCCCGGCGTCTTCGTCTGGGCCGCCACGAATCATCCGCATCGCGTGGATCCGGCGCTCGCGCGGCCCGGGCGGTTGGATCGGACGATCCATTTCGCGGAGCCGGACGCGGCAGGCATCGCTTCGATCCTGCGTCACCAACTCGAGGGACAACTTTCGCAAGTCGACCTCGCGCCTCTCGCACAGATCGCAATCGGCCGCAGCCCCGCTGAACTCGCCGGCGCGGTCAGTCGCGCCAAATCCGTCGCCCGGCAAGCGCGGCGCCCGCTCGGCTACGACGATCTGGTCGAAGCCATGGCGCCGCGCGCCTCGTGGGACGCCGATACCCTGCGGCGGATTGCGGTGCACGAGGCGGGGCACGCGATCGTCTGTCTCACCCTCGGGATCGACGAAGTCGCCCTGGTCGATCTCGTCGGCAGTGCGGGTGCACTCGGGAGAACGGTCACGCGTCGGCGCGCAGGCGTGGAGACCCGCCCGACGATCGAACAGCGCGTTTGTGCCGAGCTCGGCGGAAGAGCCGCAGAGGTTGTGATCTATGCCGGCGACTGTTCGGCGAATGCGGCCAGCGATCTCGCGGCGGCCACGACCGCGATCGCGGGCCTCCACGCTTCGACCGGACTCGGCGCCGGGCTCGCCTATCTCGGCGACGAGCATGCCGCCGCGGCGCTGCTGCGCGTCGATCGGAACTTGCGCGATGCCGTCAACGCCGACCTAGCGCGTCTGCAGGCGCGGGCGGTCGACATCGTCCGCGCTCGTCGTGGCTCGCTGGAGGCGTTGGCCGAAGCTTTGATCGATCGGCGTCATCTGACCGGCGACGAGGTTCGCGCGATCGTCGCAAACGCACCAGGATAGACCGCTATCTCGGCCGAATCCTGACGCGGGCCGCCGTACACCTATGGAAACCTGCACGGAGCTTACCATGACGACGAATCCTTCGAACGACGCGCCGTCCACCGCCGTCATCCATCGCCCCTTCGGCGGCATCCTCAGCTATCGCCGCATCTCCGACGGCGCGAGCCGATCCGTCGTCCATGCCTTCTGCATGTCGGATCTGCCCCGCATCGCCGCGGCGGGGCTTTTGCATACCCCCGGCGCGTACGTCTTGACGGACGGCCGGACGGCCTATCTCGGAGAAAGCCGCCGACCCGCACGTCGTTTGTCGGAGCACGCGGCCGACTCGGCGAAAACGGAATTCGCCCGGGACGTCTACGTCATCAGTGGCTGCGATGGCGCACCGTTCGACAAGGCAATCTGCGTCGATTTTCAGTTTCGTTTGACCCGCTGCGCCGTGGAGGCGGGAGTGGTTTCCGTCTGGAAAGGCGCGGCGCCGCCCGAGCCGGATTTGACCGACGCGGAGCGCGCCACACACGATCGAATCTTCGTCGATGCGCTGCGTCTTCTGCACGACGCCGGCTGCAGAATCTTCCATCCGTCGGTCGACGCGGAAGCGATTAAGGCCGAAGACGCGCCCCCCGACGACGCCGCGGATTCCGAACCGATCGATATCGGGGTCAGCACGGTGCCGTCAGGCTCCGTGGAATTCGCCTTGAGGTACGGAGGCCTGTGGGCGCGCGGCTATCAGGTCGACGGGCGGTTCGTCGTGAGCGCCGGCAGCGAGGTGCGGCTGGCCACGAACGATTCCGTCCCGCCGTTGACCCGTACTCGACGCGCCGAACTCTTTGCCGCGGGGGTGTTGGAGCCCATCCCCGGAGTGGCCGACCGGCGCCGACTCACCGTCGCGGTTTCCTTCCCCTCGACCTCGATCGCCGCCAAAACCTTGGCGGGCGCCCACTCCGCCGGTCGTTGGGTGCCCCGCGATCCTCCGCGCCCGGTTCTGCTGACGTAGTCTGGCTTGCAGCTAGAAGCCTTGCTTGTCGCGCTGGCGTCTGCTGAAGCGACTGATGCAACGATCGAGGATGATTCAGATGGACGCAACGGAGCTCGAGCGCTTGGCGGAGATCTTGGAGGCTTCCGGGCGATACCGGATCCTTCGGCGCCTCGAGCCGCGCTCCGCCTACCACTCGCCGGACGGCACGGGGCTCCATCGCGGAATCTTTCTGGATACCGAAACCACGGGACTGGATCCCGCGCGCGACGAGATCATCGAGCTCGGCATGGCGCCGTTCGACTTCTCGTCCGACGGCCGCATCTTCGCGGTAGGAGAATCCTTCAGCCGGTTTCGCGATCCGGGTCGACCGGTGCCCGCCGCCGTCACGGCACTGACGGGGATCAGCGACGAAATGGTCGCCGGGCGATCGATCGAGCCTGCCGAGGTGACCGCGTTCCTGGGCGACGCGGTATTGGTCGTCGCGCACAATGCCGCCTTCGACAGACGCTTCGCCGAACGGTTCTGCGACTCCTTCGTCCGCGTGGCCTGGGCGTGCTCGTTGACCGAGATCCAATGGGCGGCAGAAGGATTCTCCGAGGGCACCAGACTTAGCCACCTCGCGGCAGCCTGTGGCTTCTTCCATGACGGACACCGCGCCGTGCACGACTGCCACGCGGGCCTGGAAATCCTTTCCCGCGCGCTTCCCCGCAGCGGGCGCCGCGCCCTCGACGTCCTGTTGGAATCCGCGAGAGCCCCGCGCTGGCGCATTCGCGCGATCGGAGCGCCGTTCGAGCTCCGCGAGATTCTGAAGTCGCACGGCTACCGCTGGGATCCGGGCGAGGACGGGCGGGACCAAGGCTTGGTTCATCGATGTCCGGGAAGAGGCGCTCGAGGACGAACGTAGCTTTCTAGTGCGCGAAATCTACCGAAGGGACCATGCGGAGATCGACGCCCGACGCCTCGACGCGTTCGATCGCTACTCGGATCGCGGCTGATCCCTCGGCACGATTTCCGATCCAAGAAGGACGGCGATGCCGCACGGTCGAACCTATCGAGCGCATCGGCGAAGGTGCGCGCTTCCCGCCGGAGCGATCGCGTACGAGCAAGAGTGACCTGCCGCGCATTTCCTGCCCTCGCTATGGAGGGCGAAGGACTGCCGACCCTGGCGGAGGTCGAACGATCAAAGCGCGTCGCAGCGCTCTAACCCACACATCACACCTTCGTTATCAAAAGGGTCATTTAGGGAAGTGCGCGACAACCGCTGAGGCGTTCGGCAGATCGGGCGACGCCGGCGCGAATCCTCATTTTTTAAGGATTCGAAATCGAGCCAACCGCGAGGCTTCAGTTTTAACGAGTCCTTGAAAAATCATCCAACCAAAAGCGGAGACCGAGGGCATGTCAACGAACAGTGGATCGGAGGGCGAGCGGCGAAAGCGATCTACAGGCGAGCCGCTAAACGGAGTTGCCCGGGGTGAAGTTCGAGATGCTGGGGGCAGAGGCGAGCAAGGATTCGATATTAGCGTTTCATCACTGCCCGACTGCTCGGAATTCGTTTTGTCTCTGGCGCGCGCGGCCGGAGTGCCCGAAGTGCTCTGCAAGGAAGTTTTTCAAGGATTCGCTGGACGTGCTTCGGTCGGAATGAACGAGGCCGCTAAGATCTTGAAAATGCACGTGAAGACGTTGCGCCTCCATGTGACGGACGGTACTATCAGTTACTTCCAAAAGGGTACTGGCACCGAACGCCCGCGCCGGATTTTCACGCCGAATGACCTGCTCCAGTTCTATGCGGGTCAGCACAGGCGTGTGATCGCGCGCGAAAATGCGCTCGCTCGTCGGCATCCTAACTTATAGCGAGGGCGAATGTCGGTCTATCTGCAGCCAGGTTGCACGATCTACCAGATCGATTTTTGGTACCGTCGAAAACGCTATTGCAAATCCTCCGGCTGCACATCTTATGCCGCCGCTAAGCGGGAGGAGAAGAAGTGGAAGGCTCAGCTGAGGGAGGCATCCCTACTGCCTTCATACGCGCGGCCGAAAGGTGGCAAGACATTCCACGAAGTGAGAAAGGACTATTTCGACCTTCATGGCAAACGCACGACGAATTCGCAGTCTTTAGAGGTGCAGTTGCAGGTCGCGGAGAACATCGTTGGGAAGGATACTCCCGTCTGCGAGATCACCGACCACCTCATGCTACAATTTCGCAAGCGGTTCGAAGAACTGCCGTCCGATCGGACGCGAACGCCCGGCAAGCGGCAGAACAGTTCGATCAACGATTTTATGCGGCTCATCAACCGCATGGTCAACTACACGATCGACATCATCAAGGAGAAGATCGAACGTCTGAATCCCGATAAGTGGCTTCTTCCCGAACCATGGAAAATGCGCGAACTCAGCGCCGCTGAAGAGAGCAGACTTGCGGAGGTGAGCAAGCCAGAGATCCGCCGCCTCTGGCAGTTCATCATCGAAACCGGTTTGCGCCGCAAGCCGGCGTGCGGATTGAAGTGGGATCAGGTCGACGAAGACGCGAGAAAGGTGACGGTCACCGAGAAAGGACAGAAGCCCCATGTCGTGCCGCTGTCAGACTACGCTCTAGAACTGTTGAAGGAGGTGAAAGGTCAACATCCGTCGTTCGTCTTCACTCTCGTGGCAAAAAGGAATTGCAACGGGAAGCATACCTCCTATCGGGAGGGCGATCGGATCGAGATCAAACCGGGATATTTCTGGAAACGATTCGACGCTGATCTCGTTCTCGCCCGCATCGACGACTTCACGGTGCATGATCTGCGGCACACCGCAGCCACGCGTCTGCTGCGGGTGTGCGGCAACATCGCTATCGTCCAGCGGTTTCTCGGCCACACGACGGACAAGGAGACGCGACGCTACCTACATATGGTGCAGGAGGATGTCGCGGCCGCCGTGCTGATGCGGGATATCGCGAGACTGCGGTCCAATATTGCCGTAGTGAGCGAGCTCGATGCTCTTCCATCGTTCCCCGCAGCCGTGAATCTGCGCCACATTCACCTTGCCCTCAATCTGCGTGATCAGCTCCAACACCGGCTGGCCAACTTGCGGCGGGCGGCAGCTTAACTTGGCGGTCGAACAGCTGCTTCCTTTCCAGAACTCCGCGGTGGAGGTCTCGCGGCTCGCCCCAGATGATGGCGCGACGCGAATAAAACCAGTCCGCATTGTACAGATGGCGCCGACGGCCAACCGTCGGCGCCATCTGCTTTCAGCCGAATAGGCCGAGGCCGCGCAAAGTTTTGCGGGCTTCCACGTTCTGGCCGCCGAGAGGTCGATTCTAACGAATATCGCGGATGCTCACGCCCGTGCCGATTTCTCACGCCAGCGTCGAGCGGAGTGGCTTCGCGGCCAACCGGCGTGAGATCGACACCCATTCCGCCCTGATAGTAGGGGCATAGAGGGTATTGGCATCGGTTGGACGCGTGGATTGAGGGCACCGGTTGTGCATCGACATCGGGCCAGTCAAGACAGAGGCGGGCAAGGCCTGTTGTTTGTCAGACATCATGCCGTCTCTAATCCACTGGGCTTGGTTGAAGTAGCGGGCCGGGCTCGCGGGGGCCGCCGGCACAAATGGGGCGCGTGTTGGCTCTCCGGCAACTGCATCGCTTGTTAGGCGGTCGTGGACGGAGGAGCCTTCCGGGAGTCACGGGCCATGACTCTTTGGGAGTCAGGTGGTTTGACTCGATGCAGATCTCAGCGCCCGGTAAGGATTGAGTATCTACAGCAACGTCCTTCTCCATTACGGGCGTGGCCGGCGGCGAGCCCAGTTTTCAACCCCGGAGTCAGGCTGCTTTCCCCTTCGGGACTTCTTCGGGACTCTCGATGCGCATCGGCTCCGTTTGTTCTCCAAAAGCCTTATAAACCGCGCATTTGCCAAGACTGAGCATTCTCGCTAACCGATTGGAGTACAGAAGCTATTTCTTCATATTCCATGCGGGTTCTCCGCATTTAATCCACCTGTCGCCATAGCTCTATTTGTAAAGCGACAGATCGGGAACGCCCGTCTGACGGGCGTTCCCGATGGCCTTCGGGATTTTCTCGGGACTCAGCGTTCCTCTGGAGGGCCTTCGGGAGCACCTTTCGTCAACCCTGATTACACTCCGGCTCCCGTCGTTAGCGCGCCGAAAAGCCGCCCGTCGTACACCTCGAACGAGCGCCGAAACAGCGCGAAGAAACCGCGGGGGCGGGTGGTGCGCCACGACACGAACGAACTGAAGGACAAGGTATTCCGGACCGCCGACGTGATTGCGCTCGAGAAGGGCGTGGCAGCGGTGGGCATCGACGGCGTTCACCGTCAGACGGGCGGAGGTCGACAGAGGGTCTCCAAATACGTCAAGGCCTGGAAGATGCGCCAGCAGGCACGGGCCGCCGAGATGCCCGACAGACTGCGGTTGATGGCCCGGCGCCTGGCCGAGGAGGCATGGATTCTCGCGCTCATCGCGCGCGGGGATGCAAAGCCTGAGACTTCGACCGCCGCCAGCGAGGTCACGAAGTCGGCGCGCCGGCCGGCCGCTGCCAGACCGCCCGAGACTGGGCGCCTCGTCGAAGACGTACCGCGCTCGCCTCGGAAGGCTGCCGGCGACCCGAGCAAACTCCTCAAGCCGGTCGTTTGGACCGGAGCCGAGAATCCGAAGTTCGCCGAGGTCACCGCGAGGGCTCTCGTCCGGGCCGGCTACCCCCTATACTCCCGAGACCTCGAAAGTGGCGAATATCCGCCGTCCACACTCGATCGCTACGCACCTGGAAAGCCCGGCCGGGCAATCTCCAGGGCGCTCAGAGGCTCGCGCATTCAGACGGAGAAGGATGGCAGCCTATGGTTCGAGGGAGTCCCGCGTCCGGCGAGGCCCAAGCGCAAGTCAATCTACAAGCGCGTCGATACGGATCTTTCCCGGCGAAGAGAGCTCTCTCCTGTCTTGGTTAGCAAAGCCGTCGCCTTCATCGCGAACTGCTACCCCGCCTCCGTGCACTTCACGCGGATCTGGGACCACGTCGATCCCCCGGACGGCTTCACCGAATCGTGGCTGAGGCACGCCCTACGGGATCGCGCGAAGCAGGCGGAGGCCGAGTTCAAGATGCTAGGCGAGGGCCGCTACATCGCGTCCGCCACCCCGAAGAGCGTCAGGCGCGGGAAAGGCGAGGGATAGGCCCCATCCGTTGGCCTCGCGCCCGGCAATCGATTTGGCGTCAACGCAATGATGCGCCGGGAGACAGATCGCGTGCTATCCCTCGGCCTTTGATACTTCCATAGCTTGGCGATCGGAATAGCCGACCCAGAACTGGTCGTCCGCCCCCCGGAATTCGATCCGCTTCCGTAGGTGCTCGACCCCGACCCTCGCGTCGGCGAAGTAGTCCGTCTTGTGGTCGTGCCCCACGATCACACAACGACCGATGAACTTAGCGCCGTCGTATCGCCACCACCAGTCGCAGGCGCGGTCTGTCTTTCCGGACAGCAGGTAATCGCTGCTCGGAAGTCGGATATGCCAGTCGTGCGGGCGGCCAAGCAAGCGGTCCGCGGCCGGCATGTGGGCAGCGATCACTTCTTCCTGGATGATGCCCAGCTTCGGGTCGATGACGATTGCGCGCACGCTGGCCGGCGGCGGTGGCTGCGCCGGCGGCGGCGGTTTGTCGACCGAGGTCCAGCGGATCATCGTGACGACGTCGGCGAGGGCGATGCGTGCGGAGGCGCGGTCGCCCCACTCGATCCGGCGACCGACAATCAGACCAGGGCCGACGATTGGGCGCGATCCGCCGATGGTGAAGGCCTCCCCGTGTTCTCGCACCGCCGTCAGCAATACGTCGCCCTTCGGAAGCTTCGCCGCCACCGCCGGCTTCTCGCCGAAGAAGTCACCGAACGAACACGTCTGGGGACCGACCTCAATTGCGGTGATCGACCGCGCGGTCGGATCGATCGAGATCGCTCTGATGCCTCGCATTGCCGCCTTCTCCTCGCTGATGATGGCACTCGCCCAGCTCTGGGCTAGGCATTCCAGTTGCCCACTTTAGTTGGCACAATGGAAGCTTCGGTCGTCGGCAACGGCCACAAATGCGGGGAAAACGATGCGATGGGAAGCTAACTCGTCAACAATCTCCCAGAGGTTGATGAGATGGAATTGCTCAATTGCAAAAACCGCGACGTCGGATACTCTCGGGCTTCCGTTCTATTGGGCCCAACGATGAAGCTATTCCACAGCGCCATTATGACTATCCTGGCTACGCTCTGCATCATAGTCGGCGCGTCCGCGAACGACACGACGATTCCCTGCGCAGCACCTCCTGACAAGGGGGCGAGCGTGGCTGTTCATCCCGGATCGCAGGTGAGCAAGACGCAGGATCGGCAGAGCGGTACATGCGTATTCTCGATCAATGGTGCCGTAGCAACGAGCCCGCCCGCACAACAAGTCATCAGCGCGGTGAACTTTTTGCGCGATCCGGATAGACCGATGTTGCGTGACTCGAAGTCGCTTTCATACTCGCTCGCGACTATCATGGCCGCATCGGCGCCCGTCAACGAAGTGCCCAACGACCTGATCAACCTGCTATCGAATTCCAGCGAGCGGCTGACAGCGTGCGTCACGAAATTCTTTTCTTCGGGAGGCGCGGGTGACACGGAACCACGGGACCCGGTGAATTCCGACACTGTCGTGTGCTTCGCGGCATCCGCGTACGAAGACGAACGCACGAAGCACGCGATTCTCGAGAAAGGCTCCATCGCGGCCGGTCTTCCGACCCTCGCCATCTCGGCAACGTGGGGCAACGGGCGCTTCGCGAGCACAGTCTTTCTACCCATCGTCACGCCCGGCCAACCTCGGCTATCCGCCCAGTAGGACATCATGAGCTTGCTCGGAAGCTTCGCGCAGAAGATCGGCGACAAGATCACCGAGACGATCGGGGGTAAGCTCGCCACGGCGATCAGCGCGGCGGTCATCGCGGCCCTCGGCTACGCGGGATTCTGGTTGTACAATCGAATGAACCCTGAGTTCACCTACGAAGCGACACCTTCATCGGGCGCATCGCATTTCGTCGGCCTCGCCAACGTTCTCAAGCAGATCGACAAGGACTCGCACGTCTACTGCAACGGTGGTTGGGATCAGCGCATCGCGAACTTTGCACTTCGCCGTTGCTACGATCTGACCTTTGTCCCCCAAATAGCCTATCTGACGTATGTTTGCTCGCCTGATCCGAGCGGACTAAAGGTGTCGACCTCGGACCAATTGACGGCGTTGCGTAGAATCGAAGGAAAATACGTTGGCTGCCTCGCGGTTTCGCAAGGCAAATCGGAAAACGACTACGTCATCCGGCCTGGACCACATTCGGTCGAAAGAACCGTTCAGTTCGGTACTGCCCCGGCGGATAAGAGCTTCTTCTGCGGCTGCAGCTCGGATGACGAGAAGGAGATAGCGACAACGATTGGCGCGACGATCCGATAACATAGGCGCCCCATCGACCGGTCATTCGAAATTCGGCAATGAGATAGCCGGCCGATGATGTCAGTGTGATAACGTCGCGCCGAATTCGATTTCAATTTGCTCTGACGGACTTGGGGAACACTATTCTTGCGGATCCGGACTACAGTCATCGAAGGATCGCTTGCCTTCCAGATGCGCCGGGCGGCGGCCGCGCGCGCGAACGACTGCGGCCTCCAGATTTTGACGCTGCCGCTGCTCGCTGCGCGCTTGGCGGGCGGATTTGCAACGCCCATCACGCCGGAGCGGCTGGACCTCGCCGTTCAGGATGCGCTCGCGGAGGGTGGCTTCCGCGATCTGGAGGGAGTTCGGCACCTCCCCGGCATGAGCCGGGCCGTTGCGCGGAGCCTGCGCAAGATCTGGGACGCGGACATAGATCTCCGCTCCGAGCACCACGCGGGGAACGACCGGCTCAAAGATCTGGCTCTGATCGAGGATCGCGTACGACGATCTCTGCCGGTCGCGATGCTGGCATCGCGTGATTTGCGCAATGCTGCTCTCGGACGGATTCAACACGCCGCGCGCACGATCGGACCGGTGAACCTCTCGAGCCTTTCCTTCATCGCACCTGTGTGGCGATCCTTGATCGAGGCGCTCGCGAGGGAGGTTCCGGTCGAATGGCACGCGCCCAAGTATGCCGAGACCGAATGGTTCACGGGCATAATCCTATGGCAAGCGAGGTCCGCCCGCGAGCCTACCATCTCCGCCGTCTCCTGTGCAGATCCGCATGATGAGGTCGTCGAGAGCCTTCGCTGGGCACGTCATTTGATCGTATCAGGAGCCGCGAAACCGCACGAAATCGCGATCGGGTCGGCCGGCACCATCGCCTGGGACGATCATTTCTGCGCGCTGGCCGCCGATGCCGGCCTGAGACTGCACTTCACGCATGGGATCCCCGCGCTGTCGACGCGTGACGGGCAACGATGTGCGGCGCTCGCCGACGTTCTGCTGCATGGTCTGAACCAGCAGCGCATACGACGCTTGATGTCCTTGTGTCGCGGCCAAGGCACGTCACTGGACGCACTGCCGGAACGATGGCTCGGCGCCGTCCCACGAGGGGCCACCTTGGCCCGCGTGGAGGACTGGCGACGCACGATTGCCGCTGCGGCGCTGAAGGATCCTTCCCTTCTCGGCACACAGGCGATCCTCCCTCTACTCGAAGTTCTAATGAAAGGGATTTCCGCCGCGCAGGAGGCGGCGCATCACTTCCTGCGCGGACGCGCACTGCAGCTTTGGGATGCTGCCCTGCGAAAAGCACCTACCGAGGCGATAGAGCTCTCGTTGGGCAATTCACGATTCTCATCCGAGAACGAAGCCGCCGATTCGATTGTCTGGTGTTCGGCGCGCGAGCTCGCCGCCGCGCCGCGCGCGTTCGTCCGTTTGCTGGGACTGACGGACCGGAGTTGGCCCCGACGTGACGGCGGCGATTCCATCGTGCCCGATCACGTGCTGTCGGCGGAGGAGTTCGACGTCGATCCGATCGCGCAGGCCGATCGCAGACACTTTCGCGTGATCCTCGAAGGCGCGTCGGCCGGCGTCGTGCTTTCGCGTAGCCGGCGTAGCGCGCAGGGCGCTCGGGTTGGTCGCAGTCCGCTGTTGCAGGACGTCACGGAAACCTATTTGTCGCGGGCGCGCATTCCCGAACATGCCTGGAGCGAATCGGACAGGCTGATGGCCCGTCCTAGCGACGCGGCGAAGACGCCCAGAATCGTTTCCGCCGATCAGTGTTGGCGCAATTGGCACCTCGGGCAGTTCACGCCGAACGACGGGCTCTTCGCTGCCGACCATCCGGTCGTCTTGAAGGCGATCGGTCGCGTGCAATCCCCGACGTCTTTGCGGCTGTTGCTACGCGACCCGCTCGGCTTCATCTGGCGCTACGGGCTTGGATGGAGCGTACCCCGCGATCGCGAACAGCCGCTCACGATCGCACCGGACGAGTTCGGCAAGCTCGTCCATGAGCTCCTGCGCCGAGCGGTCGACACGCTCGAACCCCACCCAGGCTATGCTCGTGCCTCCGACCCGGAAATCGAAGCTGCCCTGCAGGAAGCCGTGCGCACCGTGCGGGAAGACTGGCCTCTCGAGGGCCAGGTGCCTCCGTCTCTTCTATGGACCAACACGGTCGATTTTGCGGCTTCCATGGCGTCGGTCGGCCTGTTGCGCAAGGAGATCTCGGACACGGGTACCCGCAGCTGGACCGAAGTCCCCTTCGGCCAACCTGATGACTTCGCTGTCGAGCGGGAATTGCCGTGGGACCCGAAAATTCCCGTCTCGGTGCCGGGAACGCCGATCTCATTGCGCGGTACCATCGATCGGCTGGACTTGCGGAGCGACCGTTCGGCGGCCCGCGTGACCGACTACAAGACTAGCGCTCCTCCCAAGAACGCCGGCCGCATCGTGATCGGGGGCGGCTCGGAGCTGCAACGTGCCTTGTACTCGCTCGCCTGCCGTCAATTGCTGGAGGATCCGCGAATCGTCGCTAGGTTGTTCTATCTCGGCGGCGAGACCATGGTTCTCAGGCTTAACGATATCGACGCGGCGATCGAGCAAATCGCTGACTTCGTCAACGCTGCCGTCGAAATGCTCAGCCGCGGCGTTGCCGTACATGGCCGATCTTCCTTCGACGCGTCGAACGATCTTCGATTGGCTCTCCCGGCGTCTCCAGGCTATGGTCGACGCAAGCTCGTCGCCTATAATAGAGCGAGCGAGAAACTGGCGCGCTTCTGGAGCGCTCCATGACGGGCACGATCGACGACTTCGCCCGCAAGCGAGCGCTCACCGAACTGGATTCATGTCTATTGGTCGAATCCGCCGCAGGCACGGGCAAGACATCTCTTTTGGCCGGCCGTGTCGTCCTGCTGCTTGCCGCTGGCACGGATCCCCGATCGATTGCTGCAATCACCTTCACCGAGCTCGCGGCCGGCGAGTTGCGTCAGCGCATCGCCTGGTATTTGGAACGTATCCTCTCCGGGCACGTGCCCTACGAACTCCGATTGGGCCTGCCGAATGGGCCGACGGACAATCAGCGATTGGCACTGCAAGCGGCTTCTGAGCGACTCGACGAACTAACGTGCGGAACGATCCACGGCTTTTGCCATGACCTGCTGCGCGCCTATTCCGTTGAAGCCGGGATCGACCCGGGCGCCGAAGTGCTGGACGGCGATCAGGCCGATCTTGCCTTCGACTCCATCTTCGACGCTTGGTTTCGGTCTCGCCTCGATTCGACGGCGGCCACAGTTGACGACCCTATCGTCTCGGTGGCTCGGAGAGACCCCATCGGCGCCGAGGAGCTCCTGCGGAGTTTCGCACGCTTCCGTCGACGTTATCGCGGTGCGCGGCCGCTGACTTCCGATCTGGACGCGAGCGCCGACGTCGACTTCTCTGAGAGCGTCCGCGAGTTCCGTCGATGGTGCGACCACATCGACGTTCCTCCGGAAGCGGATTCCGACATCGTCGCTCTTGAGACTTTGGTCAGCCACTTCAGCGGAAGCTTCGATCCTCGGCCCGCCTTCGAAAGGCTCTGGACATTGGCGCACCCGGCATGGCTGCCGATCATGCGCAAGGGCTCCTTCGATCTTCGCGACTATAAGCGGCGCGGCATTTGGCGAAAGGTTGCCGGCCGCGAAGCCGGCGATCGCCTCGCTGATCAGGCAGAGGAACACTATGCGCGCTGCCGAAGGACATACAGCGCGCTGATGGGTCGAATTGCTACCGCCATCATCGGCTCCTTCTCCTCGGAGATTGACGAGGTGCTCGAGCAATACGCGACTTTCAAACGCCGCGCCGCCGTTTTGGATTTCGACGACCTACTGTTCACGTGCCGGGGCGTGTTACGCGACTATCCTCTCGTTCGGAAAACCGCCGGCGAGCGCTTCTCCCGGATCCTGGTCGACGAATTTCAGGACACGGATCCGACGCAGGCCGAAACGTTGTTCCTGCTATGCGGTTCCGAGGAGCACTCGCCGCACTGGCAGCAGAGACTGTTACGACCCGGGTCTCTCTTTCTAGTCGGAGATCCGAAGCAGGCGATCTACCGATTCAGGGGTGCGGATCTCGCGACGTACCTGACGGTACGGCGGGCCATCGAGGCACGGTTTCCCGACAATGTTCTCCGGGTCACGGCCAACTTCCGTTCCCGCGGCCAGATAGTCGAGCACATCAACCGGTGCTTCGAGGAACGCCTTGGCTCTCAGGAAGCAGGCTATGTCGCCCTTCGGAGCACGCGGACCGAAGCCGCGCAGGGCTTGCCTTGCGTAGCCAAAGTGTCGGTACGGCTTCCCCCTGAGACACGCGTTGACGGCTCGCGAGACGAAGAAGCCCGCGTGGTAGCCGAAGTGTGCACGCGACTGATCGGCAACGTCGAACTGAAGCTCAACGACGGCGTGACCAGGCGCCTCGGTCCGGGCGACATCGCGCTCCTCGCGCCCGTCTCGACCGATCTCTGGAGATATGAGAGAGCGCTGGAGGAAGCCGGCCTGCCGTTCGCGTCGCAGGCGGGTAAGAACCTGTTCAAACGACAGGAAGCGCAGGATCTGGTGGCTTTGATCCGTACCTTGGCCGACCCGCGCGATACCCTGGCGCTTGGTGCACTCATGCGCGGCCCCCTGGTCGGTCTGACCGAGCAAGAGCTGCTGGACATCACGGCAAGCTTAACGACGCCGTACGAACGGGAGAAGATCGTCGGGCTCTCCTTGTGGACCGACCCGACGGCCATCGATCATCCGATCGCGCGAGAGGTGCTGACCGTACTGCAAGACCTCCGAACTCGGGTCAACGGAACCACGCCCTCGTTGATCCTGGCCGAGGCGATCGAACGGCTGCGCATCCGAGGCATTGTCGCGGCCCGCAGCGCCGATCAAGCCGCAAGATCGCTCGCAAACCTCGATGGGCTCGTGGAGCGGGCACGTCGCTATCGCGTCCGCGGTTTCGTTCAGTTCGCCCGGGACATAGACGACGAGTGGTTGCGCGGACAGGCTTCGCCCGAAGGCATGGTCGAGGCGGACGGACAGTCCATTGAAATCGTCACGGTTCACAGCTCCAAAGGCCTCGAATGGCCGGTCGTCATTCCGATCAACCGCGCGTCGATGCCCCGCAGAGCCGAAGCGTTCGTCTATCGCCGCGCCGACGAGAGTCTACATTGGGCGCTGGGTCAGGTCGTGCCGCCCAGTCTCGGAGACGCCCTGCTCGCGGAGGAGACAGAGAAGCGGAACGAGAATCTGCGGCTTCTATATGTGGCTTGCACGCGGGCGATGGAGACGCTGATCATACCGGATTTCACTTGGAGCAACGACGCCTCCTGGGCGAAGCTCTTGGACTTCAGATTAGACACGATCCCAGAGCTGAACATCTCAGGCCTTGCTCGCTCCGAGATCGTCGCACCGGTCTCGGCGATAAATCTGCAGAGCGCGGAAATCTTCGCTGAGGAGCAAGCGCGACTCGAGAACACGCCGCAGATCCGCTGGATCTCTCCGAGCGACGGCGATCCCGATGTGATCGCGGAACCGCTCGCATCCGAATTGAGCGACGATGGACCGCTTGGCCTCCTCACGAATGTCGAGGGCGGGCGAATCCGGGGCATTCTTCTGCACAAATTAATGGAAGAACTGATCACCGGTGAACTTGAGGAGAGCCTGGCGACGGTGGCCTCGAGGGCAGTAGAGCTGGGCGATCAACTCCTCTCCACCTCGTCATCCACCGCACGCCTGGATGCGGGCGAACTTGCGGATACGGCCATCAAGACCCTTTGGCTGCCGGACCTCGCACCTTTTCGAAGCCAACTCTTGGCGGAGGTCCCGATCCATTCCTCCGTCTCCGCCGACTCCGATCACTTGATCGCTGGTCGGGCTGATGCGATCGCCAAAGGGGACGACGGCGGCACGGTCGTCTTCGATTGGAAGAGCGATGTCGCTCCCAAGGACGTCGACCGAGCGGCATACCGGCAGCAGCTCGGCCAATACCTTCATGCGACCGGGGCAGAGCGCGGAGCCATCGTCTACATGACGTCCGGCCAAATCGATTGGGTCACTCTTCCCCCACGATAGGCGCGATCTTTATGCGGGCGCGCTGAGCCGCTCGATACGCTCGATCAATCGATTGAACTCTCTCTCAGGATCTCGGTACCAATCGGTCGACCATATCCTATAGATCGTCCAGTTGAGTCCTTCGAGGACGTCCTGCCGCAGACGGTCGCGATCCCGCGCTGATTTCGAGGAGTGGTAGGTCGCTCCGTCGCACTCCACACCCAGGATGTAACTGCCCGGCTTGTTGGGATGCACGACACCGATATCGATCCGGTACCCCGCCACGCCGACCTGGGGATGAGCTTCGTAGTTAGCCGCCTTCAGGCGCGTCAGGAACCATCGCTCGAAATCGCTCCCGGGCTCCTCTCCGGTGCCGCGTCCTGGTGTAAAGGTGCCGCGATCCGCATATTCGAGGAACTCCTTCAGAACTCGAACTCCGCGACGATTCCCGTCGGCCACGATGCGACCGGGGTCGAGCGAAGTGAAGACCGTGAGTTTTCGCTTCGCTCGAGTGAACAGCACGTTGAGTCGCCGATGACCATACGCGCGGTTCAAAGGGCCGAAGTTCTGCCGGAAAACCCCCTCGGCCGTGGGCCCATAGACCGTCGAAATCAATATCACGTCGCGTTCGTCGCCTTGCACGTTCTCGAGGTTCTTGACGAAAAAGTCTTCCAGGCTGTCGGCCCACTTCTCACGGTACGCCTGGACGTCGGGATCCGAAGTAGCCCGCTCGTCCATCAAGGTCTCGATGAGATCTCGCTGCGCTTGGTTCATCGCGACGATGCCGATCGAACGATCGGCCCGTGTTCGCATCAGCTCCGCCGCTTCCTCCACGATCGCTTGCGCTTCCCTGGGGTTTCTTCCCTGGCCGACTTCGTAGTCGCCATCGATCTTTCGGCACGACACTCCGTAGTCCGGATCATCGAGCACCGGACTGGGGTAGACCAGAAGCCGCTCACCATAGAACTCCCGGTTCGAATATGCGATGAGACTTTGGTGTCGCGAACGATAGTGAACTTCCAGCATCCGCATCGGATGCCAGCAGCGACGACCGAGCTCTAGGATCGATTCTTCGGGAGCATCCTCGACCTTTTCGTCGCTCGGGTCGTCCGACGCGCTGAAGAAGTCCGTGGGCGGCAATTGTTCGGGATCCCCCACGATGACGGCCTGCCTGCAACGCAGCATCGCGCCCAGCGCGTCCTCGGGGCGCATCTGTGAAGCCTCGTCGATCACGAGTAGATCGAAGCTATGTCGGCCAGGCTCGAGGTACTGCGCTACGGACATCGGGCTCATCATCACGCAGGGCGTGTACGCACGAATAGCGTTTCCCGCATTTGAGAACAGTCGGCGCAGTGCGATCCGCGGCTGCTGCAGGCCGGTTTGGTGCGTCAACATCTCATTGTCGGTGTAGTCGCGCGTCGAGCCCGCGCGTCGACCGGGAGGAATCGACCGAGCGCGAAGCTGGGCCGCGACCATCTTGCGATTCAGTTGAAGTATCTCGCGATCCAGGTCCTGAAACCGCTTGCGCACCTGCTCGTGAGTGTTCCCGGCGTGCCGCGTCAAGACGGGATGCTCCCTCATGAGTTTCTCCGCAGCCGAGCGATAGAATGCGGCTTCGATGGCGCGGGAGACGCCCGAGTAGCGTAGCCCTTCCGTCGGCCAGCAACGGATGAGGTCACTCAAACCAAGGCTTGCGGCTTCCAGCTCCGTCGACAGCAACGCGATCTGCTTTTCGAGAGCATCGGGAGCCTGAGACGCTCGCTCGCACTTCTGCAATAACGTCCGGATCGGCAAAGTTCTCCAGGGGCCGCCGCACCATTCCTCTGGTCGAAGCTTGAGGAGGTCATCCGCCTCCCCGGCGGCTCGGTCGACGTCGGCGATCGCGGCCTTCAGACCCTCTGCGGTGCGCTTCAAGCCGGACGATCGGTCGCCATAGCCTTCTTGCAGGAGATAGCGTGCGACGGAAGGCGGGAGTTGTATCGACTGCACACCTTCGACGAAGCGAGTTGTCGCTCGAACACGCCCAGCCCGCTCCAGTTCATATCCCGCAGCAATCGACGCGCAGGCGTTCGTTGCCATGACATCGGCGGCCATTTGCTGCCGCAGGACCTTGGCCTCGGTCTGCATCTGCAGGGCCTTCTGAAGAGAGGCCACCGGCTGGCTGGGCTGAATGCCAAACTGCTGACTGGTCGCGACGATCGAATCGAGGGCCGACGCGCGAGATTCGTAGCGATCGGCATCCGCGCAGATCGTGGATCGCGCAGCGAACGCTGTCTGGAACGCATCGACGAGATTCAAGCTCCCGGCTGCTTCCGCGAAGCGGACGAGCATCGCGAATTCGTCGGGGCCGCCTTCGAACGCCAGCCGCCGCAATTCTCGCGCGCCTGACTCACCGGGAGGAGTCACTTTTTGGACCGACCGCATCCATTCCGACACTTCAATGAGGCGCTCGAACGGAGTTTCCGCCCCTTTCCAATGTCGACCGGCAGCAGCTTTTGCTTCGGCACATTCCTCCAACCGCTGCAGCCGATCCTTCCACAGAGCCGCCGCAATCAGCCGTTTTGCGGCATCGATCGGAGGAAGCTTGGGCTCGTCCGGAAAGGTTTGGCGGCAGACGGCGCGCGCAGCCCGCCATTCTCCTCCGAAGATTTTGCCGAAGAAGCCCGTAGAGCGAAACGTTCCTGCAGCTCGACGCAGTTCGGCCACGGATGGAATCGAGTCAGCAAGCCTCGTCGTAGCCTGCTCCGAGAAGCTTGCTTCGGTCGCCGCGGATTTGACCTCACCAGCAAGCTCGTGGGCGGCAGCCAAATCGTCGATCGCCGTTTCCGCCGTGAGTGCCTGCGAGCGATAGCGAAGATTGTCCTGCCGGATCTTGGGAACGACGAGAAGGTAGCCCGCGGCCATCGCCTCTGACTTGACGTCGGATGGGGCATTCGGATCACGCTTCGCCGCACTGAGCAGGTCCGCCATCAGTTGAACCAGGGAACCGAATCTGGTTGCGGATTCTCTCGCCAATTCGAGAGCCCTCGATATCCCTTCGACGGGTAAATCGGCTACTCCGAGAGCCGTCGCCCGCTCGAGTAGCGGCCCGATGGCTTCACCGTTGGTTTCGAGCGCCTGCTTGGAGCAAATTCCGTCGACCTGCAGTTCGAGATCGTGGGCTCTTATGCAGCGATCGACCCAATCGTCTAGCGACTTGCGGGCCGATTCGCCGGTCGCGAGGGTGAGCAACTTCTCCTCCACGTCCGCTGGGGCTGCGGGCAGATCGAAAACGACCCTCGCGGCCGCGGAGGCGTCGGCCGGCGAATTTAGGCCGTCCCACGACGCCGCGCTGGCGAGTGCCTCGACGTGCTGCAGAAGCTGCCTCAGCGCGGTGCCCCAACCCGCCACGACCTCAATGGCCTTGGTCCGATCGAAGCGGTTTAGATTGAGGTTGCCGACGCCGCGCCAAGGCTGATGCTTCGGCTCGGCGGCGGCCCCCATTGCCACCGCCCAGTCGTCCAAGGCCTTGCCGAGTCCGACTAGTTCGGCGAGCTTGAATCGATCGATGCCCAACGGCTCCGGAAAGCGGAACTCCGTCGTCGGTTTTGGAGGTGCTGGCTCCAGACCGGCTCTGGTGAAGTCACCCCAAAGAACCTGATGAATGCTGAGGCCGGTAGCGCCGGCCGGGCTGTTGATCAGACTCGCATATTCGGTGAGACGCTGACGCGCCTGGCGAAGAGCTTCGCGGGCGCTCTCGACTTCCTGGACGTTCGCGGCGCTGCGCGGGGTTTCCATGCGCTCGCGTATCGATTTGAGGACCGACGCCTTCGAAGCTTTTGCCGAGTGCACCTCGAGGCAATAGAGGCCGAGGCCCATATGATCGAGCCGGTCCTTGACCACCTTCAGCGCGGCCATCTTTTCGGAGACGAACAAGACCGTCTTGCCGTGCCAAAGCGCGTTGGCGATGATGTTGGTGATCGCCTGCGACTTGCCGGTGCCCGGCGGCCCCTGGATGACGAGGTTCTTTCCGCTTGTGGCGTCGATCACGGCGCTGAGCTGCGAGGCGTCGGCCTCGATGACCAACGCGGGAGCTTGAGACTCGAGCTCTGGCTGGTCGACGTCGTAGACCGCAGCGACGTTGTCGCCGTGCTCGCCGGCGACGTCGCCGTAGACTTGCCCCAGCAATTCGTGAGACTCGGGACGGGAGTCGGCCGGCCATCGAGCCGAGTCGAGATCGCTCCACATCGCCTGCCGGGCAAAAGAAAAGAGCCCCACGGTCGCGAAGCGCCGAACCTTCCATCGAGGTTTGTTGGTGAGGCAGGCGGCTACGCCCGAAAGATAGGCTTCAATTCCAGCCTCGGGATCGTACTCGGGCAGATCGATCGCGAAACGCTTCAGCTTTTCGCGAAGCGCGACATTGCTCGCTTCGTCGTCATCCCGTCCGGCGATGGAATAGACGTACTCGCCGCTCGCGATGCGCTTCTCCATATTGACGGGCAACAAGACGAGCGGCGCGTACGCTGGATCACTCGAATCGTCCTGTTCGTACCATTCGAGGAAGCCGACCGCGAAGTATAGCGCGCTGAGGCCGGCATCCTCCTGGAGCGCCCGCGCGGCACTGTGGATGCTGGCTAGTTTCGGCTCCAGGCGATCCGGGAAAAAGAGTGTCTGCAGAGTGTTGTCTGCATGGTGCTTTTGCGCGGAGCGTTTGGACGGTGGCAGATCGTAAGATGGGTCTATTCCGAGTTCCCGGGCTCTCGCTTTAGCATCAGTCGCGACCCGCCATTCCGGCATCCCAAGCTTCGCCCTCACACGATCGCGCAGCGCCCTTTCAGCGACTTTATCCTTCGTGCGACGGCGGTTACCAGCAGCGCGACGCGCATCTTCAGCGGCCAGCCAGTCGGGATCAGTTTCCTTAGCCGTCTTCAGAGCGGCTCGGAATTCGTCCGTCTCCTCGTCCCGAGGGACCTGCTCGGCCGGCGGAATTGGAATGACATCGAGAGATTTGCCCGAGGCCAAGGCTCCGATCAGAAGCGCCAAATCCTCATCGACGATGCGGACATGCTTTGCCGATGTCTCCGAATGACGAAAGTTCAGCATAGCGTTGCGCATGCTGAGGTCGATCAGCTTATCTCGGGCTTTGCGGACGCCTTCTCGCACCAACTCGGCGATACCGGAAATACCCTCACTGGAACCGGTCGAGCGAGAAGAGTTTTCGCGGTTAGTTTGACCGAACGTCGTCATGAGCCGGAACTGCCACCTGAACTGAGTCGCCAGGCATGCCGTCTCGTTCTTCCTGAATTTGCCGACGCCCGGCCCCTCAGAACAAGCTATGCCCCCTTGATTTCGCTTGCATATTGCCTCGCGGACAACCGGCTCGCAAGCAAAACAAGACCCTCTTTAGTTCAATGATGGCAACGCGTTTCGCGCTGCAACCGGCCAAAAGATATGTGCGGAAGCGTTTGAGCGGTCCTCACGCTCCGCCTGCGTTGACCGCAGGCGAAAAACTGCGAACAGCGCATGTCTAGCAACTATTGATCGGACACCACCTCCTCTGGCTTGTCGGCCTCTATGGAATTCAGCATCTGGCTAAGATCGACTTTCTTGCGCCCTGCCCATTCGAGGAGATTGCCGGGCGATAAGTGGGATCAGCGCGCCCACGTTTAACACGACGCGTCAATCGTTTCGTAATCGGTGGAGTGGGTCCCATCGTCGCGCATCTCGGGTTCGGCGCCGATTACGCGATAGAGAGAGCAAAAGTGGTGGTGTATCCCATATCCGAACCGTAGGAATCGGGGATCGGCGCGGTCACAGAGTCGCCGTCGAGTTCGACCTCGGAACGGGATTCGAGACCATGCAGTCCGCTTTCTTCATCGACCAGCGCAATGGCGCCTGTTTCAGAAGATCGGTCTCGTAGGCCGCCCTCAACATTGGTATCCACACCATTCGCCTTGCGGGATTACGGGATAGCTCATACACGGTGGCCCCTTGGGAAACGTCACATGGCAATTCACCGATTCGAGACGACTGCCCGCTTTGTGTGCCCGAAGTGCAAGCGCGCTGTGTCGGACAATGTGGAAGTTCCGGAACCGAGCTATGAAGCTGAGCGCGCAACCGACCCCGGCGCCGAAGGCCCGGTTGAGATAACGTGTCCGAAATGTAAGACTGTGTTCAACGGGTATTGCTTCAACACCGTAAGCGATTGTGAGATCACGCTCGATGACCACGGCGACACGATCGTCGAAACTGAGATCGCGCGATACGCCGGGAACGACGAGGACTGGTTCGACTTCGATACGTCCGACCATCCGGAGGCGGTATTTAATGACTCGTATCACCACACCGGCGATCTGCTGACTGAGCACGGCGGTGAAGGCGCCCATCTCGTCAACCGGATGGTTTTCTCACACAATATAGGCGCTCTCGAATCCTACCTCTCCGACACTCTGATCAACCTGGTGTCTAATGACGCGGCGGCGATGAATCGCCTCCTCGCCAAAGACAAAGAGCTGAAGGAAAAGAAATTCACCCTCGCCGAGATCGCAAGTGAGAAAGAGCTAGTCCGTGCAGAGGTGCTCGGACACTTGCGATCGATTGTTTATCACAATATCCCAAGAGTGCGCGCGCTCTACCAAATTGCTGCGGATATCGACCTGTTTGAGCTCCTCGGCGACGACAAGGACAAGCTATTCAAGGCCATTGAGTACCGGCACGACTGCGTCCATCGGAACGGTCGCGACAGCAAAGGCTACCGGCTTGAGGTATTCAGTAAGGCTTACGTCCGGGAGACGGCCGACTTAATGAGGAGGCTGGTCGCAAGGGTGGAGGGAAAGCTCTACGGTTTTGAACCGGATTCCGACGACTTCCTGCCGTTCTGACTGAGTCACCTGATAAGGCGGCTTATCCCTCTACGATCGTCAATAGCCACACTTGAGCCGCCCTTGGCGACCTACGAGCAATCGCCTGTGGGGAGTGCGGTATAATATTGCTTTACTTTCGTGTGGCCACGCAAGTTCGGCGGTCGATAGTCCGTGCGCTGGTAATAGTGTTGAACGCCGCCGGGCGCAGCGAAGCGCGCAAGGACGCTTGAATGCAAGATCGCTTCGTCTTGGACTTGGCGCAGGCCCTCAGCCCATTTGAATCGCCCGCGGAGGTAACCTGGTTCGCGTTCGTCGTGCTGCGGACCGAGCGGGTCCGGATTCAGCGTCATGTACCGGCCGTCGACCTTGATGCCGAAGCCGTCGGGCGTCGTGCCGTCAGGCAGGTTCTTGGCTGCGTGCACCATCCATCCCAAGGAGATGTCCGACAGGCGCGCCTCGTTTTCGGGGTAGCTGCCACCGATGTCCGAGTGGTTTCCGGCGAACCAGACCTGTTGCAGCCAGTCCGGGTATTCATCTGGACGCTGCGGCCCCTTGTTGTGCGATCCGCCCCACGGCACGCGCGCGAAGTCAGCACGGTTCTCGTCGATTGCCAAGGCGTGGCGGGCGTACCAGACCGCGTTGTTCAGGTGTAGGTCGTAGAACTTCATCTTGGGCGAAGCCAGATGCAGCGTCCGCCAGAATGAAAAGCCGGGCAGACCGACGGCGTACTTCAGATGGGTCGCGACGTATCCGATGCCCGCCGCGACCGCCGCGCCGGCGACGGTCCACAGGAATGTGGGGAGGAAGGGAAACAGGAAGAACGACTGCAGGTAGCTCAATGCAGCGATCAGGACCGCCGATGCGCCGACCAGCGCCGCGGAGAGCGCGTAGCTGCCGAGGGACGCCACCGTGTCGAAAACCCCGATGAAGAACGGCACCGCGTTGGACGCGCCATCGGCGTCGCTGCCGTACTGCTGGCGAAACCGCTTCGCCAGCGCCTCGCGCTGCGGCAGGTATTCGGTATCTTTCGGCGAGCTGACGTGCTGATAGACCTTCTTCACGGCCTCACGGGCGATGCGCGTCGTCGTGCCGACGTCGCGTTTGAGCGGCGTGCCGTCGGCCATCATTGTCGGCACCCCGCACTGCCCCAGGACGGCCGCAAGGCACCGGACGGTGTAGGCGCCTCGACTGAAACCGAACAGGAAGATCCGGTCGCCAGGCTCCCACATCCGGATGATGGCGGCGTAGCAGTCGATGATGTTGGTGGTGATGCCGAGCCCCGTCGCCTGGCTGGCGACGTTGTGCAGCCAGCGGTAGGCGCGAGTGACGAACAACGCGCCGCCCGGCGGCCGTGAACCGAGCCCCGCGTCGTAGAACGCAAGCTGCTCGTGCGGATCGATCGCGGTGTCGGGGCCGCAGCGGGTCGCCCGGTAGAGCTTGTAGATGTTGGAGCGGTTCTCGTCCGGACGAAGGCCGCCGGCCTGGCCGGTACCGTCCGAGAAGATCAAAATATTCTTTGGCATGTCGGCCTCGCCGGTCAGCGCGTGAAAACAAACGAAGGATACGCAGTCGAACAATTGGCGGCAAAACTCAGGCAGCACGTGGTCTTCGGTGCCCTCGGTTCATCTCCGAGTGACGTCGGCGTCGTCCATCGTGTAGCGGCCCGGCGGCGCCGTCTGGTAGATGCCTAAGGCGCGACGCGTCAGAAACCGGCCGTGATATCCCACAACGAGGCGAACACCGCCTTCAACTCCGGGTCGCCGCAGAATTCGCAGCGATTGCGTCGTCCCCTGAGCCTGCGTACCGGAGTCGGCGGCCGCCATGGATCCAAGTGCAGATAGTTGGTGGGCGGCAAATCGTTCGTCGACAGGCTCCGCATCAGGTCGATCACCATCAGGCATCCGGCCAGGCTGGACACGAAGGCGAAGGGAGCCAGGGCCTGTCTGCCGCCCGCCGTTGTCACTGGCGCGGAGCCGCAGCGCGCCTTTGCCAGGCTGTCCATCGACTTGCCGAAAAAGGCGGCGGCCGGCTCGCCGAAATTGCGGGACAGTTCGGCAGCCATGTCCTCATCCACGGTTCTCCGCTTTACCTGATCGAGCGTCAGGCCGAGCAGCTGCGCGATGTCGCGCTCGCGCGCATCCTCCTCCGGGATGTGAGGGTAGATGCATGACAGGCAGGCGTTCGCGGTCGGCTGCCGGTGATGGTGCGCGACGACGGCCGTTACCTCGGTAGTCGAAGCATCGAAAACCTCAAGCGGCATGTCGCCCTGGATCGAACGCCGCGCTGGGCGGCTGTCAACCGTGACGAAGACCCGCCGGATCCGCCCGCGTTGCAGCAGAAGATCGTGAAACGTTCCGACGAACGACTCTAACACCGTTTCGCCGAGCACAGCGCGCGCGACCAACCGCTCCGCCTTGGGCTTGCCGACATCGTCGCCCTTGTAGAAGAAGCAGCGGTTCAGATTGCCGTCCGAGACGTTCTTGCCATCGACGACGGTGAGGGCGCCGGAGGTCTGCACGGCTTGTAGAGCCCACAAAAACGCGGTCCCGACGCCGCCGCAGCCGGCCAGTGCGTCATCGTCGAATACGATCGGTGCATGGCCGTCTGGAATGCCGAGCGCGCGGAAATCGACGCCGAACGGATCGGGGAAGGACCTCCCGATAGCGCGCGCGATGACCACGCCCGCGGCATAGCACGCGCAGATTCGCTCGTTGAACCTCGGAACCGTCGACCATTCAGGCCGCACTATCCCACCGCCGACGGTCAATCCGTCGCGGAGCATCGAGGCGGTCATCTTGACCGGCGCGCCTGTCGATGCCGGGCCGCCGACCGTGATCTCAATGTCCGGGTTTGCATCGGCGTCGACCAGCTGAAGCGTCTTCCCGATCAGTTCCGATAAATCCGCGGCGAAGGCCGCGCCTGCGGGATCGGCGACGATGACGGCGACCTTGGTCTGCAACTTCTCGGCAGCCTCCTCCTCATCGATGCCGAGCAGGCTGGCCAAAGCCTTACGATTTTCTTCGGTGGCGTTCAGCATCATGCGAGTTCCACGGTATGCAGGACTTCCTCGTCCGGAACCTCGATCCACCTGTCGTCGTCGGAGAGACGGTAGATCGCGGTTTGATCCATGAAGTTAGCGACCGTGCTGCCGGCGCCGAAGCGGGGGACGACAAACGATAAAGCGCCGCGATGGCGAACGATCGCCCATTCGTCGTCCGCTTCGGAATGGAAGGCCCTGCCGGGATGAGAATGCACCTGCGCCGTGACGTGCAGGCGGGTGCGTCGCAGGTGCCCCATCAAATCCTTCATCGCCGCCGAGGGGATCCGAAAGAAATCCTTGTCGGCGATCTGATCGGGCCGGTACGCCTCCGCAATACGCTCCGCACCGCGGGGCCCGCTGCCCAGCCACAACACGACGGCTTCGCATTTCTCGGCGCCGCCGCGTCGCAGAATGTCGATCGTGCGTGCGACGATTTCCCTAGGGACGAGGAGCGTCATGCGCCAACGATCTTGCGCAGCGCGCGGGAAATCTGGGTGACGATGCCGAGAATGTTCATGCCGTCCTCGCCGCGGTAGGTGTCCCAGACTTCGCTACGATGACTTGAATGGGTGTGGTATTCGCGCACCCCGCGCATGCAGATAAACGGACGCCCGGTCTGCTCATGCGCCGATTGATTGAAGATCGAGCCAGCGAGCGGCTGCACTTCCGCCTCGGTCAGGAACGCGCCCTCAGGCGACAAAAGCGCGACCGAGGGAGGCGCCTCGTTCCAGCCCCCGCAATCGAGGCGGAGGCGAAGCGACCGCTTCGCCTCGATTGTGAGATCGAGCACCGGAAATACCGCCGACCAAAGCCTCCACCCCTTGATCCGGAGGTAGTCCGGCGTCAGCAGCGCGACCTCGGCGTCGAACTTGGCCTTAGAGGCTGCCGGATGCACCGCCGCCCCCTTCCGGCTTGTGCCATTCGATCTCGACGATGCCATGCAGATCGTTCTCGGCGAAGGTCTTGGAAGGATCGATCGGGCGATTTTCGACCTCCGCCACCCAGTCTGCGGTGTTGGTGAGTTCGAGCTTGATCTTCGCACGCTCGAGGACGTGAGCGACGACTTCGCCACGATAGGAGCGGTTGTAGTCGTTGGCGTCTGGATAGAATCCACTGGGCGTGATGACGGCCACCGCGATCGGCTTGTCATCGTGATGGTGGCCAGCGCGTTCAGTGTCGTGTTCGAGAACCGTCATGGCTATCTCCAGCGGAGGGTTGATTCCCTAGACATTAATACTAACTGGGAATACTGTCAACTTGGTACCCCATCTTGATGTCAACTTGGTTGACTTCGCCCCGCGAATGCGGGACGATTCGGCTACCGACCGCCCACCGCAAAAATTGAGATGATCACACCCAACGAATTCTACGTGAAGCTCGGCGATTCCATCCGACGTCGCCGGGAGGAATTGCGGCTGACCCAGGCCGAGCTTGGCGAAAGTCTCGGCCTGTCGCGCACTTCCGTCACCAATATCGAGCGGGGGCGCCAGCGCCTGCTGATCGATCAATTCCAGCGCGTCTGCAAGACGCTTGATGTCTCTGCCGACGTGCTGCTTACGGGCGTCAACGAGGACTCGCGGCCCGTAGTCCGCCCGCCTAGCGAGCTGAAGCGGATGCCGACGGTGACGGCATATCTGGAGCGAACCCTCATCAAAGCGGGTGAACGGTGAGACCGCTGCGACCGCGGTATAATCGAATCCGCCGCTGCGCGGCGGAGCTCCTGGCTGAGAACGGCATTGAGCGCCCTTCTGTGCCGGTCGAGCGCCTAGCCAAAGCGGCCGGCGCCGTGATGGAGTATCGCGACTTCAACAACGAAATCTCCGGTCTACTGATCCGTAAGCACCTGATGGTGGTGATCGCCGTCGCCAAGGAGCAGCCCGAACAACGGCAGCGATTCACGATCGCACATGAGCTAGGCCACCTCCTATTACATGACGGAATTGAGGTCCGCGTGGACAAGCATTTCCGCGTAAACCTGCGGTCAAGTGAATCGTCAAAAGCCGAGGACGTCGAGGAAATCGAGGCGAACGCCTTTGCTGCCGAACTCTTGATGCCGCGCGACTTCCTGCTGCGCGACGCCAAAAAGCTGACGCTCGACATCGAAGACGAGGAGCAGATTGCTGCCCTTGCGCGACGTTACGAAGTAAGCCGACAGGCGATGACGTTCAGGCTGATGAACCTGTTCGGCGAGAGATCATGATGCTGCGGTTGTTGCGATCGCTGCTGTCGCGTGTTTTCGGAAAGGCGAGCCTGCCTCCTACGCACCAGCCGTCAAGCGGCCGTTGGACAAGGCCGAGACTAGATGTTCCGCGCTACTCGGGCGCCAGTGAACCTCCCCCGATGCACTGGAAGCCCTGTCATCCGGCGACGGTCAAGCGCTTCAAGGCGGAATTCGCTTGCCCGAACGGGCATGGCATAGTTCTCAAGGGCCACTCGATCGATGCCGATGGTACCGTGCACCCTAGCGTCGTGTGTCCCGCTCCCGCTTGCGACTTTCATGATTTCGTTCGTCTTTCGCGCTGGGATGCCGGCCCCGTCTAGCTGCAATTTCGGAAGCTGCCACCGTCTTGGCAAATACCGCAAACCTTTGAGCGATTTTTCAGTCGAAAAACCCCGCAACGCGTGGCAAAGATAGGCGGAGAGTGCTCCACCGGGGTGCTCCACCGTCCAGAAACCGGCGGTTCGAAAAGCTCTTGTTTTTGAAGGACTTCTGCGCTGCTGCCAGACAGTGGCGGAGAGAGTGGGATTCGAACCCACGGTACGGTTTCCCGCACACACGCTTTCCAAGCGTGCGCCTTAAGCCACTCGGCCATCTCTCCGGAGCGCCCTCTCTTGAAGGGGCGCCGGTGATTTTGCAAGGGATCGCGGGGAAATCGGGTGAATTTTCGGTAAGATGTTGTATTTAAACAATAATATGCAGCGTTGAGGGGCCCTTGGGAAACCATCCGGGACTGAACCGGAGGCGGGTTTGGCGCGACGATTCACTCAAGCCCTCCAGACGCGACCGGGGACGCCATGATGATCCGCAAGACGATCGCTACGCTCGGCCTGATTTCCACCCTTGGCTCCGTGGTTGCCGTGCCTGCCCTGGCCCAGGTCTGCACGCGCCAGGGGGTGGACGTCAGCTGCGACGACGGCCGGCGCGGGATGCTGTCGGGCGATGCGATCCTCTGGCCGGACGGGACGCGCTCGAGCGTGACCCCGCATCAGAGCGTCATCATCGGCAACAAGAGCTCGGTGCATGTCGGGTCCGGCGTGTTCGTCGGCCAGGGCAAGGGCATGGTGCCACTGGACGACCCCAACGCGCCGAACAAACGGCAGTGCGCGATATTGGAGGGAGTTTCGTACTGTTATTGAGGGCAGTCGACGCTGCCCTCGCCCCGCTTCCGGGGCGAGGCGAAGAAAATCTAGATCAACCTCACGCCCGAGATCGCCGATTTCAGCCAGCGCAGCGCCTGCGGCGGCTGGGCCGCGAGCGGGGCGACGGCGGCCTTCTCGGTCCGGCACTTTTCGAGCTCGGCGACGAAATCGGCCGACCATTGCTGGATGGTATGGCCGCGCAGCTTCTTCATCATCGCCTCCCAGCGCATCTTGCGCTCGGTGAGCGGCATCGCGGCGGCGACCGCGATGGCGCGCGCCATGCCGTCGATGTCGTGCGGATTGACCAGTAGCGCGGTGTCGAGCTCGTTGGCGGCGCCGGCGAACTTCGACAGCACCAGCACGCCGGGATCAGCCGGATTTTGCGCGGCGACATATTCCTTGGCCACGAGGTTCATGCCGTCATGCAGCGGCGTCACCACACCGATCTGCGCGGTGCGATAGAGACCTGCGAGCACCGCCTGGCTGAAACCCTTGTTGAGGTAGCGGATCGGGGTCCAGTCGACCTCGCCATGACGGCCGTTGACGTCGGTGACGAGGCGCGCGACCTCGTTCTGGAGATTGCCATAGGCCTCGATGCCGCCGCGCGAAGGATTGGCGATCTGAAGCAGCGAAATGCTGCGCGCAAACTGCGGCTGCTCGGTCCAGAGCCGGTCGAACGCGCTGATGCGGTTGACGAGGCCCTTGGAATAATCGAGCCGGTCGACGCCGATCGCGAGACGTTCGCCGTTGAGGCTGCGGCGTAGGCGCGAGACGTCAGGATGCGACGCGGATTTCGCTGCATAGGCTGCAAACTTCTCCGCATCGATGCCGATCGGAAACACCTCACAGCGCGTGCGGCCGTGCTGCGAGAGCACCACGCCGTCCTCGATGGTGAGCTCAAGCTCGCTGGCGGCATAGCCGAGAAAGTTCTGGCAATCCTCCTCGGTCTGGAAACCGAGCAGGTCGTAGGCCAGCATCGCAGTGATCAGCTCGCGGTGATTAGGCACGCCCTGCATCACCGCGGCAACCGGCCACGGCGTGTGCAGGAAGAAGCCGATGGGATCGTCGACGCCGAGATCGCGCAGCTCCGCGCCGAGCGCGAGGAAATGATAATCCTGCACCCAGAACGCGGTCTGCGGTTTGCGGAAACGCATCAAGGCACGCGCCATGAAGGCGTTGACCTCGCGATAGCTGACATAATCGTCGCGCGAGACGCGGATCAGATCGCTGCGCGAATGCAGCGCCGGCCACAGTGCCGAATTGGCAAAGCCTTCGTAATAGCCTCCGTAATGCGCCGCCGGCAGATCCAGCGTCGCAATCGCGCCCGAGCCCAGCGCCTCGATCTCGGCAAACGGTTCCTTCTGATGTCCGTCACGCACCCGGCCGGAGGACCCCACCCAGATGGCGCCCGAATGCTCGACGACCGGCAGCAATGCCGCAGCCAACCCGCCGGTCATGGGCTCGTTGGGTTTACCGCGCGCAACTCGATTTGAAACGACGACTAAGTTCACAGGTCGTCCCCTCCTGTTCATTCCACCCCGTTTAACTGCCGTTCATCAATATGGTTCCTGTCATCATTTCTTCGGATTGAAACCAAAATCGGGCGCGCGCGTTGGAACCAGTTTCCTTGAAGGGAACCCGGCGATTTCATTGAAGAAGAGAATTTTTCGAGGCTGATTCACGCGGCATGAATGGCAAGCGCAATGGAACTGCGCATGCCACAACATGGCGACGAAGTGGCGATGCCTTACTTCAACCTTGTGTCGTCGAGCAGGCGCGCGAGGAACGCACGCACATCACTCGGCGTATCGAAGTGACCATCGACGCCCATGGCACGGCGGCCGACCGAGAAGGCCAGCCCGTCCATGTCCGGCATGATCGCAAACACGGTCTCATCCGTCACGTCGTCGCCGATGAAGATCGGACGGCGCCCCTTGAACGGCTCGTGCTTCATCAGCTCGCGCACACCGGTTGCCTTGGTGAAACCGGAATGCTTGATCTCGCAGACGAACTTGCCAGGCAGCACCTCGATCGGCGCATTGGGCAGATCGGCCCGGATCAGCGAGACGGCTTCGTAGATCGCCTTCTCGGCTTGCGGTGCAAGGCGATAATGCAGCGCCAGCGAATAGCCCTTGTCCTCGAGCAGAATGCCGGGGCTCAGCTTTGCGATCGCAGCCAGGCGCCGCTTCAGCTCCTTGTCCAGCGGCGGCGCATGCACGTCCTCGGCTTCGTTGCTTACGGACAGTCGCATCTCCGCACCATGGCCCGCGACCGCACGAAACACGTCGGGCGCGAAGATCAAGTCGATGTCATTGAGCGAACGCCCACTGACCATCGCCAGCGCGCCGGAGGTGCGCTCCACCAGCCGGTTCAGCGTTTCCGACAGGCCCGGCGGGACCCATACCTCGCGCGGCGTCGGCATCAGATCGAGCAAAGTGCCGTCGATGTCGAGCAGGATCGCAGTCTCGCCCAGATGCGGGACCAGCGCATGCGGCACCGGCACGGCTTCAGGCTTTTCATTATCGACCATGGTGCGCTTGTGATCCAGTTCGGCAAGTTCCGGTTTCATCAGTCTACTCCATAGAGGCGAGCGGCCGCGCGATTTGTTCGAGCGATTTGCGTTCCGCGGAGACGGCATAGCGCCACCCCACGATCGCGGCCGCGATCATCAGGAATGCCCCCAGCAAATAGCCGGCAAACACGCTGGTGCGTGATCCCGTGTCTATCAGCGCGCCGAACAGCGCGGGACCAATCACGCCGCCGATGCCGGTACCGACCGCGTAGAACACCGCGATCGCCAGCGCGCGGACTTCCAGGGGAAAGGTCTCGCTGACGGTGAGATAGGCCGCGCTCGCCGCGGGCGAAGCAAAGAAGAAAATCACCATCCAGGCGATGGTCTGCTCGCGTGCGCTAAGCGCGCCGATCGAGAACAGATAGCCCGACAGCGCCAGTAGCAGGCCCGACACACCATAGGTGAACATGATCATGACACGCCGGCCGAGCGTATCGAACAGACGTCCGAGCAGCAATGGCCCAAGGAAATTGCCGGCGGCGAAGGGCAGCAGATACCAGCCGACATGGTCGGCGCTGATGCCGTAGAAATCGGTCAGCACCAGCGCGAAGGTGAAGAAGATCGCGTTGTAGAAGAACGCCTGCGCGCTCATCAGCACGAGGCCGACCAGTGCGCGCTGGCGATAGGTCGAGAACAGCGTGTGCACGACCTCGCGGATCGGCGTGTGATCGCGCATCTTCAGGCGCATCTTGGGGAAGCGGCCGTCGCCTGCATCCTGGTCGTGTCCGATCACCGAGCGCTCGATCTCGTCGACGATGGCGTGGGCCTGGTCGGGCCGGCCATGGATCATCAGCCAGCGCGGACTTTCCGGGATCCACATCCGCATCAAGAGCACGACGAGGCCGATGGTGGCGCCGACCAGATAAGCGAGGCGCCAGCCGAGATCGGGGGCGATGAAGGCGGGATCCAGCAGCACGATCGCCGCGACCGCGCCCATCGCCGCGCCGATCCAGAAGCTGCCGTTGATGACGAGATCGGTCCAGCCGCGATAGCGCGCCGGCACCAATTCCTGGATGGTCGAGTTGATCGCGGTGTATTCGCCGCCGATGCCGGCACCGGTGAGGAAACGAAACAGCGCGTAGCTCGCGACATCCCACGACAAGGCGGTCGCGGCTGTCGCAGAGAGATAAAGCGCGAGCGTGATGAAGAACAGCTTCTTGCGGCCGATGCGGTCGGTGAGCCAGCCGAAACCGAGCGCGCCGAGCACCGCGCCGGCAAGATAGGCCGAATTCGCGATGCCGAGATCGAGGTTGGAAAAATGCAGCGAGGGACTTTGTTTCAGGGCACCGGAGAGTGCGCCGGCGAGCGTCACCTCAAGGCCGTCGAGGATCCAGGTGATGCCGAGCGCGAGCACGACCCGGGTGTGAAAGCCACTCCACGGCAGCGCGTCGAGGCGCGCGGGAATGCTGGTAGCGACAATGCGATCCGTCGCGACCGCCGGGATCGCAGATCCATCATTCAGCGCTCGGCTTTGCTGCAGTTCCATCGTGTTGCTGGGTCATGGGTGCGGCATTCCGCCTGCCACCTGCGACAACGTCTGCGGCAAAGCCGGGTTCCCGTGGGAACGGCGTCGAATGCGGCTCGTTTCCGATGGAGCCGCAAGGAGTTGACGCATGGCTCATGTCAGAAAGACGACACATTCGCGGAAAGCTGGCGCGCGCAAGAAGACCAGCGCGAGGCGCAGCACCAGCGCGCGCAAGAGCCCGAAGCGCGCGACACCGAAACGCTGGTCACGGCGCGTGACGAAGGAGAGCGATGCGCTCGACCTCAAGCAAGGTGTGTTCAAGCTGACCAGCGCCAGGAAGATCGCAGCGTCGCTGAAGCGCTCGGCCGAGCACAGCTCGCGCCGCAAGACCGGCGCCTATCGCTCGGCGCTATCGATGCTGACCTTCTACATCAACCGCGCCGGCAAGACGCTGCGGAAGACAGAGCGTTCGCGGCTGGAACGCGCGAAGGTGGAGCTGAAGCGGGTGTTCGGGAGAGAATGAAAGCGTAATCCTTGCTCCGCTGTCGTCCCGGACAAGCGCAGCGAAGCGGAGCGCAGATCCGGCAACCCCGCGCGAACGCTTGCGTTCGTCGCGATAGCCACAGGGAGCACTTTGGCGAAGATTCGGAGTTGCCTGCGCGCTCCATAACCATGGCCTGTGGTTATGGGTCCCCGCGTGCACTTGGACGACAGTGGAGAGTAAGGCGACGGCAGAGCGTCTAATCGACAACCGACCCAAGACGCGTTACGCCGCCCGGATATTCCCCATGAAGCGGTCGAGCTCGGCGCGGAGGCGGGCGCTTTCGGACGACAGCGTCTTGGCCGAGTTCAGCACCTCTTCCGAGGCCGAGCCGGTTTCGGCCGCGCCGCGGTTGACCTGGCCAATATCGGTGGCTGCGGTCTGGGTGCCCTGGGCGACGGTCTGGACGCTGCGCGCGATTTCCTGCGTCGCGGCGCCCTGCTGCTCGACGGCGCTGGCGATCGAGGTCGAGATCGACGAGATCTGACCGATGGTGGCGCCGATCTCCTTGATCGCGGCAACCGATTCGGCGGTGGCGCCCTGCATGCCCGCAATGTGCGAGGAGATCTCGTCGGTCGCCTTGGCGGTCTGGCTCGCCAGCGACTTCACTTCACTCGCGACCACCGCAAAGCCGCGGCCCGCTTCACCGGCGCGTGCCGCCTCGATGGTGGCGTTCAGCGCCAGCAAATTGGTCTGCTCGGCGATCGCCGTGATCAGCTTGACGACCTCGCCGATCTGCTGGGCGGCGTGGGAGAGCTTTCCAATGCGGCCGTCGGTTTCCTTGGCCTGCACCACGGCGGCTTCGGCAATGCGGTTGGAATCGCGGACCTGGCGGCCGATCTCCTCGACTGAGGCCGAAAGCTCCTCGGTGGCGGTTGCGACCGACTGCATGTTGCTGGAGGCCTGCTCGGAGACGCCGGCAACCTGGCTCGACAGCGTCTGTGTGGTCTCGGCCGTGCGCGTCAGCGTCGACGCGGCCGATTCGAGCTGCACGGCGGACGCCGACACGTTCGACACGATGGCGCCGACAGCGCTTTCGAAATCGTCGGCAAAGCGGATCAGCTCGGAGCGGCGGCTTGCGGCCTGCTCCTTGTTCTGGGCTTCGCTGGCAGCCGCATCGCGCTCGGCCTTGGCCACGGCCTGAACCTTGAATTCTTCCACCGCGCCGGCCATCTCGCCGATCTCGTCCTTGCGGCCGAGACCCGGCAGCACGACGTCGAAATTGCCCGAGGCGAGCTCGCGCATCGCCTTGCACATCGCGATCATCGGGCGCGAGATGCCGTTGCCGAGCATCAGGGCCAGCGCAGCACCGACGGCAAGACCGCCGAGCGCCAGCATCAGCATCAGCCGCTCGGTATCGCCAATGGTGGCGTTGGCGCTGGCTTCGATGCGCTGCTGATCGGCGGTCAGGTCCGAACGCAGATCGCTCGACAGCTTGAGAATGCCGACCGCCGTCTTGGCCATCTCGCCGTTCGACTTGACGATGACCTTGACGTTCTCGGTCAGCTTCGAGAACGAGGTGCGGTACTGCTTCAGCAGGTTGCCGATCTCGGTGACGCGATCGGTGATCTTCTGGTCGTTGGCATAGATCGAGACCAGCAGGGTCTCCAGGAACTTGATGCGGGCGATCACGCCGTCGGCCGTCTTCGGCTCGGGCTTGGCGACGAAGGCGCTGACCGAGGTGGAGACCGCCAGATATTGCGACGTCACGTCCTTGGCGGTGGTCTGCACCGAAGCGAGCCCGGCGAGCGCGGCGGTATCGGCGAGGTCATCGAACTTGAAGCGGATCTTGTTGCCGACGCTGTTGAGCTCATCCGCCGCGATCTTGTTGTTCTCGCGCGTCAGCGTGATGATCTCGCTGAACACCTTTGCAAAGCGCTGGAACTCGGCCTCGAGCTTGCCGACCTGCTCGCGGCGGGCCGCGCCCGTCGTCGCGGCCATCGACTTAGAGATCGCGCCCCTCAAACTCTCTTCGGCGGCCTTGGCCGCGGTTTCGTCATCGGCTGCGCCGGTCAGCGTATAGGCCCGCGCGAGGCCCTGATAGGCGACCAGCTCGCGATCGACGGTCCGTGCGAGGTCCGCTTCCGAGACGCTGGTCCGGTAGGACGCCACGGCGTCCGCGATTCGCTCGAAGCCGAAATAGGCGAAGGCCATGCTGACGGCGAGGATGGCCAGCACGGCCACGAAACCGAGGATGATTTTTGCACGAAAACGCAAGGTGAAGAGCTTCGATGTGTTCGGTTTCGACTTGACGGGCATTCCCCACCCCATTCCATTCGCGGAAAACCAGGCGCAGCCCGGAAGCAGCCCGCTTCCCGGCTCCCGAGCACGGTAAGGGGCAAAGGATAAGCCACCGTAAATTTATCCCGTCGCAACTTGCGGTTAGGTGACGCGGGAATTGTTAAAGTGGGCTTTCCAGCGCCACTACAAATCCTCCGCTGGCGTCCCGGACAAGCGTCAGCGCCGATCCGGACCACGGCGGAGTGTGAAACGGCAGCCGGGCCCCTCACGCCGCCCGGATATTCCCCATGAAGCGGTCGAGCTCGGCGCGGAGGCGGGCGCTTTCGGACGACAGCGTCTTGGCCGAGTTCAGCACCTCTTCCGAGGCCGAGCCGGTTTCGGCCGCGCCGCGGTTGACCTGGCCAATATCGGTGGCTGCGGTCTGGGTGCCCTGGGCGACGGTCTGGACGCTGCGCGCGATTTCCTGCGTCGCGGCGCCCTGCTGCTCGACGGCGCTGGCGATCGAGGTCGAGATCGACGAGATCTGACCGATGGTGGCGCCGATCTCCTTGATCGCGGCAACCGATTCGGCGGTGGCGCCCTGCATGCCCGCAATGTGCGAGGAGATCTCGTCGGTCGCCTTGGCGGTCTGGCTCGCCAGCGACTTCACTTCACTCGCGACCACCGCAAAGCCGCGGCCCGCTTCACCGGCGCGTGCCGCCTCGATGGTGGCGTTCAGCGCCAGCAAATTGGTCTGCTCGGCGATCGCCGTGATCAGCTTGACGACCTCGCCGATCTGCTGGGCGGCGTGGGAGAGCTTTCCAATGCGGCCGTCGGTTTCCTTGGCCTGCACCACGGCGGCTTCGGCAATGCGGTTGGAATCGCGGACCTGGCGGCCGATCTCCTCGACTGAGGCCGAAAGCTCCTCGGTGGCGGTTGCGACCGACTGCATGTTGCTGGAGGCCTGCTCGGAGACGCCGGCAACCTGGCTCGACAGCGTCTGTGTGGTCTCGGCCGTGCGCGTCAGCGTCGACGCGGCCGATTCGAGCTGCACGGCGGACGCCGACACGTTCGACACGATGGCGCCGACAGCGCTTTCGAAATCGTCGGCAAAGCGGATCAGCTCGGAGCGGCGGCTTGCGGCCTGCTCCTTGTTCTGGGCTTCGCTGGCAGCCGCATCGCGCTCGGCCTTGGCCACCGCCTGAACCTTGAACTCTTCCACCGCGCCGGCCATCTCGCCGATCTCGTCCTTGCGGCCGAGGCCGGGCAGCACGACGTCGAAATTGCCCGAGGCGAGCTCACGCATCGCCTTGCACATCGCGATCATCGGGCGCGAGATGCCGGTGCCGAGCAGGAAGGCGAGGATCGCACCCAGCAACGTGCCGCCGACGGCGAGCATCAGGACCAGCTGTTCGGTCTGACCGATGGTCGCTTCGGATTCGGAATCCAGACGCTGCTGTTCGGCGACGAGGTCAGCCTTCATGGCGGTGGCGCCTTGCAGGATCGCGCCGGCCGAGCCGCTCATTTCGGTGACGAGTTCGTCCACCATCTTGGCGTTGGCGATCAGCTTCTCCAGCGCTTCGCGATAGGCGACGAGAATGGTCTTGGCGTCCTTCAGGCCGGCGACGATCTTGTCGTCCATGGAATAGACCGCGCCGAGCGAGTTCTCGACGAATTTCAGCCGCGCCAGCGCACTGCTGGCGATGGCTTGGTCGGAGGTCAGCACGAAATTGGTCGCAGCCGCGTTCGCGGTCTGGAACTGGGCATTGACCTGCTTGGTGCCGAACTCGATCGCCTGCGCCTCGGAATCGGAGGCGTTGTTGCCGATATCGTCGAGCTTGTACTTCAGGAGGTTGGCCTGGCGCGTCAGCTGGTTCTGCACCAGCAGCGCACTGTCGCGCTTGGCCTGCAGGACTTTTGCGAAAGTCGCGGAGAAATTGGAAAACTCCTTGGCGAGCTTGGAGAGGCTCTCCTGCCGCGCCGGCTTCTTGGCGCTGTTGACGGCCTGGTCGATCGCGTTCTTGAGGCTGGCTTGGGTATCCAGCGCCGCCTTGGCATCGTCCTCCTTGCCGGTCACGACGAAATATTTGACGGCCGAGCGGTAGGCCAGCAGCTCGCGGTCGATGTTGCGGGCGAGATCGGCCTCGGTGACGCTGCTGCGATAGGCCCCCACCCCGGACGAGACCCGCTCGAAGCCGAAATAGGAGAAAGCCATGCTACCGGCGGAGATCACCAGCACGGCGGCAAAGCCGAGAATGATTTTTGCGCGGAACCTGAGGGTCGGAAGAAATGCACGCTTCGACGGCGACGCGACACGCCCTGACATTCCCAACCCCCAGCTTATGTTCTTGCAACGATGAGCGGCCCGGACGCAGCCCTTTCCGAACCCGTGCGGAAAATTAAGGCAGAAACGTCAAGGGGTGGTAAATCCATCCGGTCTGCCCCCCCGGGTGGGAGGGGAGTTTCCGCCCCCGGAGGGGTTCTTCCGGCCTCGCCGGGCCGGGCGGCCCGTGTTGCGGCTAACCGGAAAGCGCCTTACTCTCGGGATACTTGTCGGGCACTTATCAGGCACTTGGCATCAGACCAGGCTGGTCCTCGAGGGAGAAACGGAGTGGGGCAAACCGATTTTCGGTTTGGCGGTGCGTCTGGCGTTGCCGTAGCCAAATCGAAGGCTGGGAGCGTCGATGAGGCCGTGGCCGACCTCGCCGCCCAGCTCCCGTCCGACGAGCTGGCGCTGATTCTGGTCTTCCTCTCGCCGAGCTACGACCCCCATCAGTTCATCGCCGAGATCACCCGGCAGTTCGCGGAGACTCAGGTCTGCGGTTGCACGACCGCCGGCGAGCTTGCCCCCGACGGCTGGGACGAGAACAGCGTCGTGGCGCTGGCGTTCAGCCGGGCCGACTTCTCGGCTGCGGTGCGGCCCATTTTCAACCTCGACAGCTTCGGCGTCGAGGACGGCCGCAGGATCGGCGGCGAGCTCCGGCACGAGCTGCTGCGGATCACCCCGCAAGTCGATCGCGGCAATCCCTTCGGCCTGGTTCTGATCGACGGCCTGTGCCGGCGCGAAGAGGCGGTGATGTCCGCGATCTATGCCTCGCTCGACGACATTCCGGTCGTCGGCGGATCCGCGGGCGACGGGATGCGCTTCGAGAAGACCTTTGTGTTCTTTGGCGGCAAGGCACACACCAATGCCGCCCTCCTGATCCTGTTGAACACCTCGCTGCCGTTCCGGGTTTTCAAGTGCGACAATTTCGAACCTACCCCGCAGAAGATGGTGGTCACCGAAGCCGACATCGAAAATCGAACGGTCCGGGAGCTGAACGCGGAGCCTGCGGCCGAGGAATATTCGCGCATGGTCGGGATCCTCGACGCCAAGCTCGATCCGTTCTCCTTCGCGTCCCACCCCGTGCTGGTGCGCGTCGGCGGCGCCTATTACGCGCGGTCGATACAGCGCGTCGAATCGGACGGCTCCCTGCATTTCTTTTGCGCCATCGACGAGGGCATGGTGCTGACGGCCGCGACGTCGCGCGGCCTGGTCGGCTCGACGCGCGACACCTTCGCCGAAATCCACGACCAGATCGGAGAGGTCTCGCTTTATATCGGCTTCGAGTGCCTGCTGCGCCGGCTCGACGCCGAGCAGCACCAGCTCACCCGCGACATGTCCGAACTGTACCGGGAGAACCGGGTCGTCGGCTTTCACACCTATGGCGAACAGTTCGGCTCCATGCATGTGAACCAGACCTTCACCGGCGTCGCGATCGGAAGGCGCTCGTCGTGACGGAGATGTGGCAGGGCCCCGATGCGGTCGACCAGCTGCGGCGCGAGGCGGCGAAGCTGAAGAAGATCAATGCCGCGCTGATGTCGCGCGTCGAGCGCTCGATGGACCAGCAGCTCAACGCGTTCTCGCTGTTCGAAACCGCCATCGCGCTCGATCACAAGGTTCGCGACCGGACGCACCAATTGCGCGAGGCGCTGCATTCGGTCGAGCGCGCCAATGAGGGTCTCTACCGCGCCAAGCAGCAGGCCGAAGCCGCAAGCTCGCTGAAATCCTCGGTGCTGATCTCGGTCACCCACGATCTGCTGCAGCCGCTCAACGCGGCGCGCCTGACGCTGTCGGCGCTGACCGAGATGATGGAATCGCAGGAGGCGGGCCTGCTGATCGACCAGGCCGACCGTTCGCTGCTGATGCTGGAGGATCTGCTGCGATCGCTGCTGGAGATCGCAAAGCTCGACGCCGGCGCGCTCAAGCCCGACATCCGCGCGATTGCGCTGGCGCCCTTGTTCGAGCAGCTCCGCAACGAATTCGAGCCCGTCGCGGCCCGGCAGGGGCTCTCCTTACGCATCCGCACATCACCGCTCGCGGTGCGGTCGGATGCGATGATGCTGCGGCGGATCCTGCAGAACCTGCTTGCCAATGCCATCCGCTATACGAGCAGCGGCGGCGTCGTCATGGGATGCCGGCTGAGGGGCGGCCAGATCTGCATCCAGGTCTCCGACACCGGCCCCGGCATCGCGCAGGCGCAGCAGGAGGCCATCTTCCGCGAATTCCAGCGCGGCGAGGCAACCGCGACCGACCAGGCCGGCTTCGGGCTCGGCCTCTCCATCGTCCGCCGTTTCGCGACCGTGCTCGGGCACGAGGTGCGGCTGTCGTCGCAGGTCCGCAAAGGATCCACCTTCACGATCGAACTGGAGCCGGCCGACATCGCGGAGGTCGGCGACGAGGTGCGGGAGATCAAGCTCGCCGAGCGGCACTATAGCGGTCTCGAAGGCGCCAAGATCCTGCTGATCGAGAACGACCCCAACGGCTCGGAGGCGATGGCCGCGCTGCTGGAGGGATGGGGCTGCGACGTCGCGACCACGCGCTCGGCCGCGGACGCGCTCGTGCGCCTCAGCGAGCTCGGCGGCGCCCCCGATGCTGTCATCGCCGATCTCCACCTCGATCACGGCGAGAGCGGCTTGTCGGCCATCGCCGACGTCCGCCGGCAGCTGCAGCTCGACACGCCGGCCATGATCATCACCGCCGACTATTCCCAAAAGGCTGCGAAGGAAGCGAGCCTGCACGGCCTCGAAGTGCTGAAGAAGCCGATCAAGCCCGCCGAGATGCGGGCGCTGCTGTCGTTCCTGCTGAGCTAGCCGCGGACCGGCCTCAAACAAAATGGCGAAACAACCCCATGCACAGTACCGGTAATATATTACATCTCACCAAGCTAATGATTTGAATCCGAAACTAGCTATCGTGCGAACTCGACCTAGAATGGAAGACAGCAAACGATCACGTCACTGCTTGTCGAGCTGCGCGCGCTCGCGCCTGGTCGAAACTAGGCCTTATCTCGCCCGCCTGCGTGGGGATTGGGAACCCTTCTTCGGAGGGCGCGATTGCGAAAGCTTCGACAGTCATTCCGCAATGGAGAGCATACGATGGTGCGCGCTGGAAGCCACTATCGAAGTACGCTCCTCCGACAGCCGCCAAGCGGAGATGCGCAGCATGTCTCCGGCTATGCGTTTAATTCGGTCCACGAATTGTGGCCGGACCAGTAATGCGGAGCCATGGCCGCGAATGGCGTCATCAACATCGTCGACGCGAAAGCCACCTTCGCGCCACCAGACAGTTCGAGAAGCGACTTCGCCGGATGAATCCCGATAAATAAAGGGTTCGGTCCTCCGAGATTCAAGTCCTATTGATTTTGCTGCGCGCGGGCAGAGAGTCAGCCCCCAACGCGGCACGGACCCGGCAATGCCCTCGTCGATCCTGACAACGCCACCGGGCGCGGCACCCTTGTAGAGAGGATAGAGCGAGCCTAGGACTTCCACCCGCGGGATCTGCCCCCACGCTTGTTGCAAGTTCTCACATGGCCTGCCTCCATGCGACGGCACCGTGAGCCGCTCCGCTCCCAACCTGTCTGCAAATCGACGTCGCTCGAAGCGAGAAATCGAGGCTAGGCAGAGCCATCCGCGCATGTGGTCGCGCAAAGTATCCTGATCATTCGCTTGTTTTGCCCACTCTCCCGTGGGAGCCGAACTTGTGAAAAAGCCAGGGATAGCCAATCTATGGAAGCCCGGCTCGCGGCTTTCTGGAATCACTGTGTCAGTAGAAAAGTTAAACGCCCCGGTCTCATGCAAAAAATACAACGACTTGGCGAGGTCGAGCTGCCCGGCCAAGGCTATTTCTCCCGCAGCCTGTCGTACAGCCAAAAGCGCTGCCATTGCCATCGGTCGATGGTACTTCAAGCGCAAATCGAGACGTGAATAACGCTGCTTAAGTTTCTTCGATATCTCGGGTCCGAACGCTGCTCTTCCACCCATTTGGGCCATTAGAATAGCCGCACGTCGGCGAAGTACGTTTTGGGGGAACGGGCAGCTGTCGGAGAGAAGTTCGAGCGGAAATTTGAGGCCCCAAGTCCAGCTATAAGGGTCATCCGTCCAAAGGCCTTCCTCGAACGGAGAAAAGCCTATGGGCTGCTCGTAATCATCCGCGCCATCATCTGGAGGAAGCTCAATCGAATAAAAGCTCGGCAACTTCCGCTGCATCCGCTCCACCTGGACTTGCCAATAGCCCGCTAGAGCTGCCACAGAACGCTGGACTGCCAGGTCACGACTGGTAGACCATTCCTGAAGTTGCGGTGCGATTGCATCGCGAACGCCCTGCACGTCTCGACACTCCCAAGCTATGCGCGTCGCCTGGAGTTCACCTTCTCCTCCCTTGCACCACAAATCGCATACTACCTTCGCCGTGATCGGAGCCCCGGCTTCTAGCGATGCGAGGTCGCGCAGTCCGACACGTGCCTGACATTCCAAAATTCCGATCTTGAGTTCGAGCGCGCGCTTGAAAAGATCTCCAAGGAGTGTCGCCGTGCCTTCGCCATCTGCAGCGTACTGAATATCGTGACCCAACTTGTATTCACGAAATTCTCGCAGTAGCTTCGCTAAGACTTCCCATAGCTCCGCGTCTGAGACTCTTGGAATAGTTAGGTCGAGGACATCGAGTAGGTCAGGCAATAGCGACGCCAACCATTCCCTTCCCTGGCTCAGATCAAGACAAAGCTCTTCGAAATTTTCCTTACGCGCGGCGTCACCACGGAGCGCAACCTCGACGCCTCGAAGCCTCGCTTTGGCTCCACTTTGCCAACTTCCCCAAGAGCCCTCCGTCGCCATCTTACCTTTAGCAGGCTCTATCAACTTCGCGGCCGCATCTGGCCTTCCATGTTTCACAGCTGCCGTAGCTGCATGGACCAGAATCCTCTCATCCTCGCGCAAAATAGGATGCTGCACTAACAACGGTTCGATTTCTTTGAACGACCTTCCCTCCGCTGCACGTTCAAAGGCTGAGCTGATGTCCCAGCTTGAGTAAGCGGTTCCATCCTTCAATTTCTCGTCCAACTCTTCGAGCGATCGCACGTTATGAAGCTTGTCATCATTCGTCGACCCGTGCTTCACGACTTCCGGATCATCTTGCCAGCGAACTGCCGTGCTCGTTTCGATCGATCGTCCACGCGCCGTCGCCTTTTTCGCGATGTTCTCCATGATCGTCGAGCGACAACTCAGATGACCATCGATCGCCGCCGCGCTCAAACCTACCGTAACAATAAAATCGACTTGCTCATCCGGCGCCATCTCGACAAGATCGGCCAGCATTTCCTGGCCGCTTTCAGATGCAAATGGCAGTGCCAATCGCGCAAAAGTCACAGCCGCACATGCGGCAAGCCGTGTATCGCGATCAACGGCGCCGCGGGCAATGCTTTCGACGATCTTCGACCAAGACGTCAACCCGGCATTCTCCATTTCATCAACCGTTGCGCTAGCCAAGGACACGCCACCGACGGCTGCCCACTTGACGATGGAGTTGGCGATGCGTCCAGCCGCGCCGTCTCCCTCCGTCTCGGACATTCCAGCGACTAGTCGCGCCATCACGGCGACCCGATTGGGAATCTCCGCCTTGTCCTCGCGACATGCCCTTTCGAAAGCGTCACGCCACAATACGTACTGCGGATCTTTCTTAGCTGGCAGCGAATAACCAAGACCCTGCTCGTGAATGCTGGCCAAGAGCCTCTTGGCTCGCTCGGGTTCACCGAGCCGCACAAAGCCTATTGCTTCTTCTGCGACCGCAGCGAAATATTCAGCCGGTGTTCTCTCGCCGCCGACGGACCCTTTCCAGGTGATTCTGGACAAGGCGGCACTGCGGTCTTTCTGACACTTGTAAGTGGCTATCGCAAAGGCGCGGCGAAATGCGGGCAAATGGAGATTGTCTTTTTCGGAACTCAAAACTCCATCTATATAGTCAGCAATCTGATTCAGTGTCTCGTTACCAAAATGCCAAGCTGTCTCGACAATAGCATTAGCCGCCGCCCGTAATCCGCCGTTGATACGCCATCGCGCGTGATCGAATTCGGTGCCAGACGACTGCGCCTTTCCCAGGAACGTTACAAATGTCTTGATCTCCGCAACGGCGTCGCCGGCCTTGCTCCTACTCCGCGCGTAATCTTGCCCGTTGTACCAACCTAGCCGCTGTAGCCGCGATTGGAGACTTTTGACAAGGTCTGAGTCCACCACGTTCACGAGCTTCGTGGCAATCCCGAGAGCAGAGGCAACGGTTGCATATCGAAAAACCTGTCGGCAGTCGTAGCCGAAATCGTCTCTGCCAGAATAATCCCCCTTGAGTTCCGGCAGCCCAGCAGGATCAAAAAACGCCGCTGCAAGGGCTAGCCATTGCCGCCTAAGACAAATCGCGGCTGCGCCGAGACGCGCGTCAGACGGCAGCCGCTCTTTTTGGTTCAGCAATTCGGTGAAGCGACGTTTCGCTACATCTTCGACATCGTCTGCGTCCGCAGATCGAGCGGCAACAAATCGCAAAAGGGCCTGATACTCTGCTGAAACTCGGTAAAGCTCGCGAATTGGCTCAGCCTCAAGGGATGAATCCCTTTCGAGAACCCGACGGGCGACTATAAATAGGAGCCGAGCCCGTAAACTTGCGATATCGAATTCATCATGTAGGGTGTGGGGGCGCTGGCGTAGCCGGTCGATGGACGTAAGAATTTCCGATGGTGAGCGGAATAGCGCTACGCGTTCGGCCCATTCTGAAAGCGCGTGGTTATCGGAGTATTGATCTATCGATTCCGAGCCGAGTAGTTTGGTGAGAGGTTCATGATTCTCAAACATGCGCCGCGCATCGTCGGGACGGTCTTTATCAAGCAACGCCTCAACGACGTCGTAGGCCTTCCCAATCGACAGATGAGCACCATCCGCCTCGACAAGACCTATTGCGCGATCGAGGTCATCAACGGCGAGGTATGCGTCGATCAACCGGTCAACACCGAGCGCGTCAGCCCGCATTTCGAGTTCATGTCGGGCTAATATCAATTCGACGAGCCGTTTTGGAGATTTCGTAAAAGCCACCGCCACGAACGCGAGCCGAATATCGTCAGAAATCGCGCGAGGGGCGCGACCTTCGATGAACTGCTGGCGGAAGCGAACAGGCTCGCAGAGCGCGACCACCGCCTGATGATCTTCCGCGCGCGCCGCATAGCGCAACTCCATCCAGCGTTGTTCATCGCTCGCTGTTGCCGCCCGCGCCATCGCTGCGAGTTTCTTATAGCGTTCCTTTCTTACTGCGGGAGCGGGCCTATCATGTCGCTGCGAGGTCGCCTCGCGGAGGAATAATCGAAAGCTGTTGTGGAAGATTCTCCATTCGTCATTAGGAGTGCGAAGCAACAGGTGTTTGGCTGCATCCCACGCTTTATCAACCGAGCGAGAGTCGACAAGCCCATCCAACGAGGCTACACGGATTTTACCCTCGACAAGCGCCAGAAGCGCTAACACTTCACGAGAAGGCTCGTTTCCTTCAAGATCACGCCACGCCTTCCGATAAAAATTTTCGACGTCTCCACCGTACTCGGGCCCACTTTTGAGCCAATTGCTGCGCTCGTCTTCCGTGAGCGCGTTTCGTGCTCCCTCGATCAAGTATCGCGCTGACAACGGATGACCGAGTGATCGCTCAAAAATGAGCTCGGCATCCGAGTCCTCGCTTAGTCCGGATACTTTGACGAGGCGGAAGACTGCTTCACGGCTTAGCGCTTCAACCGAGATCAACCGTTCCGGTCTAGACGCTTGGCTATTGACCTCAGGCGGCATCCCCTCAAGATCGAGCTTCTGCGTGCCGAGAACAAACAGAACGCCCGCCGGCAGACTGATGGGGAGAGGCAGCTCGTTCAACAAAGACCGTTCTGGTCGCTCTTCTCGGGGAACGTGATCGAGACCATCGACTACGATAACTGTACGCAGTCCTTCCTTCTTGAAACGAGCGTTAGCTTCCAAGAGAAGTTTGGCGAGCTGCAAACGAAGCTCGTCAAGCGTTGTGCCGGTCACTAGAGTATGGCCAATCCCGGTTCGCTTTAACTGAGCTACAAGGTCATGCAGGAAATCAAAGGCTTCCGCGCGGCCGAGCTGATGGCCCTCATTTGGCATGAACGCGAGGTAGCGAATGACCACGGCCTGTGGCGTCGGCAGCAGACCGGTTTGTAGCAACGTTGACTTGCCGCAACCCGGCGGTCCGACTAGGGACAAATATCCACAGTCAGTAGCTGCGAGCGCCAACTGGAGCTTGTCCTGAGTCTTGCGGTTGGCCTGTACCAAGGTGTCCGTTGGAAATGTGTGGCCATGGTGCGGACTAAAGGGGTCGCTCCAATTTAGGCGACGTAACAATTCTTCAAGAGACCAACGATCCTTCTCTCCCTCTTCAGCGATCAAACGCGGAAGCAAGGCCGAAATATCTGCTATTCGCCGTCTATCTAATGGTGTCTGCCCCCACGCATCGGTCCTGCGGCCTTGGCCGGAATCCAGAAATCGAACGCTTGACAGAAAATCAATGAATCTCGCCGGTTCTAATCCACTTGCACCTATTAGTTCAGAGATAAATTGGCCATATTCCGAACTAAGCCACTCTTCCAGAGACCGGGAAGAACGATTTGCCTCCAAAGTCCGCAAAAAGGCGGAGGAGGATGGCCCAGCGCTCGACTTGTCTATGCTATCGTCGTCGGCAGGAACATCATCGCAGATATATTGGACTTCAATCGACAAGTTCTCCTTGTCCTTGAGTTTCTTCCAGACGGCCACCAATGACGCGAGGAGGGCGTTGCTTCCCAGCATCAAAGTTCGCACGTTGAATTTTTTCGGCCTTGAACTCGTTTTTACTTGATGTGCAATGACGCGCTCACTGAGCCCCAGCACGAGATCGTCGAAGTTCCCAGCCGACCGATCAGCCAACCCAACCCACTGCAGCGTGCCGCTTGCGATTGCTTTGTGGATTGCGTACGCCGCAAAGTCATATTGCGGTACATATCCTCGCTGCGCGCGTCGCTCGCCTTCGCCTGGTGCGACCGCCTCTCTATTTACTGGGCCCATGGCAATGTTCAGCGGGTTGTAATCAAAAACGATTCATCTCACCATTGTGGCCCGAGCACGCTATCGGAACAAGGCAGTCAATTCCCATAGGGTACTCCGACCTGGGTCCAGGCGCCCAGAAGTATAGTCCATAGGGACTTTGCTAACAAAGATTCCATCAAGGCGATCGCCGCTTGTTCGGCTACTCCGATTGTGCGCGGTCGTGCTTCGCGCTGGCGCCCTCGGCGGCCAGCGTCGCGAAATCGATCCTGGACATTTCGACGATCGCCTTGGTGCGGCTGATCACGTTGAGCTTGCGCAGGATGTCGGAGACGTGGACCTTCACCGTGGTCTCCGAGATCTTCAGCTCATAGGCGATCTGCTTGTTCTGCAGGCCGCGCTTGAGCATCTCGAGCACACGCAATTGCTGCGGCGTCAGCTCATGCAGGCGCTTCAGCAGATCCTGCGCGGGACCGGACGCGCGTTGCGGGCGGACCAGCGCGCGATAGGCCGCGGGAACACAGACCGCGCCGCGCAGCACCTCGCCGATCGACTGCGCCAGCTCCTGCTTGGACGACGATTTGAGGATGTAGCCGGACACGCCGAGCGACAACGCGGCGGACATGATCTGCCGATCCTGATGCCCGGACACGATGACGACGGGAATTTTGGGAAATGCCTTGCGGATGCGGATGATGCCGGAAAGACCCGTGGTGCCAGGCATCGACAGATCAAGCAGGATCAGGTCGAGCTCGATGGTGGCCGCGACCTGCTCCAGCGCGCCGTCGATCGAAATTGCCTCAAGAATATCGGCCGCGGGCGCTACCATCCGGAGCGCGCCTTCGAGCGCCTCGCGAAACAGCGGGTGGTCTTCGACGATCAGAAATCGCATCAGATATGAGCCATTCTGAAGACCCTGCTGAAGATCTCGCCCGGGATGCCGCCGGGGCCGGCGTCGCATCGAAGGCGTCGAGAATGGCTCAGCACGACCGCACGGGCTTGATCCAGGTCAAGGACGACACCACGCATCATTGCGGCCTGCCGCGATCGACCCGCGCATAGGGCCGGCTGCGTGGATCAGGCAGCTCCATCTTGCCGATCTCGATGATCGCCTTGTTGCGGCTGAACAGGCCGAGCTTGCGCAGGATCTCGGTGATGTGCGCCTTCACAGTGGACTCGGCGAGCGCAAGCTCCTGGGCGATCTGCCGGTTCGGATAGCCGCGACGCAACAGGTCGAGCACGCGAAGCTGCTGCGGCGTAAGCTCGCGCAGCTTGACCTCGAGCGCCTTGCCGGCATCGACCTTCCGGCGCTGCGGCGCCGCCACGAAATCCTTCGGCACCGACACCGATCCGCTCAGCACGCCCTCGATCGATTGCGCCAGCTCACGCTTCGACGTCGACTTGGGCAGATAGCCGGCGGCCCCCAACGCCAGCGCCTCGCGGACGACGCCCTGGTCCTCCTCGCTCGACACGATGGCGACGGGCAGGCGCGGATGGGCCTCGCGCAAGCGCAGGAAGCCGGAGAAGCCGGTCGCATCCGGCAGCGAGAGGTCGAGCAGCGCGAGGTCGATGCCCTGCTCGGCCGACAGGAGATGCAGGGCATCCCCGATCGACATCGCTTCGAAGATCCGCGCCTCCGGCAAGGCCAGCCGCACCGCATTGCCGAGCGCCTCGCGGAACAGCGGATGATCGTCGATGATCAGGAAGCTGGTCATGGCGCCGTCCCAACGCTGCACCGCACGCTTATCCGCCGCAGCGACGGATGCAGCAAATCCATGCGAGACCCGTCCGGCGCCCGGATGGCGTCGGACGGATGCTACCACATCCTCCCGATCGCGTTCGGTCAAGATCGTTCAGTCGTTCGATTCGGACTGGACCGTCAGCAGGAAGGAAAAGATGTGGTCGAACTGGTCGTCGGTGAAGACCTCTTTCCAGGCCGGCATGCCCTTGGTCGGCCGTCCCTCATGCACGGTCTTCCAGAACGTGTCGCGCATGTCGTCGCCATAGCGGTGACGCAGCAGCCGGAGGTCGATCTTCCGCTCGCTCTGGATCGCATCGGGACCGTGACAATGCGCGCAAGTTCCGTTGAAGATCTCCTTGCCTGCCTCGGCGGCCGGCGCGGCCGCGTCGCCTTTGGTCTCGGTCGCCACCACGCTGGCGGTTTGCGTCGCGCCGGGTCCGGTCCCCGTCGTCGTTCCCGCCGGCATCGCCTGGGTCGCACCGAAGCGCGCCGGCTGGCCGGTTGGCAGGCCGTATTTCACCGCAAGTGCGGCGATGGTGCCCTGAAGCTGCGGCAGCACGGCATCGACGCGATCGCGCAGCTCGGTGGACGTCTTGGCAAAGCCGATGGCCGCATCCCATGACAGGCCTTCGCCCTCGGTGAGCTGAATCTGGTAGCGATCATCGTAGCTGGTCTTGTTCAGCCAGCCGGCGACCGGGCCCCAGATGAAGGCGACGTCGGCCTTGCCCTGGTCGAGCGCCTGCATGCCTTCCTCGGGCGACAGCACCGTCACCTTCTGGATGTCGTCGCGGCCAGCGAGCAGGTTTTGCGGCGTGCTGGCAAACTGCACGGCAACACGCTTGCCCTTGAGGCCGTCGACGCCATTGAGCGCCTGCCCCTTTGGGGCCACGAGCGCATACCCCTCTTTCGCGAACGTGCTGGAGAAGATCACGGCTGGTCCCATGAAGTCCTCGGACCGCGGCAGCCCGATCATGGCGTCGCATTGCTTGCCGAGCAGCGTGACGCGCACGGTGCGTTTGCCGAAATAGGATTTGTACCAGTCGTAGGCGACCGGCCGGCCGAGCGCCTGCGCCAGGGCCTGCCCGATCTCGACATAGAAGCCCGGCTGCGACGGGCTATCGCTCGAGAATGGAAGATTGGTCGGATCGGCGCAAAGCCGCAGCGGCTGCGCCTCGTCCGCATGCGGCGAGGCCGGAACGATCAGCGCGGCGGCACATGCGAGCAGGCCTGCGATGGCGCGATTTCGGCTCGCACCGATGCCGGAATGATTCGGACCCATCCTCGTCTCCCATGGCTCTTGCTTGATTGGACCAGGCGCTGCGGCACCTGGCATCGGCCGGTGCCGCAGTGATCATCTGGAAAAACGCGCGCGTACCCTGTCACCTCTAGGATACGCGCGCGAGGTCACTGGACGGAGAACACGAAGAGCGAACCGCCCTCGGGAGCTGCGGCCGTCATCTTCTTGCCGATATCGCCCAGGAACGCGGGTATCGAGGCGGTGCGACCGACGACGATGGCGACATATTGTTTGCCGCCAACCTCATAGGTCACTGGCCCGGCGCCAATACCGGAGCCGAGATTCCTGCTCCAGAGGACCTTGCCGTTCTTCGCATCGATGGCGCGGAAGTCGCCGTGAAGGTTGCCGGAGAACACCAGGCCACCGCCGGTGGTCAGCGTGCCGCCGTTGAACGGCAGGTCTTCCTTGATCGACCAGACCTTCTTCTGCGCGACCGGATCCCAGGCCACCAGCTCACCGAGGAACCCGCCGGGGCCTTCCTTGGTGGGAAATTCGGCGCCGAGATAGAACACGCCGCGCTTGTAGGCGACGTCGGAGACCGACCAGTCCATGCAGACATTGTTGGACGGGATGTAGACGAGGCCGGTCTGCGGATTGAACGACATCGGCTGCCAGTTCTTGCCGCCGATCAGGTTCGGGCAGATGTCCTTGGCCGGATGGTTCGGCCCGGGACGCTTGTCGGGATCCTCGACCGCGCGCATCGTGGCGACGTCCCACTTCTTGGCCCAGTTGGAGAACACGTATTTCTCCGCCGACAGCACCTTGCCGGTCTCGCGATTGGCGACGAAGAAATAGCCGTTGCGATCCGCCTTCATCAGCGTCGGAACGGTGCTGCCGCCGATCTTGAGATCCGCAAGCACGGCTTCGTTGACGCCGTCATAATCCCAGGCATCGGCCGGCGTGGTCTGGATGTGCCATTTGATCTTGCCGGTGTTCGGATCGAGCGCCAGCGTCGAGGCGGTGTAGAGGTTGGTCAGCTCGCCGAAATTGCCGTCGCCGGTCGAGCGCACCGCCGTGTTCCACGGACCGGGATTGCTGGTGCCCCAATAGACCGTGTCGCTCTTCGCATCGTAGGAACCGACCAGCCAGGCGGCACCGCCGCCATGCTGGGCGGAATCGCCCTTCCAGGTGTCACCACCCGGCTCGTCCGGTGAAGGAACGGTATAGGTCTGCCAAACCTGCTTGCCGGTGTTGATGTCGAAGGCCTGGAGCGAACCGCGCACGCCGTACTCGCCGCCGCCGAAACCGGTGATGACCTTGTCGCGCACGACGAGCGGCGGCGAGGTGATGACCGAACCCTGTTTGTAATCGACTACCTTGGACGTCCACAGCACCTTGCCGGTCGCGGCATCGAGCGCCGTCAGCTTGCCGTCGAGACGGCCGACGAAGATCTTGCCGTCGGCATAGGAGACGCCGCGATTGTTCACGTCGCAGCAGGCGTATTGCAGCACGTCCTCGGGAATGTCGGGCTCGTAAGTCCATTTGCGGGCGCCGGTTGCGGCATCGAGCGCGTAGACGTATTTCGGGCCCCAGGAGCTCGACACGTAGAGCGTGTTGCCGATGACGATCGGCGAGGATTCGTTCGAGCGCAGCGACGCCAGCGAGAACGAATAGGCCAGCGTCAGCTTGCCGGCGTTCTCGGTGTTGATCTGCTTCAGCGGGCTGAAGCGCGTGTTGCCGTAGTCGTGGCCGGCGACGGCCCACTGGTTCGCATCGGATTGCGCCTTGAGCAGGGAGTCGTTGGCGCGAACGCCTGGTGTGGCGGCGGCAAGCATCGCAACCATCGAGATGCCAGCCAAGAAGCCCTTCGTTCCAAAGGTCATGTATTCCCTCCGCGATGTTGTTGTGCACGCCTCGTTGGGCGCCGGGCGCGCTACGCCCGTGATGCGCAGTTCGTCTGCGAGCCATCGTTCGAAATTACAGCATCGCCGTTTCGCGCTTAGTATAGGCGGAAGGTAGTAGTGCAAATCATTGGCAGCTTTCGCCGCTCATGTCGTTGTCGGGGCTTGCGTCTTTGCCGTATTTTTCAGCTCAGAAAGCGCCATCGGATTTGGGCAAGACCCAAGACTCAGCCGTCGTCCCGGACAAGCGGAGCGAAGCGACGTGCAGATCCGGGACCCATAACCACCGAATCTGGTTTGTCGCAGACTGATAACTCCGAGTCCCCATAATCACGTCCGGCCTGTGGCTATGGTCCCGGATCTGCGCTTACGCTTGTCCGGGACGACAGCTGAGTTTGCGGCGATCTCGCATCGTCGCGTGCAGCGATGCTGCACAACGGTCACGATGACGGCGCGACCAGGACTGCGAAGTTTTCGAAGAAGTTCGCGGCGAGCTTTCGCGACGTCGAGTCGATCAATCGCGCGCCGAGTTGTGCGAGCTTGCCGCCGATCTGCGCGTCGGCCTCGTAGTGCAGGATGGTGACGTCAGGCGATTCGTCCTCCAGCCGGACCGTCGCGCCGCCCTTGGCAAAGCCTGCGACGCCGCCAGCGCCTTCGCCGACGATGCGGTAGCCGTTGGGCGCATCGATATCGGTCAGCGTCACCTTGCCGCTGAACGTCGCCTTCACCGGACCGACCTTCAGCACCACGGTCGCAACCATCTCCGTCGGCGACGCCATCTCGAGAGATTGGCAGCCGGGAATACAGCGCCTGAGAATGTCGGGATCGTTGAGCGCGGCCCACACGCTGGCCTTCGGCGCCGGAATACGCTGACTGTCGTTCATCTGCATCGCTTCCACCCCTTGCTGTTACTTGTACAGCTCGACTAAGGGCGCGCGCGGGTGCGATCAATCGCCAGGAAGTACTAGGTCGTCGTCCCCGCCGGCGCGGCTTCCCATCGGCACCGGGCAGTCCAGCTGCGCTGCATCGCAGCGAACAGAATCAATGACTTAGCCCGCCTCCGTCTACTACCAAGATCGCGATTACAACGGCGCAGGCGCGTGCTCCTATTCGGGGCAACGAACCAGACATCAAAGGGAGAGACGACGCGCCAATCGCGCCGACATTCAGGGCCAGCGCTTCGCGCCGGCGGTTGAATTCCAGGTCCCACTGACAGAACGGAGATCGTTTTCGAGAGCTCCTTGCAAGGTCGCGCCACGCAATGGCGTCGGCACAGAACATTGCGGCCGAATCGTACAGCTGCGACAGCCGTCACAATGACCTTTCCATGACGCTCGGCGCGCAAAATCCCAGTTGCAAAGTTCCGTTCGCGCTGTCTCTAATTGGAATAACTATAAACATTCGGGAGGTACTCACGTGTCTACAGTCAAACTGACGGTGAACGGCAAGGCTGTTGCCGTCGACGTCGAGGACCGCACGCTGCTGGTCCAGCTCTTGCGCGATCACCTCAACCTCACCGGAACCCATGTCGGCTGCGACACCAGCCAGTGCGGCGCCTGCGTCGTGCACATGGATGGCCGCGCGGTGAAGTCGTGCACCATGCTGGCGGGACAGGCCGACGGCGCCAACGTCACCACCATCGAAGGCATCGCCAAGGGCGACGAGCTGCACCCGATGCAGGCCGCCTTCCGTGACAATCACGGCCTGCAATGCGGCTATTGCACGCCGGGCATGATCATGTCGGCGATCGACATCGTGCATCGCCATGGCGGCCAGCTCGACGAGCCCACCGTCCGTCACGAGCTCGAAGGCAACATCTGCCGCTGCACCGGCTACCACAACATCGTCAAGGCCGTGCTGGACGCAGCCGGACGCATGAAGGTCTCGCAGGCGGCCGAGTAAAGCGGCCCGCCTCGAAAGAAAACCACCACTGCTGCCTTCGATGGGAAGGCGCAGGCAAAGCAATTCCGGTCGGGAGGACCAGACATGGGTGTTGAAGGCATCGGCGCGCGCGTCGTGCGCAAGGAAGACAAGCGTTTCATTACCGGCAAGGGCCGATACGTCGACGACATCAAATTGCTGGGCATGACCCATGCCCATTTCATCCGCAGCCCCCACGCGCATGCCAAGGTGAAGGGGATCGACTCCTCCACGGCGCTGAAGATGCCGGGCGTGGTCGCGGTGCTGACAGGACAGCAGCTGGTCGACGACAAGGTCGGCAATCTCATCTGCGGCTGGGCCATCACCTCCAAGGACGGCAGCCCGATGAAGATGGGCGCATGGCCGGCGATGGCGCCGGAGACGGTGCGCTTCGTCGGCCAGGCCGTCGCGGTCGTGATCGCCGACAGCAAGAATCTGGCGCGCGACGCCGCGGAAGCCGTGGTCGTCGACTACGAGGAACTTCCCGCGGTCGCCGACGTGCACGCCGCGATCAAGGCAGGCGCGCCGCAGCTTCACCCTGAAGCACCCGGCAATCAGGTCTATGACTGGGTGATCGGCGACGAGGGCGCGACCGATGCCGCCTTCGCCAAGGCCGCCAATGTGGTCAAGCTCGACGTCACCAACAACCGCCTCGCGCCCAACGCGATGGAGCCGCGCGCGGCGATTGCCGACTACGATCAGGCGGAAGAGCACTTCACGCTCTACACCACGTCGCAGAACCCGCACGTCGCCCGCCTGGTGCTGTCGGCGTTCTACAACATCGCCCCCGAGCACAAGCTGCGCGTGATCGCGCCCGACGTCGGTGGCGGTTTCGGCTCGAAAATCTTCATCTACCCGGAAGAGATGGTGGCGTTGTGGGCCTCAAAGAAGGTCGGCCGTCCCGTCAAATGGACCAGCGATCGCACCGAGGCTTTCCTCACCGATGCGCATGGCCGCGACCATGTCACCCATGCCGAGATGGCGTTCGACGCCAACAACAAGATCACCGGCCTCAAGGTGAAGACCTACGCCAATTTCGGCGCCTACATGTCGCTGTTCTCGTCGTCGGTGCCGACCTATCTCTACGCAACGCTGCTGTCGGGCCAGTACAACATCCCGGCGATCCACGCCGAGGTAATCGGCGTCTACACCAACACCACGCCGGTCGACGCCTATCGCGGCGCCGGCCGCCCCGAGGCGAGCTACCTGATTGAACGTCTGATGGAGACGGCGGCGCGGCAGTTGAACGTCGATCCGGCCGCGCTGCGGCGGACCAACTTCATCACCCAATTCCCGCATCAGACGCCCGTGATCATGGCCTATGACACCGGCGACTTTAATGCCTCGCTCGATGCCGCGATGAAGGCGATCGACTATGCCGGCTTCCCCGCCCGCAAGGCCAAGGCCAAAGCCGACGGCAAGCTGCGCGGCATCGGCGTGTCCTGCTACATCGAGGCCTGCGGCATCGCGCCGTCCAAGGCGGTCGGCAGCCTGGGCGCCGGCGTCGGCTTGTGGGAATCAGCGGAGGTGCGCGTCAACCCGGTCGGGACCATCGAGATCCTGACCGGCTCGCACAGCCACGGCCAGGGTCACGAAACCACGTTCTGCCAGCTCGTCGCGGATCGTCTCGGCGTTCCGATCAGCCAGGTCTCGATCGTCCACGGCGACACCGACAAGGTGCAGTTCGGCATGGGCACTTACGGCTCGCGTTCGGCGGCCGTCGGACTCACCGCGATCCTGAAGGCCATGGAGAAGATGGAATCCAAGGCCAAGAAGATCGCGGCGCACGCGCTGGAGGCGTCGGAAGCCGACATCGTCATCGAGAACGGCGAGTTCAAGGTGACGGGCACCGACAAGGCGATCGCCTTCCCGATGGTCGCGCTCGCAGCCTACACCGCGCACAATCTGCCTGAGGGAATGGAGCCGGGCCTGAAGGAGAGCGCCTTCTACGACCCCACCAACTTCACCTTCCCGGCTGGCACCTATATCTGCGAGCTCGAGGTCGATCCCGGCACCGGTAAGACGAGCTTCGTCAACTTCGTCGCGGCCGACGATTTCGGCCGGCTGATCAATCCGATGATCGTCGAGGGCCAGGTTCATGGCGGCCTCGTGCAGGGCATCGGCCAGGCGCTGCTGGAGCACGCGATCTACGATGCCAACGGCCAGCCGGTCACGGCCTCGTTCATGGACTACGCCATGCCGCGCGCAGACGACGTGCCCTCCTTCAACCTCTCCCACACCACGACGCTGTGCCCGGGCAATCCCCTGGGCATCAAGGGTTGCGGTGAGGCCGGCGCGATCGGCGCCTCGGCGGCCGTGATCAACGCAATCACGGATGCGATTGGCAAGAACAACCTGGAAATGCCCGCAACCCCTGATCGGGTGTGGCGCACGATCCACGCGGCCTAAAGAGGGAGGACCGAAGATGTACCAGACCACTTATCATCGCGCTTCCTCGGTGGATGAGGCCGTGAGCCTGTTCGGCAAGAGCAGCGAGGCGAAATTCCTTGCCGGCGGCCAGACGTTGCTGCCGGTCATGAAGCAGCGCCTCGCCAGCCCCTCGGATGTGATCGATCTCGGCAAGATCAAAGAACTGCAGGGCGTGGAGCTTTCGGCCGACACGCTGACCATCAAGGCCGCCACGACCTATTACGACATCATGACGAATGCCGATGTGAAGAAGGCGATCCCCGCGATTGCCCATCTCACCTCGGTGCTCGGCGATCCCGCCGTGCGCTATCGCGGCACGATCGGCGGCTCGATCGCCAACAATGATCCGGCCGCAGACTTCCCGGCCGCCTTGCTCGCGCTCGGCGCCACCGTGAAGACCAACAAGCGATTGATCTCGGCGGATGATTTCTTCAAGGGCCTGTTCACGACAGCGCTTGAAGACGGCGAGATCATCACCGCCGTGGCGTTCCCGGTGCCGGCCAAAGCGGGCTACGAGAAAATGCGGCATCCGGCCTCGCGCTTCGCGCTGACCGGCGTGTTCGTCGCACAGACGAAGTCGGGTGAGGTCCGTGTCGCCGCGACCGGGGCGTCACAGAACGGCGTGATGCGTGTGCCGGCGATCGAGGCCGCGCTGAAGGCGAACTGGTCGCCGTCGGCGATCGACAGCGTCAATATTCCGGCGAACGGATTGCTCGCCGACATCCACGGCACGGCCGAATACCGCGCCAACCTCGTCAAGGTGATGGCGCAGCGCGCGGTGGCGGCGGCGGGCTGATAGCGCCTCGACGCAAATTTTCGGCGGCGCGCAGCAATGCGCGCCGCTTTTTTGATGCGCCCATGCATGAAAAGCGCTTGCCTCGCCCGGTGTAAGGCGGGAAAAGTTAATCGGCCGATTAACTCGGCCAACGAGAAATGCCCGCGACGATGTCGCGCCCCGAGGAAACAACAACGTGCTCGATAAATCAGCCCCATCCTCCTCTGTCCGCGCCTCAGGCCCGCTCTCGGGCTTCCGCATCGTCGAATTTGCCGGCATCGGGCCCGGCCCGTTCGCCTGCATGATGCTGGCCGACATGGGCGCCGATGTCGTCACGCTCGACCGTGTCGGCGCCAAGAAGAGCATGAAGTCGGTGGCGGGCCGCGGCCGCAAGCTGATCGAGCTCGACCTCAAGGACAAGGCGGCGATTGCAGAGGTGCTCGACCTGCTCGCCAGCGCCGATGCGCTGGTCGAAGGTTTTCGTCCCGGCGTGATGGAGCGGCTCGGGCTCGGCCCGGACGTCGTGCTCGCGCGCAATCCAAAGCTCGTCTATGGCCGCATGACCGGCTGGGGCCAGGAAGGCCCGCTGGCGAACGCTGCCGGCCACGACATCAACTACATCTCCATCACCGGTGCGCTCGCCGCGATCGGACCTAAGGAAGCACCGGTGCCGCCGCTCAACCTGGTCGGCGATTTCGGCGGCGGCGCGCTCTATCTCGTCGTCGGCGTGCTCGCCGCATTGCTGGAGGCGCAGAGATCCGGCAAGGGGCAGGTGGTGGACGCCGCGATGTGCGACGGCGCGGCATCGCTGATGTCATTCTTCTTCGACATGACCACGCTCGGCCGCTGGACCGAAGGCCGCAACCAGAATTTTCTCGACGGCGGCGCGCATTTCTACGGCGTCTACGAATGCGCCTGCGGCCATTTCGTCTCGATCGGGTCGATCGAGCCGCAATTCTACGCGCTGCTGCGCGAGCACGCGGGCCTCACCGATGCCGATTTCGACGCGCAGATGAACCCCAAGGCCTGGCCGGCGCTGAAGGAGAAGCTGAAGGCCGTGTTCAAGAGCAAGACGCGCGAGGACTGGTGCAGAATCATGGAGGGCACCGACATCTGCTTTGCGCCGGTGCTGACCATGTCGGAAGCGACCCAGCATCCGCACATGGTCGCCCGCAACGTCTTCATCGAGCGCCACGGCGTGAAGCAGCCGGCGCCGGCGCCGCGGTTCTCGCGGACACCGTCAGCGGTGCGGGAGCCGGAGGCCGCGGAGATCGGTGCGGTGATGCAGGCGTGGAAGCGGTAGAGCCGAGCACGGTCTCGTAGGGTGGGCAAAGCGACTTGTCCGCCATAGCTCGCAGAGCGACGGCGGAAGCGTGCCCACGCATTTTTTGTGATGGAGAGAGATCGTGGGCACGGCGCAAGTGCGCCTTTGCCCACCCTACGGCAGCGTGCTTGCGGCTTACGCTGCGTTCTCCACCTTCAGCACCCCGCGCCGGATCTGGTCCTCCTCGATCGACTCGAACAGGGCCTTGAAATTGCCCTCGCCAAAGCCGTCGTCGCCCTTGCGCTGGATGAACTCGAAGAAGATCGGGCCGATCGCGTTGGCGGAGAAGATCTGCAGCAGCACCTTGGTCTGGCCGCCGTCGACCACGCCTTCGCCGTCGATCAGGATACCGTTCTTCTGCAGGCGGGGGACGTCCTCGCCATGCTTGGGCAGCCGCGCGTCGATCTTCTCGAAATAGGTGTCGGGCGGCGATGGCATGAACGGCAGGCCCGCCGCGCGCAGGCCCTCGATGGTGGCGTGGATGTCGCGGCAACCGCAGGCGATGTGCTGGATGCCTTCGCCGCGATAGGTGTTCAGATATTCCTCGATCTGGCCGGAATCGCCGGCATCCTCGTTGATCGGAATCCGGATCTTGCCGTCGGGGCTGGTCAGCGCGCGCGAGAACAGACCGGAGGCGCGGCCCTCGATGTCGAAGAAGCGGATCTGGCGGAAGTTGAAGAGTTTGGCGTAGAAGCCGGTCCAGACATCCATGCGGCCGCGATGGACGTTGTGGGTGAGGTGGTCGAGATAGAACAGGCCGGCCCCGACCGGCCGCGGATCGCGTGCACCGAGCCATTCGAACTCGGCGTCATAGGCCGAGCCCTTGGCACCATAGCGATCGACGAAATAGAGCAGGCTGCCGCCGATGCCCTTGATCGCGGGCACATCGAGCGTCTTCTGCGCCGATGACACATCGGCCGGTTCGGCACCGAGCGAGATGGCACGGTCATAGGCCGCCTTGGCATCGACGACGCGAAACGCCATCGACGGCGCGCAAGGGCCGTGCGCTGCGACGAAATCGGTGCCGTGGGTGCCGGGCTGCTCGTTGACGAGATAGTTGATGTCGCCCTGGCGATAGACCGTGATTGCCTTGGTCTTGTGGCGCGCGACGGGGGCGTAGCCCATCAGCTTGAACAGCGCGTGCAGCTCTGCCGGATTGGGGTGCGCGTATTCGACGAACTCGAACCCGTCAGTGCCCATCGGATTGTCGGCGCTGATCGTGGCCGGCGGTGCATCGTGCGGAAACGGACCCATGGTGTTCTCCCAGATTGCTGCTGGGAAGAACTATCCTTCATCAGCGGCGCAAGGAGCGTGCAAACGGGACGGCGTTTGGCTATTATATGCACGATCCGTGCACACAATGGGCAAAAGACGCATGATTTCGGTGGATGCCTTCGACCTCAAGATCCTCACCGCGCTGCAGGACGATGGCCGCCTGACCAACCAGGAGCTCGCCGACCTCGCCGGGCTCTCGGCCTCGCAATGCTCGCGGCGGCGGATGCGGCTGGAGGAGGAGAAGGTGATCGCGGGCTATCACGCCGACCTCTCCAGCGAGGCGCTCGGCTTCGGCGTGATCGCCTTCATCCAGGTGGGACTCGCGACCCACTCGCCGGACAACTCCAAACGATTCCGTACGCTGGTCAATCGGATCGACGAAATCCAGGAAGCCTATTCGCTCACCGGCGACGCCGATTACGTGCTCAAGGCCGTGCTGCGCGATCTCAAGGGCCTCTCCAACCTCGTCAACGACGTCTTGATGCCGCACCAGAGCGTGGCGCATGTGCGCTCCTCGATCGTGCTCGATCGTCTCAAGGAGAGCTCGAAGCTGCCGCTGAAGGAGCTGAAGACTGGCTGAAATCGAGGGAACTGCGCCATTCGCGCTGCGCGCGTGATCTGCGATGATCATGGCCATCAGGAGATTCAGCCATGGCCCTCCAGCTACGACCGAACTGCGAATATTGCGATCGCGACCTGCCGCTTGACGCAACCGATGCGCGGATCTGCTCCTATGAATGCACATTCTGTGCGGACTGCGTGGAGACGAAGCTCTCCAACGTCTGCCCGAACTGCGGCGGCGGCTTCGCGCCGCGCCCAATCAGGCCGACGCAGGAATGGCGCCCGGGCGTGTGCACGAGCAAGCAGGCGCCGTCGGACAAGCGCGTGCATCTGAAGTACAGCCTGGAGGACATCGCGGCGCATTGCGCGCGGATCAAGGACGTGCCGCCGGAGCGGCGGTAGGTCCGGCGAATCACTCCGCCGCCAGAATCGTCCCCTCCACCTCGCCGAAGCCGACGCGATAGCCGTTGCCCTGGCACCAGCCGCGCATCACGAGGCTGTCGCCGTCTTCCAGGAAGGAGCGCTTGACGCCACCGGGCAATTCCACCGGCTCGGTGCCGTTCCAGCTGATCTCCAACAGACTGCCGCGCTGGTTCTTCTCCGGACCGGAGATGGTGCCGCTGCCGAGGAGATCGCCGACATTCATGGCGCAGCCGGAGGAGGCGTGGTGCATCAGCTGCTGCACCGAGGACCAGTACATGTATTTGAAATTGGTGCGGCTGATGCTGGCGGGCGCATTGCTGCCTGAGGCACGCAAGGAGACGTCGAGCTCGACGTCGTAGTTCTGCGGCTTGCCCTGCTTGAGATAGTCGAGCGGCACCGGCTCCTGCTCCGGGCCCTTCAGGCGGAACGGCTCGAGCGCCTCGCGCGTCACCACCCACGGGCTGATCGAGGTCGCGAACGCTTTTGCGAGGAACGGCCCCAACGGCACATATTCCCATTGCTGGATGTCGCGCGCGCTCCAGTCGTTGAGCAGCACGAAGCCGAAGATCATCTCCTCGGCCTGTTGCTCCGAGAGCATGCCGCCGATCGGCGAGGGCTGACCGACCACGACGCCCATCTCCAGCTCGAAATCGAGCCGCTTGCAGGGGGCAAAGCTCGGCACCTCTACATTCGGCGGCTTCAGCTGTCCGCGCGGCCGCTTCACCTTGGTGCCTGACACCACGACGGTGGAGGCGCGACCGTTATAGGCGATCGGCATGTGCAGCCAGTTCGGCTGCAGCGCATTGTCCTTGCCGCGGAACATCACGCCGACATTGGTGGCGTGCTCTTTGGACGAATAGAAATCGGTGTAGCCGGAGACCGCGAAGGGCAGATGCAGTTTCGCATCGCGCATCGGCACCAGCGCCTGCTTGCGCAGCTCCTCGTTATCGCGCAGCTCCGGATGATCGTGCCGCAACAGCTCGCTGATCCGCGCGCGGGTCTTGCTCCAGACTTTCGGCCCGAGCGCCATGAAGGCGTTGAGCGAGGCCGAGGAAAACACGCCGAGCGGCCCGACATCGAGCCGCGAGTCCTGCTCGAGCTCCCAGAGATCGAGGACATAATCGCCGATCGCAACGCCCACGCGCGGCGTCGGATTGGCCGCGGTCGAGAACACGCCGTAGGGCAGGTTCTGGATCGGGAAATCGGAGGCGGGATCGACGTCGATGAAGGAGCGGAGGTTGGGGTGGGTTGTCACTTGCGACTCTATTCTTTCTTCCTCCTCCCCCTGTAGGAGAAGGTGGCGCGAAGCGCCGGATGATGGGTTCTATCCGCGCGTCCAATGAGAGATGCTCTCGGTAGGGAACCCCTCACCCGTCTCGCCGCTTCGCGATAGCCGATGCAAAGCATCGGCGTTCTTAGGAAACGGCGGCCGGAGGCCGCCTATGCCACCCTCTCCCACAAGGGGAGAGGGTAAGAACGTCACGGCCTGTTCGGATCGAAGCGCTTCTCCAGGCCTTTCCAGCAATCCGCGTAATCGTCCTGCAGCGTCGACGACTTCGCGGCGTGCGCCGTCACGCGCTGCGGGTAGCGGGTCTCGAACATGAAGGCCATGGTGCCCGTGAGCTTCACCGGCTTCAACTCGCCATTGCTGGCGTGCTCGAAGGCGTCGCGGTCGGGGCCGTGCGGCAGCATACAATTGTGCAGGGAGATGCCACCGGGGACGAAGCCCTGCGGCTTCGCGTCATAGACGCCGTAGATCAGTCCCATGAACTCGCTCATGATGTTCATGTGGTACCAGGGCGGACGGAAGGTGTTGTCGGCGACCATCCAGCGCTCGGGGAAAATGACGAAGTCGATATTCGCGGTGCCCGCGGTCTCCGACGGCGAGGTCAGCACCGTGAAGATCGAGGGATCGGGATGGTCGAATCCGATCGCGCCGACCGGCGAGAACGTGCGCAGATCATATTTGTAGGGTGCGTAATTGCCGTGCCAGGCGACCACGTCGATCGGCGAGTGCGGCAATGTCGTCTTGAACAGCGATCCGCCCCATTTCACGAACAGCTCGGTCGGCGTGTCCTTGTCCTCGTAATGCGCGACCGGGGTGAGGAAGTCCCGCGCATTGGCGAGGCAGTTGGCGCCGATCGGCCCGCGCTCCGGCAGCGTAAAGGCGCCGCCATAGTTCTCGCAGAGATAGCCGCGCGCCGGGCCGTTCGGAATCTCGACGCGGAACTTGACGCCGCGCGGGATCACCACGATCTCGCCGGGCTCGGCATCGATGCGGCCGAACTCGGTGACGAGACGAAGATTGCCCTGCTGAAGCACGAACATCAGCTCGCCGTCGGCATTGTAGAAATGCTGGTCCACCATCGACTTGGTGATGAGGTAGACATGCGCGGCCATGCCGGCCTGCGTGTTGACATCACCAGCAGTGGTCATGGTCTGTACGCCCTGAAGGAAGGTCATGTCTTCCTTCGGGATCGGTGCCGGATCCCAGCGCAGTTGCGCGATCGGCAGATCGTATTCATGGCACGGCGCCGAGCGCCAGAGCCCGGCATCGACTTTCTCGAAGCGGCCGGAGTGCTTCACGGAGGGACGGATACGGTAGAGCCAGGAGCGCTCGTTGGTGCCCCGCGGCGCGGTGAAGGGCGAGCCCGAAAGCTGCTCGGCATAGAGCCCATAGGCGCAGCGCTGCGGCGAATTGCGGCCGATCGGCAGCGCGCCGGGCAGCGCCTCGGTCTCAAAACTGTTGCCGAAGCCGGACATGTAGCCCGGCGTCACCTGCGCCGAGCTGCGGATGATCTGATCGGGCGAGGTATTGATGTTCATGACTATCCTCCTCCTTGCAGGGCCGCCCACATTTCCTGGTCGCGCTTGTCGGTCCAGATGACGGGATCGTCGATGCCCGACGCTTCGTCGTAAGCGCGCGACACGTTGAACGGCAGGCAGTGCTCGTAGATGGCGAAGCTGGAAAATTTCGGGTCCATCACCTCGCGCGTCGCCGCCATCGATTCCTTTAAGCTGCGCCCCCTGGCGACCGAGATTTCGGCGGCGCCATAGAGCGAGGTGACGAAGTCGCGCGTCATCGCGATGGCTTCGCGCACCGTGGCGGTGCCCTTCAGCGCGTCGCCGCGGCCCGGCGCGATCGCCTTGGGATTGAAATTGCGGATCTCGTTCAGCGTCAGCGGCCATTCGCGCAAGTGAGCGTCGCCGCAATAGCAGGCCGAGTGATATTCGATCAGGTCGCCGGAGAACATGACTTCGGCATCCGGCACCCAGGCGACGATGTCGCCGGAAGTGTGGCCGGCGCCAAGCTGCATCAAACGCACCTCGCGCTTACCGAGATAGATCGACATCTCGCCTTCGAAGGTCAGCGTCGGCCAGGTGAGGCCGGGAATGCTGGCGGCATCCTGGAACAGCCGCGGGAAGCGGCCATACTCGGAATCCCAATCCTGCTGGCCGCGCTCCTCGATCAGCCGATACGTCTCCTGCGAGGCGACGATGCCTTGCGCCTTGTAGGCGGAGGCGCCCAGCACGCGCACAGCGTGATAATGCGACAGCACGACATATTTGATCGGCTTGTCGGTCACCGCCTTGACGCGCTCGATCACCTTGTTCGCCATCGCCGGCGTTGCCTGCGCATCGAACACCAGGCAGCCATCGTCGCCGACGATCACAGCCGTGTTCGGATCGCCTTCGGCGGTGAAGGCGTAGAGATCGGTGCCGATCTCGGAGAAGGTGATCTTCTTTTCAGCGAGATCGCCGGTGGATGCGAAGTTCTTCGCCATCAATTCATCCTTACGAGGTTATTGCTGTTGTTGTTGTTGTTGCTGTTGCTGTTGCTGGCCATCGATCATGCGGCGCTTCGCCAGCACGAGCGCGTCCCTGAGCACGTCGATATCGCCGATATGGTTGGCGAGGATCAGGACCAGCGCCGCGTCGAAATCCGCGCTCTGCTCATCAGTGAGGCCCCGATGCGCCTCGACGATGGCGCGAAAGGCATCGTCGGGCCGCGCGAAGTTGGAGCTGGTCGAAAGCGGCATATGAAACCTCAATTCAGACCTGCGGCCCGCGACAGCGCGGTCGTTACGCCGGCGCGCGTTGGATGACGGAACCGCGCCGCGACATAGCCGTCGGGCCTGAGCAGATAGGCCGTATCAGGCTCGGCGTCGTAGCGTTTGGCGACGAGGCCCGAGGGATCGGCCAAACCGCCCTCACCGCCGATGCGGATCTCCTTCACACCATCGGGCGCATCGATCGCCGCGCCATTGCTGAACGACAGCAGCGTAAAGTCCGTTCCACCCTTGCGGAAGGCATCCGTCAGATAGACCTGCTCGCCAATGGGCGCATCGAGCATGGAGCAGCCCGGCGATGGCCCACCGCGCCAGGTATCTGCATCGGGCGATGACAGCGGCGTATCATAGCTGCACGGCACCGAGAGCCGGCCGCCATTGACCATGCGCTTGCCGAACTCGGTCTCCTTCGCCAGCGACAGCACCGCCTTGCGCAATCGCGCCTCCTGGTGCGAGTTCGGCGCCATGAAGTCGGTCGAGCGGGTGGACTCGCGAATATTCTCGTCGGCGGCAAAGCTCCGCTCGACATGGTAGCTCTCGAGCAGACTCGCGGGCGAGGTGCCGCGCAGCACGCGGTCGAGCTTCCACGAGAGGTTCTCGGCGTCTTCGAGTCCCGAGTTGGCGCCGCGTGCGCCAAAGGGCGAAACCTGGTGCGCGGAATCGCCGGCGAAGATCACGCGGCCATGGATGAAGCGATCCATGCGACGGCACTGAAATTTATAGAGCGAGATCCACTCGAACTCGAACTTGTCATGCCCGAGCATGCGCGCAATCCGCGGCCGTACGTTCTCCGGCTTTTTCTCGACAACGGGATCTGCGTAGCGATTGAGCTGAAGGTCGATGCGCCAGACGTCGTCGGGCTGGCGATGCAGCAGCGCTGAGCGCCCGGCATGAAACGGCGGATCGAACCAGAACCAGCGCTCGGTCGGGAATTCCGCCGTCATCTTGACGTCGGCGATCAGGAACTGATCCTCGAACACCTGTCCCGCGAACTCGGCGCCGACCATCTGCCGCAGCGAGGAGCGCGCGCCATCGCAGGCGATGACATATTGCGCGTGCAGGCGATAGGTGCCCTCGGGCGTCTCGATCGTCAGCAGGGCGGAATCGTTGCGTTGCTCCAGCGCCGTCACCTTGTTGCGCCAACGCAAATCGATTGCGGGCAGATCGCTGACGCGATCCACCAGATAGGCTTCTGCGTAATATTGCTGCAGGTTGATGAAGGCCGGCCGCTTGTGACCGTCCTCCGGCAGCAGGTTGAACTGGTAGAGCTGGGACTCGCCGTGAAAGATGCGGCCGACGCTCCACACCACGCCCTTGTCGGCCATGCGATCAGCGACGCCGAGCCGGTCCCAATATTCCAGCGAGCGCTTCGAGAAGCAGATCGCGCGCGAGCCTTCACCGATGCGGTCGGCATCGTCCAGAAGGACGACGCGCTGGCCGCGCTGGGCGAGATCAATCGCCAGCGACAGCCCGACCGGGCCGGCGCCGACAATCACGACCGGATGCTCGGCCGGGCTCTGGCCGGGGCGGTCCTGATCGGGATGACGGCGATAGCCGAACTGGGTTTTGGCCTGATGCGTATTGGCCGGCGCCATACACTAACCTCGGCTCTGGTCAGGAGGGGACTGACCTGCTAGATAGTCTCACGTGCAACTATTTTGGACCTGAGCCGGCCGGCCGTCAACTGGAATTCGGAGCGCAAGCCTTGGTGAGGACATCCAGCGACATCGCTCTGAAGGCACGCGAGACTCACGAGGCTTCAGCGCGGCCGAAGGCGCGGCTAGACCTGTTCAGGTTCGTGCCGTTTCGCCTCAACAGGCTCGCCGCGGAGGTGAGTTCCGCACTCGCCGTCGAATATCAGGAGCGTCACGGTCTCGACATTCCGGCCTGGCGCGTGATCGCAACGCTCGGCTTCCGCAACGATGCCTGCAGCGCGCAATACATCTCGCAATGCACGCGCACGCACAAATCCACCATCAGCCGCGCGGTGACGACGCTGCTCAACGAGCAATTGATCGAGCGGGTCGAGAACGAAGCCGACCGCCGCGAATTCCGCCTGCAACTGACGAAGAAGGGCCGCGCGCTCTACGAGGAGCTGTTCCCGCGATTGCTGCGGCGGGAGGACGAGATCCTCGCCTGCCTGTCTACGCAGGAGCGCAAGCAGCTCTCGGCCCTGCTCGGCAAGATCGAGCAGAGCCTCGATCTGATCCAGACCAGCGAAGAGGCGGACGCGAAACAGGCGTATTAGCAATGGATTCCGGGTTCGCGCTACGCGCGCCCCGGAATGACGGCTTCTATTTCGCAAAGGACCGCGTCGGCGGCTGATGCAGCGCCCAGGCATCGACCTTGTCGCTTGCGCGCGGATAGATCTCCGTCACGATCGGATCATGGCCGGGGATAAACCTGTCGGGATGCCCCGCGAGCCGCTCGATCGTCTCCCAGCCCACTGCCATGTCGCCGACATTATAGACGATCGGAAACGGGCTCCTGCGCTGGAGATTGGCGTAATAATGCGCGGCGTCGGAGGCCAGCACCACCGGTCCGCGCGCGGTCTCGACCTTGACCACCTGCAGACCGTCCGAATGGCCGCCCACGCGGTGCACGGTGACACCGGGCGCGATCTCACCGTCGCCGGAATGGAAGGTGACGCGTTCGCCATAGACATGGCGCACCATCTGGGTGACGTGCTCGACCGAGAATGGATGTCGCAACAGGCCGTTGCACATGCAGCGGCCGGTCGCGTAGGCCATCTCGCGCTCCTGGAGATGGAAGCGCGCGTTCGGGAAGCGGTCGAGATTGCCGGCGTGGTCGTAATGCAGATGCGTCACGATGATGTCGCGGATGCTCGAAGCCGTGACGCCGAAGCGTTCCAGCGCATCGACCGGATTGAGCGTCAGCTTGCGCGCCCGCGCGCTCGCCTCCTCGGCGTTGAAACCGGTATCGACCAGGATGTCGCGGCCGTGCCCCCGGATCAGCCAAACGAAGTAGTCGAGGTCCTGCGCCGCGCTGTCATGCGGATCGGGCGCCAGAAAATTCATGCTGGGGGTGCGCGGCGACATCGTCGCATAGCGCAGGGCGTAGATTTCGTAAGCGTTTCCCATGGTCTTGCTTTTCTATGGTTGGATCTTGCGGGACGATTGCACGCACCAAGCCATTGTCCGCCGCAAAGGTCAAACACCGCACGTTGTGACGGGAACAGACCAGTCATGTGAGACCAATCACACTATCGTCGCCATAACTGCCCTAAGACATGAGCGCCCAAACATGGCGAGCGCAATGCCCAACCAGATGGCCTCGAGTGCACCCGTGACTGTCCGTTTATTCCCCTCGCCATGTACCTCCGTGTCGCGGTCAATCGTCGCAATAACGCCGAATCTCCAAGCAGTTGACGCCCCCTCTCCCCGGTTTGATAATGCACATTGCGTAAGTTAAGGTCGCCGCGGCGCAAGCTGGTAACGGCGCCTTTTTGGCTGGACCGCGCTGATTATGAAAATTCGCTTCCTTTGTCTTCTGCCCCTGCTCGTTTCGCTTGTCCCGGCCGCGCCATCCCTGGCCGCCGGTGATCGTTATGCGCTGGTCATCGGCAACGCCAAATATCCGGACGCGGATGCCCCGCTGAAGGAACCCATCAACGACGCGCGCGACGTCGCCGACGAGCTCAAGCGCGACGGCTTTAACGTGGATACCGGCGAGAACCTGACCGGCGACGGCATGCGCCGCGCCTTCGACAAGCTCTACAGCAAGATCAAGCCGGGCTCGGTGGCGCTGGTGTTCTTCAGCGGCTTCGGCATCCAGTCGGCGCGCCAGAGCTACATGCTGCCGATCGATGCGCAGATCTGGACCGAATCCGACGTGCGCCGCGACGGCTTCAGCCTCGAGACCGTGCTTGGCGAGCTCAACACCCGCGGCGCCGGCGTCAAGATCGCGCTGATCGACGCTTCCAGGCGCAATCCGTTCGAGCGCCGGTTCCGCAGCTTCTCGGCGGGCCTCACCCCCGTCATCGCGCCGAACGGCACGCTGGTGATGTATTCGGCGGCGCTGGCCTCTGTCGTCTCGGATGCCGGCGGCGAGCACAGCCTGTTCGTGCAGGAATTGCTCAAGGAAATCCGTGTCCCCGACCTGATGGCCGAGGAGACGCTGAACCGCACCAAGATGGGCGTCACCCGCGCCTCGCGCGGCGAGCAGGTGCCGTGGATATCCTCTTCTTTGGCCGAGGATTTCTCGTTCATTCCGGGTGCGGCCGGGTCGCGCCCGTCAGCATCGGCGCCGCCGCCTCCCGCCCCGCCGGTGGTCGCGAACAACCCGCCGCCGGCACCACCCGCGCCGCCGTCACCCCCTCCGGCACCGAAGCCGGCCGACACGGTTGCAGCGCCTGCGCCTCCCCCTCCGCCCGCACCGGCCCCGTCGCCGAAGCCGCAGATCGAGGCCGCCCTGCCGCCGGCGCCACCGCCGGTGAAGCCGGTCGAGCCGGTCCTCCCGCCGCCGAGCGCAGATAGCGGGCCGAGCGCGTCTGTGCTGGCGGAAGATCCCACCATCAAGGGCCTGACCGCCAAGATCGCGGCCAACCCGGATGACGTGAACGCGCTGTACCGGCGCGGCCAGGTCTATGCCAGCAAGGGTGCCTACGGCCTCGCCATCAAGGATTTCGACGACACGCTCCGGATCAACTCGAAGGACGTCGAGGCGCTGAACAACCGCTGCTGGACCCGCACGGTGGTCGGCGACCTCCAGGGCGCGCTGAAGGATTGCAATGAGGCGCTGCGGCTGCGGCCGAACTTCGTCGATGCGCTGGACAGCCGCGGGCTGGTCAATTTGAAATCGGGCGCGGTGAAGAACGCCATCGCCGATTTCGACGCGGCGTTGCGGATCAATCCGCGCCTGACCTCCTCGCTCTACGGGCGGGGCCTTGCCAAGCAGCGCAACGGCTCCGCCCAGGAAGGGGCGCTCGACATCGCCAATGCCAAGGCGATGGACCCGAACATCGTTCAGGAATTCGCAAGCTACGGAGTCCGCTAGTATTTTTTTGAGTTGAGGCGATCGAGGCCTCGAACCCTCGGCGGCCCACAGAAGACTAATGAGCGGATGCCGCAGGCGGCCTTTCCCGGGGGGCCTCAAGCACGAATTTTAGAACCGCGCGAGCTGGCTGCGCAGGAGGGACTGGCAATGAGACTGGCTGCAAAAGGACTTACCGCAATCCTGTCGATCATCACCATCGGCGCCGCCCTGTCGCTGCCGACCTCGACCGCCTTCGCCGGCGATGACGGCAACAGCAAGAACGTCACCGAGGACGAGATCGTCCGCGCGCTGGCGCCGCCGCCGAAGAAGCCGCTGACCCGCGGCCTGTCGATCGGCGCCCCGCAGGCCGATCCCGCGCCGAACGCGGCAGAGACCAAGCTGATCCAGTCGGTGCGCGGCCGCTCGACCCGGTCGCTGTCCTCGACCGAGCGCGAGGAGATCGCCTCGGCCGCCAAGGACAAGCCGAACATCGATCTCGAAATCACCTTCGACTACAACTCGGCCAATATCAGCGCCAAGTCGCTTCCCTCCGTGCAGGCGCTCGGCCGCGCGCTGACCAGTCCCGACCTGAAGGGCTCGACCTTCGTGGTCGCCGGCCACACCGATGCCGCCGGCGGCGAGGCCTACAACCAGGACCTGTCGGAACGCCGCGCGGATTCGATCAAGCGTTACCTTGTCGAGAAGTACAGCATCTCGGCGACCGACCTCGTCACCGTCGGCTACGGCAAGAGCAAGCTGAAGGACCCGAGCCAGCCGATGGCCGAGGTCAATCGCCGCGTGCAGGTCGTCAACATGGAAAACAAGACCACTGCCTCGAAGTAGGCACGACGCAATCCGTTGAAGTGACCCGTCGTGATGTGGTGTAAAGTCATGCGTCCAAAGCGCGTCCCGCAGCCTTGCGGGACGCCGCTTTGTTTCAGGGAAATGCTCGTCATAGGCCTCGTGCGGACGGCCGTGAGCCAGGCCAGGATGATCCGGCGATGAACCTCTCCGAATATCTCAAGCCGGTTGGAACCGTGGCCTTCGTCGTGGCCCTCGGCGTCGGCTATTATCTGTTCGAGCATCGCAAGCGCCCCGAGGTGAAGGAGACGCCGAGCGAGGCGCTGGTCATCGTGACGAAGTCGACCAATGCCTGCTTCTCCGACCTCGTCCGCGTCACCGGCTTCTTCGTGCCGCGCCGCGAAGCCGTGGTCGTCGCCGACCAGGAGGGATCAAGGGTCACCGACCTCTTCGTCACCGAAGGCACTGTTGTCACCGACAATCAGGAACTGGCGCGCCTGACCGCGCCGCCGCAGATTCCGGGCCAGCCGCAGCGCCCCGGCCCGCAGGGCCCGGTCTCGCTGAAGGCGTCTGCGCCGGGCTTGGTCACCGAGGTGCGCACCATCGTCGGCGCGCCCGCCTCGCCGCAGGCCGGCCCGATGTTCCGCATCGCCGTCAACAACGAGATCGAGCTCGACGCCCAGGTTCCGGCCGTGCACATGCCCAAGCTCAGCGCCGGCGCCACCGTGCGCATCAGCCGCGATGACGCGCCCGACCTGATCGGGCGGGTCCGGCTGGTCGCGCCCGAGATCGATCGCGCCACCCAGCTCGGCCGCGTCCGCATCAGCGTCACCAACAATCCTTCGCTGAAGGTCGGCGTGTTCGCCCGCGCCTCGATCGACGCCAAGCGCAGCTGCGGCGTCGCGGTTCCCAAGACCGCGATCGACCATCTCACCGTGCAGGTCGTCAAAGGCAACATCGTCGAGACGCGCAAGGTGCGGGTCGGGCTGACGTCCGACAGCCAAACGGAAATTCTGGAAGGTCTCGACGTCGGCGAAATCGTCGTGGCCGATGCCGGCTCTTCGCTGCATGACGGCGACCAGATCAAGACCATGTTCGCCGATGAACTCGATCGCACGCGGGTACGCTGATGGCTCTCAATATTTCGGCATGGTCAATTCGTCATCCGCTGCCGTCGGTGGTGTTTTCGATCATCCTGCTGGTGCTCGGCTGGACCTCCTTCGTGAAGCTCGCGGTGACGCGGCTGCCTTCGGCCGACATTCCCGTGATCTCGGTCGCGGTGTCGCAATTCGGCGCGGCGCCGGCCGAGCTCGAATCCCAGGTCACCAAGACGGTTGAAGACGCCGTCTCCGGCGTCGAGGGCGTCAGGCACATCACCTCCTCGATCACCGACGGGTTGTCGGTGACCACCATCCAGTTCGCCCTGGAGACCAATACCGACCGCGCGCTCAATGACGTCAAGGACGCCGTGACGCGCGTGCGCTCGAACCTGCCGCAGAACGTCACCGAGCCGCTGATCCAGCGCGTCGACGTGATCGGCCTTCCGATCGTCACCTATGCCGCGATCTCGCCCGGCAAGACGCCGGAGCAGCTCTCCTACTTCGTCGACGACGTGGTCAAGCGCGCGCTGCAGGGCGTGCGCGGCGTCGCCCAGGTCGAGCGCATCGGCGGTGTCGAGCGCGAGATTCTGGTGTCGCTCGATCCCGACCGCCTGCAGGCGATGGGGCTGACGGCCGTCAATGTCAGCCAGAGCCTGCGCGGCACCAATGTCGACGTCGCTGGCGGCCGCGCCGAGATCGGCAAGAACGACCAGGCGATCCGCACGCTGGCCGGCGCCAAGACGCTGGGCGACCTCGCCGGCACCATGGTCCCGCTGTTCGGCGGCGGCGAGGTGCGGCTCGACGACCTCGGCACCGTCACCGACACCATCGCCGACCGCCGCACCTTCGCCCGCTTCAACGGCGAACCGATCGTCGCGCTCGGCATCAAGCGCTCCAAGGGCGCCAGCGACGTGAAGGTGGCGGAGGCCGTGCAGAAGCGCATCAACGCGCTCAAGGCCGCCTATCCCGATGTCGACCTCAAGCTGATCGACACCTCGGTGGAATACACCAACGGCAATTACGAAGCGGCGATCTCGACCCTGTTCGAGGGCGCCATCCTCGCCGTCGTGATCGTGCTGCTGTTCCTGCGCGACCTGCGCGCCACTATCATCGCCGCGATCTCGCTGCCGCTGTCGATCTTCCCGGCGTTTTGGGCGATGGACCTGCTCGGTTTCTCGCTCAACCTCGTCAGCTTCCTCGCCATCACGCTGTCGACCGGTATTCTCGTCGACGACGCCATCGTCGAGATCGAGAACATCGTCCGGCACATGAACATGGGCAAGTCGCCCTACCGTGCCGCCCTGGAAGCCGCCGACGAAATCGGCCTCGCGGTGATCGCGATCTCGCTGACCATCATCGCGATCTTCGCACCCGCAAGCTTCATGTCGGGCATCGCCGGACAGTTCTTCAAGCAGTTCGGCATCACCGTCTCGGTGCAGGTGTTCTTCTCGCTCTTGGCCGCACGCTTCGTCACGCCGGTGCTGGCCGCCTACTTCCTCAAGCACGGCAATCACGAGGAGCCGCCGCCCGGGCGCGTGCTGCGGTCCTACCACCGCATCGTAGCCTGGTCGGTGAGGCATTATTTCATCACGGTGCTGATCGGCTTCGGCATCTTCGCCGCCTCGATCTGGAGCATCACGCTGCTGCCGCAGGGCTTCCTGCCGGCGCAGGACAGCGCGCGCTCGCTGCTGGCGCTCGAACTGCCGCCGGGCACGCAGCTCGCCTACACCGAGAAGGTCACCGAGGACATCGTCGCGCGGCTGCGCAAGCGGCCGGAGGTGAAGAGCATCTTCGTCGATGGCGGCCGCGTTCCACCCGGCACCCAGGAAGTCCGGCGCGCCTCCCTGATCATCAACTACACGCCGAAGGGCGACCGCGACATCACCCAGCGCGAGCTGGAATTCTCGATCAGCCAGGAGCTGGAGAACATTCCGGACATCCGCTTCTGGTTCCTCGACGAGAACGGCCTGCGCGCCATCTCGCTGGTCGTGACCGGCGTCGACGCCAACATCGTCAACAACGTCGCCAGCGAGCTTGCGACGCAGATGAAGCGGATTCCGACCATCTCCAACGTGATCTCGGAGACCACGCTGGAACGGCCCGAATTGCGCGTCGAACCGCGCGCCGACCTCGCCGCGCGCCTCGGCGTCTCCACCGAGAGCCTGTCGCAGACCATCCGCGTCGCCACCATCGGCGATGTCGGGCCGGCGCTGGCCAAATTCGACGTCGGCGACCGTCTGGTGCCGGTCCGCGTCCAGCTCGAGGATGCCGCGCGCGGCAATCTGAAGACGCTCGAACAGTTGCGCGTGCCGCTCGGCGAGCACGGCGAGAAGGGCGGCGTGCCGCTCTCGGTCATCGCCGACGTCAAGCTCGACCAGGGCCCGACCAGCATCAATCGCTACGACCGCGAACGGCAGGCGACCGTCGCCGCCGACCTCGTCGGCTCGGCCGCGCTCGGCGATGCCACCAAGAAGATCTACGACCTGCCCGTGATGAAGACCCTCCCGAAGAGCGTGAAGGTCTCACCCTCGGGCGATGCGGAAAGCCTCAACGAGCTGTCCGACGGTTTTGCGACTGCGATCACGGCCGGGTTGATGATGGTCTACGCCGTGCTGGTGCTGCTGTTCGGCACGTTCCTGCAGCCGATCACCATCCTGTTCTCGCTGCCGCTCTCGATCGGCGGCGCGATCGCGGCCCTGCTCATCACCGGCAAGCAGCTGACGACGCCGGTGTGGATCGGCATCCTGATGCTGATGGGCATCGTCACCAAGAATGCGATCATGCTGGTGGAGTTCGCGATCGAATCCATCCACGCCGGCAAGCCGCGCGACGAAGCCATGATCGACGCCGGCATGAAGCGCGCCCGCCCGATCGTGATGACCACGATCGCGATGGCCGCCGGCATGATGCCGAGCGCGCTCGCGGTCGGCGCCGGCGGCGAGTTCCGCTCGCCGATGGCGCTCGCGGTGATCGGCGGCCTGATCTTCTCGACCATCCTGTCGCTGGTGTTCGTGCCGGCGATGTTCATGGTGATGGACGATCTCGGCGCCCTGATCTGGCGCTTCGGCAAGCGGCTGATCGTGCACAGCGAGGATGCGGATGGCGCCGATCATCACGAGGCCCCGCAAGCGTTACCGGCGCCGAAGAACATCGTGCATCCCGCGGCGGAGTAAGGGCCGGGCGCACCACTGGCGAAAGCCGCGCGCAGGCGCTATGTTATGCCCATGACGTTCACGCGCATCACGATCGACCCTGCAGTCTGCACCGGCAAGCCCTGTATTCGCGGGCTGCGTTTTCCGGTTGCGCGGCTGCTCGGCCTGCTGGCCGCCGGTGAGACCCGTGAATCCGTCTTGAAAGACTACCCGTATCTTGAACGAGAAGACATTGACGAAGCATTGCGCTACGCGGCCTTCCTTGTTGAGGATGAAACCGTCGAGCTGCGCCCCACAGTTCCGGCTAAGTGAAATTCCTCATCGACATGCCCCTTTCACCAGCGCTGTCGCGCTGGCTAACGGATACGGGGCATGACACCGTCCACGCCTCCGACATCGGACTTCATGATGCGAGCGATGTTGAAATCATCGGTCGCGCCCGGCAAGAGGCTCGCACAGTCGTTACGGCAGACCTCGACTATCCTCGACTGATCGCCACTGCGGGCAGCGACAGCCCAAGTCTCATTCTTTTCCGAGGCGGCGACTGGACAGAGGCGGATCTCAGAACTCGACTCGCTGAAGTTCTGTTTACCCTGACCGAGGAAGACATTCAGTGCAGCATCATCACGATTGACCGAGATCGCGTCCGCCGACGGAGACTCCCGATCACTTGACCCTACTCGTTCCGTGCGATCGCCGTCAGCTTGGTCATGTTCCGCAGCAGGATCCGGCCGCGCTGGAGATCAAGGATCGCCTCCTTGCGCCAGGCCTGGAGCTGGCGGTTGACGCTCTCGCGGGCGGCGCCGACGAAGACGCCGAGCTGCTCCTGCGAGATGTGCACCTCCGAGCCGAAATCGGCGGCGAGCGCGCAGAGCCGGCGTGCGAGGCGAACCGGCAGCGGCTGCAGCATGGATTCCTCCATGCGCTCGCTCTGCCAGCGGATGCGCTGGCAGAGCAGCGCGATGATCTTGATCGCGACCTTCGGCTCGCGCTCGAGAAAGGCGAGAAAATCCTCGCGCCGCAGCACGAACAATTCGCTGGCCTCGCCCGCAGTCGCATCCGCGGTGCGGCTCTGGCCGTCGAGCACCGCGACCTCGCCGAACAGATCGCCCGGGCCCATGAAATTCAGCGTCAGCCGGCTGCCGTCGGAGGCGCCGGTCTCGATGCGGACCTGGCCGCGACGCACGCCGAACAGCGCGTCGCCGGGATCGCCCTTCTGGAACAGCACCTCACCATTCGCGAGATTCTGGGTGTGGCAGAGATTGGACAGCCGCTGGAGCTCGTCCGCGCCGAGATCGGCGAACATCGGGTTCATCTTCAGGATGACCGCAAATTCGGCCTGCTTGCTCATTTCAACGTCCTTGTGAACTTGCTTGTCGATTTCGTCGTCAAATCGCCTGGAACCACCGACGTCAGAATCGCGTAAAACCGCGCCGGAGAAGTGTGTCATAAGTCACATAACTTTGCAGCACCCCCCGACTATTTTTGACCGGCTGGAGCGGCTTGCCGTCCCGGGATAAACTCACGCGCAACGGGCGGATGGGCAGCCGGGCTCGGCGCGGTTCGTCCGTCGTTGGAAAGTCGACATGAGAGCCATGAAATTCATCGGTGCCGCGATCGCCGCTGTCATCGTCGTGATCGCGCTTCTGCTCGTGGTCGGAATCCCCTCGGGCTTCCTGACCTCGACGATTGCCGCGCGCGTCGAGAGCGCGACCGGCTATCGCCTGTCGATCGACGGCACCACCAGGATCAGCCTGTGGCCGACGCTGAACGTCACCCTGAACGATCTCACGCTTGCCGATCCCAAGGACCGCAGCGGGATCACGCGCCTCACCATCGACAGCGTGCAGGCCGACATGTCGCTCGCGAGCGTGTGGTCGGGCAGCCCGAGGATCAGTGAGCTCGTCGTCACCCACCCCGTGCTCTACCAGCCGCTGCTGCGTGAGCGCCTGCCGAATGCCGGCACTTCGTCGAAGCCGCTCGCGCTCGATGCTGGCGGTGCAACCATCGACCGCGTCAGGATCACCGATGGCGAGGTCGCCTTCGCGCGCCTCCGCGACCGCATCGAGGGCAGCATCAGCGCCATCAACGCGGATGCCGTCGTCAGTCGCGACCGCAAGGTCAACATCACCGGCACCGCGCGCGTCGGCGATCACCCGACCAAATTCGACATCAAGGCGATCGCACCGGCGCCGCCTGCCGACCGGCCGACCATTCCGGTGGATTTCGCGATCGACATGCCTGATGTGCTGAAGTCCCGGCTCGCAGGTCACGCCGAGATGCGGCTGAGCGGCGACCTCGTGATGATCAACGGCGTCAACGGCACGCTCGGCGACGGCGCGTTCAACGGCTGGGCCTCGGTCGACATCGCAAGCAAGCCGCTGGTCAAGGTCGATCTCGACTTCCAGCGGCTCGCAATTCCGCTGGCAAGATCGCCGCAGGGAGCACCGGGGCAGCCATGGAGCGATGCGCCGATCGACGTGTCCGGACTCAATTATGTCGATGCACAGGTGCGGATCTCCGCGAACGAGGCCGTGATCGGTGATGCCCGTCTCGCGCCGCTGGCGCTCGATGCGAAGCTTGCCGGCGGCGTGCTGAAGGCGGGTACCGCCAATCTTGGCGCCTATGGCGGCCAGGTCTCGGGCGAGGTGATCCTGGATGCGACCAGCGGCGCGCCGAGCTTTGCGATGCATTCCGACCTCGTCGGCGTACGCGCGCTGCCGCTGCTGCAGGGCCTTGCCGAATTCGACCGGATCGACGGCAAGCTGCAGGCCAAGCTCGCGCTGCGCAGCGCCGGCACCAGCCAGCGCGCACTGATGGCGAACATGCAGGGCACCGCCTTCGTCAACTTCCAGGACGGCGCCATCCGCGGCATCAACGTCGCGCAGATGATCCGCTCGCTGGCATCGGGCACGCTGTCGGGCTGGCAGGATAACCAGAGCAGCAATCAGGAGCAGAGCACGGATCTGTCGCAACTCTCGGCCTCGTTCCGCATCGACAAGGGCCAGGCCGTGACGACCGATCTCAATCTGATCGGGCCGCTGGTGCGCGTAACCGGCGCGGGCACCATTGCGCTCGACACCAAGATGATGGGTTTTCGCGTCGAGCCGAAACTGGTGATGACGACCGAAGGCCAGGGCCGCACCAACGAGCCGGTCGGCTTCGGCATCCCCGTGATGATCACGGGCAGCTGGTCGCAGCCGCGGATCTATCCGGATATGGCCGGCATGCTCGATAACCCCGATGCCGCCTATGCCAAGCTGCGCGAGATGGGCAAAGGGCTGTTCGGCCCCGACGGCGCCGGGCTCAACAATATCCTGAGCAGCCTTGGCAACCTCGGGCTCGGCGGCACGACCGCGCCGGCCGGCGGCAACGCCAATCCGCAAGCCCAGCAGCCGGCGCAGAACGATCTGCTCGGCGGCCCGCTGGGCGCGGCGATCGGCAATCTGATCCAGCAGGGGCTTTCCAGCGGGGCGGCGTCCGGCTCGGGCACTGGAGCTGCGACCGGCCGCAGCCGCAGCCTGCCGGCAGGGCCGTCGAGGCCGGCGCCGCTGGTCTCGCCCGAGCCCTCGGCGCAAGGTCAGGGTCAGGGCCAAAGCCAGGCCCTCGACAACCCGCCGATGGCGCAGCAGGACAGCCAGCCGATGAACGACGTGCTGCGGCAGCTCTTCAATCGATGACGGGCGGACCAACGCTCTGGACTCCACGCCAACCCTTACATCGGCCCTCCCATCGGCGGCTTCCTCCAAACGGATGAGGCTGCGGCAATTCAGCACTGTTTCGGCCCGACCCGGCGTGCACAACGGGTAACCACGCCGGCCGGTCCACCGGTCCCGCGGCCCAAATTGTGATAGAAGGGCGGCGGGGCCCGCACGGCCCGTAGCGCGCAGCGTCGATGGCAGCGCGAGAGGATCCGGATGGCTGGGGCGAACGACAAGACACGGTTTCTGCGCGAGGGCCTGTTCGCCAAATATGTCGTCTCCCTCGTCGGCCTCGTCGTGTTCGTGCTCGCCGTCAACGGCGCAATGGAGACATGGATCTCCTACCGCGCCACCAAGACACAGCTGACCGACGGTCTCGAGGACAAGGCACAGGCCGCGGCGCGCCGGATGGAGCAATCCGTCTCCGAGATCGGGCGCCAGATCAGCTGGGTGACGACGGCCAGCCGGGACACGCTCGAAAAGCGCCGCGCCGACTACGCCCAGCTCCTGCAGCAGGTCTCGGTCGTCACGCAGTTGTTCCAGCTCAACGGCGACGGTCGCGAGGTGCTGCGCGTCTCGCGCCAGTCGACCACGACCGGCAGCAATGCCGACCTTGCGCGCGACATGCGCTTCACCGAAGCGGTCACCCGTGGCGTCAGCTATGCGCCGCCCTGGTTCGTGGAGCAGACGCCGATGATGTCGATCTCGGTGGCGCATTCCGGCTTCAATGCCGGCGTCACCGTGGCCGAGATCGATCTCAGCTTCCTCTCCGACTTACTGTCCGACGCGCAAGTCGGCAAGGCGGCGGTCGCCTATGTGGTCGACGGGCACGGCCGCGTGCTGGCGACGTCGTCGAAGGGACCCGAAGTCGGCAAGGATGTGTCGAAACTGCCGCAGGTCGCGGCTGCCATCGCGCCCGGCCGCGAGCCCGACACATCGGGCGTCGACTTCAACGGTCGTGCGGTGCTGGCAGCTGCGAGCACCGTGCCGAAGCTCGGCTGGAGCGTGCTGTTCGAGCAGCCGGCCGCGCAGGCCCTGATGCCGATCCGCGACCAGCTTGTGCGCATCGCGCTGCTGATAGGGATCGGCCTGATGGTCGCGATCCTCGCCGGCACGCTTTTGGCGCGCCGCATGATCATTCCGATCACGGCGCTGCGCGACGGCGCGCACAAGCTCGGCGAAGGCGATTTCAACCACCGCATCGACGTCAAGACCTCCGACGAGCTGGAAGACCTCGCCGGCCAGTTCAACCGCATGGCCGGCCAGCTGCAGGAGACCTATTCCAATCTCGAGACCAAGGTCGAGGAGCGCACCCGCGATCTCGCGCAGTCGATCAACGAATTGAAGGTGCTGGAAGAGGTCGGCCGCGCGGTCGCCGCCTCGCTCGACCTCAACGCGGTGCTGCAGACCATTGCGGCGCGCGCGATCGAGATCACCCATGCCGACGCGGTGCTGATCTACGGCTATGATGCCGAGACGCGCCGCTTCAAACTGGTCGAATCCAACGGCATCGACAAATCGGCTGAGGGCGCGCATGTCACGATCGACCAGGACGACAACATCCTGAGCGATGCCGCCAGAAGCGGCGAGCCGATTGCAATTGCCGATCTCGACCACGCGACCGGGCAGCCGCTGCGCGATGTCGCGGTCAATGCCGGCTTCCATTCGGTGCTGGTGGTGCCGCTAATCGACCAGCAGGGCACGCTGGGCTCGCTGGTGGTGCTGCGCCGCTCGAGCGGCGAGTTCGCCGGCAACGTCACCGGCTTGATGCGCACCTTCGCCAACCAGGCCGTGCTGGCGATGCGCAATGCGCGGCTGTTCACCGAGGTCGATCACAAGAGCCATGCGCTGGAGGCGGCGCACGAGACCGTGCGCGCCCAGGCCGACAAGCTCAAGCAGCAGACCGAGCAGCTCAAGGACTGGAACAAGTCGCTGGAGGAGCGGGTCGCGACCCAGCTCGGCGAGATCGAGCGCATCCGCAAGCTCGAGCGTTTCCTGGCGCCACAGGTGGCGCAGCTGATCGCCTCCTCCGACAGTCCCGAGGGGCTGCTCACCAGCCAGCGCCGCGAGGTCACGGTGGTGTTCTGCGATCTGCGCGGCTTCACGGCGTTCACGGAAGCGACCGAGCCGGAAGAGGCGATGAACGTGCTGCGCGAATATCACGCCGCGCTCGGCAAGCTGATCTTCAAATACGAGGGCACGCTCGACAAATATGCCGGCGACGGCGTGATGATCCTGTTCAACGCGCCGATCCAGTTCGAGGACCACGTCCAGCGCGCCGTGAAGATGGCGGTGGAGATGCGCGACACCATCGGCCCCTTGACCGAGCGCTGGCGCAACCGCGGGCACAGCCTCGGGTTCGGCATCGGCATCGCGCTCGGCTATGCCACGCTCGGCCAGGTCGGCTTCGAGCAGCGGCTGGAATATGCCGCGATCGGCAGCGTCACCAACCTCGCCTCCCGCCTCTGCGGCGAGGCCAAGCCCAACCAGATCGTGGTCAGCCGCCGCGTCTACGGCATGGTCGAGCCCTACGTCGAAGCCCGCGCGCTCGATGACCTCCAGCTCAAGGGGTTCAATCACCCGGTGCTGGCAATGGAGATCTTGAGCTGGCACGACGAGGCGGAGAGCGTGGTGGATGCGGCAGCGGCGCGAATGCGCGGGTAGCCGGCCACAAAATTCGAAAACAACCCCATGCACAGTAGGGAAGGTGCTGGTTGATCTCGCGAGCCTGCGCCGAATGCGGATTTTTCGAAATTTCGCTTGACGCGTCGGGCAAAACAGGGGTAGTATGGCATCATCGGGATTTTGGACGAGGCTCATCCTGTTCAGGCGGCGCCTCTGACGTTCGAGTCGCGGTCTCGGCGTGCCGTAATTTGGCTGCATGAAAAAACGACTCGGATGTTTCTGCAATATCAGAGACATCGATGAAGACCTCTGAGAGGTCTGCCAGCTCAGCCAAGCGTGCTGTTGAAGTGGTCATCGGCGTCGCAGAAGCCGCGCAGCTTGATTTCAGGGATATCGTTCGAGTGGGCGTCAGGCTGGCAAGATAGCAGCAACGAGGATTTAGGCCAGCTTTTCGCCAAGTGCCTTCGAGGGTTTGGGCGTTCAGGGCATGCTTCCCAGAAACGGATTGACGATGGAGAGTCCGCCGATGCTGCGGCCGTGCTGCATGTCCTCGGTGTACAGCACGTCGCAGCCGGCCTCAATCGCGGTGGCCACGACCAGCGCATCGTAGAAGGCGATGCCGTGATCCCGCGCGAGCGCAAGGCCGGCACGCGTCGTCGTAGCTGTCAGTGGCAGAGCGGAATCGAGCGCGTTGTCGACGTCATCGAGAACGAGTTCGATATCGCGCCAGCTTCGATTGTCTTTCTTGCGCAATACATTCGTCAGTTCGTTCAGGACCTGCACGCTGATCGTCCCGCCCTGAGCGATCAGATCCTGCGCGATGGTGGCCTTGGGGCCAGTCTGCTGGGCGTAAACGAGAATGTTGGTATCGAGAAACGCGCTCACCGTTCGTTCGCCTCGTCGCGATCGAACTTGTAGTCCGCCGGCAGGGCCGGCCATTTCCGCGCACGCATGTTTTCGATCGCCCGGCGGCGCCGCTCTTCCTTGGTCTCGACTTCGATCACGCCCTTTCGGGCGGACACGACATCGATTTCATCGCCTTCCTTGAGCCCGAGTTCATCGACCAAGGCCTTGGGCAGGCGAACCGCGAGGCTGTTGCCCCATTTGGAGACTTGCACTGGAACCTCCATGATATTCATTCTTTATAAGTATATCATGCGATGTATATCATTGGATTGCAAGCTCCTTTGACCCCGCCGAGTTGCGCAGCGCTCGCTGGGATGGAGCTTCGCTGTGATCCACGGCAAGGCGCGCGAGCAACGCGCGCGCTGGTTCGTCCGTCGCGGCCTGCGAAACCAGTCGGCCTTCGAAGGCGGCCTTGAGGATGGATCGCTTGAGCTGCGCGGCGTCGGCGGCCTCGGCGTCGCGCGCCGGGATCTTCAATTGAGCCCCACCCGCGCGACGATCTCTTGTGGCATGCCTCCACGAACCACATCCCTCCTCCCTGCGACTAACCCTCGCCTCAACGGCGAGGCGTGAATTCGGATGGGAGAGCCCCGTGGCGTTTGCCTTGCCCTCGCGCGCGTATGATTTGCAGATGCTGGATCGGCCCGTCGATCGTGAGCGCGACCAGGGCTGGGTGTATGGGCTGCCGCCGGGCATCAGCAGCGAGTTATGGCCGCTCGACCCCGTCACCGGCTTTCCGCTGATGCACGGCTTTACACTCAAACTGCCGGAGGATTATCGCGTGCATGGCGAGGACATCGTCGCGGTGTCCTTCTTTGCGACCGCGCCCGACCACAATGACGGCGGCGCGCCGGATGACCCTGAAATCCGCGACGCGGTGATGGCGCGGCCAGCGCATCCGCGGCTCTCGCGGATGACTGACATTCTCGATTACGAATATGCGGCCCTGCTGCTGACAAGGAGCGAGTACGAAGGCGCGTTCGCGACGCCGCCGGCGCCGCTGGCACTCGCAACGGCGGACCGGCCGCGCTGGCTCGATGTCGGCGGCGCCAGTGCGTTCTTCGAGGCGGCCGCGCCTTACGCCAAGAAGATGTTTGCAAACCCGCCGCGCGCCGATCTCACCGAGACCCGCGCGATTGCAATCGCGCCGCGCGCTGATGATCCCAACGCCGGCAAGGGCCCGCAAGACGAGCACACGCGCAAAAACCCGCCGACCGGCTACCAGTCCTATTACTATTTTGTCGACGGCGTGCCGAGCCGCGACAATTTCCGCCTGCACGATTGGGGCAAGGACCACGCCCACAACCATCTCGGCGGCACCATGCGGCCGTGCCAGGCGGTGCCGGAGATGAGCCCGTTCTACATCGAATTCGAGGAATATTTCGGCGGCTACAATTTCGGCGGCGGCAATGCGCAGCTCGACTTCAGGGATATGAAGTTCGACTGGGCCTGCGGATAGGCTGTTGGTTTGACGCGTTTTCTTGACGCGAACCGGTATCCACTTCGCTCGAAAACGCTCTGATCACGCCCCCCGCTTCGGCCCCATCGCCTCAAACGCCGCCTTCTGTTCGTCGCTCAGGTCCGCCTCGAAATCATCAAGCGCATCGCTGATGTCCTTGACGGACTGCAGCATCGTCTCCAGCCGGGCCTTCACGGCGGCGAGGCGGGCCTGCGGGGTCGCTTCGGGCTTGGTCGGGCAGGCGCTGAGCGTTTCCAGGGTGCGGAGCGTGGTGTCCTGGAGCACTTCGAAGCGGGCGCGGGCGACTTCGTCGAGCTTGAGCGTGGACGCGATCTCGGCGGCGGGCCATTGCTGCTGGATGAGCTGTTCGTACTGACGCTGCGCCTGGATGTCATAGCGGGGATCGTAGCCGGCATCGCAGGCTGCTTCCGCCCGCGCATCCTTGCGCTGGCCGGCGGCGAGCGCGGCGCGGCGCTCGTTCGCGAGCGCATCGAGCTTTGCCTTCTGGCCGTCGTCGAGGAGACCTTCGAATTTCGCAAGCGGCGTGGCGACGGCATCGGTCGCCTTGATCATGGCCTCGAGGCGCTGGCGCATCAGGCCGAGGCGATCCGCCGCCGTCGCAGGCACCTGCGTCGGGCACGCCGCGCGAATGCCGTCACTGGCGGCGCGCCAGGCGGCACTGAGCTCGTCGAGCGCGGTGCGCTGCAATTCGCTCAGCTGCACGGCGCTCGCGATGCGATCTACCGGGAAGCCGGCGGGATCGCTGATGTCGCAGATATCCTGCGCCGACGGAATTTTTCGCGTGCGCCGGCCTTGCGGCGCGGTGTAGGCGGCGAGCTCGGTCACCGCATAGGGCGCGAAGATCGCGGCGTAGATGTCGCCATAGCCGTAAAGCGAGATGCTGGTCATATCGGCGAAGATCACCGCATTGGTGAGATCGTCCTGCGCGAACGGCCAGAACACCGGGCCGGCCCAGCCGTAGCTGCCGTCGGGATGCCGCCACCAGCCCTGCGGTCGGCGGCCGCCGCGCCAGCCCGACAGCGCGGCCTGCGCCGAGAGCGCCGCGCGGATGATGTAGGGATTGGACATCTGCTCGCGTTCGGCGCCGCGGGGATCCTGTGACCGCAGCGCGGCGGAGCGATAGCGCCCGCCCCGCACCGCCATGCGAGCATGGCGCAGCCGCGACATGCCGATCACGTGGCCGACGGCAAAGCGCGCAACGCCAAGCGGGCCACCGCGAATGCCGAACTGGGCTTCGGCTCTATTCGGCAGCAGCACTGCCGCCATCACCAGGACCGCACCCAGCAGCGGAAGGCCCATCCGTGATCCCGGCATGATCGCTGACCTCTCCACCTTGGCCCTCCTCCAGCGCCAGGCGCGCATCGCGTCGCAAGACAAAGACGCGCGAGGGAACTAAATGTTCCGAAGGCGTACAGGTCAAAGCGTCGCGGACCCCTTACCTCGCCCCGCCTGCGGGGAGAGGTCGGATTGCCCCCGGCGATGCGAAGCATCGTCCGGCGCGATCCGGGTGAGGGGGTACAGGTCTCGCGACAGACGGCCGTTTGGAGAGAGGCCCCTCACCATAGCCGATGCTTTGCATCGGCGTTCTTCTAAAGTACGGCGGCCATCGGCCGCCTACGCCTCTCCCCGTATCCGCCTTCGCCCGAAGGCGGGCTTCGGCTAGACAAGAGAACGGGGAGAGGGAGAGGAGAGACCATCCTCACTCCGCCTTCTGCGGCATCACAAAAGTCTGGCCGGGATAGATCAGATTGGGGTTGTGGATCTTGTCGCGGTTGGCGTTGACGATCACCGAATAGCGGGCGCCGTCGCCATAAGCGAGCCGGCTGAGCGCCCACAGGCTGTCGCCGCGCGAGATCACCCGGCTGCCGCCCGCCTCCGCCGGCGTGCCGGTGAGCGCATCCGCAGGCGACGCCGATGCGACGGTCGTAGCCGCAGGCGCCCGCGCCAAAACCTTCGGCTTCGCAGCGCCCATCATTCTGGGCCGGGCCGCCGGCCTTTCCGGAGCGGAGGCTAGACGCGGCGCCGGCAAGGACGCCACGACATCGGATTTGTCGGCCTGCTTCGGCTCCTGTTTGACGGCAGGCGCGGGCGGCGGCGCGGCTTCCGCGATCGTCACCGGCATGGTGCGGCTGGACTGCGTGATGGTGCCATCGGGCGCTTTCGCACGCAGGGTCAATTCATAGGAGCCGGCGGGAAGTTTTGGCGGCGTCACGACGAACTGGCCCGACGCATCGGCGACCACGCTGTCGAGCGCCTTGCCGTCGCGCAGCAGCTCGACCTTCGCGCCGGGCGTGGCCTGGCCTGCGATCACCGCCGCTTCGCCCTGGTCATCGATACGGGCGACGTCGAAGCGGGGACCGGCATCGGTCGGCGCCGCCGGCGGCTTGACCGGAGCGAGATCGGTGAGCGCGGCGGTGACCTGTTTCTGGGTTTCTGCGAGCGGAGCCGGCTTCGGCGGGGCGGTCTGTTCCGCCGACGGAGATGGCGTGGGCTGCGCCGCTGCGAGCTTCGGTTCGTCGGGCTTCGGCTCGACGTTGGCCGCGACCTTGGCTTCCGGCTTCACCGCCCTCGCGACCTCGGTGGTGGTCCCGCCGGGCAACAGACGGCGCAGCTCGGTGGGGCCGATCACCAAGACGGTGCCGACCACCGCAAGCAGACAGAGCGCAATGAGGGCCTTGGATGCGGTCATCATCGGAAACGGACCTTAAATCGCAAATCAGCCGAAGGCGGCAGCCTGCGCTGATTTGGCACCGGCAGCAAGACGGCCGATCGCATGATCCTCTCCCGTCGCTGCGGCCGATGAACCCGGACGGCCCCCTCGGCGTCCAATGAGCGAGGCCGCCTTGCCGGTTTTTGTTGCCGGTTTTCTTGCGGCTATTTTCAAAGGATTTTTCCGTGATCGCATCGTTCCGCACCGCGCCGTGGACCGCATCCTGGCTGGCGCTCGCCTTGACGCTCGCCGCCTCCCCCGCACTCGCCGCCTCCGGCCCGCCGCCGGGCTTCGTCCTCACCGACGATGCCGACCTCGCCTTCACCTCGCCCGACGGCGCCACCAAGCTCGAGCAGTATATGAAGGACAGTGAAGACCTGTTCGGCGTCAAATGGCAGGTCTGGGCGCGGCGCCGCGACCAGATGACGGAGCTGAAGCCGGAGCAGGGCTATGGCGCCGGCTTCCGCTTCACCAGCGACTCGCAATGGCTGGTGCGGATGCAGAAGACCGGCTCGGGCTCGCAGGACCTGTTTCTCTACCATATCGAGAACGGCGCCTTCGTGAATGCGACGAAGAAGTCGCTCAGCGATCTCGCCTGGGCCTATTTCCACAGCCGGCCCGACACCAAGAGGATGAAGCTCGACTACCACATCTCGGCCAATCTGATGAAAGGCACCGAGGACGCCTATCGCTGGCTCGGCGTCGACTGGCCCAACAATCGCTACCTCCTGATCTCGCTGTCGGGCGCAATGGACAAGCACCCGAAGAACGTGGCCGTGAAGGGATTGGGGGACTGGACATGCCGCTATGACCTCAAGACCGGCAAGTTCGACGTGCCCGAGATGTTCGCCAAGGACAATGCGGAAGCGTTGAACTGGGAGATCAAACGGTAAGATCTCGCTGCGCTCTCATGCCGGGCATGTCCCGCCTGCGCGGCCGAAGCCGCTTCGGCGAGGCGAAGGCCCGGGCATCCACGTTCTTCGTGCCGAGGCGAGAGGCGTGGATGGCCGGGACAAGCCCGGCCATGACGCCGTTCTGTTTGGGTGGGCCAAATAACTTCGGCGGTGGAACCAACCCTCTGATTCCACTCAAATTCATATTCTCCTAACCCTACGTGGTAACGGGCTCTTGTCGGTTTTGCTGCATCTTGCATCCCACGGGAGGGCTGGATGGGCGCATCGATCCGATGGACCGCGCGACTGCGCGCGCTGCTCCGCCGCTGGCGCGGCGCGCCGCTGACGTGGCTGATCGCCGGCGGCTTCGTGCTGATGCTTGCCACCGCCATCGGCACCGCGCTCACCGTCGACCGCTTCCGGCAGAATGCGATCGAGAGCGGCCGCGACAGCCTGGAGAGTGCGGTCCGGCTGCTCGCCCGGCATTACGACCGCGAGTTCGCGGATTTCGCGGTGTTCCAGAAAAGCGTCATCGCCGAGCTCGAAAGCCACGGCATCGAGTCACCCGAGCTGTTCCGCGGCCAGATGGGCTCGCTCGCCATGCACCAGATGCTGCGCGCCAAGGCCAGCGGCTGGACCGACGTCGCCGGCGCCAATGTGTTCGATTCCGAGGGCGTTCTGATCAATTCGTCGCGGCGCTGGCCGGTCGCCGACGTCTCGGTCGCCGACCGCAACTATTTCAAGCGGCTCAAGGACGATCCGATTGCGCAGGAAGAGGTCGAGGTCGTTCCCGGCGGCCGGATCGGCAACGGCCCCGCGATCGTGTTCGCGCGGCGCGTCTCCGGGCCGCACGGCCAATTCCTCGGCATGGTCTCGCGCGCGATCGCGCCGGAGCAGATCGAATCCTTCTTCGCCTCGGCCGGGCTCGGCGAGGATTCCTCGATCGCGCTGTACCATCAGAGCGGCCAGCTGCTCGCGCGCATTCCGCATGTCGACGCGATGATCGGGCAGAACTATCGCATCGGCTCGGCGGAGCAGAACGCGGTGTTCGATCGCACCTCCGTCTCGACGAAGCTCACCAGCCCGATCGACGGCAAGGACCGCATCGTCGCCTCCCGCCTTCTCGCCGGCGAACCGCTGGTGGTGGTCGCGACCAGGTCGCTGGACGCAACGCTCGCCACCTGGCGCGCGCAGACGAAATTCTTCGTCAACGTCGCCGCGCTCTCGATTGGCCTCTTGGTACTGACGCTGTTCCTGATCTTCCGCCAGGTGACGCGGCGCGTGTCGCTGGAGAAGCAGCGGCTCGACACCGCGATGAACACGATGACGCAGGGCCTGCTGATGTTCGACCAGGACGAGCGGCTCATCGTCTGCAACCGCCGCTACATCGAGATGTACAATCTGTCGGCGGCCGTGCTGAAGCCCGGCGCCTATTTCCGCGACGTGATCCGGCACCGCCACGACACCGGCTCGTTCGAGGGCGACGTCGATGCCTATTGCGACGGCATTTTGAGCAACGTCGGACTGACCCAGAGCACGATCGTCGAGACCGCCGACGGACGCCTGATCGAGATCAAGAACCAGCCCGGCGCTTCTGGCGGCTGGCTCGCCACCCATGACGACGTCACCGAGCGCATCCGCGCCGACGAGCGCATCGCGCATATGGCGCATTACGACGCGCTGACCGACCTGCCCAACCGCGTCTTGATGCGCGGCCATCTCGAGCGCCGCGTCGCCGAGCTGGCCCAAGGCAAGCCGTTCGCGATCCTCTATATCGACGTCGACGAGTTCAAGGGTGTCAACGACCAGCTGGGCCACGAGGTCGGCGACGAGCTGCTGCGCCAGGTCGCAAGCCGCCTGCGCGCCTGCGTCAGCGGCAACGATCTCGTCGCGCGGCTCGGCGGCGACGAATTCGCCGTCATCAAGGCCGGAAGCAGCGATCAGGCCGAGCTGGCGACGCTCGCCGACACCATCCTCAAGGCGCTGCGGACGCCGGTGAGCTGCAAGGGCCAGGACATCCGGACCGATGCCAGCATCGGTATCGCGATCGCGCCCGAGCATGGCGATAATCCCGACGAGTTGCTCAAGCGCGCCGATCTCGCGATGTACGCCGCGAAATCGGAAGGACGTGGTACCTTCCGCATCTTCGTGCCCGAATACGACGCCAAGGCCAGGCTGCGCCGTCAGCTCGAGCTCGATCTGCGCCAGGCGCTCGCGCGCGGCGAGTTCGAGGTGCATTACCAACCGCTGGTCGATCTCGCGGCCAATGTCGTCACCGGCTGCGAGGCGCTGCTGCGCTGGCGCCATCCGGAGCGCGGCATGGTCTCGCCGGCCGATTTCATTCCGGTCGCGGAAGACACCGGCCTGATCGGCGAGATCGGCGAATGGGTGTTACGGCAGGCGTGCACCGAGGCCGCGAGCTGGCCCGGCAAGATCCACATCGCCGTCAACGTCTCGCCGGTGCAGTTCCGGTCGCGGTCGCTGGCGCTGAAGGTCGCCGCCGCGCTCGCCGAGTCGGGGCTTGCGCCCGGCCGGCTCGAGCTCGAGATCACAGAAACCGTGCTGATCCGCGACGATGCGGAGGCGCTGACGATCCTGCAGCAGCTGCGCGAGCTCGGCGTGCGCATCGCGCTCGACGATTTCGGCACCGGCTATTCGTCGCTGAGCTATCTGCACCGCTTCCCGTTCGACAAGATCAAGATCGACCGCAGCTTCATCAACGACATCGGCCGTTCGGAGGACTCCTCCCCGATCGTGCAGGCCGTGGTCCACATGGCCGCCGCGCGCCACATGGCAACGACCGCCGAAGGCGTCGAGACGGAGGCGCAGGCCGAGGTGCTGCGCCAGCTCGGATGCAGCCAGATGCAGGGCTGGCTGTTCAGCCCCGCCGTGCCGGCGACGAAGCTGAAGCAGCTGCTGTCGAAGCAGACGGAAGCGGCATAGCAGGTGTGTGACGCCCTCCCGCACTTCATGCGAATCGTTGGGAACGATTGCCACTTTTTCCCGTTGAGGCTGGCGCTCGACTATCGCCCGTGATCGCGGCGATTCAGACCAGCAGCGAGGGAGAAAAATGACGAAGCTTTTCGGACTGGCCGCGACCGCGGCACTGATCGCGACGATGGGAGCAATCTCGCCGGCCTCAGCCCGGCTGGGCATGGCACCGCCAGCCATCGCGCAGGACGATGCCGTGATCCAGGTCCGTGGCGGCCATGGCCATGGTCACGGTCATCACGGCTGGCATGGCAATCGCGGGCATCACTATGGGTGGTACCGCGGGCGCGGCAATTGGCGCCATCACCATCACTGACGGCAGGTCATCGCCAGCATCGCGCCCGGATCGCTGACGATCCTGGCGCGGAGCGCGGCGCTGACGTGCTGCGCACGGTCGGGAACTTCAGAGACGACGATGAAACGCGAGCGGCTGAAGGCCGAGCGCCTGGCGCGGGAAGCCCGTGCGAAAGCCTCTCCAAAATAGCCCCGGCATCTCGCCGGCCCGGTCCTAGAGCATCGAGAGCACGACGACGCCGTCTTCGAGCTCTCCGGACGCGAGCCGCGCCCGCGCCATCTGCTCGAACTCCGTCCGGTATTTGTGAAGGTAGCTGAAGGCCTGCTTGTCGGTCTGAAATGTCGTCGTCAGCCTGCATATCTGCCGGGCTGCGCCCAGCGCGAGCGTAAAGGTGATCGTTCCGCGGCCGTCCGACTTTGCTCTGGGCACGATCAGCGCTCTCCGGCTTGTGACTGGATCCGCGACGAATTCATCGACGGATATCGAGGCCACCTATCGCGACGGCTTCCTGGCGCGCTTTTTCGGCGCCGGCGGCGGCAATGTCGCGGCAATAGCGGCGTCGGCGGCTTCCTTGGCCTCGCGCAACTCGCGCAGCCGGGCCATGTTCTTGCGAAGCTCGACGCCCTGCCGTTCGACGTCCGCGATCGCCCGCACGCCCTCTTCCGCGGCCAGCCGCTGGCGAGCGGCGCGGGCGATCGATTCAGGTGACGGTCCTGCCGATTTGCTGGCGCTCATCCTTCACCCTCTCATCCAATGGACAGAACCCGCTCAATCCGGGGATCGAGCGGGCACGCTACCGTTTCAGTACATCCGTGAAACGGTGCGTCGAGATCAGGCCAGCGAGAGGTTCTCGGCGCTGACTTTGCCTCGCATCTTGTCGGTCTTGAGCTCGTAATTGAGCTTCTGGCCTTCGGCCAGCCCGGAAAGACCAGCGCGTTCAACCGCGCTGATGTGAACGAACACATCGTTGCTGCCGTCGTTCGGCTGGATGAATCCGAAGCCTTTTTGGCCGTTGAACCACTTCACGGTACCTGTCGTCATTTTCTTCTCCAAAGCGCGCGAGCGCATGCCGCGCGACGATCGCGCGGTCGTTTCAACTTCGTCGATGTCTTTGGAAAAGGAGCCCGCGGGCGCGTTCAACAAGGCACAGCGGCTAATCGAATACGCTCAATATACACGTCTTTCGGTTTTTTGCAAGGAGATAAGCCGATTTGTTTTCAGCCGCCGGGAACTGCACCAAATGGCACGCAAAGCTCCAGGAGGGGCTTTATCGATTGACTTGCCCGGTCGAGGGTGGTCACGTCATCTCAATTGAACCGCATCGCCGTGACGGGCCACACCGCTCGTTCGAGTTCGGCGAAAGTCTGAGCGGTTGCGCTCATCCTCCCATTCATAACGATGTCCTGCGCAATTGGCTGCGTGCAGGATCGCCCGTTTTGCAGCCAGCGAGGAGTTTCAATGCAGGTTCTCGTCCGCGACAACAATGTCGACCAGGCGCTTCGCGTCCTGAAGAAGAAGATGCAGCGCGAAGGCGTCTTTCGCGAGATGAAGCAACGGCGCTCCTATGAGAAGCCGTCCGAGCGAAAGACGCGTGAGAAATCCGAAGCCGTTCGCCGGGCCCGCAAGCTCGCCCGGAAGCAGGCGATCAGGGAAGGCCTGCTGCCGGCCCCGCCCAAGAAGAAGCCTCCGGAGCGCAGGCCGCCGCTGCCGCAGACATCCGAGCCCGTCGGCTCAGCGAGCTCTCGTTCCCTGGCGACGTGAGCGACAGGCGCACGGCCGGTGCCGGCTCGGCCACACGATTCATTAGATGGCGCGCTCATTGGTGGGGAACAGTCTGTTGGCGCTGATGTTCAAGCCAATGCCGGCTCAGAAAGACGGCCGCATCTTGCATTCGCGCGGCCATTCCATATCTCATCGACATGATGAAGATCACACTCGTTCAGGACCAGGCGATCCAGGCGCTCGTTGCGGGCGCGGTCGGCGCCGAAGCATTCGATCACGTTTTCGCAGGCATCCGCTTCGACGAAATCGAGGGCACGATGCTCTACGCCTTCGCCCGAAACGAAGACGTCGCATCCGACATCGAGGACAGCTATTCGCCGCTCGTCGCGGCGGTCGCATCGCGGGTGCTGAACAAGCTGGTCGACGTCGTCGTGGTGATGCCGAAAGTCCTGCAATAAGGCTCAGTCGATGAAGGCTGCGAACTCCTCGGGGCTCCCCGTGGGGAACGCCTCCTTGAGGAAATCGACGAACGCGGAGACGCGCGCGCTCAGCAGCCGTCGCGAGGGATAAAGCGTCCAGAGCGCGATCTCGGGTCCCGTGACATCCCCCCAATAGGCGAGCTTGCCGGCCGCGATGTCGCGGCTCACCAGCGAGATCGGAAGCCGCGCAGCGCCGACGCCGGCCCGGACCGCATCGCGCACCATGATGAGCGATGACAGGCGAAGCACCGCCTCGGTCGCGATCCGTGAGCTTCGGTCTTGTATCTTCACATCCCAGACGGAATTCATTTCGCTCCCACCGCGCACCACGGCCGGTACGGCGACATCCTCGGCCGGACGATCGAGGCTCGGGCTTGCCACCACCACCAGCCGGTCGCGCAGGAAGATTCGCCCGACCAGCGTTTCGTCCGGATCCGGATTGACGCGGATCACGAGGTCGTAGCCTTCCTCGACCATGTCGACGGCACGGTCTTCCGTCGTGACCTCGAGCCGGACTTGCGGATAGTCCAACGCGAACGCGGCGGCGAGCTTTCCCATCGCAGTCTGCGAGAACAGCAGCGGCGCGCTGATCCGCAAGCGGCCGCGCGGCTTGTCGCCGCCTGACGCGATGGAAGCTGCAGTCTCATCCAGTTCGGCGAGCAATGCCCCCGTCCGTTCATAAAGTGCCCGCCCTTCCTGGGTGAGCTTGAGATCCCGCGATCCGCGCTCGAACAGGCGCAGATCGAGGCTGCTTTCGAGGTCGGAGACCCGGCGGGACAGCGTCGCCTTCGGGCGGCCGGTGGCCCGGGCGGCCCGCCCGAAGCCGCCATGACGGGCGACCAGGTTGAAATCGGCGAGGGCAAGCAGGTCCATTCGTTCCACCAGCGAGACAGTTAGTCTATATTTAACGACTATCGGTCCGAATGTGGATCACTAATTTGCGGGGTGTCTCTTAACCCCAGCAAGGAGTGCCCCCATGACCATCCTCGTAACCGGTGCCACCGGCCGTGTCGGCCGCCATGTCGTCGAACAACTCGTCAAGCGCGGCGCCAAGGTGCGCGTGCTGACCCGTGACCCCGCCAAGGCCGAATTCCCGGCCGGCGTCGAGATCGCCAAGGGCGACCTGCTCGACATCGAGGGACTGCGCGCCGCGTTCTCGGGCGTGAGAACGCTGTTCCTGCTCAACGCCGTGACCGGCGACGAATTCACCCAGGCGATCATCACGCTGAACATCGCGCGCGAAGCCGGTGTCGAACGGGTCGTTTATCAGTCGGTGTTCGACGCCGACGGCGCCGTGAACGTGCCGCACTTCGCCGTGAAGTCGGGCGCCGAGCGCATGCTCGCGCGGATGGGCTTCAGCGCCACCATCCTGCGTCCGTCCTACTTCATCGACAACGAGCACATGATCAAGGACGTGATCCTCAACCACGGCGTCTATCCGATGCCGATCGGCAGCAAGGGGATCGCCATGGTCGACGCGCGCGACATCGCCGAGGTCGCCGCGATCGAACTGATCCGTCGCGATCAGGCCGCGGACAAGCTTCCGGTCGAGACCATCAACCTGGTCGGCCCCGACAATTTGACCGGCGAGGGCGTGGCGAAGATCTGGTCCGATATCCTCGGCCGCCCCATCGTCTATGGCGGCGACGATCCCAGCGGCTTCGAGCAGACCATGGCGAGTTTCATGCCGCGATGGACGGCCTATGAGATGCGCCTGATGGCCGAGCGCTATGTCAGCGATGGCATGATCCCCGAGCACGGCGACGTCGCGCGTCTGACCAACATGCTGGGACGTCCGCTGCACTCTTACCGCGATCTTGCAAACGAGATCGCGGCCGCGGCGAAAAAGTCCGCGTGACGGGAGCGGCAATGAGCCCCGGACGTCGCTGCGGCGCAACGCCCGGGGCTGTGGCGTGACCTCCGAATAAAACCGCGCTAACCTCTTCCGACAAGAACAAGAGGAAACGCCAATCGTGTACGACTACATTATCGTGGGCGGCGGCTCGGCGGGGTCCGTGCTGGCCCACCGGCTGTCTGCCAAGAGTGCCAACAGGGTCCTGCTGTGCGAAGCCGGACAGGACACACCACCCGGCAACGAGCCGGCCGAAATCCGAGACAGCTATCCGGGCACGGCCTATTTCGATCCGCGCTTCCACTGGACGGAATTGAAGGTCACCACCCAGGTCGTCAGCCACAACAATCCGAACGAAGCGCGGCCGCCGCTCCGCAAATACGAGCAGGCGCGCGTGCTCGGCGGCGGCTCGTCGATCAACGGTCAGATGGCCAATCGCGGCGCGCCGACCGATTACGACGAATGGGACGCGCGCGGCGCTGCGGGCTGGACCTGGAACGACGTGCTGCCGTTTTTCAAGAAGGTCGAGCGCGACCTCGATTTCGACGGTCCCTATCACGGCAAGGACGGCAAAATTCCCGTGCGCAGAATTCCAAGGGAGCACTGGACGCGGCATTCGCAGGCCTTTGCCGACGCCTTCCAGCAGGCCGGCCATCAATTTCTGCCGGACCAGAACGGCGAATTCGTCGACGGCTTCTTTCCGGTGACGCATTCCAACCAGGCCGAGCAGCGCGTCTCCGCCGCGATGGGCTATCTCGATCGCGACACGCGCAAGCGGGCGAACCTCATGATCTCCACCAACACGCCGGTGCGCGAGCTGCTGTTCGAGGGCACGCAATGCGTCGGTGTGAAGGCCGTGGTCGACGGACGCGAGCAGGAATTCCGGGGCCGCGAGATCATTCTCGCCTCGGGCGCGATCCATTCGCCGGCGCACCTCTTGCGCGCCGGCATCGGCCCGGTCGGTCATCTCAGGGAACTCGGCATTCCCGTGCTGATGGGACTGCCGGGCGTCGGCCAGCGCCTGATGGATCATCCCTCGATCTCGCTGTCCTCCTTCGTCCGCCGCGGCGCGCGCATGAACGAGCACACCAGGCGCCACATGCAACTGGGCCTGCGCTATTCGTCGGGCCTTGCAGGCGTACCGAAGGGCGACATGTTCGTGGTGCTGCTGTCCAAATCGGCGTGGCATGCGGTCGGCGAGCAGATCGGCTCGCTCCTGACCTTCGTCAACAAGACCTATTCGGAGACCGGGCAGGTCAAGCTCGCCTCGCGCGATCCCACGGCGGAGCCGATCGTCGAATTCAACCTGCTGTCGGACCGGCGCGACCTCGAGCGCCTGATGAGCGGCTTCCGCAAGATGGCGGCCATTCAGATGAGCGATATCGTGAAGACGGTGACGGACAAGCCGTTCCCGGCCGCCTATACCGACAAGGTCCGCAAGATCGGCGTGGTCAACACGAAGAACAAAATCCTGACCAAGATCGCCGCGACGCTGATGGACGGGCCGGCGGCGCTGCGCCACTACATGATCGACAATTTCGTGGTCGAAGGTTTCACCTTCGACCAGGTGATCAACGACGACGAGGCGCTGGAAGCCTTCGTGCGCAAGGCGACCATCGGCGTGTGGCACGCCTCATGCTCATGCCGGATGGGCCGGGCCGATGATCCCATGGCGGTGGTCGACAACCAGGGCCGCGTCAAGGGCATCCAGGGCCTGCGCGTGGTCGACGCCTCGATCTTCCCGGTGGTGCCGTGCGCGAACACCAATTTCCCGGTGCTGATGTCGGCGGAGAAGATCGCAGCCGCGATGGTGGGGTGATCGACGCTGCGTAGGGTGGGCAAAGGCGCGCTCTTCGCGCGTCGTGCCCACCATCTGGACGTGGTGGGCACGCTGCGCTGTGCCCACCCTACGGCACCGTATTGAACTACGCCGCCCGGAGATCGCCGACGAAGCGATCGACGTCGCGCCTGAGGTCGTCCGACAGGCGCGCCAGCATTTTTGCGGAACCCAGCACCTCGCCTGCGGCGGCGCCGGTCTGGTCGGCGGCCTGCGACACGCCGGTGATGTGACGCGAGACCTCGTTGGTGCCTTGCGAGGCCTGCTGCACGTTGCGCGCGATCTCGCGCGTCGCGGCGCCCTGCTCTTCGACGGCCGCGGCGATCGCGGCCGCGATCTCGTTGACGCGCTGGATGGTGGTGCCGATCGACCGGATCGCAGTGACCGACGACTGCGTCGCGCCCTGGATCGCGGCGACTTGGCCGGTGATCTCCTCGGTCGCCTTCGCGGTTTGCGTCGCGAGGTTCTTCACTTCGGAAGCGACCACCGCAAAGCCTCGGCCGGCTTCACCGGCGCGCGCGGCCTCGATGGTGGCGTTGAGCGCGAGCAGGTTGGTCTGCTCGGCAATGCCGGTGATCAACGCGACGACGTCGCCGATGCGCTGGGCGGCATCGGCCAGCGCCTGCACCTCGGCATTGGTGCGATCGGCTTCGCTGGCCGCGGCACCAGCGATGCTGGAGGATTCCGCGACCTGGCGGCTGATCTCGCTGATCGAGGCCGAGAGTTCTTCGGTGGCCGCCGCAACCGTCTGCACATTGGAGGAGGCATCGCCCGAGAGGCTCGCGACTGAAGCCGCCTTGGACGAGCCCTGCTCGGCGGTCGACGACATCGACTGCGCAGTCGCGTTCAATTCGCCCGAGGCCGATGCCAGCGTGTGCAGCGATTCCGTGACGGTCTTCTCGAATTCGCCAATCAGCCGCTCCACGGCAAGCTGGCGCCGCTCCTTCTTCGCCTGCTCGGCCGACTGCTCCTCGGCGAGGCGGTCACCGGTCATCATGTTCTCCCTGAACACGGCGACCGCGCGCGACATCTCGCCGATCTCGTCGCCGCGCTCAATGCCTTCGAGCTCGATCGCATAGTCGCGCTCGGCAAGGCGGCGCATCGCCTGCGTCATTTTGCGGATCGGCGTGCTGACGCGGCGGGTCACCAGGATGAAGCCGAACAGCGTGATGGCGAGCGCGACCAGCATCATGCCGCCGTTGAGCACGAGACTCCACTTTGCCGATGTCATCTGCTGCCCGGCGCGGGCGACCATCTCGGCGAGCGCAACCTGGCCGGCCTCGACGCTGGAATTGAGGATGGCGGTGTTGAGCTTGGAGAGATCCTCGATCTTGATGTCGATGGTCTGGTTGTTGCTCAATGCCTTGATGAAGCCCTGCTGGCGCTCGATCATGGCGGCAGCCTCGCCCTGTTTCGAGCGCGCGATCACGTCGATGAGGCTTGCGGGCGCATCGGGGCGCGAGGCGGCGTCCAGCACCTGGCTCCAGGCCTGCCTGGCGCGGCCGGTGTCTTCGGCGGCGCCGACCATGTCGGCAGCGCTCCAGGGCTTGCCGCTCGCGGCCGCAGCTTCGAGGCGGATGGCGACCAAGCCACCGAAATTGCGCGCGGCCCAGGCCGATTGCTTGACGCCGAGCAGATGATCGACCACGGGATCGGTCAGCTTGAGCGCGTTCTCGAGCTCGCCGGTCAGCGCCAGGATCGCATCGAGATAATCCTGCGCGGCCTTGCGGAAGTCGTCACCGACTTTCGCGTCACGCTCAACCTTGGCCTGGTGAATCGCGGTTTCCGCTTTCGATCGCAACGGCACAAGCGCATCGTGCGCGGCGGTGAATTTACTCACCGAGCCGGCAAGGCGCGAATCGGGCACGCCGTCGAGGCGCTCACGCACGCTTTTATAGGCCGCCTCCGACAACTGCCGGTTGGTGGCGATACGGCTGTCGGCAGCGGCATTGGCTGGAGTGTCCGCGACCAGCGCCGACAGGAAGGTGCCGCGTTCGAGCCGGAAGCCGAGCAGGGTCGCGAACAGCTGCTGGTCGGTGCTGGCAAAGCGCTCGACCTTCTGCGCGGCGCCGTCACGGGCGATGGCCCCGAACAGTCCAGTCGCGAGCTGCCCGACCAGGAACAGGCCGAGGACACCGATGATGGCGCCAAGCACGGAGCGAATGGAGGGATTGCCGAACAATGCCATGGGGAGCGCCGGGGTCCTGCGGAAAAGATGCAGAAAAATACCGGCCGCCCCCCTAAGATTTCGTTCACCAAATGGGTTGTCGCCGGCGGCGTGCGCGAGCGATACCCGTCGAACTACGGAGAAGAACGCCCGGACGCAGCCCGCTCATTTCAGCTGCTTCGCCGCCCTGATCTCGGCGAACTCGGCGTCGGGATGGGTGACGATGGTGGTGAACATGATGCCGCTGATGATGAGCGACCAGGCGGTGTCCCAATAAATCCAAAACACGTGCCAGCCTCCGTTTCGGGCTACTCCGCCCGCAGGATCAAGGCAACGGCAAGATCGGGCTGCCGTTCCCAATATCCGTGCGGCGCGGGCGAGGCGCTATTTTGATTTGGTCGGCGGGGTGCTGCGATCGGTTTGACCGGTGTGGCGCTTTGCCACGACATCCTCGTCGCGCGGACCTTCGCGCGGGGGCACTGGCGGTTTGGGTTGACCGGCCTGACCACCATGCTTGCCGCCCATGTCGGGCTGGCCTTCGAGATCGTTTTCGCGAGGCATGAACCGTTAATGCGCTCGCGCGGCATTGGTTCGCAATCGGCGCGCCACTGTTTTGCCTGTGAACGAGTTCATAGGATCGTCGGCGGTTGCAGTGCACGATCTCTGCTGTGTGCAGTGCATGAATTGACGGATCTGGCCTGATGCGGAAACGGTTAGTCGCCTGGACCATTTTGACCTCGGCGCTGCTGGCGGTTGCGGTGTGGACCGTGCTCGGGCCGCCGGATCGTCCGGCCGGACCGCATCTGCCCTCCCGCGACCTGACGGCGGCGGTGCGGTAGCGACCAATACGATTCCAGCATCGATCAATCCCAACTCGAATTTGGTGCGGCGGCGCGCCTGCCGCTATCCTCCGGCAAAACGATAACGACGTCACGTCCGGGAGGAGCCCATGTTGAGACCGACCAGCCGCATCGCGTCCCGCGCCGCGATCGCCACCACCCTGACGTTTCTCACCCTCATTTCGGGAGTCCGTGCCGGCATGGCCGAGACCTTCGCCTATGTCGGCAACGCCGACAGCAACGACATCAGCGTGTTCAAGCTCGCCGACACCGGCGAGATGATTCCGGTGCAGACCGTCGCCTTCACGGGTGTCGAGAAGCCGGGCTCATCGACTCCGCTCGCGATCACGCCCGACCACCGGTTGCTGATTGCCGGCGTCCGTTCGCAGCCGTTCCAGGCCGTGAGCTTTGCGATCGACCCGAAGACGGGCCAGCTCAGCCACATCGGCAACGGACCGCTCGCCGACAGCATGGCCAACATCGCCACCGACCGCGACGGCAAGGTGCTGTTCAGCGCCTCCTATGGCGGCAACAAGGTCGCGCTGAATCCGCTTGCCGCGAATGGTGTCGTGGCCGAACCGAAGCAGGTGATCCCGACCGGGCTGAACGCGCACGCCTTCCTCCCCTCGCCCGACAACCGTTTTGCGTTCGCGACCAATCTCGGCTCCGACCAGATTCTGGCCTTCGCATTCGATGCCGCGGCCGGCGCCCTGACGCCGAGCGATCCGCCCGCGATCAAGGTGGCCGAGAAATCCGGGCCGCGGCACTTCGTGTTCCATCCCGGCGGCAAGTTCGTCTACCTCATCCACGAGCTGAACGGCGACGTTGCCGCGTTCAGCTATGAGGCCAGAAGCGGCGCCTGGACCGAGATCCAGCGCACCAGTGCGCTACCTGAAGGATTTGCCGGCAAAGACTCCGGTCAAAAGCCTTGGGCCGCCGACATCCACATCACCCCGGACGGTCGCTTCCTCTACGCTTCCGAGCGCACCACGAGCACGCTCACGGCCTACAAGGTCGATGCTGACAGCGGCACGCTCACCACGACCGGCAGCGTGCCGACCGAGAAGCAGCCGCGCGGCTTCAACATCGATCCCTCGGGCCGCTACCTCGCCGCGGTCGGCGAGCTCTCCAACGGCATGACGGTTTATGCGATCGACCAGGCAAGCGGCGCGCTCAGCAAGCTGCAATCGTATCCGACCGGGAAGAAGCCGAACTGGGTGGAGTTCTTGAGCTTGCCGTGAGGGCCGCGATGCCTCCGCATCGTCATGGCCGGGCTTGACCCGGCCGTCCACGCCTTGCCACCCAGAACGAAGAACGTGGATGCCCGGGACGAGCCCGGGCATGACGAGTCTGCCGGGTGGCAACCACCCGCGAACCTCTTTGCCCCTTTGAAGACTAATTCAACAAGCGGCATCGCGCCGCCTGCGCTGCAGCGGTCTCATCCGGCCGGACCATGCCGTCCCCTTGGCCCACCGCTGGCGCTTCTGCTATCGATGAGGCCGTCAAGGCCCCAACCGGAATGACCGATGCGTCCATTGCCTGTGCGTTCCTTTTCCCGACATCTCGTTGCTCTCACCGGGCTGCTGTTGTCCGCGCAGCCCATGCTGGCCGCCGAGGACGACGCGCCCAAGGGGCCGGCGGTCACGGTGCTGAAGGTCGCCAAATCCTGCTTCTCCGACATCGTCGAGGCCACCGGCACGATCATCGCGCGCGAGGAAACCTCGGTGCGGCCCGAGCGCCCCGGCCTGAAAGTCACGGAAGTGCTGGCGGAAGCCGGTGAGACCACCACGGCCGGCCAGGTGCTGGCGCGCCTTGCGCTGCCCGAAGGCGGCACGCTGCAGGTGACGGCGCCGGTGGCGGGCGTGATCGCGACCTCGACCGCGCAGATCGGGAACCTTGCTTCCGCCAAGGGCGAGGCGCTGTTCACGATCGTGGCGCGCAGTGAATATGATCTCGTCGGCCTCGTCGCCACCACCGATGTGCGCAAGCTCGCAGTCAACCAGCAGGCCACCGTGCGCATTGCCGGCGCCGGCGACATCGACGGCAAGGTGCGCCGCATCGGGCCGACCGTCGAGCCGAACATCCAGCAGGGCATGGTCTATATCGGCATCTCCTCGCAGAAGCGGCTGCTGCTGAACGCGAGCGGGCGCGCGCTGATCAAGACCGGGCAGAGCTGCAACGTCGCGGTGCCGCTCACCGCCGTGCAATATTCCTCCGCCGGCACCGTGGTGCAGGTGATCCGCCGCAACCGGGTCGAGACCAAGCGCGTCGAGATCGGATTGATGTCGGGCGGCAATATCGAGGTCCGCGACGGCCTCAACGAAGGCGACGTCGTGGTCGCCCGCGCCGGCGCGCTGCTGCGTGAGGGCGATCCGGTGCGCCCGGCGATGGCCGTGGAAGCGGCGAAGTAGGGCCGCTCATGTCCCGGACGCGCTGCAGCGTGGAACGCTGCTGCGCAGAGCCGGGACCCATCCCCCGCAAAATGACAGGCCAAAAGAATGGCCCCGGCTCAGCGTCGCATCATTGCATGATGCGGCGCGTCCGGGGCACGAGACTTTGCGCGTTAAGAAACTTACCCGCCGGCCTGGTCGAAATTCACGTCTTCGAGCAAGGACGACGACACGGTCGGGACCTGGTCGCCTTCGCTGGCGCGGGAGATGGCGATGCGGGTCTTGTTGAAGGCGCTTTCGGCGCTGCCCTGGGCATTGAGATTGCCGAGCAGCTCGCTGACCAGCACGCTGTGCTCGCCCTTGCCGTCGTCGACGACCTTGCCGGGCGAGGCCGAGGACAGGATCAGCGCATTGTCGGGCGCGCTGATCGGCGCCAGGCCATGGCTGTAGGAGCGGAAGCGGCGTTCATAGGGATTGCGGCGGGAGGCATCGAGGACGACGAGCTTGGCCTTGGCGCCCTGCTCCTTCATCATCTCGAGCACGCCCTCGATCGAGACGCCCTGGCGGCGGACGTCGCTTTCCTTCCAGATCACGGCATCGACCGGCAGCATGTAGCTCTCGCGGCCGGCCTGCACGCCGAAGCCGCCGAAGAACAGCATGACGACGGTGTCGCGCTTGATCCGCGACTTCAGGCGATTGACGGCGCGGACCATGTCGTCCTTGGTGGCGTCCTCCACCATGTCGACGTCAAAGCCGCTCTTGCGCAGGGTCGAGGACAGCGCGCGGGCGTCGTTGATCGACTGCGTCAGCGGCGCGCTGGCGTCGGGATAATGTCCATTGCCGATGACGAGCGCGAGGCGCGAGGTCTGGCCGACCGAGCCGGTGACCTGATCGGTCGTCACGGCCTTGGCGGCATCGAGCGCACGCATGTTGAGGGCAGCATGGGCACCGATCACGAGCGAGACCGTGCCGATGAGGGCCGCGGCCACCGCGATCGTGCGTCGGGAAATGTCGAGCTGCCTTACATTCATCTCGGTTCATTCCTGTCAGGGCCAAAGACCAGCCAAGCGCGCGCACACAGTTTGAGTAGCGCGATAGCGTCTTTAGGTTTGAGGGATTGGCCGGGGGAGTGCCCCCGAATTGCGCGCAATTTGCGGCGCCGCACCAAACAAACCCTTAACCGGATATCGCCTCCCCGGCAATAGATCGCCCAAAATTTGAGCTAAGTCACTGAAGCTATTGGTTAATTCTCCGAACCAGAAACGTGGATTTTTGGCGTCCCCGTAGCCTTCCGGGGGTGATCATGCAGCCCGCGAGCCGGGTTTTTCCGTGACCACCGTCACATTTGTATTTCCCGCGAATCCGGGTAGCTTTTTCAAAGACTTGCAGGGGGTGGCGGGCGGACGGCTGCGCGCGCGCCGGTCCCGGGCAAGGTCCCGCGACCAGGTATTTCATGAACTTTCATTATTTTGCCGGCGCCGCCTGCCGGGCGCTGACGGCGCGCAAGGACGGCCCCTCGCTTTACGAGGTCTGCGATCCCGTCCTGTCGGGAGCCGCCGGCGGCGATCCGCATCTGGCCAAATTCTACAAGACTGCGCTCGGCAATCCCGCATTGCGGATCCTGCTGCGACGCGCCGGCCTGCCCGAGCTGCGCAATGACGCCAAGCTGGCCAGGCTGCGCGAGGCGCTGGCGCGCGCCCGCGACGATGCCGAGCCCGATTGGGCGGCGGTCGGCCAGCCCGTCGCAGAGCTCGTCGACAGCATTTCGCTCGACCATCCCAAACCGCCGCCGGCGATCTTCACCGGCTCCGCGCCGCCGCAGGCGCAGATCGACGGCGTGATCCGCGACTGCGCGCAGCATCTGCTGGGGTCGTATCGCAACAACGGCTTCCTGCCGACCTATGCCGCGTTCAACCTGATCGGCGATCCCGACTTTCGCGGCCGTGAGCTGATCATGGCGCTGACCGGACTGAACGCGCGCGGCTACAAGAACTCCTCGCTGTTGTTCAACCTCGCCCGCGTCTTCATCGCGCGATCGAAGGCAGAAGCCGTGGTCAATCCGCCCTGGCGCGGGATTGCCGAGCCGATGTGGGAGCCGGTGCAGATCCGCCACCGCTCGGCCTATTACGATGCGTTCTTCATCGAGGCGCTGCTCAGCTTCGTCGAGACCGGCCTCGCCTCGCCCGCCGACAAGATGGCCGCGGAGCGCGCGATCGCCGACATGGTCGATTTCTGCGTCAATATCAGCCGCGAGGAGGTCGAGGGCACCGACGGCGCGCGGTTCAACGTCGTCACCGCACTGGCGCCGGCGCCGCATCCGCGCTTTTCCCGGTTCTTCGCCCAGATCAAGCAGGACCTCGGCTTCGGAATCTATGTGCCTGACTGCGACACCACGGCGTGCTCGATCTCGGCGGCAACGCAGGCCGGCTGCACCGACCCCATCATCGACCAGCCACTGCTCGACTTCTACGCGGGCTACCAGGTGCGCGCCGGCGTCAACGCGCCGCGCGTGACGGTGCCGCTCAATGACAATATCGACTATGAGGGCGGCGTTGCCACCTGGATCGACAACCTCAAGGGCGAGCGTCCCTATGGCAACGATCTCGATCCGACGCTCAATCTCGACATCCTCGAGGTCAGCTTTCGCAACCTTCAGCGCTGGAAAATTCTGGAGACGCCGGCGCGGCTGGCGACGGTGCACCGGATCATCGGGTTCCAGAAGCGCCTCGCCGCCAGCGGCGCCTTCGCCAATCCGCGCTCGCATATCTATTATCTGCCGGAGCTCTACAGCGCCTATTTCGGCCGCTGCTACGCGGCCTTCCTGGCGCTGCCTCTTGCCGCACAGGCCGCGATCGATCCCGACGGCGATTTCGATTTCATCCGCCACCGCGTGCTCGCTTATGTGAAGGGCGAGCTGATGGCCGCCGAGATGAACGTGTTCGACGCTGCGCTGGCGCTGATCGCGCTCGGCCATCTCGGCGCCGACCCGCGCGCCTTCGCGCCGGCGCTGAACATCATCGTCACCAGCCTCGGCGAAGGCGGCCGCCGCGGCCCGTTCCGGGCCTATGAATGGAACAAGATGAAGACACCGACGCGGATTCTGGTCGGCGGGCCCGAGGTGACCTCGGCCTTCGTGCTGATGGGACTTGCGGTAGCGAAGCGGGCGATGACGCGGGGGTGAGGTGGTCTTGTGCCCCGGACGCAGTGCCCCCCGCGATGCGCTGCAGAGCTGCGGCCCATGCCGCCGAGAACTGTGTCCGTGATTTTCTGGGTCCCGGCTCTGCGGAGCGGCGTTGCACGCCGCACCGCGTCCGGGACACGAACAAGAGATCGTCGTGCAATGACAGGAAGTTGAAAGCCCAATCGTTGGGCATAAGCTGGCCGGGCGGCCAAAAGCCGACCACAATTACGCTGCTTATCGAGATCGTCCTGAACACGCGGACCGGCATGTTGCGAAAATTCCCGATTGCACTGGCTTTGCTCGGCTTATCCTGGCTCGCTCTGCCGTCGCTGGCCGAGGCCGCCGACATCACCGGCACGGCAAAGGTCCGTGCCGGCGATTCCGTCGTGATCGGCAACACGCGCATCCGGCTCGGCGGCATCGACGCGCCCGCGGTGGACCAGCTCTGCCTCAACACCAAGACTGAGCGCTGGACCTGCGGCGTCGCCGCCCGCGACGAGCTCGCGAAATACACCGAAGGAAAGACCTGGGTCTGCCACACCCGTTCGGTCGACCGGCGCGGCCGCACCGTGGCACGCTGCGAGGTCGGCGGCGAGGACATCCAGAAATGGCTGGTGCGCGCCGGCTGGGCGCTGGCCTACACCCGTGTCTCCAAGGACTACGAACCGGACGAGGCTGCCGCGCGTGAGGCCAAAGCCGGGATGTGGCAGGGCGCCTTCATCGCGCCCTGGGACTGGCGGGAGCGCAACAAGAAGACGACGATTCTGGGCGCGACAAAGCCGCCGGACGGAGCGCATGCGGTGCTGCTCGCCTCGGCCTCGGGGCCGGTCGCGCCCTCGCCGGACTGCACCATCAAGGGCAACGTCAACAGCGCAGGCGAATGCATCTATCACCAGCCGACCAGCCGCTGGTACGCGCAGATCAAAATGAAGATCAGCAAGGGCACCCGCTGGTTCTGCTCGGTGGAAGAGGCGGAAGCGGCCGGGTGCCGGGAGACCAAACGATAGGGGCAGTCAGGGCTGCATTTTGGGTGCTTTTCTTGCATCTCCGCGCCGCGTAAGAGTGAGACTCAGCGACCCCACCATCCTGTTCTCTGGCAATAAGGACCGACAGCAATGACCGTTCGCGCGGGCCGGGAGTTTCTGGCCATCCCCGGGCCCACCACGATGCCCGACGAGGTGCTGCGGGCGATGCACCGTCCGGCGATCGACATCTACTCCAAGGAGATGCACGAGCTGACCGACAGCCTGCTCGCCGACATCTCGAAGCTGTTTGCGACCAAGGGCAAGTCCTACATCTACATCGCCAACGGTCATGGCGCCTGGGAAGCCGCTTTGAGCAACGTGCTGTCGCGCGGCGACAAGGTGCTGGTGCTGGAGAGCGGACGGTTCGCGATCGGCTGGGGCAACGCGGCGGCGCTGATGGGCGCCGAGGTCGAGGTGCTCAAGGGCGACTGGCGCCGCGCGGTGCGGCCGCACGAGGTCGAGGAGCGTCTGCGCCGCGACAAGGAGCACAAGATCAAGGCCGTCGTCGTCGTTCAGGTCGACACCGCCTCCGGCGTGCAGAACGACATCGAGGCGATCGGCAAGGCGATCAAGGCGAGCGGCCATCCCGCGCTGTACATGGTCGACACCGTCGCCTCGCTCGGCTGCATGCCGTTCGAGATGGACAAATGGGGCGTCGATGTCGCGATGTCCGGCTCGCAGAAGGGCCTGATGACGCCGCCCGGCCTCGGCTTCGTCGCCGCCAATGCGCGCGCGCTCGAGGTGCAGAAGAAGGCCAACATGTCGACGCCCTATTGGAGCTGGAGCGAGCGCGAGGGCACCGAGAATTATCGCAAATATGCCGGCACCGCGCCGGTGCATCTGTTGTTCGCGTTGCGCAAGGCGATCGACATGCTGCACGAGGAAGGCCTCGAAAACGCCTTCCGCCGCCACAGCCTGCTCGGCGAAGCCGCGCGCCGCGCGGTCTCCGCCTGGTCGGAAGGCCAGGTGCTCGGCTTCAACGTCGCGGAAGCCAGCGAGCGCTCCAACACCGTGACCACGGTGACCATGAGCAACGGCCATGACCCGGCCGTGCTGCAACGCTATTGCAAGGAGAAGTGCGGCGTGGTGCTCGGCACCGGCATCGGCGATCTCTCGGGCCAGGCCTTCCGCATCGCCCATATGGGCCATGTCAATGCGCCGATGCTGCTGGGAACGCTGGGCGTGATCGAGATCGCGCTGAACGCGCTGAAAATCCCGCACGGCAAGGGCGGGCTCGAGGCGGCGGTGTCGTATCTCGGGGAAGAGGTGGCGGCGTAGAAGGCGGCACTCGTGCCCCGGACGCAGCGCAGCGCGCACTTACGCGGTGCGCTGCAGAGCCGGGGCCCATGTGGCTGCGATGGATCCCGGCTCTGCGGAGCGGCACTTTGCGCCGCACCGCGTCCGGGACGCGAGACCGGATTTTCCCGAATCCTACTACGCAAGGCCCCACTACGGCAGTTGAGGCACCCGATACGCTTCGATCTGCGCTTTCAGCTCGTCCAGCGACGCAAGCGGCTTGTTCGGATCGACCCGGTACTCCCCGCTTCCCAACCACTTCAACACCATCGCATCCACCACCGGCGAGTGATGGATCACGTCGCTGTAATTGTCGAGATCGTGCGTCACCTCTTTGATCGCACGGAAATCATGAAGGCGCACGTTCGGTAGCTTCGTCAGGCGCTGCGCGATGACCGCTGTGAGATCGGTGACGATCTTCAGCGTCGCGGGCGAGGCATCGCGCATCGCGACGAATTGCAGGATCGAGTAGGGCGGGAAGTAGATGTCGAAGCTCACATCCGGATGGCGCGCGATCAGGCCGACCGCGTCCTGCTCGAAATGCCGGACCATGGCCTCATAGCCGTAGCCTTCGCCGAGGAAGCGGCTGCGCGACGGCGCGGTGATATAGGCGAAAGAGGCCAGCGTCTTCTTCGCGTTGTAGTCCCGCGCGACGTCGAAGTCCCGCGGCAGGGCATAGATGTCGTCGACATCTTCAAGCGCGAACTTGACCGGCAGATAAGGCGCCGCACGCGACAGCGGTCCCTGCAGCGGCGGGATCGATCGCAGCAATGCGAACAGCGATTCCTTCGCCATTGCCGCGCTGAACAGATAGGACGCGATGCCCTTGGCCGTCCGGCGGTAGAGATCGACGGAGAGATACGGGTCAACCTCGATGTCGGCCGCATCGACGAAGATGAAATCGTCCATCTCCCAGATCACGCGCTTTGCGCCGCGATAGATCGCCTGCTCCAACACGAAAGCCTGCTGGCGCGAGTTGGAGCCGGTCATCGCGAGCTTGAGCGAATGCACGCCGAGCGCGCGATCGATGTCGCTCTGGCGGAAATGGATCGCGAGCGAGGTGCCCATGAACGCCGTGTCGAACGATTGGCTGCGGATCAGCCCGGCATTCTGCATCCTTGTGTCGTCGGAATAGAAGGCGAGGCGCGAGAGGCGGAACAGTTGCAGGGGATCGACGGCATAGGTGAGCATCGCCGCGCCCAGCACGCAGGCGATGCTCGCGAGCAGGAGGCGCCCTAGATGTGAGAACGGCCCGCGCATCAGAACCGGAAATAGATGAATTCGCTGTGGCTCTGGATGCCCAGAATGCCGAAGGCGAGCACGAGTGACGCCGCATAGAGCACCAGCGGACGCATGCGGCCAGCCCGCAAGCCTTCGCCGACCGTTCGATTGGCGTGATCGTATCCCATGATGGCTTGGGTGTTCGGCGCCAGCCACACCAGCGCGGCATAGACGGCGACCTGCACCAGCGCCGCGATCTCCTCGCGGCCGAAGACGATGTTGGAGGGATCAGCCATCGCGTGCAGGACGCGCAGCGCCCATGCGACGCTCTCGGCGCGAAAGAACACCCAGGCAACGACGACGGCGAGGAACGTCAGCGCTGCACCGGCCATGCGGAGCGGTCGCACTGCGATCGCCGGCATGGTCGGCATCAGTGCATTGAAAGCGTGATTGACGCAGAGATAGGCGCCGTGCAGCGCGCCCCATACCACGAACGTCCAGGCCGCGCCGTGCCAGAGGCCGCCGAGCAGCATCGTGATCAGCAGGTTGACATAGCGCAGCACGCGGCCGCGCCTGTTGCCGCCGAGCGGGATGTAGAGATAGTCGCGCAGGAACTGCGACAGCGTCATGTGCCAGCGCCGCCAGAACTCGATGATGCTGGTCGCCTTGTAGGGCGAGTTGAAATTGACGGGCAGGAAGATGCCGAACATCAGCGAGATCCCGATCGCCATGTCGGAATAGCCGGAGAAGTCGAAATAGAGCTGGAACGTGTAGGCGAGCGCACCAAGCCAGGCCTGGTCGAAGCTGGGGAAGCGCGCCTCGAAGGCGAGCGCGACCAGCGGCTGGATGCCGTCGGCAAGGCAGGTCTTCTTGAACAGGCCGATGGCGAAGATGATGATTCCGCACAGGATCAGATGCGCGTCAGGACACTTGGTCTCCTCGCGCTCGAATTGCGGAATCATGTCCTTGTGATGGAGGATCGGGCCCGCGATCAGATGCGGAAAGTAGGTCACGAACAGCGCGTAATGCGGCAGCGCATAGGCCGCGACCTGGCCGCGATACGCGTCCACCAGGAATGCGATCTGCGTGAACGTGTAGAAGGAGATGCCGACCGGCAGCAGGATGTGGATCGCAAAGTGCGTGCCGAACAGCGCGTTGATGTTCTCGGTAGCAAAGCCGGCATATTTGAAGATGCCGAGCACGAGGAGATCGCCCGCGACGCCGAGCCCGAGCGCAGCCTTGCGTTGCCTTGGGCCGAGCTTCGCCACGATCAGGAGATGGCCGACGCCATAATTGAACACGATCGAGAGCAGCAGCAGGGCCACGAACTGCCAGCTGCCGATGGCATAGAAGGCGAGCGAGGCCAGCGCCAGCCAGATCACCGGCGCCAGATTGCTGCGCCGTCCCAGCCCGAAATACCCGGCCAGTGCGACCGGCAGGAACAGCAGGATGAACGGATAGGAATTGAACAGCATCAGGCTGGACCGGCGGCGGGATATGGAGGCTAAGCATACACGGGCGCGACCAACAACCCCGCGACTTGGCGCAGGACCGCTGGCAATTGGCGGAATCGGAACGATATAAGACGGTGCGCCTTCTCCCTCTCCCCGTTCTTACGGGGAGAGGGTTGGGGTGAGGGGCCTCTCTCCGAGAATGAGATTGTAGAGAGACCTGTACCCCCTCACCCGGAATTTGCTCTCGCAAATTCCGACCTCTCCCCGCAGGCGGGGAGAGGTGAAGGGAAGGCGGCGCGCGAGTGATAGAGAACGAGGATCGAGTGACCAAGCCCAACACCCCCGCCCAGCCCCCCGTCGCCCCGCGCCGGCCGCATTCCTTTACCCATCACGGCATCACCGTGACCGACGATTATGCCTGGCTGAAGGACGCGAAATGGCAGGAGGTGCTGCGTAACCCTGCGGTGCTCGACCCCGACATCCGCAAATATCTGGATGAGGAGAACGTCTATACCGAGAGCCTGCTCGGCCATACCTCGGGCTTGCAGAAGATTCTGGTGCGCGAGATGCGTGGGCGGATCAAGGAGGACGATTCCAGCGTGCCCTCGCCCGATGGCCCCTTCGCCTATTTCCGCAGGTTTCGCGAGGGCGGGCAGCATGAATTATTCGGCCGCATGCCGCGCGACGGCGGCGAGGGCCATATCGTGCTCGACGGCGATGCGCTGGCAAAAGACCACAACTATTTCAAGTTCGGCGGCAGCCGGCACTCGAACGATCACAAGCTGCAGGCCTGGAGCGCCGACACCAAGGGCTCGGAGTATTTTTCGATTCGCGTGCGCGACTGGGCGACCGGCCAAGATCTGGACGATCTCGTCGAGGAGACCGACGGCGGCATGGTCTGGAGCGCCGATTGCAAGAGCTTCTTTTACGTCAAGCTCGACGACAATCACCGGCCGATGCAGGTGTGGCGGCACAGGCTCGGCACCAAACAGGCCGACGACACGCTGGTCTATGAAGAGCAGGATGCCGGCTGGTTCACCCATCTGCATGAGAGCACCAGCGGCCGCTTCTGCGTGATCGCGGGCGGCGACCACGAGACAAGCGAGCAGCGGCTGATCGATCTCGCCAATCCCGAGGCGCCGCCGCGCCTCGTCGCAGCGCGCGAGGAAGGTGTGCAATATTCGCTCGCCGATCGCGGCGACGAGCTGTTCATCCTCACCAATGCCGACGACGCCATCGACTTCAAGATCGTCACCGCGCCGCTTTCTTCGCCCGAGCGCAAGAACTGGCGCGATCTGATCCCGTATCGTCCGGGCATCTACATCATCGACCTCGATCTCTATGCCGGCCATCTGGTGCGGCTGGAGCGCGCCAACGCGCTGCCGTCGATCGTGATCCGCGATCTCACGACCAAAGAGGAGCACGCGATCGCGTTCGACGAGGCCGCCTATTCGCTCGACACGATGGGCTCCTACGAATTCGAGACGACCAATCTGCGCTTCGCCTATTCGTCGATGACGACGCCGTCGGAAGTCTACGACTACGACATGGTCAAGCGCACGCGGACCCTGCGCAAGCGGCAGGAGATCCCGTCCGGCCACGATGCGAGCGACTACGTCACCACGCGCATCATGGCGAAGGCGCAGGATGGCGCCGAGGTGCCGGTGTCGATCCTCCATCGCCGCGGGCTCACGCTCGACGGCACAGCCCCGCTGCTGCTCTACGGCTATGGCTCCTACGGCATGGCAATGCCAGCCTCGTTCAACGCCAACCGGCTGTCGCTGGTCGACCGCGGCTTCGTCTACGCCATCGCCCATATCCGCGGCGGCGCCGACAAGGGCTGGGGCTGGTACCTCGACGGCAAGCGCGAGAAGAAGACGAATTCGTTCGACGATTTCGCGGCCAGCGCTCGCGCATTGATCGATGCGAAATACACCAGCGCAAAACGCATCGTCGGCCACGGCGGCTCGGCCGGCGGCATGCTGATGGGCGCGGTGGCGAACCGCGCCGGCGAGCTGTTCGCCGGCATCGTCGCCGAGGTGCCGTTCGTCGACGTGCTCAACACCATGCTCGACGACACGCTGCCGCTGACGCCGCCGGAATGGCCTGAATGGGGCAACCCGATCGAGAGCGAGAAGGATTTTAGGACGATCCTGTCCTACTCGCCTTACGACAATGTCGCGGCGAAAGAGTATCCGGCGATCCTGGCGATGGGCGGCTTGACCGATCCCCGCGTCACCTATTGGGAGCCGGCGAAGTGGATCGCCCGCCTGCGCGCGACAATGAAAGGCGGTGGCCCGGTCCTGCTGCGCACCAACATGGGCGCCGGCCATGGCGGCGCATCGGGGCGGTTCGACCGGCTTGATGAAGTCGCGATCGTCTATGCGTTTGCGCTGTGGGCGGTGGGGATGGCGGATAAGGCGGAAGTCTGATCTCTCCCTCTCCCCGTTCTGACGAGGAGAGGGTTGGGGTGAGGGGCGGCCTCAGCAGATTCGCTGGCAGATGGAATCGCGGAGAGTCCCCCTCACCCGCCGCGCTTTGCGCGTCGGCCTCTCCCCGCAGGCGGGGAGAGGCAAAGAGCGGCTCACACCGCGCCGTGGGCCTCGACATAAAGCGCATAGACCGAATGGCTGCTCGCCATGTAGAGCCGGTTGTTCTTGAGGCCACCGAAGCAGAGATTGGCGCAGCGTTCGGGCAGTTTGATGAAGGCGAGCGGCTTGCCATCGGGGTTGAACACCATGACGCCGTCGAGGTCTTCGGACCTGCCCTTGAGCTGGTAGACCTTGCGTCCCCCGACATCGGTGGGCTCGGACGCCAGCGCGCCGTTGGAGCCCCAGCCGCACCAGAGATTGCCGTCGCGATCGACGCGAAAGCCGTCGAGCGAAGCCTGGTCGGCGGCGTCGATCAGCTTGGTCTTGCCGCTGAGGCTGCCGTCATCGCCGACATTGTAGCTCCAGATGCTGCGGTTGGGCGTGCCTTTCCATTCGACGATGTAGAGCTTCTTCTCATCCGGCGAGAAGGCGAGACCATTGGGATTGACGAGGTCGGTGAGCACCGCGCTGATCTTTCCGTCCCTGGCGATGCGATAGACGTTGGTGGTGGCCTGCTCGGCCTTTTCCTTCTTGCCTTCCCACTCGCCGTTGATGCCGAACAAGGGATCGGTGAACCAGATGCTGTCATCGGATTTCACCACGATGTCGTTCGGCGAATTCAACCGCTTGCCCTCGAACTTGTCGGCGAGCACGGTGATCTTGCCGTCCTTCTCGGTGCGGGTGATACGGCGGGTCACCGAGTGCTCGCAGGTGACGAGGCGGCCCTGGCGGTCGCGCGCATTGCCGTTGGCGTAGTTGGCGTTGGCGCGGAAGACGCTGGTCTGGCCGGTCTTCTCGTCAAACTTCATGATCCTGTTGTTGGGAATGTCGGAGAACAGCAGATAACCGCCATCGGGGAAATAGGCGGGGCCTTCGGCCCAGCGCATGCCGGTCGCGACCTGCTCGACCGTCGAGGAATAGAGCCGGTACTTGCCGAAGCTCGGATCGAGGATCTGGACGGCGGGATCGGGATAGCGCTGGTTGGGCGCAAACGGAAAAGATTGGGCGCCGGCGGCGCGGGCGAGAAGCGTCGAAGCCGCCAGTGCGCCAGCGCCGGCCATGAGATTGCGTCGCGTGAAGTTCATGAAATCCTCCCTGGGTGATGCAAGGCCGGCGCTTGCTGCGCCGGCGCGTTTTTTGTCGTGATGTCGTCGGCTCAGCGGCCGTTCTTCTTCCGCCATTCCGCGAAGTCGGTCAGCGTCTGCGGATCGGTGGCGGGGTAGAGGCCAAAGATGCCGCGGCCCTTGCCGACTTCCTCGGTGACGAAGTCCTCGAACGCCGTCATCTCGAAGGTCTCGTTGGCGATTTCGTCGGAGAGATGCGCGGGGATGACGATGACACCGTCGGCATCGCCCAAAATGACGTCGCCGGGAAACACCGGCGCGTCGCCGCAGCCGATCGGGACGTTGATCTCGATCGCCTGGTGCAGCGTCAGGTTCGTCGGCGCCGACGGGCGATGGTGATAGGCGGGAATGCCGAGTTTTGCGATCTCTGCGGAATCGCGAAAGCCGCCGTCGGTGACGACGCCGGCGACGCCGCGCTTCATCAATCGCGTCACCAGGATCGCACCGGCGGAGGCCGCGCGCGCGTCCTTGCGGCTGTCCATCACCAGCACCGCGCCGGGCGGACAATCCTCGACCGCCTTGCGCTGGGGGTGCGAGCGGTCCTTGAACACCTCGATGGTGTTGAGGTCTTCCCGCGCCGGCATGTAGCGCAGCGTGAAGGCCTCGCCGACCATGGTCGGCTGGTCGGCGCCGAGGGGATGTACATCCTGGATCATCTGGATACGCAGGCCGCGCTTGAACAGCGCGGTGGCGACGGTGGCGGTGGAAACGGATTTGAGTTTTGTGCGGGTTGCTTCGGAAAGTTTGGTCATGGTGTTCTCTCTCGTCATTCCGGGGCGCGCGGAGCGCGAGCCCGGAATCCATCGGGCCGCACGCACGCGGTAAAATGGGTTCCGGGTTCGCGCTCCGCGCGCCCCGGAACGACAGCGTCAGTAAATCGACGGCTCGCCGATCGGCGCGCCGAAATCGGTCTCGAGGAAGTCGAAGTCACAGCCGTCATTGGCCTGCTTGATGTGCCTGGTGAACATCCAGCCATAGCCGCGCTCGAAGCGGGGCTCCGGCTGCTTCCAGGCGGCGCGACGTTTTTCCAATTCGGCCTCGCTCACATCGAGATTGATGGTGCGTGCGGCGACGTCGAGGGTGATGCGGTCGCCGTTCTGCACCAGTGCCAGCGGGCCGCCGATATAGGATTCCGGCGAGACGTGCAGGATGCAAGCGCCATAGCTGGTGCCGCTCATGCGCGCATCCGAGATGCGCACCATGTCGCGCACGCCCTGCTTCACGAGTTTTGTCGGGATCGGCAGCATGCCCCATTCCGGCATGCCCGGGCCGCCCTGCGGTCCGGCATTGCGCAGGATCAGGATGTGATCCTCGGTGACATCGAGGTCGGGATCGTCGACGGCCTTCTTCATCGACGGATAGTCGTCGAACACCAGCGCAGGTCCGGTGTGCTTGAGGAAGCGCGGCGCGCAGGCGCTTGGCTTGATGACGCAGCCATCGGGCGCGAGATTGCCCTTGAGCACCGCGAGCGCGCCTTCCTTGTAGATGGGATTGGCGACCGAGCGGATCACGTCGGCATTGTGCACCTCGGCACCGTCGATGTTCTCACCCAGCGTCTTGCCTGTCACCGTGATGCAATCGAGATGCAGGTGCTGCTTGATCTGCCCCATCAGCGCCGGCAGGCCGCCGGCATAGAAGAAGTCTTCCATGAGATAGGCATCGCCGCTCGGACGGACATTGGCGATGACGGGCACCTTGCGGCTCGCGATCTCGAAATCGTCGAGGCCGATGTCCTGGCCGGCGCGGCGGGCCTGCGCGATCAGGTGGATGATGGCGTTGGTCGAGCAGCCCATCGCCATCGCCACCGCAATGGCGTTCTCGAAGGCTTTACGGGTCTGGATCGTCTTCGGCGTCAGATCTTCCCAGACCATCTCGACGATACGGCGGCCGCATTCACTGGCCATGCGGATGTGGTTGGCGTCCGCTGCGGGGATCGAGGAGGCACCGGGCAGCGTCATGCCGATCGCTTCCGCAATGGCAGTCATGGTCGAGGCCGTGCCCATGGTCATGCAGGTGCCGTAGCTGCGGGCGATGCCGGCCTCGATGTCGAGCCAGTCCTTGTCGGAGATCTTGCCGGCGCGACGCTCGTCCCAATATTTCCAGCCGTCGGAGCCGGAGCCGAGCGTCTTGCCCTTCCAATTGCCGCGCAGCATCGGGCCCGCCGGCAGATAGATCGCCGGGATGTTCATCGAGGTGGCGCCCAAGAGCAGCGCCGGCGTGGTCTTGTCGCAGCCACCCATCAGCACCACGCCGTCGACGGGATGGCTGCGCAGCAGCTCCTCCGCGTCCATCGCCAGCAGGTTGCGATAGAGCATGGTGGTCGGCTTCAGCAGCGATTCCGACAGCGACAGCGCCGGCAATTCGATCGGCAGGCCGCCCGCCATCAGGATGCCGCGCTTGACGTCGTCCACGCGCGATTTGAAGTGCATGTGGCAGGGCTGCGCGTCCGACCAGGTGTTGAGGATCGCGATGATCGGGCGGTCCTTCCACTCCTCCGGAGCGTAGCCCATCTGCATGGTGCGGGAGCGATGGCCGAACGAGCGGAGATCGTCGGGCGCGAACCAGCGCGCGCTGCGGAGCTGGTCGGGCGTTTTCTTCTTGGTCATGATTGGGTGCCCCATTTCTGCACGGTGTTCCGCTCGATGGCGCGGAAGATCAGGTTCTCGACAAAGAGCCCGATGATGATCACCGTCAAGAGGCCCGCGAACACCGCGGGTATGTCGAGAAGGTTGCGGTTCTCGAAGATGAACCAGCCGAGCCCGCCCTGCCCCGACGACACGCCGAACACCAGCTCGGCCGCGATCAGGGTGCGCCAGGCGAAGGCCCAGCCGATCTTGAGACCGGTGAGGATCGAGCCGAACGCGGCGGGGATCAGGATCTTGGCGACATAAGGCAGCCCGCGCAGGCCGTAATTGCGGCCGACCATGCGCAGCGTGTTGGAGACGCTCTTGAAGCCGGAATGGGTGTTGAGCGCGACCGGCCAGAGCACCGAATGGATCAGCACGAAGACGAGGCTGCCATTGCCGAGCCCGAACCAGATCAGCGCCAGCGGCAACAGCGCGATCGCCGGCAACGGGTTGAACATCGCCGTGACAGTCTCGAGAAAATCGGTGCCGATGCGGGTGGAGATCGCGAGCACGGTGAAGACAGCGGCGAGCACGATGCCGGCCGAATAGCCCATGAACAGCACTTTCAGCGACGCCCAGGCCCGCATCGGAATGGTGCCGTCCTTCACACGGTCCCACAGCGTCACGATGGTGTCGTGCAGCGTCGGAAACAGCAGCGGATTGTCGAGGTAGACGCCATAGGCTTCCCAGACCGCGGCCAGGAACAGGATGATGATTGTCTTGCGGACAAAACCGTCATTCCAGAGCAGTTCGAGCACGCTCAGCTTGCGCTCGACCTCGCCCGCGCCGATCGAGGCGACCGGCGCGTCACGCAGCAATATTCTCGCTTCGGCCATGAACTAGTCCCTCAATGCGCGGTGGCTTCGCCGGCGAACAGGAGATCGTGGATCTCTTTCTCCAGCCGGCCGGCGCTGCCGTCCTCGTTCGAGACCTTGTCGACGTCAACCACCTCGGCCTTGACCCGGCCGGGATGCGGCGACAGCAGCAGGATGCGGTTGCCGATGCGAATCGCCTCCGCGATCGAATGGGTCACGAACAACACGGTGAATTTGGTCTCGCTCCAGAGCTGGAGCAGTTCGTCCTGGCAGGTCCGCCGCGTCAGCGCGTCAAGTGCGGCGAACGGTTCGTCCATCAGAAGAATGTCCGGCTCCATGGCCATGCCGCGCGCGATCGCGACGCGCTGCTTCATGCCGCCGGAGAGCGTGTGCGGATAGGCATCGACGACGCGGGTGAGACCGACCTTCTCGATATAGGCCCGTGCCTTGGCCTCAGCGTCCTTGCGCGGCAGTTTTCGCGCGGTGAGCAACGGGAACATCACGTTGGCGAGCACGCTCTTCCAGGGCAGCAGCTGGTCGAACTCCTGGAAGATCATCATGCGGTCGGCGCCGGGACCAAGGATCTCGCGACCACTGATCGCCATGCGGCCTTCGCTCGGGCTCATATAGCCGCCGACGGCCTTGAGCAGGGTCGACTTGCCGCAGCCGGACGGACCGAGCAGCACGAAGCGGTCGGATCTGTCGACCGTAAAGCTCACTCTCTCGGTGGCGGTGACGACGGCGCTGGCCGTCTTGTAGCGCAGCGTCACCCCGTTGACGTCGAGCAGGGCCATCAGTTGCCCTTCAGATCGTGCGCGACGGAGAGATAGTAGTCCGTCCAGGCCTTGGGCTGGTTCTTCAGCGTGCCGGTCTTGAACAGATGCGCGGCGAACTTCATCGTGCCCTGCGGCTCGAGATTCCACTCCATCATGCCGGGCTCTTTCAGGAGATCGAGCAGCTCTTCCACCGAGGTCTTGTCGCCGGTGATCTCCTTGTAGATCTCGACGGCTTGTTTCGTATCGCTGCGGATCAGATCCTGCGCCTCCTTGGTGGCGTCGCGCACGGCCTGGATGATTTTTGGATTGGCATCGGCGAATTTTGTCGTGGTGAAGAACTGCGCCTGGCTGAGCGGGCCGCCCATCACGTCGGGCGAGTTCAGCACCACATGCGCGCCCGGCACGTTCTTCAGCTCGAGGAAGGTGTAGGGCGGGATCGAGAAATGATTGTGAACCTCGTGCTTGGGATTGGCGAGCGCCGCATAGGCGTCGGGATGGCCGAGCTGCACGGTGCTGGTATCGAGCTTCGACCATTGGTCGGCGCCAAAAGCCTCGGCCGCCGCGATCTGGAGCACGATCGCCTGGGTGGACACCTTCACGGTCGGCACCGCGATCTTGTCGTTCGGGCCGAAATCCTTGATCGACTTGATGTTAGCGTCTCGGGATATCAGCGTCATCGGCTGCGCTGACGTCGCGACGATGCCCTTCACCCCGCCGCGGGTGCGGTCCCACAGCAGCAGAAGATTGCCGGTACCGGTGTTGAGGATGTCGACGCCGCCCGCGAGCAGCGCATCGGTCTGCGCGCCGCCGCCGGAGAAGGTGATCCATTTGGTGGTGACGCCCGGTACGCCGAGGCTGGCAGCACGCTTCTCGATCAGCTTCTGCTTTTCCATGATGTGGCTCGGCATGTAGAAAATGCCGGGCTGGCGCGACAGCGAGATCTCGGATTTCTGCTGCGCCTGCGCGCCGGATACCGGCAGGGCGGCTGCGGCGAGCAGGGTGGCGGCCGCGAGCTTGCTGCGAAGATGCTTGAGCATTGTTGTGTGTTTCCTCCGGGTAAGCGTCGAGCTGCGTTGACCCTGCTGATGCACTAATATATTAGTGCATCAAAGGCAAGCCCGCGGGAGCCCGACATGGAAGCAGCCCCCTCCGCGCCAGGCGCGGCCGCAAAAGACGCTTCAAGGCCTGCCCGGCTCGACCGCGCCCGACAGGCCGCGCCGCAGGTGTTCGAGCGGCTGCGCAATGCGATCATCGCCCTGGAGCTACCGCCGGGCGCGCCGCTGTCGCGCGCCGAGCTCGCCAGCCAGTTCGGCATCAGCTCGACGCCGGTGCGCGATGCCCTGATGCGGCTCGAGGAAGAGGGTCTCGTCGACGTGTTTCCGCAACACGCGACCGTGGTCAGCCGGATCGACATCGGCCGCGCCCAGCAGGCGCATTTCCTGCGTCAGGCGCTGGAGCTGGAGATCGTCCGGCTGCTCGCGGAACAGCATGACCAGGCCTTGGTGATCCGCCTCGACCACGCCATCACGCTGCAGCAGCAATTCGCCAAGGCCGGCGAGTTCGAGGCCTTCATGGCGGGCGACAATGATTTTCACGCCCAGCTCTACACGGCCGCCGGCAAGCAGGATCTATGGGCGCTGGTGCGCAGCCGCAGCGGGCATATCGACCGGCTGCGCCGGCTGCATCTGCCCTCGCCCGGCAAGGCCCAGAACATCGTGCGCCATCACAGGCTGATCACCCGTGCGATCGAGGCCGGTGACGGCGATGCTGCACAACAGCACCTGCGCAAGCATTTGTCGGGCACGCTCAGCGAGCTCGACAAGATCCGCAGCCACCACCCGGAATACCTGGCCGACTAGAGCCAGCCCCGTCCATAGTCATATGCACGCAAACATGCATATGGAGGACCATGTGATCCGGGCGCGGCTTCCATCCATCGGACTGCCGCGAAGTGCTTGCAGGCCGGGCACAATCCGCGCAACAATTTCGTATTTGACGCTTTGATTTGGGGTCGCAGGGAAAATCCCGGCCGACCCGGAGGTTTTGCCGTGGCCAACATCCTGATCGTGGATGACGATCCGGCCGTTCAGATCACGATTCGGCTGCTCCTGGAGCGGGCCGGTCATCATGTTACCGTCGCCGGGGATGGCCGCAAGGGATTGGCGCTGTTCGAGGCCAGCCAATTCGACCTGCTGTTCCTCGACATCTTCATGCCCGGCATGGACGGGCTGGAGACGATGCGCCACATCCGGGCACGGGCTCCGGCGACGCCCATCATCGTGATTTCCGGCCGTTCGATCACGCCGGAGGCCTATGCGGAACCGGATTTCCTGAAGATGGCGACGAAGCTGGGCGCGGTGGCCAGCCTCCAAAAACCGTTCCGTCCCGACGCGCTGCTCGCGGCAGTCGACGGCTGCCTGAAATCGGCGCAAATATCATCGGCGCCGCAGCCCGATGCCGGCTCCGGCGGCCGATAACAGGGCCATGCATGGTGGGCAGCCACAGAACATTTTGGACGGTTCTCGACGCGGCGCGAAGGTCGACATGACCCTCGCAACCCGGCTGGCCATCGCGATGATTCTGCTGGTCGCCGTTGCGGTCTCCGCCGTCGGATGGCTGAGCCATTACAGCCTCGAGCAGGCCTTCCTGCCGCGCGTGCTCGACCGCATCGAGACCCAGTCCCGGCTGCTGGCCTCCCAGCTCGAAATCCAGACCAATGGCGCGCGCGCCGACATCAAGACGTTCCGCTCCCGGGTCGCCGTGCGCGGCATGATCGACGCGCATTTCAACAATGGCGTCAATCCAACCGACCATCTGTCCGAACAGAACTGGCGCGAGCGGTTGCTGCCGCAACTCGTGGCCGTCGTCGAGGCCAACCCGACCTACGCGAAATTTCGCATCATCAACGCCGACGGCAGCGAATATCTGCGCGTCGACCGATCCGGCCCGACCGGATCGGTGCGGATCGTCCCGGACGACGCCCTGCAAAACAAGGACGAGCGTCCCTTCTTCCAGGACGCGAGCAAGCTGCCCGAAGATCAGATCTACGTCTCTCCCGTCGATCTGAGCGTCGACAATGGCGTGATTCAGATGCCGTATGTTCCGACCTTGCGCGTCGCGGCGCCGCTGTTCGGGTCCGATCACCGGCTGTTCGGCATCGTCGTCATCAACGTCGACATGCGCCAGATGCTCGACCGCATCCGGATCACGACCCGGCGCGGGGAGCAGGTCTACGTCGTCAGCCGCAATGGCGACTATATCGTACACCCGGACCGGACCCGCGAGTTTGGCTCGCAACTGGGCACGCCGACGCGCTGGCAGGACGACTTCCCCTATTTCGCTGACCTCACCGGATCGACGCAGGGCAAGACCCACGTCGCACCTGAAAGCGACGGCAAGCCGAGCGGCACCGCGATCGCGTCGGCGATTCTGGCCGAGGGACAATGGATCGGCATCATCCGCGTCGTGCCTTACGCCGTGTTCATGGCGCCCGCCGTCGTCATCGAACGAAACACCATCACGATCGGCCTCATCGCGGTGCTGGTCGCAGCGGTGCTGGCGGTGCTGCTGGCGCAGTCGCTGACCCGGCCGATCGGACGGCTCACCACGGCGGTCAGGGCCATCGGGCGCGGCGAGCCCGCCGCGATTCCGATCGATGCCTCGGGCGAGACCGGCATGCTGGCACGCGCCTTTGCCCAGATGGTCGAGGAGACCAAGGCCAAGACGTCGGCGCTGGAGCACGAAGTCGAGCAGCGGCGGCGCAGCGAGGCCGCACGCGAGCAGCTCGCCGTCCGCGAACGCCTGTTCAGCGCGGCGGTGGAATCCTCCGACGATTCCATCGTGATGCAGACGCTCGACGGCACCATCATCGGCTGGAATGCGGCGGCCGAACGCCTCTACGGCTATTCGGCCGAGGAAGCGGTCGGACAGCCGACCTCGATCCTGCTGCCGCCCGACCGCCGCGAAGAAGGCAAGGACTATCTGCGGCGGATCGCGCTGGGTGAGCGGATCGAGCATTTCGAGACCGTCCGCCTGCGCAAGGACGGCACGGCGGTCGACATCTCGGTCAGTCTCTCGCCGATCCGGGGCGCCTCCGGCGAGATCATCGGCGCCTCCGGCTCGGCGCGGCGCCTCACCGACGCGCGGCAGACCGAGCGGGCGCTGCAACAGACGCTCGAGGAGCGGCGGCAGCTGTTCGACGCCTCGCAGGATCTGATCATGATCATGGATTCGCGCGGCCATATCGTCCAGATCAGCCCGAGTTGCGAGGCCATCCTCGGCTATCGGCCCGACGAGATGATCGGCCGCAGCGGCGCTGATTTCATCCATCCTGCGCATCTCGATCAGTCCCGCGCGGAAATGCGCGCGCTCCGGCGCGGCGAACAGACCAGGCTCGCCGACACCCGCTGCTTCCACAAGGACGGGCGCGAGGTCTGGCTGTCCTGGCTCGGCAACTGGTCCGACCAGGCCAAGCGCTTCTTCTTCGTGGGGCGCGACATGACCGAGGCGCGGCTTGCGGAGGAATCCCTACGCAAGAGCGAGCAGCTCGCGCGCGACATCGTCGAGACCGCGCTCGACGCTTTTACTCAGACGGACCAGACTGGCACCATCCTGAGGTGGAACTCTCAGGCCGAGAAGCTATTCGGCTGGTCGCGTGAAGAAGCTATCGGCAGGAATGCATTCGATCTCTTCGTCGCCCCGAGCGAACGGGAGGGTGTCAGGGCCAGACTTCAGCTGTTTCTTGAGTCCGGGGAGCAAATGTCACCCAGTCCGCGGCGCGAACTCCTCGTGCGGCGGCGCGACGGCAAGGAATTCAGGGCCGAGCTGAGCGCCATGGCAGTCCGGCAACACGAAGGCTTCCTTTTGAATTCGTTCTACCGCGACCTCACCGACAAGATCGCGGCCGAGGAGCGCATCCGCCAGGCCGAGAAAATGGAAGCGGTCGGCCAGCTCACCGGCGGCGTCGCGCACGACTTCAACAACATCCTCACCGTCATCACCGGGACGATCGAGATCCTGGCCGACGCGGTGGCGAAGGAGCCGGAGCTGGCGGCGATCACCAGGATGATCGACGAGGCTGCCGGACGCGGCGCCGAGCTGACCCAGCATCTGCTCGCCTTCGCGCGCAAGCAGCCGCTGCAGCCACGCGAGATCGACATCAACGCGCTGATCGTCGACACCGCAAAGCTGCTGCGGCCGACGCTCGGCGAGCAGATTCAGATCGAATCGGTTTTCGAGGACGAGAACTGCGTTGCGATCGTCGATCCCAACCAGCTTACCACGGCGCTCCTCAACCTCGCGCTCAATGCCCGCGACGCCATGCCGGGCGGCGGCAAGCTGATCGTGGAGACGGGCGCGGCCTATCTCGACGAGGTCTATGCCAGTGTCAACGATGTCCGGCCGGGACACTACGTGCTGATCGCCGTGAGCGATACCGGCACCGGCATCCCGGCCCACATGCTGACGCGGGTGTTCGACCCCTTCTTCACCTCGAAGGGACCGGGCAAGGGCACCGGTCTCGGGCTCTCCATGGTCTACGGCTTCATCAAGCAGTCGGCCGGGCACATCAAGATCTACAGCGAGGAAGGCCACGGCACCACGATCAAGATGTACCTGCCGCCCGGCAAGACCGCGACGGCGGTCGGCGACGGCGTGACGCCGGCGACGATCGAGGGCGGGCACGAGACGATCCTGGTGGTCGAGGACGACCGCCTGGTGCGCGACTACGTGCTGGCGCAGCTGCATTCGCTGGGCTACGTCACCTTGCAGGCCGCGAACGCTGCGGAAGCGCTCGCGATCGTCGCGAGCGGCAGGCCGTTCGACCTGCTGTTCACCGACGTCATCATGCCCGGCAAGATGAACGGACGACAGCTTGCCGACGAGCTGATGAAGACGCGCCCCGATCTCAAGGTGGTCTATACGTCAGGCTATACCGAGAACGCGATCATCCATCACGGCCGGCTGGATTCGGGCGTGCTGCTGCTTGCGAAACCATATCGTAAGTCGGATCTGGCGCGGATCATCCGCAGGGCGCTGGGCGGGTGAAGGACGATCGCGTGTCCCGGACAAGGCGCAGCGTGTAACGCTGCGACGCAGAGCCGGGACCCAGAAGTGCCAGCGGTGCAATTGGAGAAATGGGCCCCGGCTCTGCACCGCATCACTGCGTGACGCGCTGCGTCAGGGGCAAGAGACAGAATGACTGCGCGCCTTACGAGGCGCGCTGGGCCGCGGTCATCACGATCCGGATCAGGTCGGCGGCATTGCGCGCGCCGAGCTTCTTCATGATGTTGGCGCGGTGGTCCTCGATGGTGCGCGGGCTGATGCCGAGGGTGCGGCCGGCTTCCTTGTTGGACGCACCGGAGGCGAACTGCTCGAGCACCTCGCGCTCCCTGCGCGTCAACGGCTCGCGTCCGGGGAAATGCAGCGAGCCGAATTTCGGCGAGGCGCTCTCCGCCTGCCTGCGTGCATAGGCGCCGATCGCCTCGTCCAGCCGGCCGACGATCTCGCTGCCGCGGAACGGCTTCTCGATGAAGTCGAGCGCGCCGTTCTTGATGGCGCTCACCGCCATCGCGATGTCGCCCTGCCCGGAGATCATGAAGATCGGCGCCGGGTAATCCTCGCCGTGCAGTTCTCTGAGAATGTCGAGACCCGACTTTCCGGGAATGTGCACGTCGAGCAGGATCGCAGCCGGCGTGCGGTTTCGCGCGACCGACAGCAGTGCTGCGCCGTCCGCAAAACAGATCACCTCATAGCCCGCCGCTTTCAACACCATCGACAAGGTGTCGCGAACGGCAGGGTCGTCATCGACTACGAAGATTTCACCGCGAGAGCTTTGTTCGGCCATGTGCCACATCCGGTTGGCATGAAGGACTCGCGTCCGCGCCAACTGTTATGGCGTTCGGCGCGGATTCGGCCCACCCGTATTTGTACGGGACATGGACTTAACGCACAAGTAGCGGCATGGCGCCTAATTGCAGGAGACGGAGAATATCCATGCTAAATTTCGCTGGCACGCTACCTGTCATGACGACGGCCGAAGCCGACAGCCGTCAGTTGATCGCAGCCGACCTGCGCAGCCTGATCTCGCAGATCGAGACCAGCATGCGCCGGATCGCCGCAGCCATGGATCAAGAACGCGGCAGCGATCCGGAAGGTTCCGCCGAGATCTTCGTTCTCGACGATGTCACGCCGCGTTATGCCGCGGCGAGTGCCGCCCTCGACGCCTGCCGGGCGGGCCTTGGCCATGCCCTGCAATGTATGTCGGAATCCGGCAACGCCGCATAGAGCGCGATCGGTGCGGAGAAGCGTCCGCATCCGATCGCATGGCTGCTCCGCAGCCTAGTTGCGGTGCCGCTCCACGATCGCGTCGGTGGCGACACCACCCCAGGTGTGGATCGCCGGCAGGCCCATCGCAGTCTTGCCGAGGTTGGCGAGGCTGATGCGCAGGGCCGCGAGGTCAAGCGGCTTCGGCAGGCTCTGGAGCTCGATCCCGACCGAGCGGGCAAAGCTGCGGGCGGCGCTACGGCGCTTGCCGTCCATGCCGCTGACGACGATCACATGGCCGGCGAATTTCGCCTCGGCCATCTCGCGCAGCACCTCGATGCCGTCGCCATCCTCGAGCACCAGGTCGAGCGTCACGCAGTCGAAGCGCGACGCACGAAGCGCTTCGATCGCTTCCGCCACCGACGGCGCCGCGGTGACCTCGTGGCCGGCCTGCTTGGCGGCGACCGTGATCAGGCTGCGCTGCGTGGCGTCGTCGTCGACCACCAGAAGCTGAAGCGCGCGACGCTCGGCGACATCGGGGAGGTTTGACGTGACGGGGGAGAGGGAACTTCTGGGCATTGCCGTATCCTGCGGATTGAGACCGGCTATGGATACACGGCTCGCGCTTAGGCGACGTAAAGCCGCTACGGCAAATTCGTTCGGATGTTTCAGCAAATATAAAGCAACGTGGCGGAAAGCGGGACTTGCGCCACGCTTCCGTCAGGCCGCTTCGTCGCGGCCGCCGGCAGCACCGCGCTTCTTCCGGTTCTTGCCGCGCAGGAACTGGATGTCCATCTCGGCGCCGTTGACCCGCACCAGCTCGCAGCGGCGGTAGGCAAGGCCGGTGGACGACAGCAGCAGGAAGAACTCCTTCAGGTTCAATCCCTGGATCGAGCCTTCCACCGTCAGGATCGCGTCGGTGTCGGAGATCGCGTTGAGCTTGCAGTCGCGCCGCCACGTGCCGTCGATGGCCATGATGCAGACATCGTAACCGCGACTGAACGTAACGCGCTCTGCGCCCTTGCCATCCTCGGCCATGCTCAGCGTCCCGCCATCGCCGCAATGCGCGGCGCGACACCGGCGACGGCCGGCTTGGCTGCGGCGGCGCGCGGGTCGTTCGGCTTGTAGAGGCCGCGACGATCCGGAATCGGGCGGAACGTGTCGGTGAGGCCGACCACGGTTTCGGCCGCGCCCAGCACCAGAAAGCCGTCGGGCTCGATCTGGCGCGCGAGGCGGTTGAAGATGTTGATCTTGGTGTCCTGGTCGAAATAGATCAGCACGTTGCGGCAGAAGATCACGTCGAAGGTGCCGAGCTGGGCGAAATCGTGCAGCAGGTTGAGCTGCCGATGCTGAATCATCGCCCGCAATTCGGGATTGATCTGCCAGGTCTCGCCGGTCTGCTTGAAATATTTCATCAGCATCTGGATCGGCAGGCCGCGCTGCACTTCGAACTGGCTGTAGATGCCGGCCTTGGCCTTCTCCAGCACCTCCTGCGACAGGTCGGTCGCGATGATCTCGACGCGCCAGCCGGTCAGGGCCGCGCCCATCTCCTTGAGGCACATCGCCAGCGAATAGGGCTCCTGCCCGGTCGAGCCGGCGGCGCACCAGATCCGCACGCTACGCTTGCCAGCGCGCGCCTTGATGATCTCAGGCATGATGTGGTCGCGGAAATGATCGAACGGGACCTTGTCGCGGAAGAAGAAGGTCTCGTTGGTGGTCATGGCTTCGACCACGTTGGTGATCAGATCGCGCGAGCCGCCTTGGAGCTTCTGCACGAGCTCGGCGATGCCGGAGAGCCCGGCCTTGCGGGCCAGCGGCAGCAGACGGCTTTCGATCAGATATTGCTTGTCTGCGGAGAGGTCGAGCCCTGAATTGTCCTTCAGGAATTTGCGTAGGTACTCATACTCGGTCGGGGTCACGGATGGCCTCTTGGAAGCTGTACTGGGAACACTCTGGCCAACGCATGCGGCCAGATACACTCAGACCATGGCTTGTCCGACCGGGAGCAAACCAACTTCAGCAAATTTGTCGGCGATGATGTCTTTGTCGAAGGGCTTCATGATGTACTCGTTGGCGCCGCCGCTGAGCGCCTGAGCGATATGAGCCACGTTGTTCTCGGTGGTGCAGAACACCACTTTCGGCTGGTCGCCGCCGGGCAGGCGGCGCATGTGGCCCATGAACTCGAAGCCGTCCATCACGGGCATGTTCCAGTCAAGCAGCACCGCATCGGGCAGCTGACGCTGGCAGATTTCGAGCGCCTTGGAACCGTCCTCGGCCTCGGTGACTTGGAATTCCAGGCCTTCCAGAATCCGGCGCGCGATCTTGCGCACGACGCTGGAATCATCGACCACCAAACACGTCTTCATTTCGGTTCTCCGGCTTCGGTGTTTCGTTGGCTCAGGCGGCCATCTGTACTTCGGTCTTCAATTCCAGGACGCGATCGACGTCGAGGACGACCATGAGCTGGCCGTCGAGACGGTGGACGC
>NZ_JACOFR010000024.1 GCF_019455385.1 Bradyrhizobium sp. BR 10289
TCGAGACGGGATCTGCGATCACCTGGAAATATCCGAGCTGCATTCTCCGCGGCGATAACTCCAGCGGCGAGTTCTATTCGATCGCGATCTCGAATGGCTTCCAGCAGGTCGATTCGGGCACCAAGATGATCCATCTCGGCAAGAACACGTCGAGCCGCATCATCTCCAAGGGCATCGCCGCCGGCAAGTCGCAGAACACCTATCGCGGTCTCGTCACCGCGCATCGCAAGGCGACCGGCGCGCGCAACTTCACCGCCTGCGACTCGCTGCTGATCGGCGACAAATGCGGCGCGCACACCGTGCCGTATATCGAGGCCAAGAACTCCTCGGCGACGTTCGAGCACGAAGCGACGACGTCGAAAATCTCCGAGGATGTGCTGTTCTACTGTATCCAGCGCGGCCTTTCGCAGGAGGAGGCGGTCGGCCTCGTCGTCAACGGCTTCGTCAAGGACGTGCTGCAGCAACTGCCGATGGAATTCGCGGTGGAAGCGCAGAAGCTGATCTCGATCTCGCTTGAAGGAAGCGTCGGATGATCATCTTCGAACCCAACAGGCAAGGAGAAGTATGATGACGGTGCTCCTGGAGATTCGTGGGCTCAAGGCCGAAATCGACGGCCGCCAGATCCTGAACGGGCTCGACCTCACCGTGAATAAGGGCGAGATCCACGCCATCATGGGCCCGAACGGCGCCGGCAAGTCGACGCTGTCTTATGTGCTCTCGGGCAAGCCGGGTTACGAGATCACCGGCGGCGAGGTGTTCTTCAACGGCGAGGACCTGCTTGCGATGGACCCCGATGAACGGGCCGCCAAAGGGCTGTTCCTCGCCTTTCAATACCCGCTCGAGATTCCCGGCGTCGCGACACTGACGTTTCTGAGAACCGCGCTCAACGCCCAGCGCAAGAAGCGCGGCGAGGAGGAGCTGTCTTCGCCCGACGTGCTGAAGCGGGTGCGTGAGCTTGCCAAGCAGCTCAGCATCGACCCGGAGATGCTGAAGCGGCCGCTCAATGTCGGCTTCTCCGGCGGCGAGAAGAAGCGCAACGAGACGCTTCAGATGGCGCTGCTGGAACCGAAGCTGTGCGTGCTGGACGAGACCGATTCGGGCCTGGACATCGATGCGCTACGCATCGTCGCCGACGGCGTCAATCGCCTGCGCGCCAACGACCGCGGCATGATCGTGATCACCCACTACCAGAGACTGCTCGACTACATCGTACCCGATGTCGTGCACGTGCTCTCGGCCGGACGCATCGTCAAGACCGGCGGCAAGGAGCTCGCGCTCGAGCTGGAGGCGACGGGCTACGCGCAGTACCAGAGCGAAGCGGCGTGATCCCATGAATGCCGAGATCCGTCCCGTGAAGACTGCCGCCGAAATCGGCCTCACCGATCTGTTCGCGGCCGCGCGCAAGGACTTGCCCGGCGGCAGCAGCACCGAGGCGATCCGGTCTGATGCATTCGATCGCTTTGCGGCCCAGGGGCTGCCCCATTCCCGCGTCGAGGCGTGGAAGTATACCGATCTGCGGCGCCTGGTGCGCGATGCCAAGCCGCTGGCGCCTCGGCCCGAAGCGATTGCCAATCCCGCCGCGCGCGAGGCCGGGGCCGTCTTCGCCGGTCTCGGCGTCCGGCGGCTGCTGATCGTCGATGGCGCGTTCATTCCCGAACTGTCTGACCTCGCCGGCCTCGAAGCCGGCGTCCGCATTCGGGCGACGGTTGGGGCGCTGGAGGCAGACGAAATGGTCCTGCCGCTGGAGGTGGCCGGGACCGATCCGGTTGCGGCGCTCAATACCGCGTTCGCCTGCGACGGCGTCGTGATCACCGTCGCCGCCAATGTCGTCGTTGAGCGGCCGATCCATCTCGTCTTTGTGACCACGGGCGCCGCGCCGGCGGCGATGTTTACGCGATCGCGGCTGGAGCTCTGTCATCGTGCCTCGCTGACCCTGGTCGAGACGCATGAAGGCCCGGCTCAGTCCGACTACCAGGTCAATACGGCCATGCAGATGGACATCGGCGACAAGGCCAACCTGGATCACATCAAGATCACGAGCGAGGGGGCGGCTGCGCTACATCTCGCGACGCTGGAGGCGTCGATTGGCGCGGGCGCGAACTACCGTGAATTCGGGTTCACGACAGGCGGCGCCGTGGTGCGCAACCAGCTCTTCCTCAGGTTAGCCGGCGAGGGGACTATCGTCAGTGTGCACCAAGCGAGCCTTCTGGCCGGCCGCCAGCACGCTGACACCACGCTCACCGTCGATCATGCCGCCGCAGGCTCGCAGAGCCGCGAGGTGTTCAAGGCGGTGGTCGACGATGAGGCACGTGCGGTGTTCCAGGGCAGGATCACGGTGCAGCCCGGCGCACAGCAGACCGATGCCAGGATGATGGCGCGGGCGCTGCTCCTGTCCGACGAGGCCGTCGCCAACTGCAAGCCGGAGCTCGAGATCTTCGCAGATGACGTGCAGTGCGGGCACGGCACTACGACGGGCGCGCTGGACGATCAGCTGAAGTTCTACCTGATGGCCCGCGGCATACCGGAGAAGGAAGCCGAAGCGCTGCTGATCCAGGCCTTCGTCGGCGAGGTGATCGACGCCGTCGCGCGCGAGGATCTGCGCGATGCGTTGTCGCGGACGATGCACGATTGGCTCGAGGGACGGGAATAAGGTCATGCATCCGGCGGTGAGCAATGGAAGCTATGACGTCACCCGCGTTCGTCAGGATTTCCCGATCCTGTCGATGCAGGTGCACGGCAAGCCGCTGGTCTATCTGGACAATGCGGCCTCGGCCCAGAAGCCGCGGGTGGTACTCGACCGGCTGACGCAGGCCTATACCAGCGAATATGCCAACGTTCATCGCGGCCTTCATTACCTCGCAAATGCCGCCACCGAGGCCTATGAGGGGGCGCGCGACAAGGTCGCGAAGTTCCTCAACGCGGGGCGGCGCGAGGAGATCGTGTTCACCCGCGGTGCCACGGAGGCGATCAATCTCGTGGCCCAGACGTTCGGCCGCGAGCGCCTCGGCGAGGGGGACGAGATCGTGCTTTCGATCATGGAGCACCACGCCAACATCGTGCCATGGCATTTTCTGCGGGAACGACAGGGCGCGGTCATCCGGTGGGCGCCGGTCGACGACGACGGCAATTTCCTGATCGAGGAGTTCGAGAAGCTGCTGAACGCGCGGACCAAGCTTGTCGCGATCACCCAGATGTCGAACGTGCTGGGCAGCGTCGTCCCGGTCAAGGAGATCGTGCGCCTGGCGCATGCGCGCGGGATTCCCGTCCTGGTCGACGGCTCGCAGGCGGCGGTTCACATGGATGTCGACGTTCGGGATATCGATTGCGACTTCTACGTCATCACCGGGCACAAGCTGTATGGGCCGACGGGCATCGGTGCGCTCTATGCCAAATACGAGCATTTGGCGGCCATGCCGCCCTTCAACGGTGGCGGAGAGATGATCCGCGAGGTCTCCTGCGATACCGTCACCTATGGTGAGCCACCGCACCGCTTTGAAGCCGGTACGCCGTCGATCGTGCAGGCGATCGGCCTCGGCGCTGCGATAGACTATTTGGAATCGATCGGGAAGGAGCGGATCCGCAAGCACGAAGACAGCCTGCTCGCCTATGCCCAGGAGCGGCTGCGTGGGATCAATTCGCTGCGGATCATCGGGACGGCCGCTGGCAAAGGACCGGTCGTGTCGTTCGAGATGAAGAACGCCCACGCTCACGACTTTGCGACCGTCATCGACCGCTCCGGCGTTGCGGTGCGGGCAGGGACCCATTGTGCGATGCCGCTGCTCGACCGCTTCGGCGTGCCCGCGACCTGCCGCGCCTCCTTTGCGCTCTACAACACCATGGAAGAGGTCGACGCTCTGGCCGAAGCCTTGGTCAAGGCCCAGGAGATGTTCTCATGAGCGACCAGATCGCCGCCAAACGACGGCCCGTGGCCCGTATCGTCTGCGATGCCCATAGACGCCGGGCGGTGCGGGACATGGAAAGACGGTTCACCGGCGAGTTCTCGCCCGGCGAGCCGGTCCGCGCCGCGGCCGTGATCAGGAACGACGGCATGTATCCGCACAAGGACATCGGCGAGCCGCTGGTGCATCCCGGCGATACCGGTGTCGTCCGCGAGAGCTGGCGCTTCCTCGGCGAGATCTATTACACGGTCGAGTTCGTGGCGCGGTCGGTCTTCGTCATCATGCGAGACCACGAAATGGCGCGAATGGGGACCGCGTTCGACGCGGCCTGACGCCTCGCCGGATATCACACGGCTTCCGCCAGCACCGCGGTCGCGTCTGCCCGCATCCGCGACACCATTGACCGGAAGCCGTTCGAGCGTTGCGGTGTCAGATGCTCGCCGAGCCCGAGGCGCTCGAACAGTGCGAGGGGATTTTCGCCGGCGATCTCTGCTGCGGAGCGCCCCGACAGAAGCGCAATCAGGATGGCAACCAGGCCGCGGACGATGTGAGCATCGCTGTCGCCGGCAAAGCTGAGGAACGGCCGGCCGTCCCGGTGCTCGATGGTGGTCGCCAGCCAGACCTGGCTGACGCAGCCCTGCACCTTATTGGCGTCGGTGCGCTGCGTTTCGGGGAATGGCGCGAGCTTGCGACCGAGCTCGATCACGTAGCGGTAGCGATCATCCCACTCATCGAGCAGGGCGAAGTTCTCGATGATGTCGTCGATCGGCGTTTGCTGGGATCCGGTCATGAAATATCTCCAGGGTCGATGGCAGAGCAGCCCTCAGTCGGAGGCTGCGTGGACCAGGCGGGACGAGGCGTCGCGAGAGATCGGCGCTCCCAGCGCCCGCTCGACCGCTTCACAGACGGTGTCGAACGAGATCGGCTTGCGAACAATTCCGCTGGCACCGTGTTCGAGACACTGCTGCCCAAGCTGATCCGAATTGCTGCCGGCAACGAGCAGGATCGCGGCATTGCCGAATTGCCCGGCCAGCGATGCCGGGAGCAGGTCGTTCCTGTCCTGCAGAACTGACATACCCAGCAACACGACATCGGGCGTTTCCGGAGCGTTGGCCGAGACCTCGTCGAGGGATGCGAAGGCGCGGGTCCGGTGGCGCTCACGCAGGATATAGTGGAGCGCGGATCGCACGACCTGTTCGCGCTCGATCACGAACACCGTCGCGGGCTCGCCGGTTGGCCGAAATCTCGTTTCGAACTGCATGAGCGCCTCGATGGGTTGATGAGAGGCGTCAAGCAAGCTCCGTACCGCGGCGTGGACCGGTGCTGTCGTGCAGGAAAGTGCATGTTCGGGGCTCTTTGGCGGCGCGCACATTGTTTTGTTTCGAACAGCGGTCCGTGCACGCACATGTCGGCATGATGCGATGTCGGGTTTGCAACAAAGCTGCGGCGCGGCGCTATCTCTCTCCAATCGCTTCATTTTTCGCAGCCGGCGGGCGCTGGCACACTCGTTGCAAAAGTCTTTCTGCAAGGCGACCTCGCGCAAAGAGATCGCGAGAGTGGCGCGCCGGTTGAGGGCAATCGGCCGAAGGAGAGCAGAGTGACTGAACCGGGACAGGTCGCGTTGTGAGGCCTGTCGATCGTCTATCAGGCGCTTCGGAGGAGGCGTCCGACCCCTCGCACAGGGATAACCGAAGGATATTCGTATGAGCCTAGCAACCACCCAGAGCGTCGCGGAGATCAAGGCCCGCAACAAGCAACTGATCGACGAAGTCTTGAAGGTCTATCCGGAGAAGACCGCAAAGCGTCGCGCCAAGCACCTCAATGTTCACGAGGCCGGCAAGTCCGATTGCGGCGTCAAGTCGAACCTGAAATCCATCCCCGGCGTGATGACCATTCGCGGCTGCGCCTATGCCGGCTCCAAGGGCGTGGTGTGGGGCCCGATCAAGGACATGATCCACATCAGCCACGGCCCGGTCGGCTGCGGCCAGTATTCCTGGGCCGCGCGACGCAACTACTACATCGGCACGACCGGCATCGATACGTTCGTGACGATGCAGTTCACCTCCGATTTCCAGGAGAAGGACATCGTGTTCGGCGGCGACAAGAAGCTCGCCAAGATCATCGACGAGATCCAGGAGCTGTTCCCGCTCAACCATGGCATCACCATCCAGTCGGAATGCCCGATCGGCCTGATCGGCGACGACATCGAGGCGGTGTCGAAGGTGAAGTCCAAGGAATACGACGGCAAGACCATCGTGCCGGTGCGATGTGAAGGTTTCCGCGGCGTCTCGCAGTCGCTCGGCCACCACATCGCCAACGACGCGGTGCGCGACTGGATCTTCGACAAGGTCAACCCGGAGGCCAAGCCGGCGTTCGAGTCCACGCCCTACGACGTCGCGATCATCGGTGACTACAACATCGGCGGCGACGCCTGGTCCTCGCGCATCCTGCTCGAGGAGATGGGCCTGCGCGTGATCGCGCAGTGGTCGGGCGACGGTAGCCTCGCCGAGCTGGAAGCGACACCCAAGGCGAAGCTCAACGTGCTGCACTGCTACCGCTCGATGAACTACATCTCCCGCCACATGGAAGAGAAGTTCGGTATTCCCTGGTGCGAATATAACTTCTTCGGTCCCTCCAAGATCGCGGAATCGCTGCGCAAGATCGCCAGCTTCTTCGACGACAAGATCAAGGAGGGCGCCGAGCGCGTCATCGCAAAATATCAGCCGCTGATGGATGCGGTGATTGCGAAGTATCGTCCGCGCCTCGAAGGCAAGACCGTGATCCTGTTCGTCGGCGGCCTGCGTCCCCGCCACGTCATCGGAGCCTACGAGGACCTCGGCATGGAGGTTGTGGGCACGGGCTACGAATTCGGTCACAACGACGACTACCAGCGGACCGCCCAGCACTACGTCAAGGACGGTACGCTGATCTATGACGACGTCACCGGCTACGAGTTCGAGCGTTTCGTCGAGAAGATCCAGCCGGATCTCGTCGGCTCCGGCATCAAGGAAAAGTACGTCTTCCAGAAGATGGGCGTGCCGTTCCGTCAGATGCACTCCTGGGACTATTCCGGTCCCTATCACGGTTACGACGGCTTCGCGATCTTCGCCCGCGACATGGACATGGCGATCAACTCCCCGATCTGGAAGAAGACCAAGGCACCCTGGAAGGATGCCCCGCGGCCGAGCCTGATGGCGGCGGAATAACAGCAAGGCCCGGCTCCTCCCGTTCAGGGGGAGCCGGGGCAGGCGATCGAACACGACATCCAACCAAGGTGCCACGATGACACAGAATGCCGAACACGTGCTCGATCACTTCGAGCTGTTCCGAGGTCCGGAATACCAGCAGATGCTGGCCAACAAGAAGACGCTGTTCGAAAATCCGCATGATCCCGCGGAAGTCGAGCGGATCCGCGAATGGGCCAAGACGCCCGAATATCGCGAAAAGAACTTTGCCCGCGAGGCGTTGACCGTCAATCCTGCCAAGGCCTGCCAGCCGCTGGGTGCCGTGTTCGTCGCCGTCGGGTTCGAAGGCACGCTGCCCTTCGTGCATGGCTCGCAGGGCTGCGTCGCCTATTACCGCAGCCATCTGTCGCGCCACTTCAAGGAGCCGAGCTCCTGCGTCTCATCCTCGATGACGGAGGATGCGGCGGTGTTCGGCGGCCTGAACAACATGATCGACGGTCTCGCCAACACCTACAACATGTACAAGCCGAAGATGATCGCCGTCTCGACCACCTGCATGGCGGAAGTGATCGGCGACGACCTCAACGCCTTCATCAAGACCGCGAAGGAGAAGGGATCGGTTCCGGCGGAGTACGACGTTCCCTTCGCACATACGCCGGCCTTCGTCGGCAGCCACGTAACCGGCTACGATAACGCGCTCAAGGGCATCCTGGAGCACTTCTGGGACGGCAAGGCCGGCACCGCGCCCAAGCTCGAGCGCAAGGAGAACGGCAAGATCAACTTCATCGGCGGCTTCGACGGCTATACCGTCGGTAACATCCGCGAGATCAAGCGCATCTTCGAGCTGATGGGCATCGAATACACGATCCTCGCCGACAACAGCGACGTGTTCGATACCCCGACCGACGGCGAGTTCCGCATGTATGACGGCGGCACCACGCTTGAGGACGCCGCGAACGCGATCCACGCCAAGGCGACCATCTCCATGCAGCAATACTGCACCGAGAAGACGCTACCGTTCATCGAAAACCACGGCCACGAGGTCGCAGCTTTCAATCACCCGGTCGGCGTCAGCGCTACCGACGACTTCCTGATGACGCTGTCGCGCATCAGCGGCAAGCCGATCGCGAAGGCGCTGGAGCAGGAGCGCGGCCGTCTCGTCGATGCCATGGCCGACTCCAGCGCGCATATCCACGGCAAGAAGTTCGCGATCTACGGCGATCCCGACCTCTGCTACGGGCTGGCGTCCTTCCTGCTCGAGCTTGGCGCCGAGCCGACCCACGTGCTCTCCACCAACGGCAGCAAGGCCTGGGCGGAGAAGATGGAGGCGCTGTTCGCCAGCTCCCCGTTCGGCAAGAACTGCCACGCCTATCCCGGCAAGGATCTCTGGCACATGCGCTCGCTGCTGTTCACTGAGCCGGTCGATTTCCTGATCGGCAATACCTACGGCAAGTACCTGGAGCGCGACACCGGCACGCCGCTGATCCGTATCGGCTTCCCGGTGTTCGATCGCCATCACCACCATCGCTATCCGGTGTGGGGCTATCAGGGCGGTATGAACGTGCTGGTGAAGATTCTCGACAAGATCTTCGACGAGATCGACAAGAACACCAACGTGCCGGCCAAGACCGATTACAGCTTCGACATCATCCGCTGACGTCGCGAAAAATCTGCCGCCGCCCGAATGGCGGCGGCAGATGACAAGTCTAGCCAGAGCGATCGAGACTGCGGGGCAGAAGCGCTCGCGCAGCGGGTCCAAGAACGGGAGAGACGAATGAGCTCGCTGTCGGCCACCATCCAGGACGTGTTCAACGAGCCCGGTTGCGGCAAGAACGCCAACAAGACGGAGGCCGAACGCAAGAAGGGCTGCACCAAGCAGCTCCAGCCGGGCGGGGCCGCCGGCGGCTGCGCCTTCGACGGGGCCAAGATCGCGCTGCAGCCCTTCACCGATGTCGCGCATCTCGTCCATGGCCCGATTGCCTGCGAGGGCAACTCCTGGGACAACCGCGGCAGCGCCTCGTCAGGCTCCGATCTCTGGCGCCGCAGCTTCACCACCGATATGAACGAGACCGACATCGTGTTCGGGGGCGAGAAGCGGCTCTACAAGGCAATCAAAGAGGTCATCGAGAAGTACGATCCGCCGGCGATCTTCGTCTACCAGACCTGCGTGCCCGCCATGATCGGTGACGACATCAACGCCGTCTGCAAGGCGGCGGCGACCAAGTTCGGAAAGCCGGTCATTCCCGTCAATTCGCCGGGCTTCGTCGGCCCGAAGAACCTCGGCAACAAGCTCGCCGGCGAGGCGCTGCTCGAGCACGTGATCGGAACCGAGGAGCCGGACTACACCACGCCCTACGACATCAACATCATCGGTGAGTACAACCTCTCCGGAGAGTTCTGGCAGATCAAGCCGTTGCTCGACGAGCTCGGCATCCGTATCCTTTCCTGCATTTCCGGCGACGGCAAATATCGGGAGCTCGCCTATTCGCACCGCGCCAAGGCGGCGATGATGGTGTGCTCCAAGGCGATGATCAACGTCGCCCGCAAGATGGAGGAGCGCTACGGCATCCCGTACTTCGAGGGTTCGTTCTACGGCATCCAGGACTCCAGCGATTCCTTGCGTGAGATCGCGCGGCTTCTGATCGAGCGCGGCGCGCCGGCCGAGTTGATGGACCGCACCGAGGCGGTCATTGCGCGGGAGGAGGCCAAAGCCTGGGCCGCGATCGAGCGCTTCAAGCCGCGCTTCAAGGACAAGAAGGTGCTGCTGATCACCGGCGGCGTGAAGTCCTGGTCCGTGGTCGCCGCGCTCCAGGAGGCAGGCCTCGAGATCGTCGGCACCTCCGTGAAGAAGTCCACCAAGGAAGACAAGGAGCGCATCAAGGAGCTGATGGGCCAGGACGCCCACATGATCGAGGACATGACGCCGCGCGAAATGTACAAGATGCTGAAGGACGCGCGGGCCGACATCATGCTCTCAGGAGGCAAGTCGCAGTTCGTCGCGCTGAAGGCGGCGATGCCGTGGCTCGACATCAACCAGGAGCGCTGCCACGGTTATATGGGCTACATCGGCATGGTCAAGCTGATGGAGGAGATCGAGAAGGCGCTCTACAATCCGATGTGGGCGCACCTCCGCCGTCCGGCGCCATGGGACGATGCCGGGGTCAACTGGCAGACGAAGGCGATGGCGCAGATGGATGCGCAGGCCGCCGAGATTGCCGCCGATCCGGCTCTCGCCGAAGCCGCGCGGCGGGCCAAGAAGATCTGCTTCTGCAAGACCGTCGACCTAGGCAGCATCGAGGATGCGATCGCCGCCCACGGCCTTTCCACCGTCGACGGGGTAAAGGACCATACCAACGCCTCGGGCGGCTGCGGGGCCTGCAAGGGGCGGATCGAGGACATCCTCGCCGCCCAGCCGGCCCCCGTGCTTCAGGCGGCGGAGTAGGGCGCAGCCGATGGCGATCGTCACCACGTCCAAAAAGGCCTGCTCGGTCAATCCGCTCAAGATGAGCCAGCCGATCGGCGGCTCGTTCGCCTTCATGGGCCTGCGCGGCGCGATGCCGCTGCTGCACGGCTCGCAGGGCTGCACCTCGTTCGGCCTGACGCTGTTCGTGCGGCATTTCAAGGAAGCCGTGCCGATGCAGACCACCGCGATGAGCGAGGTCGCGACCGTGCTCGGCGGTTACGAGAATGTCGAGCAGGCGATCCTCAACATCTACAATCGCACCAAGCCCGAGATCATCGGCATCAACTCGACCGGCGTCACCGAGACCAAGGGCGACGACGTCGAGGGCTTCATCCGCCTGATCCGGCAGAAGCATCCGCAGCTCGAAAAGTTTCCGCTGGTCTACGTGTCGACGCCCGACTTCAAGGACGCCTTCCAGGACGGCTGGGAGAAGACCGTCGCGCGCATGGTGGAGGTCCTGGTCGATCCCATCGAGGCGGGAGCCGCGCGCGATCGAGCGCGCGTCAACGTGCTGCCGGGCTGCCATCTCACGCCCGGCGATCTCGACGAGCTGCGCACGATCCTCGAGGATTTCGGCCTCAAGCCGTCCTTCCTACCGGATCTCGCCGGCTCGCTCGATGGCCATATCCCGGACGAATTCACCCCGACCACGATCGGCGGCATCGGGGTCGACGAGATCGCGACCATGGGGCAGGCGGGATGGACCATCGCGATCGGCGCGCAGATGAGGCCCGCGGCGGAGGCCATGGAGCAGAAGACCGGTGTGCCGTTCCGCCTCTTCGAGCGGCTCTGCGGCCTGATCCCCAACGACGAATTCATCGCCTTCCTGAGCGAGATCAGCGGCCGGCCGGTGCCGGCGAAGTACCGCCGCCAGCGCGGCCAGTTGGCGGATGCGATGCTGGACACGCATTTCCACATCGGCGGCCGCAAGCTTGCGATCGGCGCCGAGCCGGACCTGCTGTTCGATCTCTCCAGCATGTTGCACGAGATGGGCGCCGAGGTGGCGGTCGCCGTGACCACGACGGCCTCGCCCGTGCTCGAGCGCGTCAAGACGCAGGAGGTTCTGATCGGCGACCTCGAAGACCTCGAGGAGCTCGCCAAGGCTCGCGATTGCGATCTCCTCATCACGCACTCGCACGGCCGCCAGGCGGCCTCGCGCCTGAAGATCCCGTTCTATCGCGCGGGCTTCCCGATGTTCGACCGGCTCGGTGCCGGGCACCAGCTGTCGGTCGGCTATCGCGGCACGCGCGACCTGGTGTTCGATCTCGCCAACCTCGTCGTCGCCGACCGCGAGGCCAACCACCAGCCGACGCCCGACACCTGGCGGACCACGGACGGCGGCCTTCAGGTCGTCCCGCCACAACTGCACTGACGCAAGAAGAGGGACCAGACCGATGAAAGTCGCCTTTGCCACCCAGGACCTGAAGCGCGTCGATGCGCATTTCGGCTGGGCCAAGAACATCGCCATCTACGACGTCAATCCAGACGGCCATCGCTTTGTCGAGGCCATCCAGTTCGACGGCGACCTCAAGGAGGACGGCAACGAGGACAAGCTGGCGCCGAAGATCGAGGCGATCAAGGACTGCACGATCCTCTACGTCGCGGCGATCGGCGGCTCGGGCGCCGCACGGGTCGTCGCCAACAACATCCATCCGATGAAGGTGGCGCAGCCCGAGGCGATCGACGACCTCTGCGTCAAGCTCGAGGACGTGCTGAAGGGCTCGCCGCCGCCGTGGCTGCGCAAGGTGCTGGCCAAGGGCCAGGAACGCAGCTTTGATTTCGAAGACTGAAGGAAACGCTTATGTCAGATGCGGCTGAACTCGTTCAATCCGATACCGCGGCCGAGGCGCCGTTCGTCAAGGAGCTCTTCAAGATCTGGCGGGCCCAGGACACCCATGGCGCATGGGAGGGCAAGAAGGATCTCGATCTGCTCGAGCCCTACATCCTGGACAAGGAGAAGCGCCGCGCCCTGCCGATCGTCGGCGATCCCGATCCGGATACGATCTGGCGGATGGAGCTGTTCTTCAACGCGGTCGCGCTCTCGATCGAGAAGGCGACCGGCGTGATGATCTCGCCCATGCTGAAGATGCACCATGAAGGCTTTGGCCGCATGGTCCTGATCGGCGGGCGGCTGATCGTCGTCAACAAGCAGCTCCGCGACGTGCACCGGTTCGGCTTCGACAATCTCGGTAAGCTCGCGGCCGAAGGCGACAAATATGTCGCAAGCGGGGTCGAGATGATCCGCAAATTTCCAGATGTGGCGAACTATTGAGGTTTGAGCATGAGCGACCTTGAAACCCTGAAGGCCGAGATCAAGAAGCTGTCGGCCAAGGCTACGCAGGCCAAGATGGACCTCCACGATCTCTCCGAGGAGCTTCCGATCAACTGGACCTCGATCCTGAGCGTGGCCCAGAAGGCCCACGATGCCTTCGCCGAGCTCGAGCGCAAGCGCGCGGATCTCAAGACGCTGGAAAAGGCTTAACCGGATCTTCGACCATGTCCTACGCAACCCGCGACGGCCGCGACTGGAAGCCGGACTATCTGGTGTCGATCGATGCCCAGAAGTGCATCGGCTGCGGCCGCTGCTACAAGGTCTGCGGCCGCGAGGTCATGACGCTCAAGGGCATCAACGAGGACGGTGAGATGATCGATCTCGATGACGACGATGACGAGGTCGAGAAGAAGGTCATGGTGATGAACGACGATGGCGCCTGTATCGGCTGTGGCGCCTGCGCGCGGGTCTGTCCGACCAACTGCCAGACCCACGCTCCCGCGGCCGGCTGAGGCGTGCGGGACCAGCGATGAGCAAGACCCGGTTCGCCAGGTACAATATCGGCCAGGTGATCCGTCACCGGCTCTATGAGATGCGCGGCGTCATCTTCGACGTCGATACGTCATTCGCCGGCACTGATGGTGAACCGGTGCCCGACGGAATGGCACCGAGGCTGGTCTATCGGCTGTTCGCCGAAGACGACGAAATTCCCTATGTGGCCTGCATTGCCGAGAATGACCTCGAACCCGACGATTCCGGCGAGCCGATCAGTCATCCCGGGATCTGGGCGCTGTTCGATGTGCGCGAGGCGGGTGGCTATCGCCGGCGCAGACAACTGATGAACTGACGTGGTGCGAGCGGTGCGGGCCGTTACTCGATCCCCTGCTCACGCGCCTTCATCATCGCGGCGATGCGGAAACGTTCGTGGATGGCAATCGGATTGGCGAGCATGTCGGCTTCTGCCTGCTTGAACGCGTCGAGGACGATCTCGGCTTCCTCGCGCGTCAAGGGTACGCGGCCGGCCATGTGCGTCGCCTCCGGTGCGGCGGCGCGGATCGCGCGGCGATAGGGGTGATCTTTCACCTCGATCAGCTCGTTCGCTTCGAGCTTGCCGCCCAACGTGATCGCAAGTCCGACGACCTCGAGCTTGCGGCCGTCCTGCGTGGTCTTGACCAGGATCGCCATCACGGCACCATCGGCATGGCAAAGCCAGGGCGGGGATGGGCATCGTAATAGTCGGGCCGCTCCGGCCAGCCGCCTTCGGCGATGAACTTGAACGCAGTGATCTTCACCGGGGCGCCTTGCGAGCAGGAAACTTCGGCGAACTTGATCTCGCGCGGGCCGGGTCCTGCGGAAAAGTCCGCCACCACGGTGCCGTCGGCCTTGCAGGCGCGGGCAAAACCGGGTGTGCCGACACTGCTTGCCGGCACCGGATTAGCTGCGAAGATCGCGCCGGCTGCATCGCCGCCGAAAGCCGGGCTCGCAAACTTGAACACCGCCAGCACACCGCTGCGATCGACCGGGCGATCGGCGGTGATCGGGCGCGCGACCGAATAGACGGTCAGCGTGCCGCCATCAAGCAGTGCCTTGATCTCGTCTTCCGAGCTGGTGGAAAATTCGGACGCGACGTTCATGTCATTCTCCATGCCAAACGGGCCTGGCTTAACAACATCAATTTCCATGCCACCTTGCGCGTGCGTCCGCCCGGCTACGGCTTCGCCGAATCCGCGTGAATCGGCGCGCATTTTGCGCCGGCAGGCCCGGCCGGGTCGGGCTGTTGTGACAACGGGAACGCCCGTGTCGGATTCCATACCAAACGAAACGGACATGCCACGTCCTCCATCCTAGCGCGATTCTTGCAGAGCTTTCGAACGGTCCGACCGCGAACGAGGACAGCCATGGATCAGAATACCGCCTATGCGATCTGCGCCTTCAACGACATTCCGAGCCAGCGGGCGATCGGCTTTCATCTCATGATCGTCGGCGAGGACGGGGCGCCGCGGCCCTGGCCGATCGTGATCGTACGCTGGGGCAAGCAGGTGTTCGGTTATCTCAATCGATGCCCGCACAATGGCGTAAACCTGGACTGGGAGCGCAACCAGTTTCTCGACGGGAATGGCACTCGGCTGCTCTGCGGCAAGCACGGCGCGACCTTCGAGCTCGGTAGCGGCCATTGCGTGGACGGACCGTGCAAGGGCGAGAGCCTCACGCCGATCGCGCTCGCCGTGCTCGACGGCGATATCTGCGTCACCGGCGTGACGCTCGTCGAGGACGACGAGACGGCCTGCGAGGAGGAAGCTTGAGGCGAATGCGTCAGACCGGGCGGTTCTCGTTGCGGTTCTTCACCGGCTCCATCTTCTTGACGCCGTCCTCAAAAGAGATCTCGGTATAGGAGCCGTCGAGATCCTTGGCGGCATCGAGCAGATAGTCGAGCTTGCCCGCGGTATCGAGCTTCTTGATGTCGTTCTTGTCGACGCCGGCAAGGTCCATCATCTCCTTCCACACCGTCGATTCATCGCAGGGCAGCACCCGGAACTCGATGTCGCCGATCTTGGTGCGGTATTTCGCCAGGAAGTCGATGTTGTTGCAGAACATGAAATAGCTGCCCTTGGGGCTGAGCGCGCCGTCCAGCACCTTGGCGACGTCGGCGAGGTAGGCGAAGGAATGCAGATAACCGGCGAGTACTGGAATGGTCGGTTCGCCCTCCTGCGCCACGGTCAGCACCTGCTCGATCGAGTAGTCCGGCGGACGCTTCTCGTCCGCGACCTGGGTCTGGAACTTCAGCGCGATGTCACCGCGAAAGCCGAAGCGCCCCGGCTTGGTGGTATCGCCCTTCAGCACCGCATTCAGCAGCCGGCCCTCCTTGTCCAGGCGGCCAAGGGCGGTGTTGTCGATCGACGTCATGGATCTCTCCTGGTCTTGTTGGCTGCGCGGCTGTCGGCCGACGCGAAGGTTTCGGTGGCCCTTATGCAAGGAGTTTGCCGGCCGCGTGCGCATGCGCCGAAAGTTTGAATGCAGTCGGAATCTGCGCCGCTTTGTGAAGCTGCGGCGGATCGCCCGGTATGGCGTTGCCGTTCCGCTCGTCCCGGCGTCGCCATGCCCGCATGTCGCAAACCCGACAAGCGTCGCAAAGACAACAGGTGCGCGCTTGAGGAAAATGCAGTGGTTTCAGACATATGCGCTCTGGCACGGGACTTGCGATCCCTCATTGCAACAGACCCAGACAGAGAGGGCGAGCGATGATCAACCTGACGGACAGCGCGGTGAATGCGGTGAAGACTGCGATCTCCTCCGCGGCACAGCCGGCGAGCGGCTTGCGCATCATGGTCGAAACCGGCGGCTGCGCCGGCTTCAAATACATGATGGGTCTCGCCGAAGAGGCCAAGCCCGACGACACCGTGATCGAGCGCGGCGGCGTGAAGGTGTTCGTCGACAATGCGAGCCACGAGCATCTCAACGGCACCACGATCGACTTCGTCGTTGCGCTGGAGGGGTCCGGCTTCACCTTCGACAATCCCAACGCGAAATCGAGCTGCTCCTGCGGCAAGTCGTTCAGCTGAGCCGTCCACTTCGATCCAATCCGCAAGAAAGAGATATTTGAAATGCTCGTCGAATCCGAACATCTCAAGCAGGCGCCGGCCGCCGAACCCGGCGATCGCGAGCGCATCATTCGTGCCGTGCTCGACGAGGTCAGGCCCAATCTCAAGCGCGACGGTGGTGATTGCGAGCTGCTTGAGATCGATGGCAACAAGATCATGGTCAGGCTCACCGGGGCCTGCGTGTTCTGCAAGCTCGCCAGCGCGACACTGGAGGGCATTCAGGCCCGCTTGGTCGAACGGCTCGGCGAGTTCGTCCGCCTAATTCCCGTCGCCGGAGCGGCCAAGCCTCGTCACTGAGCAGGCCTCGACACCGAGAGAGGGATTCCGTGCGGCCGATCTACCTCGACAACAACGCGACGACCCGCACGGACCCTTCCGTCGTCGCGGCGATGCTGCCGTTCTTCTCCGAGCAGTTCGGGAACGCGTCCTCGGCGCACGCCTTCGGTAGCGATGTCGCCCAGGCGGTAAGGGAAGCGCGGCGCAGCGTCCAGAGCCTGATCGGCGCAGCGTTCGATCACGAGATCGTCTTCACCTCGGGCGGGACCGAATCCGACAACGCCGCGATCCTGTCGGCGCTTGCCGTGCAGGAGGGGCGCGACGAGATCGTCATCTCCGCGGTGGAGCATCCCGCGGTGCTGTCGCTGGCCGAGGATCTCGCCCGCCGCGGCATCAGGAGCCACCTCATCCCGGTGGACAGGCGCGGCCGGCTCGACATCGAGGCCTACAGGCGCGCGCTCGGTCCGCGCACCGCGATCGCCTCCGTGATGTGGGCCAACAACGAGACCGGCACGATCTTCCCGGTCGAGTTCCTGGCCAAGATGGCCCGTTCGGCCGGCGCGCTGTTTCACACCGATGCGGTGCAGGCGGCCGGACGGATTCCGATCAATCTGAGCGCCACCGAGATCGACATGCTCTCGCTCTCCGGCCACAAGCTGCATGGTCCCAAGGGGATCGGCGCGCTCTACCTGCGCAAGGGCACGAAGTTCAAGCCGCTGATCCTGGGGGGGCCGCAGGAACGCCGCCGCCGCGCCGGCACCGAAAACGTTCCGGGCATCGTCGGTCTCGGCAAGGCGGCCGAACTCGCCGCCGGCCAACTCGAGCAGGAGCGGACCGGGATCGCCGCGCTGCGCGACCGGCTGGAGCAGGGGATATTGCGGCTCGGCCACTGCATGGTGCTGGGCGATGTCAAGAACCGGCTGCCGAATACGTCGAACATCGCCTTCGAGTACGTCGAGGGCGAGGCGATCATCCACCATCTGAACCGCGCCGGCATTGCAGCCTCGCTGGGATCGGCCTGCGCATCGGGGTCGATGGAGCCGTCGCACGTGCTGCGTGCGATGCACGTGCCGCCACAGGCGCTGCGCGGCGCGATCCGCTTTTCGCTGTCCCGCGAAACCACGGCGGACGAAATCGGCCGCGTCCTGCACGTGCTGCCGGACATCCTATCGAAACTGAGAGCATTGTCTCCTTCGTGGCAAGAGCGCGCGAGCGACACCTCTCTGACCGAGGAGCTCAGCTCATGAAAGTCATGATTCGCCGTTCGCCGGAGACCGGCCTGTCGATCTACGTTCCGAAGAAGGATCTCGAGGAGCCGATCGTCGAATCCGAGCATGAGACGCTGTGGGGCGGCTGGATCAAGATCGCCAATGGCTGGGTGCTCGACTTGCCGCAGATGGCCGCCGATACCAACCTGCCGATCACTATTAACGCCAAGAAGCGCGGTGGCGAGGGAGACGAGTGATGAACGCGCCGGTTCCGCAGATCGATTTTGCCAACCCAGCAGATGCCGAAGCCATCCTTCGCGGCGTTGTCGCGCGGCTGCGCGGCGGCGACGTCATTCCCTATCTCGGACCGGGCGTCGTCGAGCTCGCGGCACCTGCCGTGCCGATGAACCCGGAGGCGCTGGCGGCTTTCTTCGGTACCAAGGTCGCATTGCCACGCCGCGCCCGCGGCAATGCCTGGGCCTCCGCGCAGCACATCGAGAGCACCAGGCACCGCGCCACCGTGACAGCATTGATGGCGGATGCGTTTGCCAGTCCGGTGGCACCGACCGCGCTGCATCGCCATCTTGCCACCATGCCGCTGCCGCTGATCGTCGACAGCTGGTACGACGGTGCGATGCGCAGCGCGCTCGCCGGGCGCGGGGACTGGGGCGAAATCCAGGGCATCACCCGCGCCGGCATCGGCGAGGACCGCTGGTACCGCTTCTATGATGCCGACGGCCAGGAGGTCGACCGCGCCAAGGCCGGCACCTGGACCACGATCCTTTACAAGCCTCACGGCAGCGTGGCGCCGGCCAAGAACTTCCTGATTTCGGACGCCGACTATGTCGAAGTGCTGACCGAAATCGACATCCAGACGCCGATCCCGGACGAGGTCAAGGCGCGACGCACCGGCCGCAGCTTTCTGTTCCTCGGCTGCCGCTTCAACGACCAGCTCCTGCGCACCTACGCACGACAGGTCTCGAAGCGTTCGACCGACACCCACTATGCCGTTGTCGAGCCCGACACGCTGTCGAAGAACGAGCTGCGCTTCCTGGTGAGCCAGGGCCTGACTCCGCTTGCAATCCCGCTTGCACGCGCGGTCGAGATCGTACTGGCGGGCTGATCCTCCATCGAGTTTCCGATCTGACGATCTTCGCGCGGGCTGTCTTCGCGCGAAGATCCCGCGCGCATCGATGCATCTCGTCGACGATGTCGCGTCTGTCACCTTTCCAACACGCGTTGACAACCCGACATTCCGTCATGAGCGCGCTAACTCCTTGATGCAAGCGAAGAAAGTCGCAGGCGCGGCGGTGGCATGCGGGTTGCTAATACCTTTCTAGAACGACTCTTAGGACGCTTCTCGAAATCAGAGCCCCGCAAATCTGTTCGGCCTGCAAGGAGAACTGAGCACATGGACGTTTCAGCGCAACACGACGCCAGCAGCAACGGTCACGTTGCGGAAGTCGGCGAGATCATGCAGGCCATCGCCGAGCACAAGGGCTGCGGCACCACCGGCGGCAGCGGCAAGGCAAGCTGCGGGTCGCAGGCGGGGCAGGGCGATCTGCCGACCGAGATCTGGGAGAAGGTGAAGAACCACCCCTGCTACAGCGAAGAGGCGCATCATCACTACGCGCGCATGCATGTGGCGGTCGCGCCGGCCTGCAACATCCAGTGCAACTACTGCAATCGCAAATACGATTGCGCCAATGAATCGCGCCCCGGTGTGGTCAGCGAGAAGCTGACGCCTGAGCAGGCCGCCAAGAAGGTGTTGGCCGTCGCCTCCACCATTCCGCAGATGACCGTGCTCGGCATCGCCGGCCCCGGCGATCCCCTTGCCAACCCGGAAAAGACCTTCAAGACGTTCGAGCTGATCTACAATACCGCACCCGACATCAAGCTGTGCCTGTCGACCAACGGCCTCATGCTACCCGATCATGTCGACACCATCGCCAAGTACAATGTCGACCACGTCACCATCACCATCAACATGGTCGATCCCGAGATTGGCGCGAAGATCTACCCCTGGATCTTCTACAAGCACAAGCGTTACACGGGCTACGAGGCCGCCAAGATCCTCACCGATCGGCAGCTGCAGGGCCTGGAGATGCTCACCGAGCGAGGCATCCTCTGCAAGGTCAACTCGGTGATGATCCCTGGCATCAACGACCAGCACCTGGTCGAGGTCAACCGGGCCGTGAAGTCGCGCGGCGCCTTCCTGCACAACATCATGCCGCTGATCTCGGCGCCCGAGCACGGCACCGTGTTCGGCCTGAACGGACAGCGCGGCCCGAGCGCGCAGGAGCTGAAGGCGTTGCAGGATTCCTGCGAAGGCGAGATGAACATGATGCGGCATTGCCGCCAGTGTCGCGCCGATGCGGTCGGCCTGCTCGGCGAGGATCGCAGCGCCGAGTTCACCACCGAGAAGATCATGGCTATGGAGGTCAAATACGACGCCGAGACCCGCAAGGCGTATCAGGAAAAGGTCGAGGAGGAACGCGTCGCCAAGGTCGCCGCCAAGCAGGAAGAACTGGCCGAGCTCGCAGGCCGTTCCAGCGACATCAAGGTCTTGGCCGCGGTCGCGACCAAGGGCTCAGGCCTGATAAACGAGCATTTCGGGCATGCCAAGGAGTTCCAGGTCTATGAACTCTCGACGGCGGGCGCGAAATTCGTCGGCCATCGCCGCGTCGATCTCTACTGCCAGGGCGGCTATGGCGAGGAGGACAGCCTCGAGACCATCATCCGCGCCATCAATGACTGCCACGCGGTGTTCGTGGCCAAGATCGGCGGCTGCCCGAAGGGCGATTTGATCAAGGCCGGCATCGAGCCGGTCGATCAATATGCCCACGAGTTCATCGAGAAGTCGGCGATCGCCTGGTTCAAGGCCTATCTCGACAAGGTCAACAGCGGCGAGATCGAGCACGTGGAGCGCGGCGATGCCGCCATCCGCCAGGGCGCGCTGATTTCGGCGGCTTGAGGAGGGACCGATGCCGTTCAAGATCATTGCCTCGCAGTGCACGAGCTGTTCGGCCTGCGAGCCGGAATGCCCGAACGTCGCCATCCGCGAGAAGGGCGGGACCTTCGTGATCGACCCGAAGAAGTGCACCGAATGCATCGGCCATTTCGATGAGCCGCAATGCGTGGCGGTGTGCCCGGTCGACAATACCTGCGTCATCGATACGTCACTGCCGCGCTACCAGGCGCCTGCTTGAGGGGGATGGGATGAACTTCACGATCACACCGGCGGCGCAGAAATTCATGCGCATGATGCTCCGGGTCGACGGGGGCGCGGGCAGCGGCTTCCGCCTCGCGGTCAGTCCGGGCGGCTGCTCCGGCCTTGCCGCCGACATCCACGTGCTCGCCGAGCCCCGGGCCGGCGATGCCGTGGTCGAGCGCGACGGCGTCAAGCTGTTCCTGCCGGCCGAAAGCCGGCTGCTGCTTGACGGCGTGACCATCGATTTCGCGGATACGCCGACCCAGACCGGGCTCGTGTTCCACGATCCGAAGCAGGTCTCCTGCGGACATCACTGAACAGGCGACAATCATGCCCGACACGTTCGTCAGCCCGCAGGTCGAGATCAACGAGGCGCTGGTCACCAGCGCCTTGCTCGGACGCGGGCTGCCGACTGAAGCAGAACATCATCTGTGGGAGGCGGGGCTCTCCTATCACCTGGACGACATCGCGGAACGTCACCTGCGCGAGGCCGAGTCTCTCGCGCCCGGCCATGCTGCCGTGCTGATCGGCCTCTATCGCTTCTATTTCTACAAGGGGCGCCTCGCCGAGGCGCTCGATGTCGCCCGTCGCTGTCTGCTCAAAGCGGCGGAGGAGAACAATTTCTCGACCGATTGGCGCCGTGTCCGGGCAAGCGATGCCGAGTTCGGCCGCTACGAGAACATCCTTCCGCGTTTCTTCCTGTTTTCGTTGAAGGGCTACGCTTATTTGCAGATGCGCCTCGGCGAGACCGAAGAGGGGCGTCTGGCGGTTGAGAAGCTGCTGGAGCTCGATCCTACCGACAAGATCGGCGCCAAGGTGTTGCTGGGTGTGCTCGAGCGCATGGGGCAGGACGATGACTGACGACATCGACGAAGCCCTCGACTGGCAGGGGCAAGAGGTCGATTGCGCCGGATGTGCTCACCTGGCGCTCAACGGCGCCGGCGGCTGCCAGATCAGGCGTGCCTGCGTCAACGATCGCTATGCACGCCGCATCGACCGCTTCTTCAACTGGAATCCCGGCCTCGCCGACGGCTATCTCGGCCATCCGCATTTCGAGGTACGCGCGATCGCCGCAAAATTTGCCAACGTGTTCCTGCTGCCGCCGCTGCTCGGCGATGCCGACGAGACCGTGCGCTGGAACGCCGTTCGCCGCCTGCCGAGGCGCTATGCGCTGCAACTGCGCGGGGATCCGCATCGCGAGGTCAGGATGCGGGTTGCCACCCTGATCGACGGCGACGAGCTGCTGCCGATGGCGTCCGACGAGGACTATTACGTCCGCCTCGTCGTCGCGCGCAGACTGGCGCCGCTGCTGCTCGGCCGGATGATCAATGACGAGGAGGCGGAAGTGCGCCGCGTCGTGGCCCGGCGCGTTCCCGACGAATGGCTGCTCGGCATGATCAACGACCGGGACGCGGCCGTGCGGCTTGAGGTCGCGCAGCGCCTGTCGCCGCAGCTTCTGGCGCTGATGCGTCGCGATCCGGACTGGCGCATCCGCTACGAGGTTGCAAGCCGCGCGGCTGCCGGCGAACTCATGGGGCTGGTCGAAGACCAGGACGGCCTGGTGCGCGAGGTCGCGCGGTCGCGGGTGGCCGTGCGGCTGGAACGAGAAACGGGAGCGTCGCTATGAGCAACATCGTCCGTGACAGCGACGTCGTCGAGCTGACGGCCGCGCCGTTCTTCAGCTTCGGCGAGAAGGTGCGGGCCAAGCGCACCATCCGCAACGACGGCACCTATGCCGGCAAGGAGATCGGTGACATTCTCGCCAAGAAGGGCGAGATCGGCTACGTGGTCTCGATCGGCACCTTCCTTCAGCAATTCTACATCTATGGCGTCGAATTCCTCGAAAGCGGCAACCGCGTCGGGATGAAGCGCAAGGAGCTCGACCCCGTCACTCCGCGTGATGCGGTGGAGGACATTCCGCTGCCGGAGGCTGCATCATGATGATCGAACCCAAATTGCCGAAGTACCAATGGGGCCAGCGCGTGAAGGCGGCGGTGGACCTGCACAATGACGGCTCGTTTCCGGATGCGCCGGCCGAAGGTCTGCTCGTCGGGGTCGGCCACACCGGGGAGATCGTGCAGGTCGGCCGGCATACGGACGCCAATCTGCCGATCTATCTCGTCGAGTTCGGCGAGCGGCTGGTGGTCGGCTGCCTCGAAGAAGAAATCAGTCCGCTGTAGGGATGCCACGATGAATGCCGCGGTCCTCAGACGAGCCGATGCTGGTGTGCCGGCACATCCGAACGAGCTCGATTGCAGGCGAATCGAACGCGCGTTGAAGTCGCGGCAGCGTTATCGCTATGTCTCGCCGAACGTCGCTTGTGTCGCCGGCGGCTATTTGATCCAGAGCCCGTGCTGCTCACGGAACATCGACGCCGAGGGCGGCGTGATCGAAATCGCGCTGCTGCACTATGATTGCGCGAGCGCAACCTGGCATCTGCTCCGCAAAGATCACGAACGGGGCATCTGGATGCTGCACTCGACACACCAGCGGCTCACCTCGGTGACCGATGTGCTGAACGTCGATCCCGAACGCGTGTTCTGGCAATAGGGGGAGCGGGATGGCTTTGGCAGCGCACGAACTGACCGAGATCGAGCAGGCGCTCGCCGCACCGGATGCGGCGCCACAGGTCTTCTCGACCCTTCGTCAACGGTTTCCGCACCTCGCCTGGATCCGCTGCGATGCCTCCGACGTGACGGAGGCGCCGTTCCGCAGCTTTGGGCTGTTCGACCTGCATCTGCTCGACAGCGCCGATCACTGCGCGCAGATCACCGACGATCCGGCACGCGCGACCGGCATCGTACTGGCAAAGCGGGCGGTCAAGTCATGACCGAGCCCGCTCTCGCCTATGATGACGTTGCGGAGATCGACGAACTCGCGGTCGAGGCCGGCCACGATTACATTCCACTCTCCGACCCCGACGTCACTCTGGCAGAGATCGGCGCGATCGATGCCGTGCTGCGCTCGCCGCGGATCTCGAACGGTCCGCTTGCGGAAGAGTTCGAGGCCGCGTTCGCCGCCTATGTCGGCCGCGCGTATGCGATAGCGGTCCCAAGCGGCACCATCGGCCTCATGCTCGCCCTGAAAGCCTACGGCTTCGGCGCAGGCGACGAAGTCATCGCGTCGTCCTATTCGTTCCGGGAAACTGCGCATGCGATCAGCCTTGCCGGCGCACGGCCGGTGTTTGCCGATATCGATTATTGGTCCGGCAACGTGGCGCCGGCGAAGGTCGAGGAGCGCATCACGCCAAGGACGCGGGCTATTCTCGCAGCCAATACCAACGGCCACCCGGCGCCCTGGTCGGAGCTCCGCGACATCGCGAGCCGGCACGATCTCGTGCTTCTGGAGGATTCCACCGAAGCGATCGGTTCGCGCTACAAGGAGAGGCTGGTCGGCAGTTTCGGCGACGTCGCGGTGTTCGATTTCGCTCAGCCTTCGCTGCTGACTTGCGGCGAGGGCGGCATGGTCGTCACCGACGATATCGACCTTGCGGTGGCACTGCGCCGCCACCGCTCGCACCGGCTGAGCGAGCGCTCTTCCGTCGTGGTGAGCTCTGCGGCTGCTTATCAGGCCGGCATCAGCGATCTCGCGGCTGCGCTCGGGCTGGCTCAGCTGAAGCGCATCGACGAGATCATCGAGCGCCGCCGGCTGGTCGAGCAGCTCTATGCGACGCATGTGCAGTCGTTCGAGGGCATCAAGCCGCCCTATGTCGGTCCCGACGTGACCGAAGTGAACTGGTTTCTCTATCTCGTGCATCTCGGCACGCGCTTCACCCGCTCAAGCCGCGACGCCATCGCCGAGGATCTTCGCGTCGAGCAGGTCGAGGCCGCGGCTTACAGCCAGCCGCTGCACTTGCAGCGGCACTATTTCGATCTCGGATACCGCCGCGGCGATCTCCTGGTGACCGAGAAGATCGCCGACCGCGCCATCGCGCTGCCGTTTCATACCCACCTCACGGACAGCCAGATCGAATTCATCGTCGAGACCATGAAGGACGCTTCGATCAATGTGGGCGCAGGCGCGGCGATCTATTGAAGAGAGCCCCATCACCAAGCGAAGAGGACGACAATCATGAGCACACTGACCGTCATGCCTGAAGGCAAAACCATCGAAGTTACGGAGGGCACGACACTGCTCGCCGCGTTGCTCGGCGCGGGCATCGCAATCCTTCACAAGTGCGAAGGCCAGGCCAAATGCGGTTCCTGCCATATCTTCGTGCAGGAGGGGCGCAAAGGCCTGTCGAAGATTGCAAAGCTTGAGAACGAGAAGCTCGATTCGATCGTCGGTGTCGGCTCGAAGTCGCGGCTTGCCTGCCAGGCGACCGTGCTGGGCACGGAGGACGTCAAGATCGAGCTGCTGGGCTTTTCGTCCGGTCTGTGAGCGCAGGAGTGGAAACGATGGACACGCAGAACGTCATTCTTCACGCGCGCTTTGCGCCGAATGGCACCGTGGTCGAGATCAGCGAGCGGCCCGAGGGGCTGACGCCGCAAGCCTGGTTCAACTTTCTCAGTGACAAGGCCGGCGACGTCTACCAGACGCTCGCCGGCGGGCGGGGGGTGTTCCGGCTGACCCGCGACGAGCTGACCGCGCTGAAGCAGGCGGCCACGCCAGCGGCGGCTTGACCCGCAGGAGGAGTGCCCATGGGTCCGGAAGAAATCGACGTCTTCGTCATCTGCGCGAGTGACGAGATCGAACGCGGCGGCGCGAGGGCGTTCAGCCTGTCGCGATTCGATGCGTCCGGCGAGAGCCGGCCGTTCCCGATCGTCGTGATCCGGACCCACGACAACGCCTATATCGGTTACGTCAATGCCTGCCCGCATGACGGGGTCTGGCTCAATATCGGCAGCGGCGACTTCTTCACGCAGGATCGTGGGTTCCTGAAATGCGGCCGTCACGGAGCCATGTTCGAGATCGACAGCGGACTCTGCATCGACGGCCCCTGTAACGGCAAGAGCCTCCAGCCCATTGCGTTGGCGGTGGTCGACGGGGAGGTCTGCCTGTGCGGCGAGCGGCTGGTTGAGGACGACCGGCCGTTCAGCGCCTTCGACGATCATGACGAGACCATGGAAATCATGATTCACCCAGACTAGTGGAGAGCTGGTCGTGACCGTCGCTCAGCTGATCGATCGATTGAAGGGGCTTCCGGAAGACGCCGTGGTGCTGCTTGACAGCGGCGGCGGGCTTTCGCGCGTGTCCGCCCTGGAATTTGTCGCCGATCAAGGCCCTGGTGCACCGGCGGAGGTTATCCTGTCACCGAGCATGGACGAATAGACGCGCACAGCAGAAGGCATCGGCATGAGCGACACGGTGGTCACGGTTTCAATGTACGAGCGGATCGGCGGGCCGGTCGTCATTGACCGTCTGGTGGAGAGCTTTTACCGCCGCATGGATGAGTTCCCCGAAGCCGCCGGCATTCGTTCCATGCATCCGGGCGACCTCACATCGACCAAGCAGGTTTTGAAGCGCTATCTCACCGAATGGACCGGCGGGCCAAAACTCTATTCGCCGGAGAAGGGCCATCCGCGGCTGCGCCAGCGTCACATCGGCTTTCCAATCGGGAGCGCCGAGCGTGATGCCTGGCTGCTTTGCATGCGCGGTGCGCTGACGGAAACGGTTGCCGATGAAGCGGCGCGTGGGGAGCTTGATGCCGCGCTGACCAAGCTCGCCGACTGGATGCGCAACCAGGCGGGAAATCCGCACGATGCGCGCGGCGGCCACGCTTGAAAGGCACAGCGTCAATCGGACAGCGGCAGTCCAAAAAACTCTTCCTCGGCGCCGCCCCACGCCTTGTGCAGGGCGAGGCCGCTCTGCCACTTGCCCATCTCGGTTTCGGTCGCCGCCCGGTGTGTGATCTTGCCCTCGGGTCTCTCGGCCAGCAAGAATCCTTTGCCGTTGCGGATGAAGCGATTGAGATCCTTGGTGTCGGTCGGCCGCACGACGCAGCGCGGCGCGTCGTCGATGAGGATGGTTGTCGGCAGCATTTCGCGAGCCTCGCTTAATCCATCGGTGGTCCGAGATCGTCGTCGGCCTTCTTCTTTTTCTTCTTCTCGGTCTTCGCCTGGGCATAGGCGCCGGCGTTCTTCAGCAGGATCGGTTGCTGTCCTTCGACATATTGCGAGATCCAGAACAGGGTCCGTTCCAGAGCCGTCGCCGCCGCATCCTCGCGATAGTTGCCGCGCTCGTTGCAGCCAAAACCCTGGGCGGCTTCCGGATAGGTGAAGGCGCTGACGTCGGGGCGCCAGGCGCGGAATTGCGTGATGGCCTCCAGCGGCAGTTCCGGGTCACTCTCGCCGAAATGCAGGAGCGTCGGCACCTTGCGCTTCTCGCGATAGTCGGTGACGGTCTCGGCCCCGTCATAGCCGATCACGCAGGCGATACCGTTGACCTTGTTGGCTGCGGTGTAGGCGAGATCGCCGCCCCAGCAATAGCCGACGACTGCGACCTTGCCGGCGTCCTTCACCGCGTTCACGGTCGCCTGGATGTCGGAGATCGCCTGCTCGTTGCCGATCTGGGCGCTGATGGCCGCGCCTTCGGCCCTGCCGCCCTCATCGTGACCGAGACTGACGCCCGGCTTCACCCGATCGAACAGGGATGGCGCGATCGCGACATAGCCCTTCGCCGCGAAGGCGTCCGCGACCTTGCGGATCTCGGGTGTGACGCCGAAGACGTCCTGAAGGACCACCACGGCTCCCTTGGGCGTGTCCGCCGGCTCGGCTCGATATGCGGTGAAACTCGTTCCGTCGCTGGCGGTCAGTTCGATCATTGCATCCTCTCCTCTGCGTTTGCATCTGGTTGTTCTAGAGCAGGCCGAGCTCGAGCTTGACGTCGTCGGTCATCCGCGATGAGTCCCAGGGCGGATCGAACACCAGCCGCACCGCGACCTTTTCGACTCCGCCGACCTCGATGACCGCTTTCTCCACCCAGGACAGCATCTCGCCGGCGACCGGACAGCCTGGCGCGGTCAGCGTCATGTCGATCTCGACCAGGCCGCCATCCTTCGGTTCGATCCGGTAGATCAGGCCGAGGTCGTAGATGTTCACGGGAATTTCGGGATCGTGAACGGTGCGCAGCGCGGCGATGATGCCGGCGATCAGCGTCTCGTTGTCGGCAAGCTCGGTGATCGTCATCGCTCCCTCACTGCAGCCCCTCGGCGAGCGCCGCGACGACCGGCCAGCCGACCGCGCCCGTGGGGTCGAGCCGCCGCAGCGCCGCGAGCAGTTCGTGGGCCTGTTTCTGTTCGTCCTTGCGCAGGTGGATGAAGGCGAGCGCTTTCAGCGTGTAGAGCGCGAAGCGGCCGGCGCCATCGGGCAGTTCGGCCTGCGGCTGCCAGCGTCGCCAATCAGGGCTCCAGCCGGCCTGATGCGCGGCCTCGCGCAAGCCGCGCTCGGCGATGCTCTGGGCTTCGTCGAGGCGACCGCGATAGGTGTGGGTCTTGTAAAGACAGAAATAGACTGCGAGCTCCGTCGGCGCCGCGTCCAGGGCCTGGCGGAAGATGCGATCGGCCTCGAGCGGGTCGCGTCGATAGCTGACCACGCCCTGCTGCAGCAGCGAGTCGATTTCGGGCGCGAGCTCACCGAAATTGATGCCGTCGGAATCGACAAGGACGGTTGTCATGAGCCGCTCGCCATCGTCGGGATTCGGGGTCCATCGCCCAATCGGCTTAAGTCGGTGTGAGACAATTCGGGTTCCTCTTCCAGCGTATCGGAATACGGTTGCTGTGCTCACGAAGCAAAAGCCGGGCCGGACGGGAAACGCCGCGAAAGCGCGTCAATTCCCGGCGCCGCGAGGCGTCGCTGCCATGTCCGCAGCAAGCCGGCCCGCGTTCGTCACGTCATCGACACGCATGCCAGCGGTGTTGTCGGAAGTCGGACACGACGCCGGTGCGAGGTCCGCAAGTCCCTCTGAAAGCACGGGTTCCGAAACTGGTTTGGCGCTTGCATGGAGCTGGCGTAGAGCAGGAGTGTGCGACATGGCGATGGCGGGACCGGACATCGAGCAATTGATCAGAGAGGCGTTTCCGGATGCCCATGTGATCGTGACCGATCTCGCCGGTGATGGCGATCACTACGGCGCGCGCGTTGTTTCACAGGCCTTTGCCGGCAAGAGCCGGATCCAGCAGCACCAGATGGTCTATGCCGCACTAAAGGGGCGAATGGGCGAGGCGTTGCACGCGCTCGCGCTCGAAACGGCGGTGCCGACATGAATATGGAAAGGATAGAAGCATGAGCGAACCGACCGAACAACGTATCAAGGACATCATTGCGGGCAGCGATGTCGTGCTGTTCATGAAGGGTGTCCCGGCCGCGCCGCAATGCGGCTTCTCCGGCACCGTCGTGCAGATTCTGAACGGCCTCGGCGTGCCCTTCACCGGCGTCAACGTGCTCGCAGACCCCGATATTCGCGAGGGCATCAAGGCGTTCTCGAGCTGGCCGACCATCCCCCAGCTCTACGTCAAGGGCGAGTTTCTCGGCGGCTGCGACATCGTGCGCGAGATGTTCAAGCTGGGTGAGCTTGCCGCGGTTCTGAACGACAAGGGCGTTGCGGTGGCGGCGTCATGAGCGACGGAATGACCGAGGAGTTCGAGCTTCCGCAGCTCTACCGCCACCACGTCTTCGCCTGCCACACCCAGCGCCCGCCGGGTCATCCGCGGGGAAGCTGCGGTGCGTCGGGCGGCGGGCCGCTTTGGGAGCGGCTCGGCAAGGCGATCGAGGCGAAAGGTCTCACCGATATCGGTTTTACCGCATCCGGCTGTCTCGGTTTCTGCGGAGCGGGTCCGTTGATGGTCGTCTATCCCGATGGTGTCTGGTACCGGCCGACCACGCCGGATGACATCGACGAGATCGTCGAAGAGCACCTGAAACAGGGCCGCCGCGTCGATCGCCTGGTCATGGTGCTCGCGCGGAGCTGAGCCTCACGGCTCCGCGCAACGCGGCGCCGCCTCCGGCCGCGTGCAGCCCTGCAGGTCGCTTCGCTCGCCGCCAAGCAGTGACGGAACCGGCTCGCGGTCGAAGCCGGCGCATCTTGCGCCATTGGCTTCGATCAGCGGACGCCGGATCAGCAGGGGATCGTCCAGCATCAGGCTGATCGCGCCCGCCGCGTCGATCTCTGCCGGCTTCACCTCGCCGGATTTGATTCGCGGCGCCGCCGGGTTGAACCAGGAGGCGACCGGCGTCTCGCCGAAGAAGGCACGCAGCGCCTGAGCGCTCCATGCCTCTGTCAGGAGGCTCTTTGCGATCACCTGATGCCCAGCGGCTTCCAACGCGCGGATCTGCCGGGCGTTGGTTCCGCAACCGGGCTTCTGGTAGAACAGCACAGTAGCCACGCCCGCGCTCCTATTTCATCATGCTGAGCTGGACCAGCGGCGCGGCGCCGCCGCGGCCGAGGATCGTGTCGACCTTCTTGCGGACGCCTTCCAGCGTCAGCGGCTTCACCACCGCGCCGTGGGCACCTGCCTTCATGGCTTCGACCGCCGTGGTCTCGTCGGACTTGTCGGTGACAATGAGAATGCGGACGCCCGGAAATCTTGTGCCGAGTTCGCCGACCAGGGCGGGGCCGCGCGTCTTCAGGAAAGAGACGCCGAGCAGCACCACATCCGGCTTCAGCCAGTCCACGCCCTTGGCATAGGCCTCTTCCGGCGTGGCAAGCTCGTGGGTCTCGATCTCGTCATGCAGCATGAACTGGAGCGCTGCGCGGGTGATCTCGTCCTCGTCGACCACGAACACGCGTCGCTGGTCGACGGCCTTGGCTGTCTCGACACCGATCTGCATCTGTCGTTCTCCTCAATTTCCTCACGAGGAGAGTTAGCAATTTCCGTTCCGTGTCCGCGCAGCCGCGGTTGTGGTGCATTTGCACCGCTGGCGCTGCGATCCTTGTCCGGTTTCTGACAGAGGCCGTACCTCTGTAAGGTTCGACACAGCTTCTGTCGGCGCTTTGCATCGAAATATTTCGCAAGCGCATTCAGCGCCTTAGAGCGCGCGCAGCGAATGGCACGCCAGTTGCTATTTGGATGGGGCAACAACGAGTGAGGGCTGAGAACACGCCGACGCCGCTGGCGAGCGATGTTCTCCTTCCCGAACCCCGCGGGCCCACGCTTCTGAGAGAGAAGCAATCTCGCGCGAGCAGCGCGGAGTCATTGGCAATCGGTTGATGGAGAGCAACATGTCTTCACTGAGACAAATCGCGTTTTACGGCAAGGGTGGTATCGGCAAATCGACGACGTCGCAGAACACGCTCGCGGCGCTTGCCGAGATGGGTCACAAGATCCTGATCGTCGGCTGCGACCCCAAGGCGGACTCGACCCGCCTGATCCTGCACGCCAAGGCGCAGGATACCATTTTGAGTCTGGCGGCCAACGCCGGCAGCGTCGAGGACCTCGAGATCGAGGACGTCATGAAGGTCGGCTACCAGAACATCCGCTGCGTCGAGTCCGGTGGTCCGGAGCCGGGCGTCGGCTGCGCCGGCCGTGGCGTCATCACCTCGATCAACTTCCTGGAAGAGAACGGCGCCTATGAGGACATCGACTACGTGTCCTATGACGTGCTCGGCGACGTCGTCTGCGGCGGCTTCGCAATGCCGATCCGCGAGAACAAGGCGCAGGAAATCTACATCGTGATGTCCGGCGAGATGATGGCGATGTATGCCGCCAACAACATCTCCAAGGGCATTCTGAAATACGCCAATTCCGGCGGCGTCCGCCTCGGCGGCCTGGTCTGCAACGAGCGCCAGACCGACAAGGAGCTGGAACTGGCGGAAGCGCTGGCCAAGAAGCTCGGCACCCAGCTGATCTACTTCGTGCCGCGCGACAACATCGTGCAGCACGCCGAGCTGCGCCGCATGACGGTGCTGGAATATGCGCCTGATTCCAAGCAGGCGGATCACTATCGCAACCTCGCGACCAGGATCCACAACAACGCCGGCAAGGGCATCATCCCGACCCCGATCAGCATGGACGAGCTCGAGGACATGCTGATGGAGCACGGCATCATGAAGGCTGTGGACGAAAGCCAGATCGGCAAGACCGCGGCCGAGCTCGCAACGGCCTGACCATCCTGCCGGCCCCCTTGCGTCGGGGGCCGGCATCTTTCGACGACCCTGCGGCATAACCGGCGGAGCGGTCCGTGATTGCGGCGCGAGCAAGTCTCATCGAAGCGACGGCGTATCCGACAGCAGCGTCGGAAGCCGGCAAGCCGCATGCCGGAATAGAGTTTTACCGCCTGCTGACGGGCTGCGCTCCGGCGGAAGCTGATATCAGCGCCGACGATGATTTCGACCGCCACGTGCTGGCCTCGATCCTGGCCGCAGCCGTGATGGATGGTGGCTCGATCGCCGAGCGCGCCGGCCTTTCCGCGCAGGAGCTCAACGACCTGCTCATCGGCTGTTTCCCCTCGGCCATGGTCCGTGCCTTCACGTGGATACCAGAATCGACCTCCGAGACCGACGATGAGACGATCATGGTGCGCGATCTCCTGCTCGCGCAGCGCTCGACCGAAGGCGATGTCGGCCGCTGGCTTGCGGCCATGGTGGCGCGGCGCGCGATGGAGCCGAACCACCTCTGGGAAGATCTCGGATTGCGCGAGCGGCCTGAATTGTCACGCCTGCTGCTGCGCCATTTTGCGCCGCTGGCGACCCGCAACACCAGGAATATGCGCTGGAAGCGCTTCTTCTATCGCATGCTCTGCGAGGACGACGGTTTCGTGATGTGCACGACGCCGGTCTGCACGCAATGCAATGATTTCGACCTCTGCTTCGGCGAGGAGAACGGCGAGAGCCGGATGGCCGAGCGCCGGCGGGAATTTTTGCGCGGTAGCGGCGATCATGTCGACGCCGCCCGGTCGGCGTGAGGTGATCATGGACGCGTATCCGGAAATATCCTTCGTCGATGGATTGGACATGGAGCCGTCTGCGCAACGCAGCGGCGAATGTTCCGCGTTCCGGCGGTTGCGCGAGGCCGGCCTGCGGCCGACGCGCCAGCGTGTGCTGTTGGCGGAATTGCTGTTTAGCCAGGGGCACCGTCACGTCACCGCGGAGATGCTCTTTGCCGAGTCGGTCGAGGCCAACATCCAGCTCTCGCTGGCGACCGTCTACAACACGCTGAACCAGTTCACCCAGGCCGGGTTGCTGCGGCGGATCGGGCCGGATGGCTCGCGGTCGTTCTTCGACACCAACACGACGGTGCATCCGCATTTCTATCTTCACGGCGAGGACACGCTGATCGACGTCCCCGAAACGCTTCTCCTCGAGCAGATGCCCGAGCCCTTGCCGGGCCATGAGATCTCGCGGCTCGACATCGTCATCCATATCCGCCGCAAATCTGCCGACACCTGACACGTCGCCTGTCAGACGCTGTCGCATTTGCGACAAAGCGAGCGCGGCCGATAATTCGATGAATTTCAATTGCTTGGCGGTCCATCTGACGATGGCACGAGGGTTGCTGAACTCCTGATCGGAATGAATGATGGGAGTGCGCGGATGGTGTTTTCCGACCCGACGAAGCGGCTGGATGGTGGTCGACCCCGACCCATCGTGCTCAACGACACCACGTTGCGTGACGGCGAGCAGGCGCCCGGTGTCGCCTTTACCACTGCGGAAAAAGTCTCGATTGCGCGTGCACTGGCCTCCGCCGGCGTCACCGAGATCGAAGCCGGCACGCCCGCCATGGGCCACGACGAGGTGAGCGCGATCCGCGCCATCGTCGAGGCCGGTCTGCCGGTGACGGCGATCGGCTGGTGCCGGATGCGGTCGTCGGACGTCGATGCCGCCATCTCGGCCGGCGTCTCCATGGTGAACGTGTCGATCCCCGCCTCCGACGTGCAGATCGCCGCCAAGCTCGGCGGTGGCCGGCCGGCGGCGCTGGAGCAGGTGAGACGGGTGGTCGGCTATGCCCGTGACAGGGGGCTCGACGTCGCGGTCGGCGGCGAGGACTCCTCGCGCGCCGACGTCGACTTCCTGGTCGAGCTGATCGCAACCGCAAAGGCGGCGGGCGCACGCCGGTTCCGCATTGCCGATACCCTGAGTGTGCTCGATCCGGACGCCTCCTTCGCGCTGATCGCTTCGCTTCGCGCCACCACCGATCTCGAGCTCGAATTTCACGGTCATGACGATCTGGGGCTTGCGACCGCCAACACGCTGGCCGCGATCAAGGCCGGTGCGACGCATGCCTCCGTCACCATGATCGGTCTCGGCGAGCGGGCGGGCAATGCCCCGCTGGAGGAGGTCGCGGTCGCGCTCAAGCAGCTCTATGGCTGCGATACCGGCGTGGTGCTGTCCGAGCTGGAGAAGGTGGCGTCCGTCGTCGCGACCGCGGCGGCGCGCGCCATTCCGCTCAACAAGGCGATCGTCGGCGAGCATGTCTTCACCCACGAGTCGGGCATCCATGTCGACGGCCTGTTGAAGGATCAGCGTACCTACCAGGCGCTGGATCCCCGGCTGCTCGGCCGCTCCAACCGGATCGTCATCGGTAAGCATTCGGGGCTTGCCGCGATCACCGCGCTGCTTGCCGAACTTCAGCTGTCCGTGAGTGCGGATGAGGCGAAGTCCGTCCTCGCCCGTGTCCGCCAGCATGCCGTCGAGCACAAGGGCGCCGTCGGCCGGGAGACGGTGACGGCGATCTGGCGCGAGGTGCGCGAGCGCTCGCTTCTCGACTGCGCGTGAGGGTACCATGGGCTGTGTCGTCGATATTCCACTCGCTGAACCGTCCCCGCCCGGGCCGGTCAAGCCGTCTTTGCTCAGGCTGATCCGTGAGGACGTGGGCTGTGTACGTCAGCGCGATCCCGCCGCACGTGGTCAGCTCGAGACGCTCCTCACCTATCCCGGCATTCATGCCGTGATCTGGTATCGCATCGCCAATCGGCTGTGGACGGGCGGCTGGCGCTTTCCCGCGCGGCTGCTGTCCTGGTTCGGTCGCTTCGCCAGCAATGTCGACATCCATCCCGGTGCGCGCATCGGCCGGCGTTTCTTCATCGATCACGGCGCCTGCGTCGTCATCGGCGAGACCGCAGAGATCGGCGACGACGTCACGCTCTATCACGGCGTCACGCTCGGCGGCACCTCCTGGTTTCCGGGCAAGCGCCATCCGACGCTGGAAGACCGCGTCGTGGTGGGGGCGGGGGCCAAGATCCTTGGCCCGATCACGGTCGGCGCCGGCTCGCGCGTCGGTGCCAATTCGGTGGTGATCGACAGCACGCCGCCCGATGTCACCGTGGTCGGAATTCCCGCGCGGGTCGTGCGCCCGCAGCTCGGCCATCGCCGCGTCGTCGGCCATATCGATCTCGACCATCACCTGATGCCAGATCCGGTCGGCGATGCCATCGCCGTGCTGCTCGACCGCGTCGAGTTCCTGGAGGCGCGGCTGACCCACATGCAGAGGCGCGTCCGGGACACCGGCGTGCCCGCGACACAGAGCACGTCCGGCATGGCGCCGCAGAGTCTGATGGAGACCGACAATGGCTAATGGAATCCTCGCGCAACTCAACAAGACCTCGGCGGCCGAAGAGTTCTTCACGCTGCTTGGCGTCGATTACGATCCGGGGATCGTCAACGTGGCGCGGCTGCACATCCTGCGGCGCATGGGGCAATATCTTGCCGCAGAGGACTTTGCCGGTGCGACGGACGAGACCGTGGCGGAACGGTGCAAGACCGTTCTGGAGCGGGCCTATGCGGACTTCGTCGCGTCCTCGCCGATCGATCAGCGCGTCTTCAAGGTCCTGAAGGACGCCGTCGCGCCGCAAACGAAACAGACGCCGACATTGGTGCAGATCGGCACGTTGAAGTGAAGCCGTGCTCTGTCGCATTTGCGACGTGTGTCGCGGCAGCGTTGTCGGCTCCACCGTCTGAAGCGGATGCAAGCGATACCGTTGCTTCTGTAAGTCTCTGTATCGACGTCCGATTTTGATCTCTCCCGCAGTTGGTACGACACTTGCTGTTTGTCCTGTGAACCAAGTCTGAAGGCGAGTCCTGGAGAAGCATATGCACATCGTCGTCTGCATCAAGCAGGTCCCCGACTCCGCGCAGATTCGCGTGCATCCCGTGACCAACACCATCATGCGTCAGGGCGTGCCGACCATCATCAATCCCTACGACCTGTTCGCGCTAGAAGCAGCGCTCGAGCTGCGCGATCAGTTTGGGGGCGAGGTCACCGTGCTGACCATGGGACCGCCCTCGGCCGAGGACAGTCTTCGCAAGGCGCTGACCTTCGGCGCCGACCGTGCCGTGCTTCTGACCGACCGCTTCTTTGCCGGCGCCGATACGCTCGCCACCACCTACGCGCTGGCCACCGCGATCCGAAAAATCTCCATCGAGTTCGGCGCGCCCGATCTCGTCTTCACGGGAAAGCAGACCATCGACGGCGACACCGCGCAGGTCGGCCCCGGCATCGCCAAGCGGCTCGGCCTGCTGCAGCTCACTTATGTTGCGAAAATCAGCGCGCTGGACCTGCAGGCGCGTACCATCGACGCCGAGCGGCGATCCGAGGGTGGCGTCCAGATCCTGCGGACCCGGCTGCCGTGCCTCGTCACCATGCTGGAGGCGACCAACCAGATCCGCCGCGGCGCCATGGCCGACGCGTTGCGCGCCGCACGTGCACCGATCGTCAAGTGGAGCGCGCAGGATGCCGGTGTCGAGGACATCTCGAAATGCGGCCTGCGCGGCTCGCCCACCATCGTCAAGCGGGTGTTCGCGCCGGCCGCACGCAGCGAGAAGGCTGTGCTGATCGAGGCCGGCGAGCAGCCGGCGGAGGCGTTGATCGACGCCATCTTCAAGCGCCAGCCGGGGCTCGAAACCGAGCTCGCGACGCTGGCGCGCGGCTATTGAGACGATGGGAGCAAGTATCATGGGCACCGCACCGAAAACCGCAGCTCCCGCTTCCGGCCGCGCCGCGACCAAGAAGGAGCTGCCCGAACATTTCAAGGCCTACAAGCATGTCTGGGTCTTCATCGAGCAGGAGCGCGGCCAGGTCCATCCGGTCTCCTGGGAGCTGATGGGCGCCGGCCGCAAGCTTGCCGACAAGCTCAAGGTCGATCTCGCCGCAGTCGTGATCGGCCCCGAGGGCGAGGCGACGCAGAGCGCCGCCGCGGAGTCGTTCTGCTACGGTGCCGATCTCGTCTACATGGTCGCCGACGATCTGCTCACCGACTACCGTAACGAGTCCTACACCAAGGCGCTGACCGACGTCGTCAACACCTACAAGCCTGAGATCCTGCTGCTCGGGGCGACGACGCTCGGCCGCGACCTCGCGGGCTCGGTGGCGACGACCTTGCTCACCGGTCTGACCGCCGACTGCACCGAACTCGACGTCGATGCCGACGGCTCGCTCGCGGCGACGCGCCCGACCTTTGGTGGCTCGCTGCTCTGCACGATCTATACGCTGAACTATCGGCCGCAGATGGCCACGGTGCGCCCGCGCGTGATGCCGATGCCGGAGCGCGTCGTGCGTCCGGTCGGACGCATCGTCAGCCATCCGCTCGGCCTTTTCGAAGACGACATCGTCACGAAAGTCCTGTCGTTCCTGCCCGACCGCGATTCCCAAAAATCCAACCTGGCCTATGCCGACGTCGTCGTCGCCGGTGGGCTCGGGCTCGGATCGCCGGAGAACTTCCAGCTGGTGCGACAGCTCGCGACCGTTCTGGGAGCCGAATATGGCTGCTCGCGGCCATTGGTGCAGAAGGGCTGGGTCACCTCCGACCGGCAGATCGGCCAGACCGGCAAGACCATCCGGCCGAAGCTCTACATCGCCGCCGGCATCTCCGGCGCGATCCAGCATCGCGTCGGGGTCGAAGGCGCCGACCTGATCGTCGCCATCAACACCGACAGGAACGCGCCGATCTTCGACTTCGCCCATATGGGCATCGTCGCCGACGCGATCCGGTTGCTTCCGGCCCTGACCGCGGCGTTCCGCGCCCGGCTATCACCGCATTCCCGCGACCGGATCGCGAGCTAGCGCATGTCGAGCCTGGTGCGATCCGTGTCCGCCGTTCACCTCTCCCGAAGGGAGAGGTCGGATCGCCTAGCGATCCGGGTGAGGGGTTGCGCTCCATCGAGGGACTTGGAGCCCTCACCCGGCGCTTCGCGCCGACCTCTCCCCGGAGGGGAGAGGTGGACCTCGCCCGCTGTTGCAACGGGAGCCCTTGAGAGGAGTACGCCATGATCGAGGAGAAATTCGATGCCATCGTCGTCGGCGCCGGCATGGCCGGCAACGCGGCGGCACTCACGCTGGCCCAGCGCGGCCTGAAGGTGCTCCAGCTCGAGCGCGGCGAGTATTCCGGCTCGAAGAACGTGCAGGGCGCGATCCTCTATGCCGACATGCTGGAGAAGCTGATCCCGGATTTCCGCGAGGACGCGCCGCTGGAGCGGCACCTGGTCGAGCAGCGCTTCTGGATGATGGACGACCGCTCGCACACCGGCCTGCACTACCGTTCCGACGACTTCAACGAGGAGAAGCCGAACCGCTACACCATCATCCGTGCGCAATTCGACAAATGGTTCTCGCAGAAGGTCCGCGAGGCCGGCGCCACCGTGCTGTGCGAGACGACGGTGACCGAGCTCGCGCAGGATGCCTATGGCAAGGTGATCGGGGTACGCACCGACCGCGCCGACGGCGAGATCCATGCCGACGTCGTCGTGCTGGCGGAAGGCGTCAACGGCCTGCTCGGCACGCGGGCTGGCCTGCGCAAGCGACCGACGCCGGACAAGGTGGCGCTCGCCGTGAAGGAGATGCATTTCCTGCCGCGCGAAACCATCGAAGCCCGCTTCAATCTCAAAGGCGACGAAGGCATGGTGATCGAGGCCGCCGGCACCATCTCCCGCGGCATGACCGGCATGGGTTTCATCTACGCCAACAAGGAGTGCATCTCGCTCGGCATCGGCTGCCTCGTCGCGGACTTCCAGCGCACCGGCGAGACGCCGTATGGCCTGCTCGATCGCTTCAAGCGGCATCCCTCCGTCGCCCCGCTGATCGAGGGCTCCGAGGTGAAGGAATATGCCGCGCATCTCATCCCCGAGGGCGGCTTCAAGGCTATCCCGCAGCTCTATGGCGAGGGGTGGGTCGTGGTCGGCGACGCCGCCCAACTCAATAACGCCATCCATCGCGAGGGCTCGAATCTGGCGATGACGTCGGGCCGGATCGCGGCGGAGGCGATCTTCCAGGTCAAGTCGCGCAAGGATCCGATGACGGCGGAGAACCTGTCGCTCTACAAGACGATGCTGGACCAGTCCTTCGTCATCAAGGACCTGAAGAAGTACAAGGACATGCCTGCGCTGATGCACACCCAGTCGCAGAACTTCTTCCTGACCTATCCGGAGCTCGTCTCGAAGGCGATGCAGAATTTCCTGCGGGTCGACGGTACGCCGAAGGTCGAGAAGGAAAAGACGACGTTCAAATCGTTCATCAAGGCGCGCTCCTGGAGCGGGCTGTTCGGCGACGCTTTCCGCCTCGCACGCGCCTGGCGGTGACACAAGGAAACGCAACACCAGCGATGGAGACCCAAATCATGTCGATCGAGCCATCCGTACGTGTCGAGGACAAGCTGTTCTACAACCGATATCTCGTCGATGCCGGGCGGGCCCACATCAAGGTGCGGCCTCACACCACGCCGTCGCCGGAACTCCTCAGCATGCTGAAGGCCTGCCCGGCGCGCTGCTATGAGCTCAACGACAAGGGCCAGGTCGAGATCACGGTCGACGGCTGCATCGAATGCGGCACCTGCCGCGTGATCTGCGAGGGGAGCGGCGACATCGAATGGAGCTACCCGCGCGGTGGTTACGGCGTGCTGTTCAAGTTCGGTTGATCCATGAAGCTCAGTGCCCGCAACATTCTCCCGGGACGGATCGTCGCCGTCACCAAGGGGACCACGACGGCCCATGTGAAGATCGAGCTCGCGCCCGGCCTCGTCGTGTTCTCCGCGATCACCAATGAGGCCGTAGACGATCTCGCTCTGAAAGTGGGCGACGCCGTCTCGGCCGTGATCAAGTCATCCGACGTGATGATCGGCAAGTAGCGCCGTGGGCGCATCGGCGGACAGGCGCGCCGCGCGGGCCCGCTTGGTGCGCGATGACAGGTCCTGCCACCAGCCCTCGATCGCTCCGCGTTCGCAGAGCAGGCTGGTGCCGATCCCGCCGGTAAAATCGTTCCAGGCGTCCAGGCATTTTTCCGGCACCGCCGTCAGCACGGGGATGCCGGCGGCGATGGCGTCGGCCAGCTCGTCACGCAGGCCTTCGCCGGCGGCCTCCTGCTTGGAGAATTTGTTGATCACGACGAGATCGACATCCGCCGCGATCGCCCGCGTAACCGCAACTGCCGCCTCGGCCAGCCCCGCGGCATCGAGCTTGCAGGCCATTGCGCCTGAGCCGAGCGGCTGGCAGATCGAAATCTCGCGGCCGGTCATCAGGTCGATCGCCTGCATGCCGATCTGACAGCCGGCGCCGTCCTTGATGTTGCGCTGGACCACTCCGCCGATCCGCTCGCCCGATCGGACCATCGCCTCGGCGAAGTCGGCGAGCAAGGTATCGACGTCGTCCTGCGGGCGGTAAAGGATCGCGGCGACGCGGTTTGGGTCGATGTCGTGGAAGTCGATCGGCATGGAAGTCATCCTCGTCCGGTTTCCTACGCCCTTCCGTCGGGGCGAGCAATCTCCATGCCGATCGCGGCTCCCGGCCAGCGGTATCGGATGGAGGGTATGCAGCGGGCCGGGGCCAACGACGCGGCCATGCTCCATCAGCACCAGATGATCGGCAAAACGCTCGATCTCGCTCATGTCATGGCTGATGTAGAGTACCGGCAGCAATAGCCGTTCGTGCACACGCTCGAGGAACGGCAGGATCTCGTTCCTCGTGGTGCGATCGAGCGCGGCCAGCGGCTCGTCCATCAGCAGGAGCTTTGGCTGCGACAGCAGCGCGCGGCCGATCGCGACGCGCTGCCGCTCGCCGCCGGAGAGGCGGTAGGGCGAGCGGTCGAGCAGTGCGGCAAGGCCGAGCAGTTCCACGACCTCGTCGAATACGATCTGCGCGCTTGCGATCTTTGGCGCGCCGTACAGCAGATTTCGACGCACCGAAAGATGCGGAAACAGGCTGGCTTCCTGGAACACGTAGCCGATCGGTCGGCGGTGCACGGGCCGGAACGAATGCCGGTCCTGCCAGATGTCACCATCCACCGCGCAAAAGCCGTCGTTCATGCGCTGCAGGCCGGCGATGCAGCGCGCCACACTGGTCTTGCCGCAGCCCGACGGGCCGAAGACCGCGGTGACGCCGGTGGCGGGCAGGCTGAGCTCGGCATCGAGCACGAAATTGCCGAGTCTGCCGCGAAAGGCCGCGTTGATCCGGCCGGGTTCGGCCATTCTCATGTCGCAGCCCTCGCAGCACGCTTGTCGACCAGTGTCATGGTCAGGATCACCGCGAAGGCGAAGAGCACCATGAGGCCCGCGAGCAGGCTCGCCTCGCGCCAGCGCGAGGTCTCGACATAGTCGAAGAGCGCAACCGAGAGCACTTTTGTGCGGCCGGGAATGTTGCCCCCAATCATCAGCACGAGGCCGAACTCGCCGACGGTGTGCGCGAAGCCGAGCACCGCCCCGGTCAGAAAGCCGGGCCGTGCCAGCGGCACCGCAACGGTCCAGAACGTGCGCAAGGGCGAGGCGCGCAAGGTGGCGGCAACCTCGAGCGGCCGCTCGCCCACGGCAGTGAAGGCGTTGCGGATCGGCTGCACCACGAAGGGCATCGAATACACCACCGAGCCGATGATCAGGCCTTCGAAGGTGAAGGCGAGCGTGCGCCCGCCCCACGCGCGCGCAATCCATCCGCCCGGTCCGTCCGGGCCGAGCAGGATCAGGAGATAGAAGCCGAGCACGGTCGGCGGCAGCACCAGCGGCAGAGCGATCACGCTCGCGATGATCTCGGTCCACCACCCCTTGGCGTGCGCCAGCCACCAGGCGAGCGGCGTCGCCAGCACCAGCAGGATCGCGGTCGAGATCGCGGCGAGCTCGATCGTCAGCAGGAGCGATTGGCGGATCTCCTCCGACCAGATCTCCATGCGCGTCAGCTCTGCCCGTCCAGCACGTAGCCGTATTTCTCGATGATGGCGCGCGCCTCGGGCCCTCTGAGGAAGCCGATGAACGCGCCGGCGGCCTCGTTGCCGGCGCCGTTCTTCAGCAGCACCGCGTCCTGGCGGATCGGATTATAGAGCGCCTGCGGCACGACCCAGCGCGATCCGGCCTCGCTGCCGGTCAGCTGCGACAGCGCGACGAAGCCGACCTCGGCGTTCCCGGTCTCGACGAACTGATAGGCCTGGGTGATGGTTGCGCCTTCCACGAGCTTCGGCTTCAGCGCATCGTAGAGCTTCAGCGACTTCAACGTTTCGATTGCAGCGAGGCCGTAAGGCGCCGCAGCCGGGTTGCAGATCGAGAGTTTTGCGAAGGACGCGGCCTTCAACGTCTTCTCGCCCGTCACGATTCCGGGCGACTTGCTCCAGAGCACGAGCTTGCCGATCGCATAGGTGAACCGGCTGTCGGCGACCGCGAGGCCGTCCTCGACGAGTTTCTTCGGCCGTGAATCGTCGGCGGACAGGAAGACCTGGAACGGCGCGCCCTGTGTGATCTGGGTGTAGAACTGCCCGCTCGCCCCGAAGCTCAGCACCGCCTCGTGTCCCGTCTTCTGCTTGAAGAGGACGGCGATCTCCTTGGCGGCATCGGTGAAGTTGGCGGCCACGGCAACATTGGTCTGTGCGGCCTGCGTTGGTGCGCATCCGAGCAGCAGGCTCGCGATGACCGCGATCGGGCGAAGCAGTTTCATGACGAACTCCAGCGGCCGGCAATTGGGTCCAGGCAGCCCGATTGCTGCGAGGCGCCGGCCGCAATCGTCTCAGCAATCGGCGTGCCGGATGCGAAGGCGCAGTCTGGTGTGCGCCTTGCAGGAATGACGTCAAATCGGGTGATTTCCCGGTCTTGCGGCGGCAGGACCGATCGCCCTTGTCCGGTTTCCGACACCGCGCGTCGGCAAGCCGACATCGACGAAGGAACACGACATGGCAACGGTGGCATCCCGCGCGGAGCTCGAGCGCCTGCTCGAGGACGACGTGCCTTACGGCGACCTCACGACGGATGCGCTCGGAATCGGTGCGGCCATCGGCGTCATGCAGTTTGCGGCGCGCTCACCGATGGTGCTGGCGCTCGCCGAGGATGCCGCGGCGCTCATCGCGCTTGCCGGATGCGAGGTGGAGCTCTTTGCCGCTTCGGGCGCATCGCTTCAAGAGGGCACGCCAATCCTTCAAGCGCGCGGTCCGGCCGCCGCGCTGTTGCGCAGCTGGAAAGTGGCGCAGACCCTGATCGAGATCTGGTCCGGCGTTGCCAGCGAGACCCGCGCCATCGTCGAAGCGGCGAGAGCGGTCGCACCGCAGATCCCGGTGGCCTGCACGCGCAAGAACGTGCCCGGGACCAAGCGCTTTGCAGTGGCAGCCGTGAAGGCGGGCGGCGCGGTGATGCACCGGCTCGGCCTCTCGGAGACGGTGCTGGTATTTCCCGAGCACCGCGCCTTTCTCGGGGAGCTGCCGCTGTTTCAGGTGGTCGAGCGATTGCGCCGGGGGGCGCCGGAAAAGAAGCTCGTGATCGAGGTGAAGACCGCCGACGCCGCGCTCGCCGCGGCGGTGGCCGGCTTCGACGTGATTCAGGCCGAGAAATTCTCACCGGCCGATGCCGCCGCATTGGTCAAGCGCATGGCATCCGTGGCCTATACGCGAGCCCGTCCGATCATTGCGGCCGCAGGGGGCGTCAATGCAGCAAATGCCGCGGCCTATGCCGCGACCGGAGTCGATGTCCTAGTCACGTCGTCCCCCTATCTGGCAAAGCCTAGGGATGTGCAGGTGCGGATTGCGGCCGCCGATGAAAGCAGACGCGAGGCGTCCAGCGTCAACGGCTCTGGGCTGGGATCGCCGCTAAGATGAATGTGCTCGTCGCGCCGGCGAGCGTCACGCTGGCCAGAGCTATAACGCTATCTTCTCACGGTATGCGTCGAGGACATCGTCGGCACTGTAGCTCTGGCGCGCAGCGAAGTTGCTCCGCAGTGCCGAATCCGACGATAGGTGAAGCCGCTTTACGATCGCTTCAGTCATGACGGGCGCCAGGCCGAGTTCCTGCAGGCCCTCGCGCGCGCCTTCCATCTCGACGGCCCGGCGTTCGGCGTGCAGGACATCCGTGCGGATGCACATGTCCACGAACTTGCTGAACGTTGTTGCATCCATCGTGTCACAGATGCCGCGCAGAGCTTCCTGCCGGACGCCCGCCAATGAAGCCGCGGTCAGCGCCTCCACCACCAGCGCCTCGATTCCTTTGGTCACGACGCTGCGCAGCATCTTGACCGCGGCCGCCGTGCCCGCGTCCGGGCCTGCGACGTCGATTGTGAAGCCGAGCGGCGCAAATGTGACGGCGAACTGCGCGGCACCGCTGCCCGAGGTGTAGAGCGGGACGGCTGCCTTATAGAGACTGACTGCGCCCATCAGATTGGCGTCGGCGAACAGGCCGCCGCGCGCTTCGACGGCTTCTGCCACGCGCTTCTTGGTGGTGGGCGTCGAAGCATTGATGTCGACGACCAGCGCACCAGGTCTGATGATATTCGCGATCGCTTCCCCTGTCGTCCCGGCGACGGCGACGACCACGGCGGAGAAGATGACGTCCATGTCGGAGAGGCTCTCGATTGTGTCGACCAAGGTCACGCCGCATCGGGTGGCCTGGGCGACGAACGCCTCGGAATAGGGCGGTCGATTCACCTTACCCTGGCAATAGGCCATGACCGGTCCCACGCCCTGCGCTGTCAGGTGCGAGGCAAAGCACTGCGCGGCTTCTCCAAAACCAACAAAACCGATGCTGGGATGCGGCATCCGCTTGCTCCACAGGGAACTCTGAACATGAGAGATCTTTGCAGCCCGGCCGGCGCGTGTCAATGAACCGTTTCATCAAAATCAGCCGATCTCGATCCTGCAGCCGCAGTTCGGGCTCCAGACTCAAAGCGGCCTGCAGGAGCCGCGCACGACCAGGGACACGGGAAGCCGGATACGGCGGGGCGGCGACTGCCTTCCGTGGTCGATCCTGTCGAGCAGCATTTCGGCGGCGTGGCGGCCCATTTCCGAGCGGTCCCAGCGCAATGCGGTGATCGGCGGCGTGTTGAGCTCGGCAAGATCGGAATCGTTTCCGCTGATAATGGAGATGTCCTGTCCTACCACGAGGCCCGCCGTGCGCACGGCGCGCAAGGGTCCGGACAGCATGTCGACACCCGCGGCATAGATGGCCGTCGGTCGTTCACTGCGGCCCAGCAGGGCGGCGGTTTCGCGAAACGTCGCTTCGTTCGAGAGCAGGCGATCGCGAATGAGGTGCGGATCGACCGAGATCCCTAGACAACGATGAGCTTCCGTATAGCCATCGATGCGGCTGCGGGAAGGATAGGCCTTGGGATCGCCGACCAGAAGCGCAATGCGGCGATGGCCAAGCGACAGCAGATACTCGGTGGCTTGACGCGCGCCGGCCCGGTGATCTGCCGAAACGCTATCCACGGATTGGACGAGTTCGCGATCGATCAGCACAATCGGCATGGCCGCGTGGGAGATTGCATTGACGAGATCGGGGTCGGTCTCGTCGCTCATCGTCATCATCACGCCGTCGACGCGGCGTTGACTGAATGTCTGAAGCAGGGAGAGCTCGACGTCCTTGGCGTTCGCGGTGCTCGCAAGAATGAAGGTGTAGCCGGCGCTCCGGAAGGTGGCTTCCGCCGCCTTCACATAGCTGGCGAACGCAGGAATGTCGAAGTCGCGTATGGCACAGGCAACCATTTTGGTTCGTGCGCTACGCATGCTCTGCGCGATGGCGTTCCGCTGATAGCCCAGTGTGAGAATCGTTTTCTGGACGCGTTCGCGGATTTGCTTGGTCACCGAGTGATGATCGTTCAAGACTCGGGAAACCGTTCCGACGGCGACGTCGGCCGCGGCTGCGACGTCGCGAATGGTGACGGTGCGTTTCGTTGCCTTTCCCATCGGCTGGATTCCTCTGGCAGTCTCGTGTGCGCCGGTCGTGCTGTAGCGCCCACTAACATGGAATGCGGTTTGTGGAAACGGTTCATTGAAGGCGGTGATTGGCTAATTCCATTTGGTATTTGGGCGCCGTCGCATGTTCCGAGCCAGTCTTGCGGCAGCACTGCGGAGCAGCGATCCAAATGAGCTGTAGGCGGACAATCCCGTTGGTATCCCGCACGGATACACATCTCGACAAGCCGAACCGGCACGACTATCAATCTGCGATTGGCGATGCTGCGAGGATCGAATGTGACCAGGCCGACTGCGCGCAAGCGACTCTCTGCCCCGGCTTCTGCGCGCAAGACCGCCGCGCCGGCACGTTCCCGTTCCGAGGGCAGTGTCACCGAGGCGACCTATCGTAGGCTTCTCGACCTGATCGAGCAGCGGCAACTCGCGCCGGGCGAGGTGATCGAGGAGCGTCGCCTGGCGCTGCGGCTCAAGGTGTCACGGACGCCCCTGCGTGCGGGCATCAGCCGCCTGCTCGGTGAGGGCAGGCTGGAGCAGCTTTCCAACGGCTCGGTCATCGTGCGCAACATCGGAATCGCCGAGCTGCTCGAGCTGATCCATTTGCGCCTGATTCTCGAGAGCGAAGCCGCCGCGCTCGCGGCGACCCGCATCGGCCTGGATGTCCTGCAGCCGATCAAGGCCAATTTGGAGAAGATCCTCGCGACCGCCGAGATCACCAAGGCCAGGCATTGGACGCTGGATGACGAAATCCACGATCAGATCGCCGGCCATTGCGGCAATCGGTCCCTGGCCGTGCTGATCGGCGAGACCCGCCGCAAGATCAGGATGTGCAACGTGGAGCGACGTCCCGAGCGACTCTTGCCGGCCTGTCGCGAGCATCTCGCCATCGTCGATGCCATCATCAAGCGCGACGCGGCGGTGGCGCGCCATGCCATGATTCAGCATCTCACCAACGTCCGCCAGGGTATGCTGGAAACCTTCGGTATCTTCCTGCCGGATAGCCACGGCTGATCGCCGCTGCGGCAACGGAATTCACGGGCGACCGCACAGCGACGGAGCAATCTGCTCAAATTTTTGCCGGCTTTCGCCGCGCATGTATTCATGGGTCGCGGTGGCTGCGCTTGACACGGCAGATCGTCCGGGCTCCAATGGTATACCACTGGAATAACACAGAAGCCGATCGCCTGATGTGTGTCCTTGCCGGGGATCTTGATTTTCGATGATGGGCTCGCCTTCCTATACGATTTCGGTCGAGCCGTTGTCCGCGGCCGCGTTTGCCCCTTTCGGCGACGTGGCGTCGCGGCCGACCGGGGAGCGGCGGCGCTACCTGCCGACGATGCTGGACCATGCCGACGAAGCGCGATCGTTCTCGTTCTGGATCAGCGGCGCGGCCGCGCTCGGGCGCCTGCCGCTGCGGGCGACCAAGCTGGAGCGGCATCCGTATTCGGCTCAGACATTTGTCCCGCTCGGCTCGGCGCGCTACCTTGCGCTGGTCTGTGGCACGCATGCCGGCGGCGAGCCCGACCTGACGACGCTGAGAGGATTTGTCGCCGGTCCCGAACACATCGTCACCTATGCGCGCAATGTCTGGCATCATCCGATGACGGTGCTCGACGCGCCCATGGAATTCGCGGTGGCGATGGGCGTGACGGGTCGGCAGGATGACGACGTCTTTGTCGATCTCGATGCCGAAGTGACGATCGTGATGCCGGCATCGACATTCTGAGGGGCGACCGTCATGACCGTGCAGAGTTCTCATGACCGCGATTTCGTCGGCTATGGACGCAATCCTCCGGATCCGAAATGGCCTGATGGTGCGCGGATCGCGCTGAACATCTGCATTAACTATGAAGAGGGCTCCGAGGCCTCGTGGGCCGATGGCGACGGTTTCACCGAGACGGCGCTGACCGAGGGTGGCGGCGGCTTCGAGGGGCGGGACCTCGCGGCGGAGTCGATGTTCGAATATGGCAGCCGGGTCGGCTTCTGGCGGCTGGTCCGGCTGCTGGCCGAGCGGAGTATGACGGCGACGGTGATGGGATGTGCGCTTGCGCTGGAGCGCAATCCGGAGGCGACCGCAGCCATCCGCGAGCTCGGATACGACGTATGCGCGCATGGCTGGCGCTGGGAGCGGCATCAGCATCTCGGCGAGGATGAGGAGCGCGAGCGCATCCGCAAGACCGTGGCAAGCCTGACGCGGACGATCGGCGAGCGGCCGCTCGGATGGTATTGCCGATATGGCGCCGGCGTGAACACCCGCCGGCTCGTCGTCGAGGAGGGCGGCTTCCTCTACGATTCCGACGCCTATAATGACGAGTTGCCATATTGGACGACCGTCTCGGGCAAGCCGCATCTGGTCGTGCCCTATGGCCTCGTCAACAACGACGCCAAGTTCATGCGAGGCGCGATGGCGACCGCGGACGATTTCTTCGCCTATCTCAAAGACTCCTTCGACATGCTCCATGCGGAGGGCGCGACCGCGCCGAAGATGATGTCGGTCGGCCTGCACACAAGGATCGCCGGCCATCCAGGCCGGGCCGCGGGCCTTGCGCGTTTTCTCGATCATGTCGCCACCCGCGATGCGGTGTGGGTCTGCCGGCGCGCGGACATTGCCCGGCACTGGATCGCCACCCATCCCGCACAAACTGGACAGTCGTGACCCATGGAAGGACGAGACCAATGACGCTCCGATCAAAGCTTGTTGCAATCGCACTGGTCCTCGCGGGGGCGCAGGTTGCAATCCGGGCGAGTGCCCAGGAGGCGGATCATCCTTCCGACAAGCCGCTGGTGGTCGCGTCCGACTTCGGCGTCGCGCCCTGGATGGTGCGGGGCACCGGCGGACCCGAGGGCTTTGGCGCCGATCTGATCAACGAAATCGGCAAGGAGCTCGGCCGGCCGAAGGTCGAGATCGTGGATATCAATTTCTCCGGGCTGTTTGCGGCTTTGTTCGCCAAGCGGGTCGAGTTCCTGGTCAATCCGCTGAACCTGACGGCCGAGCGCTCCGAGCGGATGCTCTATACCGAGCCGCTGTTCACGACCGGAAACGGCTTTCTCGTTCGCGCCGCCGACGAGATGAAGGGCTTTGAGGATCTCAAGGGCAAGAGCGTCGCGGTGAACAGGGGCACCATCTCCGACACCTGGGCAACCGCGAATGCCGAGAAATACGGGTTCGAGGTGCAGCGCTACGACACGTTTCCGGACAGCGTGCAGGCCGTTCTGACGCGGCGCGCCTTCTCGGCGCTGAACGAAATCCCGACCACCGTCTACGCCGCCAGCCAGAACAAGGCGATCAAGGTCGGCTACAAGGATTTCAGCGGCCGCAACTTTGCATATGCGTTTCGTCTGGAAGACGCCGAGTACCGCAACAAGGTCGAGAACGTCATCGAATGCATGAAGCTCGACGGACGGCTGCGCAAGCTGCACGAGAAGTGGTACGGCGCGACACCCGATGCAGGCTCGGCGATCGAGACAGTGTTTTTCGGCTATGGCCCTCCCGGCTTCAAGGGATTCGAGCCCACCGCCCACGTTCCGGCCTGCAAGACATAAGGCCGACATGACAGCCGGACCGCATGGCGGTCCGGCCACCGCGTGATGGCAGCCGATGGACCGCATTCTCGAATATTATTTCAACCCCAAAGTCATCGCGCAGGCACTCCCGCAGGTGCTGGCGGGCTTCCACGTCACAGTCGCGGTGGCGCTGCTGATCATCGTGTTTGGCGTTGCGACCGGGTTGCTGCTGGCCCTGCTGCGCTGCGCCAATTTGCGGCTCCTGAACGCGCTGATCGTCGTTTACGTGGACCTGCTGCGGACGCTGCCGCAGCTCGTCATCATCGTGTTCATCTATTTCGGCCTGCCCTATGTCGGCCTCACGCTGTCGCCGTTCGTGACCACGGTGCTGTCGCTCGCCATGGTGCTCTCGGCGTTCAGTAGCGAAATCTTCTGGTCCGCCATCATGGCGGTGCCGCGCGGGCAGTGGGATGCGGCCGGCGCGCTGGGCTTCGGTCCGGTGCGCACGCTCTTGCAGATCATCTTGCCGCAGGCGGTCCGGCTGTCGGTCCCGCTGCTGACCAACCGGGCGATCTCGATCAGCAAGGGCACCGCGCTCGGCACCGCGGTGTCGCTGCCGGAGACGCTGGGCCAGGCCCAGAGCGTGACCGCGATCGTCGCCAATCCTTCGCCGCTGACGCTCGCGGCGGCTTTCTACGTGATGTTCTTCCTGCCGCTCGTGGTCGCGAGCCGCTGGATCGAGCGGCGCTCCGCACGGGGACGATGAGGGCACCATGCAGGCGCTGCTGGACAATTTCGCGGATATGGACGCCCTGATGCGGGTGTATCCGCTGCTGCTGCAGGGGCTGCTCTACACTTTGATGCTGGCTGTGGTGACACTGCCGCTCGGCCTGCTGCTCGGGCTTGCGATCGCCGTGGTCTACAGCTTTCACCATCGCTGGCTGAATATCGCGCTTCTCGTCTACATCGATCTCTTTCGCGCGTTTCCGGTGGTGGTGCTGCTGATCCTGGTGTTCTACGGCCTGCCCTTTCTGGGCCTGACGCTGGGGGGATTTGCCGCGGCCGTGCTCGCGCTCGTGCTGAACAATTCCGGGTACTATGGCGAGATCTTTCGTGCCGGCATCGAATCGGTGCCGCGCGGCCAGTACGAGGCGGCGGGCGCCCTCGGTTTCAAGCCGCTGCACCTGGTGGTCTACATCGTGCTGCCGCAGGCGGTCCGCAACGTGCTGGCGCCGCTGGCGAGCAATTCGCTGGAGCTGATCAAGTCTACGTCGATCGGTGCACTCGTGGCGCTGCCGGAACTGCTGCGTTCGGCGCGCGTCGCCCAGGAGCAGACCTACAACCCGACGCCGCTGATGGCGGCCGCGGTGATCTTCTTCGTGTTGCTGTATCCCATCGCGCGTTGGGTGGCGCGCCTGGAACGGCAGGCTCTGGCGGCAAGGTAGGGCATGGCCATCCTGATCACGGGCGGTGCCGGGTTCATCGGGCTTGCGCTGGCCGAGCATTTTCTGGCCGCGGGCCGGCCGGTGCTGCTGTTTGATCTCGCTGCACCGCCGGCGGACGTCATGGCGCGGCCTGAGCTCACCGGTGCCCGCTGCATGATCGGCGACGTCAGGCGCGGCTCCGATATCGATGCGGCGCTTGCGACCATGCCGATCGAGCTCGTGGTTCACGCGGCGGCAGTGACGCCGAACGAACAGCGTGAACGCAGCGATGCGCGCGGGATCATCGATGTCAATATCGGCGGCACCGTCAACCTGATGGAGCGCGCCGTCGCGCGTGGCGGCATCCGGCGCATCGTCGTGGTGAGCTCGGTTGCTGTGTACGGCTTCTCCCCACCGGCGCCGTCGGGTTTTTTCGAGGAAGGCACCAGCCATCCGGCGCCTGCGGCGCTCTATGGCATCAGCAAGCTTGCGGCGGAGCAGGCGGCGTTGAGGATTGCGCATCTTCACAATTGCGATGCGCGGATCGTCCGGCTCGGCCCGGTCTATGGACGCTGGGAGCTGCCGACTTCCGTGCGCGATGCACTCAGCCCGCACCATCAGGTCCTGCAAGCACTGCAGAACGGCAAGGAGGCGATCCTGCCGCGCCCCATGCGCGCCGACTGGATCTATTCGCGCGACGCGGCCGCCGGGATAGAAGCGGTCGCTATGGCGGCAGCGCTTGATCATGCGATCTACCATGTCGGCGGCGGCACGCTGTCCGACCTGCCGGACTGGTGCCGCACGCTGGCGAGCCGGTATCCGGATTTTCGCTGGCGTTGCGCCGAGCCGGGTGAGGCACCCAGCATCGTCTACAATCTGCCGGCCGATCGCGCGCCACTGAGCATCGCGCGTCTGGTGCGCGATACCGGATTCGATCCGGCCTACCCGGTGAGCGTCGCTGCCGCGGATTATTTGGCCTGGGCGAAGATCGATTGCCCGGCATCGGGAGGCGTGTCATGACGGGGCGGTTGCAGGGCAAGTCGATCGTGATCACGGGTGCCTCGTCCGGGATCGGACGCGCCATCGCATGCCGCTTCGCGGCCGAAGGTGCGCGTCTGGTGCTCGCCGACATCACCACCGAGGTTCGCGAGGGTGGTGTGCCGACCATCGAGCGGCTGCGGGCGGACGGGTACGAGGCGGAATTCATCCGCACCGACGTCTCATCCGAGGCCGATGCGGGCCAAGCCATTGCGCTGGCCGTGGAAAGGTTCGGCCGGCTCGATGGTCTCGTCAACAACGCCGCCATCGGCATCGGCAAGCCATTGCTCGAGACCAGTCTTGCGGAATGGAACCGGGCGTTTGCGGTGAACCTCACCGGTGTCTTCCTGATGAGCAAGGCGGCGGTTGCGGTGATGCTGGGGCAGGAGGCTCGCGACGGCGTTCGGGGTCGCATCGTCAACATCTCATCCCAGCACGGTATGATCGCCTGTCCGGAGGACATCGCCTACGGCACCTCGAAGGCGGGCGTTGTCTACATCACCCGGCAGATCGCGGCGGACTATGCCAGGGATCATATCGTCTGCAATGCCGTGGCGCCCGGCAAGATCGTGACCGGCAAGCCGGGTCGGGCCGCCGAGCCGCGCTGGATGGATTACTCCCGCAGCCGTACGCCGATGCCACGACTGGGCGTGCCCGAGGATGTGGCCAATGCGGCGCTGTTTCTGGCGTCCGACGATGCCACCTTCATCACCGGCGAGAACATTCTCGTCGACGGCGGCTGGATGGCCGCATGACAATCCCGGAGACATCGATGATCCAGGACCCCGCGACCGCAGCGCCGGTGATCGACCTGCAAGGCGTCAGCAAATGGTACGGCGCGACCCGGGTGCTGAAGGGAATCGACTTTCGCGTGGCGCGGGGCGAGCGCGTGGTCGTGTGTGGGCCTTCGGGCTCGGGCAAGTCGACCATGATCCGCTGCATCAACCGGCTGGAGGACCATCGGGAGGGAAAGATCATCGTCAACGGGGTGGAGCTCGACCGCACCACCAGAAACGTCGACATGGTACGCCGCGACGTCGGGATGGTGTTCCAGCAGTTCAACCTGTTCCCGCACCTGACCGTGCTCCAGAACCTGATGATCGCGCCGGTCAAGATCCGCAAGGTCCCCAAGCCCGAAGCCGAGGCGACGGCACGTGAGCTTTTGGCGCGCGTGCGCATCGCCGAGCAGGCCGACAAATATCCGAGCCAGCTGTCGGGTGGACAGCAGCAGCGCGTCGCCATCGCGCGGGCACTCTGCATGAAGCCGAAGATCATGCTGTTCGACGAGCCGACATCCGCGCTCGATCCCGAGATGGTTCAGGAGGTCCTGGACGTGATGGTCTCGCTCGCGCGCGAAGGCATGACCATGGTGTGTGTGACGCACGAAATGGGATTTGCCCGCACCGTCGCCGACCGGGTGGTTTTCATGGATGCCGGCGTCATTATCGAGGAGGGTCTTCCTCACGAGTTCTTCTCGAATCCCAGGCACGACCGCACCCGCGCATTCCTGAAACAGATCATGCATTAGCGCGCTTCGAAGGAGGCCCTGGGCCGCATCGGGCGCATGCCGCCTCCGACGCCATGCGAGTCGAGATCGTCCCGGGTTTTGTGTAAGAAGGCGGAACCGGTCTGCCAGCGGAGAGAACCGATTCCCCAACTCATATTCGGCCTGATCTATCTGCTGATCCTGACCCGCTTCCTGTGGCCGATTGATTTGCCGCTCTGGGTCAAGATCGCAGCGGCTGTGCTCGTACTGGTCGCGTTGCAGTTTCATCGGTGGAGCAAGCTCTCGTCGGGCTCGTTGTTTTCTCCCGAATTTCCGCGTCCGGTGGTCGCCCTTTTCAACTGGGCGTTCGGCGCGATCGTCCTCCTGGCGCTGCTCCTGCTGGCGCTCGACGCGGGGCTCTTGCTGGCCATCCCCTTCAAGGGTGGCATCGTGAGCGCGCCCGATGAAGTGCGTTACGCACTGGCTGCGCTGGCCGCAGTCTTGGCCGCCATCGGCGTCCAGCAGGCCATGCGGATTCCGCCGCTGAAAGACGTCGAAATCGGCATACACGGACTGCCGCCGCAATTCGACGGTTACGCCATTCTGCAATTGACCGATCTTCACATCAGCCGGTTGTTTCCCGCGTCCTGGGCACGCACCGTCGTCGCGCGATCGAACAAGCTCGGCGTTGACCTGATCGCGATCACGGGCGATCTGATCGACGGCACGCTCGACGCGCGCCGCGCCGACATCGAGCCGTTGCGGGATTTGAAGGCGACCGACGGCGTCTACGTGATCTCCGGCAATCACGAATACATCTTCGGCTATGACGGCTGGATGGCCCACTTCGCCGCGCTGGGCCTGCTCTCGCTCGAAAACAGGCATGTTGTTCTCGACCGCAATGGCGGCAAGCTGGTCATCGCGGGCATCACCGACCGGGCCGGGCGCCATCGGGGACATCAGGTCCGCGACCTTCCCGCGGTCCTTGATGCCGCACCCAAAGGCGCCCCGGTCATCCTGCTCGACCACCAGCCGAGCGATGCGCGGCATGCCGCCAAACTCGGCGTCGCCCTGCAACTATCGGGACATACGCACGGCGGATTGATCGTAGGTGTAGACCGGCTGGCGGCACCCGCGAACGCAGGCTACGTCTCCGGCCGGTACGACGTCGGCGGGATGACACTCTACGTGAATAACGGCACTGCGCTATGGCCGGGATTCGCGCTGCGGCTGGGGCGTCCGTCCGAATTGACGCGGATCACACTGCGTCAGGCGGAGGCCAGTTGACCTTATCGCGCTTCCAAGAGAGCTACGAAAGTGACCGGACGTGATTGAACAGGAATACGACACGATCATCATCGGCGGAGGCTCCGCCGGCGCGACGCTGGCCGCGCGCCTGAGCGAAGATCCGGCGCATCGCGTGCTGCTGCTCGAGGCCGGGCAGGATCTGCGCACCGCGACCACGCCGGAACACATCCGCATTCCGAACCCGATGCGCGCCATCGGTGACGACGACTTCCGCTGGCCGAAGCTGCTCGCGCGCCGCACCGAGCGGCAGCAGCCGCTGCTGCTCTGGCGTGGCCGCGCCATGGGCGGCAGCTCGACGATCAATGGCCAGATCGCGATCCGCGCCGTGCCCGACGACATCAATCGCTGGGCGGCCGCGGGCTGCACGGGGTGGTCGTGGGACGAGCTGCTGCCCTATTTCTGCAAGCTCGAGGCCGACAAGAATTTCCCCGCCGCCGCCTATCACGGCGATCGCGGCCCGATCCCGGTGTATCGCGCGCCGATCCCCGATTGGGGCAATGTCGACCGCGCGCTGCGCGCCTCGGCGCTCGGTCTCGGCTATGATTGGTGTGAGGACCACAACGCGCCCACCGGCACCGGCGTCTCGCCCTATGCGATCAACAGCGTGGCGGGTTTGCGCATCTCGACCAATGACGGCTATCTGGAGCCGGCGCGCGGCCGGGCCAACCTCGACATCGTCGGTCATGCCCTAGTCGATACCATCACTTTCGAAGGCAACCGGCTGCACGCCAGCGGCGTCCGGGTCCGCGTGAACGGCCAAGTCGTCACGCCCCGCGCGACGCGCGAGGTGATCCTCTGCGCCGGCGCCATCCATTCGCCGGCCATCCTGCAACGCTCCGGCATCGGGCCTGCCGCCCTGCTGGAGAAGCTCGGCATCCCCGTTCGCGCGGACCTGCCGGCGGGTGAGAATTTGCTGGACCATCCGATCGTCAACGCGCTGCTGCATTTGCGCGAGGGCAGCCAGGTCAGCACGCTGATGCACCGCCACACCAATTGCTGCCTGCGGTATTCGTCCGGCCTCGCAGGCGCCGGCGACAACGACATGATCATGATCGCCGGCAATCTCGCCCGATCTCAGCGATCGATGGTGGAAGTCGCGCTGGGACGCATCGCCGTGTCCGTCTACCAGGCTTTCAGCCAGGGCCACGTCCGCATCGTCTCGACCGACCCCGAGGTCGATCCCGAAGTCGAGGAGCGCATGCTGTCCGACCCGAGCGATCTCCTGCGCATGCGCGACGGCGTCCGGCGGCTGCGCGATATCTGCCTGCAGCCCGCGGTCACCGATATCGCTCACCGCGTCGACTACGGGGCCAGCGGACGCTCGATGGACGAACAGCTCAGCGACGCCGAGCTGGATGACTGGTTGTTTGCCGAGTGCAGCGACGCGCAGCATGCGAGCGGCACCTGTCGCATGGGCGCGCCTGACGATGCGCGCTCGGTCGTCGACCCCGAATGCCGGGTGATCGGATGCACGGGATTGCGCGTGATCGATGCCTCGATCATGCCGGAGGTGCCGCGCGCCAACACCCATCTGACCACGGTGGCGATCGCGGAGCGCATGGCGGACCGGCTGAAGGGCGCGGGATGAAAGCGATCGGCTCGATCCGAAAGCTCACCGCTCGCGCAGGCTCTCCTGACTTCCGCTGCAAGAACATCCTCGCGGTCGTCGACTGATCGCCTGCCGTCCCGCCGCGTCGAACACATGCAGCGCAAGCGCTAGCTCGACAATGGCGTGTCGGCGACATCCAGCAGCGCCCCTAGCCCCTGTCGCAGTCGACCGGTCGCGGTGCTGTCGTTGGCGAGGGCAAAAACCAGGAGGGATCGGCCGGTCACCGCGTAAGCGTGCCCCAGCGCGAATTCTGCCGTCGGTGCATTCGGCTGATGGGTGTCGATCAGCCCCAGCCAGCTTCGTCCGTCCGTGACGTCAGGCAAGACGAAATTCACGACGTCATGGTGCGCGTTGTAGACGAGGAGCAGTGTGGCATCCGAACCCCGGCGCTTGATTCCGGTCTCCTGGGCCCGTCCGTCGAGCAGCATGCCAAAGCATTTGGCATTGCCGTCCTGCCACTGTTCTGTCGTCATTTCCTCCCCCGACGGCGACAGCCACGTCACGTCCTTGACATCGAGCTCTTCGTTGTGGGAGCCGACCAGAAAGCGGCTGCGGTACAGGATCGGGAAGGCCTTGCGCGTGGCGATCAGCTTGCGCGTGAATTCACGCAGATTGCGGCCGCTCGCGGAGATGCCCATCCAGTTGAGCCATGTGGTCTCGTTGTCCTGCGCGTAGGCATTGTTGTTGCCGTTCTGGCTGTGGCCGAACTCGTCGCCGGCGAGCAGCATCGGTGTGCCGTGGGACAGCAGCGTGGTGGCGAGCAGATTGCGCTTCTGGCGCTCCCGCAGCGATATGATCTCGGGATCATCCGTCGGCCCCTCGGCGCCGCAATTCCACGAATGGTTGTTGCTGTGGCCGTCGCGATTGTTCTCGCCGTTCGCCTCGTTGTGCTTGTCGTTGTACGAGACGAGATCATTGAGATTGAAGCCGTCATGGGCGGTCACGAAGTTGACGCTCGCCCACGGCCTGCGACCACGCTTGTTGAAGAGATCCCCCGATCCGGAGACGCGTTTGGCAAGGTCGGCCAGCGTACCCGGATCGCCCTTCCAGAATGCGCGCACGGTGTCCCTGAACTTGTCGTTCCACTCGGCCCAGCCCGGGGGAAACTGGCCGACCTGGTAGCCGCCGGGTCCGATGTCCCAGGGCTCGGCGATCAGCTTGACGCTGGACAGCACGGGATCCTGCCGGCAGGCATCGAGGAAGCCGCCGCCTTCGTCGAAGCCGTAGGGCTCGCGTGCCAGGATGGTGGCGAGGTCGAAGCGGAAGCCGTCGACGCGCATCTCGGTCGCCCAGTAACGCAATGAATCGGCGACCAGCTGCAGCACGCGCGGATGCGAGAGGTTCACCGTGTTGCCGGTGCCGGTGTCGTTGATGTAATAGCGCGTCTGGTCCGGCATCAGCCGGTAATAACTGGCGTTGTCGATGCCCTTGAACGACAGGGTCGGACCGAGCTCGTTGCCTTCCGCGGTGTGATTGTAGACGACGTCCAGAATGACCTCGATGCCGTGGGCGTGGAACTGGTTGACCATGGTCTTGAATTCGTTCGCGGATGGCGTCTTCAGGTAGCGCGGCTCGGGGGCGAAGAAGCCGATGGAGTTGTAGCCCCAGTAATTGCGCAGGCCTTTCTCGACCAGATAGCTGTCATCGACGAAGGCATGGATCGGCAGCAGCTCCGCACTCGTTATTCCCAGCGAGCGCAGATAGGCGGGGATGTCGGCGTGCGCGAGCCCCGAGAACGTGCCGCGGTCTGCCTCCGGCACCAGCGGATGCAACTGGGTGAAGCCTTTGACGTGCATCTCGTAGACGATCGTCCGCTCCCACGGCACTTCGGGCTTGCGGGCAGCTCCCCAGGTGAAGGCGGGGTCGATGACCCTGCACTTCTGCATCAGCGGTGCGCTGTCGCGCTCGTCAAAGGAGAGATCCTTGTCGGCGTGGTCGAGCTGGTAACCGAACAGCTCCGGTCCCCAGCGCAATTGCCCGACCAGCTGCTTCGCATAGGGGTCGAGCACGAGCTTGTTCGGATTGAAGCGGTGCCCGGCATCGGGCTCGTAAGGGCCGTGGACGCGATAGCCGTAGACGGTGCCGGGGCGCGCCGAGGGCAGATAGCCGTGCCAGACTTCGTCGGTATATTCGGGAAGCTCGATCCGCTCGAGCTCGGTTTCGCCGTCGTCGTCGAACAGGCACAGCTCGACCTTCGTGGCATGCGCTGAGAACAGCGCGAAGTTAACGCCGAATCCATCCCAGGTGGCGCCAAGCGGAAAGGGCCGCCCCTCGGTGATGCGCGAACGGCGCAGGCTCGACGCCGCCCGCGTCAGGGCGTCGTCGGTTTGTGTCTTCTGGTCCATATCTGCCCCCAATGAAAGTCGGTTCAGGATGCCGGTGCGGTTGCGGCGATCTCGCCCGACGCCTGCTCGCCGGCCGCGGTCGAAGCGATCACGGCGGCAGGAGGCACGTCGGCCGGCCTCGGCAGCGCGTTGGCGCGCTGCAGGGCGGCTTCCTTGCTGATGGCGGCGAGCGAGTTGCCGATCCGTCCGACGATCGCGGTCAGTTCGGCATCGGAAAGGCCGAGACGTTTCCTGACGAGGCGCATCTGAACGCGGTCGGTGAGGTCGAGCTTGTTGCGGATCGGCTTGGGTATCGAGCGGCGCATCATGGCGACTCCTGTGTGGAATCGTAACTGTTGCTCGATGCTTCCGTTCCCGCGCGGGGAAGAAGTCGTCAGACTGCGGCCGCGACGCCGAGCTCCACGGCGGCGGGAGGTAGCGGCATCCTGATCGCGCCCTCCGCCTCCGGCAGTGCGCGGACTTCGATGGCCGGTGTCTGACGCAGCGCCGGCAGCCGGCGATAGGCGGCGACATAATCCCTCACCATGCGTTCGGCCGTGAAGCGCTGCTCGAACTGCCTGCGGATCGCCCGCCGGTCCAGCGTGCCGGCCGCGTTCGCCGCCGCGACCGCCTCGTCAAGGGTATTCACGACGAAGCCGCTGACGCCGTGATCGATCACTTCCGGCACCGAGCCGTGGGCGAGGGCGATGACCGGCGTGCCGCAGGCCATCGCCTCGATCATGACGAGACCGAATGGCTCCGGCCAGCAGATCGGGAACAGCAGCGCGCGGGCGTTTCCGAGGAAGTCGGCCTTCTGGAATTCGTTGATCTCGCCGATAAACTCGACGTTTGGATGGGCCGCCACCATTGGCGCGATGACCTGGTCCCAGTAGCGCTGATCGGCGGCGTCGATCTTGGCCGCCATTTTCAGGGGTACGCCGGTTCTTGCCGCGATCTCGATGGCCTTGTCCGGCCCCTTCTCCGGCGAGATGCGTCCGAGGAACGCGAAATAGTCGCCAGACGGCGAGTCCCGATAGGGGAGCACGTTCTCGGGCAGGCCGTGAAGCACCGTGCCGAGCCAGTTGACCGGTGGCATCGGCCGGCGTTGCGCGTCCGAGATCGAGACCAGCGGAGGCTCGGGGAAGGCGGAGTAGAACGGCACGAGGTCGGGCAGGTCGAGCCGGCCGTGCAAGGTGGTGAGGATGCGGTCGGCATAGGGACGCATCAGGGGGTAGTGCAGATGGTCGATGTGAAAATGAAGCACGTCGAACTCGCCGGCGCGCTTGGCCACCTTGTCCAGCATCATGATGTGATGCGGCGTCATGTCCTTGACCGAGGGATCGAGGCGCAGTGCCATTTTCGAGCACGGCACCAGTTCGGCGGACGTGATCGAATCGCCGCTCGCGAACAGCGTGACGTCATGCCCCTGCCGCACCAGCTCTTCGGTCAGGTAGGACACGATCCGCTCGGTTCCGCCGTACAGCCGCGGCGGGCAGCTCTCGGCCAGCGGAGCGATCTGCGCGATTTTCATGTGTGCCCCCAATTGCCCTGTCTAGATCGATGCTTTGTAGAGCTCGGCGTAGGATCTGGCGGACTGGCTCCAGCTGAAGGCCTGCGCCATGGCAGCCCTGCGCATGTGATCGAGCCGATCCTTCATGCCGAAGGTCGAGAAGGCGCGGCACAGGCTTCCGAGGAAGCCGGGTGCCGAGGCGCGGTCGAACAGGAAGCCGGTCTCCCCGTCGAGGATGGTCTCGGCAAGACCGCCGGTGCGATGGCCGATTGGCAGGGAGCCGAAGCGCTGGGCGTACATCTGGCTGAGCCCGCAGGGCTCGAAGCGCGACGGCATCAGTGTGAAGTCGCTGCCGGCGAAGATCTTCCGGGCTTCCGCGTCATCGAAGCCGATCTTCACGGCAATCGATCGCGGCGCGCGAGCCTGCGCCTGGAGCAGGGCCTGCTCGAACTGGGGCTCGCCCTTGCCGGTGACGACGATCTGGCCGCCGGCATCGACGATCGTCTGCACGCTCTCGATCACGAGGTCGACGCCCTTCTGGTGAACGAGGCGCGCGACGAGCGCGAACAGGGGACCTCGGGACACCGCCAGGCCGAACTGGTCCCTGACGTCGTCGGCGTTCAGGGAGCGCTCCGCCCAGTCCCCGGCCCCGAACGGCTGGAGCAGCGAGGAGCACGTTCGCGGATCCCAGCTCTCGTCGATCCCGTTGAGAATGCCGGACAGCTGGTTGCGGTCGGCGCGCTGCCGCAGCAATCCTTCGAGGCCGCAGCCGAACTCGGCGGTGGTGATCTCCTTTGCATAAGTCTGGCTGACCGTCGTCAGGTGCGAGGCATAGACGAGACCGGACTTGATGAAGGAAAGCTGGTTGTAGAATTCGACGCCGTCGATGTTGAAACTGGCCTCGGGAATCCCGAGCGGTGCCAGCGAGCTGCGGTCGAACACGCCCTGATAGGCCAGATTATGGATCGTGAAGACCGTTGGAATGTGCGCATAGTGCCATTCCAGATAACCGGGGATCAGCGCGCATTGCCAATCGTTGGCGTGGACGAGGTCAGCGGCCCATTCCGTGTCGACCAAGCCCCTCGCAAGCTGCGCGGCAGCGTAGGAAAAGGCAGCGAACCGCACATTGTTGTCGCCCCAGTCGGCCCCACGGCCGTCGGCATACGGCGTGCCGTCCCGCTCGTACAGCTCCGGGCAGCGGACCACGTAATATGCCAGGCCATCCGCGGTGTGCCCGAGATCGACCTCGAACGCCGGCAGAGCGGCGAACGACGGGCATCGCCCCACGGTTCTGCGATCGTGCAGGCCACGCAGGACAGAAGGATAGCCAGGGATGATGACGCGTACGTCAGCAAAATCGCGTAAGGCGCGCGGCAGAGCCGCGGAGACGGCGGCGAGACCGCCAACTTGAACGAAGTCTGCGACTTCGGGCGTGGCGAACAGGATACGCATTCGCTAGGCCCACCGACCGGCACAACAGTGGTCTTTGCCAACCATCTTTGAATTCCAAGGGCGCTTCCTCAGCGAAGCGCTATCCTTGAAATTCTGCGGCGCAACAAAGGTTCCTAAAGGCCGCTAGCAACTGTGCTTTTTTTAAGGTCGGTGCAAAAGTGTACACACGTGACCTGACTCCTGCGGCGCGCCGCGTCCTGCGCGATCCGACGCGGGATGCCGCTCGGCAGTCCGGATGACTTGCGAGGAACGATTGCTCTGAAGCGTGCTTCTCGTCCCCGAGCATGCTTAAGCGAACGTTACCGCCGTCGGGCCCAACGCGATCGGCTCAAGCATGTCCACTCCGGAAGATGCGAGCGCGAAAGGCGGACTGGGTTTGAATCAAACGATGGGAATGGCTGGACAGGCCCGGCGCCACGGCCCTCAGATCCTCGATCATGGGGTCATCTTCAGCCTCTGGGCGCCGTCTGCCCATTCGGTCGAGTTGCTGGAGGCCGGTCGGCCGCCGCAAAAGATGCCGCGCGATGCCGAGGGCTGGCATCAGCTTCTCAGCCCGACGGCGCATGTCGGCACGCGCTATCAGTTCCGGATCAACAGCGACCTGGTCGTCCCCGACCCGGCCTCGTTCTTTCAGCCCGATGATGTCGGCGCGCCGAGCGAGGTCGTGGATACCGCCGTGTTGCGGGATTCCATCCTCTATTCGGGTCGTCCCTGGGCCGAAGCCGTCATTTACGAGATTCACGTCGGGACCTTCAGCGCGGAGGGGACCTACGCCGGCGTCGAGAAGCGGCTGCCCTATCTGCGCGATCTCGGCATCACCGCCATCGAGCTGATGCCGCTCAACGATGTCCCCGGCCGGCACAATTGGGGCTATGACGGTGTGCTGCTGAATGCGCCCAATGCGCGCTATGGCAGGCCACAGGATCTCAAGCGCCTGTTGCGGGCAGCTCATGCCCTCGACATCATGGTCTATCTGGATGTGGTCTATAACCACTTCGGGCCGCAACTGAACTATCTGCACAGCTACGCCGAGAACTTCTTCACGGCCCGCCATACGACGGGTTGGGGTCCGGCTGTGAACCTCGAGGGACCGGACGGCGCGTTCGTGCGCGAGTTCCTGATCGAGAACGCGCTGATGTGGCTGCGCGACTATGGTTTCGACGGGCTTCGGTTCGACGCGGTCCACGCTCTCAAGGACGATTCCGATCGGCACTTCCTGGTCGAACTTGCCGAGACCGTGCGCCATCAGCTACCGGGCCGGCGCGTGCACCTGATGCTGGAAAACGAGGCCAATCAGGCGCATCTGCTCGACCGTCAAGCAGGCGAGGCCAGATACTACGACGCACAATGGGGCGACGATTTCCACAATGCGCTGCACGTCCTGCTGACCGGGGAGGACGAAGGCTATTATCGCGCCTTTGCCGACAAGCCGCTCGAGCACCTCGCGCGATCCCTCGCGGAGGGCTTTGCCTACCAGGGTGAAGTCTTTCCACTGCACGATGCACCGCGCGGCGAACCCAGCGCTCACCTTCCGCCGGAAGCCACGATCTTCTTCGCGCAGAACCACGATCAGATCGGAAACCGCGCTTTGGGAGAGCGACTGTCGAGATTGGTCGGCCCCGAAGAGCTCGGGCAGGCCATGGCGCTCGTCTTGCTCAATCCGCACATACCGATGCTGTTCATGGGGGAGGAGGCGGCCGCCGAAACACCTTTCCTGTTCTTTGCCGACTGGGCGGGCGAAGCTGCCGAGTTGACGCGCGAAGGGCGTCGCAAGGAGTTTTCGCACTTCAAGTCCTTTTCGACCCCGGAGATGCGGGCTCGGATTCCGGACCCGTGCGACGAGAGCACCTTTCAGGCCTCAAAGCTCGACTGGAGCAGCATCGACCTGTCTCCCACCAGCGCCAGGTTCCGAGCCCTGACCAAGCAATTGCTGACGATCCGGCGTGATAAGATCGTGCCGCTGATCAAACGCGGGTTTGTTTCGGCGCAGCGTACACTCATCGGCGACGATGCTGGTGCGGGCGGCGTGGACGTGCGCTGGCGAACCGCGCAAGGCGACACCCTGCAGATCGCCGCCAACTTTAGCGAGCGGCGGCTGCCTATGCCGGACTTGACGGCGGGCGGATGCCTGTGGCGCGGAGGCCCGGGTGACACGCAGTCGCTCCTGCCGGGCGACATTATCGTGCAGCTTGGTTCAGCCTGATATTGCGGATCGGTCCGCGCCTGCTTCTGGCGATGTTGGCATCATGCCACTGTTTTGCCCGACGGGTCAAGCGAAAATTCGTAAAATCGGAAATTCTTCAGGCCGAGCCGCCAGGTCATTGATATTGCTGGCGCCGGCTACTGTGCATGGGGTTGTTTTCGAATTTTGTCAGTCGGGCCAGAAGCTGCGGCGGGTTTTGGGAGCCGCAGACCCACGCAGGTCAGCAATGCCCGCCTTGGCGTCTTGACAATTCGCGCATCGTCGAAATATTTTATACTTAAAATAATTCGACGGCTGGCATTCCTTTCTTGTGATTGCAGCTCGGCAAAAGGCGCGGCGCGCGAAAGCGAGGGATCATGCGGATAGTCTGTATCGGCGGCGGTCCGGCCGGTCTTTATCTGGGCCTGCTGATGAAGCGCCGTCACCCGGAGCACAGCATCACCGTCGTCGAGCGCAACAAGCCCTACGATACGTTCGGCTGGGGCGTCGTGTTCTCGGACGCGATGATGCAGGCGATGCGCATCGCCGATCCCGAAAGTGCGGCCGAGATCGAGGATGCCTTCAATCACTGGGACGATATCGAGCTCGTCTTCAAGGGCACGCGCCAGCGCACGACCGGGCACGGCTTCATCGGCATCGGCCGCAAGCATCTGCTCAACATCCTGCAACGGCGCTGCGAGGCACTTGGGGTCGAGCTCGTGTTCGAGCGCGACGTCGAATCCGATCTCGAATTTCCCGACGCCGACCTGATCGTTGCCTGCGACGGCGTCAATTCCAGGATCCGCGCCCGCTATGCCGAGCAGTTCCAGCCCGACATGGTGATCCGCCCCAACCGCTACATCTGGCTCGGCACCAAGAAGGCGTTCGACGCCTTCACGTTCGACTTCCAGAAGACCGAACATGGCTGGTTCCAGGCTCATATCTACAAGTTCGATGCGGAGACCTCGACCTTCATCGTCGAGACCACGGAAGAGGCTTACAATGCCCACGGCCTCGGCGAGCTCGACCAGCAGGGGTCGATCGCGTTCTGCGAGAAGATCTTTGCCGGCACGCTCGACGGCGCGAAGCTATTGACCAATGCGCGCCATCTGCGCGGCTCGGCCTGGCTGAATTTCAGCCGGCTGATCTGCGGCAAATGGAGCGTGTTCAACGGCAGGTCCCATGTCGTGCTGATGGGGGATGCCGCGCACACCGCGCATTTCGCGATCGGCTCGGGCACCAAGCTCGCGCTCGACGATGCCATCGAGCTCGCCAACCAGTTCGACCGCCACGGTCACGGCGGCGACAACATCGGGACGGTGCTGGAAGCGTACGAGGAAGTACGCCGCGTCGACGTCGCGCGCATCCAGAACGCCGCGCGTAATGCCATGGAATGGTTCGAGGTGGTCGGTCACCGCTATGCCGACACGCTGGAGCCGCCGCAATTCTTCTATTCGATGCTGACGCGCTCGCAGCGCATCAGCCACGAAAACCTCCGCCTGCGCGATCGCGCCTGGCTGGAGGGCTTTGAGCGCTGGTTTGCCGCGCGTTCCGGGATTGCCGTGAAGGACGGCGAGCGCGTGCCGCCGCCGATGCTGACGCCGCACCGCGTGCGCGGCCTGTCGCTGGCGAACCGCATCATGGTCTCGCCGATGGCGATGTATTCGGCGAAGGACGGGCTGATCGACGACTTCCACATTGCCCATCTCGGCGCGCGCGCCATGGGCGGCGCCGCGCTGATCTTCGCCGAGATGACCTGCGTCTCGCCGGACGCGCGGATCACGCCGGGCTGTCTCGGCCTTTGGAACGACGAGCAGGCGGCGCAGTGGCGGCGGCTGGTCGAGTTGATCCACAGCCTCGGCCACGCCAAGGTCGGCATCCAGCTCGGCCATGCCGGACGGAAGGGATCGACCCGGCTGGCATGGGAAGGCATCGATCAGCCGCTCGAGACCGGCAACTGGCCGCTGATCTCGGCCTCGGCATTGCCCTATCTGCCCCACAGCCAGGTGCCGCGGGCGATGGACCGCGGCGACATGGACCGCGTGCGCGACGATTTCGTCGCCGCAACGCGCCGCGCGGCCGCAGCGGGCGTCGAATGGCTTGAGCTGCATTGCGCCCACGGCTATCTGCTGTCGAGCTTCCTGTCACCGCTGACCAACCGGCGGGATGACGAATATGGCGGCAGCCACGAGAACCGCGCACGTTATCCACTCGAGGTGTTCAGGGCCGTGCGCGCAGCGTGGCCGTCCGATCGGCCGATGTCGGTGCGCCTGTCGTGTCACGACTGGACCGAGGGCGGCAACACGCCGGCTGACGCCGCGATCTTCGCCGCCATGTTCAAGCAGGCCGGCGCCGACGTGATCGATTGCTCGTCGGGACAAGTCTGGAAGGAGGAGCGGCCGATCTATGGCCGGCTGTTCCAGACGCCGTTCGCCGATCGCATCCGCAACGAGGTCGGGATCGAGACCATCGCGGTCGGTGCGATCTCCGAGGCCGATCACGCCAACTCGATCTTAGCTGCCGGCCGCGCCGATCTCTGCGCCATCGCGCGGCCGCATCTTGCCGATCCCGCCTGGACGCTGCACGAGGCCGCCCGCATCGGCATCACCGCGATCAGCTGGCCGAAGCAATATGCATCCGCCAAGGGACAATACGAAGCTAACCTGGCGCGTGCCGCGGCCGCGGGCGCGCAGTGAGCGGAGGAAGGATCAGATGAGCTCCGTGGCGAAGGTCATCCGGCGCGAATGGCTCGACTGGCCGTTCTTCGAGCCGCGTCATCAGGCGATCGGCGACAAGCTCGACCGCTTCGTGCAGTCGGGTGTGCTCGACGAGATCGACCACAACGATGTCGACCGCGCCTGCCGCAAGCTGGTGCGCGCGATGGGCGAGGCGAGGATACTCGATTGCGCAGTCGCCGCGCCCGACGGCGATGCGACGACGATCGATTCCCGCTCGATCTGCCTCTCGCGGGAGTCGTTGGCGTATGCCGACGGCCTCGCCGATTTCGCCTTCGCCATGCAGGGGCTCGGCTCCGGCGCGATCGCGCTCGGCGGCTCCGCAGAGCTGCGCAAGGCGGTCCTGCCGAAGGTTCGCTCCGGCGAATGGCTTTCGGCCTTCGCGCTATCCGAGAAGGAAGCGGGATCGGACGTCGCGGCGATGTCCTGCACGGCGCGCGCCGATGGCGACGGTTACGTCATCGACGGCGAGAAGACCTGGATCTCGAATGGCGGCATTGCCGACGTCTACACGCTGTTCGCGCGGACCGGCGAGGCGCCGGGCGCACGCGGCATCTCGGCCTTCGTCGTCTTTCCCGAGGATCCCGGCTTCGGCATTGCCGAGCGTATCGATGTCGTCGCTCCGCATCCGCTGGCGACGCTGCGCTTCACGGGCTGCTGGATTCCGGCGAGCCGCCGCCTCGGCGCACCCGGCGGCGGCTTCAAGCTCGCGATGCAGACGCTGGACATCTTTCGTGCGTCGGTTGCCGCGGCCGCCCTCGGCTTTGCGCGCCGCGCGCTCGACGAGGCGTTGTGGCATGCGAAGAGCCGGCACATGTTCGGAGCGACCCTGGGCGATCTGCAATTGACCCAGGCCGCGCTCGGCGACATGGCAACCGAGACCGATGCCGCCGCACTCCTGACCTACCGCGCGGCCTGGCGGCGGGATGTCCAGAAGCTGCCGACCACGCGCGAGGCCGCGATGGCGAAGCTGACCGCGACCGAGACCGCACAGCGCGTCATCGACCGCGCCGTGCAGATGTTCGGTGGCCGCGGGGTGCGCAAGGGCGAGATCGTCGAAAGCCTCTACCGCGAGATCCGCGCGCTCCGCATCTACGAGGGCGCGACCGAGGTCCAGAAGCTGATCGTTGCACGTGAGCTGTTGAAGCCGCGCTGAGAGGGATTGAATTCGGCATGACCATCTTGAGAAAGCCGGAAGCCGCCGCGACCGGTGGTCCGCAGGTGCTTCAACCCAGCGGCTGGCCGCAGCCGAAGGGATATGCCAACGGCATGATGGCCGAAGGACGCCTCGTCGTGACGGGCGGTGTCGTCGGCTGGGATGTTGCCGGCCAGTTCGCCGACGGCTTCGTCGCGCAGGTTCGGCAGGCGCTCGAGAACATCGTGGCGATCCTGGCGGAGGGTGGTGCTCGGCCCGAACATCTGGTGCGCCTGACCTGGTATGTCGTCGACATGGACGAATACGTCTCCAATCTGAAGGCGCTCGGCAAGGCCTATCGCGACGTCGTCGGCGTTCACTATCCCAGCATGGCGCTGGTTCAAATCGTGCGTCTGGTCGAGCCGGCGGCCCGGGTCGAGATCGAAGCGACCGCCGTCGTTCCGCGTTGAGCGCGGATGGCGCCAGCCTCGCAACCTTCACTTCCTAGCGTCGAGGCGGTTCGGCCCATCGCAGGGGCTGCCCGCCGTTTGCCGCGCTCTCCTGCGCAAGGATCGCGATGCGCGTAGCGCGCAGGGCGTCCGCCGTCGGAATTTGCAGGGGCTCGCCACGGACGAGATGATCGAAGGCGAAGCCGGCGGGCGAGGCGCCCGCGGGCAGGTCGATTTCGCGCCGGGGCTTCGTTGCGGTTTCGACCAGCAGGCGGTTTTCCGCGAAGAGAACGTCGGCGCGTCCCTTCGTCCCGGAGATCCGCATGGCATAGTCGCCATGCCGTGGCGATGCTTCGGGCTGGATCCAGTCGACCTCGATCGAAAATTGCGGACCGCCGTCGCAGGCGAGGATGGCACGGCCGAGCGCAGGAAAATTCGTCGTGCCGGCAGCCGGCGTCGGCGAGACCCAGCCGCTGACCGTGCCGCTGCCGTGGCCCGTCAGCCAGAGCGCCAGATCGATGTCGTGGACCGTGAGGTCGGCGAGGATGCCGCCATAGGTCTGCGGCTCGAACATCCACGCCGGGCGACGGCTCGGGATGAGCTTGTGCGGCCCGGTTGCGGCGATCGAGACGATCTCTCCAAGCTCGCCGCTGTCGATGATCGCGCGGAGCGCGAGCGTCACGGGATAAAAACGCTTCTCCAGCAGGAGCGTCAGCAGATCGCGCCCCGCGAGCGTTTCCTCGATGAGGGCGAGCTGATCCATGGTCACGGCCATCGGCTTGTCGACGATCGCGAAGATGCCGCGGTGCAGGAGTTTGGCGACGAGCGGGGTGCGAAAGCCAAACTCGGTGAAGATCGCCGCGGCGCGAATGGGATGCGTGTCCAGAAGCGCATCCAGATCGGCATAGCCGGGCGCGTTGGTGCGTCGTTCGAGCTCGGCGCGCCGTGCCGCGTCATGGTCGGCGACGGCGACGACCCTGACGTCGGTGCGGTTCGCGATCTCCGACAGCACATATTCGACATGCGGGTGGGCCGCGCCGACGATGGCGATCTCGAGCATCCCGGAGTTAGCCGGCATCAATGGCCTCCGCTGCGATCTCGCCGGGGTTGATGGCTCTGCCTTCCCCGGCCGAGCGATAGATCGCCTCGACCAGCCGCGCCGCTTCGAATCCATCCCTGAACGTGCTCGCCGGCGGCCGTCGCTCCCTGATGGCACCGACGAAATCACGCCATTGCGCGATATGTCCGTCGATCCCGATGGCTTTGGGATCGCTCGCGGCGCTTCCGACACCGGCCGCGCTCGGCGGCTCCGCGACATCGGCAAAATCCCAGCGGACGATGCTGTCATTGGCGAGCTCGCAGCTGCCGCGATCCGTGAACAGCCGCAGCATGGCCGGCCGTCCCGGCGGCAGTGCCGTGCTGGTCACGATCACACCGAGCGTGCCGGACGCGAAGGACAGCAGCGCGGCCGTCGTGTCCTCGACGGCGTGCGCGTGACCAAGCGTCGCCGTCTTGCCCTGCACACTCGTCACGGCTCCGAACAGCCAGAGCATCAGGTCGAGATTATGGACGCCCTGATTGAACAACGAGCCGCCGCCATGCTCCGTCGCGCTGCGCCATGGCTTTTCCGCGTAATAGGCCTCGGAGCGGTACCAATGGATTGCCGTCTCGATCAGGCGCGGCTGTCCGAGACGACCTTCGTCGAGCAGAGCCTTGATTGCTTGGTGCTGCGGCTCGAGCCGCCGCTGCGAGACCACACCACATGTCAGCTGCGAGCGCTCGGCAGCACGGACCAGCGATGCGGCCTCGGCCGGATCGACGCAGAGCGGCTTCTCGACCAGGACGTGCCGCCCGGCTTCGATCGCAGCAAGCGCGGCGTCATGGTGCGCCCCGCTCGGGGTGCAGACCACGACCGCGTCGATCGCGGCATTTGCCAGCATCGCCTCGGGGGTTGCGAACGCCGGAACATCTTCGCCGTTTCGGCACGTTGCAATCTGCTCGGGCGTGCCGCCGGCGATCGCGGACAGGACGGTCTCGTCGAGTGCGCGGATCGCCCGTGCATGCGTCTCGCCGATCGCCCCTGGACCGATCAACCCGATGCGAAGCCGGTTCATGTCTCATTCCTCAGGGGTTGAAGGGCCGGCCGGCGACGTAAATCGTCTCGGGCACGAGAGCCCCGTCCTCGCCGAGACGGAAGCGCAGCAGGTCCGCCGGCGCTCCCACTGTCAGCGCGGGTAGGTTGAACGGCAGACGCGGATTGATTGTTGCGAGCCTCAGCGCTTCTGCCAGGCTCAATCCGGCCATGCGCTTGGCGGTCGCAACCCCAAACGCGAGGCTGACGGCCGCACCCGCCAGAAAGGAGGTGCCGACGACCTCCAGCCGTCCATTCGCCTTCAGCTCGACCTTGCCGCCGATCGGGGCGTCATAGAGTCCAGGCGCGCATCCCGCGAGCGCGGCGGCGTCGGACACCAGGATCGATCGCTCCAGCCCCTTTGCACGCAGCATGGCCTTGAAGGTCTCGGCGGGAAGGTGATGACCATCGGCGATGAAGCTCGCCCACAGCGCGTCCTCGGCCAGCTGCGACCAGATCGGGTTGGGATGCCGCGGCAGCGTGGCCGCGATGCCGTTGCCGAGATGGGTCGAGAGCGTTGCTCCGGCCGCGACAGCTGCGGCGATCTGATCCGGCGTTGCGCCGGTATGGCCGAGCGCAACTCGAACGCCACGCGCGCGAAGACCGCGCACATAGGCGGTTGTTTCCGGCCAATGCGGCGACAATGTCACGAGGCCGATGAGATTTCCGCTCGCGGCCTGCCACGCGTCGAACTCGTCGAGATCAGGCGGCCTGACATGCTCGGCGGGGTGGGCGCCGCGCGGACCGTCCTCCGGTGCGATATGCGGTCCCTCGACATGCACGAAGGGCATCGCGTGTTTCAGAAGCGGATCGCTGTCGCGCGCCTGCGCAATGGCGCGCAAGCCCGCGATCATCGAGTCGCGCGACGCCGTGATCAGCGTCGGCGCAAACCGCGACACGCCGCTGGTGTGGACGGCTGTTGCGAGATCGCGGACCGTCCCGGGATCGGGACGGGCATTGAGATCGTGGCCGGCAAAGCCGTTCAATTGCAGGTCGAGCAGACCGAGCGTCAACCAGAACCCGTCGTCATCACCGCCGGGAATGATCTCCGAGATCCGGCCCTCCTGAATGACGATGGTGCGCTTCTGTCCGGTCTCGGGGTCTCGGCCCGAGACGCGCGTTGCCGGATCGGTCATGCGCGCACCGTTGCTTGCGAGAGCTGCGGCGGGGTGGAATCGCGGTCGAGATACAGCGCGCATCGCGGATGCGTGCGGAGCGCACTTGCCGGGCAGGCCGTGCCGATCGGGCCGTACAGGGATTGCTCGACCGCGGCGCGCTTGGATGCGCCGGGGACGACGCAGAACAGTTGGCCGGCGTCCAGCAGCCGGGGAATCGTCAGCGTGATCGCGTGCGTCGGCACGTCACTGAAGCTCGGGAAGCATCCGTCGTCGACCTGCTGCTGCCGGCAGACCGCGTCGAGCTCGACGATTTTGACCGGTTTCGGATCGTGCAGGTCGGCGACCGGCGGATCATTGAAGGCGAGGTGACCGTTGACGCCGATGCCGAGGCAGACGATGTCGATCGGGGCCTCGTTGAGAAGGGCGGCATAGCGCGCCGTTTCCCGGTCCGGATCCGGCTCCTGTCCGATGATGTGCACGGCGCCGAAGGCGATGCGCGAGAAGAGGTGACGCGTCAGCCAGGCGCCGAAGCGTTGCGGCGCATCCGCGGCAAGTCCGAGATATTCGTCCATGTGGAAGGCCGTGACGCGCCGCCAATCGATATCGCGCTCGCGGGCGAGGGCATCCAGCATCTCCGCCTGGCTCGGTGCCGCCGCGAAGATCATCCGCACGTTGCCCTGTCGCGCGAGGCGGTCGCGCAGCGCGGCAGCGACGTCCGCGGCAGCGGCCCGGCCCATCGCATCCCGCGTTTCGAATGTCACGATCGAAGGAGCTCCCGAAGCCGTCATGCTGATCCGTGATTTTGCCGGGCCGCCGTCACCCCGGCGCGGAGAATGGTATGCAACCGGTTGCATGTCAAGCTTGCACCACGCGCGTGACCAAGGCATGTAGTTGAGGGCGATGCAGAGGGAGGTGGCCTGCGGTGAAGCGCGATTCCGACAGCGGCGGGAAGGAACGTCCGTCGGTCGTGCCGACGATCAGCCAGGTGGCGAAGGCCTCCGGCGTGTCGCGCGCGACCGTATCGCGCGCCTTCTCACGGCCGGAGATGCTGACCGAGGCGACCGTCCGGCGCGTCAAGGAGATCGCGGGCAAGCTCGGCTACGTGCCGAACCAGGTCGCGCGCGCCTTGTCGACCGGACGCCATGGCAATGTCGCACTGATCGTCTCTGACGTTGCCAACCCGTTCTTTCCGCCGCTGATCAGGGCCGCGCAGCTGCGCGCCGACCAGGCCGGGCTGTGCGTCTTCCTCGGCAATTCGGATGAGGATCCCGCGCGCGAGGAGTTGCTGGTCGGCCGTTTCATCGGCCAGGTGGAGGGGCTCGTCCTCGCTTCGTCGCGGCTCGACGAAGAGCATATCCGCCGCCACGCGACGCGCCGGCCGCTGGTGCTCATCAACCGCGATATCGAAGGCATTACGCGGGTGCTGATCGATACGGCGCCGGGCGTGGCGGCTGCGATCGCGCATCTTGCCGAGCTCGGCCACCGGCACATCGCCTATGTCAGCGGCCCGACGACGTCATGGTCTAATCAGCAGCGGCGTAATGCCGTCCGGCGCGAGGCGGAGAAGCGCGGGCTCAAGGTGATCGCCGTTCCCGCCCGTCCGCCGTCCTACGACACCGGCCGATTGGCGGCGACCCAGATCGTCGCGAGCGGCGTCACCGCCGCGATCGCGTTCGACGACCTCGTGGCTCAAGGGCTGATGGCGGGGTTAGCTGCACTCGACGTCGAGGTGCCGAAATCCTTCAGCGTCGTCGGCTGCGACGATGTCCTCGGCGAGACCACCTATCCGCCGCTCACCACCGTGTCGGCGCGCTGCGCCGATGCCGGCGATGTCGCGGTCGGCCTGCTGCTCAGCCAGATGAATGGCGGCGTGTCGGGCGAGATCCGCCACAAGCTGAATTCCCATCTCGTCATTCGCGCCTCGACCGGCCCGGCACCTTCGAGGCGGCGAGGCCGCTGACGATTTCAGCAATGGCCTGCGAAAGCGGCGCTGGATCGCAATTGACACGCAACCGGTTGCATGCGAGCTTTTCCGCAGGATTTGTCCCATTCCGGATGTGAGAATGACCCTCATGGTGAAACCCGTCGGCAGGTTAGGTGACGTCACGCTGTCCGGGGATCGCAATCGACCGGCGCATTCGAATCGCCGGTCGTGGATGTCGGCCGCATTGTCGCTGGTACTGGCCGTCGCAATGCCGGCGTTCGCTTCGCCCGCATCCGCGGAGAAGCTCACGATCTGGAGCGGGTGGCCTGATCTCGCCCCGTTCTACAAGCGCGTCGGCGACCAGCTGAAGAGCAAATATCCGGATCTCGAAATCAGCGTCGAGGCGATAGCGCTCCGCGAGCACGAGAAGCGGCTTGCACTGTCGCTTCCGTCGGGCGCGGCCGGTGACGTCATCGAGATGGAGGTCGAGGCGGCGCGCTATCTCGAGGCCGGCCTCATTCCGGAGCCGCCGGCGTCGATCGTCGATTTCGTCAAGGCCAATTACGACATGACGCGCGTGAAAACCGCGATGTACGACGGCAAGATCTACGGCGTGCCGCTGTTCCAGGGGCAGGGCGCGCTGTTCTACAACACCGAGATGTTCGCCAAGGCCGGCCTCGACGGTCCGCCCAAGACCATGGCCGACTACACCGCCTATGCGCAGAAGCTCGCGCAACGCGACGCTTCCGGCACCCCGACGGTGAGCGGGTGGAGCCTGCGTCTCAGCGGTGGCGGCTCGGGCATCGCGGAGAAGTATTGGACCATCCTCTACAATCACGGTGGGACGCTGCTCGAGGAGAAGGGCGGAAAATGGCGCGCCGCCTATGCGAGCCCGGCCGGCCGCGCCGCGCTCAAGCAATATCTCGACAATGTCGTGGTCTACCGGACCGTGACGCCCGAGATGAAAGCGGACGCGGAAGCCTTCGAGCTCGGCCAGACCGCGATGTTCATTCGCGAGTCCTGGGTGATTGGCGATGTCGCCAAGAAGGCGCCCAATCTCAAATACGCCACGGCCCCTCTGCCCAAGGGCACGCTGATGGTCCCGGTCGATCTCTATGTCCCGAACAAGGGCGCGAAGAGCCAGATCGCCTGGGATTTCGTGCAGAAGGCCAACGAGCCGGAAAACCTGCTCTGGCTGCTCGAGAACACGGCCTGGGTCCCCAATCGCAAGGGCCTGGACTACTCCGCCGTGCTCACGAAGATCCCGCAGCTCGGCGCCTTCGTGAATACGCCGTCCGACCACGTCTTCTTCACGGTCCCGGCGATCAGCCCGGCCAGTGAAATCCTCACCCGGCTTGCGGCGCGGCTGGAGAAGGCTTTCACCGACAAGTCGCTGGCCGGTAATGACGCCGCGATCGATGCGTTCCTGAAGTCCGCGGCTGAGGAAAGCGACAAGATCCTCGCGCGCGAAGATTTGCTGGCTAAACCCTAGAGCTTCCGACAGCGACCCACTCAATCCAGGCGCCGGCCGCAGACCGGCGCTTGCCGGAGGATCGATGCGCACCACGCCGAAATGGCTGTTTCCCGTTCTGGCGCTGCTTCCGGTCCTCGCCCTCTACGGCTGCATCCGCGTCTATCCGATCATCGAGACGCTGCGGCTCAGCCTGTTCCAGTGGAACATCATCTCGCGGCGCAAGCCGTTCGTCGGCTTCGCCAACTTCGTCGAGCTTGCAGGCGACCCGCTGTTTCTCGAAGCGATCTTCAACACCACCATCATCGCCTTCAGCGTCGTGGCGATCACCATTCCGGTTGCGCTCGCACTGGCCGCGTTGATCAATACAAGGCAGGGGCTGCGGCGCAGCGGCGTCTATGAGGCCTCGGTATTCCTGCCGCACGTCGTCTCGCTGGTGCCGGCGGCGATGGCCTGGAAATGGATTTTCGACGCAAGGCTCGGACCTCTCAACGCCCTGATCGGCCTTGTTGGAATTCCAGCCCAGTCATGGCTGTTCGATCCTGTACTATCGCTCATCTGCCTGATCGTGCTCTGCTCCTGGCAGGCGATCGGCTATGCAGTCCTGATCTTCCTGGTCGGACTGAAGAACGTTCCGGAGGCGCTCTACGAGGCCGCGCGCCTCGATGGCGCCTCGTCGATTCAGGCCTTCCGCTACATCGCGGTGCCGCTGCTCAAGCCCGTCATGCTGTACGTGTCGGTGATCACGCTGATCTCGTCCTACAACATCTATGCGCAGGCCTTCGTGCTGGCCTCCGACGTTCAGGGCGCGCCGGGGCATCTCGTCCGCGTGCTCGTCCTCGACATGCTCGAAAACAGCTTTCGCAATTACCGGGTGGGCTATGCCGCCGCCGAAGCCGTCGTGCTGCTCGTCATCGTCCTCATCCTGACCGCCGCGCAGTTCAGGCTGTTCCGTGACCGGAGCCGCGCATGAGCGAGCACGAACGCGAGCATCCGTCCGTCGTCGGCCAGAGCGGAGCCGTCGGCCTCGTCATCGACATCGTTCTTGGCGCCGTCAGCCTGATGATGCTTTTGCCGCTGGTCTTCCTGATCAGCAACGCGTTCAAGACGCCGCCGGAGCTCCTGGCCTGGCCACCGACGGTGATCCCGCACCAGCCGACGCTGGAGAACATCGTCAGCGTGCTCGGTGAAACGCCGCTGTTTCGCTGGATCGGCAATTCGCTGGTCTTCGCGACGCTCTCGACCGCGAGCATCGTCTCCACATCGGCGATCGCCGGTTATGTGCTCGGCAAGTTCGACCTGCCGGGGATCCCCGTCATCTTCGGCATCATCATCGCGACGGCGGTCGTCCCCTTCGAAGTCTACATGATCCCGCTCTACCTCAACGTCCAGGCGGCCGGACTGCTCAACACCTGGCCCGGACTGCTGATCGGCTATCTCATCATGAGCTTCGGCATCTTCCTGGTGCGGCAATATGTGATGACCTCGATCCCCGACGAACTGCTGGAGGCGGCGCGGGTGGATGGCGCGGGGGAAACCTGGATCTTCCTGCGGATCGTGCTGCCGCTGATGCGTGGCCCGCTCGGCGCGCTCGCCGTGCTGGCGTTCTTTCAGGCGTGGACGGCCTTCGCGTGGCCGCTCGTCGTCATGACCAACAAGGAGACCTACACCCTCGAGGTAGGGCTCGCGCTGTTTCAGACCGGTTTCACCGTGGATATCGGCCGCCTCAGCGCGGCCGCCGCGCTGGCGCTGGTCCCGAGTGCGCTGTTCTTCTCGCTGATGCGCCGGAATTTCGTGCGCGGCGTGGCCGCAAGCGGCCTGAAGGAGTGATGTCGCGCGGCACGGCCAATTTTTTGGGACACACATCGCCGATCACGAGTATATCGAACCTGCACGCCAAACGAGGACGACGATGACTCTGATCGATATGAACTGCGACATGGGCGAAGGTTTTGGCGTCTACACGCTCGGTGACGATTCCGAAATGCTGCGCACCGTCACCTCGGCCAACATCGCCTGCGGCTTTCATGCCGGCGACCCGCTGGTGATGCATCGCACCTTGACCGAGGCGAAGGCCAATGGCGTGCAGGCCGGCGCGCATCCCGGCTTCCTCGATCTCTGGGGCTTTGGCCGCAGGCCGATTCAGGGCGAGCGGCCCGCCGACATCGAGAAGATCGTACTTTATCAGATCGGCGCACTGATGGCGCTGGCCTCCGACGCCGGCCACGTCGTCCGCCACGTCAAGACCCACGGCGCGCTCGGCAACATCGCAGCGGAAGATCGCGATCTCGCCGAAGCCGTGGCGCGCGCGATCCGCACCATCGATCGCAATCTGATCTTCGTGGTGATGCCCGGCCAGGAGACGGAGCGGGCCGGCGAGAAGTTCGGCCTGCCGCTGGTCCGCGAGATCTATGCCGATCGCGCCTATGCCGACAATGGCAATCTGGTGTCGCGCCGTCTCGCCGGGTCCGTCATTCACGATGCCGAGGTCGCGTCCGAGCGGGTCGTTCGTATGATCGAGGACCGCGCCATCATCTGCCTGTCGGGAACGAAATTGCCGACCCGCATCGACAGCGTCTGCGTCCACGGCGACACGCCGGGCGCGGTCGCGATGGCGCAGCGCCTGAAGGCGCGTCTTGCAGCGGCAGGCGTAACGCTGGCCCCGATGGCGAAGGTCATCGGCGCCTGATCGCTTGCCGGCCGGATGAGGCTAGACGTGGATCGCGTGGCCGAGCGCCTTGAAGGCGGCCTCCTGAATGGCCTCGCCGAGCGTCGGATGCGCGTGGATCGTGCCGGCGATGTCCTGCAGGACCGCGCCCATCTCGATTGCGAGGCCGAACGCGGCGGACAGCTCCGAGACGCCCTGTCCGACCGCCTGGATGCCGATCACCTGCTGATTGTCGGCCCTGGCGACGATGCGCACGTAGCCGGCCTCGCCATGGCGCGTCATCGCCCGGCCATTAGCTGCAAAGGGGAACTGCCCGACCTTGATCGTGATGCCGGCCTCGCGCGCCTCATCCGGTGACAGACCCGCCGAGACGATCTCGGGATCGGTGAAGCAGATCGCAGGGATGCAGCGCTTGTCCCAGGCGCGAGGCAGGCCGGCGGCGATCTCCGCCACCATCTCGCCCTGCGCCATGGCGCGGTGGGCCAGCATCGGCTCGCCCGTGACATCGCCGATCGCATAGATGCCGCGCATCGAGGTCTCGCAATGCTGGCCGATGCGAATGAACCGGCCGTCCATGTCGAGCACGAGCTGCTCCAGCCCCAAATTGGCCATGACCGGCGCGCGCCCGACCGTGACGAGAATCTTGTCGGCTGCGAGACTTCGCTCCTGACCATCCGCCGCCTCGACGCGCAATCCGTCTCCCTGTGCGGTCGGGCCGAGTGCCTTGGCGCCGGTCAGCACCTCAATACCGAGCGCGGCGAGGCGTCTTGCGATCTGCGCCGTCAACTCGGAATCGTAGAGCGGCAGGGTGTTGTCCTGCGCCTCGACCACCGACACCTTGCTTCCTAGCTTGGCGAATGCGGTCCCGAGCTCGAGCCCGATATAGCCGCCACCGACGACCACGAGGGACTTTGGCACCTCCGAGAGCGACAGCGCGCCGGTCGAGGAGATGACCCTGCCGCCGAACGGCAGCGACGGCAGCTCGACCGGCGCGGAGCCGGTCGCGATCACCACCGTTTCCGCCTTGATCGTCTTCGAACCGGTCTCGGTCTCGACGACGATCGTCTTCCCGTCTTGAAAGCGTGCATGACCTTGGACGATCTTGACCTTAGCCTTGCGCAGCAGTGCGGCGACGCCGTTGTTCAGCCGCTGGACGATGCCGTCCTTCCAGGCGATCGCCTGCTTGAAGTCCAGCGCGGGCTGCGCCGCCGTCAGGCCGAACGGCGTCTTGCCGTTCGCGGCCTCGGTCAGCTTCTCGAATTCCTCGGCGACGTGGATCATCGCCTTGGAAGGAATGCAGCCGACGTTCAAGCAGCTTCCGCCGAGCTTGCCGCGTTCGACGAGGACAGTGTCGAGGCCGAGCTGGCCGGCGCGGATCGCGCAGACATAGCCGCCGGGTCCGCCACCGATGACGACGAGCTGACAGGTGATTTCGGTCATGGCTTGTTCCGCCTCAGGGATCGACGAAGATCGTCGCCGGGTTCTCCAGCAGCTCCTTGAGCCGCTGCACGAAGATGGCGGCGTCCCATCCGTCGATGACGCGATGATCGAAGCTGGAGGAGAGGTTCATCACCTTGCACGGCACGAACTGCGCGCCGTCCCAGAGCGGACGTATCGCGATCTTGTTGACGCCGACGATGGCGACCTCGGGATGGTTGATGACAGGCGTGGTCGCGAGCCCACCAAGGGCGCCGAGCGAGGTGATGGTGATGGTGGAGCCGGTCAGCTCCTCGCGCGTCGCGGTGCCCTCGCGGGCGCGCTGGGCGAGACGGTTCAGCTCGAGGCTGCAATCCCTGAGGTCGCGCGCCTCCGCATGCTTCACCACCGGCACGACGAGGCCCGACGGGGTCTGGGTCGCGATGCCGATATGGATGCCGGCATGTTGATGGACGATGCCGGCCTCGTCGTCATAGAGCGCGTTCAGGGCGGGCTGCTCAGTGAGCGCCTTGACCATGGCGCGCATCAGGAAGGGCAGCAGCGTCAGCTTCGGTTGCTCCGGCACCGGCTTCTTGTTGAGCGTCGCGCGCAGCTCTTCCAGCGGGGAGACGTTGACCTCCTCGATGATGGTGATGTGCGGGATGCGAGATTTCGACAGCGCCATCTTCTCGGCAATGCGGCGGCGCAGGCCCACCACCTTCACGTCGGTGACGGCCGTCTTCGGGCTCATGCCGCGGCCATGGCGAGGTACCGGCCCGCGCGACAGGAAGGCGTCGATGTCGTCGTGGGTGATGCGGCCGGCGGGGCCGGTGCCGTGGACCTGGCGCAGGTCGATGCCGGCTTCCCGCGCCCTGAGGCGGATGGCGGGCGATGCCGTCGGCTTCTCGCCTGGCGCGCGGCGGACCTCAGGCGCGGTCGCCGGTCGCGGGGGCTCGTTGGTGACGGGACGGACGCGCGCAGGAGCGGATGGCGCAGCAGTTTCGGCCTTCGTCGCAGCCGTTGGTGCCGCAACGTTCTTCGCTGGCGCCTCGTCTTCGAGCTCCGTGGCATCATCGCCGGCGACCTTGAGCTTCACGAGCGTCGAGCCGATCGCGACCGCTTCACCGATCTGGGCGCCGACCCAGCTGATCTCGCCCGCGAGCGGCGAGGGAATCTCGACCGAGGCCTTGTCGGTCATAACGGTGGCGAGCAGATCGTCCTCGCGAACGAGATCGCCCACCTTGACGTGCCATTCGACCAGCTCGGCTTCGGCAATGCCTTCGCCGATATCAGGAAGCCTGACGCTGCGCTCGCCCATCAGCCTGCCTCCATGATGTTGCGCAGCGCTTGTCCTAGTCTCGCGGGGCCGGGGAAATAGTCCCATTCCTGCGCATGCGGATAGGGCGTGTCCCAGCCCGTGACGCGCATCACCGGCGCTTCGAGATGATAGAAGCAGTGCTCCTGGACCAGTGCCGTGAGCTCCGCACCGAAGCCGGAGGTCAGCGTTGCCTCGTGCACCACGATACAGCGGCCGGTCTTGGCGACGGATGCGGCGATGGTCTCGAGATCGAGCGGAAGCAGCGTGCGCAGGTCGATCACCTCGGCGTCGACACCGGTCTCCTCGACCGCGGCGAGGGCGACGTGAACCATGGTGCCATAGGCGAGCACGGTGACGGACTCGCCCGTGCGCCGCGTCACCGCCTTGCCAAGCGGCGTGGCGTAGTGGCCTTCCGGCACTTCGGAGAGCTCATGTTTGGCCCATGCGGTGACGGGGCGGTCGTGATGACCGTCGAACGGGCCGTTGTAGAGCCGCTTCGGCTCCAGGAAGATGACGGGGTCCGGATCCTCGATCGCTGCGATCAGCAGGCCCTTCGCGTCATGGGGATTGGACGGCACCACGGTCTTCAGCCCCGCGACATGCGTGAACAGCGCCTCGGGGCTCTGGCTGTGCGTCTGCCCGCCGAAGATGCCGCCGCCGGTGGGCATGCGGATGACGAGCGGACAGGTGAAGTCGCCGGCCGAGCGATAGCGCAGGCGCGCCGCTTCCGAGACGATCTGGTCATAGGCCGGATACATGTAGTCGGCGAATTGCAGCTCGACGCAGGGGCGCAGGCCATAGGCGGCCATGCCGATCGCGGTGCCGACGATGCCGCATTCGCTGATCGGCGCATCGAAGCAGCGCGAGACTCCGTATTTCTGCTGTAGGCCCTGCGTGCAGCGGAACACGCCGCCGAAGAAGCCGACGTCTTCGCCATAGACCACGACGTCGTCATTGCGTTGCATCGACACGTCGAGTGCCGAGCGGATCGCCTCGATCATCGTCATGCGCGGCACGGCTCAAACTCCGATCTGCTGGCGCTGGCGCCGCAGATGCGGCGGGAGCTCGGCGTAGACGTCCTCGAAGATGTCGCGGGCCGACGGCTTGCTGCCCGAGTGCAGCGTGCCAAAGCTCTCGGCCTCCTTCTGCGCGGCGATAATCTCGGCCAAAATCTCGGCCTCGGCCTGCTTGTGGCGCTCTTCCGACCAGGCGCCCGCTGCGATGAGATGCTGCTTGAGCCGGATCACGGGATCGCCGAGTGGCCACTCCTCGGATTCGTGCTTGGGACGGTAGGCGGACGGATCATCCGAGGTCGAATGTGCGCCGGCGCGGTAGGTGACGTATTCGATCAGCGTCGGCCCGAGGTTGAGCCGCGCCCGCTCGATGGCCCATTTCGCCACCGCATAGGTGGCAAGATAGTCGTTGCCGTCGACTCTCAGCGCGGGAATGCCGAAGCCGAGCCCACGCGCGGCGAAGGTGCCGGAGCCGCCGCGCGCGATGCCCTGGAAGGTCGAGATCGCCCATTGATTGTTGACGACGTTGAGGACGACGGGCGCCTTGTAGGTCGAGGCGAACACCAGCGCGGCGTGGAAATCCGACTCGGCGGTCGAGCCGTCGCCGATCCAGGCGGCGGCGATGCGGCTGTCGCCCTTGATCGCGGAAGCCATCGCCCAGCCGACGGCCTGGACGAACTGGGTGGCGAGATTGCCTGATATCGTGAAGAAGCCGTGCTTGCGCGACGAGTAGAACACCGGAAGCTGGCGTCCCTTCATCGGGTCGTTCGCATTGGAATAGATCTGGCACATCATGTCGACCAGCGGATAATCGTGCGCGATCAGAAGGCCGGCCTGGCGGTAGGTCGGGAAGTTCATGTCGTCGGGGCCGAGCGCGATGCGGAAGGCGCAGCTCACCGCTTCCTCGCCGGTGTGCTGCATGTAGAAGGAGGTCTTGCCCTGGCGCTGCGCCATCTGCATGCGTGCGTCGAACGTACGCAGCGTCATCATGTGACGGAGGCCGGCGACCAGCTCGTCCTTGGAAAGGTCAGGCACCCATGGCCCGATCGGCTGTCCCTCGTGATCGAGCACGCGGATGATCGAGTAGGCGAGATCACGAATCTCTTCGGGCGCCACATCGACCGGCGGCCGTCGCACCGAGCCTGCCTTCGGAATCGAGACGCCGGAGAAGTCCGGCTTGCCCCCGGGCCGGCTTGCCGGCTCCGGAACGTGAAAGCGAAGGGGTGTCGGGCTGGTCATGGAAGCATCCGCTCCTTTAGAGGTCCTGGAGGGACAACGCCGGGCCGATTGGAATCCTCGCGGGCGAGCTCGACGACGTGAAGGTCGGTGATCGCGGGATGGCGTGAAAGCCGTTCCGTGAGGTCTGCGCAATCGACCGACGGCATCACTTCAAGCACCATCCGTATCGTCCGGTTCCCATCGGAGTGCGTTGTCATCGCGACCTGGTCGAGACCGAAGCCGAAACGTGCCGCGTCGAGGACGAGCCGGACGATCCCGTCAAAAGGGTCGGGCGTGGTGGCGATGACGCTGACGCGCCGGCGCTGTCGGAGTTGCATGTCACGTTCTCTCGCGACACAATGATAATCTTCCGGACGAAGAAAATGTCCCGAAATCCCGACATCATGGCTGGATTAGCGGAAGATTTTCCCGTCAAATGGAAGAATTACAGAAGGATTACCCGATGCCCTCCAAGCGCAGCTCCGTCGGGGAGCTTGATCAGCTGGATCGCCGGATTCTCTCGGCGCTTTGCGAGGACGGTCGCCTGACGACGAGTGCGCTGGCCGAGCAGGTCGGGCTGTCGAGCTCGCCGTGCTGGACCCGGGTGAAGCGCCTGGAGGAAAACGGCGCGATCGAGAAATACGTCGCGGTGCTCAACCACGCCAATCTCGGTTACAACAACATCGCCTTCGTCGAGATCACGCTGGACAAGCACGACGACAAGGTGCTCGATCGTTTCGGCGCCGCGCTGTCGCGCATTCCCGAGGTGATGGAGGCTTACCTCGTGACCGGCGACTACGATTATCTCATCAAGGTGGTGGTGCGGGACACCGACCACTATGAGCGCTTCCTGCGGCAGGCGCTGTACCGGATCCCGGGCATCAGGCAGTCGCGGACGACATTCGGCCTGCGCACGCTGAAGCGCCAGATCTCGATCGATCCGTCCAAGGCCGGTCAGCCGTAAGCTCTCTCGTTGCGTGGAAGCGAGCGCTGGAGGTCCGGCGGCGCGTGTCCGGCGTCAAGCCTGCTGCGGCCGCGCGGCGATGGCGGTCATCTCGAGCTTCACGCCGGGCCCGAGATCGGCGACGCCGACTGCGGCGCGCGCCGGCAGATGCGCTTCGGCAAAATGAGCTTTCCAGGCCGCATTGAACGCTGCCTTCTCCTTGAGGTCCGTCATGAAGATGGTCACCTGCAAGACGTTGGACAGATCGGATCCGAGCGTCTTCAGCAACTGGGTCAATTGCTTGAGGACGTCGTTGGCCTGACCCGACATATCGAGGCTGGTGTCCTCGGGAACGATGCCGCCGATGTAAAGCACGCCGTTATGCTCGACCACTTCGTGGAGCAGACCTTCGTAGGGCAAGACGCGCTTGATCATGATGAGAACCGATATTGCTGGAGGGGATGGGCGGCATATCGCACATTTCAATGGGCGTGCCAAAACAGGAACCGCGCCATTCCGGGGTGTGATATAAGATATTGAAATAAAATAATAAACTTCCTGGCGGATCTCCCCCGATCGCTCGCCCTAACATCCGCCAAGCTGTCCTTGCACGAGGCCCCGGCATTTCCGCCGGCCTGATCCCGACGACATCAGGTAGCGGATCGGTATACTGGCACCCGAATTGACTCGGGGGCGGCCGGCCGACCCGGAACAAGGATCAGATGATGGACGATACGATTGGTTTTCCCGATCCGGGCCTCGACCTCTCGGACGGCTTCAAGCCGCACACCTCGCATTGGGGCGTGTTTTCCGCGCGTCAAGGCAAAGCGGGACTCGAGGTCAGGGCCTATGCGGGCGATCCCGATCCGAACGGCATCATCGACAATTTCCCCGGCGCGCTGCGCCATCAGGCGCGCATCGCGCAGCCGGCGATCCGCCGTGGCTGGCTCGAGCGCGGGCCCGGCCCGGACGATCGCCGCGGCCGCGACGAATTCGTCTCGGTCAGCTGGGAGAAGGCGCTCGATCTGCTCGGCGACGAGCTCGGCCGCATTCGCGAAACGCGCGGGCCCGGCGCGGTGTTCGGCGGCTCCTATGGCTGGTCGAGCGCGGGCCGCTTCCACCACGCCCAGAGCCAGGTGCACCGCTTCCTCAACATCGCGCTGGGCGGCTATGTGCGTTCGGTGAATTCCTATTCCTCGGGTGCATCCTCGGTGCTGCTGCCGCAGATTCTGGCGGGCTATGAGGAGATCACCAAGCGCAACGTCACCTGGGAGCAGATCGCAACCGAGACCGACATCGTGCTGGCGTTCGGCGGCATGGCGCTGAAGAACTCCATGGTGGCCGGTGGCTCGATCAGCAAGCACGTCGAGCGCGGCGCCATGGAAGCTGCACGCAAGCGTGGCTGCGAGTTCATCCTGATCAGCCCCCTACGTGAAGACCTGCCGGTCGAAGCCGGCGCGGAATGGATGACGTGCGTGCCAAGCACCGACACGGCGCTGATGCTCGGCATCGTCCACACGCTGGTCGCGGAGAATCTGCACGATCAGGCTTTCCTCGATCGCTACACCGAAGGCTGGCCCGTCTTCCTGCGTTATCTCACCGGCGAGAGCGACGGGCAGGCGAAAAGCGCCGAATGGGCCGCCGCGATCTCGGGCGTCGATGCGGACACCATCCGCAAGCTCGCGCGTCGCCTGGCCGGAAGGCGGGCGCTGATCACCGTCTCGCATTCGCTCCAGCGCGCCGAGCATGGCGAGCAGCCGGTCTGGATGGGCATGGTGCTGGCGGCCGCCCTCGGCCAGATCGGCTTGCCCGGCGGCGGCTACGGCTATTCGCTCGGGGCGATCGGCTATTACGGCCGCCGCGTCAACGACGTGCCGGGGCCGACGTTGGGGCAGGGCCGCAACGGCGTACGCGATTTCATCCCGGTCGCGCGCATCGCCGACATGCTGCTCAATCCCGGGACCACCTATCGCTACAATGGCGAGACGCGGACCTATCCGGACATCCGCCTCGTCTATTGGGCCGGCGGCAATCCCTTCCATCATCACCAGGACATCAACCGCCTGCGCAAGGCGTTCGCGAAAGTCGACACCTTCGTCGTGCACGATCTCGGCTGGACCGCCACTGCGCGCCACGCCGACATCGTGCTGCCCGCGACGATGACGCTGGAACGCGAGGACATCGGCTATTCCAGCAACGATCCGCTGATGGTCGCGATGCACCGGATCGCCGAGCCGTTCGGCCTTGCGCGTGACGATTACGATATCTTCGCCGATCTCGCCGAGCGTCTCGGCGCGCGCGAACCATTCACCGAGGGCCGCACGTCACGGCAGTGGCTCGAACATCTCTACGAGCCGACGCGTGCCTCGCTCGAAGCGCGCGGGCTCGAGGCCCCTCACTTCGACGAGTTCTGGCGGCGCGGCAGCCTGGTCGTGCCGCAGCAGCCCGACGACGGCGGCCGGCTGCGCAGCTTTCGCAAGGATCCGGTTGCGCATCCGCTGCCGACGCCGAGTGGGCGCATCGAGATCTTTTCGCAGAAGATCGCAGCGCACGGCGATGCCGATTGTCCGGGACATCCGGTCTGGCTGGAGAAGACCGACATGCCGACGCCGGGTGCGCCGTGCTTCCTCGTCGCCAACCAGCCGGCGACGCGCCTGCACAGCCAGCTCGATTTCGGCGGCCATTCGCTGGGCGCAAAGCATCGTGGTCGCGAGGTCGCGCGCATGAACCCGGTCGACGCCGACGCACGCGGCATCAAGGACGGTGACATCATCCGCCTGTTCAACGCGCGCGGCGCCTGCCTTGCCGCGGTTCACGTCACCGACGGCATCGCGGCGGGCGTCGTGCAGTTGCCGACCGGTGCCTGGTACGATCCCGCAGACCCCGAGGACGAGGCGCCGCTCTGCGTCCACGGCAATCCGAACGTGCTCACCCGCGACATCGGCACTTCGTCCTTTGCGCAGGGCTGCACCGGGCAGCTGACTACGGTCGAGGTGGAAAAATTCACCGGCAATCTGCCGCCGATCCGCGCGTTCGATCCGGCGTAGGCGACGGCCGATCAGCTCGACATCAACGACATCAGGGGCGCCGGCCTGGCGCACCCGGTGACGGATTCCGATGCAAACTTCCCGGCGGCCATTGCCGGCGGCAACACCGGATTGGTGCTGTGCCAGGTCGGCGGCCAATGCTCGGCCTTGTGTCCCCAGGCATTGAGCTGTCCGAGCGCGTCGAACAGGCCGAGATATTGGTGATAGGCGACGTTCGGCAGGTCCTCGCCGATCGGACATCCCAGCGTCACCACGCGGATTCCGTCGAGCCGTTCAGCCGGCACCGACCGGATCGCGTTGCTGATCTGAAGCGCGCCCTTGCTGTGCCCGACCAGCATGCGGAACGGCTGTTTCCGGTTCATCAGCAGCGCGTGAAGCACGTCTGATGAGCCCGACCCGGTTCGGAACACCGGCGCTCCGCGCAGCGTCGGCTCGCTGGGCGCCGATGCGGCGAGCTTGCGGCCGATGCTTGCGACCTCCGGCACAGTTGCCGCGAGGCTCTTCTGGATCATCGACTTGCTGCCGAGATAATCGTGCAGGCCGAACGCGAACCAGCCGCCGAGCGACTGGAGCAGCACGTCGGCAACACCGTAACCCGGAACGAGCGCCAGCACGGGCTTTCGGAGCGCGACCGAAACGTCCCAGGCCAGCGCCGCGCTTCCCAGCGCCGAGCTGCCGACGCCGGTGATCGTGACGATGTCGACGTCCCGCGTTTCCTGGTAGGGCGAGTTGAGAAAGGCTTCGACGCTCTTGTATTCGTGGACGTAAGGCGGTGTCGCCGCGTCAATCAGGAGCATGGATCCCTCGGGATTGCTGAGCGCGTCGAAGTCGACGATGCGGGATGGAAGCTTTTCATCCCGCGCCGCCATTTGCGCGTCTTTCCCCGCCAATCCGGCGCGCAAGGTTAGAACGTCGTAGAATATGAAGTCGAGTGCGGTGTTGAACAGCCGGCACGAACGCACGGCCGGCTCGACGAGCCATTGTGGAATCTCGAAGAGGGACAGTCCGGTGGAGAAATGATCGTGTGTCGCCATGACGGGCTCCAATCGCTTTTTTTAAGAATCGATCTGCCGCCTGATCTCATCCGCCAATGTGCGGTCAGGCCGACGCCCGGCAATATGATTGTTATATGGAGGTGCGGCAATTTACAATTGTCGTGCCGACCAAACGCCCGATCACATTTGTCGCAAAGAATGGGGCCGTCCTGTGTGGGTGCAGGGACGGCCCCGAGTGGCTCGTGGCCCGGGAGGAGCAGGGCGCGAGCTGGCGCAGATGGCAGGGCACTTGCGCCAAAGGTGTTACAGACTCAAGCGGCCGCGCTGGCGATCCAGTCGTTGCCAGCCGCGGGCCGGCTTCGCGGCAATGCTTCGACGTCATTATGCTCGCCCTTGCTGGCAAGGCGCCAGCGTGCCGGCGATTGGCCGCTCATGCGCTTGAACACGGTCGAGAAATGCGCCTGCGTGCTGAATCCGACGGCGAGTGCGATCTCGGCCAGCGGACGCCCGGTCGTCGTGAGCAGCATCTTGGCGTGCTCGATCCGGTAATTGAGCAGATATTCGCGCGGGCGATAGCCGGTCGCGGCGCGGAACTGCGCGGCGAAGTGCATGCGCGAGAGGCCTGCGACATTCGCGAGCTCGGACAGGCTCAGGCACCGGTCGAAATGATCGGCAATATGCTGCTCGACACGCCGCAGCCGCCATTTTGGCAGGGCATTTACCTTGGCGCGCGGCGGCTCCAGCCGGGTGAGATGCGCAGCGAGGGTCTGCCCGATGCAGTGCGTGAACCGGTGGTCTGGCGCATCGCCACGCGTGATCAGTGCCCGGGCCAGCTGCGCCGCGAGCGGATCACGCAGCAGCACCAGGTCGTTCAATCCGTCGGTCATCGCCAACTCCGCTGGAAAATGATCGGTGGAGATGTGGAAGTGCAGGAACGCGCAAGGCGCGTGGAATTGCGCGGCGAGCGGCTTCGACGGTGCGCTGACATACAGCGTCCCCGCCGGCATGGTGCCTTCGAAAACGATCTGGCGGTCCCGGGTCAGCTTCGCGCGCGTCGTCTTCAGCGCGATGCCGACGAAATAACGGTCGTCCGGCGTCGTCGCCTCGTGCGACGAGGTGTCGCGCGGATCGTCCCATCGCGAGATCGCGATGGCCTCGCCCGCAGTCTCCTCATTGCAGTCGATCTGGCGCCATTTGCTTTCTCGCGCGATCGCCTGCGTATCCTGCGATGCCTCACAATTGCGCGGGGCGGCTTGAAAATCGATCCTGGTGTGCGGTTGCAAGTCGGTGAACATCGTTCGTCCTCTCTCGTCCCAGGGACCGCTTGTCGCGGCCGGCGAACGCACAAGTCCCGCGTTCGGTATGCTGGAAGAGTAAGCGCGTGCGCGCCAGGATGCTCGTTAGTGGTGATTAGGAGTTGTTAGTTGTTGTGTGAGCGCGAGTGGTGTGACAGGCTGCCGCAGCCGACTCCATTTTACCAAATTTTACAACTCGCTGGGATCGAGAGGCGTCGTGACGTCGGCGCTCGTCTGCCGCGCTATTCGAACACGGCGTCGAAAATCTCCACATCCATCAGCACGGGCTTGGCAATCGCGTTTCCGTCAGGTTGCAGCGTCTGCACACGCCGCAGCGTCGGCACCACGATGCCGCTGAAACTGTCATGAGCCCAGGAGTGATGCGTGACCTTCATCCCGAAGAGATCGTGATCGGTGCGCCGTTGCAGCGCGTTCGCATCGAAATAGAAGGTCTGCTCGGGCGCAAGCGTGATCAGGTGCGGCGGAAATTGCGCCCTCATCCGCCGCCAGGTCTCGGTGCCTTCATGCCAGGGGGCCAACTCCTCCACCACGACGTCGGGATGTGCCAGCAGAAACGGGATCGTCAGATAATTCCAGATCGCGACGCCGCAGAAGAAGACGAGATGCAGCTCGTCGGCAAGTGCGGGCGAGCTCGCGTCCGGGAACGCAAGGCTCGGATTGGGCCAGGTCCGTAGCACCGCGCCATCAAGGCTTTCGATCGTGATCGCGTCCGGCTGAAAGCAGCCCGAATGTTCTCCCCCGGTGATGCCGGTGAAGCGGATGGATTGCGTGCGGGTCGATCCCTCCGCAGTCACGTCCTTGAACTCGCGGGCATGCCCTGCGCTGGAGAACAGCGTTCCGCTGACGGACAGATGGAGCGTGAACCGGTTCAAGCTGTTCCAGCGGGCCAAACCGCCGCTGGCATCGATTACGTCGTCAAGAAGAGCCATGTCCCGCCATTTCCGCCGTGAATTGCCAACACCATGGCGGGGCGAATGCGGCTTGGCGTGTTAGAAGTTGTTAGGAGTTGCGAGCGCTCGGAATGGCGGTATCCCGTTGAAGATACTCTCAATTCAGCGCGGCCAGGAGCCCCCTTGCGGCGACGAGATCGCGGCTCTGGAGGCCTTCCTGATAGCGCGCGATGAGCGGGGCGAGCAGGTCACGCGCTTCGCCTGCTTTTCCGGCCTGGCGCCAGAGCTGGCCGAGGCTGATCGCCCCGCGCAGCTCCCAGCCGAGCGCGCATTGCCGCCGCGCCAGGTCGAGCGATGTCCGCAGGCACTGCTCGGCCTCCGCCGCATGGCCCGATCGGGCCAGGATGTCTCCCTTGACCCGAAGCATCTCCGGCATGTCGAAGGATTCGCCGTGATCGGGGATCTCCGCGATGGCCTCGTTGATGGTCTGCAAGGCCTCGTCCGGCTGGTTCTGGGCGGCGAGGCCCTCCGCGAGCGCGGTGGCGAACACCGTCGTCATGATGCGGTGCCGCGTCGCGTACAGCGTCGCCTGGCTGCGGCGCAGATGCTCGATGCCGCCGGCGACGTCGCCGCGGCTCAGCAGCAGCTTGCCTTTCTGGCCGATGCCGACAGCGTGATAGGGACCGAGGAAGTGCCGTGCGGAATGATCAATCAGCCGCTCGATCAGGGCCTCGGCATTGGCCCAGTCGCCGACCCAGAGGAAGACGTAGATGGTCCAGATCAGGGCGATGCCGAGCGTGAGCGGCTGCTCGAGCAGCTCGGCCTCGCGCACGGTGTATTTCGCCGCCTCGACGGCGCGATCGGGCCGGCCGGTGAGCCAGAGCCCGCGCGCCAGCGCCACCAGCGCGACGATGCGGTCGTCATAGCCGAGATGGCCGATGTTCAGCCGTTGCGAGCCGGGATTGTGCACCATCGCGCTGGCGCAGAGCTGCACGGCCTCGTCCTGATGGCCGATCAGATGATGCGCGACGCCGAGCATCCATTCCACGTTCAGCGCGGCGGCCGGATCGTTCAGTTTTCGCGCGACAGTTTCGCCCTGTGCACCGGTCCCGAGCGCACCGTGGAAATCGCCGACCCTGGTCAGATAGATGTGCAGGCCGCGCAGCAGCCACAGCTGCCAGTGCAGATCCTCGAGCTCCTGCGCCAGCTGGAGACTGCGTGTGAACGCCGACCGCACCGCCTCAGTATTGCCTTGCGTGAACATCACGGAAACGCCGAGCGCGGCTTGAAGTGTCATCTCCTGGCGGCTGTCCAGCTTGCCCGCGGCGGATGCGGCCAGCGCCTGCTGTGCCCAGCGAAAACACTCCGTCAGCAAGGTCAGCTCGAGGAAGAACTGCGCGGCAGACGCTGCCAGATCCACGCCGATGGCCCGGTCGCCGCCGGCCGAGAAGCTCCAGGTCAGCGCGGCCCGGACATTGGGCAAATGGTCGGCATAGGGGAGAAAGCCGCCTGCCGTCTGCATGCCCGTCGACTTGAGCGCGATGTCGCGGAGGAAATCGCGAAAATATTCGGCGTGCGCGCGCGAAACCCGGGCCGCTTCGCCGTGCTCGGCGAGCTTATCGCCGACAAAGGCGCGGGTGGTGTCGAGCAGGCGATAGCGCAGCCGCCGCTCCGCGGGCGAGGTCGCGATCAGCGATTTGGAGAGCAGGTTGGAGATCGCCTCGACCGCCTCGGGCTCGCCGATGCCCTGGCAGGCCGCGACGGCAAGCGCGGCTTCGAAGGTGAACGGTCCGACGAACACCGATAATCCGCGCAGCGTCGCGCTTTCGGCGGCCGGCAGCAGATCGTAGCTCCAGGCGAGCGCCGCACCGAGGGTCTGGTGCCGCGGGATCGCGGTGCGCCGCCCCCGCCACAGCAGCGAGAAGCGGCTGTCGAGCAGCGAGGCGGTCCCGGCAATGCCATAGGCATTGACGCGTCCGGCCGCGAGCTCGATCGCCAGCGCGATGCCGTCCAGCCGCCGGCAGATTTCGGCGACGAGCGGCGCGTCCTCGTCGCTGAGCTCGAACTCGCTCAGGCTTTCGGCAATGCGTTCCACGAAGAGCTGGCTTGCGGGATAGGCAAGGATGTCGGCAATGCCGAGCCCGTCGCGCTCCGGCGGGCAGTCCAGCGGAAACAGCCGGTGGACGCGCTCACCGTCGGTGCGGAAGGATTCGCGGCTGGTGGCGAGGATATGCAGCTCGCTTGCCTCTTGGACGATGCGCTCGGCGAGCGGCGCGAGCTCGTCGAGGACGTGCTCGCAGCTGTCGAACACCAGCAGCGTTCGCCGGCTGCGCAGGAACGTCAGCAGGACCGGCATCGGGTCGTCGGAATTGATGGTCAGGCCGAGCGCGGCCGCAATCGTGCCGGGAACCAGCCCGGCATCGGTCAGCGCACCGAAATCGACGAAGCAGACCTGGCCGCCGAAGGCATCGACCTCGCGGTGCGCGACGGCGAGCGCGACCGAGGTTTTGCCGATCCCGCCGGGACCGACGATGGTAACGAAGCGATGCAGGGCGAGCTCGGCGCAAATCTTCTCGACGGCGTCGTCCCGTCCGATCATTCTCGCCAGCGGCGAGGGCAGTGCGTGGGGCGAAGCGACAGGCAGGCTGGCCCGGTTCTCCGAAGCCGGGGAGCGAAGCAGCGGTGCCGTGAAACAATAGCCGCGCCCGGGGACATTGACGACGTAGCGTGAGCTTTCGCCGGCATCGCCTAAAGCCTTGTCGCTCAAGGCCTTGCGCAGTGCCGTGATGTGGAAGCGCAGGCTGCCTTCATCGACGGTCACGTCGGACCAGACCCGCTTGATCAACTCCCGCTTGTCCACAACCTCGCCGGCGCGTTCGGCGAGACAAATCAGGATGTCGAGCGCGCGGCCGCCGAGATGCAGTGGCGCGCCGTCCTTCTCCAGCAGCCGCGACTTTGCAAACAGCCGGAATGGTCCGAAGGAGATCGCCGAATCCTGGTCGTTGGTCTCCGGCACGGTCCCGATGATTCCAGTGAAAGGGGGCAATGTCTGCGCTTTGGTCTACCAGAACGAGGTGGTCAGTAAACTGGCCGAAAGTGGCGAAATCGCGTGGATCGCACGCGTTGCGCGTAGTCGTCGCAAATTTCGCTTAAACGCGAGCGGTTTACGTTGCGGCCAGAACAATTCGTCAGCAGATGACGCTCGCTGCGACAGTCCGTGCTGCCCTGTTGTGATAGCGCCGATCATAACAGAATCTTGCAACGTCTAACGAGCAAAACGCCCGCGACGCATCCAGTATGGCCTTCAGATCAAGTCCTGTTCCCACTGGGGAGGCTATCATGTCCGGTATCGGCTCCATGCCGAACGGCGGCGCCGTTCGATCTCCATTCGTCGTCAGTCCTGATGATCAGTCGCGTGATTGGGAGCTCGTGCTCCGGGAGTCTCACCATCGTATGAAGAACACGCTGACGCTGCTCGGTGCGTCAGTTCGCCGCGATTTTACACGGACGGGCACGAGAGACGTGTCGCTGGCAGTGGACCGGTTCGAGCGGCGCATCGTCGCCTTTGGCAGGCTCTACCAGCTGCTGTCTGACAATGACGAGCCGTCGCTGGTCTCTGTCGACACCTTCTTCGAAAATCTATGCGCAGCAATCTCCGAGGCTGTGCTGGAGCCGGCGGGAATCCGCTGCGAGGCCGCGATCGGAAGCGGCACGCTGCCGGCGTCGCAATGCCATCGGCTCGCGCTGATGCTGACGGAGCTGGTCACCAACGCGGCCAAGCACGCCTTCCCAGACAAGAGCGGCGCGCTGATCCGCATCGACGTCGCGAATCGTGATGGCGCCTGGGTCTGCACGGTGGCCGATAACGGCATCGGCGCGACCGCGCCCCTCCAGGGCACCGGCAGCCGCATCCTCGAAGGCCTCGCGCGCAGCATCCACGCGCGGCTGCAGGGCGAAGCGGGGCAGGGCGGCACGCGGGTCACCATCGTGATGCCGATCGCCGCCTGACATCCTCTCAACTCGAACCCGGGAGCCCGACATGGCCACACGCGACATCGACCGCGACGCCGCGGCCAGTTCCTTGAACAAGCCTCCGAAATCGCGCCGCGTCGACCTGAAGCTCGAGGTGATTGTCATCCCGGTGTCCGATGTCGACCGCGCCAAGGCGTTCTATGCGCGGCTCGGCTGGCGACTGGATGCCGACTTTGCATCCGGCGATGGCTGGCGCGTGATCCAGTTTACGCCGCCGGGCTCGGCCTGCTCGGTGATTTTCGGCAAGAACGTCACGGCGGCTGCGCCAGGATCAGTGCGTGGACTCTATCTGATCGTCTCCGATCTGGACGCCGCGCGACAAGACCTGCGTGAGCGTGGCATCGAGGTCAGTGAACCCTTTCACGGCGGCGGCGATGTTCACGCCGGGACCGACGAGCCATATCTGTTCGGCAGCGTTCGCGTCAGCGGCGCCGATCCCAAGCACGGCAGCTACAGCTCATTCGCTTCGTTCAGCGATCCCGACGGCAATGGCTGGCTGTTTCAGGAAGTCACCACACGATTGCCTGGCCGCATCGCGTCCGACGGCACCAATTTCGCCTCGACGGGGGATCTCGCCGCGGCCCTGCGCCGCGCGGCAGCAGCCCATGGCGAGCACGAGAAGCGCATCGGCGGTCACGACGATAACTGGCCCGACTGGTATGCCGACTACATCGTGCGCGAGCAGGCCGGGCAGAAGCTGCCGAGCTGAAGCTTGCGGCAGTCCCGCAATCACGGCGCGCGGTGATCTGGTCATCGCGCGCCGTTTTGTTTTGCGTTGGGTCGTCACAACGCGTCTCGCCCGCTCGCCTTGACGACGCAGACTCGCAACGACTAACGCGCCCTAACAAGCCATAACGAGCAAATCGGAAGCGCCTGCGCCAATCTCCTTGCACGACGAGGCGACGTCTCGATGATGAATCCGGTGAACACCACCGGCCAAAAGCAAGGGAGATCAACCATGACCAAGCAGAGCCGCACCGACATTCTCAACCCTGACCGTCGTCAATTGCTGGGCCAGGCTGCGATGACCGCGGTTGCCGCCGGCGTATCGAGCCTGTTGCCGCTGCATCCGGCGCAGGCGACTGCGGGCGAGGCGATCCGCCCGTTCCATGTTAGCGTGCCCGACGAGGATCTCATCGACTTGCGCCGTCGCCTCGCGGCAACGCGCTGGCCGGATCGCGAGATCGTCGTCGACCAGTCGCAGGGCGTGCAGCTGACGACGATCCAGCAGCTCGTGCGCTACTGGCAGAACGATTATGACTGGCGCAAGATGGAAGCGCGGCTGAACGCACTTCCGCAATTCGTCACCGAGATCGACGGCGTCGACATCCACTTCATCCATGTGCGCTCGCGCCATGAGAACGCGCTGCCGATGATCATCACGCATGGCTGGCCCGGCTCGATCATCGAGCAGATGAAGATCGTCGGACCGCTCACCGATCCGACCGCGCATGGCGCGACGGCGGCCGATGCGTTCGATCTCGTGATTCCCTCGCTTCCCGGCCACGGCTTCTCCGGCAAGCCGACATCGCTGGGCTGGGATCCCCAGCGCATCGCGCGCGCCTGGATCGTGCTGATGAAGCGGCTCGGCTACAACCGCTACGTCGCGCAGGGCGGCGATTGGGGCAACGCGGTCACCGAGCAGATGGCCGTGATCGCGCCGCCGGAATTGCTCGGTATCCACACCAACATGCCCGCGACCGTGCCCGACGATATCGCCAGGGCGCTTCAGCCCGGCGGGACGCGTCCCGAAAACCTCTCGCATGAGGAGCGCATCGCCTACGACCAGCTCGACGATTTCTACAAGCATGGCCTCGGCTATGCGATCGAGATGTCGAACCGGCCGCAGACGCTTTATGGCCTCGTCGACTCGCCGGCGGGCCTGGCGTCCTGGATGCTCGATCACGATGCGCGTAGCGCTGCGATGATTGCACGCGTGTTCGACGGCAAGACCGAGGGCCTGTCGCGCGACGACGTGATCGACAACATCACGCTCTATTGGCTCACCAACACCGCGGTGTCGTCGGCGCGGCTCTACTGGGAGAACAAGCTGGTGTTCTTCGAGCCGAAGCACATCCAGATCCCGGTCGCCGTCAGCGTCTTCCCCGACGAGATCTATGCGGCGCCGCGCAGCTGGGCCGAGAAGGCCTATCCGAAGCTGATGCATTACAACCGCCTGGACAGAGGCGGCCACTTCGCCGCCTGGGAGCAGCCGGCGCTGTTCACGGCGGAAATGCGCACCGCGTTCCGCCCGCTGCGCCAGTCGATCTGACGCGAGCAGGGGCGTGCGTCGGACTGCGCCCCCTTTCCCAAAACACCCATATGAGGAGTGATGGCAATGAACCGCCCCGTACAGATCTTCACGACCGAGGACATTCGCCTGGAACGCCGCCTGCCGTCATACTGGCGCGTCACCTTTGACATGCCGCCCGTCAACATCTTCGGCCCAAAGCACCTTCCGCTTCTGGGCGATATCGTCACCGAGATCGAGTCCGATCGGGATGTGAAGGTGGTCGTGTTCGACAGCGCCGTCGAAGGCTTCTTCCTCACGCATTACGACTTCCTCGCGCCGCTCGAGGACTCGCTGAAAATCCCGCCGGGGCCGACCGGCCTCCAGGCGCTGCCCGACATGCTGGTGCGCCTCAGCCGCGCGCCCGTTGTCTCGATCGCGGCGATCCGCGGCCGCGCGACCGGCGTTGGTAGTGAGCTCGCGCTCGCCAGCGACATGCGCTTTGCCAGCCGCGAGAAGGCGATCCTGTCGCAATGGGAGGTCGGCGCGGGCCTCGTGCCCGGCGGCGGGCCGATGGCGCGGCTGCCGCGCCTGATGGGCCGCGGCCGCGCGCTCGAAGTGCTGCTGGGCGCCGATGACGTCCACGGCGATCTCGCCGAACGCTACGGCTATGTCAACCGGTCGCTGCCGGATGCCGAGCTCGACGGTTTTGTCGAGGCGCTCGCGATGCGCATCGCCTCATTCGACAAGGAAGCGATTGCCGAGACCAAGCGTCTTGTCGATGTCGCGAGCTTGCCGCCGGACGACGAGATCAAGCCGGAATGGGACGCGTTCCTGGCCGCACTCGGCCGTCCTGCCAGCCAGAGCCGCATCAAGGCGCTGATGGCACGCGGCTTCCACCGCGCCGGCGACGTCGAGAATCGCCTGGGCTTCCACGTCGGGCAGATCGGCAGCTGACGGAACCGCTGCGGCGCTCGGCCGGTTGGACGGGCGAGAGGCGGTCGTGCCAATGTCGCTTTCCTTCGGTACCGAGCGCCGGTGCTGAAATCAAACAAGGAGAACCACGATGATCCGCAAGGCAACTGCAGTCTGGAAGGGCACCGGCCGCGACGGCACCGGGCATATCTCGAGCGAATCCGGCGTGCTCGCCGACACGCCCTATTCGTTCAAGACCCGCTTCGAGAACGAGAAGGGCACCAATCCCGAGGAATTGATCGCGGCCGCCCACGCCGGCTGCTTTACGATGGCGCTCGCCTTCGGTCTTCAGATGGCCGGCTTCACGCCGACCGAGCTTTCGACCGAAGCCGCGGTGACGCTCGAGCCGGAAGGCAAGGGTTTCAAGATCAGCAAGTCGGCACTCACGCTGCGCGCCAAGGTGCCGAACCTCGACGACGCAGGTTTTGCCAGGATCGCCGGCGAAGCCGAGAAGAACTGCCCGGTGTCGAAAGTGCTCAACGCCGCGATCACGCTCGACGCCAAGCTGGGGTAGGGGCTGGCGTTCAATCATTGTCCATCCGGTTCTCGGAACCGGGTGGACATAGGCGACATACCCGGCTTTCGGCGGAGCCGCCGAATGCTTATGTTGTATGAGACGCAGGACGGACAGACAATTGGGAGCGGACAGATGACGACAGAGCGCGCAGTTTTGGCCGGAGGCTGTTTCTGGGGCATGCAGGATCTGATCCGCAGGCAGCCGGGCGTGATCTCCACCCGCGTCGGTTACACCGGCGGGCACGTCAAGAACGCCACCTATCGCAATCACGACGGCCACGCCGAGGCCATCGAGATCATCTTCAACCCGGCGAAGACCAGCTTCCGGACCATGCTGGAATTCTTCTTCCAGATCCACGACCCGACCACGCTCAATCGTCAGGGCAACGATATCGGCACCAGCTATCGCTCGGCGATCTTCTACACCAGCGACGAGCAGAAGCGGATCGCCGAAGACACCATCGCCGACGTCGAGGCCTCCGGCCTGTGGCCCGGCAAGGTGGTGACCGAGGTCGCGCCAGCGGCCGAGTTCTGGGAGGCAGAGCCGGAGCATCAGGATTATCTCGAACGTTATCCCGACGGCTACACCTGCCACTTCATCCGGCCCGACTGGAAGCTGCCGCGGCGTGCGGCGGCTGTGGGAGGCTAAAGCATGATCCGGAAAAGTGCGAAGCGGTTTTCCGAAAAGATCATGCTCAAACGATAACCTAAAGCGCGATGACGATTCATCCCAATCTCATCGCGCTTTGGATCGGCGCGTCAGCCTCGCAATTGCGCGATCAGCTCGCGCGCGGAGCGCATGTCGGCGATGTCGGCGCCTTCGGTGAAGGAGCCGGTGACGTCCTCGAGAACGTCCAGAGCCCCGGCGGTCTGGCCGGCCCGGATCATCAGGCGTGCGAGGCTGATAGCGGAGCGTAATCGCCAGAAGCGCGCTCCCTGCCCGGCGGCCATGTCTAGGGCGTCGCGGAAATGCGCTTCGGCGCCTTCTGAATTCCGAGCGCTCCTGTGCATCAACTCGCCCTTGATGCGGATCAGCTCCGGCAGGTACCACAGCTCCTGCCGGTCGTTGCAGCGGGTCAGGGTGTCCTCGATCACGTCGAGGCCGCGGTCGATCTGGCCGGCCTCGAGACAGCCCGCGGCGAGTTCGCCGAGCAGGGGAAGGAAGCGCGGCAGGAAGCGCGCATCGCCGGCGCGATTGAGCTCTTCGCGCAGCAGCGGCAGGCCGGTCGCCGCGTCGCCGCGCCTGGTTGCGACCGCCGCGTTGAAGGCGCGCGCCCACAGGCCCCACAGCCGGATCGCATGGCGTTCGGTGTGTTCGAGCAGCTCGGTGCCGTGGCGCTCGGCAGCGTCGAAATCGCCGGCCCAGAATGCGATCGGGCAGGCGGCCTGCCCGAGCACGCTGCAGAAGGTCAACGCGTGGTCGTTGGTGCGGCCTTCCTCGATGTTTCTCGCCGCGAGCGCCCGGGCCTGGTCGGCAAGGCCTTGCAGCCACAGGATGCGGGCGCGGAAATATTGCGTGGATATTCTGAGGTCGAGCGGGAAGATCTTCGGCTTCTCCGCCAGCAGATGCAGCGATGCGTTGACGCGGTCGATGCGGACGCGCGCATCGTTCTGCTCGCCGAGATAGTGCAGCGTCACGGCCGTCAGCCGGTCGCCCAGCATGACATCGGTCCTGTCGGGCGAGTTCGCCGCGGTGCTGGCAAAGCGATCGGCCAATTCGCGCGCCTTGCCGAACTGCCCGTTGTTGAACTGGTCGATGGACAGGCCCCACAGCGCGCGCAGACGGAAATCCTTGTCGTCGAGCCTGTCGGCGAGCTCCAGGGTTGCCTCGAGGATCGGGCGCGCCTCGCGCGCGCGGCCTTCGCCATACATCAGCGACCAGCCGAGCGCCGCCAGCAGTTGCATGCGGATACGGTCATTGCCGCCATCGACGAGCGCGGCAAGCGCCGTTTTGACGCGCTCGCGGCATTCGGCGAACAGCGACAGGCGGATCCACAGCGTCACCGCGGCCGCCGTCAGCTCGATCCCGAGCGCGGTGTCGCCGTTGGGCCCGAAGGCCCAGTTCAGCGCCGTGCGCACATTGTCCAGCTCGGCGCCATAGATGCCCAGCCATTCCGGCTGCGGTGTCGTCGTGTCGGTCTCGGCACGCGCGAACAAATCGCGGAAATGCTCGGCATGGCGCCGCGCGACCTTCCTGGTCTCGCCGAGCTCGTTGAGCTTGCCATGCGCATAGGTGCGCGTGGTGTCGAGCAGCCGGTAGCGCAGCGTCCGCGAGCCCGACGGCGAGATCAGCGATTTGGTGACGAGGCTGTCGATCGCCTCCAGCGTCTCCGATGCGCTGAGACCGTCGCCAGCCGCAACCGTGGCGGCGGCCTCCGGCGCGAACGGGCCGGCAAAGACCGACAACCGCCGCAAGGTGGTACTCTCGGCCGGAGGCAGCAGGTCGTAGCTCCAGTCGAGCGCGGCGGCGAGCGTCTGGTGCCGCGGCACGGCGGTGCGCCGGCCGCGCCATTGCAGCGAGAAGCGGCTGTCGAGCAGCGAGGCCGTGCCCGCGATGCCATAGGCATTGACGCGCCCCGCCGCGAGCTCGATCGCGAGCGCGATGCCGTCGAGCCGCCGGCAGATGCTCGCGACCAGCGGAGCCTCTTCCGCGCTGAGCTGGAATGGCCCGGAGCTTTGTGCGATTCGCTCCACGAACAGCTGGGCCGCGGGGTAGCCGAGGACCTCGTTGACGCTCAGATCCTCGCGATCCGGCGGACAATCCAGCGGAAACAGCCGGAAGATGCGTTCGCCTTCGCTGCGGAACGATTCGCGGCTGGTTGCGAGCACGCGCAGCTGCGGCGCGTCGCGAACGATGCGCTCGACGAGCGGGGCGAGTGCATCCAGCACATGCTCGCAGCTGTCGAAGATCACCAGGGCGGGACCGGATTTCAGGAACGTCAGCAGCGCCGGCGTCGGATCCTCCGCGCTGATGGTCAGCCCGAGCGCGGAGGCAATGGTGGTGACGATATGGCTGGCATCCCGGAGCGGACCGAAATCGACGAAGAAGACGCGCCCGCCGAAATCCGCCGAGCGGCGGTGCCCGACGGTGACGGCGACGGCGGTCTTGCCGATGCCGCCCGGGCCGACCACGGTCATGAAGCGATGGAGCGACAACCCGTTCGCGATCTTCTCGATGACCTCCTCGCGTCCGACCATCTTCGCAAGCTGGATCGGCAGGGAGCGAAGCGGCGCGGGGTCGACGGCGAGGGGCGCGGCCGCTGCCGCCGGCGGCGCGGCCTGGGCGAGCGAGGCCACGAAGCAATAGCCGCGGCCGGGAACGTTGACGACGTAACGGGCGGACTTGCCGGTATCGCCGAGCACCTTGCGCAGCGATGCAACGTGGAAGCGCAGGCTGCCCTCGTCGACATTGACGTCGGCCCAGATACGCTTGACCAGCTCCCGCTTGTCGACGACTTCACCGGGGCGTTCGGCCAGGAAGATGAGAATATCGAGCGCACGGCCACCGACGTGAAGCGGCGAGCCCTCTTTTTCCAAGAGCCGCGACTTCGGAAACAGTCGGAATGGCCCAAAGGAAATGGCCGAGTCTTCGCTACGATCTGGCACGCGCCATGGCCCCCGCAACGGGAGTCTGAAAGGTATTCATTTCTGGTCTATCAGAACGATCCGTACAGTAAACTGGCCGAAAGGTGTGGGCAGGTCTGGCAGTCCTGCGTGGATGGCGTGGGTCGCGCGATCTCCTGAAAAGTTATTTAAAGCTAAGGGCTTACTTCGCCTGATTGTGACCATGACGGCAGCTCCTTACCCGGATGTCGCATTGACGGCGGCCCTGGATTGCTGCGATGGGACGGGCCGGGAGCCGGTCCCGTATCGACAGTGACACCCGCTTCCGGAATTGAGACATGCCTTCCTTCTCGCGGCGACAGCTCGTCCATGCGCTATCGGGCGCAGCGGCGCTGGCCGCCATTCCCTGCCGCGGGCAAGCCGCCGATTATCCGTCCCGCCCCATTCGTCTCGTGCTGCCCTACGGAGCCGGCGGCGCGGGCGACCAGATCGGGCGTCCCTGGGTCGACAAGATGTCGTCGCTGCTCGGGCCGACTTTCGTGGACTATATCGGCGGTGCGGGTGGTGCGATCGGAGCTGCCACGGTGGCGCGCGAGGAGCCCGACGGCTACTCGCTGCTGCTCGGCAATGGCTCGACGCAGGTCATCATTCCCCTGACCTCGAAAAATCCCGGCTATTCCGTCGGCGATTTCCGCGCCATCTACCGCCTGATCAGCACCGCGCTGGTTTTTGCCGTCCATCCGTCGGTGCCTGCCAGGGACCTGCGCGAACTCGTCACCTATGCAAAGGCCAATCCAGGAAAGCTGTCCTACGGGACTCCCGGCATCGGGACCGGAAATCATCTGGTCGGCGAATCGTTCAAGCTGCAGGCCGGTGCGCTGGACATGGTTCATGTGCCGTATCGGGGCATTTCGCAGGCGACCAACGATCTCGCAGGCGGCCAGATTTCGCTCGTCGTCGGCGTCATGTCCGACCAGCTGAAGCAACTGGGCGAGGCCGGGAAGGTCAGGCTGCTGGCGGTCACCAGCGAGAAGCGGCTGAGCGGCGCGCCGGAGATTCCGACCGCGGTCGAATCCGGTCTGCCGGATCTGCGCTATGAAGGCTGGTTCGGCATCTTCGCGCCGAAACGGACCGACGATGCGATCATCGACCGGATCGCGCAGGCAACGCGCCTCGCCATGGCGGACCCGGCGATGCAGGCGAACTACCGTGCCCAGGGCATCGAGCCCGACAGCGATTCGAGCCCCGACAAATTCCAGCGCATCATCGATGCGACGATGGCGAGCCTTGCGCCCGTGATCAAGTCGATCGGACTGAGCAATCTGTGAGATCGCTCAGGCGTCCTTGCGGGTGACAATGCGCGCCGACAGCGTGACGAGACCCATCAGCGCGGCGAGCAGCCAGAACGCCGTCGGCAATCCGACAACACGCGCGATGAAGCCGATACCGGCGGGACCGATGAGAACGCCGGCATAGCCCGCGGTCGTGATGGCCGCGACTGCGAGCCCCGTCGGCATCACGGTCTGCCGCGCCGCCCGGCGGAACAGCACCGGCACGAGGTTCGAGGCGCCGAGGCCGATCAGCAGGAAGCCGCCGATCGCAGCCGCCGCTACCGGCGCCGTGAGCAGCACGACAAACCCCGCGATGGCGATGAGGCTGCCCCAAAGCAGCGTCATCCGATCGCCGATGCGCGCAACGACGGCATCGCCTCCCAGCCGCCCGATCGTCATCGCGATCGAGAACACGATATAGCCGGTCCCGCCCTGCGTCTCGGAGACGAGGCCCGCGCCGATCACGAGCAGCGCACCCCAGTCGAGCATGGCGCCTTCGACGAGGAAGGTGATGGCGCCGAGCAGCGCCAGCAGCAGCACCGAGCCGTGCGGCAGCACGAACAGCGGCCCGTCCGCAGCCGGCATGGCGCGAAGCAGGCGCGGCCAGGCGGCCAGCATCGCGATCAGCATCAGGACGGAGCAGATCAGTGTGCAGGGGAGCGCGCCGAATTGCAGCGAGAGCAGCGCGGTCATCAAGGCCGATCCGGCAAAGCCGCCGATGCTGAACAGGGCGTGGAAGCCGGACATCAGTGGACGCGCCGCCGCACGCTCGACCTCGACCGCGTGAATGTTCATGGCGACGTCGATAGAGCCGAGCGCGGCGCCGAATGCGAGCAGCGCCAGCGCCAATGTCGCAGGCGAGCCGGCGATGGTCAGCAGCGGCAGCACCAGAGTGAGGCCGAGCCCGCCGCAATGATGATCGGCTTGCTGCCGTAGCGTGCGCTCAGGATGCCGGTCAGAAGCATCGCGAGGACCGAGCCGATGCCGAGGCTGAGCAGCAGAAGTCCCAGCACGCCGTCGTCGACGCCAAGGCGCGTCTTCGCGAACGGCACCAGCGGTGCCCAGCACGCGATGCCGAAACCCGCAACGAGGAAGGCAAGCCGCGTCGCAAGGCGCGTCGCCGGCCGGTCGGCAGAAGACATGGGAACTCCGGGGAGAAAACAGTGGTGGGGAGAGTTGAGTGACGCGGGATTGTCGCGTCTTTATGTCAAGGTGGCGTCCGGTTTGTCGCAGGCCGGGTCGGTTGCGTAGTCCGGATGGAGCGACGTGCAATCCGGGCCCGCCATCGCGTGTCGAGCTTCCTGGATTACGTGAAGCCTGTCCTAGCGCGGGGCTTCGCGCTGACCCGGTGGCTTTATCCGGGCTACAAGATCGTGTGCTGCCTGTGGGGCAAAACACCCAATCGCTGGGTCAATCAACTCGCGCGAAATATTCCGCTTTACCGAAATTCGGATTTGTCGTATGTATCGCCCATCCCGGC
>NZ_JACOFR010000025.1 GCF_019455385.1 Bradyrhizobium sp. BR 10289
GACCGCGGGTGCCAGTCGGCACCCGGTCTTCCCTGCGCCCTCTTGGATGAGAGGGCAAGAGATGAAGCAAAGCTCGGGCGAAATAGCCGCGAGGATGAATATGCATGTCCGCAACCACACACTCACTGTCATCGCCCGGCTTTGACCGGGCGATCCATTACGCCGAGACGGTTGTGATTGAATCGACAGGCTGCGGCTTACTGGATTTCCCGCATTCGCGGGGAATGACAGCGGTACTTGGAGAGCGACATGAACATCTCACATGCGTCATGGCGAGCGTTAATCCATCCCATCGCCCCCACGAATGTGGCGGGAACGCATCGGTTCAGCAAAAAATCCTCTGTCGACGGTCTGTCGCAGTACCTTGATGAATCAACCCCGGTTGGTCCATAAGCGGCGTCCCGCAGCCGGTGGTTCGTCGCCGCGTCGCGTGCTTGGCTAGAAGGATTCTCGCGTGGCAAATATCAACCAGAAAATTGCGCAGGAGCTTGGGGTCCGGGCGGAGCAGGTCGAGGCGGCGGTGACGCTGCTCGACGGCGGCGCCACGGTTCCCTTCATCGCCCGCTACCGCAAGGAAGCGACCGGTGCGCTCGACGACGCGCAATTGCGCACCCTGGAGGAGCGCCTGGTTTACCTGCGCGAGCTGGAAGACCGCCGCAAGGCGATCCTCGAATCGGTCCGCGAGCAGGGCAAGCTCGACGCCGCGCTGGAGGCCTCGATCATGGCGGCCGACAGCAAGGCGCGCCTCGAAGACATCTATCTGCCGTTCAAGCCGAAGCGCCGCACCAAGGCGGAGATCGCCAAGGAGGCCGGCCTCGAGCCGCTCGCCAATCAGCTCATCGCCGAGCCCGGCAACGATCCCAAGGACGTGGCTGAAGCCTATGTCAACGCCGAGAAGGGCGTTGCGGACGCGGCCGCTGCCCTCGACGGTGCGCGCGCCATCCTGGTCGAACGTTTCGACGAGGACGCCGATCTGATCGGCGCGCTGCGCGAAGACATGTGGACCAACGCGCGCATGGCCTCCAAGGTGCGCGACGGCAAGAAGACTGAGGGCGAAAAATTCGCCGACTATTTCGACTTCTCGGAGCCGCTGACCAAGCTGCCCTCGCATAGAATTTTGGCGATGTTCCGCGGCGAGAAGGAGGAGATCCTCGATCTCCAGATCCAGGCGGAGGAAGCGCCGCCGGCCGGCGTGCCTGGCGCCTATGAGCTGAAGATTATGAAGCGGTTCGGCATCGCCGATCTCAAGCGTCCCGGCGACCGCTGGCTGGTCGATACCGTGCGCTGGGCCTGGCGCACCAAGATTCAGGTGCATCTCAACATCGATTTGCGCATGCGGCTGTGGAACGCGGCCGAGACTGAAGCCGTGCGCGTGTTCGCCTCGAATTTGCGCGACCTGCTGCTGGCCGCGCCCGCCGGCACGCGCGTGACCATGGGGCTCGATCCCGGCTACCGCACCGGCGTCAAGGTTGCCGTGGTCGATGCCACCGGCAAGGTGGTGGACACCGCCGTGATCTATCCGCACGAGCCGCAGCGGCAGTGGAACGAGTCGCTGGCCATCCTCGGCAAGCTCGCGCTGAAACACAAGGTCGAGCTGATCGCGATCGGCAACGGCACCGCTTCGCGCGAGACCGACAAGCTCGCCGGCGAGCTTGTCAAAGGCCTCGCCGAATTGAAGATGAACAAGATCGTCGTGTCGGAAGCCGGCGCCTCGGTCTATTCGGCCTCGGCGTTTGCTTCGGAGGAACTGCCCGGCCTCGACGTCACCCTGCGCGGCGCCGTCTCGATCGCTCGCCGTCTGCAGGATCCGCTCGCCGAGCTCGTCAAGATCGAGCCCAAGGCGATCGGCGTCGGCCAGTATCAGCACGACCTCGGCCAGGCCAAGCTGGCGAAGTCGCTCGATGCCGTGGTCGAAGACTGCGTGAACGCCGTCGGCGTCGACGTCAATACCGCCTCCGCGCCGCTGCTCGCGCGCGTGTCGGGCGTCGGCTCGGGCCTGGCACAGAGCATCGTGGCCCATCGCGACGCCAACGGCCCGTTCAAGTCGCGCAAGGCGCTGAAGGAGGTGCCGCGGCTCGGCCCGAAGGCGTTCGAACAGTGCGCGGGGTTCCTGCGCATCCTCGGCGGCGAGGATCCGCTCGATGCCTCCGGCGTGCATCCGGAAGCCTATCCGGTGGTGCGCCGCATCCTCGCGGCCACCAAGAGCGACATCAAGGCGCTGATCGGCTCCAGCGAGATCGTGCGCACCTTGAAGCCGAAGGACTTCGTCGACGAGACCTTCGGTCTGCCGACTGTCACCGACATTCTGAAGGAATTGGAAAAGCCCGGCCGCGACCCGCGTCCGGCGTTCAAGGCCGCGGTGTTCAAGGAAGGCGTCGAGGAGATCAAGGACCTCAAGAAGGGCATGATCCTCGAGGGCACCGTGACCAACGTCGCCGCCTTCGGCGCCTTCGTCGACATCGGCGTGCACCAGGACGGCCTCGTTCACATCTCGGCGATGTCCAAGACCTACATCAAGGATCCGCGCGAGGTGGTGAAGCCCGGCGATATCGTGAAAGTGAAGGTGCTGGACTTCGAGGTCGCCCGCAAGCGCATATCGCTGACCCTGCGTCTCGACGACGAGGTCGGCGCCAAGAAGGATGCACCGGGCATGCAGCGCGACAATTCCTCGCGAAATCCGTCGCGCATGACGTCGTCCGCCCCGCGCAAGCAGGAATCGTCCGGCGGTGGCGGTGCCCTCGCCGAAGCGATGCGCCGCGCCGCTGAAAAGAACAACGGCAAGCGGGCGTGAGTCCTAAACCTCTCCCCGCCCTTTGCGGGGAGAGGTCGGATCGCGTTAGCGATCCGGGTGAGGGGCAAGGCACGAGGTCAACCAGATCAACGGTCCCTCCGACTCTCTCGCTGCTCTCGCCAACTCAATCAGCGCGAGCGAAGCTCGCCGCGGCCTCTCAGAACGGGGCGAAAGAGTGAGAGAGCGTCACCTACACTAACACCCGCGTCAGAATCTGGCGCCTTTGTAAGTTGAGGTACTTGCCCCGTCATCCCATCTTCCCAGTGCGGCGCGGTGACCGCCGCACTGCAAGGAGGATGCTTCGATGAACAACAGGCTTCTCAAGGGCCTCACTGCCGCGACGCTCGCGGCGATGATGGCGGTCGCTTCGCCGGTGCTCGCGCGCGGCGGCGGTGGTGGTGGCGGAGGCCATGGCGGTGGTGGCTTCGGCGGTGGCGGCCATGGTGGCTTTGGCGGCGGCGCGCATTTCGGTGGCGGCGGAATGGGAATGCATGGCGGCTTCGGCGGGATGCGAGCCGGCGGCTTTGGCGGCGCACGCTTTGCCGGCGGACCGGGCTTCGGTGGCGCGCGCTTCGCGCATGCCGCGATCGGGCCGCACTTTGCCGGCCGTCCGTTCATCGGCCGCCACGCCTTCTTCCATCACAATCACTTCCGCCGTTTCGCCTTCTTCGGCGCGCCCTACTACTACGCCAACTATTACAATGGCTATGACGACGGCTGCTGGCGCAGGAGCTTGACGCCCTATGGATGGCAATGGGTCAATGTGTGCGGAGACTATTGGTAGTCGCATCGCCGTACCGCACCATTGTCGAGATCGCCATCGGGCTGTTCCGCCTCGCCCCGGAACGGGATAGTCTGGTGGCGATCGTCGCGCGGAGTTTTGCATGACCGGAGGTCACCGCCGCATCCTGGTCGTCGAGGACGATCCGGAAACCGCAGGTCAGCTCGTCGAGGAGCTGACGACCTCCGGCTATGACGTCGATCTCGCCGCCACGGGCCGCGAAGCCCTCAGCCATGGCGCCGCGCGCGACTATGCCGTGATCACCATCGACCGCATGCTGCCCGACATCGACGGCATCACCGTGATGCGCCAGTTGCGCGACGACGGCATCGCCGCGCCCTTCCTGATCATCTCGGCGCTCGGCGAGGTCGACGACCGCGTCCGCGGCCTGCGCGCCGGCGGCGACGATTATCTGGTCAAGCCGTTCTCCTTCACCGAATTGCTGGCACGGCTGGAGGCACTCGGTCGCCGCAGCGAGACCATCGCCAAGGAAACGGTGCTGCGCGTCGGTGACCTCGCCATCGACCTGATCACGCGCAGCGCCTCCCGCCACGGCCGCAAGATCCCGCTGCTGCCGCGCGAATTCCAGCTGCTCGAATATCTCGTCCGCAACGAGGGCCGCGTCGTCTCCCGCGCGATGCTGCTCCAGCACGTCTGGGACCTGCATTTCGATCCCTCCACCAACATCATCGACGTCTATGTCGGCCGCGTCCGCCGCAAGGTCGACGATGCCCAGGCCTATCCGCTGATCCACACCATCCGCGGCATCGGATATTGTCTCCGTGCTCCTGGCTAAGACGCTCCGCTCCTCGACCTTTCGCCTCGCGCTGGTCGCGATCGCCATATTCGGGCTGATCGTTGCGTCGATCATGGCCTATGTCTATTTCGGCACGATCGCCTATGTGAAGAGCCGGGTCGGCGACGCCGGCGATCACAGCAGTTTTACCGCGATGATCGAGCTCGCGATGGTCGCGGTCGCCGTGTTGCTGGCGGTGCTGGCGGGACTCGCCGCGGTGCTGGTGACGCGGCGCACGGTTGGACGGATCGAGGAGATCAACGCCACCAGCCGTGCCATCATGCTGTCCGCCCTCGACCGGCGCATTCCCCTGCGCGGCAGTCACGACGAGTGGGACCGCGTTGCCGAGAACCTCAACCTGATGCTCGACCGCATCGAGACGCTGATGGGCGAGGTCAAGCAGGTCAGCGACAACGTCGCCCACGATCTGCGCACGCCGCTGACGCGGATGCGCGGCCGGCTGGAAAAGGCCTATCACGCGCCGCGCAACAGCGAGGCCGATGCGACGCTGATCGGCGACACCATCGCCGATCTCGATGCCGTGCTCGGCATGTTCGCCTCGATCACCCGGATCTCGGAGATCGAGACCCGCGCCCGCCGAAGCGCCTTTCGCCCGCTGAACCTGACCGAAATTGCCGGCGAGGTCGTCGAGCTCTACGACGCCGCGGCCGAGCAGGTCGAAACCCGCCTCAGCCTTGACGGCGATCGCGAGGTTGCGATCACCGGCGATCGCGACCTGCTGTTCGACGCCGTCGCCAATCTCGTCGACAACGCGATCAAGCATGGCCGCAAGGGCGGGCAGGTCACGGTGACCTGCCGCAGCGCCGATGGTGGCGCCGGCATCGCGATCGCCGACGATGGTCCAGGCATTCCCGCCGCGGAGCGCGATCACGTCTTCAAGCGATTCTACCGGCTTGAGCAGAGCCGCTACACGCCGGGCAACGGTCTCGGTCTTAGCCTTGTGGCCGCAGTCGCGCGCCTTCATGGCGCCGAGATTGCGCTGCATGACAACGCGCCGGGCCTGACGGTCCGGCTCAGCTTCCCGGCAAAATCATAGCTCGATCACGCCGCGACGGGCCGCATGCGCCACCGCATCGGTGCGGCCGGTGGCATCCAGCTTGTCGAGCAGCGAGCCGACATGGAATTTCACCGTGTGCACGGAGATGCCGAGCTGGCGCGCGATCATCTTGTTGGAGGCCCCTTCCGCCATCAGCGCCAGCACGTCGAGCTCGCGCTGCGTCAGTGCGATGTCCGCAGGTCTGCTGCGGGGATCGCGCGCGACGATGGTTGCCGTGGCCTGCTCGCCGGGCGCGGCGAGACGCAGCCCGGCGACCCTGCCGAGCAGCATCGCCAGGCGATCGGCCAGCGCAGGATCGTCGATCTCCAGCGACAGGACGATCTCGTCCGTTGTGTCCGCGCTCACGCCTCCGGCCTCTCGCCGACCGTGACCTTGAAGCTGACGGGCTCACCGCCGCGGCGCACCGCGACATCGACCACCGCGCCGACGCTCGCCGGTCCCAGCGTCCGCGACAGCGCGCGCACGCCGGAGAGCTTCTGGTCGTTGACCGCGACGATCACATCGCCCTGGCGGATGCCGGCCGCCGCCGAGGGGCCGGCTTTGTCGACATTCATCACCATCGCGCCGATGCCATCGTCGAGCCGCACCGGCTGGAGCCCGAGGCCGAGATATCCGCGCGCAATGCGGCCGCGCGCCTCGAGCTGCGGTGCGACGCGCTCGATCGTTGCGGTCGGAATGACGAGCACGCGGCGTGGCCCGAGCACCGCCATGCCGAAGGCTTCGCCTGATGCATCGAGCGCAAGGCCGCCCTCCTGGCTCGGCCGCAAGCGGACGTCGAGCTCGATCCGCGCATCGATGTCGCCGCCGCGCAAGGAGCGCCAGCCCTTACCCGATGTCGAGACCATTCCGAGCGCGGCGCTCGGTGTCTCGCGGTTGGTGGCAACCACGACCGACAACGCGCCGAGCGGCGGGATTTTCGCGACGAGCTTGGCCGGCGCGACGGCGATCTCGGCGCGCAACAGCGCCATGTCGGTGGTGTGGTCACGGCCGACGATCGTGGCGGCCACGCGGCTGCCGTCGGCAAGGCCGATCTCGACCTCGCCCTCGTCGGCCAGCGCCTCGTCGGCGGTGACGATCAGGCCGTCTTTCCAGACAAACCCGGTCGAGCGGGACCGATGCGAATGCACGGAGACGATGGACGGAGCGGCGCGCGCCACGAGGTCCGCGAGCGCGGTCGACAGTGAGGACAGAGGAGTAAGGTCGGTCATGGCGAGCTCCTGAAGTTGTCCTCAATCTGGGATGTCGCGGGCAATTGCGAAACTGGCCGGGTGGGCAGGAAAAACCTTCCGTAGGACCACGGGCGACGAACATGTGATTGGGAGCCGCTCACGGGAACGTGTAGCAATCCGAAAATTACGCCATATGGCCCTAGACCTTTCCAGCGAGCCCTGACTGATGACCATCGATCTCACCCGCCGCACCCTGCTTCAACTCGCCGGCGCCAGCTCGCTTGCGATGGCAGCCGCAGCGGCCGCGCGCGCCGAAGGTAACCCGCAGGGTACCGGGCCGACCTATGCCAGCCGCACACCGATGCGGGTCGGCATGGTGACACTACGGGTGAAGAACCTCACCACGGTGGCAGATTACTACCGCGACGTGATCGGCCTCACCGTGATGGAGCGTTCGGCAACGGTCGCGAAGCTCGGCACATCAGGCATCACGCTGCTGGTGCTGGAAGCCCGCCCCGATGCTGCGATCGAGCCGCGCAATGCCGCAGGCCTCTATCACACCGCCTTCCTGATGCCGACGCGCAAGGACCTCGCGCGCTGGCTGGTCTATGCCGCCTCGCATCGCGTGAAGCTGTCGGGCTTTGCTGATCACCTCGTCAGCGAATCGGTCTATCTCGACGATCCCGAAGGCAACGGCATCGAGGTCTACGCCGACCGCGATCCCTCGCAATGGCAGTGGAGCGAAGGCAGCGTGAAGATGGCGACCGACGAGCTCGACATCCCCGACCTGCTGTCGCTGACCAACACGCGCGTGCCTGACTACGCCAGGGCGCCGGACGGTTTGCGCATCGGCCACATGCACCTGCGGGTCGGCGATCTCGCGCAGGCGCAGAGCTTCTACCACGGCGCCATCGGCCTCGATCCGACCCGCAGCCGCAACGGCGCCGCGTTCCTGTCGTCGGGCCGCTATCACCATCACCTCGGCATGAATGTCTGGCAGAGCGAGGGCGCCGGCCGGCGCGATGATCAAGCGACCGGCCTTGCCTGGTTTTCGCTGGTGATGGCGAAGCCCGACATCCTCGCCGCCCAGGAGCAGCGCCTGCGCAAGGGCGGCACGCAAGTCACCGCGCTGGCCGATGGCGTGGAGGCGATCGATCCCTGGGGCACGCGGGTGCGGCTGCTCCGGGCGTAAACAGGCAGGGCTGGTTCAGCCAGCCCGACGTTCCAGTCCGATGTCGTCTTCCGACCAGGTCCAGCCGCCGCCTCCGGCACGCTTGGCCACGTAGAGGGCGCGATCGACCCGCTCAAGCAATTGCGACGTCGAGATCGCTGCCGCGGCATCGCTGACGAGAATGCCGGCGCTCGCGCCGATGCGGACCGGAATGTCCGTCAGCAAAAAGGGCATCGAGAGATCGCGGATGGCTTGGCGCGCCAGCGCAAGTGCTTCCTCGCGTCCGTCGTCGCCCTCGGCAATCGGCTTGAGCATCATGAACTCGTCGCCGCCGAAACGAGCGGCGATGCCGGTGTCGCCGATGCAGAACGACAACCTTTCAGCCACCTGACGCAGCAGATCGTCGCCGGCTTGATGGCCGTGACGGTCGTTGACGGGCTTGAAGCCGTCGAGATCGATGGCGACAATGGCGAACTTGCCGCGCGTCGACGCCAGTGCCTGGAAGAAGGCCGCGCGGTTCGGAAGTCCCGTCAGGAAATCATGGGTGGCTTGCCGCGCCAGGCGGAGCTTGTCTTCGATACGTTCGACGAAGGCCGCAGACAGATGCTTGGAGGCCTCGCGCAAGGTCAGCCAGAAGAACACCAGCATCACGGCGCCGAGCTTGTAGGCAAGCTCCGGCCGCAGCAGGCCGGCCATGATGGTCGGCGTCAACAGGACGGCCGCGGTATTCAGGATGATCCAGGGGCGGATCGCGGCTCGCGAGACCATGCCGACGCAGAAGGACATCGACAGCCCGAACGCGATCCAGGCGCCTGGCGCGTCATCGAGCTGGAGCGCCCGATACGACAGCATGCCCAGCGCAAGGCCGAACGCCGATGCGCCTGCCCCGTACAGCCGTTCCCAGCGGATCACGTCTGCATCGGAGAAGTGCGCCGCGCGCGACTTGTAGCGGAACAGCGAATAGATCCGGGCCGCCGCCGTGACGAGGATGAAGACCGAGATCACGGCGTAACCGGTATCGCCGCTCATGATGGCCAGCGCCGCGGCGCCCGTCACGGAGGTGACGCCGATGGCGCAGACCTGCGGCAGCGAAGTGTACAGGAGATCGACGAGCTCGCGCCGGATGCGCGGGTCGGGATGCAGATACCTGGACATCATTGTGAGAGGCATGCCGGCACCATCGCCGCCACTTCCTAACAAGCGGTTCGGGGCAAGGCGCGACATGACAGCCCTGCGCGCAACGTCCTTAAGAAGTGGTCAATGCGCGCGCTTGCTGGCGATTTTTCCGCGTGTTAGCAGCGATGAACGGGCCGCGTAGCGCCCGCTGTTTGGGAACACTGCCTGACATGTCCGACTTCCACGGCGTCTTTCCCTATCTCGTCTCGCCCGTCGATGCCGACGGCACGGTACGCACCGACGTCCTCGCAAAGCTCTGCGACGACCTGATCGGTGCCGGCGTGCACGGGCTGACGCCGCTCGGCTCGACCGGCGAGTTCGCCTATCTCGGCGTGCCGCAGCGAACGGCTGTCGTGCAGACCACGATCGAGGCGGCGCAGGGGCGCGTGCCTATCGTGGCGGGCGTCGCCTCTACCTCGACGGCGGACGCGGTGGTGCAGGCGAAGGGCTATGAGAGGCTCGGCGCCGACGGCATCCTTGCGATCCTGGAGGCGTACTTCCCGCTGAGCGATGCCCAGGTCGAGTCCTATTTCCGCGCCATCGCGGATGCCGTCGACATTCCCGTCGTCATCTACACCAATCCGCAATTCCAGCGCTCCGATCTCACCCTCGACGTGATCGCGCGCCTCGCCGAACATCCGCGCATCGGCTACATCAAGGACGCCTCGACCAACACCGGCCGGCTGCTCTCGATCATGAACCGCTGCGGCGATGCCTTGCGGGTATTCTCGGCCTCCGCCCATATCCCCGCCGCGGTGATGCTGATCGGCGGCCTCGGCTGGATGGCGGGTCCGGCCTGCATCATCCCGCGCCAGAGCGTCGCGCTCTACGACCTCTGCAAGGCCGGCCGCTGGGATGAGGCCATGGCGCTCCAGCGCCGGCTGTGGCGCATCAACGAGGCCTTCGCCCGCTTCAACCTCGCCGCCTGCATCAAGGCCGGCCTTTCGATCCAAGGCTATGATGTTGGCGACCCCGTCCCACCGCAGGCCCCGCTGACTGCCGAGGCGCGCAAGGTCGTGGAAGCCGCGTTGCGAGAGCTGGCCTGAGCTGTCCTTGTCGTCGTCATGGCCGGGCTTGACCCGGCCATCCACGTCTCACCGCACGAAAGAACGTGGATGCCCGGGACAAGCCCGGGCATGACGAATCCGTAGGTTCACCGCCTAAAACCGCGGCTGGCCTCGCATACCTCGATCCGCTAAAAGGCTGCCCGCAGTTTCGAAAAGACCCTGAGGATCCCACGGAATGAATATCCTTCCCGGCAATTTGCGTTTCGGAGCGGGCCAGCCCGTCAAGCGTTTGGAAGACCAGCGGCTGCTGACCGGGAAGGGGCAATTCATCGACGACAAGCCGCAGGACGGCGCGCTGTGGTTGCACGTGCTGCGCTCGCCGCATGCGCACGCGAAGATCGTCTCGATCGACACCAGCGCCGCGGCTGAGATGCCCGGCGTCACCGCGATCTATACCGGCGCGGATCTCGTCAAGGACGACATCGGCACCATTCCGACGCTCAGCATCTTCAAGCGCCCCGACGGCAAGCCGATGACGGTGCCGCCGCGGCGCCTGCTTGCCCATGAGGTCGTGCGTTACACCGGCGAGGCTGTGGCCGCGGTGGTGGCGTCTTCGCGCGCGGAAGCCCAGAGCGCGGCCGAGGCGATCGTGGTCGAATACGACGTGCAGCCGGCGGTTGTCGATCCAGTCGAGGCCGTCAAGCCCGGCGCGCCCGTGGTGTGGCCGGAGGCGCCCGACAACATCGTCGGCGCGATGTCTTACGGCGATGCCGCCAAGGTGGACGAGGCCTTTGCCAAGGCCGCGCACACGGTAGAGCTCGATCTCGTCAGCCAGCGCCTCGTGCCGTCAGCAATGGAGCCGCGCTCGACCATTGCCGAGATCGACGCGAAGACCGGCCGTCTGCTCCTGCACGTACAGTCGCAGACCCCGGCCTCGACCCGTGACGTGCTGGCGGAAGCCGTGCTGAAGCGTCCCAAGGATAGCGTGCGCGTTCTGGTCGGCGACATCGGCGGCGGTTTTGGCCAGAAGACCAACCTCTATCCCGAAGACGGCATCGTCGCTTACGCAGCAACCAAGCTGAACAAAAAAATCCGCTGGCGCGGCGATCGCACCGACGAGTTCGTCGGCGGCACCCATGGCCGGGATCTCACCTCGACGGCGTCCTTCGCACTGGATGAGAAGGGCAAGGTGCTGGCCTATCGCGTCACCTCGATCGGTTGCACCGGCGCCTATTCCTCAGGCGCGGCGAACATCATTCCGCTGGTGCTCGGGCCGTTCGTGCAGACGGGTGTCTACGATCTGCCGCTGGTGCATTTCGAGATCAAGTCGGTGATGACCCACACCGCACCCGTCGGCGCCTATCGCGGCGCGGGCCGCCCCGAGGCTGTCTTCATCGTCGAGCGCCTGTTCGACGCCGCCGCGCGCAAGATCGGCATGGATCCGCGCGCGATCCGCAAAGCCAACTACATCAAGCCGGCGCAGCTGCCCTACACCAACGCCGCCGGCCAGGTTTACGATTCCGGTGCCTTTGCGCACATGCTCGACCGCGCCGTGAAGCTCGCCGACTGGGACGGTTTCGCCGCGCGCAAGAAGGCCGCGAAGAAGAAGGGCCTGCTCTACGGCCGCGGCCTCACCTCCTACATCGAGTGGACCGGCGGCCGCGCCCACACCGAGAAGGTCAGCCTGCACGCGACCTCGCAGGGCCGCGTCGTGCTGCATTCCGGCACCATGGCGATGGGGCAGGGGCTGCAGACCACCTACACCCAGATGATCTCCGACTCGCTCGGCATTCCCCTCGACAAGATCGATGTCGTGCAAGGCGACACCGATCTCGCCATGGGCTTTGGCAGCGTCGGCTCGCGCTCGCTGTTCGTCGGCGGCACGGCCGTCGCCGTCTCCTCCAACGACCTGATCCAGAAGGCGCGCGAGAAGGCGGCCAACGTGCTCGAGACCTCGGTCGAGGACATCGAATACCAGGGCGGCATGCTCACCGTGGTCGGCACCGACCGCCGCATAAGCCTGTTCGATCTCGCCGAGAAGGAGAGTGGCGCAAAACTCAGCGTCGATTCCGAAGGCGAGGTCGATGGTCCCAGCTGGCCGAACGGCACCCATATCTGCGAGGTCGAGATCGATCCGGAGACCGGCGTCTCCAAGGTCGTGCGCTACACTACGGTCGACGACGTCGGCGTCGCCGTGAATCCGATGCTGGTCACCGGCCAGATCCACGGCGGCGTCGCGCAAGGTATCGGCCAGGCGCTGTATGAGGGCGTCTCGTATGACGCCGACGGTCAGCTCCTCACCGCGAGCTACCAGGACTATTGCATCCCGCGCGCCGACGACGTGCCGCCGATCGTGGTGACGCTGGACGATTCCGCGCCCTGCTGTACCAATCCGCTCGGCGCCAAAGGCTGCGGCGAATCCGGCGCGATCGGCGGCCCGCCCTGCGTCACCAACGGCGTGATGGATGCGCTCGCCGAGCTCGGCATCACCCAGCTCAACACGCCGCTGACGCCGCAGAAGATCTGGAAAGCGATCAGGGACGCGAAGGCGGCGGGTTAGTCCGCGTCATCGCGACAATCTCAACTGTCGGCCCGGACAAGCGCGCCAAAAGCGCGCGCCGATCCGGGACCCATAACCACCGAATTGGTTAGTTGCACGCACTGGCAACTCCGAGTCGTCGCAAAGCGATTGCCGCGGAGTATGGGTCCCGGATCTGCGCTTACGCTTGTCCGGGACGACGGCCGGAGTGTGTTGCGCAACAGTCCCTCAAATCCCCGCATCATCTCGTTCGCCATCTGCGGCGATGATCGGCATCGTAGCGTTCCGCGCTGTCGCGCAGCAGGCGCTGCTCATCCCTGAGATTGAGGTCCATGGTCTACTCCGCAGCCGCCGGCGGCTTGCGCACGGAGGGATGCAGTCCGGATGGATCAACCACCATGCCGAACTCCTGAAGATTGTGGGCGTGACACAGCTGATGCAGCGCGAAGGCCTGGTCGATCGCGGCGGGCTGGCCCGTGACGTCGACGGAGCGGTTCACCGCCTCCTTGGTCAGCTTCAGCGCAAAGGATGGCTTTGACGCGATCCGGCGCGCGAGCTCCAGCACGCGCGATGAAAGCTCTGCGCGCGGTACGACCTGGTTGACCATGCCGAGCCGGTGCGCCTCCTCGGCGCTCCAGCTGTCGGCGGTGAACAGAAACTCCTTGGCCTTGCGCGGGCCGAGCTCCCAGGGATGCACGAACCATTCGACGCCGCAGACACCCATCGTCACCACGGGGTCGCAGAACTGTGCATCGTCGCTGGCAACGATGAGGTCGCAAGCCCAGGCCAGCATCAATCCGCCGGCGATGCACTTGCCGTGCACCTCGGCAATCATGGGCTTGGCGAGATTGCGCCAGCGCCGTGTGATCTGGAGATATATTTCCTGTTCGCGCGCGAACCGGCCGTGTGCATTCGGCTCGGCGAAGCCGCCCCAATTTCCGATCGGCGGAAAATCGACGCCGGCGGCGTTCCTAGACCCGGGGCGCAGATCGTGGCCGGAGGAGAAGTGCGGCCCGTTGCCGGCGAGGATGATGACCTTGACGGCGTCGTCCTGCACCGCTTCGTCGAAGGCGGCGTTGAGGTCGTAGGTCATTTGCAGGTTCTGCGCGTTGCGCGCCTCGGGCCGGTTCATCACGACGCGGGCGATCGACGGCTCCGGCCGCTCCACGAGGATGGTCTCGAACGAGGACATCGCGCTCCCCTGATATTCGTTATTGTTATTCGTCCATGTTGACTATTTCGGTCGGGATTAAGCAAGCGGCTTGCGTGAGCCGGCTGCTTTTCGCGCCGCCCGATCAGGAGATCTGGCGCCGCATGCGTTCGATCTGATAGTTTGCCCCCCGATTCCACCGGGAGAAATTTGATGCGCAAGATCCTCACCGTGCTGGCGGCGCTGGCCTCGCTCAGCCTCACCAATTGCGGCTACAACGCGATCCAGAGCGAGGACGAGCAGATCAAGGCCAACTGGTCCGAGGTGGTGAACCAGTATCAGCGCCGCGCCGATCTCGTGCCCAACCTCGTCAATTCGGTGAAGGGCTTTGCGCAGCAGGAGAAGGACGTGCTGCTCGGCGTCACCAATGCCCGCGCCAAGGTCGGCAGCATCCAGGCAACGCCGGAAGTGCTGAACGATCCCGCGGCGTTCCAGAAGTTCCAGGCCGCGCAAGGCGAGCTATCCAGCGCGCTGTCGCGCTTGCTGGTCGTCACCGAGAATTATCCGCAGTTGAAGTCGGACGCCCTGTTCAAGGATCTGATGTCGCAGCTCGAGGGCACCGAGAACCGCATCACTGTGGCCCGCAACCGCTACATCAAATCGGTCCAGGACTATAACGTCACCGTCCGCTCGTTCCCGAGCAACCTCACCGCGATGGTGTTCGGCTACAAGGAGAAGCCGAATTTCACCGTCGAGAACGAGAAGGCGATCTCGACCGCGCCGAAGGTGGATTTCAACCCGGCGCCGTCGAAGTAAGCGCGTTCGGCTCCAATGCGCACCCCACCCGCCGCTGTCATTCCCCGCGCAGGCGGGGAATCCAGTACGCCGCGGCCTCTCCGTAATCCGCCGGCGTCTCTGGAATACTGGATCGCCCGGTCAAGCCGGGCGATGACAGCGAATGTTTGGTGTGCAGCGATCGTCATCGCGCTCCTCCTTACGTTCGTCTTCCCCGCCTTCGCCGACGTCGCCATCCCGCAACTCACCGGCCGCGTGGTCGACCAGACCGGCACGCTCTCGAGCAGCGACATTGCTGCGCTGACGCAAAAGCTGCGCGACTTCGAGACGCGCAAGGGCAGCCAGATCGCCGTGCTGATCGTGCCGACCACGCAGCCCGAGACCATCGAGCAGTTCTCGATCCGCGTTGCGGAGGCTTGGAAGATCGGGCGCAAGAAGGTCGATGACGGCGCCATCCTCGTCGTCGCCAAGAACGACCGGCATTTGCGCATCGAGGTCGGCTACGGCCTCGAAGGCGCGCTCACCGACGTCACCTCGCGGCGCATCATCGACGAGGTCATCACGCCGAAATTCAGGGAGGGCGATTTCGCCGGCGGCATTTCCGCAGGCGCCGACCGGATCATCCGCATCATCGACGGCGAGCCGCTGCCGACGCCCTCGCGCAGCGTGAACTTCGGCAGCTGGAACGACATCGAGCCGCTCTTTTATTTCGTGCTGTTCGGACCGTTGGTCGTCGGCGGATTTCTGCGCGCCATGTTCGGCCGGCTGTTGGGCTCAGTGGTGACCGGGGTGATAGTCGGGCTCCTCGCCTGGTTCGTACTGGAGTCTGCTGTGATCGGCCTCGGCGCCGGTGTGCTCGGCGCCGTCCTGACCTTCGTCGCCGATCTGTTGGGGGTCGGATCTGGGACGGGACGATCAAGCGGCGGCTCGTGGTCGAGCGGCTCCTCGTCGGGGGGCTGGAGCAGCGGCTCGTCGTCGAGCGACAGCGGCAGTTTTAGCGGCGGTGGCGGCAGCTTCGGTGGCGGCGGCGCCTCGGGGAGCTGGTAGTCATGAGCCTCAAACGCATCACCCGCCATCTGCTGCAACATCATTGGCGCGCAAAGCGCGTGTTTCCGCAGGACGCGCTCGCCCGCATCGAGCAGGCGATCAGGCAGGGCGAGGCCACCCATTCCGGCCAGGTCCGCTTCGTCGTCGAAGGCGCACTCGACGGCCGCCCGCTGTTCCGCGGCCAGCTCGCCCGCGAGCGCGCGCTCGATCTGTTCTCGCATCTGCGCATCTGGGACACCGCGCACAACAACGGCGTCCTGATCTATCTCCTGCTCGCCGACCGCGACGTCGAGATCATCGCCGACCGCGGCATCGACGCGAAGGTCGGCGCCGCCGGTTGGGAGGCGATCTGCCGCGCGATGGAGGCGGAGTTCAAAGCGGGCCGGTTCGAGCACGGCGTCATCGCCGGCATCGCGGCGGTGTCGAAAGAGCTGGCTAGGCACTTTCCGCCCGATGGCTCGCATCCGAACGAGCTGCCGGATGCGCCGGTGGTGATGTAGCCGGCCTCGTTCCGGCCAGTGGCGCGATCTTGCGCACTTAGCCGGAGACGGCACAAGTCGACTGTCTGACGACGAGGCCGGTCGGTGGAATGGTGATGCCGGTGGGCCCCGCTCCTTCGCCCGTGATCAGACGAACCAGCATCCGCACAGCCTCATAACCCAGTTGGTCAAGCGGGTAGGCGACCGACGTCACGGCCGGCGTCAGCAGGTCGGCAACGGGTCCGTCATAGAAACTTGCGATGGATAACGCGCCGGGAACATCGAGGGCCAGTTCTCGCGCCACGCGTAGCGCGCCCGCGGCGACCAGATGGTTGGTGGCAAAGAGCGCGGTCGGACGGTCCGCGAGGGCGAGCACCGTGTGCGCACCTGCTTCGCCGCCCTCCCGGTCGTAGCCGCAATCCACTACGAGCCGCTTGTCGAAGCGCAGCCCGCGTTCGGCAAGCCCCTGCTTGAATCCCGCCAGACGCCGTGTGCCGAGGAATCGTCGCGTGCTGCCGAGAAATCCGATCCGCTCGTGGCCGAGGTCGGCCAGATGATTGATGGCGAGCGCCACGCCGGATTTGTCATCCAGCACCACATGCGGCAGCTGCTCGTTCAGGTAACGATTGACGAGCACGGCCGGCGCTCCAAGCCGCTGTACGGCCGCCAATTGCCGCGCTTCCTGTTTGCCGGTGGAGATCAGAAAGCCGTCCACCCTGTTGCTGGAGAGAATACGCGCGGCGAGGTTCGGGTCCTCGCCTTCCTCGCCGATGCCGCCGATCAGCATCGAATATCCGAGTTCGTAGGCCGCCCGTTGCGCGCCCTGAATGATCGCGACGAAGGCCGGGCTGTTGATCTCTGGCACGATCATCGCGAGGCTGCCCGAGCGCGCCAGGCGGAGGCCGCGCGCCTGCGGATTGGGGACGTAGCCCAGCTCCGCGATCGCGCGCCGCACCGTCTCCTTGGTCTCGTCCCGCACGTTGAGGGTCGGGTCGTTGTTCAGGATGCGCGATATCGCGCCGGGCGAGACGCCCGTCGCCTTCGCGACATCGGCTATCGTTACTCTCTTGCCAGCCACCAAGCCTCGCCTCTGGATGATCTCGCGCCGGGGCGACAGGTATCGGTCCGGCTCTCGAATCCTATAGCATCGGAAAGCGGCCGGCGCCGGGCTATCCACCGTCAGTCAGGTAGTCCCAGGCCGATAGCGTGTGGGTCTTGATGACCGTCATGAACTCCTCGACCGACACGCATTCGTTGGCAGCCGCCATGCGCGTCGGTGCCGGCCCATAGATATAAGCGGGCACCTTGTGATAGCGCCAGAACTTGCAATCGGTTGCGCCGAGCGAGGGAACCGCGACCGGGCGCAGACCGGAGACGGTCTCGGCGTTGCGCGCGAGGATGCCGACCATCGGGTGGTCGTGTGCGCATGAATTCGGAGGATTGCTGGCGGCCTCCTGAATGGCGACTTCCGCCTGCGGGTAGTCGGCGAGAATGGTGTGGATGGTCTGCATCACTCGAGCGGCATCCAGGCCGATCGGCAACCGAATGTCCGCCTCGAAGACGCAGGACGCGGGGATCATGTTGACCTTCAGCCCGCCCTGGACGGTGCCGATGTTCAGCGTGAGGCGGGTCAGGACGTCGGCGGCGCCGGCGCCCATCGCGCCGTCCGCTGCCGCGCGCACTTCGGGCAAGGCGAGATAGTTGCGCAAAGAAGGTGAGAGGTCGGGGACGATCGCCTCGATCTGTCCAAGCCGGGTGATCAGGCTCGCAGCGATCCGCGTCGCGCTCTCCGATTTGTGCAGATAGGCGCCATGCGCGCCGGCGGTCCGGACCGTGAAGGTCAGCCGCAGCGTGCCTTTTTCGGCGAAGCGGACGGTCTGCAGCCCACTCGGCTCCGCGTTGATCATGCAGTCGCCATGCCATCGCGTGTCGTTTTCGAGCAGCCAGCGGCTGCCCCAGCGTCCGCCAGTCTCCTCATCCGACACGGCGGTGAGGCCAAGGCTGCCCGACAGCGCGGCGCGGCGGGCGTGCAGGTAGCTGAACGCGATGATCGAGGCGGCGGTGCCGGCCTTCATGTCGCAGGCTCCGCGGCCATGCACGCAGCCATCTTCCAGCGCGCCCGACCAGGGATCGCGCGTCCAGCCGCTGCCGTCACCCACCGGAAACACGTCGATATGGCCGTTCATCACCAGGCGCCGTCCGCTGCGTCTCCCCTCGAATTCGGCGACGATATTGGGCAGGTCCTCCCGCGGGGCGACGATCGACGGCTCGATGCCGCGGTTTGCGAGGTAATGCGTCACGACGCGCGCGGCCCGCCGCGTATCGCCTGGCGGATTGGGCGACGGCTCCCGAATGAACGCCTGGAGAAACGCGATGTGGGAGGCTCGATCGCGCTCGATCTGGGCGATCAGATCCTCTTTCGTGACATGATGCATTGACATTCCTTCCGGTCCTTGTAGTTTAGTAAAACGATTTACTAAAGCGAGAATCCAAAGGCAAGCCGGTAGCTCCAGACCCGCGGCGACGAGCCGGCGGCACGCTGGCGATCGCGCAAATGAATGTGCAGCGAGCATCGCAGGACGACGAAGACACCGTCATGGCAAGCGTATTGAGTGAAAATCCCGTCCTGGGCGGGCGAGACGGCTTTACCGAGGACATCTCGGAGTTCGAGCATGTGCGGCGGAAGCACGTCGGCCGCTATGTCAGCGCCGCGCTGATCGTCGCGCTCGTGTCCTGGGTCGTCATGGCGTTTGCCCACGGCCGGATCGAATGGGCCGTCGTCGGACAATATCTTGCGGTGCGCAGCATCGTCGTGGGCCTTGGCAACACGGTGCTGATGACGGCGCTCGCAATGCTGCTCGGCGTCTCCATCGGCGTGACCGTCGCCGTCATGCGGCTGTCGGCGAACCCGGTGATCAATTGCGCGGCGGCCGGCTATGTCTGGTTCTTCCGCGGCACGCCCGTGCTGCTGCAACTGTTGCTGTGGTTCAACCTTGCCCTGGTCTTCCCCAGTCTCGGCATTCCCGGGCTTGTCGAGGTGCCGACCGTCGAAGTGATGACGCCCTTCCTCGCTTCGTTGCTGGGGCTCGGCATCAATCAGGGAGCCTATACGTCCGAGGTGGTGCGCGCCGGCCTGTTGTCTGTCGACCAGGGCCAATACGAGGCGGCCAAGGCGATCGGCATGCCTAACTTGCAAGCGCTGCGCCGGATCATCCTTCCCCAGGCCATGCGCGTGATCGTCCCACCGATCGGCAACGAACTGATCGGCATGGTGAAGCTGACCTCGCTGGCGAGCGTGATCCAGTTTCCGGAAATCGTCTATAGCGCCGAAAACATCTATTACGCGAACAACCGTGTCATCGAGCTGCTGATCGTCGCGGGCATCTGGTACGTCGTCGTCGTCACGGTGCTCTCCACCCTCCAAGGACGGGTCGAACGATATTTTGCACGCGGCGCCGGCGCCTTCGGCGCAACGAGACGAGCCGGGGCATCGACGTGACGCCCATCGTCAAATCTGTCGCCCCGCGCAAATCCTTCGGCGGGTTCGAAGCACTGAAGGGCATTGATCTCGAAATCGACCGTGGCGAGGTGCTGTGCATTGTCGGCCCGTCAGGCTCGGGCAAGAGCACCTTCCTGCGCTGCATCAACCAGCTCGAAGTCATCGATGGTGGTGCCCTGTGGGTCAACGGCGAACTTGTCGGTTACCGGCGCACCGGCCGCAAGCTGTTCGAGCTGTCCGAGCGCGAGATCGCGCGGCAACGACTTGCGACCGGCATGGTGTTCCAGCGCTTCAACCTGTTTCCGCACAAGACCGCCCTGGAGAACGTCATTGAAGGCCCGGTTCAGGTCTTGAAGATGGAGCGCAGGCAGGCCGAATTGGCCGCCAAAGAGCTGCTCGCGCGCGTGGGTCTTGCGCACAAATGCGGGGCTTATCCGATCGAGCTGTCGGGCGGCCAGCAGCAGCGGGTCGCAATCGCCCGCGCGCTCGCGATGAAGCCGGCGTTGATGCTGTTCGACGAGCCGACCTCCGCGCTCGATCCGGAGCTCGTCGGTGAAGTGCTTTCCGTCATGCGCGACCTCGCGCGGAGCGGAATGACCATGATCGTCGTCACGCACGAACTGGGATTCGCGCGCGAAGTCGCGAACCGGGTGCTGTTCATGGATCAGGGGCTGGCGGTCGAAGCCGGCTCGCCGGAACAGGTCCTCGGCAGGCCAACCCAGGCCCGCACACGCGATTTCATCTCGGCGGTGCTGGGCTAGCCATTCGACGCCATCGGCGCGCACAGGGGAAATATCATGTTGTCACGATCCAGCCTTTGTTTTGCAGCCCTCGCCGTTGTGATCGGGCTCGGCCAGGCTACGGGTATCGCTAACGCGCAGGGGGCGAAGACAATCCTCAATGCGGCGACGGTGCCGAAATATCCTCCTTTCGAATTCAAGGACCCGGCATCCGGCAAGCTGATCGGTTTCGACGTCGATATCGTTGAGGCGATCGCCGCCAGGATCGGCGTCAAGGTCAATTGGATCGATTCGAGCTTCGATCAGCTGATCAGTTCGGTCGAGACCAAGCGGGCGGACGTCATCGTGGCTGGTATGGCCGATACGCCGGAGCGTCGGGAAACCGTGAGTTTTCTCGATTACCTCCACGCCAACACGGTGTTCTTCACGCTGCGTGCCAATGCCGCGCGCTTTCCTGATCTGGATGCGCTGTGCGGCAAACGGGTCGCCACCGCGCGCCGGACCATCTGGCCCGCGGCGGTCGAGAAATGGAGCGACGAGCATTGCACCGCAGCCGGCAAGCCTGCCGTGGTTGTCGTGGGCACGGACGGATCACCGGATACGCGGCTGCAGTTGAACCAGGGGCGCGCGGATGCAGCCGTCCAGGGCGCCGAGACCATCCCGTATCAGAACACGATCGAGGGCAACCGCTACGTCATTCTCGGCAAGCCATTCCTCGTTCAGGACATGGGACTCGGATTCGCCAAAGACGATGCGCCGTTCGGGCTGAAGCTCAAGCAGGCGCTCGCGGCGCTCATGGTCGATGGCAGCTATCAGGAGCTGCTGCGCAAATGGGACCTAACGGGCAGTGCGGTCGAGCAAGCCATGATCAACGGCCAGCCCTGATGTGTCGTCGCGCCCTCTAAATCGTCCGGCTTGTCCAGATCCCTGGCCAATTGCATGATCGGCTCGAAATTCGAGCGCGCGTCCAGTGCGCTCCTCAAGAGGCTATGCGATTCTGCGATCGCAATTCGCATCGCTTCCTGCGGTGTGTTCCGGCGGGCCCGCGAAAGTCAGGCACTACGCCATCGCCGATAGCTCGAGGACAACCCGGCATCGATCAGGATGGTGCGCGCCCAGCCGCGGGAAGCACTGGTCTGTCCGTCCCATTCCGTGGCCGTTCATCTTCACCCGGTTACAAATTGTTTCATGCCTGCCACGCCGGTTCCACTTTCCCGACCCAATTCGGCCCCGGAAGAGTTCCTAAAATTTCGGTAAGCGGGTCCGCGGGTAAGGATTTCGCAAGCAATGAAAGTTACCAAAAGGTCAACCGAGACTGGAGTATTTGAGCCGTGAGCGAACCGATGACTGAGCAGGCCGCCCAGGATACTGGCGTCGTTGAAGCTGCGGCGACCGCGCTGCAGGCCGTCGAGCCTGCCGGCATCGAGGCCCCTTCGATTGCCCCCGACCACGAGACGCTGCCCAAACCTGATCCGGTGAAGGCGGAAGCCCCCAAGGTCGAGCCGCCCCCGATCGTGGTGCCCAAGAGTGAGATCAAGACTGAGATCAAGACCGAGATAAAGGCTGAGCCGAAGGGCGAGACCAAAGCTGAGCCGAAGCTCGGCAAGCTCATCGTCATGGCGCCGTCGGAGCGCTCCTGGGATCGTGAGGAGTTTGCCCCGCATGTGAAGGCGGAGGAGCCCCGCGAGACCGGAGCCAAGCGCCGCCTGTCGGCGATGGCCGCGGTGGTGGCGATTGCGGCGAGCGTCGGCGCCATCAGCGGCGCGCTCGCGACCGCCGGCGTGATGCATTTTGCTGCCCCGGCCGTCGCGCCTGCTCAGGTCGCCGATACCAGCGCGCTGGATGCGTCCATTGCGCGGATCGATGCCGACATCGTTGCGCTCAAGGCCAATGTCGAGCACACCTCCAAGACCGGCCTCAGCCAGTTCAATCGCGCCAATGATCGCCTCGACAAGCTCGAAAAGGCGCAGGCCGAGCCGATGGCCAAGATCGCAAAACTGTCCGAGACCGTCGACAAGCTCCGCGCCACGCCGCCGGCAGCCCCCGCGCAGGCTGCAGCAGCTCCCGCGGCGCCCAAGGAGACCACCGGCTCGATCGCGCCGACCCAGGTTGCGACCGCCGCCGCCGCACCGGCTCCCGCGCCCGCCGCTCCCAAGACCGAGGTCGGACGTTTGCCGACGATCGAAGGCTGGAGGCTGCGCAATGCCGCCAATGGCGGTGCGCTGATCGAAGGTCGCGACGGCCTCTACGAGGTCTATCCGGGCGATCCCATCCCCGGCATCGGCCGCGTCGATGCGATCCGCCGCCAGGACGGCCGCTGGGTGGTCGTCACCAGCAAGGGCCTGATCGTCTCGCGCTAAGCGTCCGATATAGCACTTTTGAAAAGGCGCTTCACCACCCTGTGAAGCGCCTTTTTGCTTGAATAGGCTCGCGCCGCCGGTGTTACTGAAGGCATGAGCCGCGCGTTGCGAATTCTCCTTGCTGTCGTCGTCTTGCTCGGCGGCGTCGTGCCGTCTTTTGCCGCAGAGAACGCACAGCCCATGCGCGGCACTGCGATCACCGATCGCGATCTCCTGCGCAAGCTCGACCATGACGACAGGCTGACGATCTCGCGGCTGCTCTGGCCGGAGCGCAACGCGAACTTTCCGCTCACGACCGATATGCTGTTCGGGTCGCTGCCGCAGCTCAAGGATATTCCCCCCGCCATCGATGCGGAGTTCGATCGCTATGTCGCGCAGCAGAAGGCGGCCTGGCCGACCGAGACCATCGGCGTCGGCGAAGGCTTTGACGTGCAGCTGTTCGACCGCGCCAATCTGAAATCCCGCGACACACGCTTTGTCCTCGCCGGCATCGTCAACCGCATGGACCGTGCCTATGTCTCGGAGGAGGCCTGCGGCGAGATCCGGCTGATCTACCGTCTCGCCCGTTTCGAGACCAGGCCCAACGGCAGCACGAGCGCGACGCGCCTGCCGATGACATTCAACCTGGTGATGAAGGCACGAGATCCTCATCAGGTCGATGCGGGCGGCAAGCCCGTCACCTGCGCCGAGGTCGCGCGGCGCTGGCTCGACAATGGCGACTGGCAGGGCCTGATCGGCGGCGGCCGATCACCCGACGATGCGATGCTCGATCGCATCGAGACAAATATCCAGATCTCGATCGCGCCGAAATCGGCACTGCACGACTTCCGCTCCGACTATCTGCTCAAGGTGTTCAAGTACGACGCCGCAACGAAGACGTTCGAGGAATCGACGCTGGAGAACCAGATCGACCGCGACAGGATTCTGGCCGACGCCGATCTCCGGCGGGAATTCACGTCCTGGCTGCTTGCGCCGGACAATCTCCGCGCGTTCGATCGCGGCACGGTGCTGATCCCGGAAAAGTTTTTGGCCAAGGCTGCATTGGTGCCGACGCCCGCCGGCCTCGATGCATCGGCGATGCAGCCGGAGTTCGGCATGATGCAAGGGGAAGGAACGGGCGAGGGCAAGGCCGATCCCGTCTTCACCGACGACGACGTGGTCGGCGCGCTGAAGCAGGCTGCCGCGCGCGGCATCGATATGCAGAACATCCGCTCGGTCGCGGGTTTCCAGCGCCGTCTCAACGACGTCACCTGCGCCGGCTGCCACCAGACCCGCGGCATCGGCGGCTTCCATTTCCCCGGCGTGGACTGGCTTGCGGACAAGCCGTCCAATTCCACCATCGTGCCAGCCTCGCCGCATTTCGTCGGCGACCAGATCCGCCGCCGTGACATCCTGACCGCCTTCGCCGCAGGCAAACGCCCTGATTTCTCGCGCGGATTTGCCAGCCGCCCGCAAACCCGCGGCAGCGCCGAGCTCGCCGGCACCGAATATCAGGACGGCTGGGGCGCACATTGTTCCCTGCAAAATGCGGGATCGGGAACGCCCGATAAGAGTTTTACGTCATGGAGCTGTGCTAAGGGTCTGACCTGTCAGGCCGCCGCGGCCTCGAGCCGCATCGGCATGTGCTTCATCAGGACGCGTTAGGCCACCTCCAGCCGATTTGGATGACCCATGACGGAGACGAGCGAAGCCAACAAGGAACGCAATCGCGAGATTGCGCGAAATGAGGAGGCCAAGCAGATCACCGGCAGCATCCGCGTCAGCACCTGGGCGGTCGCGGTGGTCGTCATCGTCGGCGGGATTCTCTTCACGCTGGGCTGGCTGGCGTTGAAATAGCCGGCGCTACTCTCGCCGTCATTGCGAGCGAAGCGAAGCAATCCAGTAATGCATGCGGGGTGGGATTCTGGATTGCTTAGTCGCTTCGCCCCTCGCAAAGACGGAATATGCGGCGCGAGCTCAGCCCACCGCCCCCGAACCCCGCAGCTTCTTGATCGCCTGCTCGTCGTATCCCGCCCCGCGCAAAATCTCGTCACTGTGCTCGCCGACCGCCGGCGGCTTGCGCGGCTGGACCTTCTTGGCGCCTTCGATCCAGATCGGGCTGGAGATGGTGAGCATGGTGTCGTTCTCGAACGGCACCAGCACCTCGTTGTCGAGCATCTGCTTGTCGTTGGGAATATCGTCGAGAATGGCGACGATGCCGAAAACAAGGCCGTTGCCGTCGAGGATCTTGCGCCATTCGGCGAGATCCTTGGTCGCAAAGGTCTCGTCAAAAATCTTGATCAGCTCCACCGAGCGGGCGTGGCGGTCGGGTTTGGTGGCGAAGCGCGGATCGGTGATGAGGTCTTCGCGCCCGAGGCACTTGGCCAGCGTCGGAAACTGCTTCTCCTCGTTCAGCAGTGACAGGATCAGCCAGCGGCCGTCCTTGCACTGATAGTGATTGGCGACCGCGTTGAGCGCGCGCTCGCGCGGCCGCCGTTCGCCGAACTTGGCCCCGCAGAGCTTGGCCTGCGCCAGCACGCTCGCCGCCCACACCCCGTTCGCCATCAGATTGGAGGCGACATGTGAGCCCTTGCCGGTCTTCTCGCGCTGATACAGCGCGGTGACGATGGCGCCGTAGAACGCCATGGCGCAGGGGTGGTCGCCCATCCCGGCGACGGAACGGGCCGGTGTGGTGTCGGTGTCGGCCCGGACGAGGTCCATCAGGCCGGAGCGCGCCCAATAGGCGTTGCTGTCGAAGCCGGGCTTGTTGGCCTCTTCGCCCTTCTCGCCGTAGCCGGTGAAGGAGGCGTAGATCAGCCGGTCGTTGAGATGGGCGAGGTGGTCATAGGTGATGCCGAGCTTGGCGCGCACCGGCGGCGGCATGTTGGTGATGAAGACGTCGGCCTCTTCCACCAGTCTGTAGAGCACGGCCTGCGCTTCCGGCTTTGCAAGGTCGAGCGCGATGCTCTTCTTGTTGCGGGCCTCCAGCAGCCAGGCGAAATTGTGCTCGCCGGTGGGATAGCCGGGCAGATTGGGCAGATTGCGGTAGGGATCCCCGGTGCCGGGCGGCTCGATCTTGACGACATCGGCGCCGAAATCCGACAGCACGGTCGCAGCGGCAGGGGCGGCGATGAAGCTCGCGCAGTCCAGAACCTTCAGCCCCGCAAAAATGCCTTTTTCCATCGCGGCGTTGCTCCCTTAGCTCTTGTTGTTTCCCGCTGGCTGGAATTCATAATCCCTGACGGCGCAACCATTTGACCGATGTTTTGGCGGGATGCAACGGCTTCCGGCCGGCGCCTTGCCGGGGGCGGCATGCCTGACGGTTATGGCAATCCGCCCGTCCCGGTTGTACAGCTTCTTGGCCCGCGCGCTCGTTCCGGAATCGGCGCGTCGTCGTCTCGAAGGAACTGCCGGCCATGTCGATCCCGTCCGTCCGCCTGTTGGTGGCAGCCGCATTCACGATCTTGTGCGGCATGCCCGCTTCGGCCCAAGCGGGTGACCTCGAAGATTGCAACGGCCCGCTGCCTGCGAAGATCGAGCCGGCTTGCACCGCCATCATCAACGATCAATCGCGCAGCGACGAGGAGCGGCTGCGCGCCTATGTGAACAGGTCGCGTGTGTTCATGGGCCGCGCCAATTTCGATGCGGGGCTGGCCGACGCGGAAGCCGCGGTCGCGCTCAACCCGAAATCCGTGCCGGCCTTGCTGTCGCGCGGCTTCGCCCGGCAGCGCAAAGGCAATTTCGAGGGCGCACTGACCGACATCAATCAGGCGATCGAGATCGACCCCAAAAGTCCGAATGCGTATGCAGCGCGCGGCGGCCTGAAAAGCGACCAGAAGCAATGGACCGACGCCGCCGCGGATTTCAGCCAGGCCATCGCCCTGCGGCAGGATTATGCGCTCGCCTATGTCGGCCGGGCGCGGGTCTATGTCGAGACCGCACAGCTCGATCTGGCCTTGAGCGACACCAACACGGCGATCTCGATGAATGCGAGCCTGCCCAACGCCTTCTTTTGGCGCGGCCAGGTCTATCGCCGCAAGGGCGACATCGATCACGCCATTGAGGATTTTTCCCGCGCGATCGCCCAGGCCCCGCACCCCGAGCGTGGCGCCTACAACGCGCGCGGACAGCTGTTCAGCTCCAAGGGCGATTATGCGCGTGCGATCGCGGATTTCGACAAGGTGCTGTCGATCGCCCCGAACGATCCGTTTGCCCAGCAGCAGCAGCGGCAGGCCGCGCTCGCGATGCAAGCCGAGCTTGCGAAAGTGCAGGGCGGGGGCACGCCCGCACCTGCTGCGCCGACGCTTCCGCCTGCCGCATCCAAGCAGGCCTTCGTAACACCGCCACCGGCAGCCCCCGCACCTGCGATCCCGCCGGCCGCGGTCCCGATGGCGACGATACCGGCAGGGACATTCCCGGCGCCGCCTCCGGGCCTCGCCGAGGCGCAACAACTGGTGGCACAGAAGAAGTACGCCGAAGCGATCCCGCGGCTGAACACCATCCTGTCGGCCAATCCGCGCAACGAGACCGCACTCAAGCTGCGCGTCGCTGCACTGCTGTCGACGGCCCGGTTCGCGGAGGCGCGGAACGATCTCGATGCGTTGCTCAGGATGCGGCCGAACGACTCGCAATTGCTGGCCTCGCGCTCCGTCGCCTCGATCGGCATGAAGCAGCTCGAGCAGGGCATGGTCGATGCCAATCAGGCCATCCGCGCCAACCCGAACAATGCGGGGGCCTATGTCTGCCGCGGCATGGCAAACCGCCTCTCGGGCAAATTCCAGGACGCCATTGCCGATTACGACCGCGCGATCGCGCTCAACGACAAGGATTTCATGGCCTATTCCGAGCGCGGTCAGGCCTATATGGGACTGAACCAGAACGACAAGGCCGTCGTCGATTTCGACCGCTCGCTGGTGCTCAATCCTGGCAACGACGCGGCGCGCGCTTCGCGCGGGCTGGTGCTGCTGTTGAAGGGGAATAGTGCGGAAGGCCTGGTCGACGTCAAGAATGCGCTCGACCACGATCCAAACAACCAGGCCGCCGAGCTCGGCCAGGGATTGGCGATGCTGCTGTCAGGACAATATGATCGCGCGATCGTGGCGCTCGATCAGCTCGTGGGCAAGACGCCCGCCTTCGACGGCTTCGTGCGCACGCTCCGTGCGCGAGCCTATCTCGGCAAGAGGGACGTCGCCGGCGCCATGACCGACCTCAACCAGGTACTGACAACCCGGCCGGACGATCCGGATGCACTCAGCCTGCGCGGGATCGCCTTCACCTCGATGAAGCAATACGACAAGGCGCTGGACGATCTCGGCAAGGCGATCGCGCAGAAGCCGACGATCGAGCGCTATTTCGCGCGCGCCACGGCTTTCGAGGTCAAAGGCGACGTGGATAAGGCAACGGACGATTATCGCAGCGCCATCCAGATGACGCCGGCGAATGTGTTCGACATCGCGGCTCAGGCCCAGTCCAGGCTGAAGATCCAGCAGCTGTCGAAGCGCACCCCTTGCGGCAGCTCCGGACGTAGCGGCAAGGACGACACCTGCCTGTAGTTTCCTGCCTGAGATCTATTCCTCGCCCGCGAGCAGTGCGGCGTTGCCGCCGGCCGCGGCCGTGTTGATCGTCACGGTCTGCTCTGTCGCAAACCGCGCGAGGTAGTGCGGGCCGCCGGCCTTGGGGCCGGTTCCGGACAGGCCGTTGCCGCCGAACGGCTGCACGCCGACCACGGCACCGATCATGTTGCGGTTGACGTAGATGTTGCCGACCTGGACGCGGTCGATGATGGCTTCGACGGTGTCGTCGATGCGGGAGTGGATTCCGAGCGTGAGGCCGTAGCCGCTGCGCTCGATCGCCTGCAGGACGCGTTCGAGGCTTTCGGCGCGGTAGCGCACGACATGCAGGATCGGGCCGAACACCTCCTCCGTGAGCTGGCCGGTGTCCTTGAGCTCGAAGATGTGCGGCGCGACGAAGCAGCCCTCCGGCGCTGCGCCAGCAAAGTGCAGCCGCGCTTCGCGCTTCATCCGCGCGATGTGTGCATCGAGCCGCTGCTTGGCCTCCAGGTCGATCACCGGACCGACATGGGTCGCGACGTCGGCGGGATCACCGATCTTCAATTCGCGCGCCGCGCCCGCGATCATCTCGATCAAGCGGTCGGCGACATCCTCCTGCACGAACAGCAGCCGCAGCGCCGAGCAGCGCTGGCCGGCGGAGCGGAACGCGGATGTCACGACATCGTCGGCAACCTGCTCGGGCAGCGCGGTGGCATCGGCGATCATGGCATTGATGCCGCCGGTCTCGGCGATCAGCGGCACGATCGGTCCGTCCTTGGCGGCCAGCGTCCGGTTGATCAGGCGTGCAACCTCGGTTGAGCCGGTGAAGACGACGCCGGCGATATTGTCGTGGGCGGTTAGCACAGCGCCGATGCTTCCGTCGCCGGTGACCAGATGCAGCGCGCTTGTGGGGATGCCGGCCTCATGCAGCAGGACCACCGCTTCGCGCGCGATGCGCGGCGTCTGCTCGGCGGGCTTTGCGACGACGCTGTTGCCGGCCATCAGCGCGGCCGTGACCTGGCCGAGGAAGATCGCGAGCGGGAAATTCCACGGCGAGATCGCGACGAACACGCCGCGGCCGCGCATGGCGAGCGCATTGCTCTCGCCGGTCGGGCCCGGCATCGCCGTCTCGCTGCCGAATTGCTTGCGGCCCTGCGCGGCGTAGTAGCGGCAGAAGTCGGCGGCCTCGCGCAGTTCCGAGAGCGCATCGTCGAGCGTCTTGCCGCCTTCAGTTTGCAAAAGCGCGATGAAGCGGGCGCTGCGGCTCTCCAAGAGATGCGCAGCCTGTTCCAGCGCCGCCGCGCGCACGCCTGCAGGCGTTCGGCTCCAGGCGGCAAAGCCGGCGCGTGCCGCAGCAACAGCCGCATTGGCCTGCTCCGCCGTGGCGTCCGTGACCGGCTTGAGACCGGTCGTTTCGGCCTTAACGTTCCTCAGCAACTGGCCGAGCGCATCACGCTCTCCAAACTCGACGCCGCGTGAATTGCGCCGCTCCGGTCCGAACAGGTCGCCCGGCAGCGGAATCTTGGGATGCGCCGCCGCTTGCGGTCGCACGATCGCATCCGCCGGGCGCTGCAACAGCGCGGTAACAGGCACGCGATAATCGGCGGCCTGCGCCACGAAAGAAGAATTGGCGCCGTTCTCCAGCAGGCGCCGCACCAGATAGGCAAGCAGGTCGCGATGGCTGCCGACCGGGGCATAGGTGCGGTAGGCAATCTCGGGGTGATCCTTGGCGAGCTGCTCGTACAGCGCTTCGCCCATGCCATGCAGACGCTGGAATTCGAAGCCGCCGCCATCTCCGGCCATCTCTAGCACGGTCGCGACCGTCAGTGCGTTGTGGGTGGCGAATTGCGGGAAGATGCGCGGCCGCAACGCCAGAAGCTTCGCGGCGCAGGCGACATAGTTCAGATCCGTCATCGCCTTGCGCGTGAACACGGGATAGCCGTCGAGCCCGCGCTCCTGCGCACGCTTGATCTCGGTGTCCCAATAGGCGCCCTTGACGAGGCGCACCATCAGCTTGCGGTCATGCGCGCGTGCCAGCGCATCGACATAGTCGACCACCGCACTGGCCCGCTTCTGATAGGCCTGGATCGCCAGGCCGAAGCCATCCCAGCCTTTGAGCGAGGGATCGGCGAGCGTTGCCGCGATGACATCGAGCGACAGCTCCAGCCGGTCGGCCTCCTCGGCATCGACGGTGAAGTTGAGGTCATGGGCCTTGGCGCGCTGCGCGAGGTCCAGCAGCAGCGGCACCAGCTCGGTCATCACCCGCGCGTGGCTGATCGCTTCGAAGCGCGGATGCAGCGCCGAGAGTTTCACGGAGATGCCGGGCCGATCGGGCAGGGGATGGCTGCCCGCCGCCTTGCCGATGGTTTCGATCGCACTGGCATAGGCGTCGAAATAGCGCTTGGCATCTGCGGCCGTGCGGGCGCCTTCGCCGAGCATGTCGAAGGAATAGCGCGGCTTCTGGCCAGAGCGCGGGCGGCCCCGCTCCAGCGCCTGCGCGATGGTCTCGCCCAGCACGAAGTGATTGCCCATCAGCCGCATCGCCTGGCGCGTCGCGGTACGCACCGCAGGCGCCCCGAGCCGCTTTACCAGCCGGCCGATGGTGCCGTCAGGCGTCTCGCCGGGCTGGATCACCCGCGCCGACAGGCCGAGCGCCCAGGCAGAGGCGTTGACCAGGAAAGCGGTAGACTTGGTCTCGTGATGGATGAAGTCGCCCTCGCCGAGCTTGTCCTCGATGAACTGGTCGGCGGTGCGGGCATCGGGCACGCGCAGCAGCGCCTCGGCCAGCACCATCAGCGCGAGACCTTCCTTGGTCGAGAGCGCGAACTCCCGCAGCATGTCCTCGACGCCGCCCAAGCGATCATCGCGCTTGCGGATCGCCTCGATCAGCCGCGTCGCGGTCTTGTCGATCCGCGCCTCCTGCGGCGGGGCCAGATGCGAGGCCGGCAACAGTCGCGCGGCGATCTCGGCATCGTCAGGGGCGTAGGGAACGGTAAAGGGCGGCGGGATGTTCGGCATGGCGTGTCCTGTGGCTGAAACTCAGGATAAAGCCTGCGTGACCGGAGTTCGATAGACAAATTAGCCGATTTGCCTTAGAAATTGAAGTCAGAGACAAATATAGCCAGATAAATTATGGAACTCGATCGAATCGACCGGAGAATCCTCTCGATTTTGCAGGAAGATGGGCGCATCGCCAATGTCGAGCTGGCCGAGCGCATCGGCCTGTCCCCGACGTCGATCGGCGAGCGGTTGAAGCGGTTGCAGCGGGAGGGCTTTGTCGAGGGCTATGGCGCGCGGCTCAATCCGCACCGGCTCGGCCTCGGCCTGCTCGTGTTCGTCGAGGTGCTGCTCGACAAGACCACGCCCGACAATTTCGAGCGCTTTGCTCGCGCGGTGAAGCTCGCGCCCGAGGTGCTGGAGTGTCACATGGTTGCCGGCGGCTTCGATTATCTTGTGAAGGCGCGGCTCGCGGACATGACCGCGTATCGGCGTTTCCTCGGCGAGACCCTGCTGTCGATGCCGGGTGTGCGCGAGACGCGAACCTATGCGGTGATGGAAGAGATCAAGCGCGACGCCCCGTTGCCGGTGGGCTAGGAAGTGCCGTCGCGATTGTCATTGCTGTGGCGTTGAACAAGCGGTCTTCGCGGGAAAATAGCTATCCGTGTGCAGTCGCAACGCCCGTCGTCGAATGCACTGGCCGTCTTCTAAATTTTTTTGGCCTCGCTCCCGGACCTGATCCGGGAGGCAGCGAAACGCTGGCGGGCTTATACTTTGAGGTTCTCTGCGGAGGTCTTGCCCCGGTTTGCGATCTCTTCGTATTCAACCGTCTGTCCCTCGTTGAGGGTGGACAGACCGGCCTTCTGCACTGCCGAGATATGCACGAACACATCCTTGCCGCCCGACGCAGGCTGGATAAATCCATAACCCTTCGTCGGGTTGAACCACTTGACCGTACCTTTAGCCATCACGACTTCTCCGCGGGTCTTCCTCCAAGATCTCGAACCGCCAGTCCCCGCCAACCGGCCGGTTCGGTCCTATAGGATACGCGGAATGTGGCAGGCTTGGTAGCTCAAACCACATCAGCCTTTCGCCGAATTCCGCTCAACTTCGCGGCGTTTTTGCCGGTTTTGCCCGTTTCGCGGTCAAAAGGCCGGCACGCCGCACTCCATCGATCAATACGTCGTGGCCAGATAGTCGACGATCTTGCCGACATCGGCATCGTCGATCGGCGCGCCATAGACCTTGATCATCTTAGTCACCTCGGCCTGCCAGAAGGCTTTCCTGTCCTTCATCGGCGGCTGCGTGGCGATGTAGTCGGACGAGTGGCAGGCCGTGCAATTGCCCTGCACGACCTCGAGATTGGGCCCGGGCTTGAACGCAGCGACCTCGTCGGGGGTTTTGTAATTGACCGGCGCGGCAAGGGCCGAGCCTGACCACGCGGCGAGGGCGAGCGTGCTGGCGAGGAGAACGGTGCGCTGCATGATCATTCTCCTTCAGGCCACGGTGACGCGCGTGGTTTCGACGACGTTGCGCAAATAACCCGCCGGATTCCAGCGCGGCGTATCCGGCTGGGTCTCGCCGCCATTGCCGGTGGCGCGGACCTTCAGCTCGACCTGGCCAGCCACGAGCTTCACCGGCAGCTTCCATTCGCGGAAGGCATATTTGCCGAGATCCCTGCCGAGATTGGCATTGGTCCAGGTCTTGCCGCCATCGGTGGAGACCTGGACCTCCTTGATGCCCTTGCCGCCGTCAAAGGCGATGCCGCGCAGCGTCGTGCGGCCCGCCTTCAGCTTCGCCCCATCGGCCACGCTGGTGATGAAGGAGCGGATGGTGAAGCGGTTGATCGGGATCGTCGCCTTCGGTGCGGTGCCGGGCTCGACCGCATTGTTGGGCGTATCGGGAATGCGATAGGCCGACTTCATCCAGAAGCCGTCATAGACGCTGTCGATGACGGTGATCTCATTGAGATGCTTGAGCCAGTAGGTGCCGTAATAACCTGGCACGACCAGGCGCAGCGGAAAGCCGTTGAGGAACGGCAGGTCCTCGCCGTTCATGCCATAGGCCAGCATCACCTCGCCGTCATTGGCATGATCGATGTCGAGCGCCTTGACGAAGTCGGGCGTCTTGTCGCTGACCGGGCCGTCCATGCCGCCGAACGTGACTTGTTTGGCGCCGGCCTGCACGCCCGCCATCTCCAGCACGGTCTTGAGCGGCACGCCGCGCCAGCGTGCGCAACCCATTGCGCCATTGGCGAGCTGGCCGCCGGCAACGCGCGGCTCGGAAAAGCCGCGGCTGTTGCCGGAACATTGATTGACGGCGACGATCTCGGTCGCCTTCATCTTCCTTATGTCCTTCAGCGACAGTGTCAGCGGCTTGTCGACCTTGCCTTTCACTTGAAGCGTGAACTTGTCGGGGTCGAGATTGTAGGGCAGGTCGGACAGGTGATAGCGCACGAAGAACGCGTTGTTCGGCGTCAGCGGGCCCTCGTTGAACACCGCAAACGGCGTCTCGAGCTGCGGCGGCCGGCTGGTCAGCCCGATCATCGGCCGCTTCTGCGGATATTTCACCAGCGGCCGTTCGCCATTGGCGAAGGGCAGCGTGACGGTGTCGAGGGCCAGCGCCCTGGTGGAATTCAGCGTCGTCGCAAGCGCGGCGAGCCCCGCTCCTTTGAGCAGGTTACGTCGATCGAACATTCTCGTCTCCTCCCGGAGCTTTCGTTGGAGCGCGGTCATCACCGCGGGTCCCGCGTCCATCTGTCTCAACCATTTGGTTGAAGTCAATTCGTGCTTTCGCAGCAAGCCCATGCCGCTGCGTTGCAGCAAGCGGGTGTTACGGATGTCGTGAGAGCCGAGCTGTAGCGGCAGTGACGGTGTGCTCCCTCGCCCCGCTTGCGGGGAGAGGGTTGGGGTGAGGGGGAGTCTCCGCGAGGGAGGTGAGAGTTGGATTCGCGGAGAGTCCCCCTCACCCGGATTGCATCTGCGATGGAATCCGACCTCTCCCGGCAAGCGGGGCGAGGTGAAGAGAGATCAAGCTGCCACGCGTGCACCGCCCTCGACGAGTCCTATCAGCTCCCGCGCATCAGCCACAACACGCACCGCCATCGGTTCGTCGCGGCCGCGGATGGCGACCTCCTGCTGCGGTAGCACGTCGTTGCCAAGGCCGGCGGTGCGGCGCACTTCCTCCGAGATGATGGCCTCGCAGGCCAGCGTCTTGGTCATGTCCTGGAGCCGCGCGGCGACGTTGACGGCATCGCCCAGCGCTGTGAACACAATGTGATCGCGATAACCGATATCGCCGATGATGACCTCGCCGCCGTGAATGCCGATGCCGAAGCGGATCGGCTGGCGCAGATCGTGGCTCAACAGCTCGTTGAGTTCGTCGATATTCGCGGCGATGCGGCCGGCCGCCTTCAGGGCCTGCCGGCAGGCGGTTTGCGGATCGGCGGTGAGACCGAACAGGGCCAGCATGCCGTCGCCGACGAACTGGTTCGGCTGGCCGCCATTCTCGATCACCGCCTGCGAGACCGCGCCGAGGAAGCGGTTGACGATGAAGACGGTGTCGAACGGCAGCCGCTTCTCGGCAAGCTGTGTCGAGCCGCGCATGTCCACGAACAGACTGACGAGATAGCGCTCCTGGCCGATCCTGGCAGATGTCGAGGCCTGCCCGCCCGCCGACAGCGTCTGCGGCGTGAACAGCTGGAAGAAGGAGAGATCGGAATCCGGCCGCAGCTGGCAGGCGAGGCGAATCGAGGGATCGGTGGTGCCGACGCGGGTCAGCACGAAGGCCTCGCGCTGCGACGGCTCGGGCAGGGCGCCATGATCGCCGATGATGCGGATGCGGCAGGTCGAGCAGCGGGCGCGGCCGCCGCAGACACTGGCATGCGGCACATTGTGACGCAGGCTCGCTTCCAGCACGGAGAGGCCTTTCGGCACGCGCACGGTTTTGCCGTTGCCATAGGACAGCGCGATCATGCCGCCGCGCCGCTCGCGCCAAGCCCGAAACCCGCGCGCAGCCAGCGCCAGAGCGAGCAGGCCGACATAGCCGATAGTGAGGCCGCCGCTGATCCGGTCGAGCGTCTCGGCTTCGACGCTCGTGCCGAGCTGGCGGCGCGTGAGATTGTGCGTCCGCCATTCGCCGTCTTCAGCCTCCAGCATGACGCTGCGGCCGCCCTGATAGACGCCGAGCAGCGCCAGCGTCGGGATCAGCACGGCGGCCGCGAGCAGATAGGGCGCCGCGCGGGCGAAGAATGGTTTCAGGCGAAGCCAGAAATAGATGCCGATGCAGCCGTGGATCCAGGCGATGGTCAGCAGCACCGTCATCGTCCAGATGCGGTTTGACGAGAAGAACAGATAGAGCTCCTGCGGATAGAGCTTCTGGTGCCCATACAGCACCTGGCCGAGCCGCACGCCGACCACATGCATCATGACGAGTACCGGAATGCTGAGGCCCAGCACGAGCTGCAGTGGTTCGACCGTCCGCCAGCGGAACTGCCGGCGCTGATACAGCGCGTAGAGGCCGAGCCCCATATGCGTCAGCGCTGCTGTGTAGAACACGATCGCGACGGGGAGAAACTGCCAGAACGCCATGTGGTAGGCGACGCCAACCTCCATGGCATCGACCGAGATGTTGCCGAGCGCATGGTTGAGGAGATGGCTGACCACGTAAGCGAACAGGATGGTTCCGCAGACCAGCCGCACCTGCCGCACGCTGGTGGCGCGGACGAGCTCGGGCATGTGGACGGGAGCGGTGGCCATGATTCGCTTGTATCAGTTCATCAAGGAGAACAGCCAGCCTAGCGTTTAATTCCTGATGTGGACAGCCGGCCCGATCACATGCGCGCAAGGTTACAGAACCGTAAGCACTTGTTGGGTGGCGAAGGCGCGCACCCACCCTCCGCTGTCGTTCCCGGACATGCGCAGCGAAGCGGAGTTCAGATCCGGGACCCTTAACCACAGTGAGGTGTTTGGCGGAGATTCGGAGTGACCAGCCCGCGCTACGACCCCTCCCTGTGGTTATGGATCCCGGGTTCGCGACTGCGTCGCGCCCCGGGACGACACCTATGTTGAGACTCCCCCCACATTGACTCCCCCGGCGAGGTTAGCGAAAAGCGCGGCCGTGACGACAGCCTCCGACATCACCATGCCCCCCGCCGGCACCGCGCGCCGGCCCTTCGTCATCGCCGTGCTGGTCATCGCGGCGATGACGCTGCTGCGCATCGTCTATGCCTCGTCCATCGAGCTGCGCACCGACGAGGCCTACTACTGGACGTGGTCGAAAGAGGCAGCGCTCAGCTTCCTTGATCATCCCCCGATGATCGCCTGGCTGATCCGCTTCGGCACGGCGATCTTCGGCGACACCGTGCTCGGCGTCCGCTTCGGCGGCATTGTCGCGATGCTGGTGACGCAGCTGCTGCTCGCCGACATCGTCCGCCGTCTCACCCACGATGCGCGCGCGATCATGTTCGCGGTGCTGATGCCGGAGGCCGCGCTTTATTACGGCCTGCTGATGGCCAAGGTCGCGCCCGACGTCGCCATGATCCCGTTCGCGGTGGCGATGATGTGGTCGCTGGTGCGGCTCGCGCAAAGCGGCGACGGACGCTGGTGGATCGCGGCCGGCCTGTTCGCGGGGTTGTCGATGCTGTCGAAATTCACCGCGATCATGTTCGCGCCCGCGGTCGCCGCCTTTGTGCTGGTGCCGGATTGGCGCGGGCGCTGGCTGCGCAGCCCGTACCCTTATCTCGCGGTGCTGGTTGCAATTGCCGTGTTCTCGCCGGTGCTGATCTGGAACGCGCAGCACGACTGGGCCTCGTTCCGTTTCCAGGGCGTGCGCGCCACCGCCAATTACGGCATCTCGCTGCGCACGATCGGCGATTACATCGGTCTGCAATTCGGCCTGGTCGGATTCGTCATGCTGCCGGTGGTGCTGACAGGGCTGGTGCTGACGGCGTGGCGCGGCATCCGCACGCGTGAGCCGGTTGCGATTTTGCTCTCCACCGCAGTGCTGGTGCCGTTCCTCTACTTCTTGTTCAAGTCGCTGACGCTCCGGGTGGGGGACACCTGGCCGATGTTCATGTGGCCGGTCGGCTTTGCCGCCGCCGCCGTCAATTTCGTGATGCTCTCGCGTGAAAACTGGCCGGCGCGGCTGATCCGGTCGAGCCTGTTCTGGGTCAGGACGGCAATCATCTCGGGCATCGCCTTCGTCGTCATCGTATTCCTCTACTACGTGGCCACGCCCTGGAATCTCCTCGGCAAGATTGATCCGATCGGTGGCGAGGCCGGCTATGAGCAGGTCGCGGCCCGCGTGCAGACCGCGCTCGACGAAACAGGCGCAACCTGGATCGCCACCACGGACTACCGTACCTACGCCATGATGCGCTGGCTGTTCCGTGGCCGCGTGCCGGTGATTGAGCTCACCGAGCGCGGCCGCTTCCAGGATTTCGCTGATCCCGGCATGGACAGGATCAGGGGGCACGCCGGCATCTATGTCGGCCGCGAGCCCGACGACCGTGCATCGATATGGGATTCGATCCCGGCCAGGCGCGAGCAACTCGGCAAGGTCGAACGCCGCTGGCGCGGCGTTCTCTCGGATACCTATGTGATCGAGAAGCTCTCCGGCTGGACCCCGGAGCTGTCGCCGCCGAAGGACTCGCCGCTGTTCCAGTGGAAGGTGCTGGCGGGAGTTCTCCCTTCTCCCCTTGTGGGAGAAGGTGGCATAGGCGGCCTTCGGCCGCCGTTCCTAAGAACGCCGAAGCGAAGCTTCGGCTATGGCGCCGGATGAGGGGTATCTATCCATACGGATAGATTTGCATTGGCGAGAGATACCCCTCGCCCGTCTCGCCGCTCTGCGGCGAGCCACCCTCTCCCACAAGGGGAGAGGGTGCACCGACCGTGAGGCGAAGGACTACTCCTCCTCGTCCTTCTTCCGCAACAGATCCGTCGCGAGGTCCGACAGTTTTGGCGGCGGCAGTGCCGCGAACGGCAGCGGCCGCGTCACGTCGATCGCGGCGAGGCCCAGCCGAGCCGTCAGCAGCCCGTTCAGCATACCTTCGCCCAGCCGCTGCGACAGCTTTGCCGCGATGCCATGGCCGAGCATCTGCTGCACCAGGCTGTCGCTCGCGGCCATGCCGCCGGTGATGGCGAGGTGGGCGATGACGTGACGGAGCAGGCGGATCATGCCGAGCGCGCCGGGGCGGCCGCCGTAGAGATAAGCGAGCTGGCGGATCAGGCGCAGCGCGGCGACGAATACGAACAGCACGTCGATCGCGGCGCGGGGCGAGACCGCCGTCACGATCGAGACTTTTTGCGCGGCTGAGGACACCAGCCGCCGCGCCTCGGCATCCAGCGGCGACATCAATTCGCGCTCGGCAAGGCGGATCATGTCGGCGCCGTCGATGATCTCGCCGGTGTGGCTCTCCAGCGTGGCACGGGCGCGCGCGAGCTGCGGGTTCTGATGCGCGATCTTGAGGAGGTCCTGCACGATGACGCGGCTCTCCTTGCGGTCGTCGCTGGCAAGGACTGTGGCCGCGCGCGCATGCAGCTTCTCGATCGTCGCAAGGCGCGCCAGGCCAAAGGCCTCGCGGCCGACCACCACCGCGAGCGCAAGCGCAGTGACGAAGGCGAAGGCAGTGCCAACGATGCCGAGCGTTTCGCTGCGCGCGAACAGATCCTCGATCAGATGCACGACGCCGAGACCAGTTCCGAGCAGCGTCAGCCCGGCAAGGCCGGACCAGAACAGCGCGCCCCAGGGAAAGCCGCGCCGTGTGGGCAGCGCTGCCTCGATCGGCACCGGCAGCGCCTGGGGATCGTGCTCCGGCGTGATCTGGATCATGGTGCGGCCAAGCCGCGCCGTCTCGTCGGCCTCGGTGACGACGACGCCGGGATCGTCGAGCCGGAATGTCGCCGGCCGCCGCGGCTGGGATCGGTCGTTCATGACAGCTTGTCTCCGATCAGGAACTGCAAGGCACGGTCGAGGCGGATGTGTGGCAGCGTCGGCTCGTCCGTGCCCTCGCGCTCGAGCTTGGGCGGACGGAAGCGCAGAAAGCGGAAATCGCTCTTCTCGGCGGCTTGCGTCGAGAGCCCGCGGAACGCATCGGAGCCCTTGAACAATGGCTCGGGATCCAGCGGCAGGTCGCCCGGAAAGGTCGCCACCTCCGTGTTGCCATCGAAAAACTCGCCGCCGGCGCTTTCGCCCGCCGCCGGTGTTCCCAGGATCGAGGGCAATTTGTCGCGGCCATGGGCGACCTGGGCCTCGCGGGTGGCGCGCACGGCGGCGAGCGCCACGACGTCGATCGCCGCGCCGGTCGTTTCCGCGCGCACCACGGCGCGGGAGACCGCGCGGCGCAGCACGGCTTCGAGCCGGTCGTGGCTGGAATGATGCAGATGATCCGCCTTGGTGGCCGCGAACAGGATGCGGTCGATGCGCGGCCGGAACAGGCTGGAGAGGATGGTGCTGCGCCCGACGTTGAAGCAATCGAGAATGCCGGCGAGCGCGGCCTCGAGGTCGTGCAATGCCTCGGGGCCGGAGTTGAACGCGGCGAGCGCATCGGCCAGCACGATCTGGCGATCGAGCCGCGCAAAGTGATCCCTGAAGAACGGCCGCACCACGACGTCTTTGTAGGCCTCGAAGCGGCGCACCATCATCGCCCACAGCGAACCCTCCGGCGCTTGCCCGCCCGCGGGCACGTCGAGCGGCGCAAAGGTCAGCGCCGGGGTGTCGGCGAGATTGCCGGGCATCAGGAAGCGGCCGGGCGGCAGCAGGCTCATCGCAAAGCGCTCGTCGCGGCAGGCCTGCAGATAGCCCCGGAACAGTTTTGCCGCCGTGAGCGTCGCCTGCTCGTCCTCGCGTGCCTCAGGCTTCAGCGTTGCAAGATGCGCGTGCCAGTCGGCGGCGAGATGTGCGCGCGGCGCCTCACGCGACAGGGCGAGGCTCTCCGCCGACCATTGCTCATAACTCTTTTGCAGCAGCGGCAGGTCGAGCAGCCACTCGCCGGGATAGTCGACGATGTCGAGCGTCAGGGTGCGGTCGGCGCCGTTGGGGCGCTGGTAGTCGATGACGAGGCGCAGCTCGCTGATGTCGACGGTCGAGTTCGGCCAGCGCCGCTCCTCGATCAGCGCGCGCGCAGATGGGTCTCGTAGGCAAAGCGTGGCACGGCATCGTCGGGCTGCGGCGCCAGATGCGCCCGCGCGATCCGGCCCGAGGCATAGGCCTCGAATACGGGAAACCGGCCGCCGCGGGTGAGGCCGTGAATTAGTGCGGTGATGAATACGGTCTTACCGGCGCGCGACAGGCCGGTGACGCCAAGCCGTACTGTCGGGTTGAAGAAATGCTCGCCATAGTCGATCAGCGCGCGGGCCGACACGCGCGCCTCTTCGACCATATCCTGGAAACTGAATGCCATATGAACGTTAATGGATCCTGGGCGGGCGGGATGTGTAACCGTTCACAAAAGTGGCAATTGCATGCGGAAAATCAAGCTTCATACTTCCACCGCCTTTGTCGGCAAATCAGCCGATTGAACGACGCGCCGGCCCCTGAAGACCCATAGAAGAGGGCATTGTCCCAAGCCTTTGTGCCAAGCCTTTGCGGATTGCCATGACCGTCTTCCAACTGAAACAACTCGCATCCACTTCCGTTCACGCCGCAGCCGACGTGATCGGCTGGAATTACGACCGCGCCGAGCTGATCGCCGATGGGGTCATCCACGCAGTTGGCGTGTTTTGCGGGACCGTCGCCGCGACCGTGTTGGTGGTGCTCGCGGTGCTCTATGCCGACGCCACCGATATCGTCGGCGTTTCCATTTACGTCGCCGGCCTGCTCTCGATGCTGGTGCTGTCGGCGACCTATAATCTCTGGCCGGTCTCGCCGGTCAAATGGCTGCTGCGCCGCTTCGACCATTCCGCGATCTACCTCCTGATCGCCTCGACCTACACGCCGTTCATCCTGGAAATAAAGGACAGCGTGTTCGCGCTGGCGCTGCTCGTCTGTGTCTGGTGCGTGGCGATCCTGGGCATCGTGCTGAAGCTTCGCTATCCCGGTCGGTTCGACCGCGTCGCGGTCGGCATCTATCTCGCGATGGGCTGGAGCGGATTGATGCTCTATGATTCCGTGGTCAAGGCGCTCCCCGCGGTCGCGCTGGGTTTCATCCTCGCCGGCGGTCTGCTCTACAGTTTCGGCGTGATCTTTCATGCCTGGCGGCGGCTGCGCTTCCAGAATGCGATCTGGCACGGCTTTGTGTTGGCCGGCGCAGCATGCCATTATACCGCGGTGCTCGACCTCGTGTTGAGCTGAGCAGGAACCGCGGCGCGGAATAAGCGCAGCGGTCCAGAAGCGGTATAAGAGGAGACGTCGCATGCAGGTGACCGGCAAGGTCGTGGTCGTCACGGGCGGCGCAAACGGCATCGGCAAGGCGCTGTGCGAGGCTTTTCATAAGGCAGGTGCCGCGAAGGTCGTGGTCGCGGACATGGACGCCGCCAACGCACGAGCAGTCGCTGCCACCATCGATGGCGCCGCGTTCAAGTGCGACGTCGCGCAGGAAAAGGACATCTCCCACGTCATCGAGGAGACCGAGCGGCAGTTCGGACCGATCGCCCTGTTCTGCTCCAATGCCGGCATCGGCGGCGGTTTCGATCCGATGTCGGTCAATGCCGGCGGCGCTTCCGACGAGCCGTGGCAGCGCAGCTGGGCGATCCACGTCATGGCGCATGTCTATGCGGCGCGGCATCTCATCCCCCGCATGAAGACGCGCGGCGGCGGCTATTTCCTCAACACCATCTCGGCCGCGGGCCTGCTGTCGCAGGTCGGCAGCCCAGCTTATTCCACGACCAAGCACGCCGCGGTCGGCTTTGCCGAAAACCTCGCGATCTCGCACAAGGCCGACAACATCAAGGTCTCGATCCTCTGTCCGCAGGGCGTCGACACCAACATGCTGCGCTCGATCCCCAAGGGCCCGCAATCCGGCGATGGCGATCTCACGCCGGAGCAGGTCGCGAGGGACGTGCTTGCGGGCCTTGCGGAGGAAACGTTCCTGATCCTGCCGCACCCGCAGGTGCTCGGCTACATGCGCAAGAAGACCGAGAATTACGATCGCTGGATCGGGGGCATGGCGAAGATCCAGGCGAAGATGCGGGAAGAGTTTGGGACGTAGGGGGGACGCTTCCACAGTTGATGCTGTCATGCTCCGCGAAAGCGGGGCATCCAGTACGCCGTGGCTTATCGGTTCTATCACCACCGTCTCGGAGTACTGGATCGCCCGGTCAAGCCGGGCGATGACACCGAGAATATAGAAGCAGCTTCAACAACCCAGCGGGCTACGTCACTGCTTTCTCCTTATCCACGACCCGACTCTCCCGCAACGCCCGCGCATAAAGCATCATCCCCTCGCGCACCGTGCGCTGCTCCGCTTCCGTCAGCACCGCCAGCGCGCCGCTCACCTGCTGCCGGCCGAACGCATGCAGCGCCTCCAGCGTGCGCCGGCCCTTCGCCGTCAGCGACAGCTTCTTGCTGCGCGCATCCGCCTCGTCCGGCGTCTCGCGCAACTCGCCGCAATCGATCAGCTTGCGCACCAGGCGGCTGACGCTGGACTTCTCCAGAAGCAGAAAATCGGCCAGCTCGCCTGAAGTCATGGGGCCGCGGATGCCGATCTCCAGGATCGTGTGCACGGCCGACGGCGGATAATCCGACGCCGCCACCGTCGCATCCATGAAGCCGAGCTCGCGCACCATCAACCGCGAAGCGGCGCGGATGTCATCGATCAGTGCAAGCCCGGCCATCTTGACTTTCCGCATATAGTTGTATCATACAACTATATGTGCGCAGCGACGCGCGCAAGCGTTTTGGAGCGGGTCATGAGCGGAACTTTGCCTTCTGGTCAGCGGATGAGGGGCAAGGTCTGCCTCGTCACGGGCGGCGGCACCGGCATCGGCCGCGCCACGGCCCTGCGGATGGCGTCCGAAGGCGCTGAGGCGATCCTCGTGGCCGGCCGGCGCGAAGCCGAGATCGAGGCCACAGCCGCCGCATGCCGTGAACTGGGCACCGACGCGATCGCGATCAAGGCCGACATCACCAAAGAGGACGACGTCGCGCGTCTCGTGGCGAGGTCCGTCGAGCGCTGCGGCCGGCTCGACGTCGCCTTCAACAATGCCGGCTTCCAGGAACGCCGCGCGCCGCTGGAGGAGCAGGGCACTGAGATCTACGACACCGTGTTCGACACCAATGTCCGCGCGCTATTCCTGTGCCTGCGCCACCAATTGCCGGCGATGCTGGCAAAAGGAAGTGGCACCATCGTCGTCAATGCCTCCGTCAGCGGTGTGCGCAACCCCAATCCGGGCTTTTCGCTTTATTCGGCTTCCAAGGCGGCCGCGATCTCGCTGACCCGCTCGGCGGCGATGGAGAACGCGCCGCGCGGCGTCCGCATCAACGCCATCGCGCCCGGCCGCGTCGTCACCGACATGATGCTGCGCTCAGGCGTCGGCGATATCGCAACGGTGAGCGCCGGCCTGCCGCTGCGGCGGATGGGAAGCCCGGAGGAGGTGGCGGAAGCCGTGGTGTGGCTGTCGTCGGATGCGTCATCCTACGTCGTCGGGCATGTGCTCGCGGCGGACGGGGGATTTCTGGCGTCGTAAGGCGTCAATGCTTCTGCCCGTACAGCACCGGCACCGCCGAATCCACGACGACCTCCACGAGGCTCGTCCCCTCATACGTCATCCCGTGCTTGAGCGCCTCGCCAAGCTCCGCGGCCTCGCTCACCCGCACCGCATGGCAGCCCATGCCTTCGGCGAGCCGGACGAAATCGATGCCCGGCAGCTCAAGGCCCGGCACGTTCCGCACCTGCATCACCTGGCTGAACGAGCGCATCGCGCCGTAGCCGGAATTGTTGATGACGACGATGGTCAGCGGCAGTTTTCGCTGCGCGGCGGTCCACAGCGCCTGGATCGAATACATCGCCGAGCCGTCGCCGATCAGGCACACGGTGCGGCTATTCGGCTTGCCGAGGGCCATGCCGACGGCGGCGGGCAAGGAGTAGCCGAGGCCGCCGCTCGACATCGTGTAAAAACTGTCCTGACCACGCATCGGCAGGAACTTTTGCATTGCTGGCCGATGCGAGGGCACTTCCTCGACGAGTGATGCGTCATCCGGCATCGCCTTGGACAGTGAGTGCAACAGGAATTCCACCGGCAGGGGATCGGCGGCTTGCGGCGCTGGCGGCAATGTGCGGCCCTTTGGTGTGGCACGCTTGCTCTCCGGCAGCAAATCGAGCAGCAGGCTGAGCGCCGGCTTCATCGTCGCGATGATGCTGGTGCCAACCGGCGTCACCGCCGCCGCATCCGCATCATCGGTGATCTGGAAGATCGTCGCGCCGCCGTCAAAAATCGCGGCATGACCCTCGACATGGAACGTGAACACGGGTGCGCCAATCACGACGACCAGGTCGTGCTCGCGCAGCGCGTCCGAGAGCTGCGCCGGTGAAGCATGCAAAAAGCCCGCGAATTGCGGGTGACGCTCCGGGAACGAGCAGCGTGCCGAGAACGGACTGACCCAGACGATCGCCTTCGCCTTCTCGGCGACGCGCACCATCAGGTCCACCGCGCCGGCGCGGTCGATGCCGGGGCCGACCACGAAGGCAGGGTGCTTTGCCCAACCGAGCGCCGCGACCAGCGCTTTCATCGCGTCCGGCTCGGGCCCGATCTCGCGGCTGACCCTGCGCGCCTCGATGGGAGCCGTCGCATGCGTCCAGTCGTCGATCGGGATCGACACGAAGGTCGGCCCGCACGGCGGCTGCATCGCGGTGTAATAGGCGCGCGCGATCGCGGCGGGCACGTCCTCGGGCCGCGCCGGCTCGACGCTGTATTTCACATAGGGCCGCGGAAACTCAGAGGCGCGCTCGGCGTAGAGGAATGCCTGTAGCGGCAGGATCGAGCGCGCCTGCTGGCCGGCGGTGATGACGAGCGGCGTCTGGTTGCGGTGCGCGGTGTAGATATTGCCGAGCGCATTGCCGACGCCGGCGGCCGAGTGCAGATTGACGAAGCCGGCATTGCGCGTCGCCTGAGCGTAGCCGTCGGCCATGCCGACCGCAGACGCCTCCTGCAGCGCCAGCACGTAGTCGATGTCATTAGGCCAGTCGGAGAGGAACGGCAGCTCGGTCGAGCCAGGATTGCCGAACACCTTTCTGATGCCGAAGGCACGCAGCAGGTCGAGCGTCGCCTGCTTCACGGTGACGGACTTGCTGCCGGTCTTGCCGTTCTTGGCCATGGTTTCCGTCCCTCTCAATTCCTCGGGGTGAGGGTCTAACAGATCACCACACCGCCGTCCCCTTCATCGTCGGCTGCCCCTCCGCATTCGCGGTCCACAGCTCCATGCCATCGGCGGTCTCGTTGGCGTTGACCGAGAACTCGGTCCCTTCGAACAGCGGCTGCACGCCGCGATAGGTAAACTTCTTCGGCGCCTTGCCGCCGCGCAACTTCGCCGCCATCTCGATGATCAGCGCGGCCTGCAGCGGGCCGTGGAAGATCAGGCCCGGATAGCCCTCGACCTTGGTGACATAGTCGCGGTCGTAATGGATGCGGTGGCCGTTGAAGGTCAGTGCGGAGTAGCGGAACAGCAGCACGGGATCGGACACGTGCGTCTCGCGATGCTGCGCCTGCGGGGGCGGAGGCGGGGCCTTGGCGCCCGCTGGCGCGCCGCTCGTGACGTCGCGATAGACGATGTCCTGCCGCTCGCGGATGGCAATGCCGCGCGGCGATGTCACGGTATGTTCGACCGAGACGAAGCACAGCGTGCCGGTCGAGCCGGTCTTGACCTGGACGTCGGCGATGCGCGAGGTCCGCGTCGATTCATCGCCGACCTGAAGCGGCTGCAGGAACTCGATGTCGCCGCCGGCCCACATCCGGCGCGGCAGCGGCACCGGCGGCAGGAAGCCACCGCGGGTCGGGTGGCCGTCGGGCCCGAGCATCGACATCGGAAACACCGGCTGCGCCAAGCACCAATGCACCGTGAACGGCGCGGCATCGCCCGTCTTCGGCTCGCCGACCTCCTGGAACAGCGTCGCGCGCAGACCCTTCACGAGCTGCGCGGTGACGATGTCGGCGGCCTCCGTGCTGCGGCCGATCCATTGCCGCAAATGATCGATGTCGAGCTTCTCGGTCATGATGCCTCGCTCTGTTACTTCTTCGCTGGCTTTTCGCCGATCGCCGGTACCGGGCCGTAAGTGCGGGGCTCGCCGACGATGATCGGCGCCGGCGCGGGATAGCTGACGCGCCCGTTCGGCGTATCGACCTCGATGCGGCGCAGATGCGGATGGTTGGTGAGGTCGGCCATGGTGTTGACCTCGGCGAAGGCGATGTCGGCGTCCGACAGCCGCTTCAAGAGCTCATCGCGCGTCATCTTGCCGAAAATGTTCGCCACCGTGGTGTCAGTGAAATCGCGATTACGCACGCGTTCGACCATATTGGCGACGCGAGGATCGGCAGGCAGGTCGGGCTTGTCAAGCACCTTCGCGCACAGCGTCTTCCACTCGCGCTCGCTCTGGATCGAGATCAGAATGTCCTTGCCGTCCTTCGAGGTGAACACGCCGTAGGGCGCGATGGAGGGATGCCGCAGGCCCATGCGCTTGGGCGGATTGCCGGCCTCGGCGTTGAGCAGCGGCACGGTACACCAGTCCGCCATCACGTCGAACATGGAGATGCGGATGTCACAGCCCTTGCCGGTGCGCCCGCGCCCGATCAGTGCTTCCAGGATCGCCGCATGTGCGGTCGCGCCGGTGGCGACATCGACGATCGACATGCCGACGCGCGAGGCGCCGTCAGGATTGCCGGTGATCGAGGCAAGCCCGCTCTCGGCCTGGATCAGGAGGTCATAGGCCTTGCGATGCGCGTAGGGGCCCTCGTCGCCATAGCCGGTGATCGTGCACGAGATCAGCCTCGGATAATCCTTCAGCAGCCGTTCGCGCGAAAAGCCGAGCTTGTCCATCGAGCCCGGTTTGAGATTCTGGATCAGCACATCGGCGCTCGCGATCAGCTTTTCGAGCTCGGCGCAGCCTTCCTTGGTGGCGAGATCGACCACGGCCGATTGCTTGCCGCGGTTGAGCCAGACGAAATAGCTGCTCTGCCCTTTGGCCGCGGCATCATAGCCGCGGGCGAAATCGCCCTCGGGCCGCTCGATCTTGATCACCTCCGCGCCGGCGTCGGCCAGCCGCGAGGAGCAGAATGGCGCCGCCACTGCCTGCTCGACCGCAATCACCCTAATCCCGTCAAGTGCTCCCATTGCGTGACCTCAGTACGAGCGGGGCATGCCGAGCACATGCTCGGCGACAAAGGACAGCACGAGATTGGTCGAGATCGGCGCGACCTGATACAGTCGCGTCTCGCGGAATTTGCGCTCGACGTCGTATTCCTCGGCAAATCCAAAACCGCCATGGGTCTGGATGCAGGCGTTCGCCGCTTCCCACGACGCATCCGCCGCCAGCATCTTGGCCATGTTGGCCTCGGCGCCGCAGTCGAGCCCGGCCTCGTATTTGCGCGTCGCTTCCTTCACCATCAGCTCGGCCGCGCGCATCGAGGCGTAGGCCTTGGCGATCGGGAACTGGATGCCCTGGTTCTGGCCGATCGGCCGGCCGAAAACGCTGCGCTCTTTGGCGTAGTTGGTCGCTTTCGCAATGAACCATTTGGCGTCGCCGATGCATTCGGCCGCGATCAGGATGCGCTCGGCGTTCATGCCGGAGAGGATGTAGCGAAAACCCTTGCCTTCCTCGCCGATCAGGTTCTCGGCGGGCACCTTCATGTCGGTAAAGAACACTTCCGTGGTGGCGTGGTTCATCATGGTGCGGATCGGGCGGATCTCGAGGCCATTGTTCCTGGCCTCGCGCATGTCGACGATGAACACGGAGAGGCCATCGGTGCGCTTCTTGACCTGCTCCTTCGGCGTGGTGCGCGCCAGCAGCACCATCAAATCGGAATGCTCGGCGCGGCTGGTCCAGATCTTCTGACCGTTGACGATGTAGCCGTCGTTGCCGTCCTTGCGTGCGAAGGTCTTCAGCGAGGAGGTGTCGGTGCCACTGGTCGGCTCGGTCACGCCGAAGGCCTGCAGCCGCAATTCGCCGCTCGCGATCTTCGGCAGGTACTTTGCCTTCTGCTCGTCATTGCCGTGCCTGAGCACGGTGCCCATCGTGTACATCTGGGCATGGCAGCCGCCCCCGTTGCAGCCGGCGCGCTGGATCTCTTCCAGGATCGCCGCGGCAGCGGACAACTTCAGCCCGGCGCCACCATATTCCTCGGGGATCAGCACCGAGAGATAGCCGGCCTCGGTCAGCGCATCGACGAACGCCTTGGGGTAGGCCATCTCGCGGTCGAGCTTGCGCCAGTATTCGCCGGGAAACTGCGCGCACAGCTTTGCGACGGCTTCGCGGATGTCGGCGTGATCCTCAAGATGGTGGTCTTCACTCATGGCGTTTCCTGTTTGGTGCGGCAGTCAAGATAACGCCGGCCATCCTCTGGCGTTGTGAAAACATCGCCAGCCCCCTATGCTCATTTGCTATAGCGTATGAAGTAGCCTTCCAGGATTGGCAAGCGTGGATTTCCGGCAGCTCAGGACCTTCAGTTGCGTGGCGGAGCTCGGCAGCCTCTCCAAGGCCTCCGACACGTTGCGCGTGGCGCAGCCGGCGCTGTCCCGGCAGATCAAGCTCTTGGAACACGAACTGCGCGTCGAACTGTTCACCCGCAACGGCCGCGGCATGGTGCTGACCGAGGCCGGCCGGCTGCTGCTCGCGCGCACCTCCGGCATCGTGCGGCAGATCGACCAGATCCGCGACGACATCCAGTCGGCGAAGGGGCCGCCGGCGGGCCAGGTCGTGCTGGGCCTCGTTCCGACCGTGAGCTGCGTGCTGTCGGCGCGCTTTGCCCGGCGCTGCGTGGAAAAGTTTCCCGGCATCTCGCTGCGCATCGTCGAGAGCTACAGCGGTCATCTGGTCGAATGGCTGCATCGCGGCGAGATGGACCTCGCCATCCTGTACGGCCGCTCGGCTGATCTGCATCTCAACGTCGAGAGCCTCGGCCGCGACAACATCGTCGCCGTCGGCCCGCGCGGCTGCGGCCTTGCCCGCAAGAAGAGTGTCGATGTCGGCTGGCTGCTGCGGCAGCGCCTGGTGCTGCCCAGTCATTCCCACGGCCTCCGTGCGCTGATCGAGCACGCGGCAGCCCAACGCAAGATCAAGCTCAACGTCCAGCTGGAAGCGGATTCGTTCCGGGTGCTGACTAGCCTGGTCGAGGAAGGCCTCGGCTTTGCGCTGCTGCCGCCGTCGTCGGTCCACGGCGAGGTGGCGGACGGGCGGCTGGAAACAACGGCTGTCTCCAAGCCGATGACCCGCGAGCTCATTTTCGCCTCTCCAATCGATCGACCGGCCTCCACGGCCTCGCTGGCCATCACCGCCCTGTTGCGCGACGAAGTCGCCGCCTGCCGCAGGGAAGGCGTGTGGGACATCAAGTTGAGTTGACCCCTTCTTCGCCTCTCCCCGCTTGCGGGGAGAGGCCGGAATTTGCGCAGCAAATTCCGGGTGAGGGGGAGTCTCCGCGCGTCCAACTGTCACCGTCCCCGGGGAGACTCCCCCTCACCCCAACCCTCTCCCCGCAAGCGGGGCGAGGGAGCGCAGCGACGTCTTGGAGATGGTTTAGGACACAAGCTTGCAACCGGCCCTTCGCATATTGAGCGAACTGTCATGCCGGAATTTTATAGCTGGGCAGGGGCGCTGCACTCGCGATGACGGTGTGGAGGCGGCGGGCGCTTATCTCTCCCCGTCATCCTGAGGTGCGCGCTCTGCGGCGCATCGCGCCGCGGAGCGGGCCTCGAAGGACGACGGCCCGGCTGCATCGGGGCCATACATCCTTCGAGGCTCCCCATGGGCCGCGTTGCGTCCCATGGCTCGCACCTCAGGATGACGGTCGGAGATTCGAGCGCGCTGCTCCACCCTCGTCATTGCGAGCGTAGCTCGCAATGACGGCGGAGAGAGCTCAGGCCGGAATCCTCACCGGCAGCGACTCATAGCCCTTGATGAAGCTCGAATAGATTCGCTTCGGCTCGCCGACCACCTCGATGCGGTCGAAGCGCTTCAGCATCTCTTCCCAGACGATCCGCAGTTGCAGCTCGGCGAGGCGCATGCCGACGCAGCGGTGGATGCCGAAGCCGAAGGAGAGGTGGGTGCGCGGCCGCGGGCGGTCGATGATGAAGTCGTTCGGCCTCTCGAACATCTCCTCGTCGCGGTTGCCGGAGACGTACCACATCACAACGCGGTCACCTTTCTTGATCTGCTTGCCGCCGATCTCGGTATTCTCCAGCGCGGTGCGGCGCATATGCGCCAAAGGGGTCTGCCAGCGGATCACCTCCGGCACCATGGAATCGATCAGCTCCGGATTGGCGCGGAGCTTGTCGAACTGGTCCGGGTTCTCGCTCAGCGCCAGCACCGAGCCGCTCATGGTGTTGCGCGTAGTGTCGTTGCCGCCGACGATGAGCAGGATGATGTTGCCCATGAGGTTGTCGGGATCCATGTAGCGCGTCGCCGGGTTGTGCGCCATCAGCGACAGCAAATCGTTACGCGGCTCGGAATTGACGCGCTCATTCCACAGCTTGGACATGTAAGCGTAGCACTCGTCCATCTCGCGGCGGCGCTCTTCGGCCGAAGCGACGATGCCGCTCTTGGGCAGCGCGGTCGAGACGTCGGACCAGCGCGTCAGCTTCCGCCGCTCCTCCCAGGGGAAGTCGAACAGGGTCGCCAGCATCTGCGTCGTCAGCTCGATCGAAACGCGCTCGACGAAGTTGAAGGTCTCGTTGCGCGGCAGATTGTCGAGCACGGTCTGCGAGCGCTGCCGGATCAGCTTTGCGAGCTCGTCCAGATGCTGAGGGGTGAACATCGGCGATACCGTCTTGCGTTGCGCCGAATGCCTGGGCTGGTCCATCGCGATGAAGCTCGGCCAGTCATAGCCCTCCGGCACGTCGCGGATCGCGATGCCGCCGAGCGTCGAGTCCGAGGAGAAGATGCCGTGGTTGGTGTCGACATGCATGATGTCGTTGTATTTCACCACCGACCAGTACGGCGCGATCGGGGCGTTGGTGCAGTAATGCACCGGCTCTTCCTTGCGCAGCCGCTCGAACCACGGCCACAGCGTGTCATCCTGGAACAGCCTGGGCGCGCCGGGATGGAATTGTGAAAGCGGCGTCGCATAGGCCTCCTCGCGGGCCCTGCGCATGCGTTCGGCCTTGTCCACTTTCACCGGCGCTTGGATGTTCATGGTGGTGGCTCCAGTTGGTTACTAACCTCTCCCGCTTGCGGGAGAGTTCGCGCGTAGCGCGGGTGAGGGTTCTTTCCTCTTGGGGATTGTCCCGTCGCGGAGAGACCCTCTCCCCGGCCCTCTCCCGCAAGCGGGAGAGGGAGTCTCCTCAGATCACGCCGCAATCTTCACCGGCAACGTCTCAAGACCCTTCACGAAACTCGAATAGACCCGTTTGGGTTCGCCGACCACGTCAATATGGTCGAACCGCTTGAGGATCTCCTCCCAAATAATCTTGAGCTGGAGTTCAGCAAGCCGCAAGCCGACGCAGCGGTGGATGCCGAAGCCGAATGACAGGTGCGTGCGCGGGCGGGCGCGGTCGATGACGAAATCGTAAGGATTCTCGATCGCCTCCTCGTCGCGGTTGCCCGAGACGTACCACATCACGACCTTGTCACCTTTCTTGATCTGCTTTCCCCGAAACTCGAAATCGGCCAGTGCGGTGCGGCGCATATGCGCCAGCGGCGTCTGCCAGCGGATCACTTCCGGCACGAAGCTGTCGAGCAGCGCGGGGTTCTCGCGCAGCTTGCGGTATTGCTCGGGATGCTGGCTCAGTGCGTAGATTGATCCCGACATCGTGTTGCGGGTGGTGTCGTTACCGCCGACGATCAAAAGGATGAGATTGCCGAGGAAGTTCTTCGCATCCATGTCGCGCGTGGCGGCGCCGTGCGCCATCATCGAAAGCAGGTCGCTCTTCGGCGGCTGCTCGGCACGTTCCTTCCAGAGGCGCGCGAAGTATGCCGCGCATTCCCCGAGTTCGGCCATCCGTTCCTCGTCGGTGGCGACGAGGCCGTCGGGGCCGGGAATGGTGGTGGCGATGTCGGACCAGCGCGTCAGCTTGCGGCGATCCTCCCACGGAAAGTCGAACAGCACGGCGAGCATCTGCGTGGTCAGCTCGATCGAAACCTGGTCGACCCAGTCGAACACCTCGCCGCGGGGCAGGTTGTCCAGGCACTCGGCCGAGCGCTTGCGGATGTTGATAGCGAGATTGTCCAGATGCGTCGGCGTGAACATCGGCGCCACGGTCTTGCGCTGGGCGGCATGCCGTGGCGGGTCCATCGAGATGAAGCTCTCGCGGCGCAGATCCGGATCGATGTCGCGGATGGTGATGCCGCCGAGCGCGGAGGCCGAGGAGAACACCGCGTGGTTGGTCTCGATCTCCATGATGTCGTTGTAGCGCGTCACCGACCAATACGGCCCGAACATCGAGTCCTTGCAATAATGCACGGGATCTTCGCGGCGCAGGCGATCAAAATAGGGCCAGAACGTATCGGTCCTGAACAATTCGGGATCGCCGGGATCGAACTGCTCCAGCGGAAGTGATGATGCGCGCTTGCGCAATGCGTCGAGCTTGGCCGCGCTCTCGATGGTCCCGTGCATGACCGTTCTCCCTGGCGTTTCCCCCGCGCGCGTTTTTATGAATTCTGCGCTGCGGTATTTGATTTGCAATTACAACCCGTTGTCTGCGCCGGAGCAAGGGCGAGTTTTGCCACATCCAACCTTTGCGCGAGGGTCGACGAATCCTCACGCGGATCCGTCAACGTGACCCTCCGCACGCCGCTCGCTCTGGAATCATGCCAGAAATCGCTCGAAATCGAGGTAAATCGAACCCGTCAATCTTGGGGATCGACTAACCTCTGATCTATAGTTTGATCGGATCAGGTCAGCATCCCGAGGTTGCCGCCGTGAACGACATGCAATGGGCCCCCATCGGCTCCGAACCCTTACCCCCGCCGCTGCCGCCGACGCGAGTCGATTTCACCGGCGACCGCTCCGTGTTCCGCAAAATGGTCACCAAGGGGGCCATGCTGGAACTGGTCACCTTCGGCTTCTACCGTTTCTGGATGGTCACCGACATCCGCCGTCATCTGTGGTCGAACACCGCGATCGACGGCGACGCCGCCGAATACACCGGACGGGCCAAGGAGCTTCTAATCGGCTTTCTGGTCGCGCTCGCGATCCTGGTGCCGATCTATCTCGCCTATTTCCTCGTCGGCATCGAGTTCGAACGCTGGCAGGGCTTCGCCTCGACGCCGCTCTTCATCAGCTTCTACGCTTTCGGCCAGTTCGCGATCTTTCGCGCGCGGCGGTATCGCCTGACGCGCACGGTGTGGCGCGGCGTGCGGTTCTGGATGGACGGCTCGGGCTGGGCCTATTCGGTCCGCGCCATGGCGTGGGGCCTGCTGGTGTTCCTCACGCTCGGCATCGCGCTGCCGTGGCGCGAGGCCTCGCTCGAACGCTACAAGATGCAGCATACCCATTACGGCGATCTGCGCGGTGACTTCGTGGGCGACGGCTGGGAGTTCTTCAAGCGCGGCTGGTGGCTGTGGCTGCTCAGCCCGGTCGCGGTGGTGATTTTTCCGCTCGCCCCGTTTGTCTATGCCGAGTTCAAGGCGCGTGAATGGCGCTGGTGGCTCGATGGCCTCCGCATCGGCGGCGTGAATGTCTCCTCGCAGCTACCACACAACGCGTTCTACGGCGTCTACTGGAAAGTGATCGGCTGGTGGATGTTGCTGAGCGTCCTGTTCGGGCTCTATATCGCCGGTGTCACCGGGCTTATCGCTGCGGCCGGCGTGGCGCCGACCGGACCCGACGCGTTCGCGCGGAGCATCCCGTTTCTGGTGGCGATGGTGATCGGTTATCTTGCCACGGTGCTTGCACTCAACGTCGTCATGCGGATGTATCTCCAGCACGATATCTGGGTGAAGGCGCTCGAAACGCTCGAAGTGCACGACATCGGCGCGGCGGCGGACGTGCAGGGGCGCGGCGAACTCGCCAACGCACTCGGCGAAGGCTTTGCCGATGGACTCGATGTCGCAGGATTCTAGGTCGTGACTGACATATCTGCCGAGGCGGCGGTGCCATCCGCAAAGATTACTGTCTTTTTCGACGGCGTATCGAGCCGCAAGCGGCAGGTGTCGCTCGTGCTCGCCGATGCGCTCGAGATCGTGGAGGAGGGCGCCGCGCCCGTGCGCTGGGCCTATGACGATATTCGCCGCAGCGACAGCCCGCTCGGCATCCTGCGTCTCGCCTCAATCTCCGCGCCGCCGCTGGCGCGGCTCGAGATCCGCGATACCGCGCTCGGCGCGGAAGTGATCGCGCGGTGCGCCCGTCTCGACGAGCACCTGACGACGGGGCGCGGTGTCGCGAAAATCGTCGGCTGGTCGGTGGCCGCCGCCGTCTCGATCGTCTGCGTCGTGCTGTTCGGCGTTCCGCTTGCCGCCGACCGTCTCGCGCCGCTGGTGCCGAAACCGATCGAGCGCCGCATCGGCGATGCCTCGGAGGTCCAGGTCAAGACCATCTTCGGCCGCCGCGTATGCGACGACCCTGCGGGCAGGGCTGCGTTCACGAAGCTCGTCAACCGGCTGCGCGATGCCGCAGGTCTCGATGACGACAGCATGACGGCGGGCGTGCTGCCGAGCGCGATACCGAATGCCTTCGCGCTGCCGGGCGGCAAGGTCTACGTGCTGAACGCCCTGATCGACAAGGCCGAAAACCCCGACGAGCTCGCCGGCGTCCTCGCCCACGAGCTCGGCCATCTCAAGCATCACGACAACATGCGCGGCTTGATCTACAACGGCGGCACTTCGTTCCTGATCGGCCTGTTGTTCGGTGACGTCACCGGCTCCTCCGCCGTGATCTTCGCCTCGCGCAGCGTGGTCGAAGCCTCCTATTCGCGCGAGGCCGAAACCGCCGCCGACACCTTTGCGATCGACATCATGCACGCGCTCGGCCGCTCGCCGAAGCCCGCGGCCGAATTGATGTTCCGCATCACCGGCAAGGAAGGCGGCTCCGGCTTCACCATCCTCGCCAGCCACCCGCTGACCGAGGATCGCCTCGCGCGCATGACCAAGGAAGACCGCCCCGCCAGCGGCCCGCCGCTGTTGACCGACACAGAGTGGCAGGCGCTGAAGGGGATTTGCGGCAGTGGGAAGATTTAGGTTTCCCGCCTATCGCGTCCCGTACGCACGGTCGCCGGCATCGCCGAGGCCGGGGAGGATAAAGCCGTTCTCATCGAGGCCTTCGTCCACCGCGGCGGTCCAGATCGGCACGTCCGGATGCAAGCCGCGCAGCCGCTCCAGTCCTTCCGGGGCGGCGATCAGGCAGGCGAGGCGGATGTCCTTGGCGCCGCGCTCCTTCAGCCGATCGACTGCGGCGACGGCGGTGTTGGCGGTGGCAACCACGGGCGTCACCACGATCGCGAGGCGCTCGCTGAGGTCGGAGGGCGATTTGAAGAAATATTCGACCGCGGCAAAACTCTCGGGCTCGCGGTAGAGCCCGATATGGGCGACACGCGCGGTCGGCACCAGGTCCATCATGCCGTCGACGAAAGTGGTGCCGGCGCGCAGCATCGGCACGAACACCAGCTTCTTGCCGGCGATCTTGGCCGAGTGCATCGTCGCCAGCGGCGTCTCGATCACGGTGTCGGTGAGCGGCAGGTCACGCGTCACCTCGTAGCACAGCAGCATGCCGATCTCCTTGATCAGCTCGCGGAACGACTTTGTCGAGATCGACTTGTCTCGGACCAGCGTCAGCTTGTGCTGCACCAGCGGATGATCGACGATCGTGACGCCTTCCATGATCGGATGCTCCTGAAATCTATCGAGCCGTCATTGCGAGCAATGACGCGCGTGGTCGCAAATCTTTTTCATGCTTTAAAACACAGTGCCGTCGCTGATGACCCTGAGCGGCGGCGAGCCATCCGGACGGCGCGCAAACGCAATAGCACGGCCCGCGGCCCAGGTGCCGCCTTCCAGAATGCTGGCGAGCGGCAATGTGTCAGGCGTGCGGCCGAGCTTGACGCGCACGAGCTCGGCGACGCGATCCAGCAGCGCCACGGTCAGCGCACGCCACTCCACGACGAGCAGCGAGTCCACCGCATGGGCACGCTCGGCATCGGCGGCATCGCGCAAGCGCAGCACTTCGTGGTCGACGAACAGTCCGCCATTGCGGTATTCGGCGAGCCCGGTCAGGCCATCGATGTCAGTCACCGTGAAGCCCGCGCGCTGCAGCGGCTCGATCAGAGAGTAGCTCAGCCATTGCGACAGCTTGTGCAACGGCACGAGGCCGGCGGTGCCATCGTCCGCCTTGATCGCGGGATGACGCCAGCAATCGCCGAGCGGAATGCCTGATAGCTCCAGCCGCGAGGGCCAGATCGGCCCGAGCTGGTTCAACACGGCGGACAGGATCGCAGGCGCGGGAAGCGCATCGCTCACGGCCTGTGCGGCGATGTGATCGAACAGGCCGCCCGGGCGCGGTGTGTCGTTCAGGCCGAAAATGTCCCCCCGTTTGGCGACCAGCTTGCCGAGGCGTCGCAGCAGGTCGGTGCGCCCCTCGAGCCCGAGCAGCGGATTGGCATCGCTCACCTGAAACGCCGACGTCAGCGCGGCGAGCGGCAGTTGTGAGAGCACGTCCGCATCGGCCCGGTAGGGCGCACGCGCATCGCTGGAGAACAGCCCGCTTGCAAACATGTCGAGGCTTGCGATCGCAAGCCCCTCCGATCGACCGATGGCGTTCCCCGTCACCGCGTCGCGATAGCGCCACGTCGCGCCCGCGCCGGCATCGAGCAGCACGCTGACGATGGCGAGGTCAAACTCCGCCCGCGCCCGCGCGGCGCGATCGGACCATGAGGCCGCATCCGCCAGAGCTGCCCAGCGGTCGACACCGCCGAGCACAAAATGCCGCCACCGCGCGTGGAAGGGCACCTCCAGCGTCGGATAGGCTTTTCGCGTGACCGCGAGCACGGCATCGGCGACGCCGTCCATGCGGTCGAGGTCGACAGTGAAATGGTCGAGCCCGCCGGCAAGGCCGAGCTCCAGCATTTTGCCGGCACGCGCGCGGACCGCTGCTGCGCTGAGCAGCGAGCGGGCCTCTCGTTCCAAAGCGTCCGCCATCGCGATCAGTATTTTTCCAGCGAACGCCCGACCACGCCGTTCACGTCCTTCTCGGGCGCGATGTCGGTGGTGTAATAGCCGGCCGCCTTCTTCGCGGCGATCTCGACATGGGCGTCGGCGGGGATCAGCTCCAGCGGGATCGGCACGCGTTCGACGATGTCGATGCCCTGCGAGGTCAGCGCGTCATATTTCATGTCGCTCATCGACAGGAAGCGGTCGATGCGCTTCAGGCCGAGCCAGTGGATCGTATCCGGCATCAATTGCTGGAAGCGCGCGTCCTGGACGCCGGCCACGCATTCGGTGCGCTCGAAATAGGCGGCGGCGGCATCGCCGTCCTCCTGGCGCTTGCGGGCATTGTAGACCAGGAATTTTGTGACTTCGCCGAGCGCGCGCCCCTCTTTCCGGTTGTAGACGACGAGCCCGAGCCCGCCCTCCTGCGCACCGCGCGCGGATTCCTCGATGCCGTGGATCAGATAGGGCCGGCAAGTGCAGATGTCGGAGCCGAACACGTCCGAGCCGTTGCACTCGTCATGCACGCGGCAGGTGATTTTCGTGCGATGGTCCGGCAGCTTCGTCACATCGCCGAACAGGTAGACCGTGGTGCCGCCGATCGGCGGCAAGAACACCTTCATGTCCGGGCGCGTCACGAGCTCGGGGAACATGCCGGCGGTCTGCTCGAACAGCGTGCGGCGCAGCTCGGTCTCGTTGGTCTTGAAGCGCTCGGCAAGGCCGGGCAGGTACCAGACCGGATCGATCGCGATCTTCACCACCGAGACGCTGCCATTGGCATGCACGACCTCGCCGTCCGCACGCAGCCGTTTTGCCGCGAGCGCTTCGCGGATCTCCGGCAGGTCGAGCCGCGCCCGCGTCACTGCGATGCTCGGGCGGATGTCGACGCCCTCGGCGATATCCTTGCCAAAATTCTCCGCGACGAGATGCCCCCAGGGGTCGAGCGCGACGATCTTTGCGGGATCGCGCCATTGCTCGAACGGGCCAATGGTCGCGGCTGGAAACGTGTTGGTGAGATCGGGCCGGCGGATCGGATCGAGCGCGCCGGCGGAGACCGCAAGCGCGCGGTACATCGCATAGGAGCCGCCATGGCTGCCGATCACGTTGCGGTCCCCGGCGCGTGAAACGGTGCCGATGATCGGTCCACGGGCGCGCGCATCCGCAGCGCCCCAATGGATCGGAAAGGCGGCCTTCCGGCCCGGCTCCGGATGGGAGGTCAGGCGGATGTGGTCGGTACGGTTCGCGCGGCTCATGTCCAGGCTCCCAAAAAGCCAACGGCCCGCCGCTCGGACGGGCCTGGCTCGCTTGACGCTGCCGGAGCACCGGCGACGCAAGCTCAATCCAACATATTGTAGCGGCGATCGGCGACAGACAAGTTAATCGTGCTGCGCGGCGCCGGGCCGTTCGTTGCCAAAATCGTGTGCCCGGGCACCGCGCTCCAGCGCGGGCAGGCCTTGTCGCCCGATCCCGGCGATCTTTTTAAGATACTGAAGTAGTTATAGTTTTCCAATTTTCAAGGGCGCGAAATGGTTGGCGCGGCGGCTGTCGGGTTCGGCATAAACCGTGTAATCAAGCCCGTCGTACAGACGCCTTCGTGTTGGAGACTCCCATGCCCGCCGCCAGCTACATCGATCCCCGCAACGGAAAGCTCTATCCCTTGGACCAGCCGCGCTGGTGCTCGGATGAGCGCACGCCGCTGCTGGTGACGCCGGGGGCGGGCATCTCGCGCGAGGACATCGACAAGGGGACGCGCTCGCTGTGGCGCTACCGGGCGGCGCTGCCGGTCGAAATCAAGGATCCGATTTCGCTCGGCGTCGGCTGCACGCCGCTGGTGCAGCAGGGGTGGGGCGATTTGCGGCCGTTCGTCAAGCTCGAATGGTTCAATCCCACCGGTAGCTTCAAGGACCGCGGCTCCTCCGTGATGCTGTCCTTCCTGCGCCAGATCGGCGTCGATGCCATTCTCGAGGACTCCTCCGGCAATGGTGGCTCGTCCATGGCGGGCCTGGGTGCGGCCGGCGGCATGCGCGTGAAGATTCTCGCGCCGGCCTCGACGTCGCCGGCCAAGATCGCGCAGGTGCGCGCTTACGGGGCTGAGGTGCAGCTCGTCGAAGGTCCGCGCGAAGAGTCTGAGGCCGAAGCTATCCGCCAGTCGAGCCAGACCTTTTACGCCAGCCACAATTGGCAACCGTTCTTCCTCGAAGGCACCAAGTCGCTCGCCTATGAGATCTGGGAAGATCTCGGTTTTCGCGCGCCCGACAGCGTCATCGTTCCCGTCGGCGCCGGAAGCAGTCTCTTGGGTTGCGCCTTCGGCTTTCGTGAGCTGTTGAAAGCCGGCCAGATCGCAAAGCTGCCGCGTCTATTCGCGGCGCAGCCGCTCAACTGTTCGCCGATCGATGCAAGCTTCAAGGCTGGTGTCGATACGCCCGTTGCCCGTCAAGTCAGCAAGACCATCGCCGAAGGCACCGCTATCAAGAACCCGCTGCGCTTGCGCGAGATCATCGCCGCCTTGCGCGAGAGCGGCGGCGGCACCGTCGCGCTCACCGAGGACGAGATCGTCGCCGCGCTTCGCCGCCTCGCGCGCCAGGGCCTGTTCGCCGAACCGACGAGCGCCGGTGCCGCCGCGGCGCTGGAGAAGCTCGCCGCGACGGGTGCGATCAAGGCGAACGAAACGACGGTGGCGGTGCTCACCGGCACCGGGCTGAAAGCCGCGAGCACGGTGGCCGATCTGGTGGGGTAGGCGAGCGACAATTCCTCCCCGTCCCCCTGAGGTGGCCGCTCCTTCAGCGGCCCTCGAAGGGCGACGGCCCGACTGCTGCAGCGGGCCGTGCATCCTTCGAGGCTCCCGGCGCGATGCGATCGCATCGCGCCACTCGCACCTCAGGATGACGGATCGCCTAATCTCTTAGATCATTCACCCGCTTCACCCATGCCCGCACATCGGCGAGCACCGCGGGCAGCACCGCCTTGACCTCGGCGACCGTCATGCCCGCCTTGACGCGGGGATCGTACAGCAGATTGAGGATGTACTGGTCGTAGACGTCGAAATAGCCCATCGAGACGTTGTCGTTGAACATCGTCCACGGCACGCTGGTGGTGTCGTTGATCGGCCCGAGCGATTGCAAGAGCTCCTCATAGGCGCAGTCGAGGAAAGTGAAGTCGCCATTGTCGACGGTGAGGATGACGTCGGAATGCTCGATCTCGAAATTGTCGTTCTTGCGGAAGCCGGACAGGCATTGCGGATCGAGCGAGGTGCGGATCTCGCGCGCCTTGTCGACGCCGTAGAAGCTCGAGATGGTGCGGAAGAGGTCGCGGTCGCGCACCAGTTTCACCCGCACATTCGCCGCCTCGCTGGTCGCGGTCATCGCGATGTCGAGATGCTGCACGCGCGCGCCGATGTCGGCGACGACTTTTGCCAGTTGCGTCTTGCGGTCGGCGCGGTCGCTCTCGGCGAACACGCGCACCGGCCCGTCGAACTTGCGGATGCGGTCGACGCGGCCAGCGAGGTGGTATTCGGCGCCAAAGGCGGTCTTGAGAAAACCCTCGACGATCTCGCCGTCGGTAAAGCTCTTCTTCTCGGCGCGCTGGCGCGAGGCGATCGCGGGCAGCTCGCCCGCGACGGCCATGGTAGCGGTGTCAGAGACAAATGTGAACGCGGCCAACGCCAGCAAGGCGGTGCGGAAGGCGGGCGAGGCCGGGTTGAATGCACTCATCGTCACGCGACGCTGCCGTATTCGCGCCCCGCGCACAAGTCCGCAAATTCACGCGGCCAGCGGGTTTCGGCTGCCCGTCCTTTACCTCTCCCGCATGCGGGAGAGGTCGCCGCGTAGCGGCGGGTGAGGGTTTTTTCCTCCGGGGATTGTCCCATTGCGGAGACACGCTCTCCCCAACCCTCTCCCGCAAGCGGGAGAGTGCGCTTTAGTTGTTCAGCACCACCACGGTGGTGCCGACGCCGACGCGGCCGTAGAGGTCGGTGACGTCGTCGTTGGTCATGCGGAAGCAGCCCGAGGACACCGCCTGGCCGATCGTCTCCGGCTCGTTGGAGCCGTGGATGCGGTAGAGCGTCGAGCCCAGATACATCGCGCGTGCGCCGAGCGGGTTCTCGATGCCGCCCTTCATGTGGCGCGGCAGATCGGGCCGGCGCGCCAGCATCTGCGAGGGCGGCGTCCAGTCCGGCCATTCCTTCTTGGCGGTGATCTTGTGCACCCCGCCCCAGCGGAAGCCGTCGCGGCCGACGCCGATGCCGTAGCGCAGCGCCTGGCCATTCTGGAGCACCAGATACAGGCGGCGCTCCGAGGTGTTCACCACGATCGTGCCCGGGGCGTAGTTGCCGTTATACATGACGGTGGTGCGGGGGATCGGGCTCGAGCCACCACGGAAGAAGTTCGGGCCGCCGCCCATGATGTCGCGCGAGTCGTATTCTTCGGCGAATGCGCCGGCGGTGGCCGACAGCAATGCAATGGCGGCAAGCGGTGCGGCAAAAAACCGGATCATTGTTTCCCCCACAAATATTCGATTCAACCGATGCCAGAGGCCATATTTGCGGGCTTTCCGCAAGCCACGGCCGCGTGAGGCAGCTCATCCTTAACGGATGGCGTTACCAAATCGGCAACCGCGCCAATTTGTCCGAAAGCGTTAGCCAAACCGGCGGGTCGTGATGCGGGGCAGGGCCGCAATGCCGGCTATTGCTTTGACGAAATCGGCGAACAATGATTGATCGAACGGATCGCTGGACATAACCGGTTGCGGAGCAAAAAGAATGAACGGTGCGGAAAGCCTGGTGCGGACGATGGTCAAGGGTGGGGTGGATGTCTGCTTCACCAACCCAGGCACCTCCGAGATGCATTTTGTCGCAGCGCTCGACCGGGTGCCGGGTATGCGCTGCGTGCTCGGCCTGTTCGAGGGCGTGGTGACGGGCGCCGCCGACGGCTATTACCGCATGAAGGGCACGCCGGCCTCGACCCTGCTGCATCTCGGCCCCGGCCTCGCCAATGGCCTTGCCAATCTGCACAACGCCAAGAAGGCCAATTCCGGCATCGTCAATATCGTCGGCCAGCACGCCGTCTACCACATTGACTACAACGCGCCGCTGACCTCCGACATCGAGGGCCTGGCCCGGCCGATGTCGTCCTGGGTCCGTACCTCGCCGAATTCCAAGTCGGTTGCCGCTGACGGCGCCGCGGCGATCGCCGCGGCCAGGAGCGCACCGGGGCAGATCGCGACCCTGATCCTGCCCGCCGACACCGCCTGGAACGAGGCCGACGGCATCGCCGAGGTCCCGGCGGAGCAGCAGCGCGCCAGCTACTCGCCGCAGGCGGTCGAGCAGGCCGCAAAAATCCTGCACGGCGACGGCGAGGGCACGCTGCTGCTGATGACCGGCAGCGCCCTGAGCGAGCAGGGCCTGGCGCTGGCCGAGCGCATCGCCGCCAAGACCGGCTGCACCGTGATGGGCCCGACCTTCCGTCCGAAAATGGCGCGCGGCCGCGGTCGCTATTCGATCGACCGCATCCATTACGTCATCGAGAACGCGCTGCCGATGCTGGCAAAGTTCCGTCACATCGTGCTGGTCGAGTCCGACGATCCCGTCGCGTTCTTCGCCTATCCGAACAAGCCGAGCATGCTCAAGCCCGAAGGCTGCGAGGTCCATCGCATGACCTCCTGGGGCGAGAATTCGGTGGCGGCGCTGGAAGCACTCGCAGGTGCCGTCAAGGCCAGCGCCAAGGACGTCAAGCCGCAGGCCTTGGCTGAGCTGGTCAAGCCGACCGGGGCGCTGACCCATGCCTCGATCGCTCAGGCGATCGCCTATGCAATCCCCGAAAACGCGATCATGGTGGACGAGTCCCTCACCACCGGCCGCGCCTTCTTCCCGCCGACGGCCGCCGCCGCGCCGCACGACTGGCTGCAGAACATGGGCGGCTCGATCGGCTTCTCCACGCCGCTGTCGATCGGCGCGGCGGTTGCCTGTCCGGACCGCAAGGTGATCACCATGGTCGGCGACGGCAGCGCGATGTACACGATCCAGTCGCTGTGGACGCAGGCGCGCGAGAATCTCAACATCGTCACCATCGTGTTCGCCAACCGCATCTACCAGATCCTGCGCGGCGAGTTCGACAATGTCGGTGCCGGCGAACCCGGCCAGCGCGCCAACGACATGCTCCGCCTCGATCGTCCGACGCTCGATTTCGTCGCGCTCGCCAAGGGCATGGGCGTGCCGGGCCGCGCCGTCACCAATGCCGACGAGTTCAACAAGGCGCTCGCCGAAGCCGTCGCCGAGCCCGGCCCACGGCTGATCGAAGTTCAGATGTAAGGCTCTTCACCTCTCTCCGCCCTTCTGCGGGGAGAGGTCGGATTGCCCCCGGCGATGCGCAGCATCGTCCGGAGCAATCCGGGTGAGGGGCAAGGCACGCTGCCGGTCCGGGCAAAGGTCTATCCGACTCGCGCGCCGCGCGCATTCCACCTATCATTCGATCGCGTTTGCGGAAGCGGCCCCTCACCCGACCCTCTCAGCGCGAGCAAAGCTCGTCGCGGCCCCGTCGGAACGAGGCGAGGGAGCGAGAGACCGGTCGGGACGCATGGAGGTCGGAACAGGCCCGGAGGCACGATGCAGACCGAGCTGAACAAGGTGATCGCGGCTGTAAGGGACTTCTACGCCCACGAACAGTTCCTGTTCGCAAAGGATGTCGGCGAGCGCGCAGTGACGCACCGCTTCGCCGTCCACCTCGAGCGGCAATTTTCCGGCTGGTCCGTCGACTGCAACTATGACCGGCTCGGCGAGCGCACGCTGCACCTGCCGCACGGCACCATCATCTCCACCGACGATCACCTGGGCAAGTCGATCTATCCCGACGTCGTCGTGCATCAGCGCGAGATCCCGAACAATCTGCTCACCGTCGAGATCCGCAAGGCCAGCAACCACACGCCGCTCGAGCACGACCAGCACAAGCTGCGGGCGCTGACCGACCCGCATGTCTGGTTCGCCTACTGGATCGGCGTGCTGCTGGTGCTGGACAAGCACGGCGTGACGATGTCGGAGGTCTATGTCAGCGGCATGGTCGATCAGCCGCTGTCGCTCTGGTTCGCGTCGCGGCTTGCGGAGGGCGGATCAGGAGCTGCGCGCTAAACTAAAGCGCGATGAGGCGCTTTTTCTCGTAATCACGCATCGGACAGAAGTAATCCTCTCGCGTCCAACTCGCATTTGCAACGCGGTTCCATTGCCGCGAGCCCGGCCGGATAGCATTTATTGAGTGCGCTTTCATGGCGGGTCGTGAGGCGACGTTCCAGTGAACGGAACGCGCGAGCGACTTGTCGTACGTCAATAAGGATTCCTGCCGTGCGCTTCGTCCGATCTCTTCGCGTCCTCGCCGCGTCCATCCTTGCCGCATCGGTGCTCGTGAGTGCGAGCGGTGCGAGCGCAGGTAGCTGGCCGAGCCGGACCATCAAGCTGATTGTGCCGTTTCCTCCCGGGGGCGCCGCCGATACCGTTGCCCGCGTCTACGCCGACAAATTGAGCGAAGCGCTCAAGCAGCCCGTCGTGATCGAGAACAAGGCGGGCGCCGGCACCGCCATTGCCGCCGAGGCCGTCGCCGCCGCGGAGCCCGATGGTTATACCTTGTCGCTCGCGCCGGCCGGCCAGCTCACCATCCTGCCGCATATCAACAAGGAGATCAGGTATGATCCCTTCAAAAGCTTCGTGCCGGTGTCGAACCTGGCGACGGTGCCTTACGTGCTCGCAGCCAGCCCGGACACGCCGGTCTCGAACATCAAGGAGCTCGTCGCTGCGGCGAACAAGGATCCCGGCAAATTGACCTACTCGTCCTGCGGTCCCGGAACGCTCTGCCATCTCAGCGGCGAGCTGTTCCAGAGCCAGACCGGCGTGAAGCTCCTGCACGTGCCGTTCAAGGGCAGCGCTCCGGCGGTCAACGCATTGCTGGGCAACGTCGTCAATCTGTCGTTCGACACGCTCACCGTGCTCGCGCCGCAGATCCGCGACGGCAAGGTCAAGGGCCTTCTCGTCACCAGCCGCGAGCGCTCGCCGCAGCTGCCCGATGTCCCCACCGCAACTGAGGCCGGCGTGTCGGACTTCGTCGTCGATTCCTGGTTCGGCCTGGTTGCGCCGGCAGGGACCCCGGCGGAAATCGTTCAGCGCTTGAACGGGGAAATCGTACGCATCGGCGCGCTCTCAGATGTTCGAGATCGCCTGGAGGCTCAGGGACTGCTCGTCACCACCTCGACGCCCGAGGGATTTGCCGACATCATCAAGGCCGATCACGCCCGCTGGGGCAAGGTGATCAAGGATTCGCACGTCGAGGTCTTCTGACGTCGGATTTTTGGCCAGCGCGATGTGTGCCAGAAACAAGGCCGCCCGCACAATGCGAGCGGCCTTTCATCTTCCGTCATCCGTTCAGTGCAGCGGATCGCCCTGGCCGAGCGCGTAGGCGACCATGTCTTTCAGCGCGAAGCCGGAGCCGGTCACCGGCGTCCATTGCGGGTCGAGCGACAGCACCGAAGAGTTGTCGCCGAACATCATGCCGAGGAAGACCTCGGCCACGATGCGGCCGCCGACGGGCCCGAGTTGGGGCGTGTTGATTCCATCGGCCGGCGCGCCGGTGGCCGGGATTTGGACCTTGATCTGCGACCACCGCGTCTCGGCCAGGATGTAGGTCCAGAGCGGGCAGTTGCCGGCAAACACGCCGTTCGCGATGCTCGCAATCTTGACTTGCGGATCGCCGATCGGATCGGGCTCGTCGACGGCCTTGCCGATGATGATCTTGTCGTCGGTCAGCGGTGTCAGGTTCATCGCCCGGGCGACGGCCTGGCCCGAGGGCAGGCCGAGACGCCAGCCGCGCTCGAGATTGCGCAGGGCCAGGGAGGCCGGGTTGGAGGCGACCTCCGGCGGCAGATGGGCGAGCGGATCGACCAGCGCCGTGTCGATGCGATAGGCGAACTGCAGCCGCCGCTTGTTGTCGGCGTTGTCAGGAGCGTCCTCGACACCGTAAGCGCGCGTATCGAGATCGATGAAGCGGCCCCAGTCGATCGCGCGTCCCGGTCCCATGGCGCGGAAGCCGGTCAGCGCATTCTTGTCGGGATTGTTGGGGTCGGGGAAGATCTGCAGCAGCATGTTGTCGGCATCGTTCAGCCGGTAGCCGGGGCGGATCATGGAGTGCCCGAGCCGGTAGGCGGCGACAGAGAACTCGACCGGCATGAATGGATAGGTCTTCCAGTGATAATAGGCGAGCTTGCTGCGGTCGTACTGACCTGCGGTCTTCAGCGCGTCCAGCACGTCGGCGTGGACGATGCGCGGCAGGAAGTCGTTCAGCACGACGTATTGATAGTGGAAGCGGACGCGCTGCTGCACCTCGTCGAACGACAGGCTGTCGTTGTCGTCGACCATGCGGTTGTGAAAGCGTAGCATCAGGGCCTGGAACTGCGAGACGATGCTGTTCTCGTCGTTGCGGGGATCGCCGATCAGTGCGCGGCCCCTGAAGCGCGGCAGGTCGCTGGCATCGGGCACGCCCGCGCCGGTCAGCTTCTCGCCGAGACGGAATTTCTTGCCGTCATACATGTAGGGCTGGTCGTCCGGACCGCGGCCGTAGACATTGTCCAGGTCGAATGACGGCGTGCGGAAGTCGACGAGCCCGTCGGGATCCTGCTGCTTGGTCAGCGAGCTCACGGGATCGAAGGTGATGTCGTGATCGATGAACTGGCCGAGATAGGTATAGAGCGCGGGGATGCCGCTCTCCTCCGCATCCGGTCCGTCCTTCGGCGGATCGAACCCGGCGACCACCTTGTCGGCCAGCGCCGAAAGGTTAGCGATGTTGTCGGAATCCTTCGCTCCGAATGTCGCCGGTTTGGCTTTGCGGAACATGCGGCCGAAGCGGCCTTGCGAAAGCTGCGAACGCGTGACGTTCAATCCACGTGGCTTAACTGCGTGACGACTGCTCATTGAAAACACCTCCATGAAATATCGCGCTGGAAATCGAATAAAGCTAAAGTTGTCTGCAGCAGAATATGCAGGCGAGGCTAGATCAGCCAATCCGGCGCCACAAGTCGGCTGCTTCACACATTGCGCGAGAGCGATGTTGTTCCGGGAGCGGGTGTCGCGAGCAAGCTGCGGCTGCGCTTTGCAAATTCTTCCGGAAGGGATGACGGATAACATTCTCGTCATCGTCGGGGCGTGCACGGCTTCGTGCAATGTTAGTTCGCCGGACTGTCGGCGAAGCCAGAGGCCTTCACGTAAAAAGTGTGGCGTCGCGCGCCTGATGCGCGCGACGCTGTGGTGAAACTCAGTAGTCGCGCCGCTGCGAGAACGCGTAGCGCGGATTGACGCCGCAATAGGCCGACGTGCCGGAGGCGCTGGCCTGACACTGCTGATAGCTTGAGAACTGGCAGTTGCCGGGATAGCCCCAGATGCGCCCTTGCAGGCAATATCGATCGTTTGCAGCATGGGCCTGGGCCGCCGGGGCGATGGCGGCCAACAAGGCTGCAAGCGATGCGAGGGTAAGGATGGTGTGACGCATTTCAATCTCCTTGTCGGGAGCGTCCGCAAGAGCCGTTTGATGAACGCTTGCTGGGACGCTGGTGATGGGAACACCGGCTCAATCCGCCTGTTCCGGGACGTGGCCGACACTTTGTCGTGCTTGTCTTGGTGTCTGGACTGGGCACTGCGTTCGACATGCGCCTATGATGGGGCAGGCCGCGATGAGCTATGTGATCTCGGCCACAGTTGGCGTCCGGGTTCGCGCCTATCGTGCGCAGACTTGTCGTGTGCAGATCTGCACGCGCCGATCCTGGAAGCTTACGCTTCATCTCACTCGGATCAGGTCATTTTGGAGGTTTTGATGCAAAGGTCATATTGGCTCGCCGCGACAGCAGCGCTGGCGCTTCTCCTGCAGACCCCGCTCGCGCTGGCCCAGAGCGCGCCGGCCGCCGCTGGAGCCGCGGCGCCTGCAGCGACGACCACAGCGCCTGCGGCGACGACGACTGCGCCGGCCGCGACAACGACCGCGCCGGCCGCAACCGATGCCAGCCAGCCATCCGACTCGAAGAAGAGCGCATCGAAAAAGCCGGCCAAGAAGAAGATGACCCGGCAGCAGGAGATCGATCATTCGGTCGACACCGGCACGGTGCCCGCGCGCTATCGCAACTCGGTACCGAAGCAGTACCAGCAATATATTCCGTTCGAGAAGCAGTGACGGATCGTGCGGCCTGGCGCGAAGAGGCGTCGCGCCGGCGAATCGGGCAATACACCCCCTGTGGCGGTCCGCGCGAGCGGTGCTAGAGTAGCCGAATCCTGGGGGGAGTAATGAGCGACGACGTGAAGGATGCTGGCCTTGTGGCCATGATCAGCAGCATCCTGGGAGGCGGCAAGCGCGCCGACAGCGTGACGCCGCCGCCGCTCGCGGAGGTTCCGCCAACAGCACCGCCGTACGAAGCCGAAGCGGTTGCTGCGCCGGTCCCCGACGCGACACCGGTCAAGCCGGAGGACGCGCCCAGCACGGCGCCCGAGGCTTCGCCGGTCGAGCCGCCTGCGAAAATCGCCACGACAGCGGATGGTAAGCGGCTGCTGCCGGCCGAGGCCATCGCCGATCTCGTGCTCGGCGAGCTGCGCAAGCTGGAGGATTTTCCGGCAACCGGGGCCTCCGTCACGGTCTACGGTTACAGGCACTGGAACGCGATGATCACCTTTGCGCCGTTCTCGACCAGTTTCCAGAACGCGACGCGGTTCCGCCAGGCCATGCCGGATCTCGTCGTCAAGCTCCGCCGTTTCGTCGAACTTGAGATATAGTCCGCTCGATCTGGCCGCGCGTTGCGCTGCCGCCCGAACCGTTCGACAGGATTTTTGAATTGAGCGTCGCCTTTACCAAGGAAGAAAGCGCCGAGACCGCGTCCGAGACGCTGCTGCCCGATCGCCCGATCTCGCCGCATCCAAACCTCGTGACCGAAGCCGGCCTGCATGCGTTGCAGACCCAGCTTGCCGAGGCGCGCGAAGCCTATGAAGCCGCGCAAACCATCGAGGACGTCAACGAGAAGCGCCGCCAGTCCGCGGTGCCCTTGCGCGATGCCCGCTATCTGACGGAGCGGTTGCGCACCGCGCAGCTCGTTGCGAAGCCCCAATCGAACGATACGGTCGCTTTCGGCAGTACCGTCACCTTCAGCCGCCCCGACGGCCGCGTGCAGACTTATCGCATCGTCGGCGAGGACGAGGCAGATCCGAAGGCCGGCTCGATCTCGTTCGTCGCGCCGGTCGCGAAGTCGCTGATGGGGAAGGCGGTGGGCGATGTCGTGGGAGCGGGCGCGCAAGAGATCGAGATCCTGTCGATTGCGTGAGATGATCTCCACGGTGTCCGCGAACCAAAGCGCGATGGCCGCATGAGGCGGTTTCTGTCGGGCGCCTTGCCGTTCTACGCGCTGGCGGGCCTCGCCATGTGCATGTACCTCGTCATGTACAAGGCTGACCTGTTCGACCTGAACGCCGTCGTCCAGGGTGCGACCGGTTCACCATGGTTTCCAGTCTTTATGTTCGTCTGCGTGCTGCTGGAATCGGTGTTCCCGTATTTCGGCTATTTTCCCGGCACAGCCCTGATCCTGATGTCCGTGGCGCTCAATCCGAGACCTGCGGATGCTCCCGTCTTCATCGGGGCGTGGCTGGCCATCATCGTCGGTGCCGTCCTGAGTTACGGACAGGCACGTTTCTTCAGACCGTTCCTCCAACGGGTCGCCTCGAAAGCGGCACTGAACCGATGCGAGTCGCTGTTCGACGCCTACGGCCCCTACGCGCGCGTCGCCTTGTTCGTGCATCCCAATGCGTCCGCAATGTATTTCACGGCGCTCGGCCTTCTCGGCCGCCGCCTGTCGCGCGAACTCGCCTATCTCTGCGCGGGCGCCGCAGCCGCCGTCGGCATCCTGTTCGTCATCGTGACCAGACTGGTGTCGTCCGTCGGCGCCACTGACGACGGAGAGTTGCAAGTGCTGCTCGCGGCAGCGCTGGTCGCCATCGGGACGCTGGTCGGGCTCTACGCGGCCTTGCGGCCGAGTCGAGGCGATTGAGATTTGACGTCGCCCCTTCCGTCATCGCGAGGAGCCCTTGCGACGAAGATTCCATGGGGAGTGCATTGGCGGCTTGCTCTACGGAGCGACCCCATCACCGGGGACACGACCCTTCGCGCGCCAATGTCGGGGGGCAAGTTCGCCCAACCCGTCCTGGGACGATTGGAGATTTTGGCGGCGGCTTGTACGATTGCGTCGCTCCGGGGCGGCTGTTTGCCAATTGCAACGGAGAACGGCTTGCGGCACTCTCGAGATCGGGAAAAAGTCCAAGATTTGGGACATTTTTCGCGCTTCTGTCTTCGGAACCACCGGCGATCAGCACTTGAGCGTGCGGCGGCATCAGAACAGGACGGGCAGAAACGGGCGAGGGCGCCTCATTGGCAAGCAACCATCCAAATGCGCGAGGACTTCACCACGTTACGGCAATCATTCGTGAGGTTCGCCGCTCTTCCGATTTTTACGGCAACGTCCTGGGATTGAAGCGGGTCAAGAAGACGGTCTGCTACGATGATCCGGGCAGCTATCACCTGTATTACGGCGACGACCTCGGCAATCCGGGCGCCATCATGAGCACGCTCGCCTGGAATTGCGTAACTCCGGGCATGATCGGCGTTGGCGAAGTCGTACAGACCGCCTTTCGGATCGCTCCCGATTCGCTCGAGAGCTGGGCCGAGAAGTTCGAGTCCTTGAACATTCCACACCGGCTGGAAGCGACGCCGTTCGGCGAGCGCATGGTCTGCATAGCCGATCCGGACGGTACAGCCATCGCGCTCGTGGAGACCGGGGCGCCAGCGGTCGAAGCTGCCGATACCCGGACATTGAGCGGACTCCACGGGGTCACGTTGAACGTCAGGGACGAAGATGCGACGACCGAGATCCTTCAGGATGTGCTCGGCTTCTCCCTGCTCTCCCGGGCCAACGGGGCGGTGCGGTTTGCGGCCCACGATGGCGTCGGCGGGTCACTGACGTTGAGGACCATAGGAAAATCGTCACGCGGACGACTGGGCGGCGGCACGATCCGGCATGTGGCTTTCCGGGCGGCCGACGAGGAGGACCGCTCCCTGATGGTGGAGAAGCTCCGGTCCACGTATGGCATTTCAGTCAGCGCTCCCATCGAGCGAACCTATCTAAATGCAGTGGGCTTCAGGGCGCCGTGTGGCGTTCTGTTCGAGATTGCGACAGATGGTCCCGGCTTCTCCGTCGACGAACCCCGCGAGAGCCTCGGCAAGGTCCTCAAGCTTCCTGCCTTTCTGGAAGAGCGCCGGCCGGAGCTCGAGATGCTTCTCTCGCCCTTGGACTGATATCTTTTTACGTTCGCACGTCTGATTTGCATTAACGGACGGGCTCGGCGATCCGCGTCTTGTCTTTGACATGCTGTGCCGGATATATCGTTCCGCTGCGCGAAATGCACCGAGGTCTCGGCTTTTCGCTCAATTTGTGAGCATTTCCAACCGCGGATCGATGCACGTGACCGGTCAATTCGACCATGCCAATGATGGATTCTTCGGAAAGCGCCTGAGCCAGCACCTCGGGATGGAAGGTGATTGTCTCCTTCAGGTGAGACGGCATGAAAAGCTCGCTCTGGCTGCAACCCATCTGACCTGCCAAAGCTTCCTGCGAGGCAGAACCGCCCCGATCCCGTCGGAGCCGGCCTACAGCATCCTCCACCAGTTGGGCGATTTGGACCGACACGCCTGTTGGCTGACCGGGCGTCCACGATATTCCGGGTCTTTCGGAGCAGGGACCGTCAGTGTCATCGATCTGATGGACAATCCGCAGTGCGAGTTCCGCGGGCCTTTCGATGCGATCCAATACTACGTGCCCCACCAGGCGCTGGACGAGTTCGCCTACGAGAATGGCGCCAAGCCCGTATCGACGCTGGCGTGGAAGCGCGATGCCCGCGACCCCTTCCTGTCCACGCTGTCGAGCGTTCTGCTGACCGCGATCGAGCAGGATCCCTCCACAAACCAACTCTTCGTCGATCATCTCGGGTTGAGCCTGTTGGCCCATTTCGCGCAGACCTATGGCGGCATGCGCCGCCGCAATGGGACGGCGGAGGGCGGTCTGGCGCCCTGGCAGGAGCGTCGTGCCAAGGAGATCATGCGCGCTCGTCTGTCGAGCAACCTGACGATCGCCGACGTCGCGGCCGAGTGCAAATTGACGCCCAGCCATTTCGCGCGGTCGTTCCGGCGCAGCACCGGTGTCGCTCCGCATCAATATCTCTCGCAGCTTCGCATCGAGGAAGCCAAGCGGATGATGCTGACGACCAAGCTCCCGCTCGCGGACATCGCATTGATCTGCGGCTTCGCCGATCAGAGCTACTTCACGAGGGTCTTCTCCCGCAGCGTCGGCGCCAGTCCAGGAGCCTGGCGAAGAGACCGGACCGCCAGCTGATCGGCAGCGAGCAGGCGCAGTGTTCTTCTCGCCTTGACGTGGCGGATAGCGCAAAAAGGTCCAATCCGGCTTCCAAGCCCACAAGAAGCGGGCCCGATCGTCTCCTAGATCCGACAGGCATCATTTCCGTCGGTTATCAAAGGAGTTCAATATGGATAAGGCCAAGTCGATTGGTCCCACCGTCGTTCTGGTTCACGGCGCTTGGGCGGACGCCTCGAGCTGGCGGCTCGTCATTCCGCGCCTCTTGGATCAGGGCATTGCTGTCGTGGCCGTGCAAAATCCGACGACGTCGCTTGCACAGGACGTCTCCGTCACGAAGCAGGCGCTCGCCGCGATCGAGGGACCGGTCGTCCTTGTCGGCCATAGCTGGGGCGGTGCAGTGATCACTGAGGCCGGAAACGATCCGAAGGTCAAAGCGCTGGTCTATGTCGCGGCGTTTGCCCCCAAAGCCGGCGAGTCGGTCGGTGATCAGGTCGGGGCGCATGCGTCTCCGCCGGCACTGTCCAGAATCGTCGACAGCGGCGACGGCTTCCTCAAGCTGAGCGAGGAGGGCTGGATCAGCGACGTCGCCCAGGATCTTCCGGCGCAAGACGCGCGCGTCTTGTCGGTCGTCCAGGCGCCGCTGTCCAAGACGACATTCGGTGAGAAGATCACCGCCGCTGCCTGGGGCTCGCGACCGAGCTGGTACATCGTCTCTGCCGACGACCGGGCTGTAAGCGTCGAACTGCAGCGGAATCTCGCCGTGACAATGAAGGCGAAGACGACCGAACTGAAGGCAAGTCACATGTCCTTGCTGTCGATGCCGGAGGCGGTCGCGACGGTCATCGTCGATGCCTTCAACGCCGCTAAGGTGTGAACCTGGCCGCCGTCTGAAAGCCGTCTCCGCCCTTGGCGGCACGTGCGTTGACCCATGTCGCGGGCGATCGCTGCGACCGCCCGTGACAATCCTCGATCAGCCCTTGATGAACGCAAGCAGATCGGCGTTGATCGTGTCCGCCTGCGTCGTCGGCATCCCGTGCGGGAATCCCTTGTAGGTCTTGAGCGTGCCGTTCTTGAGCAGCTTGGCGCTCAATGGTCCGGAATCGGCGTAAGGAACGATCTGGTCGTCGTCGCCGTGCATGACCAGCGTCGGAATCCCGACTTTCTTGAGGTCTTCGGTGAAGTCGGTCTGCGAGAAGGCGACGATGCCATCATAGTGCGCCTTGGCGCTGCCCATCATGCCCTGCCGCCACCAGTTTTGGACGACGCCTTCGATCGTCTTCACACCGGGCCGATTGAAGCCGTAGAACGGCCCTGCGGGGAGATCGCGGTAGAATTGCGCGCGATTGGTCGCGACCTGCTGCTGCAGCCCGTCGAAAACGTCCTTCGGCAATCCGCTGGGATTTGCGGCCGTCTTGACCATGATCGGCGGAACGGCTGCGATCAAAACGGCTTTTGCGGCCCGGCTCTCGCCGTGACGTGCAAGGTAGTGGACGACCTCGCCACCGCCGGTGGAGTGTCCGACGTGGACGGCGTTCTTCAGGTCGAGATGGGCCGTCAGGGCGGCAAGGTCGTCAGCATAGTGGTCCATGTCGTGACCGTCGGCGACCTGGGCCGAGCGGCCGTGCCCGCGGCGGTCGTGAGCGATCACGCGGAAGCCCTGGCCTGCGAAGAACAGCATCTGCGCGTCCCAATCGTCGGATGACAGCGGCCAACCATGGCTGAACACGATGGGCTGGCCGGAGCCCCAATCCTTATAGAAGATCTCGACCCCGTCATTCGTCGTTATCGTCGGCATCATTCGTTTCCTGATCATCGCGCGGCCAAAAAGCCGGCCACTGCTTCAAAATACGGGCGGTAGAGCAGATTTCTTGGACGCTTTATGCGCCGTTTGGACTGGCTTGCGATCCCGGCCCGGGCGCCGTCGACGACTTGGTTAATCCGCCGCACCGGTATCGATCACCGCGCTGGAATCCAAGCCACGGCAAAATCGTCCAAGCCGCAGAGGCATGAACTGCCCACCATGCGCGCGTTCGCAACCCATTCCCGGTCGTCCGATCGCAACTGCCGATCGCAAGGAGCCATCCTGATGTCCAAGCTCGAAATGCTCACCCCTGAAAACAGCGCGATCGCGCTCATCGATTATCAGCCCGCGATGTTTCAGGGCGTCCAGTCGCACGACCGCCTGGTGACGCTCAACAATGTGCAGATCCTCGCCAAGGCCGCCAAGCTCTTCAAAATTCCGACCGTTCTTTCCACGGTCGCGGAAGCGTCCTTTTCCGGCCCGTTCATTCCCGAAGTGACCTCGCTGTTTCCGGACCACGACATCATCGACCGGACTTCGATGAACTCGTGGCTCGATGCCAATTTCCGTAATGCGGTCGCTGCGACCGGCCGCAAGAAGTTCGTGCTGGCGGGTCTTTGGACCGAAGCATGCGTGCTGTTCCCGACCCTGGACATGCTGCGGGAAGGCTATGAGATCTACATCTCCGCCGACGCCTGCGGCGATCTCTCGCTGGAAGCGCACAACCGGGCCATGGAGCGCGCGATCCAGGCCGGTGCGGTCCCCATCACGTCCTCGCAGTACGCCTATGAGCTTCAGCAGGATTGGGCGCGCAGCGAGACCTACGAAGGCATGATGGACATCCAGCGCGCTCACTCGCCCTATGGAATCCAGATCCGCTTCTCGAAATGGGCGCTCGGCGAGCACGCCTCGGAGGGCGGCACGAAGGCGGCCTGAGATCGGCCGCTCTTGCCGCGAGTGATGCCATGAAGATCTACATCCTGTCGTTGGGCGCCGGCCTTCTGGTCGGCGTCATCTACAGCCTGCTCAACGTGCGTTCGCCCGCTCCACCACTTGTGGCGCTGGTCGGGCTTCTCGGCATCCTTGCTGGCGAGCAGATCGTCCCGGTCGCTCGCCAGTTGCTCTCGGGCGAGGGCCTCGCGGCCGCGTGGCACCAGGCCAAGTGCGCACCGCACATCTTCGGAATGTTGCCGGGGCGTCATAGCGATCAAGCGAACAGCAAGCCTTCGCGCGAAGGCACGGAGAAGCATTCATGAGCCCGGCACCCGACATCATCCTGCATCGCGGCCTGTTCACGACGCTCGATCACTCGAACCCCACGGCTTCTGCCGTGGCCATCGCCGACGGCCGCTTCGTCGCCGTCGGACACGATCACGACGTGATGAAGTTGGCGGGCCCCTCGACCAGGATCGTTGATCTCAAGGGGCATCGCGTGCTGCCCGGTCTGATCGACAATCATCTCCACATCATCCGCGGCGGGCTGAACTTCAACATGGAGCTGCGCTGGGACGGGGTTCGATCTCTCGCCGATGCGATGGACATGCTCAAGCGCCAGGTGGCGATCACGCCACCGCCGCAATGGGTGAGGGTCGTCGGCGGGTTCACCGAGCACCAGTTCGTGGAAAAGCGCCTCCCCACGATCGACGAGCTCAACGCGGTCGCGCCGGATACGCCGGTGTTCCTGCTGCATCTTTACGATCGGGCGATCCTCAACGGCGCTGCGCTACGCGCCGTCGGCTATGCCAAGGACACTCCGGAGCCGCCCGGCGGCGAGATCGTCCGCGACGCGAACGGAAATCCGACCGGTTTATTGTTGGCCAAGCCGAACGCGAACATCCTCTATGCGACGCTTGCCAGGGGACCCAAGCTGCCGTTCGACTACCAGGTCAATTCGACCCGGCATTTCATGCGTGAGCTCAACCGGCTCGGTGTGACCGGGGCGATCGACGCCGGCGGCGGTTTCCAGAACTATCCGGAGGACTACGCCGTCATCCAGAAGCTGAGCGATGAGGGCCTGCTGACGATCCGTCTTGCCTACAATCTCTTCACCCAGAAGCCCAAGGGCGAGAAGGAAGATTTCCTGAACTGGACGAAGACGTCGAAGTACAAGCAGGGCGACGACTATTTCCGTCACAACGGCGCCGGCGAGATGCTGGTGTTCTCGGCCGCGGATTTCGAGGATTTCCGGGTCGCGCGACCGGACATGCCGCCGGAGATGGAGGGCGAGCTCGAAGAGGTGGTTCGGGTCCTCGTGCAGAACAAGTGGCCGTGGCGGCTGCATGCGACCTACGACGAGACGATCTCGCGGGCGCTCGACGTGTTCGAGCGGGTCAACCAGGACATGCCACTCGAGGGCCTGCACTGGTTCTTCGATCACGCCGAGACGATCTCGGACCAGTCGATCGACCGCATCGCCGCGCTCGGTGGCGGCATCGCCGTGCAGCACCGGATGGCCTATCAGGGCGAATATTTCGTCGAACGATACGGCGCCGGCGCCGCCGAGGCGACACCTCCGGTCCGCAAGATCATCGACAAGGGCGTCAAGGTGTCGGCCGGCACCGATGCGACCCGGGTGGCCTCCTACAATCCCTGGGTGTCGCTGTCCTGGCTCGTGACCGGGCGGACCGTGGGCGGATTGCGGATCACGCCGCAACGCAATTGCCTGGACCGCGAGACCGCGCTGCGGATGTGGACCGAGAACGTCACCTGGTTCTCGAACGAGGAGGGCAACAAGGGGCGTATCCAGGTCGGCCAGCTCGCGGACCTCGTCGTTCCCGATCGCGACTACTTCTCCTGCAGCGAGGCCGAGATCGCCGACACGACGGCGCTGCTGACCATGGTCGGGGGCCGGATCGTTTACGGAGCCGGTGATTTCTCGAAACTGGAGGCCGTCACGCCGCCGCCGGCAATGCCGGACTGGTCGCCCGTTCGCCGCTTCGGCGGCTACGCCGCCTGGGCGGACGACAAGGCGAAAGGGAAGCAGGGCAATCTGGCGATGCGCGCCATGCAGGCGTGCGGCTGCTCGAATTCCTGTGGCGTGCACGGGCACGATCATGCGTCGGCCTTTGCGAGCCGCTTGCCGGTCTCGGACCTCAGGAGCTTCTGGGGCGCTCTCGGATGCGCGTGCTGGGCGGTTTGACATGGCGTCCGGCACGACCCCGAGCGCGATCGCCTGGATCCTGCGCCGGCCGCTTCTGGGGCATGCGGCCCGTCTTGCCCTCGTCTCCGCCTATATCCTCGGCGGTTTCGAAAAACTGTTCGACGTCCCGGGCGCGATCGCCGAGCAGGAGCATTTCGGGCTAAGTCCAGGATGGTTATGGGCCTCGGCCGCGATCGCCATCGAACTCGGCGGCTCTCTGCTCGTGGTGGTCAACAGGCTGGTCTGGCTGGGAGCGGGCGGGCTCGGCGTTCTGACCTTCGTGGCGATGCTCACGGCAAACGCCTTCTGGACCATGAACGGTCACGAACGGTTCATCGCCACCAACAGCTTCTTCGAACATCTCGGACTGATCGCGGGACTGGTCGTCGTCGCGATCATGTCCGAGCAAACCTCTTGCCGCCCGGCCGTGGTTGGGCCATCGACAATCGTCCAAGGAGCTTCCCGATGAAATTGACCAGATCCATCTTGCTTTGGGGCGCCGTCGTCGCGGTCGCTGCGGTCGGACCTGCCGTTGCCAGGGAGCCGGCGAAGACCGACGCGCTGGTTGCCGTCGCCCCGCAATACGACACCACCCACGTCTATGTCGCGCCCGAGGACGTCGACAAGTTCGTCAGCAGCTTTCTTGCGACCTTCGGCGGCAAGAGCACCAAGCAGGTCGTCGCCACGGTGACGCCGACGCCGAGCAGCACGACATCGCAACTGCTCCAGACGCCGGTTGGCACCGTGTCTCTGTTCGGCTTCAAGACTCCGATCCCGTATCCGTTCGGCGCGGAGCGCAATGGCTATCTGGTCACCGACATCGACGTTGCCATCAAGCAGGCGCGCGCGGCGGGCGCTGATGTGATCGTGTCAACCTTCCCCGATCCGATCGGACGGGACGCTGTCATCCAATGGCCGGGCGGCGTCAATCTGCAGATCTACTGGCACACCACCAAGCCCGATTACGCCGCCTTCGAGCATGTCCCGGAAAACCGCGTCTACGTTTCAGCGGATCGGGCAGCCGCCTTCACGCGCAGCTTCCTTGCCTTCTCGCATGGCAAGGTGGTTTCCGACGAAGCGAAGGCGCCGGGTGTCGAGATCGGGCGGCCCGACGCGACCTTCCGCCGGATCCGGATCGAGTCCGCGTTTGGCAAGATGGCCGTTCTGGTCACCGATGGTCATCTGCCCTATCCGTACGGGCGGGAGACGACGGGCTATGAAGTTACCGATTTGGCGGCCACTCTCGGAAAGGCCAAGGAGGCCGGAGCAAGCGTGCTCGTCGAACCCTCCACGTCGGAGGGTCGCTCCGCGGCTATCGTGATGTTCCCGGGCGGCTATGTCGCCGAAATTCATTCTCAAGCGCAGAAGAGCGCGGCGCAGACTGGCGGCAAATGAGGTGAAGGTAGTCAGGCCGCCTCGAGCCGCTTTGCGCGGCTTCCGGATCGTGCTTGCGCTGGCAAGCTTCGGTATCGGGGCCGACTGCGCGCTCGCGGCCGACGAGGAGGTTGCATCTCCGAAGCGGCCGGCGATCCAGGCGAACCGCTGGGCCGAGGACTGGTCGGTCCTCGCCGATCCGGGACTGCGGACTGAACCGTTCGATGGTCTCAAGTACATTCCGCTGTGGGCAACGGATCCGAAGAGCTACATCTCGCTCGGCGCCACCTTGCGCGAGCGCTTCGAGACGAACGACGCAGCCGGCTTCGGAACAGGCAAGACACCGGGCGACAGCTACCTGCTGCAGCGCCTGCAGATCCACGCCGACGTGCACTTCAATGAGAACTGGCGCGCCTTCGTTCAGCTGGAGGACGATCGCGCCTTCGACAAGAAGACCATTTCTCCGGTGGATCAGGATCGCCTCGACCTGCGCCTGGCCTTCGTCGAGTACGTCAACACGTTCGGCAGTGGCACTCTGAAAGCTCGCGCAGGGCGCCAGGACTTCGCATTCGACCTGCAACGCTTCGTATCGTCGCGAGACGGGCCGAACGTGCGCCAATCCTTCGACGCCCTGTGGGTGGACTGGGAGACTGGCGACTGGCGTTTCATCGGATTTGTGAGCCGCCCCGTGCAGTATTTCGATGTTCGCCCCTTCGACGATATCTCGAACGACAGTTTCCGCTTCAGCACGCTGCGGGTCGAACGCAGGGTGTTCGGGGATGACGAACTGTCGGGCTATTACTCGCTATACGAGCGGAGCAGCGCCAAATACCTCGACGCTTCCGGAGAAGAGCACCGCCATGTCTTCGACGTGAGGTTCGCGGGCAAGAAGAGCGGATTCGACTGGGACCTCGAGGCCATGGGACAGGTGGGGCAAGTCGGCACGACGGATATTCGTGCGTGGGCTGTTGGCGCGCGAACCGGCTATACGATGGCCGGCGCGATCTGGCAGCCGCGCCTCGGCGTCCAGTTCGACGCCGGCTCGGGCGATCACCATCCGGGGGACGGTATCGTCGGGACCTTCAATCCGTTGTTTCCGAACGGCTACTACTTCACGCTGGCGGGCTATGCGAGTTATGCCAACATCCTGCATCTCAAGCCGTCGATCACCGTCAGCCCGATCGATCGTTTGAAGGTCATGGCCGCGCTCGGCTTGCAGTGGCGGGAAACCACGGCGGACGCGATCTATGTCCAGCCCAATGCGGCGATCGCGGGAACCGCAGGCAAGGGCAGCAACTGGATCGGGTCCTACGGCCAGCTTCGCCTCGACTACGCGTTCAACGATCACCTCACCGGCGCCGTCGAGGCGGTGCACTTCGACGTGGGCGACACGATCATCCGCGCTAGCGGGCACACCGGTAATTATCTCGGTGTTCAGCTCCAATATGGTTGGTAACATGCCTCGACAGATCCTCGCGCTCCCACTTCTGATGAGCCTCAATGCGGGGCTCGTGGACACCGCCGGATTCCTGGCGCTTCAGGGACTGTTCACGGCGCACGTGACCGGCAATTTTGTCACCTTCGGCGCCGCGATGGTACAGGGGACGTCTGGCGGCCTCGCCAAGCTGCTCGCGCTCCCGGTATTCTGCCTCGTCGTGGTTGGCACCCGAATGTTCAGCTTCCTGCTTCCCTCTGTCGGGCTGCCGATCTTCCGCTCCATGCTGGCGTTGAAGGTGCTCCTGCTGGCACTGGGAGGGGCTCTTGCGGTACGTTACGGCCCGTTCCTCAAAGGTGACAGCCTTCAAGCGATCTGCACCGGCATGGTCCTGGTTGCGGCGATGGCAATTCAGAATGCTGCGCACCGCATCCACATGGGGACGGAGCCGCCAAGCACGCTGATGACCGGCACCACGACTCAAATCATGATCGATGTGGCCGACGTGCTGCGCGGCGCGCCGACGGCCGCGCTCTCGGTGGCGAAGCCGCGCCTCGGCAAGATGGTCGCGAGTGTGGTGGCGTTCGCCATAGGTTGCGCTGCGGGCGCAGGCCTTTATGCGGCGCTCGGCACCTGGTGTTTCGTCCTTCCGCCGGTGATCGCCCTGCCTGCTGTGTTTTTGGCACCTCGCGATCCAACCTGACTGCGGCGGAATAGGTCCATCGCGAGCCGCCGGTCGTCATGTCCCTGCCTGCTCGAGCGCCCTTCGCAGCCTCCGGACGATGACGCCGCGTGCCCGATCGTCGGCAGCGGATTCAATCTGATCATTGATGTCGAGAACGAGCTTCGACATGTCGTTGTGCCAGTCGAGATTGACGACGGCGTCTGGCGCGAGTCTGCGGCGGCGGGCGACATCGACCGATGTCGGGGCTGCTGTCGACAGGTCGTAGGCATCGTCCAGCATCGGAGTGAAGATTTGCGCGGTCGGCAGGATTCGCTCCGCGATCCGGTTCAGAAGGCCTCCGAGCGCGCGTTCTTCTCCGTGTACGATGAACAGACCGCGGCGAATGGGGCGGCGAGAGGCGATCCAGCGCTCGAGCTCCGGCCCGTCGGCATGCCCGGAATATTCGTCGATGTATCGAATTCTCGCTCCGACCTTGATTTCCTCGCCCTGGATTCTCACAGCTTTTGCACCATCTTGCAGGAAGCGTCCGAGCGTACCTTGAGCCTGAAATCCCGTGAGCAGAACGGTGCATTCCTTGCGCCACAACCATCGTTTCAAGTGATGGCGGATGCGGCCGGCGTCGCACATGCCGCTGGCGGCAATGATGATATGAAAGCCGGTGAGCCTGGCGATCGACTTGCTCTCGTCGACAGTCTCCGTGAAACGCAGCTGGCTCGATGTCAGGAGCCGGTCGAGGTCAACGGCCGGATCGAGGCTTGCCGTATGTCGCCGAAAGACTTCCGTGGCGCGGATCGCCAGAGGGGAATCGAGGAAGATGGGCGCGGCGGGAATATCGCCCCGAGCCATCAGGTCGGCAAGGTCGGCGATCAGTTCCTGGGTGCGTTCAACCGCGAAAGCAGGGATCAGCAGTGCACCGCGTCCAGCGGCAGCGTCGCGCACTTCCTGCGCCAGATGAGACCGACGAAGTGCAGAAGTCGTGGACGGACGGTCCGTGTCACCATACGTCGACTCGCAGAACACGTAGTCGAGGCCGGTGGGGCCCTCCGGATCCAGCTCCAGCAGCTTGGCGTCCGGCCCGATGTCACCCGACATCAGAACCCGCAAAGGGCGTCCATCGTCGCCTTGATCGGCAAACTCGAGCTCAATGGAAGCCGATCCGAGCAGATGGCCCGCATTCCAATTGCGGGCGCGCACGCCCGGTATCACCGGATACCATGCTTGATATTCGACAGGCCGGAACTGATCGAGCGCCGCAATCGCGTCGGCTTGCGTATAGATGGGTGTGACTGCGGCCCGTCCGCGTGCGGCATTTCTTCGGTTGAGGACCGCAACCTCCGTTTCCTGGATGTTACCGCTGTCGGGAAGCATGTAGGAGCAAAGATCGATGGTGCCGCGAGTTGCGAAGATTGGGCCGGCAAAACCCTCGCGCGTCAGCTTTGGAAGGAGTCCGCTATGGTCGATATGAGCGTGTGTCAGCAAGACGGCGTTGACGTCCGACGGGCGAAACGGGAACGCGCCATAGTTCAGCGCCTTGAGCGTTTTCGACCCCTGGAATAATCCACAATCGACCAGAAAGCGCCCCGCCGGCGTATCGAATAGATAGCAGGAGCCGGTCACCGTACGCGCGGCACCGCAGATTTGGATTGTGATGCTCACGTCTGGCTCCTGTTCAGCGGCCTGCGACCCAGCTCGTTTCGCAATGCGTGCGCGAGAAGATTGTTGAGGCTGATGGCGTTGGTCGGATGTTGCACGCTGTCGGTGGATCGAATGGACTGGATGCCGTCACGGCCGAAGATCGGCATCAGCGACGGCGGAAATAGCGCGTGGACGACGATCGCTTGAATGGACGCGGCGCCGGCCGCGGTCAGGGCGTTGGCGCAGGCTGTCAGCGTCCCGCCGGACGACACGATATCGTCGACCAGGAGGACTGGACGTTCGACGAACAGGCTCGGGTCGGGCAGTGTGATCTGGACCGATTGATCGGTCTTGCGAAGCTTCCGTGCGATGCAGTAAGCGAGTCCCAATCGGCCGGCAATATCGGCTATCCAGCTTCGCGACTCCTCGTCGGGACCGACGGCGACCGTCGAGGGAGAAACTGGGTCGGCTCGGAGCAACGCTTCAATTGCCGAGGCCGCGGAGAGATTATCCGCCTCGGCTCCCGGAAAGACCTCGCCGAGACTGGATGTGCGATGCAGGTGCGCGTCGAACGTGATGATGCGATCGAAATTGTTCGCCAGAAGCGTGCCGATCGCGCGCTGGCTGACCGCTTCGCCCGGATGGAATGCTGCATCCTGGCGCATGTAGGCCAGATAGGGGGCGACGAGCACCAGCCGCGTCGCCCCGTTACGCCGCAAGGCCTCGGCTACGAGCAACAGGGCGATCAGTTTTTCATTGGGACGGTCGAGCGAACAACAGACGATCGTTGTCGTCGCAGCTGGGCCGACGGTCACTCGCAACTCTTCATCGGGAAATCGATGTAGCTCGATTGCGTGCCCCGGAATTCCGAGACTTTCCGCCAGCAGAGGCCCGAAATGGGCGGAGCTGGGGAGCCATTGGACGGCGCTCGGGGTCATTGAGATACTCCAGCTCCTGCCTCTAGCCGGTAAGCAGAATCCAGCTGCGCCATGCCGACCGCAAGGTCGAAGCCGGACGGTTCGAATGCGTGAATCCGGTAAAGCGGCTCTCCCTGCTCGACGCGATCGCCCAGCTTTTTGAACAATTTGATGCCCGCACCCTTGTCGAGTGGGGCGCCTGCGGTTCGAGCCAGCCGGTTGAGGCGTAAGCAATCGATCATCGAAACGACCCCGCTTCTTTCGGCCCGAATGTCGACGGTGAGATTGCCGAGCTCGTTCTTGGAGGGCGCCGGGCCCTGGGCCTCGATGATCTTCATCATCTGACGGAGCGCCGCTCCGCTGCTGAGGAGCTCGGATGCACGCGCGTAGCCTGCTCCGCCCCTCAGGTCAGGATCGTGTTCCAGAAGATGGGCTGCAAGGCGCAGCGACTTGTCGCGAAGATCGCGCGGCGCTTCAGGGGCGTTGGCGAGGACGGACATGACATCCTCCGCCTCCAGTGCAGGACCAATTCCGTTGCCGGTCGGTTGGCGCCCATCGGTCGTCACGACCTCGACCTTGAGTCCGAAGCGATCTCCGACGAACTGGAACAGCTTGCGCAAGCGCATGGCTTCCGATGCTGTCGTGAGTTTTGCGTGAGGCCCGACGGGGAGATCAATGAGAAGGTGGGTCGATCCGGCGGCCAGCTTCTTCGACATGATGGACGCGACCATTTGCTCGTGCGTATCCAGAGCCAGCGGCCGCTCGACGCTGATCAGGATGTCGTCCGCTGGCGACAGATTGACGTGACCACCCCATGCGAGGCAGCCGTTGCATGAAGCGACGACCTCCTTCATCGCGTCCACGCTGAGATCGACCCGCGCCAGCACCTCCATGGTGTCGGCTGTTCCGGCGGGCGACGTGATTGCCCGTGAGGACGTCTTCGGGATCGTCAAACCGTGGGCGGCTACGATCGGTACCACGATCATCGAGGTGCGATTGCCGGGAATGCCGCCGATGCAATGCTTGTCGACGACGGTTTTCGCATTCCATTTGAGTTGTGTGCCCGCTCTTGCCATGGCCTCCGTGAGAGCGATCAGTTCGCCGGATGTCATGAAGTTGGCGGAGCTGACCAGGAACGCGGCGGTCTCCATGTCCGAATAGCGATAATGCGCCAGATCGTCGACGATTGCGCCGATCTCGGGAGCCTCGAGTGTCTTGCCTTGAATCTTGGCGCGAACTGCATCGAGGCTCTGCGGGGAGGGCGCCGGGGCAATGGTGATGTAGCTACCCTCCGGCCGTCCAAAACGCCTGAATGCGGGTTCCGCCATGCCGAGTTCGTCGGGTCCAACCAGGCTGTCGTCATCGGTGAGAAGCATGGTGGCGAGCTGCGTCTGCGAGTCACTGCGCAGCTCGACTCTGGAAAAGCCCCGAAACAGCTCCGGGCGCAGCGCCGTCGAGCGGCGAGAGATCACCACGACATTCTCACGTCCGGTGTCGAGATTGACATGGCGGGACTTGAGCTGGGCGCGGCCGGGAGGAATCGGGGACATCGACATTTCTTTTCGCAATTTGAATCAGGATAGAGCTCGCGCGGCGGGCTGGCTTGCGGCAGATCAATGGTGGCCCCATGCCAGGAGTGGGGGAGCCGCAATACGGCGTTGATCTCCATCAAGACATCATTGTGTCCAGCAAATACTCGTTGGCCATTCCGGAGTGAACGATATGCGCGCGCACCACATCATGTCCCGGCGAGTCCTGACAATACGGCCCGAGGCTCCGGTCGCCGATGCCGTCAGATTGATGCTTGAGCATCATATCAGCGGCCTGCCGGTCGTGGATTCGGCGGGAAATCTCGTCGGCATCCTGTGCGAGAGCGATTTTCTCAGGCGTAGCGAGATCGGAACCGAGCACGAGCGTAATCGATTGCTTTCGATGCTGCTCGGGACGGAACGGGTCGCGGGTGAGTTCGTGAAGGAGCATGGACGCACGGTTGAGCAGGTGATGACGCGTCAGCCTGTGACCATCAAGGAGCAGACACCGCTCGGTGCAGTGGCGGACATGATGGAGCGGCGGCACCTGAATCATATTCCTGTCATGCGTGATGACCGCATCGTGGGCATGATCACACGGTCCGACTTCCTGTCAGCCGTTGCCGGGCCGCTGACGAGCGCTTCGGGCTATTCCGAAGGTGACAATCATCTGCGCCGCTCGGTTCTCGCGGCGCTGACCAGGACACCATGGCAGCCGATCGGCCTGAACGTCAGCGTGAAGGACGGTGCGGTGACGCTGCGTGGTGTCGTCAAGGGGGAAAACGCACACCGCGCTGTTGTCGTGACTTGCGAGAATGTTCCCGGGGTTCGGCGGGTAGATGACCGCCTCTGCGTCCATTCAACCCATCCAGACCCGGAGGATGATTACGGCGGAGGCGATTTCGTTTCGCTTCAGACGGAGCCGTCTACGCTGGATGACGAGCCGCTGTAGCGTCTGAGGCGCCGGCTGTCTCAGTCGAGTATCCGAAGCCCGCCCCCGGGAGGAGTCGAGGCAATTTGCGAATCCTCAAATCCCACGTGGTCCTGGTTCATTAGACTGCGCGGGTAAACGTAACTCGGATCGGCCTGAGAGGGCGCCATGCGAAGAGACATATTCCGCCGATATCTCGGGATTTGCGTCTTTCTCTGCGCTCTGCTGCTCGTCGCCGGCTCCAGTCGCAGTTGGGCCGATGACTACCCAGACGAGAGAGAGCGGGCCCCGACGATGGGCGTCGTTGCTCTCGCGAAGCGCATCTCACCGGCCGTGGTCGGCATACGAGGCTGGGGCGTGCCATCCGAGCCGCGGATATTCGATCCTGAGGCGGGCTTTCCGGATTCCCCCGGGCTTCGAGAGCGGCAGGGTGCGGGCGTCGTGGTGGACGCCCTGGTCGGCCTGATTGTCACCGCAAATCACTTGGTTGCCGGCGCGACGGTCGTAAAGGCATCGCTCCAGGACGGGCGAGAGGTCGATGCCGTTGTGCTTGTGCGATCCGAGCGGGATGATGTTGCGCTGCTCCGGATCGAGCCTGGCAACCTTCAAGCGGTGACTCTCGAGTCTTCGAGCGTGCCCGACGTGGGAGAGCCGGTGATTGCGATCGGAAATCCACAGAATTGGGGGCAGAGCGTGACATTTGGCATCGTGTCTGCCTTGCACCGTTCCCACCCGGGCATCGCGAATGGCGATCTGATACAGTCAGATGTTCTCGTCAGCCAAGGAAGCTCGGGCGGAGCGCTGGTGAATCTCAAAGGCAGACTGATCGGCGTGGTGGTCGCGCGAAGGAGCGGCTTCGCCTTTGCAGTGCCGACAGCCGCGGTCAGGAGGCTTTTTGTCGCGGCCCAATAGAGTCTCTGCCAAGCGAGGAACTCACCGGTCGCTGTACGGCGAATCGACGGCAAGCTCGATAGCCGCCATGAACGCCGAGCGACGCTGCAGCTGAACAGCGCTTCCTAAGATCACAAGCGCAAGAACGAGAAGTCGCGGCGCTCGCCGGCAGGTGGCCGGCGGCGAAGCCGACGAAAACCGCGACGCGGAGCATCGTCGGGTTTGCAGCCTTTAGGCGAGGCTGCGACGCAGCCTCGCCTCGGCGCGCCGCTAAGCCGCCTTTACATTGATCGTCTTGGCCGGCTTCTGGGCTTCCTCGGTCTTTGGAAGCACGATCTTCAACACGCCATTCTTGAACGTCGCCTCGATCTTGTCGGCGTTGACGCCTTCCGGCAGGGTGAAGGAGCGCTCGAACGTGCCGTAGCGGCGCTCGGAGACGTAGTAGTCCTTCTTCTTCTCCTCCGTTTCCTCGCGCTTCTCGCCCTTGATCGTGAGGCCACCATTGGTGACCTTGATATCGATGTTCTTCTCGTCGAAGCCCGGCAGTTCGGCGGTGATATCATACGCCGTGTCGCTCTCGGCGACGTCGACGGCCGGCGCCGAGATCGACTTCGGGAAGTCGCGCTCGAGCCGGGCGAGCGACCGGAACGGTCGATTCCAGAAGCCGTTACCGAAATCGTCGAAGATCTGGTCGATCTCGTTTCTCAAGGCCTGAAAGGGCCGCCAGGGCTCTCCGGCGACGGCTGGGGCAGCGGGCGATTTCGTGACGGGCAATTTGGTTTCGGTTGCCATGATCATGTCTCCTTCGAGTTTTGACCATCTCGGTCGGCAGGAAGAGTAGCCGCGGCCGTCGGTTGTAAAGTTGATTTCGCTCAAGCGCGGCGTTGAACGGTCGAGAATTCATCGAACAGTCCCACTTGTCATCCGAGGACGCCGTTAGAGCCAGGAGCGCATTACGCCGCGCGTTTGTTCGTCTATTGCTTTGCATTCGTCAGTACGAGTACGGCAGAGAGTGAGACACGCGCTGATTTCCAACCAGGTTTGATCCTATGCCACAGATCTTGGTACCGAGCGGTCAGTACGTTTCACGTATGAGCGCTTGACCTGCGTCCGCAAGGAGCGACGCGCCACGCAAGACCTTCTCAGGGAGGGCCAAGGCTGCGTTGACCTGAATCAAGCGCACCTCGCTGTTGCGAACTAACATTTTGCGGTTGACGTGAACGAGGAGACGCCAGGTGGAACCCAATCAGGTCTCGCGAAATCAGGCCATAACGATGGCTGTCATTTTCGCTGGCGGCATGCTGCTCGTCGTTCTGCAATTCATCGTCAAGACCTACGAGACGATAGAGACCATCCCCTATAGCCAGTTCGAGCAGTTACTCAGCCAAGAAAAATTGGCCGAAGTCTCCGTCGGTCCAGATTCCATTCAAGGGAAATTGAAGGACCAGCTTCCAAGCGGCAAATCGGCGTTCGTGACCGCACGGGTTGACATGGCGCTCGCCGAAAAGCTCGCGGCCAAGGGCGTGACCGTGACCGGCGTTCCTGGAAGCGGCTTCCTTCAGAGCCTTCTGTCCTGGATCTTGCCGGTGGTCTTCTTCTTCATCATCTGGTTCTGGCTCGGGCGTAGCGTGAGCGGCCGCCAGGGTTTTGGAGGCCTGATGGCGATCGGGAAGTCTCGTGCCAAGGTCTATGTCGAGAAAGACATCAAGGTCACGTTCGCGGATGTCGCAGGCGTCGATGAGGCCAAGTTCGAGCTCCAGGAGGTAGTTTCGTTTCTGAAGGATCCCAAGAGCTACGGTCGCCTCGGCGCCCACGTCCCGAAAGGGATCCTGCTGGTTGGGCCGCCTGGAACGGGAAAGACTTTGCTCGCCCGCGCCGTAGCCGGAGAAGCCGGTGTTGCATTCTTCTCGATCTCGGGCTCTGAATTCGTCGAGATGTTCGTCGGGGTGGGCGCGGCGCGCGTCCGCGATCTCTTTGAGCAGGCCCGCAAGGCTGCTCCTTGCATCATTTTCGTCGATGAGCTCGATGCGCTCGGACGCAGCCGGGGACCGCTGTCGTTCTCGAGTCATGACGAGACGGAGCAGACCCTCAATCAGCTCCTGTCGGAGCTGGACGGCTTCGACCCCAGCGCCGGGGTCATCTTGCTGGCCGCAACCAACCGTCCCGAAATTCTGGATCCCGCGCTTCTGCGGGCGGGAAGATTCGACCGGCAGGTCCTCGTCGACCGCCCGGACAAGACCGGGCGCATCGCCATTCTCAAGGTGCACGTCCGCAAGATTCGCATGGGTGATGGGGTCGATCTCGACAAGGTGGCTGGCCTCACGACCGGCTTTACCGGAGCCGACATCGCCAATCTCGTCAACGAAGCCGCAATTGCCGCGACGCGGCGGGGCGGTGACGAGGTCTCGTTCGGTGATTTCGTGACCGCGATAGAGCGGATCGTCGCCGGCGTCGAGAAAAAGAGCAGGGTGCTCGGCAAGGACGAACGACGCAGGGTCGCCTATCACGAGATGGGGCATGCCCTCGTGGCGGCGAGCCTCCCCGGCGTCGATCCGGTGCAGAAGGTCTCGATCATACCGCGCGGGATCGGTGCGCTCGGATACACCATTCAGCGTCCGACCGAAGACAGGTTCCTGCTGACGATCGAGGAGCTGAAGAACCGCATCGCGGTGCTGATGGGTGGGCGGGCGTCGGAGCGTCTGATCTTCGACGGCGCGATTTCGACCGGGGCTGCCGACGATCTTCAACGCGCCACCGAAGTCGCCATCGAGATGGTCACCAAATACGGTATGGACGAGGTGGTCGGGCAGCGCACCTATGCACCCAAACCTCGGGCATTTCTCGCGGCTCAGGATGCGGTCGTCGTCGCCGCCGAAGCGACCGGCCGCGAGATTGATCTCGCGGTCCGAAACCTGATCGAGGAGGGTGATCGCCGTGCTCGCGATATTCTGGAGCGGCGGCGTGCCGACCTCGACGCCGGCGTCGAACTATTGATTGCCAATGAAACCGTGACGGCAGAGCAGTTTACGCCGCTGCTCGCCAAGGGCGTCGAAAGAAGCCAGCCGGTCGCCGCGTGAACGAGGCCCGGCTGTGTTTGTTGGGTCGGCACCGCCGTGACCCGGCCCGGCAACCCGAATATGCTGCCGAAAGCGCGCCCGCGCGTCAGCCCACGGCGTGCATCAGGGGATCACGACGAGCATCGGCCGACTGCTGGCTGATCACGACGTCATGCCACAATTTGGCGATGCTTGCCTGGGTTTCCGGAGCCACGAAACAATGTCCTTCGTTGTCGAAGTCGCAGAAGCGTGCGCCGGCATCGCCGCGCAGCTCGGCCAGAGCCGAGCTGATGGCACCCAGGCCGATCATCACCTGGTCGATGCTCTCCAGCTTGCTGTTATGCAATATGTCCATCAACCGAAAGCTCTTTACCGGCGGGTTTCCGAAGGAGATTCCGGGATGCCTGAACTCGAACAGCACGCTCAGCGCGACAGGCATTCCGCGCAACCGGCCGAAGACCGCAGCCATATCGTCTTCACTGCAGATAGCCAGACGGTATGAATGCGCCTCCGACGCAGCGGACGCTTTCGGTGCCAGGCGAAGGCCGGTGATGACTTCATGCTCGATCCAGCGTCGCACCTCGATTGGCGCGTTGCAAATCTGATCCGCCGTCAATGTAATTCCGATCATGGCCAGCTCCTGTTTTGGCTAACCATACCTGCGAGCCCGTGGCGGATGTTGATGTCCATCAAAGGGACATCGCCACATGTCAGCGCCAAGCGCCGCGTTCGTTGTCATTCCGGGCGTGGCCCGACCTGGTTTCGCAAGCGGTGACAGAAATCGTCGAGCAGAGTGTGAACGTTCTCGAGATGGATCAAGTGCCGATCTGCCTCTTGGCGTTGCGGCGTGCCCGCAGCGAGGGAGTCGCGGACGGATGCCGCCTGCGCGACCTGTTGCCGGCTGACTGCAACTTTGCTCTCGGCAAACTCGAGGTGCTCGGCATCGTTGCTCAGCTTGTCCAGTTCGGCGACGAGCAGCAACGTTGTCGTGCTCCGTTGCTGCATCGTGAGCGTGGCATCTTTCAGAATACCTAGGTAGTGGTCGACATTGGCCCGGGCGACATACCGGTGCATGGCGCGCTCCCCGTTACGCGTAACCGTTAAATGTTACCACCCAAGGGACGCTCCGGCGATATCAGGTTCCGCTCGAGGGTGGTGTCAAAATACCACTGAGGTGTGACACCTAAGTGATCTTCCCGAATTGATCTGGCGGCGGCCAGGGAAGAGGTAAGGGACACGGAGATACCATGTCCAATATCCTGTTCCGCTGTCCCAACACCGGGATGAACGTTCAACACTTCGTCGCCGAGCCGTCCTCGAAAAAAGAGGATGCAGCGATTATGGTGGTGAATTGTCCGGCCTGTACGAGAATTCACTTGGTCAACGGCGCGACAGGTGAGTTGGCGCGCGATACCAGATCCCGATAACGGGTCGAGCCACCTTTGATCCCGATCAAGTGGAGATGGTGCGAGCCGGTTTAGGTTTTTTCGCGTAGCTGCCCCAAGGTTACGTTTCCAAGAAGACTACGTTGCCAAGTCGCCGCCGAGGCGCGCGCCCCAAAGTCCTCGGCGGCTTTTCTTTGCTCTCAGCCTGTTGAGCCGGGCCGCAGGATCACGCCGATGCCCACCTACTATTTCGACATGAGGGACGGTGTTCCCGTTCGGGACAAGGCAGGCGTTGAACTGGTCAGTGATGGCGCTGCGATTGCGCACAGCAAGCAGTTGGCGGACCAAGTGCGTACGAATAGACCGGCAGGCAATCCGGACTTGCGGATCGTCGTCATCGACGAAAGCGGCCGCGAAGTTCACCGTGAGCAGGTTTACCCGCGAAGCATCTGATCGAGCCTTTGGATATTGACTGGCGCCGGCTCCCGAAGATGTGGGCGTAAGATCAACGATCGTACTGAAGTTGCCGATCCGGCAGCTCAAACGCGCTTTCAACGCGAAGCTGATCGCGGCGATGTTCGTTCGACGGCGCACGTTGCTGTCGAACGCGCACCCGCCACAGGGTCGCGGCGAGCAGGAGATACACTGCGCAAGTCCACAGTGACTGCCAATTGGCCGGCCCCTCATTGAACCCTATGTAGATCGCTGCAAACAGGAATAGGCCGGCGTATATCGACTCGGCCATAGGGCGAATCCCGCCGTTGACGGGATTGACCAGCATCACGGCCGCGAAGGGCGCTGCTGCCATGGTCAGAGCGGCATAAGGAAAATCGATAAAGCGCGGATCGAATACAAGGCCGAGCGCGGTCGCCGTGCCGATCACGACAGTTGCGATCCAGACCGCTCCGTGCAGGATCGCGAGCATCGATCCAGTTCGGTAGAGTCCCGGACCCAACAAGTCCAGGAAGGTGGGCGATGAACGTCCCGACATGATGGCTGCGGCACCAAAGAGCGGCGAAGCGCCTGCCGCCAGCAGGAGCGAACCCCAGAGCAGCCAACCACCGGCTCCGTAACTCTCATCGATCATCTTTTGGGCGGCCACTCCAAGCAAGATTCCCGATGCCGTCGCCAATATCGCGACCGCGAACCAGGCCACGAGCCCGGCCTTCCCAAAATTGCGGCGCAACGAGAGCCACGCCGCGCCGAATATCAGTATTGCCAGCCCTATCCCGCTGCCCATCTGCAGCTTCCACATTGGAAAATTGCTGATGGCAATCCCCGGCGGATATTTCAGGCGGCGCTGCGCGGCGTCGAAAAGGCCCCAGGACCCGCCAACCGTGCCTTCGATTTCCCTTTTCCAGGATTCATCGAAAGCCTCGAACAGATTGACCCGGAAATTCTCGCGCTGAGCCAGATCGAGGATTTCGGAGACCACCCGCGCCTGATTGACCGGCGAGGGAAGGGCGGACTCGCGCATTCGTCCCGCGCTCGGCCAGCCTATTTCTCCGATCAGGATTTCCTTGCCTGGAAATGCCGAGGCTATCCGGCGGCGAATGGCGCCGACATGAGCGGCGGCAGCTTCCGCTCGGATTGGCACATTTTCCCAATACGGCAGGATGTGGACGGTGACGAAATCGACGGCGTCATAAAGTTCGGCGTTGCTCAGCCAGAACTCCCAGACATCGGCATAAGTGACGGGGACGGCGACCTGCGCCTTGACTGATCGTATCTTGGCGGCGAGATCGGAGGCCGTGATGTCCTTGCGCAACAGGGTCTCGTTTCCGACGACAAGCGCGATGATCGTTTCGGGGTATTGCTTCGCGAGGCGGACGGCCGTCGCTATCTGCATCGCGTTCTTCTGCTGATCCTTGTCGAGGAAAATGCCCTGAATGACTTTCAGTCCTTGCTTGGCTGCAAGCTCCGGGATCTGATCGAGGCCGAGATCCGTCGCATAAGTCCTGACGCAATTGGATACGCCGGCAAGCAGGGCGAGATCTTCCGCGATCTGCTCACGCGACACTTGGGTCGCCGGGGAAAGCGACGTCTGGTGATTGCGAAAAGGGGCGTATGATATGCATTGAAGCTTGTTGTTCGGATCGATGGGCGCGCGCGGCAGATCGACCGGCAAGCCGAGCCACCACCAGGCTATGGCGATGGTGACCAGCGACACCAGCAGAAGCGTCAACGGCATGTGATGGGAGGTGACTCGCTTCATTCGCCCTGGACTGACACGGACGCCGTTTTCGACGCGTGCGACATGCATGTGTCATGCCGCCTTTGTGGGCGCCTCAGCATAGCTCGCTTGAGTTTTTGCGGATCGTCGCCGATGCCTCTCGGGGAGCTAATGCTTTCCCGGGACCGAAAATATCTGATTTCCTGGCGGGCGCTGGTCGGTCGGTATGCCAATGGTAATGAAGCCTCGCTCCATCGAGGCGTGGCACGCGTTGCAGCCGTCGGTCAGGCCACGCATGGAAGCTGTAAACCGATTGCTGTCGCCCGCCGTAATGGCGTCTGCGATCGACAGCAGCGGATCTTTCATCGTGGTGACGTTGCTGACTGGAATGCCGGGATAGAATATGGCGGCTTGGGCCAGGCTGTCGGTCAATTGACGTAGCTCGAAATTGGCCAGGTCCCAATTTTTCGCCTTGCCGGCGTACCAGAGCTTCAGGTGCTGACTCTGCGCGGCGTTCATGGTCTCAACCAGACGAGGCGTATACTTTGCGTTAGGGGAGGGCGGAAAGTCGGGCTGTGCAATTGCGACAGACGCCGCCGCCGTCACCGAGGCTGCCAGGATCGCGCACCAATTTCGTAGCTTCATTTGACCAATCCTCACTGGATCGGCGAAAGCTATCAGGGGACCAGACGGCTTTGTTGCGCTGAATCAAAGCCAGGCGTCGGTGTCGGACCAGCCGCCGGAATCCTCACTTTGCGTCAGCTCAATCTTCAGCGCGCGGTCACGCCTACTGTGAGCTCGTTCAACAGGAGGCGTCGATGTTGACCGAAACAAAATTGGATACGATCAGTGCAATTCGGAATCGACGAGCGATCCGCAGTTACGGGCCGGAACGGCTCGAGAAGCACGTCGTCGAAGAGCTGATCGATGCGGCCATTCAGGCCCCGACCGCGGTCCATCGCGAGCCGTGGGCTTTTGCAGTGATCCAGAATAGAGAACGCCTGCGGAAATATTCGGACGAGGCAAAGGCTCTGCTGCTCGCGCAACAGCAGGCGACGTCGTTCTTTGAAGGACATGAGCCGCAAGCGCTTGCCGTCTTGTCCGATCCTGAATTCAACATCTTCTACGACGCCGGCACACTGATCGTCATCGGCTGCACCGCAGGCGGGCCGTTCGTGGAAGCCGACTGCTGGCTCGCGGCCGAGAACCTGATGCTGGCGGCCACCGCGAAGGGATATGGCACCTGCTGCATCGGATTCGCCGTCGGTATCCTCAACACTCCGGACGTGAAGCGCGAGTTGGGCATCCCGGAAGCCGGGGCGGCGGTCGCTCCCATCATCGTGGGCGTGCCGAAAGGCCCGCTTCCGGCAGGCGTACGAAAACCGCCTGTCATCCTGTCCTGGCTCTCGTAATGCTGGAGGCTGGTCGTCTGCAAAGCGCGGAAATGGTGGGCGCACAAGGGATCGAACCTTGGACCTCTCCCGTGTGAAGGGAACGCTCTCCCGCTGAGCTATGCGCCCGGGACCATCATGCAAGCGGCCGGACTTTTGGCCGGCCGGTGCATTGAAGCCCGCGATTTAGAAGTGCGGGCCGGTGGTGTCAAGTTTCGAGGTGGCCCGGCGGCCTGAAAACCTGCGTCGATCGGCCCATCCGGCTTTGAGGCCGGGTTTCGGCCCGTTTACGCGCCCTGCTGGCGGGCGCGGGAGGCGTGGGCCTGCAGCGCGCGGATGCGCTCGGCCAGCGTTCCGCCGCCTTCGGGCAGGCTGGGAGCGGCGGCGCCATGGGTTGCGGCGTCGTTGGCGGGGCGCGGGGCCGGCTTCGGCGGCTGGCCGGCTTCGGCCGCCAGCAGCGCCTCGATCGGCGAGTTCGGGCCTTCCAGCTGCATCGCGAGTTTTGCCACTTCGGCGGCGATGTCGTTGATGCGCTCGCGCAGAAGCGCGTTCTCCATCCGCTCGGTCGCCCAGGAGCTTTCTGCCTGCTGCTGGATCGCGTTGATGTCGCGCTGGAGTTTTGCGCGCTCGTCGCGGGCGATGCCGAGCTGTTCCTCCAGTGCGGCCTTCTCGGCGCGGATCGCCTCGAAGGCCGCCGAGGATTTGCCGCCACTCAGGGCCGCGATCTCGACGCGCAGCTCCTTGATGGTACGCTCGGAGGCCTCGTTGGCCTGGCGGAGCTGGTTGTTCTCGTAGTCGCGCTCGGCCAGCAGCTTGCCTTGCGTGGCAAGGCGTCCCTCGAGGTCGGCGACGCGTCCGGACAGCATCTCGGCTTCCTTCACCTGCAGCATCAGCTGGCGGTCGAGGTCGGTGACGCGCTGGCTCAGATTCTCGACGCGGCCGCGCGCATCGCCGAGCTCGCGCGTGGCGGTCTCGGATTCGGTGCGCTCCTGCGCCAGCCGCGCCTGGGTCGCCGCAAATTCCTTCTCGGCGTCGCCGACGCGGTTCTTGAGTTCTTCGATCTGCGCGCGCACGGCGACCAGCTCGACCTGGCGGCTCTCCGCCATCATCGAGCGGTCGGACAGTTCGGAGTTGATCTTGGCAAGCTCCGCCTGCTTGTCGCTCAGCGCAATCTCGGCGGCGCGCAGCGCTTCGGTCTTGGCGTTGAATTCCTCTTCGGTGGCGCGCAGCTGCTCCTTCACCGCCTTCTCGCGCGCCTCCAGCGCGAAGATCGTGGCGTTCTTCTCCCCGAGCTCGATCTTCATGCGATTGATGGCATCGCTCTTCTTGCCGAGCTCGGCGAGCTGGCTCGTGGTCTTGTTCTTGAGCTGCTCGACGCTCATTTCGAGCCGGCGAGCCGACATCGCGAACTCGGCGCGGAGCTGGTCCTTGTCGGCCTGGATCTCGGCCATCGACAGCGGGGTGGCGGCCTCGAGCCGGCGCGTGGTCAGGCGGACCGCGCGGTTATGCACCAGCGGCACGATGGCCAGCCCGCACAGCATCGACAGCAGGAAACCGATCGCGAGGTACATGATCGGTTCGACCATGGGCCAGAACTCCCAAGCTTAAGGAAAGATTCACCAACGACCATGCCATGGCGGGCCGGCAAAAAGCCAGCCCCGCTCTGTCGTTAACCTTGATCCGTCAGCAGGCGGGAGAAGGAAAGCGCTAGAACGGGTTCCAGGTCGCGTTTGGCGTGTATTTGAGATAGCCGATATTGGCACCGAGGCGTAAGCCCAGGCCGGAGCGGATCGGCACGAGCACGATGTTGTTGGCGGTGAGCGCCGTCATGCCGAAGCCGCCGATGATGTAGGCCGAGCCGTCGATGCCGGCGAAGCGCTGGTAGATCGCGTTGGTGGCGGGCAAATTATAAACCAGCGTCATGGTGCGCGCGCCATCGCCGCCCCAGTCGAAGCCGAGCGAGGGACCCTGCCAGTAGACGCGCAAGTCCCCGGCGTTCTTGGTGTAGAGCGTGCCTTCGCCATAGCGCAGGCCGGCGACGAAGGCGCCGGAGCCTTCCTCGCCCAGGATGTAGCCGTTCGGCAGGCCCCATTGGCTGACTGCCTTCTCGATGATCGAGGCGAGCCCGCGCGAGACGTTGCCGAAGAAACGGTGGCCGGCGGTGACGAGCTCGTCCGGCCCATAGGTGTTGGGTGTCGGGGTTCGCTGCGGCGGCGGCAGATTGGGCGGCGGCGCCTGCTGGGCCGAAGCCGGCACGATCCAGCCGACCATCGCGGCAAGCGCGAGCGCAGCAAGGCGTGATGCGAAAGTCATAAAAAACCCCTGGTATCGAATCCCGTCGCTTCCTTAACCTGACGCCAACAGGCACGGTCCTAGGTTGCGCCGGATGTCCCCTCGACTCGGATGTTATCCGCAGCAACTATGACGGCACAACGGCAGGAAGATAGCCCTTTGCGCCCCGGAATTGCCTTGATCAGCCGCCGCATCTGCCTGCTGGCGGGCATTGGGATGGCCTGCTCCTGGTTGCCGGTCGAGGCGGCCACCACCGAGCGGATCGTCGTCAACCGCTTCTCGGGTGTCGCCATCGAGGGGTTCGATCCCGTCGCCTATTTCGTCGACGGCGCGGCCCTTCAGGGCACGGCCGAGTTCGAAGCCAATCTCTGGGGCGCGGTCTGGCGCTTCCGCAACGAGGGCAACCGGGCCTCCTTCCTGGCCCATCCTGAAGTTTATGGCCCGCAGTATGGCGGCTACGACCCGGTCGACATCGCCCGCGGTGTCACCATTGCCGGCAATCCCCGATTCTTCACGATCGTGGCGCAGCGGCTTTATCTGTTCAGCCGGGAAGCCAATCGCGATGCCTTCGCCGCCGACCCCGAGCGCTTCCTCTATGAGGTCGGTAAGCGCTGGCCGGCGCTGCAGGACCAGCTCAGTCAGTAGTGCCTACCGCCTGCGGATCGCCCCAGGCGACGAAGGCCGGGATGATGAAGCCGGTGTCCTGCCGTTGGCCGAAGCGGATCTCGCCGCCCTTGTCGTCGGTGACCTTGCCGCCGGCCGCGGTCACGACCGCGCAGCCGGCCCCGACGTCCCACTCGCAGGTCGGCCCGAAGCGGGGATAGATGTCGGCGCTGCCCTCGGCGATCCGGCCGAATTTCACCGCCGAGCCGCAGGTCTTTCGTTCGGCGTGGGGCCTGCCGTCGATGAAGGCTTCGCTCCTGGGATCGCCATGCGAGCGGCTTACCGCCGCGATCCAGGGCTCGCCCCGTGCCGGCAGCCTGCGGGTGTGGATCGGCTCGGGGGCGCCGATGGTCGCGCCGTCAAACCTCACACGCTCGGCGCCGCGGCCGACGATGCCGCGCCAGAGCAGCCCGAGCGCGGGCGCGCTGACGATGCCGAGCAGCGGCACACCCTCGGTCACGAGGGCGAGGTTGACTGTGAATTCATCGCGGCCAGCGACGAATTCCTTGGTGCCGTCGAGCGGATCGATCAGGAAGAAGCTGCCGTGAAACGGCGGCGTGGCGAAATGGGTCCGCTCCTCCGACAGCGTCGGGATGTCGCCCGCAAGCTGCGTAAGGCCCTCGACGATGACGCGATCGGCGGCAAGATCGGCCTCGGTCACCGGCGAGCCGTCCTGCTTGCCGTCGACCCGCATCGCCCCGCGGTTGATGCCGAGAATAGCTTCGCCTGCCTTCACGATCAGTGCGGTGAGCGGCTCCATCAATCCGGATGCGGCCTTGGCGTCGATGATCCTCACTTGCGTGCCTCATTCATCGGCAACTCTTCCCCGCTCCATTGATTCGCCCGCAGCCCTTTATGGCCGCTTCGAACCTATCCCAAGCTAGCTGCCACAGGCTGGCGAATGTTAGAACCCGCAGCATCCGTCAAGCATGCGTGATTCGCGGCGTCCAGTGCCGTGCAATTCCAGGAACCCTCCAGGACCCCTTTATATGTCTGACGCCTCGTCGCCCGCGACTGCCACTGCTCCCGATATGCTCGAACTCGCCGCGCTGCTGTGCTCGCGGGTTTGCCACGATCTCATCAGCCCCGTCGGTGCCATCGTCAACGGGCTCGAAGTGCTCGACGACGACCCCAAGCCGGAAGATCGCGAATTCGCGCTCGACCTGATCCGCAAGAGCGCCAAGACGGCCTCCGCCCGCCTCCAGTTCTGCCGCCTCGCCTTCGGCGCGGCCGGCTCGTCCGGCGCGCAGATCGACCTCGGCGACGCCCAGACCATGGCGAAGGGCCATATCGAGGACGGCAAGTGCTCGATCACGTGGAATCTGCCGCGGCTGCTGCTGCCGAAGAATCGCGTCAAGCTGCTGCTCAACATGCTGGTGGTGTCCCAGCACACGATCCCGCGCGGCGGGATGCTGACGATCGATCCGATCGGTGAGGGCGAGACCATGAGCTTCCGCATCACCGCCACCGGACATAATGCGCGCCTGCCGCAGAACATCTCCGAGCTGCTCAGCGGCGAACGCGGCCCCGCCGCCGATGCGCACGCGATCCAGCCTTATTATACGCGGCTGCTGGCGCAGGCCTGCGGGCTCACCGTGACGCTGAAACCCGAAGGCGAAGCCATCATCATTGCCGCTTCGTAGACGCGCGGCCCGCGCTCGAGACGTTAACGCATTCTTTACGAGGCGCTTCGGCTTGTCCGGAGCGCCTTATCTGTTTGTTGGTTCCCCTCATTTGCACATACTCAACCATTATTAAACGCTTTGCGGTGAAGCTGGCCCCATTCCGAAATGGCGCATCACGAGTCGTGTGCGCCCTCCCTGTATGAAGGCCTGTTTTCATGGATGATCTGTTGCGGGAGTTTCTGACGGAGACCAGCGAGAGCCTGGACACCGTCGACAATCAGCTGGTGAAGTTCGAGCAGGAGCCGAACAACGCCAAGATCCTGGATAACATCTTCCGCCTGGTTCATACCATCAAGGGGACGTGCGGCTTCCTCGGCCTGCCCCGGCTCGAAGCGCTGGCGCATGCCGGCGAGACGCTGATGGGCAAATTCCGCGACGGCATGCCGGTGACCGGCCAGGCCGTGACGGTGATCCTGTCCTCGATCGACCGCATCAAGGAAATCCTCGCCGGCCTCGAGGCCACCGAAGCCGAGCCCGAGGGCAACGACCGCGACCTCATCGACAAGCTGGAAGCGATGGTCGAGCAGGGCATGGCGGCAATGGCGGCAGGCGCCGCTGCCGCTGCTCCCGTTGCCGAAGCGCCCCCGCTGGTACCGGAAGCACCGGTTGCCGCACCTGCACCTGCTCCCGCCAAGGAGATGACCCAGGGCACGCTGATCGACCAGACCCTGGAGCGGCCCTTGCGTCCGGGCGAGGTCTCGCTGGACGAGCTCGAGCGCGCCTTCCGCGAGACCGCGATCGAAGCCCCGGTGCCCGCGCCGGTCGCCAAGGTCGAGGTCAAGGCCGAGGTCAAGGCTGAGCCCGCGCCGGCCGCTGAAGCTCCCGCC
>NZ_JACOFR010000026.1 GCF_019455385.1 Bradyrhizobium sp. BR 10289
CGCAGCGGACCGCGGGTGCCAGTCGGCACCCGGTCTTCCCTGCGCCCTCTTGGATGAGAGGGTGAAGTGACCAGGCAAAGCTCGGGCGAAACGCGCCGCGAGGATGAACATGCATGTCCGCAACCACACACTCACTGTCATCGCCCGGCTTGACCGGGCGATCCAGTACGCCGAGACGGTTGTGATTGAATCGATAGGCCGCGGCTTACTGGATTCCCCGCCTTCGCGGGGAATGACAGTGTCAGTTGGAGAACCAGGATGCCGCCTCATACACCGTCATTGCGAGGAGCTCTTGCGACGAAGCAATCCAGAGTCCTTCCGCGGAGGGATTCTGGATTGCTTCGCTCCGCTCGCAATGACGAGGAGAGAGCCAGGGCCAAACTCCGCTCTCGTGCCCCGGACGCAGCGCAGCGCTATCCCGGCGATGCGAAGCATCGTCCGGAGCGGCGGTGCGCTGCAGCGCGTCCGGGGCACGAGAGTGAGGTGGTCGCCATGACCCTGATATCGCCGCGCAATGACGCGCGCGGATCACACGTGCTGGCCGCCGTTGATGTGGATCTCGGCGCCGTTGACGTAGGAACTGGTGTCCGTGCACAGCACGTAAATGATCTTGGCGACCTCGTCGGGCGTACCGAGGCGGTGCATCGGGATCTGCTGGTCGACGATCTTCTCGGTGCCCGGCGACAGGATCGAGGTGTCGATCTCGCCCGGCGCGATCGCGTTGACGCGGACGCCGACGCGGCCGAAGTCGGAGGCCATTTCGCGTGTGAGCGAAGCCAGCGCGGCCTTCGAGGTCGCATAGGCCGCGCCCGCGAAGGGATGTACCCGCGAGCCGGCAATCGAGGTGACGTTCACCACCGAGCCCTTGGCCGCCTTCAACTCTTCGATCAGCCCGCGCGCGATCATGATCGGCGCGAAGAAGTTGACGTGGAAGACGTGCGTCCATGTATCGAGATCGGTGTCGACCGAGCCGAGCCGGGAGCCGCCGGGGCCCTTCGGCGAGATCGCGGCGTTGTTGACCAGCGCATGCAGCATGCCGCCTTCGAGACGGTTGCGGATCTCGGAGATCGCGCGCGTGGTGTCCTGGGGGTTACCGAGGTCGACCTGGATGTGATCCTCGGGGCCTGCGTCCCACGGGCAGTCCTCGGGAAAGGCATGCCGCGAGCAGGTGATGACGCGCCAGCCCGCCGAGGAGAAGCGGATCACGGTGGCGTGGCCGATGCCGCGGCTCGCTCCGGTCAGGAGCAGCGTGCGGCGCGGCGCATTGGACGAATGCGGCATGGACATCTTTCAGGTCGGCCTTTGGCTTACGGATACATCCGCGTCTTGGACCATGGCTGGCCGGCCGCGTCACGGCGAAATTCGATGCGGTCGTGCAGGCGGAAGGGGCGGTCGTGCCAGAACTCGATGCGGACAGGCGCGATGCGCCAGCCGCTCCAGCCCGGCGGGCGCGGCACCTCGCCGATGACGTGCCTGGCTGCGACCTTGGCGATTGCCTGCTCGAACGCGAAGCGGCTCTCCAGCGCCTCGGACTGCTTGCTGGCCCAGGCGCCGATCTGCGCCTGCTTCGGGCGCGTTGCGAAATAGGCGTCGGCTTCCGCATCGGTCACCGGCGTCACGTTGCCGCGGATGCGGACCTGACGGCGCAGCGACTTCCAGTGAAAAAGTAACGCGGCCTTAGGATTTGCGGCGAGTTCGCGGCCCTTTTGGCTGGCGATGTGGCTGTAGAAGACGAAACCCTCGGTATCGAAGCCTTTCATCAGCACCATGCGCACGTCAGGCATCCCCTCGGGGTCGACCGTTGCGAGCGCCATGGCGTTCGGATCGTTCGGCTCGCTCTTGATCGCCTCGTTCAGCCAGGCCTCGAACAGCGCAAAAGGCTCGTCGGCGGCGGTGAAATCACCGGATGTTAAGGGTGTCTGGTGTTTCATCGAGGTCGTGTCGGTCATGTCCGGAGTCCGAGTTGCGTCCCGCGGCCCTAAACGCGTTGTCGTCCGCTACCGCCCTATATAGGGCATGGGGACGCGTTGGCCTATCGGCGATCCGTCCATCCGGCTTTGTCATGACGATGATTCTGATCGGGCTCGGCACCGGCGGCTGCAGCTTTTCCCGCAACGACACCCGCGCCTATGCCAAGGCCGACGACAGCGACCTCACCGGCTCGATCGCGGTGCAGGCGAAAGACGCCGCGCCGACCGAGACGGATCTCGCCTTCGCCCGCAACGCCGCCTCCGATGTCCTGAGCAAAGGCGACAAGGATTCCAGCCAGCACTGGGAAAATCCGGAGACCGGCGCCCGCGGCTCGGTGACGCCGATCGCGCAGTCCTATGCCGCCGAGGACGGCCGCAAGTGCCGCGATTTCCTGGCGAGCTATGTCAATGGCGCCACCGAAAGCTGGCTCCAGGGGGCCGGATGCCAAAGCAGCCGTGGCCGTTGGGAGATTCATACGCTAAAGCCGTGGCGGAGCTGAGCATGATCCGGGAGCCGGTTTTCCGATAAGATCATCCTCGAATCGTCGCGCTTCGGCCGGCGACCCTAGTTGCAAAAATGCCACTCACCTCCCACATGAGGCTCATGCGGGGCGGGGAGCCCTTTGAACAATTCGATTCCGTGAAGGAGACGTGACGGATGCGCGACCCCTATGAGGTCTTGGGGGTGCCGCGGAGCGCCAACGCTGCCGCCATCAAGAGCGCCTATCGCAAGCTTGCCAAGAAGCACCATCCCGACAGCAACAAGGACGATCCGAAGGCCGCCGAACGTTTCGCCGAGATCAATTCGGCCAACGAGATTCTCGGCGACGAGGACAAGCGCAAGCAGTTCGACCGCGGCGAGATCGACGCCGAGGGCAAGCCGCGCTTCCAGGGCTTTCCGGGGGGCGGCGGGCCGCGCGGTCGTGCCGGTCCCGGCGGCTTCGAGAGCTATACGTTCCGCTCCGGCGGCGGCGCCGGCCCGGGTGGCGGTGCCTTCGAGGACATCCTCAACAGCATGTTCGGCGGCGGGATGCGCGGTGCGCGGCCCGGCGCCGGTAGCGCCGGGCAGTTCGAATTCGACACCGGCGGGATCGGGCTCGATCTCGACGTCAACGTCGCCATGTCCGTTTCGCTGGAAGAGTCGGTCAAGGGCGGCGAGAAGCGCGTCCGGCTGCCGAATGGCAAGGAGCTCAACGTCAAGATTCCGGCCGGGGTCACCGAAGGCCAGCAGATCCGGTTGCGCGGGCAGGGTGAGAGCGCCCAGGGCCATCCGCCCGGCGATCTCCTGATCACCATCAGCGTTGCGCCGCACCCGTTCTTCAAGGTCGAGGGCGCGGACCTCAGGATCGACCTGCCGGTCACGCTGTACGAGGCGGTGCTCGGCGGCAAGGTCCGGGTGCCGACCCTCGGCAATGCGGTGGAGCTGTCAGTGCCGAAAAACACCTCCAGTGGCCGGACCTTCCGTCTCAAGGGTAAGGGCCTGCCGAAATCCGGCGGAACCGGGGATCTCTTCGTCACCATCAGGATTATGCTACCGGATGGGAACGACGCCGAGCTTGAGGCATTGATGGAGAAGTGGCGGGACCAGCACCCATACAATCCACGTAGCGGGCTTGGCTAGGGTGGCGAAGAACTGAAGGGGGTCTCCTAAAGGCCTAGCGCATCGCCCAACGGATGATGCTCATCATACACGCGGAGCGTGGTAGCGCTTCATGTGCTCGACGGGTCGGCTGTCCGGCGGGGCCGCCGATAAAAAGGTGCGGCCTCGAGAGGGGGACCAGCGCGGTACCAAAAACCCCAATCGAGGCCGCCCGCGTCGATCGGCGGATCGAACGCCGCTCATAATCGCGTGATCACCCGGTGCGATAATGAGACGCGCCGATGTCTTGATTCGAAATTTTCAATGACGGAATCGAGGCACCGCGTCTTTTGAAGGACGCCCACGCCAAGCTGGGGCTATGGCGGTCTCATTCAGCCGCCGTTTTTTTCCGCCTGGTCGTACACGGCCTGCGCCACCTTGGTCAGCCGCTCGCGGTCGCTGCCGCCGCTGACGACGTAGCCGACGCCGCGCTCGGCCCAGAACAGCGCGCCGTCCTTGTCCGTCTTGGCGTAGCGCATTTGCGTCGCACCATTCTCGGTCTTGGCGGTGTAGATCGTGTACCGCTCGCCCGAGGCGCCCTCATACATCAGGAATGACGCCGGCCCGTTCGGTCCCGGCAGCAGCCGGCCGCCCACCAGCTTCAGCCCGCTAGCCTCCAAATTCGGCGCGAACACGGTCCAGCCGCAGCGCCGGGTCAGCCAGGCCTGGAGATGGTCGCGCTCGTTGCCGCCGACTTCGACCGGGTGGCGGACCTCGACCACGTAGAGGCGGTGGGCGTCAAGCGCGTCCGCGGTGAAGCTCTGGAAGGTCGAGGGCGCGTTGGCGGCGCCATGGGCGACCCAGCCGGCGGTGCCGCCGGCGACGAAGGCCACCAGCACAGCCGCTGCGGCGCCATAGAACCATTGCCGCGGGCGGCGCTCCAATCGCTCGAGCTCCAGCCGGGCCGGCACCGGCTCCTGGGCGACGGCGTCATAACGGGCGTGCAGCATCTCCGCCATGGCCCGCCAGGATTGCACCCGTTCGGCATCGTCAGGGTGGGCCGCGAGCCAGGCCTCGACGTCGGCGCGGCGCTCTGCCGGCAGCTCGCCGTCGACATAGGCGTGCAGCTCGTCCTCGGTAATGGGAATATTGTGGTCGTTCATATCGGTCGTCTCTGGCTCTGCGGCCCAAAAAATTCGGTGCGGTTCAACTGCGCCGCTTCTGTCTCCGTGCAGGAAATGCGGCTTATGCGATGCATCAATCCTGCCATCATTTCACCCGCCTGAGCGCCGGGCGCTCACCCTCCAGCGAGGCTTTGACGTGGGCTCTCGCCCGAGCCAGGCGCGACATCACGGTGCCGATCGGCACGCCCTGGATGTCGGCAACCTCGCGGTAGCTCATGCCCTCCAGCATCACCAGCAGCAGCACCGAGCGCTGCTCCTCGACCAGCGTCGAGAGCGCCTTCTCGATGTCGCGTCCCTCGGCTTCGGTCCCGCTGGCATCCGGATTGTTCTCCGTCAGCTGCGTGAATTGCGGACGTCGTGCCAGCGAGCGCCGCCGATTCTTGTTGAGGTTGGTCAGGATCGTGTAGAGCCAGCTCCTGACGTCGCCTCCGAGAAACAATCGCTCCGAACGCAGCGCACGCACCAGCGTGTCCTGGACCAGATCATCGGCCGCATCCGCATCGCGCGTCAGCGCGCGGGCGTAGCGGCGCAACGCCGGGATCATGGCTTCCACGCTCTGGCGAAACGCATTCATGCCGTCTTCGATGTCCTGCCGTTCGGCGCAAGCGCCACAATCATCATAACACCCGAACGGAACGGCTATTCCGGTGCCCGAAACAGCGTTAACGCCGCGTATTAGGGCTGTACCGCAAGGGAGGGCTGGTGTACCTCCAGACCTAACGAGAGCTCGACGGGACGTGCAAAAATGGCGCAGAATTCAGGTCTGATGCAGGGCAAGCGCGGGGTGATCCTCGGCCTTGCCAACAACCGCTCGATCGCCTGGGGCATCGCCAAGGCATGCCATGCCGCCGGCGCCGAGCTTGCCTTCACCTATCAAGGCGATGCGCTGAAGAAGCGCGTCGAGCCGCTCGCCGCCGAGATCGGCGGCCTCGTGCTCGGCCATTGCGACGTCACGGACGCCGCGACTATCGACGCGGCGTTTGCGGTGCTGCAGGAGAAGTGGGGCAAGATCGATTTCCTGGTGCATGCGATCGCCTATGGCGAGCAGCTCGACGGCCGCTACGTCGACACCACGGCCGAGAACTTTTCCAAGTCGATGCTGATCTCCTGCTACTCGTTCACTGCGGTAGCGCAGCGCGCCGAGAAGCTGATGACCGATGGCGGCTCGCTGATCACGCTCTCCTATTACGGCGCCGAGAAGTGGATGCCGCATTACAACGTGATGGGCGTGGCGAAAGCGGCGCTGGAAGCCAGCGTGCGCTATCTCGCCGCCGATCTCGGCGAGAAGAACATCCGCGTCAACGCGATCTCGGCGGGGCCGATCAAGACGCTTGCCGCGTCCGGCATTGGCGACTTCCGCTATATCCTGAAGTGGAACGAGAACAACGCGCCGATGCGGCGCAACGTCTCGACCGAGGACGTCGGCGGCAGTGCGCTGTATTTGCTGTCAGACCTCTCGCGCGGCGTCACTGGCGAGGTGCACCATGTCGATTCCGGGTATCACGTGCTGGGCATGAAGCGCCCGGACGCGCCGGACATCTCGTTCGGCAGCAAGGACTGACATCTCACTCGGAATGCCCGTGCCCACGATCTATTACCTTCGCCATGGCGAGACCGAGTGGAATGCGCTCGGAAGACTTCAGGGCACCCGGGACATTCCGCTGAATGCACGCGGGCGCAGTCAGGCCGTGCAGGCAGGCCTCCTGCTGGCCGATCTGTTCAAGCGCGATGGCCGCGACAAGGCGGCGTTGCCCTACGTCTCGAGCCCGCTCGGCCGGGCGCGTCAGACCATGGAACTCGCGCGCGGCAAGCTCGAACTACCGGTCGCGGATTACGCGCTCGACGACCGGCTGCGCGAGATCGGCTATGGCGTCTGGGAAGGGCTGACGCTGGCCGAGAGCGAGGCGAGAGATCCCGAAATTTACGCCAGGCGCCTTGCCGACAAATGGACGGTGGCGCCGGCGGGTGCGGAAACCTACGCCGACGTGCAGGTCCGCGTGCGCGCCTGGTATGACGAGCTCAAGGCCGACACCGTCGCGGTCGCCCATGGCGGCACCTGCCGGGCCCTGATGGTGTCCTTGGGGATCGAGACCCCCGCGAGCGCCGCCGAGCTCTACATCGAGCAGGGCACCGTCTACGTGTTCCGCGACGGCCGGCTGGAGAAGTATAGTTAAGCTCTGACTGCGGAGCGGGTTTGACCCCCGGCCCCCCGCGCGTTACCACACGCCGGAACCGAACCTGCGAGCAGCGATGTCATTCAACACCTTCGGCCACATGTTCCGCGTCACCACCTTCGGCGAGAGCCACGGGGTGGCGATCGGCTGCGTGGTCGACGGCTGTCCGCCGATGATCCCGCTCACGGAGGCCGATATCCAGACCGACCTCGATCGCCGCCGCCCCGGCCAGTCGCGCTTCACCACCCAGCGCCAGGAGCCGGATCAGGTCAAGATCCTGTCGGGCGTGATGGCGCATCCGGAGACCGGCGTGCAGGTGACGACGGGCACGCCGATCGGGCTGCTGATCGAGAACACCGACCAGCGCTCGAAGGACTATTCCGAGATCAAGGACAAGTTTCGCCCCGGCCATGCCGACTTCACCTATGAGGCGAAATACGGCCTGCGCGACTATCGCGGCGGCGGGCGCTCCTCCGCACGCGAGACCGCAACGCGCGTCGCCGCCGGCGCTATCGCGCGAAAGGTGCTGCCGGACGTGAGGGTGCGCGGCGCGCTGGTGCAGATGGGTCCGCACAAGATCGATCGCGCGAACTGGGACTGGGACGAGGTCGCCAAAAATCCGTTCTTCTGCCCTGACAAGGACAAGGCCGCATTCTTCGAGACCTATCTCGACGGCATCCGCAAGAGCGGCTCCTCGATCGGCGCGGTGCTGGAGATTGTCGCCGAAGGCGTGCCGGCGGGATTGGGCGCGCCGATCTACGCAAAACTCGATTCCGATCTTGCGGGCGCGATGATGACCATCAATGCCGTGAAGGGCGTCGAGATCGGCGCCGGCTTCGGGGCGGCTGAATTGACCGGCGAGGAGAACGCCGACGAGATGCGCACGGGCAATGACGGCACGCGTTTTTTGTCCAATCATGCCGGCGGCGTGCTCGGTGGCATCTCCACGGGGCAGCCGATCGTGGTGCGCTTTGCCGTGAAGCCGACCTCGTCAATCCTGCAACCGCGCCTCACCGTCGATCGCCAAGGCGCCGACACCGAGATCATGACAAAAGGCCGCCACGACCCCTGCGTCGGCATCCGCGCCGTCCCCGTCGGCGAAGCCATGATGGCCTGCGTGCTGGCGGATCACTTTTTGCGCGATCGCGGGCAGGTCGGCCGCTAGCGCTGTCCGCGCTTGAAGCTTTCGCGTCAAGGTACCAGCCGACCGCGCAGCTTGACGATTTCACAACTTCGTCCGCAAATGCGGACATGCAAAACTCCGATATCCAGCGCATCACCAACTGGCTGATCGACGGCGCGAGGTCGTCGGGGACGCCGTCCCAGATGATCGCCGCAGTCTGCGAGCATCTGGTCGCGGCCGGCCTGCCGCTGTCACGGTTCGGCATCTTCATCCGCACGCTGCATCCGGAAATCTTCGGACGCAACTTCATCTGGCGGGAGGGCCAGAAGGTCGAGATCGGCACCGTCGATTTCGAGATTCTGGAGACGCCCGAATTCGCCAAGAGTCCGCTGAGGATCGTATTCGAGGAGGGGATCGAGGTCAGGGGCCGCATGGACGACCCCGACAGCAGGCGCTTTCCCTTCCTGGACGACATGCGCGCCGAAGGCGTGACCGACTATCTCGCGATGCCGATGCACTATCTCGACGGCTCGGTTCACGCGACGAGCTGGATCACGCGGCGTCCCGGCGGCTTCAGCGACGACGATATCGCGGCGATCCGGACCATCGTGACGCCGCTGGCGCGCGTCAGCGAGATCGTCAGCCTGCGCCGCACCGCCGAGATGCTGCTCGACACCTATGTCGGCAACCGCGCCGGCGCGCGCATTCTCGGCGGCCAGATCCGCCGCGGTCATAACGACACCATGCAGGCCGCGATCTGGCTCTCGGATTTGCGCGGCTTCACCGCGCTATCGGACCGGCTGCCGCCCGAGACCGTGGTCGAGATCCTCAACCATTATTTCGATTGCCAGGTGACCGCGATCCGGGGACATGGCGGCGAGGTGTTGAAATTCATGGGCGACGGCCTGCTCGCGGTGTTCCCGATCGATGAATATGTCGGCGATGCCGCCCATGTCTGCGCGCGCGTGCTGGAGGCCGCGCGCGAATCCCGCGCCAGCGTCGAGGCGCTCGCCTATCCCGTGGGCGATGTCATCGAGCGCTTCCGCTTCGGCGTCGCGCTGCATGTCGGCAACATCCTCTATGGCAATATCGGCGGCGGCAACCGCCTCGACTTCACCTGCATCGGCCCCGCCGTCAATCTCGCGGCGCGGCTGGAGAAGATCGCAGGGAAGCTCGGCCGCACCGTCGTGGTTTCGGAAGTCTTCGCCAATGCCTGCCGCCACGACTGGCGCGAGCTCGGCGAATTTCCGATCGCAGGTTTTTCCAGGGCGCAACGCGTCTACGGGCTCGCCGAGGAGACGCCGGTGGTGATGGCGTGAGGGTGGACGAATTCGATATCAGCCATCGCGGCGCGAACTTGCGCCTTATTCCTCTGGCTCGGTCGTGAATAGCAGCGGATAGCCCTTGGCGCGGCCGGCATCGGTCGCGCGCGTCGCCTTGGTCTCGGCAACGTCCTTGGTGAACACGGCGACCACGCAAGCGCCGAGCTTGTGCGCGGTGATCATCACCTTGTAGGCCTGATCCTCGGTCATGCGGAATTCGGCCTTGAGGATCATCGTGACGAACTCACGCGGCGTGTAGTCGTCGTTGATCAGGATGACCTTGTGCAGCTTGGGCCGCTCGACCTTGGTCTTTGTCCTGGTTTTCGGCGTGGTGACGGTGTCGGCCATCGTGTCCTGAAGCGCCCCGGTGCTGATGAGCTTCCAGCTGCTCCATCATACTGCAGGACCGGGGAACTCTCCAAGGTCAGCGGTGCCCTCGCGATCATGCCGTCAGGGACGGGCAGGAATGCGCGAGCCGCGCGGGGCTCACGGAAGTGTGCGAACGAATTGCATTGCCGCGATGAGAGCGCCCACCGATAACGCCACGGATGCCATCATGTAGATGGCCGAGCTCCAGGTCTGTCCGCGCTCGATCAGATACCAAGCGTCGAGCGAGAAGGTGGAGAATGTCGTGTATCCACCACAGATCCCGACCGTCAGGAAAATCCGCGCGGCTTGCGGCAGGTTCCATCGGGTCGCGAACAGCGCTGCGAAAAGGCCGATCAGGAACGAACCTGTGACATTGATGATGAGGGTACCCCAGGGAAAATCGGTGCCGAACAGACGGCCCGAACCGATCGCAACGAGATAGCGCACGACTGCGCCGAGTGCTCCGCCCGCAGCAACCGCCAGAATGAATTGAACGTTCAACGTCTCGTCCCCCAGTTTGCACTGTGCATGATCATGTGTCCGCCGCAGCCGGGCCGTTGCCGACGCTGAGCAGCCCGACGAGCGCGATCAGTGCAAAGCCGAGTCCGGTCAGGAACGTGCCTGCCGGACCATAGTGATCCCACAGCGCGCCGGCGATCACGCTCGCGGCCAGCACCGCAAGGCCCGTGAACAGGTTGAAATAGCCGAAGGCGGTGCCGCGCAGGCTTGGCGGCGCGGCATCGGCGACCAGGGCCGACAGCAGGCCTTGCGTCAACCCCATGTGAAGCCCCCACAGCACCACGCCGAGCGCGAGGCCCGCAAGGCTCGGCAGCAGCGCGAGTACGAGATCGGCGCCGGCAAGAAAGACGAGGCCGAGCGCGAGCAGGCCGGTCCGGTTGATCCGGTCCGACAGCACGCCGGCCGGGTAGGCGGAGAGCGCGTAGGTGATGTTCATCAGCACCAGCACCGCCGGCACCCACATCGCGTTGAGACCGATGTTCTGCGCACGCAGGATCAGGAAGGCCTCGCTGAAGCGGGCGAGGGTGAACACGACACCGACCGCGACGACGCGCCAGTACACCGATCCAAGCTGCCGCATCGCGGCGCCGTTCAGCGGATTCCTTGCGGGCTCCCGGCTCGGGTCCGGTTCCGGCTCGCTCACCGCAAAGGCAATCAGGCCGAATGACAGGAAGGCCGGCAGCACCGCAACCCAGAAGACAAGGGTGAAATTATCCGCCGTCCACCACATCAGGCCGATCGCCGCGAGCGGTCCGACGAAGGCGCCGACGGTGTCGAGCGATTGCCGCAGGCCGAAGCTCGCGCCGCGCAGGCCCGCCGGCGCGATATCGGCGATCAGCGCATCGCGCGGTGCGCCGCGGATGCCCTTGCCGACCCGGTCGATGAAGCGCGCGGCCACCAGCCATCCGACATTTGGGGCGAGCGGAAACAGCGGCTTTGTCAGCGCGGCCAGCCCGTAGCCGAGCGCGGCGAGCAGCTTGCGGCGGCCGAGCCAGTCCGACAGCGCACCGGAGAAGATTTTCGTGATCGAGGCGGTTGCCTCCGCGATGCCCTCGATGAAGCCGACCGTGAGCGTGGATGCACCGAGCACGGTGACGAGATAGACCGGCAGCAGGGCGTGGATCATCTCGGAGGAGACGTCCATCAGCATCGAAACGAAGCCGAGCACCCAGATGCCCCTGGGCAGCCCGCTGCGTGCCGCATTCGGTGTCGTCGTCGTCACGTCCCGTCCTTCTTTCAGGCAACAAAAAACCCGCCATCGGCGGGTTTGTCCATGCTCCCGCCAAAGGCAGAGGCCCAAACATTGCCCCACCTCAAGCAGGAGTCATCAGCCCACTACGGTGACAGGCCGCCGGGCGGTTATCGGGGGACTCCATCCCCATCTGTGCGTCCAGCCTAGCATGGATATCGCGCCGGACAAGTGGGCGCGGGAACGTCTCCACATGGTGCGTGTTCCAGCGGCGTGGGCGCGGCGACACGATGGCGGCGATGCACTCGAATGTGAAGCGCAAGCGATCTTCGCACTTTGCGGCAAGACGTTTGCATGTCACCATCGCGTCATACGACGGGAGACTGCGATGCGCTTGCTGTTCTCGATCGGGGCTGTGCTGGTGGCCGGCATCCTTGCCGGAGGGGATGTCGCGGGCCTGGCGGCACCAGGGCCCAAGCTTGATCCGCCCAAACAGCAGCCGCAGCGGCTCGCAGCCGACAGGGATGCGCAGACGGTCGATGTCGAGCTGATCCTCGCGGTCGACGTCTCCTACTCCATGGACATGGACGAGCTCGCAATCCAGCGCGAAGGCTATGCGCAGGCGATCCAGTCGAAGGAGTTCTTGCAGGCGCTCAAGCTCGGCCCGAACGGCCGGATCGCGGTGACCTATTTCGAATGGGCCGCTTCCACCGACCAGAAGATCATCATTCCGTGGCGGCTGGTCGACGGACCGGAGACGGCGGATGCGGTCGCCGCCGAGATCATGAAGACTCCGATCCGGCGCGCCTCTCGCACATCGATCTCGGGCGCGATCAGTTTCGCGATGCCGCTGTTCGACGAGGATCCCTATCGTGGACTGCGCCGCGTCATCGACATTTCCGGCGATGGTCCCAACAACAATGGCGGGCCGGTCACCGTGGCGCGCGACGCTGCGCTCGAGAAGGGCATCGTCATCAACGGCCTGCCGATCATGGTCAAGGAGCCGTCCTATTCGACCATGGATATCGATAACCTCGATTACTATTACGAGGACTGCGTCGTCGGCGGTCCGGGCGCTTTCGTGATCGCGATCAAGGACCGCGACAAGTTCAAGGAAGCGATCCGCACCAAGCTGCTGATGGAGGTTGCCGGCCGCGTGCCGGATCGTCCCCTGATGCGTGTCGCCGACAAGGACAAGGAGCCGCGGGTCAATTGCATGATCGGCGAGAAGATCTGGTCGGATCGCTGGGGACGCTGATCGTGCCCTGCGCGTGGGACCATTTGCCCTGTCTCGCCTCCGGACGATCTTAACCATACGTTAATCGCTGCATGGCCCTAATCGGCCTGTTTCCGCCCATGTCCGGACGGTGTCCCGATGTGACGCGTCGGGCGCGTGAACGAAAGCGAGCCCGTCAGACACTCCGCCGAGCAATCAATGGCCGCCATCTCGCCGAGCACCAACCAGATATCACCCGCCAACGAGCGGCTGTATCACCAGAGTGCCCTGGTCGGTGACTGGAAGGGCAATTGGGTCGGCAATAATCAACCCGTCAGCTTCAAAGTGGTGAACATCCGTGGCTCCCGTGCGCAGGTGGAGTACACCCATCAGGGCCACACCGAGCGCGGCTTTGGTCAGGTCAGCGGTACGCTCATCACCTTTAACGGAGTCACGGTCGGCACCAAGGACGGCAAGAACATGGTGCTCTTGTACTCCGTGGGCAATGTTGGCCGGCAGACCGCAAATCTCGAGAAGCAGGCGCCGCCCGCCTCCGACAGCAATTTGATGGGAAGCTGGGGTGGTTATTCCGCCGACAACGGCAAGAGCGCAAGCTTCCGTGTCCTCGCCATCAACGGCAAGGAGGCCACGGTCAGCGTCACCACCGACGGCATCACCCGGCAGGGTACCGGCTATGTCTACAAGAACGCGATCATGTTCGGGCAGTCGCAGATATCGACCGACGACGGCAAGAACGGCAAGATCATCTACCAGGTCGGCAGCAAATCCTTCTCGGTGCCGGTGACGAAATATCCGCCGGCGGATTCGTCCTCCTCCGTGGACAAGACGGCCTGAGCGCGTCTCCGCCGCTTCCTCACCAGTTCGGCTTGCCACAGAAATCATCCACCGTCCTGGCGGCGCTGCGCCGATAGTCGATGCCGACGGCAATCGGCTCACCATCGGCATGGGGACGGACGCCGCGGCCTGACACCGCTGGCCGCGCGCGTCCGGTGTTGGCTCAGACCCGCGCCTCCAGGATCAGGTTGAACGGCGTTTCCGCGGCGCGGCGGAAGCGCGACAGGCCGCCTTCGTCTGCGACTTTGCGCAACCTTGCCTCGCCGGCTTGCGCGCCGAGTGCAAGACCCACCTCCTGATCAAGCGAGGCGGGCGTGCAGATCATGGTCGAGGCCGCATAATAGACGCGCCCGACCGGGTTTAGATTGTCCTCGAGACGGTCGCCTGCGAACGGCTCGACCAGCATGCAGGTGCCGTCCGCGGCCATGGTCTCGCGCACGTGACGGATGGCGCCGACGGGATCGCCCATGTCGTGCAGGCAATCGAAGAAGCAGATGAGATCATAGCCCTCGGCCGGGTACGTCTTGGCCGAGTGCACCGCGAAGCTGACACGGTCGCCCAGCTTCGCTTCAGCGGCTGCCTTTCGCGCTGCCTCGATCGAGCCCTCGTGATAGTCGAAGCCGTAGAAGCGGGAGTTCGGAAAAGCCTCTGCCATCAGCCGGGTCGAGACGCCGTGTCCGCAGCCGACATCGGCGACCTTGGCGCCGCGGTTCAGCTTGTCCACGACGCCGTCGAGCGCGGGCAGCCACGCCTGCACGAGATTGTGCATGTAGCCCGTGCGGAAGAAGCGGGCGGTGCCGCAGAACAGGCACTCGCTGCGCCGATTCCAGCCGACGCCCTTGCCGCTCTTGAATGCGTCCGTGATCTTCGGCTCGTCGAGAAACGCCGCGGCGATGACATTGCCGACCGCGCCGAGAAACACCGGGCTGTTCTCGTCGGCAAGCGCCATCGCCTGCTCCGGGAGCATCGAGAACTTGCCGGAAGCAGAGTCGTATTCCACGTAACCGGAGGCGGCCTGGCTCGCCAACCATTCACGGACGTAGCGTTCGTTTGTTCCGCTGGCGCTCGCCAGCTCGGCGGAATTCATGGGTCCCTTGGCGGCGAGGGCGCGGTAGAGGCCGAGCTTGTCGCCCAGCAGGACCAGCGATGCATTCATCGCCGCTCCGACCTCGGTGATCATCTTACCCATAAAGGCATTCAACCTGTCGGAATTCACCTCCATGACAGCCTCCATGCTGACGCGCCCCTTACGTGGGTCAATCCGGTGCACGGGAAGTTCAACGCGGCGGGAAAACGTGATCCCGGAACCCAAGGGAGGACCGGCGCCACCGTGCTGGCATTCACGATATCCGGAGGGTATAATTCACAGATCTTTTAACGGTCACCTGAATGTCCAACCTTGCACGTTTTTACGGTCTTGCAGCTCTCTTTGCTGTGTTCTGTCTCGGCGAGGCGCCGGCTCATGCGCAAGCCGCACCCCTGCAATATTGGATCCCGGGCGGGCCTTTCGGCTTTGGCGGCCTTGCCGGCCAGAGTGCCGACGCTTACGGCAATTTTCCGAGCTTCGGTGCCGGCGATGCAGGCGCGCGAACCAATTTTGCCAACGGCTTCTTTGTCGACAGCCAGCGTGGCAGTCTGAATTGGAGCGGCCTTGGCCAAACCGGGCTGACCGGTAATTTCAGCGCGCTCTCCTACGACAGCACGCAGTTCGGCTACAACACCAAGACCGCGGGCGGCATGCCGGTCTCATTCTTTGCCGGCTTCAGCTCGCAGAAATACGGCGATGGCATCGGCAGCTCGCTTGCGCCGCTCACCTCTGGCGCCTCGCCCGGTTACAGCGCGTTCGCGGGCGTCGAGTTCAAGCCGACGTCCAATCTCAGCCTGTCGTTCGGGGCCGGGTTCACCCAGCAGGACTCCGGCCGGATGGATAGCGATATCCGATCGAACATGCTGCCTGGCGAATCGCCGGCGCTGAGCGGGCTGCGGCGCTGATCAGCGCGTGAATTTCGCCACCAGCTCGACATGCGGGGTGTGGCGAAACTGATCCACCGGCACGACGGTGTCGATCTTGTACCCGCCATCGATCAGCAGTCGCGCGTCGCGGGCGAAGGTCGCGACATTGCAGGACACCGCGATCACGACGGGCACCTTGCTCGCAGCAAGCTTCAGGGCCTGCGCCTGCGCGCCCTGGCGCGGCGGGTCGAACACCACGGCGTCGAAATCGCGCAGCTCCGGCGGCACCAGCGGACGGCGGAACAGGTCGCGCGGCTCGCACCTGATCGGCTTCAGGCCTGGTGTGCGCGCAGCTTTCGCAAGCGCTGCAATGGCGCCGGAATCGTTGTCGTAGGCGGCGACGCGCGCCCTCTCGGCAAGCCTCAGCGCAAACGGGCCGACACCGCAGAAGAGGTCGAGCACCTCCTTGGCCTTGCCGACGCGCTCGGCGACGAGTGCGGCAAGCGTCTCCTCGCCGGCGACGGTTGCTTGCAGGAACGAGCCCGGCGGCAACGTCACCTCGGCGCGGCCCATCTTCACGATCGGCGCGAGGCGTTGCAGCACCAGTTCGCCATGCCGCGTCAGCCGCGCCAGGCGATGCTGCTCGGCGACGCGCGACAGCGCGGTGACCAGCGGCGTCGGCAGCGGGCCTGAGCCGCGCACATCGATGTCGAGGCCGTTGATGGTGGCGGTGACCTGGATGTCCAGCGGCTTCGTCACCGGCATTTTCGACGTCAGCGGCTCGGCCAGCGCCCAGGCAGCATCGAGCGCGCCTGCGAGCGCGGGATCGAGGATCGGGCAGCGATCGATCGGGATGACATCGTGCGAGCTCATTGCGGAGAAGCCGACCTTGAGGATGTCATGGGTGCCGAAGCGTCCGTGCAGCGTCACGCGCCGGCGGCCTGCGCCATGGGCATCGACCAGCGGCGCCACCGCGCAATCGATGCTGGCCTGCGCCAGCGTCTCGACCACGATGTTGCGTTTCCAGGCGTGATAAGGCTCGGCTGCCCAGTGCTGGATCGCGCAGCCGCCGCAGACGCCGAAATGCGGGCAGAACGGCTCGATGCGCTCGGGGCTTGCGAGATCGACTGCCAGCAGCTTGCGGCGGTCGGGATGATGGCCGGCGACGTGATCGACCTCGACGGTCTCGCCGCCGAGCGTATAGGGCACATAGATCGCCTCGCCGGTCGTGAGTGACACGCCATCGCCGCGGTGGCCGACGTGATCGACCGTCAAACGCTCAACCACGGCGCGCGCCCAGGAAGAATTCGATATTGCCGTCGCCGCCGGCAATCGAGGAGGGGAATACATCGATCTCGGTGCAGCCGAGCGAGGCCGCAAAGGCCGCGATTTCGTCGCAGATCTCTCGATGTACCGCGGCATCGCGAATGATGCCCTTCTTGTTGTGCTTCCGCTCGGCTTCGAATTGCGGCTTGATCAGCGCCAGCAGGCTCATCGGCGCCGCCGCCAGTGACAGCGCCACGGGCAGCACCGTCTTCAGCGAGATGAAACTGACGTCGATGACGACGACGTCGGGCCGCGCCGGCAAGCGCTTTCCCTCGTAACTTCGGATGTCGGTCTCCTCCATCGACATGATTTTGGGATGCCCGCGCAGCGAGGGATGCAGCTGGCTGGTGCCGACGTCGATGGCGAACACGAGGCTCGCACCGTTCGCCAGCAGCACCTCCGTGAAGCCGCCGGTGGAGGCGCCGACATCGAGGCAGACATGGTCCTCGATCTCGATTGGGTAGCGCTCCAGCGCGCCGGCGAGCTTGACGCCGCCGCGCGAGACGTAGGGATGCGCCGGCTCGGCCTGGATCACCGCGTCCTCGGCGATCGTCTCCGAGGGCTTTGCGACCTGCTTGTCGTCGGCCCTGACGAGTCCCGCTTCGATAGCCGCACGCGCGCGGGCCCGGCTCTCGAACAGGCCGCGCTCGACCAGCAGAACATCCGCGCGCTTGCGGGCAGGGGACATCGTATCTCCGAAAGAGGAATAACGCTTATGTAGCGGTCAATCGCGCGGCCGCCATCCGGACGCAAGTCTCGAACGCGGTCAGATCGTGCCAGACGTCGATCGGCATCGCGGCCGGCGTCACCAGCGGGCAGCCGTGCAGCTCCAGCGCATGGATCATCATGAGGTTGTCGACCAGGCCAAAGTCCTCGACCGTCAGCCCGTGCGCATCGACCAGCCGCCCGTCCTCGGACGTGACATTCATGAAGCGCGTGACGCGGTCCGCGTAAGTGGCGGGATCGTTGCAATAGGCCAGGCAAAACTTGCGGCGGCCGGCCATGTAGCCGAGCTCGTAGACGGTGCCGGGATCGGCGCCCGCGCCGCGGAACGGCGTCAGGTTCGCGATGATGGCATCGGCCCCGTCCATCATTGCCTCGTTGGCGCAAAAGATCTGCCGCGAGGCGTCGGGCGCGGTGAGGTCGATCGTGTTGTCGAGCGGATAGAGACCGGTGAGACCATGCGCGGCACAGATCGCGGCCTTCTGCCGCCCGATCTCAACCGCATCCGGCAGGAACACGTCAGGGCCTGCCAGATAGATTTTCATGGGGGCACCGATCGAGGGAGCATCGAGTTGCGGCGGCATCGGCGGTGCAACACCTCTCCCATCGGGAGAGGTCGGCGCGAGGCGCCGGGTGAGGGTTACGCTCTCACGAGGAGCCTGAACCCCTCACCCGGATTGCTTGCGCAATCCGACCTCTCCCGATGGGAGAGGTGGGGTCCAGTGCCTGCCGCGACAGATCAAGCCAGCTTGACCGTCTCGGCCTTGACGTCCTTGCCGAGCGCTTCGAACACCTTGGCGACGATGCCCTTGGCGTCGAGGCCGGCGCGGGCGTACATCGCTGCCGGCGTGTCGTGGTCTTGGAACACGTCGGGCAGCACCATCGAGCGGAACCTGACCATGCCGGTGTCGAGCACGCCCTGATCGGTCAGGAACTGCGCGACATGCGAGCCGAAGCCGCCGATCGAGCCTTCCTCGATGGTGATCAGCACGTCGTGGTCACGCGCGAGCTTGAGCACCAGCTCGGTGTCGAGCGGCTTCATGAAGCGCGCGTCCGCAATCGAGGTCGAAAGGCCGTGGGCGGCGAGCTCGTCGGCCGCTTTCTCGCATTCGGCCAGACGCGTGCCGAAGGAGAGCAGGGCGATCTTGTTGCCCTGGCGGATCATGCGGCCCTTGCCGATCTCTAGCGGAACGCCGACGTCGGGCATCTCGATGCCGCGGCCTTCGCCGCGCGGATAGCGCAGCGAGCTCGGACGGTCGTCGATCGCGACCTGGGTTGCCACCATGTGCACCAGCTCGGCCTCATCCGCCGCAGCCATGATCACCATGTTCGGCAGACAGCCGAGATAGGCGTTGTCGAACGAGCCAGCGTGGGTCGCGCCGTCGGCGCCGACGAGGCCGGCGCGATCGATGGCGAAGCGGACGGGCAGGCTCTGGATCGCGACGTCGTGCACGATCTGGTCGTAGCCGCGCTGCAGGAAGGTCGAGTAGATCGCACAGAACGGCTTATAGCCTTCGCTCGCAAGACCGGCGGCAAAGGTCACCGCGTGCTGCTCGGCGATACCGACGTCGAAGGTGCGGTCGGGGAAGGCCTTGTTGAAGATGTCGACGCCGGTGCCCGACGGCATCGCCGCGGTGATGGCGACGATCTTGTCGTCCTTCTGCGCTTCCTTGACGAGGCTCTGGCCGAACACGTTCTGATAGGCCGGCGCGTTCGGCTTGGCCTTGGCTTGCGTGCCGGTCGCGACGTCGAACTTGACGACGGCATGGTACTTGTCGGCGGACGCTTCCGCCGGGCCGTAGCCCTTGCCCTTCTGGGTCACGACATGGACCAGGATCGGGCCTTCCTCCATGTCACGCACGTTCTTCAGCACGGGCAGGAGGTGGTCGAGATTATGACCGTCGATCGGGCCGACGTAATAGAAGCCGAGCTCCTCGAACAGCGTGCCGCCGTCCATCATGAAGCCGCGGGAATATTCCTCGACGCGGTTGGCGCGGTTGGCGAGGATCTTCGGCAGGCGCTTGTTGATCTGCTTGGCCGCATCACGCAGCGTGCGATAAGTCTTGCCGGAGTAGAGGCGCGACAGATAGGCGCTCATGGCGCCGACCGGCGGCGCGATCGACATGTCATTGTCGTTGAGGATGACGATCAGGCGCGAATTCATCGCACCGGCGTTGTTCATGGCCTCATAGGCCATGCCCGCTGACATCGCGCCGTCACCGATCACGGCGATAACGTTGTTCTTGCCGCCGGAGAGGTCGCGCGCGACTGCCATGCCGAGACCGGCCGAAATCGAGGTCGAGGAATGCGCCGCGCCGAACGGATCGTAATCGCTCTCGCTGCGCTTGGTGAAACCGGACAGGCCGCCGCCGGTGCGCAGGGTGCGGATGCGGTCGCGGCGTCCGGTGAGGATCTTGTGCGGATAGGCCTGATGGCCGACGTCCCAGATCAGCCGGTCGCGCGGCGTGTCGAAGACGTAGTGGATCGCAGTGGTGAGCTCGACCACGCCGAGGCCTGCGCCGAAGTGACCGCCGGTCACCGAGACGGCATCGATGGTCTCCTGCCGCAGCTCGTCGGCCACCTGGCGAACCTGCTCGACCTTGAGCTTGCGCAGGTCTTCCGGCGTCCGGATTGTGTCGAGAAGCGGCGTCTTACTGTATGCGTTCACGGCGATTTCCAATTTGTCAGCGCCGGAAGGTCATTCCGGTGCACGATGGGTTTGCACAATATCGGCGCAGCGCGAGTCCTCAAACCGTCGGAGCCACCTGCCTGGGGCCAAGCCTCTTCTTCAAGCTGACAACCCCGTCTTCAAGCTTAGGTGAGCTTAAGTGCGCTCCGGTTCAGTCTCTGTGATCCCTGTCACTTAGATCGGCTTCGTCCGTCCCCAGCCAATTTCATCAGCAGTTTGAAGCGCTTGTCGTTGGTAATCGGTCCCCACGTCAAGGCTAACAAAAAGCCACACTCCGTGCAGCTTTACACCAAAGCTTGGGCCAAAGCCAACCCGCTGGACCGATTACACGCATAGCAGTGCAACCTGCGGGCCAGAGTGGTTAACCTTGGTGCCGGCGAAGGGGTTCCACGCTTGCCCGGTTCCTCGGCAAGATTTTGGGCGGGAACGCGGCTTTTTCGGTGGGATTTGGCAGGGCGGGGAGGCGTCGCGCCAGAGTTCCATGACAGGGCCGCCGCCGCTTGCGCAGCTCCAGCAGAATCAGCGGCGTGCAATCATGAAAAAATGCAGGCAACCGATGCCTGGGGTGGGCGGCTTAGACCCGCGCCTTACTGGACGTCGAGCGGCGCGGTGCCGGTGGCCTGGCCGCTGGCGTCGGTGGTGATCTTGTCGACCCGCGCCTCGGCCTGGCGTAGCAATTCCTCGCAGCGGCGCTTCAAGGCTTCGCCGCGTTCGTAGATCGTGACGGATTCCTCGAGCGGCACCTTGCCGTCCTCGAGCCGCTTCACAATCGTCTCGAGCTCCTCGATCGCGCGCTCGAAGGTGAGCCTGGAGACGTCGACTTGGGTATTTTCGGCCATATCCGTTTCCGATTGCCCGATTCGCAGTCCCTGAAGAGAAGGCTGGTTTTGCGGGCTTAATGTGGCGGGGTCGGTCTAAGCGCCCATCAGGGCGCCGACATGCGCCGTAACAGATTCTTTCAAACCTTGCAGGTCGTAGCCGCCTTCGAGCACGGACACAACACGCCCGCCTGCGGACTTGTCGGCGAGGTCCATCAGCTTGCGCGTGACCCAGGTGTAGTCCTCCGCGCGCAAATTCAGCGAGGCCAGCGGATCGCGATAATGCGCGTCGAAGCCTGCGGAGATGATCAGCAGCTCGGGGCTGAATTTTTCGAGCTGCGGCAGGATCAGGTTCTCGAACGCGGAGCGGAATTCGGGACCGCCGTCCTCGGAGGCGAGCGGCGCGTTGACGATGGTGTCATGGTCGCCGCGCTCGCTCTTTGCGCCGGTGCCCGGAAACAGCGGCATCTGATGCGTCGAGCAGTACATCACGGTCGGGTCGGACCAGAAGATGTCCTGGGTGCCGTTGCCGTGATGCACGTCGAAATCGACGATGGCGGCGCGCTTGATGCCGTATTTGCGCTGCGCATGGCGCGCGGCGATGGCGACATTGTCGAAGAAGCAGAAGCCCATCGGCTTGCCGATCTCGGCGTGATGGCCCGGCGGGCGCACCGCGACGAAGGCGTTGCGATGCTCGCCGTTCATCACCGCCTCGGTCGCCGCGACCGCGCCGCCGACGCCGCGCATCACCGCTTCCCATGTACCCGGCGACATCGAGGTGTCGCCGTCGATATAGATCTGGCCGCTGGTCGGCGCGATGTGGCGGAGCTCGGTCACGTAATGCTCGTTGTGGCACAGCGTCACGAGATCGAGATCGCCTTCCGGCGCCTGATCACGCACCAGGTACTGAAAACGCTCGACCGACAACGCTTCCTCCACCGCGCGCAGGCGGTCCGGCCTTTCGGGATGTCCAGATGGCGTGACGTGGTCGAGGCAAGCCTTGTGGGAGAGGAGAAGCGTGCTCATCAGGTCGGCCTCACGGGGTACGGGCGCTTGACGTCGTTGGCGCATCCGGCGTCAAAACGCAATGCAAATCCCAATCTATGCGTTCCCTAGGGAATGGCAAAGGCCCGCTGCGGCCCGTTTGATCCGGATCAATTCACGCGCAGGATGCGGGTCGGCGGCAGCGGACCGATCGGCCCGTGCGCCCTGAAGAAGGCGAACAGCGCGTCCGCGTCGTAGCCGCCATATCGTGCCGCCGAACCTTGTTTGGCGACAGTAAAGCCGTCGCCGCCGACGGCGAGGTAATCGTTGACGGTGACGCGGTAACCGCTGCCGGCTTCGATCGGCCTGCCGTTGAGCATCATCTTCTCGAGGGCGATGCGCTCGCCGAACGGCTTCGACGCATCCCAGGTGTAACTGAAGCCGTTCGAGACCTGGAGGATTCGCGGTCGCTTCGGATCGAGCCATTGCTGCTCCAGCATGTCCTTGAGCTGGTTGCCGGTCAGCGTCATGGTGACGAGGCGGTTGCGGAACGGCTGGCTCGCGAACAATTCGCCAAAGGACACCGCACCGTTCTCCTTCGGCACGATGTCGGTGCGGATGCCGCCGGGATTGGTGAGCGCGATGACAGCGCTGCCATCCTTCGCGTCCTTGGTGGCGGCGAGCTGCGCATCGGCGATGACATCGCCGAGCGGGCTTTCGCCGGCCTCGTTCGGAACGCGTGACAGCGTCTGCGTCACCGATCCGGCCGGGCGGTTGGCGATCGGCGCGGACAGCTTGTCATAGGCGTCGATCAGCGCGGTCTGATCAGGGTCTTTCGCCAGCGAGGCGTTGGCGACGATGACGTTCTCGGCCCTGGCGCCGACGATGTCGCGGGTGACAGGATCGAGCTTGAGGTCGATCGCCGTGACCAGCGTGCCGTATCTGTCACCGCTGGTGACGAGCCGCCCGTCAACGTTGCAGACATAGGCACGATGCGTGTGGCCGCTGACCACGACGTCGACGGCGCGGTCGAACTTTTTGACGATGTCGACGATCGGCCCGGTAATGGCTGGGCATTCATTGTAGTCGCCCGAGGGCTCGCCGCCCTGGTGGATCAGCACCACGATCGCCTCGACGCCACGCGCCTTCAACTGCGGCACCAGCGCATTCACCGTCTCGGCTTCGTCGCGGAATTCGAGCCCGGCGATGCCTGCGGGCGAAACGATGCCCGCTGTCTCCTTCAAGGTGAGGCCGATGAAGGCGACGGGGATGCCCTCGAACTCACGGATCTCGTAAGGCGGCAGCACGCTCTTGCCGGTTGCGGTCTCCACGGTGGAGGCTGCGAGATAATGGTACTTGGCGCCCGTGAAGGGATGCGGTCCCTGGCAACCATCGACCGGATGGCAGCCGCCGTTCTGCATCCGCAAGAGCTCGGTCTTGCCCTCGTCGAATTCGTGATTGCCGACCGAGGTGATCGCGAGTCCCATCATCGAGAGCGCCTCGACCGAGGGCTCGTCGTGGAACATGGCCGACAGGAACGGGCTCGCGCCGATCAAATCGCCGGCGGCGACGAAGATGGTGTTCTTGTGCCCCTCGCGCAACTGCCTGACCAGCGTCGCCATGTATTCGGCGCCGCCCGCCGTGACCATGACCTTCCTGGTCTTGTCCTCGGGGTCATTGATCCGGATGCCGCCCGGCGGCGGCCGCAGATTGCCGTGGAAATCATTGATGGCGAGAATGCGCAACTCGACCGGCGCAGCGGTCTGGGCCGCGGCGGGCAGGGCGAGGGCAAGCGCGAATGCGGCAAGGATGGATCGGTATCGCATGGAACCAAGATTAGTCGTTCCGCGCGAAGATTTCACGAAGCATTGTCGTGAATGCGCCGCGATTCTTCCTTCTCCCCCTTGTGGGAGAAGGTGGCGCGAAGCGCCGGATGAGGGGTTCTATCCACGAGGATACATGCGAGTCTCGTAGGGTGGGCAAAGCGAAGCGTGCCCACGTCTTTCGTTGTCGTCGAGAGATCGTGGGCACGGCGCAAGGCGCCTTTGCCCGCCTACGATACCGAACTCGCAGCGCGAGCTCGCTACCGCTTCTTCCGGCTCGCAAACGCCTTGAACGCCGCCACGGCATCGTCCGACTTCAACCGTTCGCCGAACAGATGGGCTTCCTGGTCGATGCGGCGGGTCAGCTCTTCCGGCGGGGTGCGCAGCAGCTTGCGCGAGGTCGCGACCGCCTCGGCGGGCAGCCGGCAGATCTCGCGGGCCACCTTGCGCGCCTCGACCTCGGTATGTCCCGGCGAGACCACGGTGTTGACGAAGCCGGCGGCATGCGCCTCGGCTGCGGTGAAGGTCCGTCCCATGATCAGCATGGCAAAGGCGCGCTGATAGCCCATCGTGTTCGGCATCAGCAGGCTTGCGGCACCGACCGGCACGAGCCCGAGATGGATGTAGGGCGCGGAGAAGGTCGCAGCGGTCGAAGCCAGCACGTAGTCGCAATGGAACAGCATCACGGTGCCCATGCCGATCGAGGCGCCGTCGACGGCCGCGATGACTGGCTTGGTATTGAGGGCGAGCGAATAGAGAAACTTGGCGCCGTTCGACAGCGTCTCCGGGCGCGCCGTGTCGGCCTGGAGAAAATCGTCGATGTCGTCACCCGCGGTGAACACGCCGGAGCCGCCGGTGATGATCATGCAGCGGATATCGGGATTGTTCTGCGCGGTGTCGATCGCGCGGCTCATCTCCCGATACATGTCCTGCGTGATTGCGTTCTTCTTGCCGGGGCGGCGCAGGGTGATGACGCGCGTTCCACGCTCTTCGGTGACGACGATATTGCCGTTCGGCATAAAGACCCCCTGCGGTCGCCGTGACACCTGGCTTTGGCGAGTCTCGCAAGCGTCAGCCTACATCATCTTGCAGGCGTGCCAATCCGCCCACGCGACCTTTTCGGCGACGATCCCGTGAAGAGGCGCATGACACCGCTGTCACGAGTCGCTTCCGTCCGGGAACCGCACCGCACCTGATCATGCCGCCCTGTATCGCTTCGCATAGGCAGTTGCGCATTGCAACAAATGGCTACAATGATTCATTTGAAAAACTAGTGGTTGTGAGGCACGATTGCACCTCATGGCGTTCCATTTGGCCGATTGCTCGATTGATGATTGCCACGACGCGCATTGACGAATCCTCGCTGCACTATCGCGGCTGGCGCGTCGTGCTGGCCTGTTTCCTGATGGCCTTCTTCATGTTCGGCTTCGGCCTGTACGGCCAGGGCGTCTACCTCGCCGAGCTGCAGCGGGCCCATGGCTGGCCGGGCACGCTGGTCTCGGCGGCCAGCACGTTCTCGTTTCTCCTGACCTCCGTGCTCGTCATCTTCACCGACGATCTGCTCGCCCGCATGGGGCTGCGCTCGCTGATCCTGTGCGGCCTGTCGGCGCTTGGCGCATCGACGGTGCTGCTGGCGCTGATGCAGACGCCCTGGCAGCTCTATCTCGCCTATGCGCTGATGTCGATCGGCTGGACCGGCATGGGCACGGTGGTCATCGCGACTTTGCTGAATTCCTGGTTCGAGCGGCGGCGCGGCCTCGCGCTCAGCCTCGCCTTCAACGGCGCGACCTGCGGCGGCATCGTGCTCGTGCCGCTGCTGCTGTCGGTGAGCGCCAGCATCGGTTTCCGTTCGGCGATGCTGGTGGCCACCCTGGCGATGCTGGTGCTGGTGCTGCCGGTGGTCGTGATCTTCATCGGCTGGCCGGCGCAGATGTCGCCGGCAGCGGGCGGACGCTTCACCGCCGACGGGCAGGCCGCGCGGACGTCGCGTCGGACACTGCTCTCCAACCCGGCGTTCTGGACCATGGTGCTGCCGATCGCGATCGCGCTGCTGGCGCAGATGGGATTCATCATCCACCAGGTGACGTTTCTCGAACCGCTGATCGGGCGCGCCGCCGCAGGTCTTGCGGTCACCATCATGGCGGCGATGGCGGTGGTGGGGCGCCTCTCGCTCGGCCTGTTGGTCGACCGGCTCGATCCGAGGCTCGCCTGCGCCGTATCGATGACGAGCCAGGGGGCCGCGCTGTTCGTGCTGCTCCAGAGCACCAGCCCCACGGTGCTGCTTGCGTGCTGCGCCATCTACGGCTTCTCGATCGGCAACATGATCACGTTCCCGCCCCTGATCATCCAGCGCGAGATCGGCTTCGCCGCCTTCGCCGCCGCGATGGGGTTGGGCACCTCGATCAGCGGCATCATCAGCGCCTTCGGCCCCGGTATTGTCGGCTTAGTGCGGAGCTTCACCGGCAGCTACACGACGGCATTCGCGCTGTGCGTGATGCTGGATTTGGTGGCGGCAAGCGTCGTGCTGTGGCGGCCGGGGAAGAGACTGGAAGATTCGCCCACACTATCACCGTCACCCTGAGGTGGCCGCTTCTTCGGCGGCCCTCGAAGGGCGACGGCCCGCCTGCATCTCGGCCGCTCATCCTTCGAGGCTCGCTCCGCGAGCATCTCCAGCGACAACCGCTTCGCGGTTGCGCGGGGATGACGGGATCGACACCCGACCAGCTACCCCAACAGCACCGCATCCGCCGCTGCGACCGACTCCGCGCTCTCCGTCACCGTCCGCTCCAGCGCGCCCGCCTGCACCGCGATGTTCTCGGCGAAGAAGCGCGCAAGCGAGACGTAGCGCGATGCGTCGGGATTGCCGTCGGCCTTCGCTGCGAGTGCTTCGGAGGCCAGCATGCAGCCGCCGAGCGTCGCGCCGAACTGCTGGAGATACGGCGTCGCACCTGCGAGCGCCTCGTTCGGTGCGGAGGCGACGCGTTCCAGCAGCCATTTGCTGGTGCGGGTCAGCGCCTCCAGCGCCTCGCGCAATTTCGCACCCGTGGTGCCGAAGCCAGGATCGTTGGAGGCCTCGACCTGCTTGACGGTCGCCGCGAGCTCGTCGAGCAGCGCCCACACCGAAGCACCGCCATTGGCCGCGAGTTTGCGCGTGACGAGGTCGATGGCCTGGATGCCGTTGGTGCCCTCATAGATCGCGGTGATGCGGGCATCGCGATAATGCTGCGCAGCGCCGGTCTCCTCGATGAAACCCATGCCGCCATGGACCTGCACGCCGAGATAGGCAACCTCGTTGCCGATATCGGTGGAATAGGCCTTCGCCATCGGCGTCAGCAGCGCCGCGCGAGCGGCCGCTTCAGTGCGCACCTTCGGGTCCTTGGCGCGCGTCGAGACGTCGATCGCAACCGCAGTCGCGTAACAGATGGTCCGTGCGGCAGCTGTTTGCGCCCGCATCCGCATCAGCATGCGCTTGACGTCGGGATGGACGAAGATCGCGTCGGAGCCGTCGCCCTTCTTGCCGACTGCGCGGCCCTGCTTGCGCTCCTGCGCGTAAGACAAGGCCTGCTGATAGGCGCGATCGGCGACGCCGACGCCCTCGAGGCCGACGCCGAGGCGGGCCTGGTTCATCATCGTGAACATGCAGCGCATGCCCTGGTTCTCTTCGCCGATCAGGAAGCCGATCGCGCCGCCATGGTCGCCCATGGTCATGGTGCAGGTGGGGGAGGCGTGCATGCCCAGCTTGTGCTCGACGCCCGAGGCGAAGATGTCGTTGCGCGCGCCGAGGGAGCCGTCGGCGTTGACCATGAACTTCGGTACGAGGAACAGCGAGATGCCCTTGGTGCCGGCGGGTGCGTCCGGCAGGCGCGCCAGCACGAAATGCACGATGTTGTCGGTCATGTCGTGCTCGCCATAGGTGATGAAGATCTTCGTCCCCTTGATGCGATAGGTGCCGTCGGCCTGCTTCTCGGCGCGGGTGCGCAGCGCGCCGACGTCGGATCCCGCCTGCGGCTCGGTCAGCTGCATCGTGCCGGTCCACTCCCCGGTGACCAGCTTTGCCAGGTAGATCTTCTTCAGCTCCTCGCTGCCATGCGCATCGAGCGCCTCGATCGCCGAGGCCGTCAGCAGCGGGCAGAGGCCGAAGGCGACGTTGGCGGCGCTCCAGATCTCCGTGCAGGCCGCGTTGATGGCGAGCGGCAGGCCCTGGCCGCCGAAATCCTCGGGGCCCGACACGGCATTCCAACCGGCCTCGGTCCAGCGCTTGTAGGCATCGGGCCAGCCCGGCGCGGTCGTGACCTTGCCGGAATCGAGCTTGATGCCGTGCTCGTCGCCGACCTTGTTGAGCGGCGCCAGCACGTCGGTTGCGAACTTGCCGGCCTCCTCCAGCACGGCGGCAACGATGTCGCCGTCGAAATCGCCGTAATGGCCGGCGTCCATCGCGGCCTTCAGGCCGGCGCCATGGTTGAGCGACAGCAGCATGTCAGAGATCGGCGCGCGGTAGGTCATGGCTCACTCCCCGTGGACATCGTTGGCGCCGTATTCCCATGAAACGGGGGAGGTCTCAATGGGCACGATACGGGACCGCATCGGACCTTTGACGGGGCCATAATAAGGTGTGGCGCGTCCCGGACCGGCGGCTGTGGTATTTTGCCCCTCCAGGCGGTTGAAATGCCGCGCCGCTCCCTATAGACCGGCAGCGAACGACACGGAATCTGCGGGTGCCAGCCCGTTCCGTTCGTCGCCTGATGGGGCGTAGCCAAGCGGTAAGGCAGCGGATTTTGATTCCGCCATTCGGAGGTTCGATCCCTCCCGCCCCAGCCAGAGGCTCCGCTTCCCCTGAAATTGCTGACAAATCCGGCCTGGCTGGGGCGCTGCTGCACAGCGCTGCGACACATCACTGCTGCACAGGATGTCGCTCGCAATGGCTTTCCACATCTTTCGGCGAAAGGTGCGGACCACGACCAATCCGGCCAGGAGGCCGAGGCTCACGAAGGTCAGCTCGATCGCGATCGTCTTCACGATATCCGCCGCCACCAGCACTTCGAGGCCGAGCAACAGCGATCGGCCGATGCTGGTCTTGTAGCGGTCATAGCGCGACGCGACGTCCCGCCCGAAGATGTATCGGGCCGACCAGATGATCCCGACGACGATGATGAACACGCCGAAGATCTCGGTGCCGATGCCGACGAGGTGAATCCAGTGGCTGGTGGCGGTCTCGAAGGTGGAGGCGTGATCGGCGGCGGAATTCATGACTCAGAATCTTCGTTGCGCGCGCAGCGCGGCGTCGCGACGAGCGTGGCGTCCGTCCGATGAGCGCGCATTGATCCACGCTTGCGTCACGCATTGTTGATCAGGATCAACAAACCCGCCCACAAGCGCGGGGATGCTGTCGCCGGCCGGGTCGCCCGGCCGGCATTCGGGCATCGTGAAAGGTAGCGGCATGCAGCTCTGGCTGATCCCCACGCTCTATGCGATTGCGAGCGTCGCGGCCGGCTTTCTGGTGCCGCGCCTGGAAGCGACGTTCCTGGCCGTCAGCCTCAATCTGTCGACCTCCTCCGCACAGGCCTATTTGTCGGCCGTCGCCTCGGGCATGATGGCGCTCACCGGCATCGTGTTCTCGATCGCCTTCGTGCTGGTCCAGTTCAACGCCGTGGTCTATTCGCCCCGCCTCGTGGTCTGGTTTGCACGCGACCGGCTGCTGTTTCACTCGCTCGGCATGTTCGTTGCGACTTTCATGTACAGTCTCGCCACGCTGGCCTGGGTCGATCGCCAAGGTGCTCAAGGCGGCGTTCAAGGCGTGCCGTTTCTCTCGGCCGCAATCGTCGCAGCCATGCTGGTCGCCAGCGTGCTGATGCTTGCGCAACTCGTCCAGCGTTTGAACAATCTCCAGATCATCCGGGTGCTGCAGGCGCTCGGCGATATCGGCCGGCAGGTCATCGCCGCCACGTATCAGGCGGTCCCAGGGCGGACGTCCGGCAACGCCGCGCCGGCGCAACAACCAACCCCTGCGCCGGAGCTGACGGTCAAGCATGTCGGCAATCCGCAGTCGGTGACGTCGATCGACATTGCCGGGCTGGTCGGCCATGCCCGCCGCATGGACGGTCTCATCATGATGGAGTGCGGCGTCGGGGACACGCTGCTCGAAGACAGCGTGATCCTGCATGCTCACGGAGCGAATAGCCTCGCGATGGAGAAGGAGCTGAGTGCATGCGTTCATCTCGACGAGCAGCGCACTTTCGAGCAGGACCCGAAATATGCGATGCGGCTTCTCGTCGATGTCGCGATCAAGGCGCTGTCCCCCGCCATCAACGACCCGACGACGGCCGTGCAAGCCATCGACCAGATCGAGGATATGCTGCGGCGGCTGGCCAAATGTGATCTGGAGGCGTGCCGGGCCTATGACGACAACGGCGTTCTCAGGGTGATCTACCGGATGCCGACCTGGGAGGACTATCTCGCGCTGGCTTTCGACGAAATCCGCCAATTCGGGTCGACCTCCATCCAGGTCATGCGCCGGCTGCGCGCCGCGCTTGCCGAGCTCGGCGACTGCGCCCGCGGGGAGCACGCAAAACTCGTTCGCGACTATCTCGGCCATCTCGATTCCGGGATCGAGCGGTCGAGCTTCGATGCGCAGGACCGCGCCGCGGCCCGCATCGAGGATCGGCAGGGTCTGGGCTTGTCGCATCTCCACGGCGTGGCGGGCCCGACAGCCTCGGACGAAAAAGGGCGGGCCGTCTCGTGATCATGCAAGCCGCCGGATTGACCCGAGCAAAATTGCGCGCCCCGCGCGTGGCGGCCGCGGCGGGGATCCTGTTTTCCCTGCTGCTGCTCGCGGTGTTCTGGCTGATGCGCCGTTCCGTGCCGGCCGATCCGCTCGAACCGGGTGCGTGGCTGCACGGGGGCACCCGCAACGTCGCCTTGGCATTGAACCTCGTGCCCTTCGCGGGCGTGGCGTTCCTGTGGTTCGTCGGCTTTCTTCGCGACCGGCTCGGCGAGCGCGAGGATAAGTTTTTCGCGACGATCTTCTTCGGCAGCGCCGTGCTAATGCTCGCGATGTTGTTCGCCGCCGCGGCCGTCATCGGCGCCGTCATTCTGGCCTTCCACGCGGCGCCGAATGTGCTGATTAATTCCGCCACCTTTCATTTCGGCCGCGGTCTGGCCTACGGAATGGTCAACATCTATCTCGTCAAGACCGCCTCCGTGTTCATGATGACGACGTCGACCATCGCCCTCTACACGGGCCTCACGCCGCGCTGGCTGGCCTATGGCGGGTACGGAGTTGCCGCCGTCCTTCTCATCGGAAGTTATTACATCGACTGGAGCCTTGTCGTCTTTCCATTCTGGGTGCTGCTGGTGAGCATCAACATCTGGCTCAAGAAAGATGATCGCGAGGTGCGCTCGTGAGGACGCTCCGTCAGCTTCTCCAGGGCGAGGAGTTGATCCGGCTCGTCATCCGCCTCGGACTGCTGGCGCTGCTGATCGTCTGGACGCTCGTTCTGATGCGCCCGTTTGGAACCATCCTGGCCTGGGCCGTCGTGCTCGCCGTCGCGTTCAACCCCGTCTTCGTCAGGTTCGCAAAGATGTTGGGCGGCCGGCCGAAGCTCGCTTCGATGCTTATCACCGCAATCAATCTCGCCATCCTCATCGGGCCGGCGGCGTGGCTCGGCATCGGCGCGGTGGAGGGGATCAAGGATTTTGCCGGGCAGTTATCGGCCGGAGAGTTCAAGGTTCCGTCGCCGCCGGAGTCGATCAAGAGCTGGCCTCTGTTGGGATCGCAACTCTACGAGTTCTGGGACCAGGCATCGTCCAACATTCGCTCGGTGCTGCGCCAAGTGACCCCTTACCTGAAGCCGCTGGCCGGAACGCTGCTGGGGCTTGCGGGCGATGCCGGCATTGGCGCGATCAAGTTTCTGCTGGCGGTCGCCGTCGCCGGCTTGATGCTGCCGTATGGCCAGCTGCTTGTGGTGGCGGGACGCAAGCTCCTGTCGCGGATCGTGCCCGAGCAAAGCGAGCACTTCGTCGAGTTGGCGGGCGCAACCATCCGTGCGGTCGCCCAGGGGGTGATCGGTATCGCGGTCATCCAGGCTCTGCTCGCCGGTATCGGCTTCAAGCTGGCCGGTATTCCGATCGCCGGCCTTCTGGCGTTCATCGTGCTGCTGCTTTCAATCGTGCAGATCGGCGCCGCGGTCGTCATGCTGCCGGTGATCATCTGGATTTGGACTGCCAAGGACGTCACCACGGCAGTTCTGCTGACGCTGTTTCTGGTTGCCGTCGGTCTCCTCGACAACGTCTTGAAACCGCTGCTGATGGGCCGCGGGCTGACCACACCGACGCTGGTGATCCTGGTCGGTGTGATCGGCGGGACGCTCGCGCATGGCATCGTCGGCCTGTTCATCGGACCCATCGTCTTGTCGGTCGCCTGGGAATTGATGGTGGCATGGATTGATGCGGGTCGTGGCGGCGTAGCCCCCGATCAGGTCGACCGTTGACCTAAGTCAACGTATCCCGTCCGCCCTCGGGCTCTCAATGAATGCGCGGACAAGAGAGGTCGGAACATGTCGATGGAAACTCCAAATCTGCCGGGCGGCCCTCTGTCCGGGCTCGTTGCTTCGGCGGTCGAATATCTGGTCGACGCAGGACAGCGCAGTGTGCTGTTCCTGGACATCATGCGCCGACGCGGCGACCAGTATCGCGAGCACGTGGCGCAGACGGCTCCGCACGTTCTGCAGTATGCCGCCGAACTGATCATCGACGGCCGCAGGCTCGATGAGCCGGTCAATTACGCGCTGGTCCGCATCATTCCGCCCAAGGGAGTCGAGATTGACCTTGAGCGACGGCCGTTCATCGTGGTCGATCCGCGTGCCGGACACGGCCCGGGAATCGGCGGCTTCAAGGCCGACAGCGAGATCGGTGTCGCGATGAAGGCGGGCCATCCCTGCTACTTCATCGGCTTCCTGCCGGAGCCGATGCCGGGACAGACGATAGAGCGCATTGCCCGCGCCGAGGCGCTGTTCATCGAGAAAGTCATCAGCCTGCATCCGAAAGCCGACGGCAAACCCTGCGTGATCGGCAACTGCCAGGCCGGCTGGGCCGTGATGATTCTGGCATCGTTGCGCCCGGAGCTGTTCGGGCCGATCATCATCGCCGGCGCACCGCTCGCCTACTGGGCGGGTGTGCACGGCAAATATCCAATGCGCTATTCGGGCGGGCTCTTGGGCGGCAGCTGGCTGACGGCGCTCACCAGCGACCTCGGCGCGGGCAAGTTCGACGGCGCCTGGCTGGTGCAGAATTTCGAGAACCAGAATCCCTCGAACACGTTGTGGACCAAGCAATACAACGTCTATTCGAAGGTCGATACCGAAGCTGACCGGTACCTCGAATTCGAACGTTGGTGGGGCGGTCATGTCAATCTGAACGCGGAAGAAATTCAGTTCATCGTCGACGAACTCTTCATCGGCAACAATCTCGCCGCCGGCAAGATCGAGATGTCCGACGGCAAGAAGGTCGATCTTCGCAATATCCGATCGCCTATTCTGGTGTTCTGCTCTGAGGGCGACAACGTCACGCCCCCACAACAGGCGCTGGACTGGATTCTCGATTGTTACGCCGACGTCGACGAGATCAGGGCTTACGGCCAGACCATCGTCTATACCGTCCACCAGAGCGTCGGACATCTTGGCATTTTCGTCTCCGGTGGCGTCGCCAAGAAGGAGCATGCGGAATTCTCCGAGAACATCGATTTGATCGACGTGCTGCCGCCGGGACTCTATGAGGCAACCTTCGAGGCCAAGGACGAGGAGACGACGAGCTCGGATCTGGTTGTGGGCAAGTGGGTCATGCGTTGTGAGGCGCGCACGCTTGATGACATCCGGGCCATGGGCGGCAATTCGCCGGAGGACGAGCGTCGCTTCGCCGCCGCCAAGCGCGTCTCTGAAATCAACCTGGCGGCGTACCGGAAGTTCGTCCAGCCCTGGATCAAGAAGGTCGTGAGCCCGCAATTGGCGGAAACGATGCGTAACCTGCATCCGCTGCGGCTGCAGTACGAAGCCTTCAGCAGCAAGAATCCGCTGATGGCGACGGTGAAGTCCGCTGCGGAAGAGATAGAGGACACGCGCAAGCCGGCGGCGAAGGACAATCCGTTCCTGGCGTTCCAGGAGCAGATGTCCAAGCAGATCGTGCACGCGCTCGACAGCTGGCGCGACGCAACGGAAGCGCTGAGTGAAACGGTCTTCCTGAACGTCTATGGATCGCCGGCTCTGCAGGCGGCGCTAGGAATCGATCCGACATCGGAGGTCTCACGCCGGCGCGAGATGCCAACCGAGCACCGGGCGATGCTCGAGAAGCGGATTGTCGAGCTGAAATCCAGGATCGGCGAGGGTGGCCCTCGCGAGGCGGCCATCCGAAGCCTGCTCTATATCGGCTCGGCCCGCGGGATGGTCGATGAGCGCAGCATCGAGGCGCTGCGCCGCGTGCGGCGCGATTATGGCGGGCCTCGCCTGTCGCTGGCCGAGTTCAAGATGCTGGTTCGCGAGCAGTTCTTCATGCTGCTGCTGGATCAGGAGGGTGCACTCGCCTCCATTCCGAAGCTGTTGCCCGATGACGTTAATCAGCGCCGGGCGTTGGTTGCATCCATGCACGAGGTGCTCTCCGCCAGCGGCGGGGTGACCGGCGAGCGCGCGAACCGCCTCCAGCGGATTGCCACGCTTCTCGGCGTCGAGGTGGGGGAGGGCAGCGCGACCAACGTCGCCCCTTTCGATCAGGCGAGAGCGTCGTAACGGCAGTCAAAAGGATCGGGAGCAACATCATGTCGGCCGATGCCAGCCAATCGCAGTTCTCGAGCAAATATGACCGCCTGATCGCGGCCGCCAAGGCCATCTCTGCAGCTCCGACTGTCGTGGTGCATCCCTGCGACGAGACCTCGCTGCGGGGGGCGGTCGACAGCGCACAAGCCGGGATCATCCGGCCCATCCTGGTCGGCCCCGAAGGCAAGGTCAGGGAGACCGCCAAGAAGTTCGGTCTCGACATTTCGGGCTTCGAGATCGTCGACGCCGCGCATAGCGAGGACGCTGCCGCCAAAGGGGTCGAGCTGATCCACGCCGCCAAGGGCGAACTGCTGATGAAGGGCAGCCTGCACACCGACGAGCTGATGCGGGCCGTCACCGCGAAGGCCGGAGGCCTGCGCACCAACCGCCGCATCAGCCACGTGTTCGTGATGGACGTGCCGGCCTATGCCGAGACCTTGTTCGTGACGGACGCTGCAATCAACATCTTCCCCGACCTCGATGCCAAGCGCGACATCATCCAGAACGCGATTGATCTCTATGTGGAGGCCGGCTTCGGCAAGGCGCCGCGCGTCGCCATTCTGTCGGCGGTCGAGACCGTCACTTCGAAGATTCCCTCGACCATCGAGGCGGCCGCGCTGTGCAAGATGGCTGATCGCGGCCAGATCACCGGTGGCGTGCTCGACGGCCCCCTGGCCTTCGACAATGCGATCGACCCCGAGGCGGCGCGCATCAAGGGCATCAAGTCCGAGGTCGCCGGTAGGGCGCAGATCCTGGTCGTTCCGGATCTCGAGGCCGGCAACATGCTGGCAAAGAATCTTGCTTACTTCGCCAAGGCCGATGGGGCCGGCATCGTGCTCGGCGCCCGCGTTCCGGTGGTTCTGACTTCGCGAGCCGATACCCCGCGCGCGCGAATGGCCTCTTGCGCAGTGGCATCGCTTTACGCGAACGCGCGCCGCCAGCGCGCTCCTACGATAGCCGCATGACCGCCATGGATACCATCCTCGTCGTCAACGCCGGCTCTTCCAGTGTCAAGTTCCAGATCTTCTCGGTGGAGGGCGAGGGTCGGCTGCGGCGACAGATCAAGGGCCAGATGGATGGCATCGGCAGCCGTCCGCGGCTGAAGGCAAGCGGCGCGGCGGGCGATCCCCTGGCCGACCGCGCCTATCCCATCGAAGCGGTGCCGGACGTTTCAACTGCGATGGGCGTTGCCGGCGCGTGGCTGCGCGAGGAGCTTCGTATCCACCCGATCGCGGTCGGGCATCGGGTGGTGCATGGCGGTCCGGATCACGACAAGCCGGTCCTGATCGACCACGGCGTGGTGGCCCGGCTGGAGCGCTTCACCAATCTCGCCCCGCTGCACCAGCCCCACAATCTGTCGCCGATCCGCTCGATCCTGGCGAATTTTCCGGCGCTGCCGCAGGTCGCCTGCTTCGACACCGCATTTCATCGCACGCATGGTGCCCTGGCGGACTATTATGCGATCCCGCATCAGCTTCATGCGGAGGGCGTGCGACGCTACGGCTTTCACGGCCTGTCCTATGAATACATCGCGCGGGCCCTGCCGAGCGTTGCGCCAGAGATTGCGAAGCGCCGGGTAGTCGTTGCTCACCTCGGCAGCGGCGCCTCGATGTGCGCCATGAAGGACGGGCGGAGCGTCGAGAGCACCATGGGTTTCACCGCATTGGACGGCCTGCCGATGGGAACGCGGCCGGGCCAGCTCGATCCCGGTGTCGTGCTCTACCTCTTGGCCGAGAAGGGGATGTCGGCCGCAGGCGTGCAGGACTTCCTGTACCGCGAATGCGGGTTGAGGGGCCTTTCCGGTGTCAGCAACGACATGCGCGAGCTCGAGAAGAGTGAGGACCCCAAGGCCAAGCTCGCGATCGACTATTTCGCCTATCGGATTGGCCTTAACGCCGGCATGCTGGCGGCGGCTCTGCAAGGTCTCGATGCCTTCGTCTTCACGGCCGGGATCGGCGAGAATTCCGCAACCATTCGCGCCCGCGTGGCCGAGCAGCTCGGTTGGCTCGGCGTGACGCTGGATCCGATCCAAAATTCGCGCCATGCGCGACTGATCTCGCAGCCCGGCAGCCTCATTCCGGTTTACGTGGTCCCGACCGACGAAGAGCTGATGATCGCGCAGCATACGCTGTCGCTGCTGATGAACACGCCATCGAGCAACTCCAAGCAGGAGAGGGTGTCATGATTCCCGTCTATCCCGAGACCAAGGTTGCCCTGAAGGGCAAGAAGGGGCTCGTCGTCGGAATTGCCAACGACCAATCCATCGCCTGGGGCTGCGCCGGGGCGTTTCGGGCGCTCGGGGCCGAACTCGCCGTGACCTATCTGAATGACCGCGCGAAGAAGCACGTCGAGCCGCTGGCGCAGGCGCTGGAGGCACCGATCTTCATGCCGCTCGACGTCATGGTTGAAGGGCAGACCGAGCAGGTCTTTGAACGGATCGCAAAGGAGTGGGGGCAGCTCGACTTCCTGCTGCACTCGATCGCCTTCTCCCCCAAGGAAGCACTGCATGGCCGCGTCGTGGACGTCGGCCGCGAGGGCTTCCTCAAGACCATGGAGGTCTCCTGCTGGTCCTTCCTGCGCATGGCCCATCTGGCCGAGCCGCTGATGAAGAACGGCGGCACGATGTTCACCATGACCTATTATGGCAGCCAGATGGTGGTCGAGAACTACAACATCATGGGCGTGGCGAAAGCTGCGCTTGAATCGGCGGTCCGCTATGCGGCGGCCGAACTGGGTCCCAAGGGCATCCGCGTGCATGCGATTTCGCCAGGACCATTGGCGACGCGGGCGGCTTCAGGCATCCCCGAGTTTGATGAGCTGATGGACAAGGCGCAATCGAAGGCGCCAGCACGAAGCCTCGTAAGCATCGACGATGTCGGCAATGCCACCGCATTCCTGGCGCTCGACGGTGCCAAGCTCATGACGGGTGGAGTGCTCTATATCGATGGCGGTTACCACATCATCGATTGAACAACGGGATGGCGCGCTGATCGCGCCAGCACTTACCGATAGTGCAGCGCGATCAGCTCGGCGATACAGGCCGGCTTCGTGCCGCCTTCGATCTCGATCACGAGATGATAGTTGACGCGCAAGCCGTCGGGCGGCACGTCCTCCGCTTCGGCAATGGTCACGCGTCCTCGTAATCTGGATCCAGCCGGCACGGGCGCCAGATAGCGGATCCGATCCGCGCCGTAGTTCAACGTATTGCGCAATCCTTTCAGGCCGATCACCGATCGGATGAAGAGAGGCGCGAGCGCGAGCGACAGCAACCCGTGGGCGATGGTCTTGCCGCCCGGCATCTCCTTTGTGGCACGCTCTTGATCGACGTGAATCCATTGCTCGTCGCAAGTCGCTTCCGCAAACTGGTTGATCCGTTCCTGGGTAATCTCGATCCAGTCGCTCGCTCCGATCTCGGTGCCGACGGCCGCCTTGATCTCTTTGAAGTCGCTGAATATTCGCATCTTGCTTGGCCCGCTCAAATCTTCATTTCGGGGACGCTGTCGCCGACAACCAGCTCAGCTTCCGTGACCGCCATGACTTCGCCGACGCTGACGCCGGGGGCGGTCTCGATCAGCGCCGCTTTGCCGTCGGGAAAGCCGATCACCGCAAGGTCGGTGACCACCAGGCTTACAGCTCGGCTGGACGTCAGCGGCAGGTTGCACTGCTTGACGATCTTCGACTTGCCCTTTGCGGCATGCTGCATGGCGACAATGACGCGCTTAGCGCCGGCCACCAGATCCATGGCGCCGCCCATGCCTGGTACCATCTTGCCGGGGATCATCCAGTTGGCAAGATGGCCGCCTGCGTCAACCTGCAGGCCGCCGAGTACGGTGACATCGACATGGCCGCCGCGTATCAACGCAAAAGACATTGCGCTGTCGAACGTGCTTGCGCCCGGCAGCGCGCTGATCGGCCGGCCGCCGGCATCAGTGAGCAGGGGGTGCGCCAGTCCCTGCTCGGGAATCGGTCCAGTGCCGATCAGCCCGTTCTCCGACTGAAAGAACACTTTCAAGTCCGGCGAGACATAGTTGGCAACCAGCGTCGGAATGCCAATGCCGAGATTGACGAGATTGCCGGGCTTGAGCTCCTGCGCGACACGCCGGGCGATGATCTCCTGTGCGTCCATGAGTTCATCCGTTGGAATTGGTGATGAGATAGTCGACAAGCGGCGCCGGCGTCATGACGTGGTCGGGCGCAATGACGCCGACGGGAACGATGTGCTCGGCGGTGACGATCACCGTATCGGCCGCCATGGCCATCACCGGATTGAAATTCCGAGAGGTCAGCGCATATGAAAGATTGCCGAGGTAGTCGGCGAGGAAGGCATGCACCAGCGCGAATTGCGCACGCAGCGCGGTCTCGAGCAGATATGGCTTGCCGTCGACTTCGATCTGGCGCTTGCCTTCCGCGACCAGCGTGCCAACGCCGGTCGGTGTGAGCACGCCGCCCAGGCCACTGCCACCGGCGCGAATGCGTTCGGCAAAGGTGCCTTGCGGAATGAGATCGACGGCGACCTGGTTTGTCAGCATCTGCTGCTGTGCCTTCGGATTGAGGCCAATGTGGGTGGCGGTCAGCCGCGACACCAGCGTTGCATCGAACAGCTTGCCGACCCCTTTGCCCGGCGTGGCCGCGTCGTTGCTAATGATCGTGAGATTGCTCTTCTTCTGTCGGACCAGCTCGTCGAGCAGGCGCTCCGGCGTCCCGACGCCCATGAAGCCGCCGACCATGAGGCTCGCGCCGGTCGGGATCATCGCGACGGCTTCTTCGACGGATACGGCCCTCATGATCGGAGCTCCGGTCAGTTCGTCGGCGGAATGTTGGCGTGCGGTCAGCGTCGTCCTTTGACTTGAGTCAAGACTTCGCGCCATTTTCGTCGCTCGAAATGTCGATGCTCGCGAGCATTTCGCGCCATAGCTTGCGCACCTCGGCGTGGCGCCGTTCGAGCGCGGAGCTCACGGCATCGCGAAACGGCACGAGGCTTTCGCCCTTCAGGAATATGATTTGCGCTTGCAACAGCCGGCCACTCTCGAACTCGACGCGCCGCAGCGCCATCACGAAAGGATCGTTCGCGTTCGCCTCGACCGGCAGCAGAGCCGCCGGCCGGATGCCGGCATGAACGGCGTGGGCGAAAGTCGCAAGGTCGACGGCGAGCGCCAGCGACTGATCCGGAAAGCCATCTACGGCCGCAGGAAACCAGGTGGTCTCCCAGGCCGTGGCGAGATAGCCGAGGGCGAGGTCCGGCGTCCAAGAGGTGGCGCGCAGGAGCAGCGAGACGATCTCGGACTCGTTGTAGAACTGCGCGTTCAGCTCGGTCTGCCAGGCTGATTCCAGCCGCAGCGGGAGGGCAAGCGCGAAGCGCCGCGCAAGTGCACCATGGGCCGAGATCAGGAAGCTCGCGACGCGGGTCTGCTGCCGGGCAGGCACGCGGCCATTGGCATCGAGTGGACCGAAGAAGGCGCTCATGCGACCGCTCCCGTGACCGGGATTGCGCGCAGATGATCGTAACCGGCAGGAAACGGCATGAGCTCGCCGCCGGCCTCTTCCGGGGCGATCCAAACCGACTTGTTGCCGTGCCAGCGTCCCGCCATCACGTCAGCCGCGAAGCGGGCGAGCAGATCGGCCGTCAGCGCCGGCTTCTCCAGCGTGAAGGCGTGATAAGCCCGCGGAATGATGACGAGCGAGCTGTTGGGAATTTGAACACGCAACGTCTCGTGCAGCGCGCGCGGGGTGAGGAAGTCGAACTCGCCGTTCAGGATCATTGTGGGCATGCCAATCGATGGCAGTTGCGGCGTGAGCGGCTGGAAGTCGAGGAAGGATTCCATCAGGTTCTGCAGGGCGTAGACATCGTTCACGAGCCAGCCCTGTCTCTTCACGCTGTCGAGCCTGTCCAGCACCGGTGCCAGCCATTGATCGGAGACGTTCATCGGCAGCAGCAGGTCCTGCAGGTAGCTGGTGCCGCCAAGGATCAGGCCGGTGCGCAGCGCATTGCCGAGCAGGAACAGTTGCGGCGGGAGCTCGGCAAAGCAACTCATCGGGACCAGCCCGGCCAATCGATCGCCATGCGCGATGGCATAGCGCAACGCGATCAGACCGCCGAAGCTGATGCCGCTCAGGAATACGGGCCCGTTGCAAAGCTCCTGGATCAGGAGGTGCAAGGCCGTAACCTGATCGTCCTGGCTGATGAAGAGTGCGGGCTTGTCGGACTCGCCCTGACCGAGCAGATCGAACGTTGCGACGCGGAAGCCGCGAGCGATGAGCGCATCGCGATAGGCGGCCCACAGCTCGGCATATTGCGTCAGACCATTCACCAGTACGTAGGCCGGCGCGTCGGATGGGCCGTTGAGCTCGTAGCGGATCCGATACGAGCCATGGTTGAGGAAGGGCATTGCGGCGATCCGCGGGTAAATTGGTGCCGAAACATCCTCGGTCAGAACTTCCGCAATCCGTTGAGTTAAGTCAAAGGATGCCGGGCAGCCGCTCCTAGCCTTTGATCAGAACAGTTGCCGGAGGATATCGCCATGAAAGGAAGCGAGGCCATGCGCCGTGTTCTCGTGAGTGTGGTGGTGCTGCTGATCGGCACTTCGCTCGCGCTTCCCCAGCCATTCACGCGCCGCTCGTCGCAGATGCAGCATGACGAGCTGAAGAAGACCTATGAAATCGCGAACTTCCGCCTCGGCGGCAAGTACGATCTCTCCGATCCCTCAAAATGGGAGAACGGCGGCGAGGGCGGCGTCACCCTGGAATCGCTGGGCGCGGGCAAGCTGCGGACGGCCTACATCGCGATCGGCAATGCCCGCCGCAACGCGGCGGGCGAGATCACCAATGCTGTGATCGTCAACTCCTACTATTCCGGCGACTCCACCGACATGTATGAGCAGTGGGTCAAGGGCGCAGCGTTGTCCGGGGGCGTGCCGATCATCGGCCCCGGTCGGCCGATCGATACCGATCGCTATTACGTCGTCATGGTGGATCCGCTCGGCACCTGGGGTGCAAGCAAGCCGTCCGACGGGCTCGGGATCAAGTTTCCACAATATAGCTACTACGACATGGTGCAGGCGAACTACCGCATGCTGCACGATGGCCTGAAGATCGCTCGCGCGGCGCTGGTGACCGGCGTCTCGATGGGCGGCACCCAGACCTATGTCTGGGGCGTTATGCATCCGGAATATGTCAGCGCGATCATGCCGATCGGCGGTACCACGCAATCGGATGGCGATGATCCCGTCGGCAACTGGACCTTCCAGATGATGACGGCCGCGATCGAGGCCGATCCCGTCTGGCAGGCGACCAAGGGCGACTATTACAAGCTGCCCAAGGAGAAGCACCCGGTGCCAGGCGTGGCTTTCGGTTGGTCGATCCTGGGCATGACTGGGTACGACTTTGCCTTCCGCACGAGCCAGAACTGGAAAGCCGTGCAGCCGGAAATCTTCTATTGGGATCCGCCGAACGAGAAGGCGGGGCTGAACGTCACCAATCGTGCCAAGCTCTACGATGCCGTCGATCTCGTCTGGCGCAACCGGGTTGGCGAGACCCACAACATCAATCCCTATCTCGGCCGCATTCGCTCGCGCACCTTGGTGATGCACATCACCAACGACCTTTGGCTGAACTTCAAGCTGGCCGAGAAGGCGGTCGACCGCGTCCCCGGCGCAGACCTCATCGCCCAGGAAAGCCCGGTTGCGCATTACGGCGTGTTCCCGATCATCAACCAGCGCAAGAACGACCCGAAGTTCGTCGCCTTCATGGATGACGTCGCGGCGCTGGATCGCGCGCAGAAGTTCGAGGACAAGAACTACCGGGTCCCCGGCGTAGCGGAAAACATCGATCCGAAGAAGTCCTTCTGGAAGGATTTCGTGACCTATCCTTATCCGGTGAAATACGCCAATGCCAAGGACGAGACCGGCAACTCCTGGCAGATCGGCTACATGGATGAATATGCCGGCTCCGAAAAAGACCCCAAGGTGCTGGTGATCATCCACGGCAAGGGCGCCTTCGCCGGGCATTACGGCAACGTGATGCAATACGCCCTACGCAGCGGCTTGCGTGTGATCGCACCCGACCTGCCGCATTACGGCATGTCCGGTCCCGGCAATCTCGACAAGAGCCCGGCCCGCACGATGCAGGACATGCGCGAGGTGATCTACGACCTCGTCGTCAACCAACTCGGCGTCAAAAAAGCCTATTACCTCGGCCATTCGCTCGGCGGCCAGTTCGTGATGGGCTACGCCTTGACTTGGCCCGATGCGGTCCAAGGTCTCGCCCTCGAGGCTCCTTCCGGGCTTGAGGAATATCCGCGCGACATCACCATCGCGAAGGACAAGAAGGCGAGACTGTTCGATCAGGCTTTTGACCACGACTTCGACAAGTGGAAGGCAACCTGGGGCCCGACCGGGATCCTCGACGCCGAAATCAAACGTTCGGAGCAGAGTGTCCGTGACTTCTTCTATTTCAAGAAGCGCGACCCCGAGACCAACGTGGTGTCAGCGGCCAAGAGCGGCTACTTCTTCGGCGACAGCGAATATGCCCGCTTCCACACCGAGCAGCGCGTCGGTCTGATCAAGGGAAACCCGAAGGAGCTTGAACAGTGGTGCAACGTGTTCATCTACGACATTTACACCATCGGCGCCGAGCTGCAGCAGGATGATCCGAAGAACCTCTACGAGCGGCTCACGCAGATCAAGGCACCGATCTTTCTCTCGTTCGGTGACAAGGAGCCGTTCATTCCGACGCCGGCATTCAACGGATTGACGGATCTCGGCCGCGACGCGATCACGCCCTTCATGTCGCGCATGACCAATGCGGGCAACCGGCCGATTTTGAAGATCTACCCGGAGACCGGGCACTTCATCCACACAGACAATCCGGTGGAGTTTCCGGCCGATGTCGTGGATTTCGTGACCAGGGGAACGGTCGACACCTCTTCCCCGATGGGCACGGATCGCATGATCAAGGGCGCCGTTGTCTCGGCATTGCCGGTGGCGCCGACGCCCCCGGGCGCGGCGCCGACCGCCGGCCTGAACAAATAGGACCTCGATCATGCCAAGAGTGCAGGCGGGCGAGGTCCAGTTGGGCTGGCGGGAGTGGGGACGAGGCGACGTCACGGTCGTGTTCGTCCACGGCAACCTTGCCAGCAAGGACTGGATCGAACTCGCCGCGCCGCTGTTTCCCTCGGGGCTCCGCGTGATCGGGATCGACTGGCGCGGCTGCGGTGACAGCGAGCGGCCGAAGCCGGCTGCCGACTATGTCAATTATTCGATGCAGCAGCATGCGCAGGATCTGCTGGCCGCGCTCGATGCGCTCGGAATCGAGTTCTGCCATCTCGCCACGCATTCCACCGGAGGCATCATCGCTGCGCGGATGCTGCTGATGCAACCGCAACGGTTCGGGCGGGTGTTCGCGCTCGATCCCGTTACGCCGCTGGGCATGGCCTTCAATGCCGGTCAGATCGACGTGTTTCGGGCGATGATGGCGAGCAGGGAGGTGACGCGGGCGGTGATGGCCACCGCGGCCTCCTCATTGTTCGTTCCCGACAGTCTTGCGCCAAACACCATGCCGCGATTTCGAGAGGGGCTTGGAGACATCCCGCGCCTGTTCGAGCGCATCCTCGAGCAGACTTTCACCGTCTCGGAGGGCATCTGGATCGGCACACCCGTCAATCTCAACCGGGAGTGGGAAAGCAAGGAGCTGGAGCATCGGATGGCCGAAATCCGGCATCCGCACCTGGTGCTGTGGGGAGAGCGGGACGGGTGGATCCCGCCGGCTGACCTGAGGACCATGGCGGCCGCTATGCCGGACTGCCGGCTGGTGATCGTGCCCGGTGTCGGACATTCGATGAACCTCGAAATCCCGGCGCTCTATGCCGGCTATTTCGGCGCCTGGTTCGGAGGACTAGCGAGATAGCAGCATCGCTATCGGAAACGAGGGAACGAGGACAATATCATGGCCGGTACGACCAAGCTCTCGGTTGAGAAGGCGCTCGAAAAGCTGCGTCGCGACGAACTGCAGAAAACCGGGTCGGAACAGCGCGATGAGAAGACCGAAGCGCTGCAAAAAGAGATCAAACGCATGAGAGCACAAAGACAGCGCCTCGACCCGATCTCGCGCAAGCCTGGCTGAGCTGCGTTCGGTTCGGATGACAATCCAAATCCTGGCTGGCGGTCTCGTCAGCGCGATCAACATCATGATCCACGCGATTGTGACGGTCGGTGCCATCGGCATCGCTCGGACCGCCGGCTTGAAGCACACGGGCCGACCAAGGCTGCACCTGATGGCGGTGATGGTCGCGACTGCAGCAGTGCTCATGCTCGCGCACACGCTGGAGGTTCTGGTCTGGGCGCTGGCCTATTTGATCCTCGGCGCTGCGCCAGCGGAAGCGGATCTGCTCTATTTTGCCTTCGTCAATTACACCACGCTGGGTTACGGCGATATCACGCCGCATCAAGCATGGCGCTTGACCGGACCGATGACCGCCATGAATGGCATTCTGTTATTCGGCTGGTCAACCGCCGTGCTGTTCGAAGTTCTGCGCAAGACGCTCGAGCACGTCGCCGCGATCGGCGCTTCCGGGGTTAGCCCTGCAGATCGATAGTGGCGAGCTTCCGACGGTCTGACAGCACGATCTGGCGCTGTGTGTTGCCGACAAAGTCGATGATCCCGAACTCGTGGAGCCGGGACAGGGCGCGTGACACGGTCTCCAGCGTCAGGCCAAGATAGTCGGCGATGTCGCGTCGTGACATCGGTAGCGCGATCACGTCAGCCCCGGTCAGCCGCTGGTCCATCTCCAGGATGAAGGCCGCGACCCGTTCCAGCGACGTCTTGCGGCCCAACAGCAGCATGTGATCTTCGGCATGCTGAAGGTTATTCGTCGTCATGCTGAGCAGGTTGTTGGCGACGACAGGATCGCTGTCGGCCACCAGCTTCAGGGTTTGCCTGCGGATCAACCGGACGGTGGTGTCAACAATCGCCTCCGCCGTGAAGCGGTGCGAATCGCTGTTCTCCAGTCCGAAGATGTCGCCGGCAAGGTGAAACGCGCCGATCTGACGCCGTCCGTCCGACAGGAGCTTGTAGCTTCGCACTGCACCCGTCTTGACCTGATACACGTAATCGGCAGGCTCCTTCTCGCCGTAAATTTCAGTCCCTTTCTTGTAAGAAAATTCGCTTAAACTAACCGCCGGATTCAAGCCGCTGGTCATTCCGAGGTCGCGAAGCGAATTTGGGCGGTGGGTGGGATCGGTTGTGATGCGCACGAACATGGGCCAACTCCCCAACGGATGCTGGATTGGTCTCAGATCAGAGTTCCATTCGGGGAATGCGCCGCGCTATCCCACTCCCGTTGAGGTTGATTTACGACTAAAGAGGATATTCCCGTCCATTGTCTCTGGGGACATTGTACTTTGGGACAAGGGTGCAAGGGGCGTGCGCGGAATGAGATGGCCGACGAGTGATCTGCACGGCGTGAAGCGAGGTTTCGATTTGAGGTGTTTCGCCAAGCAGGAGGCAGTTCAGAGCAACGGATTGCCTTCCGATCTAAGCGCCTTGAACTGGCGTACCGCGCAAGCAGCGCGCTGCAACGATACGGCGGCTAGGAGATAGAATTGCCCGGCCTTGTTCATGTGGTGGATGACGACGCTTCGTTTCGCACGGCGATAGAGCGCCGGCTGCGGCTGGCAGGTTACGAAGTCGTCGTACATTCATCGGCGGAGGAGTTGCTCGATCATCTCCCAAGCGGAGAGAAGCCCGCCTGCGTGCTGCTCGACGTCAAGATACCGGGACTGAGCGGTCCTGATCTGCAAAGCCGGTTGAACGATCTTGGTTCGGCATTGCCGGTCATCTTTGTCACAGGGTACGCTGATACGGCAACCACCGTGCGCACCATCAAGGCCGGTGCCGAGGATTTCCTAATGAAGCCGGTGTCATCGGAACAGCTGATCGACGCCATTAAGCGCGCTCTGGCGCGGCACAATGCCGCGCAGAGCCAGCGAACCAAGCTCAGTGGGTTTCGGGCTCTCCTGTCGTCGCTGACGCCGCGGGAGCGGCAGGTGTTCGACCTCATTGTGCGTGGCAAGATCAACAAGCAGATCGCTCACGAGCTCGGAACGACGGAGCGGACGATCAAGGCGCATCGCCACCAAGTCATGGAGAAGATGCGAGTTCATTCGTTCGCAGAACTCGTGTCGATCGCCGAGCGGCTTGGGTTGATCGATGCGAACGCTTCGAGGGACTAGGCGTTTGCGCCCGCAGCCCCGCGTGGCCGCTACCCTGTACGAAGGGCCAATATCATAGGTTATTGACCGGACGACCTTTCAAGGCGCGCAATGCGCGAGGACGGGCTGCGGGGCGCGCTGCCTCCGCTCGTCTCGAAAGAAGGCCGGGTATCGTGCTTGCAGGCAGATCAATTTACGTGGTCGACGATGACCCGTCCTTCCGAAGAAGCATGAAGCGGCTTCTCCGCGAGCATGGTTACGACGCCACGCTGTTCGACTCAGCCGGGACGCTGCTTCAGCATCAAAACTATGATCAGGCTCTTTGCATCGTTCTCGACATCGATCTGGCTGGCCAATCCGGAATCGATCTGCGCCGTCAGCTGGCGGCCAAGGGTATCGAAGTGCCCGTCATCTTCGTCACCGGTAACAACAGCGAAGACTGCCGGTCAGCGGCGATGACGTCTGGTTGTGCGGCTTATCTGAACAAGCCTTTCAACCCAAGTTCGCTCATCGCTTCGGTCGAGGCGGTGTGCGGGCGTCCAGCCTAGCTGAACGATGCCCGGCACCCCTCGCTCCCTTCCCGCCGGTTCAATTGAATTCTGTTGATCTTCATCAACGGTCCAGCGACGGGATGAACTCAGCTTACGCTCGATCACCAGCAAATTGGGAGACGAGCATGACGGGAATTGCGAAGCGTCTTGGACTGATCGCGGCTGCATCGATCTTCATGGTAACGCCGCTGTCACTTCAACCATCATCGACGAGTTTGGTCACCATATCGTTGGATAGTGCCGAGGCCAGGGTCGGGCGACCGCTGACGCCGATGAGCGTGGCGGGGGTCAATCGCCGGGTGCATCGCCGCGCCTATTACGGTGCTGCCGCCGCGGGAGCTGCGGCCTATGGTACGTACCGGTATCCGAGAGCATGTGGGTACTATCCGTATCCACCCTGCTACTGAGGTTCGCGGTGAGGCCCACAGCCCTTCATGGCCAGAAATGGATATGGTCGCTGAGCCTCACCTCGTGCTGTTTGCGGCCGCGAAACAGGAGGTCCTCGTGAAGTCGTCGTCCAAGTTCTTCAGATCAGCCACCCTTGGCGCACTGGCGTTGAGTGCGTCATTGGCCACTCTGGTGCTCTCGGTCAGCAGTGGCCCGGCAGAAGCGGTGGTGTACTGCCAGTACGTCGACTATCCGCCGAGTTGCGTCGCAAGACCCGGCGTCGTGCTCAGGCCGCGACCGGTCGTCCGTGCAGCCGCCCGCGAAGCAGTGCGGCCCGGAACACCAATGAATCGCGGCGGCCCGGTGAACCGGGTCGGACGTCGCTGAATCCGGCGCTCCAGCCTGTGTGATGACAGAACCCCGGCCTTGAGCCGGGGTTTGGTCTTGTCCGGTCCGATGGAGATCGCTGAGGAGTATTACGTAGCGCGCGCTGAATTCGCGCCAGATCAATCTTGCTCTCCAGAGCGCGATCTAGCCTTTGCCATCACGTGCGGCGATGTCCGGAACGGACACAGGTGGAATGGGCAGCATCATGCTTTTCAAGACACTCACGTTGCATTCACTCATCTACATCGCAGGCATGACGACCGCGATGGCCGTTCACCAGGGCATTCCGCTGCCTGGCATGTCGGCGGAACCTCAGTCCTTTCTCGAACAGACCGCAAATCGGCCGGGGAAAAGCGACAGATTGCCAACGATGCAATTAAAGCGCAGAGCGCTGGACAAAGAGCCGGTGCGCCAGCAGCCGCGAGACCTGCTCAAGGCTCGTAAAGCGACCTGCAAGCCGCCAATCGACGTGCCGGGTCGATGCTTCGCGGCGGCCGCACCGATCCAGAGGTTCGGCTAGAAATATAAGCCTCCGCCGAGATGGCGTCGTGCCTCTGCATCAAGGCGCGATCTCGATCGTTGTATTCTGAGGTCCCTGTGTCTGGACCAATTCGAACAGCGATTGCGCCTGCTTGGGCGCCAACCGGATGCAGCCGTGGGACACGGCACGCCCGAGATTGGGAACATCGAATGTCCCGTGAATTGCGTATCCGCCGTGGAAGAAGATCGAATAAGGCATCGGTGTGAAGTCGTAGAGCTTCGAGTAATGCATGCGTTGGAGCGAATAAGGTTGGAATGTGCCGCTGGGCGTGCGGTATCCACGCCGCGCCGTGGAGACTGGCCAAGTCGCATACTCAGCCCCGTCGACGCTGAAGCAGAAGTACGGTCAGAACCTGAACAGAAGGCAGACGCGCAGGCATGTCGTTTCTTTTCAAGCATTCGCCCATTGCGACAGAAAGGTGGCGCCCTGATGTGAACAGGGCTGCCGCTTTTCAGCGCCGGCGCGCCGCTGGGACGCGGCCCCCCAAGTTGCCGCAAGCTAAGTGAATTTCGGCGTGTGTTGTTGATCCGGCGCAAATCCGCGCCTTCGAAGCTTCTTATCGGCTTTTGGCAGTCCGGCCTTTGGAGGTGCTTTGATGACCGATTCGCAAGCGCGTGGCCGGCCGCTCCCCCGGGCAAATACGGATACCACATTGAATTTGCCGCAGATCAAGTCCGCTCGGCTGTGCCCTGCCTAGCATTCATGCATTGTTAATTCAGTCGGAGTTTTTCAGATGCTGATCAGGACCAACACCTCCAGCATCCGTCCGGTTGACGGGCATCTCGCAGCACTCGCCGGCGAGCGCGTGTTCTGCAGCGAATTCAGGTATCGCAGAGGGACGGAAGTCTTCGGCGAAGGCGAGGAAACGGAGTACGTGTACCGGATCATCTCCGGCGCGGTGCGGACCTACAAGCTGCTCGCCGACGGCCGCCGTCAGATCAACTCCTTCCACCTGCCGGGCGACATGTTCGGGCTCGAGAATGGCGCAACCCATCGTTTCACTGCGGAGGCGGTTGTCGAGACCAGGGTCCGCATCACCAAACGGCGCAGCCTTCTCGAGACGATGCAAAGCCGGGAATCCGGCGCTTCCAGCTTTCTTGGCCTCGTCACGCGCAATCTGCAGCATGCCGAAAATCACATGCTTCTGCTTGGCCGGAAGACGGCGCTGGAGCGGGTGGCCGCGTTTCTGCTCGAGATCGACGAGCGGCTCGGCTATCCCGAGGTCCTAGTGCTGCCCATGAGCCGTCGCGACATCGCCGACTATCTCGGATTGACCCTCGAAACCGTCTCGCGCGCGTGCTCCACACTGCGCGACCAGAAGATGCTGAGGTTCGAAGGCGCGACGCAGCGGCAGATCGTGCTGCTCGACCGCAAGGGGCTCGCCGAGTACGACGCCTGAAGAAGGTGCGGGACCGCTTGCTCACTCCTCGATATCTTGCTCCAGCGTCTGCGCCGGCGGTCCATTGTGAGCGGTGCCGAACTGAGCGAGCGGCAGGGCGGTCGACAGCGACAGCAAATTGGAATCGACGACCTCCAGAGTCAGCATCTTTCCCGTGTCCATCTCCTTGACCAGCTTCGGGCTCGCCACATCGCCTGCGATGCAGGCGTTGCTGAGGCACCAATTGTAGGGAACCGGGTGGGGCGCGCTAGCGTCCACCTTCAGCTTGGCAGGTGTCCGCAGGTACATGCCGACCGGCACGAAGATCTGCAGGCGCGCATTGCCGCCTTTCTCGCGTTCGATCAGATCGATCCGAACTGCCATCTGGCCGGTCTCGTAAGTCCCCGAGATGGAGGTCCTGCAAAGCAGCGGCGCGCCGGCAGCCTTGAAGCAGAGCTTCTTCCACTCGCCGTACTTGATGTCATTTGCGGATCGTTGCCCGCGAGGCGTGATCTCGGCGAGCACCGGCGCTGCCATGGCGACGGAGAGCAAAGCCGCAGGGCCAGCCTTGCCAATCCAGCTGCGAACAGAGTTCCGATTGCAAGCATACATGTCGTGCTCCTCCTGACGCCGGCGATGCATCACTTCGGCGCATTGAGAAATTTGGTGACGAGAGGTGACCAGAGCGGAATGGCATCGGGCGAGCCGATGAAATAATGCCCTTCGTTGCCGAATGGCGGCATCAGGCGGTATTCGGCTTTGCCTCCGGCGGCAACGAAGGCCTGATGCATCTGCTTCGACAATGCCGGGCCGAAGAACGTGTCGTTCTCGATGTAGATCCACAGCATCGGCACCCGTGAGGTGCGGCCGAATTCACCCGTGGTCTCAACAAGCTTGTCGGGCGCACAGTTGTTGTTCGGCTTGCCGTCGACCCGGCCGCCGCGGCCTGCGGCGAAGGTGATGATCCCCTTGACCTGCGGCGGGTTCAGGCTCGACAGCGCGATCGACGCCCATCCGCCGGCGGATTGCCCGACCACGATCACGCCGTCCGGCAGGACCCGCTTCTCGGCGACCATGTACTCGATGATCCAGAGGTCAGCCTGGGCGACGGCAAGACCCGCATCGCGGAAATTCGGATTGGTGCACTTTCCGACCTTCGAGAAGAACGGTCCGTAGATCCCGCGCTCGGGAATGTCGATGGCGGAAGCGCCGTATCCCGTGCCGACCGGCGCCACCACCAGATAGCCTTGCCTGGCAAACCATTTGGCCGCATCGCGAAACTCGACCAGAGGAAAGAAACTGCGCTCGGTGGGGTTGAGCGACACGCCGTGGTTCATGATCACCAGCGGAAACGGGCCGTCGCCCACGGGACGCACCAGATAAGCGAACATGGGGAGCGGCAATGGAAGAGCCCAGATCTCTTCCTGAATGCGTCGTGGGGCGGCCTGATCGTCGGCATTGGCCGGCACAATCAAGAGAGCCAGCAACAGCAGCACCGGCCACATTGTTCGTTGGACCGAGGCATAAGTCCGCATCCCATCCTCCTCACCCGGTAAATGTCGCCGCCACGATGATGGGGCCAAGCACCGTCAGGACGACGTTGCCGACGGCATAAGGCACGGCGACGCCGAGCACCGGGGTCTGGCTTTCGGCGACCTCGCAGGCGCCCGTCACGGCTGCGTCGACCGTCATGGCGCCCGCCAGGGCGCCGCAGGTAACCACCGGGTTCATGCGCAGCACGTGATAGGCGAACAGCGTCGCCACGATCAGCGGCACCAGCGTAACGAGGAGACCCATGCCGACCAGCAGCAAGCCATGTGCCTGGATTGCGATCCAGGCTGCATGGCCGTTGCCGAGGCCGATGGCGGCAATGAAGCCGCCGAGGCCGAGGTCGCTCAGCGTCTGCTGCGCAGCGGGCGGCATCGCGCCCATGGTCGGCCGGCGTGACCGCAACCAGCCGCAGACGAGGCCCGCGATCAAGGCGCCGCCGCCGCCGCCGAGCGTCAGCGCGATGCCTCCGACCTTGAAGCTGATCAGGCCGGCCAGCAAGCCGGCGGCAATGCCGGCTGCGAGGAAGGCGATGTCGGTCCGGTCGCCGGCGCGCAAGATCTGCCCGACCTGTGCGGCCGCACGTTCAATGTTGCGGCTGGTGCCGACCAGCGTCATGACGTCGCCGACATAGATGCGCGTGTCAGGGCTGAGCGGCACTTCGCGCCCCATCCGGGTCAGGGTTCGCAGGAACACGCCGCGCGCATTGCTGCCGACGCGGTCGGCGACGTCCTGGACCGAGCGGCCGTGGAGCTTGCGATTGTCGACCAGCACGTCGACGACATTGCCCGGCATCGCTTTAAGGATCTCGTCGGCGTCGATCTCGGTGCCGAGCACGGGCCGCGCGGCGACGATCACCGCTGTCCGTCCGGCGATCACGATGTCGTCGCCGGCCTCGAGCACGGTGTCGAGATGCGGTTCGATGTCGGCTCCCTGACGTACGATCCGCTCAATGACGGTGCGGCTGCCGATCTCGTCCTCGATCGCCTTCACGGTTCTGCCCGCGGCCGCCGAGACGCGATAGGCGCGCGCCTGGAATTTGCGGTAGTGCAGGTTCTCGGTCTTGGGCGGCTCGCCGCCGGCAAGTTCGACTTCGAGCTTCTTGGCTTCGTCCTTGAGATTGACGCCCATCAGCTTGGGCGCGACGAACGGCACGTAGATCAGGGTGAGGATATAGCCGAGGACGTAAGTGACGGCATAGCCGGCCGCGATATTCGCCTCTTGCTGCTCGAGCAATGCCTTCGGCAGACCAAGTTGCGCCAGGGCACCTGAGGCCGTGCCGATCACGGAGGATTGCGTCAGTGCACCTGCAGCGAGCCCCGAAGCGGTGCCTGGATCGAGCCCTACCGTAAAGGCAAACGCCAGTACGATGATCAGACCCGTACCGCCAAGCACGACCGCCATGGCGACCTGGGCCAAAGTGCGGATGCTCAAGGAGGCGAAGAACTCAGGTCCCGATTTGTAGCCGATCGTGAACACGAACAGGCTGAACAGGATGACGCGCAGCACCGACGGAAATGCAAAGCTGCCGAGTTGACCGATGAGAACGGCGACGATGAGCGTGCAGGCGGTTGTGCCGATCGAGAAGCCGCGGATCCTGATCCGACCCAGCACGGTCCCAAGAGCGACGGCGATCAGCAGGAAGATCTCGGGAGCGGTGGAGATGATCCACCTGATGGCGTCCATGGTCGCTATTCCCCAGCGCACGTGTTCCCGAAATTGAATCCTCAAAGCCCATCGGAGCTTTGATTCAAGTCAAGCCTTCTCTGCGCCGGAGCGGCGTCAATCCGCCATTCGCCGGATCGGCGGCAAACGACATCTCGGATATGAGCTCTCAGGCCATTGCTGCGGCTGCATTGCTGCGCCGCGATGAAACGATCACCGTTGCACTGCTGCTGGCTTTCGCTGGCGGCTGCCTGGATGCCTATACCTGGATCGTCCATGGTGTCATGGCGAACGCGCAAACGGCGAATCTCGTTTTTCTCTGGGTTTACGGAGTGGCTGGTGACTGGGTGAGGGCGCTGCATTTCGTCCCTCCGATCATGGCCTTCGCGGTTGGCATCGTGGTCGCCGCCTGGCTGCGCCGCGCTGCTGGCGAGAGAGCCAGCGCGATCAGCATCCTGGTCGAAATCCTGCTTCTGGTCGGCATCGGCATTCTCCATAATCGAATGCCCGAGATAGCCGGCACGTTGGGGATTTCGCTCGTCGCCGCGATGCAGGCCGCGATCTTCACCAAGGTCGAGGGCGCGACGTACAGCACGGTGATGATCACCGGTAACATGCGCCAGGCGATCGAGGGTATCTTCGCAGTGGCTTCCGCAGGTGCCGCTGTCGGGACATTGCGTCGCTCCGGCATCTTTACGGCCGTGTGCGCTGCCTTCGGACTCGGCGCGGCCCTCGGTGCTCTCGTGACCAAGGCTGTCCCGGCCCTCGCGCTTGGGCTTCCTGTGGCTGCCTTGTTGATCGTGATGTTGCGGTGCGAAGCCGGACGCTCCGAGGTGAGCTCATGAAGCCAGCATCTGAACCGCGGGTTGGCTGGAGGCGTCTGTTTCCGGCCTTTAGCTGGCTCTCCGAATACCGGCTGGCATGGTTGCCCTCGGACTCGGTGGCGGGCGCGACGCTGGCCGCGTACGCAATTCCTGTATCGCTCGCCTATGCGGCCCTTGCAGGCTTGCCGCCGCAGATCGGTGTCTACGGCTATATTCTCGGCGGCATCGGCTATGCGCTTCTTGGCTCCTCCCGCCAGCTCGCCATCGGCCCGACCTCGGCCATCTCGCTGATGATCGCGGGCACGGTCGGTTCGCTCGCCGCAGGCGATCCGGTTCGTTATGCGCAGATCGCCAGCCTCGTCGCCTGTGCCGTGGCGCTGCTCTGCCTGATCGCCTGGGCCTTCAAATTGTCCAGCCTCGTCCGTCTGGTCAGCGACAGCATCCTGGTCGGCTTCAAGGCGGGCGCCGGGCTCACCATCATCATGAGCCAGTTGCCGAGCCTGTTCGGCATCCCCGGCGGGGGACGCAATTTCTTCGATCGGGCCATCCACATCACTGGGCAGCTTGGCGACACGAATCTGCTGGTGCTGGCGGTCGGTGCTGTTGCGCTGCTGCTGTTGCTGCTCGGTGAGCGGCTCTTGCCGGGGCGGCCGGTCGGCATCACCATCGTGGCACTCTCGATCGTGGCGGCCACGCTGCTTGGGCTGCCTGCCATGGGGGTGCCGGTCACCGGCAAGATTCCCGAGGGGCTGCCGACCCTTGCCGTTCCGACGCTCGGCCTGGTCGAGCCCGAAGAGCTTTTTCCCATTGCGGCGGGTTGTCTCTTGCTGGCCTATATCGAAGGGGTGTCGGCGGCGCGCAGTTTCGCTGCCAAGCATGGATATACGCTCGACGTTCGGCAGGAATTTCTCGGCCTGGGCGCCGCCAACCTTGCGGCGGCATTCGGCCACGGCTACCCGGTCGCCGGCGGCTTGTCCCAATCGGCCGTGAACGACAATGCGGGCGCACGGACGCCACTTGCGCTGCTGATCTGCTCGGTGGCCTTGGCACTGTGTCTGTTGTTCTTCACAGGCCTGCTCACCAATCTTCCCAAGGCGGTGCTGGCCGCGATCGTCTTTGCCGCCGTGTACAAATTGGTGGACATTCCGGCGCTATGGCGGATGTGGAAGGTCAGCCGGATCGATTTCTATGCGGCGGCCATCGCGCTGGTTGCGGTGCTGCTTCTGGGAATCCTTCAAGGCGTGCTGCTCGCTGCGATCGCGTCGATCTTCCTGCTGCTGGCGCGGGCGTCGCAGCCGAACATCGCCTTTCTCGGCCGCTTGCCGGGGACCGGCCGCTATTCCGACAGCGCCAGACATGAGGGCGTGGAACCTCTCATCGGCGTGATCGCCTTCAGGCCTGAGGCCTCGCTGCTCTATATCAATGCCGAGATCATCCTTGCGGCTGTGCTGAAGGCGCTGGCCAAATCGGTCGATATCAGGCTGGTGGTCTGCGATCTCTCGGCATCGCCCTATATCGATCTCGCGGGCGCGCGCATGCTGCACGATCTCTATGACGAACTCGCCTCCCGTCACGTCGCACTCTGCATTGTCGGCGCGCATGCGCAGCTGCGTGATCTCTTGCGGGCGGAAGGGTTGGCCGAAAAGACCGACAGCACGCAGTGGCTGCGGACGCTCGATAGCGTGCTGGGCGGCCACGATGCGAAGGGGGGCTGACGGTTTTTGCGCTGCGAGATGCACGCGCGGCGTCAGGGCCTTCCAAGATCATTCAGACCGTTGACTTGGATCAATGGAGGGGAGGGCGGTGAGGTCACGATCCCGCATCACAATTGCCCTGGGATCGGGAGAGCGACATGTCCAAGGATGCAAACTCCGTAGAGAAGCGTATCGATCGATTCTTTTCCGGGCCCGGAGCGCGGGCCGATGATTGGCGCGATCTCGTGGAAGCAGCGAAGGTCTGGGCGCGGGTCGGCAATCGCGCGGCCTACGATGCGGCGTTGGCCGAGCTCTCGGTGACCGAGGAATTCCATGGCTATCCCGGTCTGCACCTGATGGCAGTGCTGCGGGAATCCGCAGCGGCGGGCGACGGGGCCACATCGTTCGCGCTTGCGACGAAGATTGCCCAGGCGCTGGCGACCCGGTCGTTCCGTCAGCATGCCGGCGACTGGAGCGCGAAGGACGAGGGCAATGGCGACGTGCCTGAGCTGGTGCCGCCCTCGTTTGGCGGACCCACGACGCGCCGGCCCTATTTCGAAACCCTCATCGTGACCGGCGTGTCATCCACCCAATGGCCGGCACTCGCCGCCGAATGGCGCAAGCTGCGCCGTCCGGTCGACGGCTTCATCTATGAGCCCGTCATCGTCGGCAGCCTCGAAGACGCGTTCTGTGCGACCATGCTCAACCCTGATATCGCCGCGGTCATTATCAACGAGGGCTTTGGGCTGCGGTCGCGGCACGATGCGCCGGTCCTTCGCTCGATCATGGCTACGGCCGGGCTCAAGGACGAAGCCGACGCCTCCGCGCTCCGGCTCGCCCAGATCATCAAGAAGGTCAGGCCGGAACTCGACCTCTACATGATCTCAAATCGCGACGTCGAGGAACTGGCAGGCAATCCCGAGGCCAACGTCGTCCGCCGTATCTTCTATTCAGTGGAAGAGCTGCTGGAGCTGCATCTATCGATCCTCGAAGGCATCCAGGATCGGTACGACACCCCGTTCTTCGACAATCTCAAGAAATATGCGCAGCGTCCGATCGGGACGTTCCACGCCCTGCCGATCGCCCGCGGCAAGTCGATCTTCAAGTCGGACTGGATTCGCGACATGGGGGAGTTCTACGGCCCGAACCTGTTCCTGGCCGAGAGCAGCGCCACCACGGGCGGCCTCGACAGCATGCTGGAGCCGACGGGCAACATCAAGAAGGCGCAGGAGAAGGCCGCCCGCGCCCTCGGTGCCGACCGCGTCTTCTTCGTCACCAACGGCACGTCGACATCGAACAAGATGGCGGTGCAGGCGCTGCTTGCGCCCGGCGATATCGCCATCGTCGACCGCAACTGCCACAAGTCCCACCATTACGGCATGGTGCTGGCGGGTGCGCAGCCGCTCTATGTCGAAGCCTTCCCGATGACGGAATACTCGATGTATGGCGCGGTGCCGTTGAAGACGATCAAGCAGGCGCTGCTCAATGCCAAGGCCGACGGCCGGCTCGACCGCGTCAAGATGGTCGATCTCACCAATTGCACCTTCGACGGCCACATCTACAACACGCGCCGCGTGATGGAGGAATGCCTCGCCATCAGGCCGGACCTGATCTTCCTGTGGGACGAGGCCTGGTTTGGCTTCGCGCGCTTCTCGCCCTTCCTGCGTCGGCGCACGGCCATGGGCGCCGCCAACGAGATCGAGGCGTGGATGCACGATCCGAAGTCCGTGGTGGCCTATGAGAAGCAGCAGGCCGAACTCGGCAAGAACCCGTCGGACGAGGTGCTGCTCAAGACCAGGCTCATCCCTGACCCCAGACAGATCCGTCTTCGCGTCTACCAGACCAACTCGACCCACAAGTCGATGTCGGCGATCCGGCAAGGTTCCATGCTCTCGGTGAAGGACGTCGAATTCCACACGGTCGAGCAGCAGTTCAAGGAAGCGGTCTTCACGCACGCCTCCACCAGTCCGAACCAGCAGCTCATCGCCAGCCTCGACATTTCGCGGCGGCAGATGGAGCTGGAAGGTTACGGCCTCGTCGCCAATGCGATCGAAATCGCGTTCGCCATCCGCCATGCGGTCAACAACAATCCGCTGATCTCGAAGTACTTCCGTGTGCTGGGCGCTGACGCCATGGTGCCGGCGCAGTACCGCCAGAGCGGCTTTACCGACTATCTCGCGGCCGGCGTGAACTGGGCAAATACCCTCAAGAGCCTCGACGAGGACGAGTTCTGCCTCGACCCGACCCGCATGACCTTGGTGTGCGGAACGGCCGGCTACGACGGCACGCAGTTCAAGGGCATCCTGGCGAGCGACCACAACATCCAGGTCAACAAGACCTCGCGTAACTCGGTCCTGGTCCAATCCAATATCAACAACACCCGCAGCGACGTCGCGCATCTCATCCGCGTGCTCGCCGAGATCGCGGGCGAGATCGATCGTGGGCTTGCTCAGGGCGGTGCCAATGCGAGGAAGACCTTTGAGGCACGGGTGACGAGCCTGATGAAGGATGTGCCCGATCTGCCGAATTTCTCGCATTTCCATCCGAGCTTCCGCGGCGATGCCGGAGCGAAGACCAACGAAGGCGACATCCGAACCGGCTTCTATGCCGCTTATGACGTTGCAGGTTGCGAGCACATCCGCCTCAACGATCCCGAGATCGACCGGCGGCTGAAAGCGGGACCCGAGCTCGTCTCGGCGAACTTCGTCATCCCGTATCCACCTGGCTTCCCGATCATGGTCCCGGGCCAGGTCATCACCCAGGAGACCATCGACTTCATGCGCAAGCTCGATGTGAAGGAGATCCACGGCTACGACGCCAAGGAAGGCCTGAAGCTCGTGCGCACGGAGGCCTTGGCGAAGATCGGCAGGCCCAAGCCTGCGGCCGCGCCGAAGCTCAAGGCCGCATCTTAGAGGGGATCGGACATGCAGGGCTTTTTCACATTCCTTCAGCAGTACCCATATCTGCTGCTGTTCTTCGTCGTCGGCCTCGCCGTCTATATCGGTCGGGCCAGCATCAAGGGCTATGGTCTCGGCATGGTCGCCGGTGCCATCGTGGTGGGGGCGGGCATCTCGGTCTGGGCCTCAAGCTACGGCGTGAAGCTGGAGCTGAATAATTTTGCCAAGAGCCTGTTCTATTATCTCTTCATGTACGGCGTAGGCTTGCGGGTCGGTCCATCCTTCGTGAACAGCCTGCGAGGCGACGGCGTCAAGTTTCTGTTTCTCGCGGTCGTATCCAGCGTGCTGGGGCTGACGTTGGTCGTGCTTGGGGCGAAGCTGTTCGCATTGCCGCCGGGTGCGGCTGGTGGCATGCTTGCGGGATCGCAGACGATGTCGGCTGCGATCGGCTCGGCGGAACAGGCTGTAACGTCGGGCGTCGTGAAGCTGCCAGCAGGCATGAAGCCGGAAGAGGCCACCGGCATGATCGCGCTGTCCTATGGCATCACCTATATCTGGGGTACGGTCGGCATCATCCTGATCTGCAAATATCTGCCGCGCTGGTGGGGCGTCGACGCCAAGGCCGCCGCAAAGCAGTATGAGCAGGAGTTCGGCGTCAAGGATCTCGAAGGCGGCGGCCTCACCGGCTATCGCCAGTTCGGGCTGCGCGCCTATCGGCTGGAGAATCCTGCAACCGCCGGCATGAGTATCGCCAAATTCCGCGCGATGAACCCGGAGTACCGGATCGTCAACGTGGGACGGAACGGCGAGCCGCAAGGTGCCGACGCCGACCTCGTGCTGCAAAAGGGCGACATCGTCGCGCTTGGCGGCTCGACCGAGCATCTCACCGACAAGATGGGCCTGATCGGTCCCGAGGTCGCCGACGCCAAGACACTCGGCATTCCAATGGACCAGGCGGACATCCTCGTCACCAACAAGGACATGGTGGGACGCACGTTCGAGTCCTTCCGTGACAACGCGATCGCCGGCCAGTTGCAGGTGACCAAGGTCGAGCGCGGCGGCGTGCAGATTCCGGCCGGTCTGAAGACCAAGCTGGAGCGGATGGACATCGTCTCGGTGGTCGGCCTGAAGTCCGCCGTCAACGAGCTTGGCGACATGTGGGGCCGTATTGCCCGGACCAACACGTCGACCGATCTGCTGACCCTGTCGGTCGGCATGATCATCGGCTTCCTGATCGGCATGGTCGAATTCCCGGCGTTCGGCGCAAAGGTCGGCCTCGGCAATGCCGGCGGCTTGCTGCTGTCGGGCGTGATCGTCTCCTCCATCGTGTCGCGGCTTCGCTTCTTCGGCAACACGCCGAACGCGGCGCGCAATGTGCTCGAGGATCTCGGTCTCGTGGTGTTCGTCGCCATCGTCGGTGTCAATGCCGGTGCGGGTCTCCTTGCTCAGCTCACCGGCGCGGTTGCGCTGAAGATCTTCATCGTCGGCTTCATCGCCTGCACGATCCCGCCGTTCATCGTCTGGGCGATCGGGTTCCACGTATTCAAGATCAATCCGGCCGTGCTGATGGGCGGGGTGGCCGGCGCGCGCTCGCACTCTGGTCCTTGCCGCGAGGCCGCGGTCGAGATCCAGAGCACGGTGCCCTGGATCGGCTTCCCGGTCGGCTATGCCGTCTCGGGCATCCTGCTCACGATCTTCGGTTACTTCGCAATGCTTCTGGCTCAATAGGCGGGCCAAACTCAGGGGAAAGTCATGAAGAAACTGGTTGCCATTGCTGCTCTTGTCCTCGGTTTCGCCGGCTTCAGCGCGCCGTCGCGCGCCGAGACCGGTAGCGTTGCCGTGGTCTTCACCAAGGGCGGCTTCATCGTCGGTGTCGGAGGCGGCGAGGGCGTGCTGCACCTGCGCGGCAAGAACTATCCGTTCACCGTATCCGGCATGAGCGTCGGATTGACCGTGGGTGCCTCGACGACCAAGTTCGTCGGGCGTGCGTTGAACTTGCGGGGGCCCGCATCGATCGAAGGCTCTTACGCGGTCGGCGGGGCCGGCGGCGCAGTTGCGGCCGGCGCGGGCGCGGTTCAACTGCAAAACGCCAACGGCGTGATCCTGCAGCTCAGCGGGCCAAAGGTCGGCGCCGAAGTGTCGGCGGCCGTCGGCGGGGTGACGATCCGGTTGAAGTAGACAGTTGACGTAGCAAAAACAGGCCGCGCATTGCGCGGCCTGTTTTCGTCTATCTCAGACCATCTTCAGTAACGCTCTTCCACGAACTTCATGCCACGCAGGCTGGCCTGGTCGTTGTAACGCCCCTTCTCGGAGCGCGGCGGCAGTTTGACCTTGTCCTTCCTGATGCGCTTGTACGGGATCGAATCCAGCAGATGCGCGATGCAATTGAGCCGCGCCCGTCGCTTGTCGTCGGAACGAACAATGGTCCAGGGCGCATGCTTGGAGCTCGTTGCTTCGAACATCAGGTCGCGGGCCTTGGAATATTCGTACCAGCGCCGATAGGATTCCGTGTCCATCGGGCTCAGTTTCCACTGCCGCAACGGGTCGTCGATCCTGGCGCGGAAGCGTCGCTCCTGCTCCTCCATCCCGACCTCGAGCCAGATCTTGATCAGGATGATACCGCTCTCGACGAGGTGCTTCTCCATCTGCGGACACAGTGCGAGGAATCGCTTGTGGTCCTCGGGTGAGCAAAACCCCATGACGTATTCCACCCCGGCGCGATTGTACCAGCTCCGGTCGAAGATCACGACCTCGCCGCCCGCCGGGAAATGCTGCATGTAGCGCTGGATGAAGAGCTGCGACTTCTCACGGTCGGACGGTGCGGGCAGGGCGACCACGCGGAACACGCGTGGACTGACCTTCTCGGTGATCGCCTTGATCGTGCCGCCCTTGCCCGCGGCGTCGCGGCCTTCGAAGAACACCACGACGCGCAGCTTCTTCTCCTTCACCCAGTCCTGGAGATGGCAGAGCTGGACCTGAAGTTTCTCCAGCTCCTTTTCGTAAGTCTTGCGCTTCATGCGCTCTCCGGCCTCGTCCTTCGCCATGCCCTGCCTTTCGCTTTACCAACTCGCCCGGAGGATGAGACTCAGTCGCCCCAGGAGATCGAGACGCCGATGTCGCCGGGGACGCCGCCCGGGAAGTCGATGATCTGATAGGCGATGCGATAGCCGCGCGGCTTCAGATAGTCGGTCCAGAGCTGGAAGATCTCCTTCGGGATACCGGTCAGCGTCTTCTCCCAGCCGGCTTCCTGCTGGTTGATGGCGCGCCCCTTGTCGGTGCAGAGCGTGTTGGGAAAGCGATAGACCTGCACCTCGGTCAGCCCGTTGCGCACCGCACGCTGGATGATGGACGCGGCAAGCTGGATCTTCTCTTCCTCGGTCTTGCCGGAGGGCTTGCTCAGCCGCTCGATCAAGGCGCGCTTTTCGTCCTCCGCCGCGGCGGCGAGCCGGGCATACTCCTCCGCCTTTTCGGCTTCCTTCAGGGCCGCTTCCTTGCGGATTTGCATGGCATTGGGGATCAGGGTGTCGAGATTGGCGGACATTGCCGACGTCTCCTGCTGCTCAGTTTCAGGCTAGGGCAAGGCTAGGTCGGAAGGGCGCCATTCCGTTGATTCAAATCAAGCAAAGGAGCTTCGAGCGTCGCCAAACTGGATCGAGGCGGCCCGATCCCTGATCAGGAGAGCACGTTGAGCGAGCAGCTTCATCCGATGGCACCACACCATCTGCCCTTCTACATCATCTCGCCAGGCGAGACGGATGCGCTGATGATCGTGACGGGCATCATCCTGATCGCGGCCGTCTTTGCGGTGGGGCTGTTGTACTGGCATTTGCACAGCCTGCCGGAGCGCATGGCGCACAAGACCCAGAAGCTGCAGTTCGAGGTCGTCGCCGTGCTGGGACTTCTCGCCCTGTTCACGCACGAGCATTTGTACTGGATCGCGGCCCTGATGCTTGCGCTGATCGAGCTGCCGGATTTCGGAACGCCGCTGCGCAGCATCGCCGGGTCGGTGGAAAAGATCGCAGACAGCGCGTCACCGGTTGGTGCGAGCGAGACACCCCAGCCGGACAGGGCGGCCGCCCCAGCGACGATCGGTCGGGAGGATCAGATCGCCGAAACCGAGCAAAAGGTGCGCAGCCATGCTTGAGCTCATCATCTGCTCGGTGTTGACCATTCTCCCCGACTACCTCTATCGGCGCTTTGCGCAAGGAAAACGGTTCGGCAAGGAGATCACGCTCTTTTCGGTCTGGTACGAGCTGCGCTGGGGTATCACCGGCTGCCTGATGCTGACCGTGGCGCTGATCACCAGCGTTTTCTTCTTCCATCCGGCGACTTCCAACGCGGCGATGCTGTTCCGGACCGTCCCGATCCTGCCCGAGGGGTCGGGCCGCGTGGCCGAGGTCAATGTCGGCTACAGCCAGGCTGTGAAGAAAGGCGACGTCCTTTTCAGACTGGACAATTCGAAGCAGACGGCCGCGCTGGAAACGGCCAGGCGCAAGGTCGCCGAGATCGATGCGTCCATGGCGTCCGCGAGGGCCGACGTCGTCAAGGCCGAGGCGCAGATCCAGGAAGCCCGGGCCAGCTATCAGCAGGCCAAGGACGAGCTCGAAGTCAAGACGGAGCTGCAGCGTCGCAATCCCGGCATCGTGCCGCAGCGCGACATCGAGAAGCTTCAGGTCGTGGCCGACCAGCGTCAGGCGGGCATCGACGCCGCCCTCGCGGCGAAGGAATCGGCTGCCTTGCAGGTGTCGACGCTGTTGCCGGCGCAAAAGGCCAGCGCGGAAGCCTCACTGGCCGAGGCGCAGGTCGATCTGGACAAGACCTTCGTCCGTGCCGGCGTCGACGGACGTGTCGAGCAATTTCTCGTGCGCGCCGGCGATGTGGTCAATCAGCTGATGCGGCCCGCGGGAATCCTGATTCCCGCGGGGGCCGGCCGAGAGAGGCTGCAGGCCGGCTTCGGCCAGATCGAAGCCGGCGTGATGAAGGAGGGCATGGTTGCCGAGGCCACCTGTGTATCGAGGCCATGGGCCGTCATTCCCCTGGTCGTGACCACCGTGCAGGATTACATCGCGGCCGGCCAGTTTCGCACCGGCGAACAGCTCATCGAGGCGCAGAATCTCGCCAAACCGGGGACGATTCTGGTGTTTATGGAGCCGCTCTACAAGGGCGGCCTCGACGGCGTGACGGCCGGCAGCACCTGCATCGTGAACGCCTACACCAGCAATCACGACGAGATCATCGACCCCAAGACGTCGACCGGCAGGCGCATCGTCCTCCATGCCATCGACGCGATTGGCTTCGTCCACGCGCTTTTGTTGCGGATCCAGGCGTTGTTGCTGCCGTTCAAGACGCTGATCTTCAGCGGTGGCCACTAATTCGCAATGGACCGTGAAGATCGGGCACCCACTCGACCCGTCCCGATCGGCGGCTTGGAACGGTGTCGGTGTAACAGGCACTGGTGCAGTTGCGGCCAAATGTGCTGTGATGGCGCCGTCGGCAGGGTCTGCCGCCGTCGGAGTAAAACATGAGCGGGCGCAATTCCATTGCGTCGAGCAAGCGACCGGTCGCCGAGATCGCGCTGTTGTTTCTTGCGCTGGTGCTGTGGTCGAGCCTTGGACTGGCGCCGGTTGATGCTGCCGGGGAGGGCTCTCGCCGCGAGCCCAAGCGCGTGTTGTTGCTGCATTCGTTCGGCCGCGACTTCCTGCCGTGGAGCGAGTACGCTCGCAGCATCAAACTAAAGCTCGAGCAGGGCTCTCCGTGGCTACTCGATATTCAGGAGCACACGCTCCTGACTGCGCGCCTTACCAGGCTCGATACCGAAGGACCCTTCGTCGAATATCTTCGCTCGATCTATCAGGGTCGTCCGCCCGATATCATCATGAGCGTCGGAGGGCCTGCCGCAGGTTTCGTGCAGAGACATCGATCGGACCTGTTTTCGGACGTGCCGATGGTCCTCACAACGGTGGAAGAACGGCTGATCGACCGCGCGAGACTGACCGAGCAAGATACGGTGGTTTCAGTCCGCAACGATTTTGTCGCGGCGTTCCGCAACGTCCTTCAAGTGCTGCCGGAGACGCGGACGATCGCTCTCGTCATCGGGGCGTCGACGCTGGAGAAATTCTGGCTCGACGAGGTCAAGAAGGAGGTCAGACCACTCGAAGATCGTGTTTCCTTCGTCTGGTACGGCGATCTGCCGTTCGACGAGATCCTGAAGCGGGCCTCGTCACTTTCGCCCAACACGGCGTTGTTTTGGGGATTGATGTCCGTCGACGCGGCTGGTGCCGTTCACGACGGGGAGAGCGCGCTGCATCGCCTCCGCGCCGTCGCGAACGCCCCGATCTTCTGTTTCGAGGAGTCGTTCTTCGGGAGCGATATCGTCGGTGGACCGATGCATTCCATCCCCGAACTAGGCCGAAAGACCGCCGAGGCGGCACTCCGAATCCTCGGCGGCGAGAAGCCTGCAGACGTTAAGATCGAGCCGATCGAATATGCTGCGCCCAAATACGACTGGCGCGAGCTGCAGCGGTGGGGCATCAGTGAGAGCAATTTGCCGGAGGGCAGCGAAGTTCTGTTTCGTGAGCCGGGCGTGTGGGAAAAATACCGCTGGCAAGTGGCGCTGATCGCAGCGGTGATCCTGATACAAGCGGGACTGATCAGTGGTTTGCTTCACGAACGCAGCGCCCGACGCTTGGCCGAGGTCGAATCCCGTCAGCGCTTGGCTGAACTCGCGCATGTCAACCGCTACTCGGCCGTCGGCGAGCTGACCGCGTCGATCGCGCACGAGCTGAACCAGCCCCTTGGTTCAATTCTGACCAATACGGAAACTGCGGAACTGATGCTGAAAGGCTCCTCGCCCGATCTCCGGGAAATCCGCGAAATCCTGGCCGATATCAGGCGCGACGATCAGCGTGCCAGCGAGGTGATCCGCCGGTTGCGCAGCGTGCTCAAGAAAGCGCCGTTCGAGGTCAGAGAAATTGAGCTGAAAGAAACCGTCCGAGAGGTGATGGGATTTGTCGCCGATGTGGCGGTGGGACGCGATATCGAGCTGAGCTTCTATGCGCCGCCCGAGGCTGACTTGCACGTCATGGGCGATCCCATTCAACTGCAGCAGGTCGTGCTCAATCTCATTCTCAACGCGTTGGACGCGATTTCGGAAGCTCAAGCAGGCAAGCGTGAGGTCAGCGTGATCACGGCTCGCAGCGGCAACTTCGCCGAGATTCGCGTGGGGGATACGGGGGCCGGTATCGCGGTCGCCGATCTCAAGACCATCTTCGATCCGTTCTTCACCACCAAGCCGGAAGGCATGGGCATGGGACTGGCGATCGTCCGCACGATCGTCGAGGCCCACCACGGCACGATTTCCGCGGAGAACCAGCCGTTCGGTGGAGCGCTGTTCACCGTTCGCCTCCCGCTCGCGAGCTAGTATCCCGCGTTGCAGCAGGCGACCCGCGCGTTTCTTTGATTTTTGTCAACGAACGTCGCGCTCTCGATCTCATGGTCTCGGCTGGATTGAGATGGAGGATGCGATGATCCGCTGCGGCAAGACGTTGATGGCGGTTGCGCTGCTGCTGGCGACGCCCGTTTGCGTGTCGGCCCAGACGACCGACAAGCCGGTTGCGGCCGCCCCCCAGGCGCAGCCGGCGAGTCCAGCCGCGCCGACGGCCGAGCTTCTGAAACCCGAGCAGCTGGAGGCTCTCGTCGCGCCGATCGCGCTCTATCCGGATGAGCTGCTTGCCAATGTGCTGGCCGCCTCGACCTACCCGCTGGAGATCGTGCAGGCCGACCGCTGGCTGAAGGAGCGCAAGACTTTGAAGGGCGACGCGCTGAAGACGGAGGTGGACAAGCAGGGCTGGGACGACAGCGTCAAAGCGCTGGCGAGCACCGCCGACGTCCTGACCATGATGAGTGATCAGCTCGACTGGACCAAGAAGCTCGGCGACGCCTTTCTCGCCCAGCAGCCCGACGTGATGGACGCGATCCAGCGACTGCGCACGAAGGCCTATGACAACAAGAAACTGGTCACCACCAAGCAGCAGAAGGTCAGCGTCCAGCCTCAGGAAGGCAAGCAGGTCGTCGTGATCCAGCAGGCGGACCCCGCGGCGATGTACGTGCCATATTATGATCCGGCCACCGTCTACGGCAGCTGGCCTTATGCGGAGTATCCGCCGTATTATTGGGGCTATCCGTCCTACATTGGCGCCGGAGTGGTTGCGGCAGGCATCGCTTTCGGCACGGCCTGGGCGATCGGACGCTGGGGCAATTACTGGGGCGGCGGCTGCAATTGGGGCAATCGCAACGTCTACGTCAACCATCGCACCACGAACATCGGCAACGGCTGGCAGCACAATCCGGCGCATCGGCAAGGCGTGCGCTACAGCAACACCAACGTTCAGCAGCGCTTCGGCAACAACAATCTCAAGGCCGGCGCGTCGGACCGGATGGACTTCCGCGGCCGTGACGGCAACCAGGTGCTGCGTCCCAATCAGGGTGCGGGAGACCGCGCCGGCGACCGTGCTGGTGATCGTGGGGGACCTGGAGATCGCGCTGGCGACCGGGCCGGAGATCGTGCTGGCGATCGAGGCGATCGGCGCGGCGGTGGCGACCGTGCGGCTGCTGCAGATCGTGCCAGGGATGGTGCAAAGGATCGCGCCAAGGGCGGTGGTGACCGGGCCAAGGCCACTGCCAAGGGCGGCGGCGATCGCGCCAAGGCCGCGAACCGCGCCGCCGGTGGTGCAGCCAACCGCGGCGGAGGCGGCAATCGCGGTGGCGCAATGAACGTCTCGTCCGGTCGCTCCGCGGCCGCGGCGTCGGCGCGCGGCCGCGCCAGTATGGCGAGCATGCCGCGTGGCGGTGGCGGCGGTCCGAGCATGGCCGGCCGAGGTGGAGGAGGCGGAATGGCGATGCGCGGCGGCGGTGGCGGAGGCGGCTTCCGCGGAGGTGGCGGCGGTGGCCGGCGCTCCGACATCGCACTCAAGCACGACATCGTCCTGCTCGGCCACCTCGCCAACGGCCTCGGCTACTACCGCTTCAGCTATATCGGCAGCGACAAGGCCTATGTCGGCGTGATGGCGCAGGAGGTCGAGCAGGTGATGCCCCATGCTGTGGTTCGCGGCAGCGACGGCTATCTCCGCGTCCATTATGAAAAGCTGGGCCTGACATTCCGCACCTACCGCGATTGGCTCGCTGGCGGCGCGAAGCTTCCTGCGGAGGTGATGCCATGATCAGTCTGAAATCACTTCGGCGCGCGGTGTTGCCGGGCATGTTCGTGCTTGCACTCCTTGGCTCTACGGCCCAGGCACAGCAATCCTACAAGACGCCCGAGGACGCGGCCGCGGCGCTAGCTGCTGCGGTCAAGAGCGGGCCTGGCGACATTCTAAAAGTGCTGGGCAGGGCAGCCGAGGATATCGTTTTCTCCGGCGATGAGGTTGCCGACAACGACATCCGCCAGCGTTTCAGCTCGATGTATGACGCCAGGCACGGCATCAAGGCCGAGGGCAACAAGAGTGCGACCCTCATCCTGGGCCCTGACGATTTCCCGTTCCCGATTCCGCTTGTCAACACCAAGGCCGGTTGGGAATTCGATAGCGAAGAAGGACGCATCGAGGTGCTTCGCCGTCGCATCGGGCGCAACGAGATTGACGCGATCCAGACCGCGCTCGCTTTTGTCGACGCGCAGAACGAATACGCCGACAAGGACCGCGGCGAGGGCATCGGCGTCTACGCCCAGCGCATCGTCTCCTCGCCCGGCAAGAAGGATGGATTGTTCTGGCGCGATGACAGCGATCCGAGTCCGCTTGGTCCATTGGCGGCGCAAGCCTCGAGTGAGGGCTATAAAGCCGGCGAGGGCATGACGCCCTATCACGGCTACTACTTCCGCATCCTCAAGGGGCAGGGACCCGACGCCCCCGGTGGCGCCATCAATTACGTCGTCAAGGGTAAAATGATCGGCGGCTTTGCGCTGATTGCCTGGCCGGCCGAGTACGGCAATTCCGGCGTGATGACTTTCGTCGTCAACCATGCCGGCATCGTCTACCAGAAGGATCTCGGCGAACGCACCGACTTCGTAGCCAAGCGCCTCACGCTGTTTGATCCCGACCAGACATGGAAGAAGGTCGATGCGGCGAAACCGTGAGATGAGGAGTGTCGCGCGGCGGTCGACCATCCGCCTTGCAGCGATCGCGCTTTTCGCCCTCGGCATCGCGGCGGGCCCCGCTTTTGGGCAGGCTGCCGGTCATGTCCGGGTGAAGATCGTGAAGGCAGGCCTGCTGGTTGGCGGTGGTGCAGGCAAAGGCGTGTTGATGTATCGCGGCCGTAGCTATCCGTTCCGAGTCACAGGCATAAGCCTCGGCATCACGGCCGGCGCGACGGCCGGCCGTCTGGAAGGCTGGGCCTCCGGCATCAGAGATGTCAGCGACTTCGCTGGCACCTATAGCTCGGTTGGCGGCGGCGGCGCTCTGGTGGGCGGCGTGGGCGGCGTCCACCTGCGAAACGACAACGGCGTCGTGATGGTCTTGCAGGGCCCCAAGGCCGGGCTGGAGATGGCCGCCAACCTCAGTGCGATTACGATTTCGCTGAAGTGAGCGACTGCCCGGCTGGATAGATAGCGCTTCCCCTGATCCGAGTATCTTCGACCGTATCGTCTTGAGTTTATGCTATTCGGCGCGCCGACCAAGCAGCTACAGCTGGCGCCGTGTCAACCTGTCAACCGTGTCAACCCAAGATCGGTCTTGTGCGGCTAGCGATTTTCTGGGGCGCGCTTGGGCCGTAGGGGGGCGGTGCCGGGAGGGACCCGCCCTTACTTACGCTGCCTGGCTTAACTCTACCGGCGTGGGCGGCCAGCGCCGGTTGCCACGCGGTCAAGCCCGAGATCGGCAGACTCGCGCCCACCTTGAAATCGACGTCACCCGGCAATGGCGCCAGATTGCGCGCCTCGATGGCAATATATTCAGCGAGCGTGCCGTCGCGATCGAGATGAGAGGATGGCTATCTGCAAGAGCAGCACAGTGCCGACAGACGACTGTGCGGAACAGAGCTTCCTTCGATCCGAACAGATTGTAGAGCGCCTGGCAGCTGCGCAATGTCGGCGAGGTTTGCGGCATTGAAACCGTTGATCAAGAAAGCCCGTTTTGCCGACTCGAGGATCGTATCGGCCGGTTGCGCCCGAAAGCACATGCGCGACAACCCGGCCGCCGAAAAACTTCACAAGGCTCCCCCAATGCGAAACTTGACTTTTCCGCTAACGAGCCGGCAAATTCGAGAAGCCTTTGCTACGTGGCCCGGCTTTACAGGGCCCGCATTGTTTTGTTCGGCGACAGCTTGCCGGATGCTGCGGCGGAACTAGGATGTCGCGTATCGCTATCGAACGCGGATCAAACAAGGTGACAGAGCCTACGAGTTCAGCGCGGATCATCGACCTCGCAGCTTATCGATCGGAACGAAGCGGACGTCAGGCCGCGGCTTCGGCTAGGCCGCCGCTCGGCGCCGGCCCATTTGCGACAGGTGCTCCCATGCCGCTCTGCTGGTTCTGGCCCACCTGGGTCTGGGTGCCGATGCCCGTGCCGGCCATGTCGGGCGTGCGGTGGGATGCTTCATGAGCGGCGGCCAAGTTGCCTCCTCGCCGGACACGAACGCACCATCCCAAAACGATCTCGATCTGCCGGTCATCCTCGGCCGAAATTTGCGACGCCTTCGAACCAGTCAGGGCCATTCGCTTGAGCGGCTTGCCAAGCAATCCGGGGTGAGCCGGGCGATGCTCGGCCAAATCGAGACCGGCAAAAGCGTTCCGACGATCGCGTTGCTCTGGAAGGTCGCAAGCGCGCTTCACGTGCCTTTCGCCAATCTGCTGCAGACCGAGGCGCCGCGGGGCCCGAAAGTTCTCCGCCGCAGCGATGCCAAGCTGCTGACGTCGAGCCAGGGACAGTTTACGTCGCGCGCGCTGTTTCCCTTCGACGGCAATCATCCGGTTGAATTCTACGAGTTGAGGATCGGTCCGCTTCACCGCGAAGCGGCGGAACCCCATGCGCCCGGCACACGCGAGAATCTGTTTGTGGCCAAGGGCGTGGTCGAGATCACGGCCGGGCCCGACAAGCCCCAGACGCTGACGGAAGGCGATGCCATCCTGTTCGACGCCGACGTGCCGCACGTCTACAAGAACCTGGTCGCCGTCGAGGCGGTCCTCTACCTCGTCATGACCTACGCCGAGACCGCCGGCTGAAAGCAGAAGGGCCGGCGCGAGGCCGGCCCTTCGTTGATCGCTACCGCGAAAGCGATCAGGCGGCCTTCATCGGCATGCACATCATCATCATGCCGCCGCAGCACATCATCATGGGCATGCCCATCTGCATCATGTTCATCATGCTCTCGCAGCACTTCATGAACATGTCCTTCATGGCCGGGTCCATCGGCGTCATCTCGCAGGTCATGCCGGTGGGCGTCATGGTGCACTTGACCTGGCAGGGCATCATCATCGGCATGCCCATCATGTTCATCATCGGCATCATTCCACCGGTCATGGCTGGGTTCATCATGCCGCCCATCATCATCGGCATGGGCATCGGCATCATCTGCATCGCGGTGTTCATCGTCATTCTCCAAGGTCAGAAGCAGGAAGCATTCGTTTATGCTGCATTTGGAGATAAAGTCGGCTGCAGGCGATGTGAATTGAGAAATGATTTCGCTGTTCGCTTTCATCCAACAAAATGGAAGGGATGGGCGACCTGCGCGTCGGTCAGCATCATATGACGGATGAGCATCTGTTATACTGGACGATCATTGGCATCGTCTGCCCGCGGAATTACGGAAATCTCCTTGTCGCCCGGTGCCGCCTGCGGGGAAGTCTGTTCTACGCTGGAATGCTCATCTTGCCGCCTCCGAAAACGACGGCACGACTCGTTTGCGAGTCGCGCTGAAAAGAGTTTTGCCTTTCATTGACCTGCACGCCGCCCCGCCCAAACATGCCGCGGCAAAGTGGTGCGCCTCCGCGTCCGGTGCGGGAGTGCGGCTGCTCTATTGTCCGGAGGCAGGCTGTGATTTCGTCGCCGCTCGAAGAATTGTCGCTGACGGCCGATGTTCTGATCGTTGGTGGCGGGATGGCAGGCGCCTGGGCCGCAACGTCTGCCGCCGAGGCGGGGGCGAACGTCGTGTTGGTCGACAAGGGCTATTGCGGCACCAGCGGCGTCACGGCTGCGGCGGGGCCGGGCCATTGGTGGGTCCCGCCGGATCCTCCGTCGGCCCGCGATACGGCTGTCGCCAATCGCATCGCGAGCGGCCTTGGTCTTGGCGAAGCGGACTGGATGTATCGCATCCTCGACCAGACCTGGCGCACGCTGCCGACGCTGGCGGGCTATTACAAGTTCGGCGTGGATGACGAGGGGCGGGTCAACTATCGCGCGGTGCGCGGACCCGAATATATGCGCGCGCTGCGGCAGCAGGCGCTGAGCCATGGCGTCACCATCCTCGATCATTCGCCCGTGCTCGAGCTCCTGGCGCGATCCGACGGCTCGATCGGCGGCGTCCGCGGCCAGCGCCGGCAGGACGGCGGAAGAGCGTACCGGGTCGAGGCTGGAGCGGTGGTCCTCGCGGCCGGCGGCACCAGCTTCCTCTCCCATCTTCTGGGTTCGCGAACCAATACCGGGGACGGCTATCTCATGGCGGCGGAAGCGGGCGCGGAGATGTCCGGCATGGAGTTCACTGCGGCCTACACCATCGCGCCCGCACATTCGACGATGACGCGAAGCATGGCGTATTCGTTCGCGACTTATTACGATGCCGACGGGCACGAGCTCGATTTTCCGTTCGGTCCCGACCAGACCCTACGCCTCGCACGCGCTCTTCAGCGCGGTCCGGTCTATTGCTCGCTGCACCGTCTGCCCGACGACATCAAGGCGCGGTTACATACGATCTCGCCGAACGTGCCATTGGTGTTCGACCGCTGGGGGATCGACCCCTATCGCGACCGCTTCGAGGTGACATTGCACAACGACGGCACCATTCGCGGAATCGGCGGGGTGCGGGTGCACGACGTTGATGGCGCCACATCGGTGCCGGGACTGTTCGTGGCCGGCGACAACGCCTCGCGCGAAAAGGTAGCGGGCGCGATCTCCGGCGGCGGCAACGTCAACTCGGCCTGGGCGCTTTCGTCCGGTGTGCTTGCCGGACGTGCTGCGGCCCGCCTGGCGCGAGGCACGAAGGGGAGGGGCGGCCGATTGCGCCCGCTCGGCCGGGAGCCCCGCAAGGGTGCAAAGATCGTTGATCTCGCCGAGCTTCGAGACGGCGTCCGTAGCCAGATGCATCCGTTCGACAAGAATCTGTTCCGCACCGGCGATGGACTCGCAGCATCTGCGGACGTGCTCGAGTCCTTGTGGAGCGAGATGGCCGATCACGCAAATAAAGACACGGTCGCCTCGCGCGAGACGGCGGCTCTATTGGCAACAGCGCGCTGGTCCGTTGCCGCGGCGGCAACGCGTAAGGAGAGCAGGGGCCTTCATCGCCGCGAGGATTTTCCTTCACGAGATCTAGGACTCGCAGTCCGTCTGCTCAGTGGCGGCCTGGACCAGGTCTGGCTGGCTGCCGATACTACGTCAGTGACCGCCAAGACCGGTCAACTCGAGGCGGCATCATGATCGAACTCATCGTCGCGGATCGCTGTACGGATTGCGGGACATGCATTGAGGTTTGTCCAGCTAACGTGCTCGACGCCGGACAAGGAGGCCTGCCGATCCTCGCGCGGGTCGAGGATTGCCAGACCTGCTTCATGTGCGAGCTCTATTGTCAGGCCGACGCCATCTACGTCGCACCCGATTGCGACCGCCGTGTCGCCGCAAGCGAGGCGGAGGTGTTGGCGTCCGGCCGTCTCGGCCAATACCGCAAGCACTCCGGATGGGACGAATGGGCGCAACACTATCCCAACGAGCAATGGCTGATGGAGACCGTCTTCCGCCGGGCCGGCGAGGCTGCGGCGCGGGCGAAGGCGACGTCGGCTGACGTTATCGGCACCAAGTGAGCCGGAGAGGTAAACTCTTATGTCCTGCCGAGGCGCATCGTCTTGTTGTTGCAGGACAGCGGCGATCTTTGAAAAGACTATCTTGATCCGAGCGCCTAGCATCTCCTCGTTATCGCTATCGCAAAGCTGCAGGACATGAACACTCCGCGAATTGAAAGCAGGCGCGCCTCCACCAGCGTGCGGTCGCCGATCGTTGTCAATCAGCTCGGCGCGGAAGTTCGTGCCGTGCTGGCCGATCACTGGTCGCGTCCGTTGATCATCGATCATCCTGCCGATCGCGCGCCGTGGGAAATCGCCCCCGAGGCTGACGCGTTGCTGACCCGGCCGCTCGCCGGTTGGCAAGGCGCGCCGAAGGAGAAGCCGGCCGGCTGGCCGTTCGGCCTGCGCTGGATTCAGACCGCTTCGACGGGCGTCGATTTCTTTCCGGCCTGGTTGCTCGATGGCCCCGTCGTCACGGTCGGCCGCGGCATCTCGGCCGATCCGATCGCGGAATATGTCCTTGCGGCAATCCTCGGCTTCGAGAAGCGCATCCACGATATCCGGCCGCGCAGCCGCGAGCAGTGGAAGATCGCCCCGCTGGGGTCGCTCAGCGGCAAGACGATCGGTATCGCGGGCTTCGGTGCCATCGGCCGCGCCGTCGCCGAGCGCGTCAAGCCGTTCGGCGTCAATATCAAGGTGTTGCGGCGCTCGGCGTGGCCCTATGTTGTTCCGGGCATCCAGCCGGTCGATAGCATCGATCAGTTGGTCGAAGTTTCCGATCATCTCGTTCTCGCTTTGCCGGCGACGACGAAGACGGCGCGTCTGATCAACGCCGACGTGCTGGCACGGGCCAAGCCATCGCTGCACCTGATCAATGTCGCGCGTGGTCGTATCGTCGACCAGGTCGCGCTGCTGCAGGCGCTCGATGAGGGCCGGATCGCCGGCGCGACGCTCGATGTCACCGATCCCGAGCCACCGCCGGAAGGCGATCCGATCTATGGCCATCCCAAGGTCGTCCTGACCCCGCATGTGTCGTGGACAGGCGGCGAGGATGCCAAGCGGCTGGCCGACAAGACGCTGGTCAACCTCGACGCCTATGCGCATGGCGTGGCGCTCGCCGACGTCTTCGACAAGAATCTCGAATATTAGGAAGGAGCCGCAACAATGAACAAGGTCGTCGAGAAGCCCAAGAAGTATTCGCTGGTCGAGCGCACGCCGGCCGCGACGTTCGAGGAGGAGCGGCTGCATCGCAAGCAGCGTCTTGCCGCGACGTTCCGTCTATTCTCGCGCTATGGCTTCGATCAGGGCCTCGCAGGCCATGTCACCGTGCGTGATCCGGAATTTCCGGACCGCTTCTGGATCAATCCGCTCGCCAAGCACTTCAGCCAGATCAAGGTGTCGGACCTTCAGCTGGTCGACCACGACGGCAACATCCTGATCGGCGACAAGCCGATCAACCAGGCCGGCTTCGTGATTCACTCGGCGATCCACGCCGCACATCCGGAGGTGATTGCGGCGGCCCACACCCATTCGACCTACGGCAAGGCCTGGTCGGCGCTCGGACGCCTGCTCGATCCGTTGACGCAGGATTCCTGCGCCTTCTACGAGGACCACGTGCTGTTCGATCCCTTCTCCGGCGTCGTGCTGGAGGCGGAAGAGGGCCGCAAGATCGCGCAAGCGCTGGGATCGATGAAGGCGGCGATCCTTCAGAACCACGGCCTGCTCACGGTCGGGCCGACCATCGAGGCGGCCGCCTGGTGGTACATCGCGATGGACAATGCCGCGCGCGCCCAGTTGCTTGCCGAGGCCGCCGGCACGCCAAAGCCGATCCCGCACGAGATCGCCAGCCTGACCTCGCGGCAGGTCGGCACGCACAAGGGCGGCTATTTCAGCTTCCAGCCGCTGTGGGACTGGATCACCGCGGCGGAGCCGGATCTGTTCAACTAGGCTCGTCGTGTGCGCGGAGCCGCTTGGCCAACTCCGCGCATTGCTGCCTTATGTCGGGAACGGCAATGATTTCCCAGAATGCGGCCCGCGTGAGCGGGCCGACGGCGTAGAGACGCCGCGAGGGAGATCCTTCGCGATTGACGATCGCGCCGTCGGGCGTGACGTCGATGCCGATCCGTAAGGGATCGATGCGGGCAAGGCCTTGGTCGAGCAGGCTGCGCACGGCTGGGTTGGTGCTGGCGCCGGGATCGCGGACGATACCGGTGCAGTCGATGATGGCTCCGACCTGCAGTTCGGACGTCTCGGCTTGGCCGCGCCGACGATAGTGAACGAGCGCACCGTCGGAGTTCGGAGTGATAGCGGAGAGCTTGCCAGCGATGACGGTCAGCCGTTTCGTCGCGAGCAGCTCCGCGATGCAGGCCTCGACCTCCGGCGCGGTTCGGTGGCGATGCACATCCCACCAGGCGCGGGCGTGCTCGAGGAAACGGCGCCTGGAGCTCAACGGCAGTTCCTGCCAGAGCCGCTGGGTGTAAGGCCTGATCCCGTCGATGGCACCGCGCCAGTCGCCACCCGCAGCGACATGCATCTCGATGCGGCCGCGAAACCAGCGGAGCAGCGTGCCGATCTCGGCGCCGAACGGGATCTCGCTCTCGGCAAAGCGCATCGGATCGACGCGCCGATGCGCGCGCGGCAGCAGGCCGCGCCGCGACATCGCGACGATCCGCCCCTGATGTCCGTAGCGAAGCAACGACAGCACATAGTCGACCATCGAGAGACCGGTGCCGAGGATGAGCACGGTGGCATCAGTGTCGATGCCGGCGTCGGCGGGCGAGGCCCAGGGTACGGCATGGCCGGCCAGCAGCGGGGCTGCGGCGTCATGGCCGGTCGCGAGAACGGCCGTGCTCCCGGTGATGCGTGTTCCGCCTGCAAGGGTGACAGCGACGTCGGAGGGATTTTCGTGGATCGATACGCACTCGCCGTGCACGATGGTCAGGCCCTGTGATCCGTCGCGAGACTTCAGCGGCGCGATCAGTTCAGCGAGATAATCCCCATATGTCTGCCGCGGAACGAAGCAATAGGGATCGGGACACAGCGGTCCGCCGGGCCGTGCACATAGCCAGTTCCAGAAATGGTCGGGATCGTCGGGCAGCGCGCTCATATTCATCACGCGCACATTGAGGAGATGTTCGGGATTGCCTGCATGATAGGCAAGTCCGCGTCCGATCTCGGGCCTCTTTTCGATCAAGGTCACGCGGAGGTCGGATGGATTGGTCTTCAGCAGTTGGAAGGCGAGAAGGACGCCGCTGGCGCCTCCCCCGATGACGATCGCGTGCCGCTGCTCCGGACCCATCGTGCCGCCCCCGTTCTGATCGCTCAGCCAACGTCGCAGGTCGGGGAGAGTCTACAGCTCAAATGCGTTGATAGTCAGACAAGTGCAATATTCTATTCTTCGTCGGATCGAGAGGGGTGACGTTCCGTTGAGGCGCCATCTGCTGGAACGATCTTGTCAAATTTCCTTGCAAACGCGACCGACCAATTCGATGAACCAGCGCAGCGGCGGGTCCGCCATGGCTCGGCGAGTATGCAGCAGGTCGATAGCGAACGGCTCGACATCGTAGGGAACCGGAACGACCGATACACCAGCGGCGGCCGCGAAGCGGCGCGCGACGCGCTCGGCCATGGTCGCGATCAGATCGGTGCTGGCGACGGCAAACGGCACCGCGACGACATGGGCGAGAGTGATCGCCGTCCTGCGTTTGCGTCCATGCCGGCTCAGCATCGTGTCGATCGCGCCAGGAAGCCCATCGCCACCGGCGGAAGAGAACAGCACATGCGGAAGATGCGCGTAGTCGTCCTTCGTGAGACGGGCTTTCCCTTTGGCGCGCTTGGCGTCGCGGATGCAGACGAAGTTCTCTGCAAACAACACGCGTCGGGTGATGCGCTGGGAAGCGGGAAGGTGGCCGCCGATCAACACGTCGACATCGCCGCGCTCGAGGCTCGCGACACTCGCGGCCGGATCGATGATGGGGCGCACCACGAGATCGATGCGAGGAGCCTCCCGCCGCAACGCCTCGACCAGCGTCGGCACCACGATGAGGTCCCCATAATCGGTCGCGGCAATGGACAAGCGACGGCGGGCCGTTGCCGGATCGAACGCCGATGTGGGCTCGAGCGCGCCCCTGATCTGCCCCAATGCGTCGCTGATCGGCTGCGCCAGCGAAAGCGCCTTGGCCGTCGGTTGCATGCCTGAAGCCGAACGCAGGAAGAGCGGATCGTCAAACAGCGCGCGCAGCCGCGTCAGCGCGCTGCTCATTGAAGGTTGCGCCAGGCCGATGCGTTCTCCGGCGCGGGTCACGTGGCGTTCCTCCATGAGCGCCTCGAAGGCGACCAGGAGGTTGAGGTCGACGGAAGCCAAATTCATCTGAGCGATGATAGATATGGCAATAATCGATTTCAAGAATGATGCGGGACGTGGTCTCTCTGCGAAGAGGACATGATTGGACGAGGCGTATGCGACCTCCACTCCTGCGCTTTATCCCGCGCGGACCGACATTGCTGGCGCTCGGCGTCCTGCTTGGGCTGGCCTTTCCGGCGCTTGCGGACTTCGCTCGCCCCTTGATGCCAACCACGATCTTCCTGATCGTGCTCGGAACGCTGCTGCGGATCGACGGCCAGGCCGTCATCGCGACGCTGCGGCGACCATCGCTGTCGGTGCTGCTGCCTGCGATCGTCATGGTTGCTTGCCCGCTGCTGGTCGGCATTGCTGGCCGCGCCCTGAACCTTGGTCCGGAGATGGCGCTTGCGGCTGTGCTCGCCGTCTCGGCGCCGCCGTCGAGCGGAACCGCGGCGGTCGCACGCATGCTCGGGCTCGACGGCGCGGTGCCACTGGTGGTGACGGTGTTGTCCATGGTCCTGGCTCCGGTGACGGTGCCGCTTCTCGCGGGCTGGTTCGGCGGATTGGAGATCAGCGCGCTCGAACTCGCGCTGCGTCTGGCGCTGCTGATCGGCAGCGCCGAGGGAGTGGCGTTCTTGGTCCGGCGGCATGCGGCCCCGATGCTGGCGGCCCATGGCGAGGTGGTGGACGGGATCATTGTCATGGCGCTACTTGTGTTTGCCGTTGCGACCATGGCCGGCATTCGTGCGCAGATCGCCGCCGACGTGCAGGCCGCCTCGCTGTGCCTCGGGCTCGCCTTTGCCTGCAATATCGGCCTTCAGGCGGCGGGCGCCGCGCTGCTGCCGGGAAATCTGCGCCAGCGCCTGACGGTTGGCCTCATCCTCGGCAATCGCAATGTGGGCCTGGTCTGGTCGGCGCTGGGTGCTGCCGCCTCGCCGCGCATGGCCCTATATTTCGCCGCGACGCAATTTCCAATCTACCTTCTGCCGCGGCTGATCGAGGCATTGATCAGCCATAACAGTAAAGAGGCCAAGCCGTGACTGCTTCCCATCTCACCCTCGACCAAGCCCAGCATTTTGCCCGCATCGCGCTTGGCCATGTCAGGCGGGAATATCCTAACAATGTGGACCACGCGCTGGCCGAACCGTCGGACGCCCGCACGCCGAGCCAGCTGCACCCGATCTTCTACGGTAGCTATGACTGGCACTCCTGCGTTCACGGCTACTGGATGCTGGCGCGACTGTTGCGCCGCTATCCTGATTTTGCGCCGGCCTCCGACATTCGCGCGCTGTTCGACGTGCAGTTCGTTGCAGACAAGGTCGACGCCGAGCGCGCTTATTTCGCTCGCCCGACTGCCCGCGGCTTCAAGAGGCCCTATGGCTGGGCCTGGTTGTTGAAGCTGGCAACTGAGTTGGCGCTGCAATCCGATGACAGCTGGGGCCGCAATCTCGCGCCGCTGACAGAGGTCATCGCGCAGCGCTTCCGCGACTTCCTGCCGCGAGCGACCTATCCAGTGCGTGTCGGCACGCATTTCAACACCGCGTTCGGGCTGCGCATGGCCGCGGACTATGCCGACATCAGCAAGGACGGCGATCTGAGGAAGCTGCTGCGCGAGACCGGCCAGCGCTGGTATAGCGAGGATCGCGATTGCCCGGCCTGGGGTGAACCGAGCGGCGACGATTTCCAGTCGTCGGCCCTGATCGAGGCCGAGTGCATGCGGCGCCTGTTGCCGCTAAGCGAGTTCTTGCCCTGGTTCGATCGGTTCCTGCCGCGATTGTCCGAGCGGCAGCCGGCGACGCTGTTCCGGCCTGCCTCGGTCAGCGATCGCACTGATGGCAAGATCGCTCATCTCGACGGACTCAATCTCAGCCGGGCCTGGTGCTGGCGTTCGCTCGGCAATGCGCTACCAGCGACCGATCGCCGTCGCGCCATTGCTCACGAAGCCGCGCGCGAGCATCTGTCCGCAGGTCTTCCTCATATCGCCGAGCATTACATGGGCGAACACTGGCTCGCGAGCTTTGCTGTGCTGGCGCTGGACGATGAGGATTAGGCGCGCGAGACAGCGCGAACAGATCTGCAGACGATCTCCGGCGGGCTTCAGACCCAGAGATTTGGCACGAACGCGTTCGAATATCCCGAGACGAACTCGTGCTCGGCGCCGGTCGTTGCATCGAAGACGGAGCGGTGGATCCTGCCGATGTTGCCGCCATAGACGTGAATGCTGATCGACGAGCTGTCTGCCAAGCCGTTCGAGATGGCATGAATGTCGCCGATGTCGGGCGAGACGGCGGCCACTGTGCCTTTCGCCAGGCGCTCGGTGGCGCCGGGCCGCAACGAGCCATCGGGTTGCCGCGCGTAGCTCACCGAGAGCTCTTCTCCCCGCAATACGCCGACCAAACCCCAGACGCGATGGTCGTGGATCGGAGTGCCTTGTCCGGGTCCCCAGACGAAGCTGACGATCGAGAAACGGTCGAGCGGATCCGCATAGAGGAGATATTGCCGATAGGCTTTGCCATCGGCCGCGGCGTAGGCGTCCGGCAGCCAGTCGTCCGCTCCGATCAGTTCCTTGAGCTTCGGCGTAAGCTGAGCGAGGATCGCGCTCTCATCCAGCTTCGCTTCGACGATCTGGGCAACCTCGGCGACGAACGTCCGGAGTTTGGGCAGGCCGGTCATCGCGCGGCCTCGAACCGCTTTGGAAACAGACCACGCGCGGCGAATTCGCCAATGGATGCGCGCGGACTCGGCTGCTCGCGCTGAAGCAGGGCAGGCGCCAGATGCGCTCCATCTCCCTTGCGACCGAGCGCGACCACAATCTCGATGTCAAATCCCTGGGGGACGCCGAGGAGCGTGCGCGCCTTCTCGACGTCGAACCCGCTCATGCCATGAGCAGCCCAGCCGCCGATCGCTGCCTGATTGGCGAAGTTGGCCCATGCGGCGCCGGCATCGAAGGAGTGGGTCCGCGAGAATTGTGCCTCGGTCTTGCCGGGCGGCGTGAACTCCTTCCTGGAGAGAAGATAGATCAAGGCCGCCGCATGTTGAGCCCATCCGCGATTGAACTCGATCAGGGGTTCGAGAAAGGTATTGAATTCCGTCTCGCCTCTGAGGGCGTAGAGAAAGCGCCAGGGCTGCGAGTTGTAGGCGGAGGGTGCCCACCGCGCCGCCTCGAACAACGTCCGAAGCTCGCCTTCCGAAATCTGCTCCTGGGAAAATCCCCGGGGGGACCAGCGATCGACGAAGATGCGCTCGGCCGGGTGGTCAGCGACGCGGTTCGTGCGCTGCGATGTCTGGACTGTCACGGTATCTCTTTCTTGCCGACGAGGCATGGGCAACATGCGCTGCGCCAGCAGATATCACGCTGAGCGTCGTGTCGAACACAGGATACTCACGCCGGAATCAAGTTTGGCAGGATCTCAGCAAGCGCGCCCCACTCTTGAGAACCACATTTTCGAATTGCCCACGCGTCGAACAATTCTTTGCCGCGCGCCGAGTCCGCACCGGCAAGATAAGTCATCATTGGCGGTATTGAGTTACGAGCAGCGTATTCTGCTGAATAAAGGCCGATCGCGGATTTCAACCTGCTGACATGCGGGGACGCGTGTGCGTCGCCGGCGCGACGGCCGCACCACCCGACGGGATCGATTCCAGCAACGACCTCGTATAGGACTGCCGTGGATCGTCGAAGATCTCGGCGACGGTCCCGTGCTCGACAATGCGCCCACGGTGCATCACCGAAACGGTGTGAGCGAGCTGGCGGACCAGCGCGAGATCGTGCGAGACGAAGACATAGGTCAGGCCGAGATTAGCCTGTAGCGTGAGCAGGACTTCGACGATTCCGGCCTGAACGCTGACGTCGAGTGCAGAGGTGGGTTCGTCGAGCACGATCACGTCGGGCTTGAGCACCAGCGACCGTGCGATGGCAACGCGCTGGCGCTGGCCACCTGACAGGGCCGCCGGCTTGCGGGAGAGCAGGTGCTCGCCCAGTCCGACGTCGGCCAGCGCCCCGCGAACCCGTTCCTCACGCTCCTTGCTCGTTCCAACCTTGAACCGGCCAAGCGGTTCACGCACCAACTGCTCGATCGTCCAGGTCGGATCGAGTGAGGTGAACGGATTCTGATAGACCAGCTGGAGGTGACGCCACGTCGAGCGCAGTGCCTCAGGCGAGCGACCGGTGATCTGCTCGCCCGCGACTGAGATGGTCCCGCTGTCGGGTTGTTCGAGACCCAGCAGCAGCCGGACCGCCGTCGTTTTGCCCGAGCCGGACTCGCCTACCAGTGCGTGCGTCGTGCCGGCCGGAACGGTGAACGACAAGTCGCTTACGGCCGTCAGCGTTTTACCATCGACGGTGAAGGTTTTCCTGACGGCGCTGACTTCGATCTTTGGTGTCGCAGCGTCGCCGGCCTTGACGGTTCGCAAACCTACATCGCGCAGTGCGGCGTAGCGATCGGGATTGAGGGCCGGAACGTCGGCGCGCAGCTTCCTCGCATAGGCCGACGCCGGCGAGGAGAAGACGGTGGCGGTCCGGCCGGCTTCCTGTGTGACGCCGTCCTTGAGCACGACCAGCGCGTTCGCCCGTTCGGCGGCGATTGCCAGATCATGGGTGATGAGCAGCAGGCTGATCTTGAGATTGTCCTGCAGCCGCGTGAGCAGGTCGAGGATGCGCTTCTGGATCGTGACGTCGAGCGCGGAGGTCGGCTCGTCCGCCACCAGCAGTGCCGGCCGCGGAAGGATCGCAAGCCCAATCAGCACGCGTTGGAGCATGCCGCCGGACAGTTGGTGCGGATAGGAGCCGTAGACACGCTCAGGATTGTCCAGCCCGACCTCGGCGAAGGTGTCCAGGATGAGCTGCTTGCGGATCGCGCTGTCGGGCTCGTCGAGCAGCGCGACCGCCTCCTGTGCCTGTGCGCCGATGGTCCGCACCGGATTGAGCGAGTTGGCCGGGTCCTGCGGCACGAACCCGATGGCGCGACCCCGCAGCGGCCGGAAACCTCGCTCGGAAATCCCCAGGACTTCCTGACCGTCGAATGCGACGCGGCCCGTGGCGCGCCCACTGCTGGGAAGCAGCCGCAGCACCGCGCGGGCGATCGTCGACTTGCCCGAGCCGGACTCCCCGATCAGGGCGAGGCTGTCGCCGCGGCCGAGTTCAAAGCCCACATTGCTCACGACCTCGTGTGGCCCGTAGGAGACCGAGAGGCCATCGACCCGGAGCAACGGAAGCGGGCGTAGCGGCACCGGCACGGTGGGCTCGGTGCGCGTAAAGGCGTTGGCGGTTAGTCTGTCTTGCGCAGCCATCGGCTGATCCTGTTCACGGAGAGGACGGTCGCGATCGTGACCAAGGCGGGCGCGTACACCAGCCACGGCCATTTGAGGTAGTCCTTGCCGATCGAGATCAGCAGACCCCAGTCGGAGGCCGGCGGCGGATCGCCGTAGCCAAGGAAGTCGAGGCTGGCGATCACCAGGATCGACAGGCCGAACTGCAGAACGGCGAGCGGGAGTACCGAGCGCGATGCGTTCGGCAGCACGTGTCGCAGCAGGATATGCCAGCGCGAGCCGCCCAGCAGGAACGACGCCTCGACGAACGTCGCATGCCGGGTCTTGATTACTTCCGAACGCATCACTCGTGCGAACACCGCCACCGCCGAGACGCCGGTCGCGATCGCTGCGTTGGTGGTGTCGAAGCCGATGGCGGTGACGACGATCACCGCCAGCAGGAAGTTCGGGATCGCCAGCAGCACGTCGACGAGGCGGGCAAGCAGGATGTCGACCCAGCCCCCGAGGAAGCCCGCCAAGAGGCCTATGAGCCCGCCCGCTACGGCGGCAATGACGACGGCAATGAGCGCGCTCGTCACCGAGGACGCCGTGCCGTAGACGACGCGGGTATAGAGGTCGCGGCCGAGGTGGTCGGTGCCGAACCAGTGCGCCGCACTTGGGCTCAGCAACTTGTCAGCGGGGACGCCGACGACCGGGCTATGACTCGTGAACAGGCCGGGGGCCAGCGACCAGGCGATCACGAGCGCGATGACGGCGAAGGCAAGCGCAACGGTCGGCGGCAGCCGAAGCGCTGCCAGCCGGCTGATTGCCGTAATCCGCGAGTCAGAGGAGAACGAGGTGAGGGTCATGATGTCATCGCCGCCGATGCGGTAGCGGCGCTGTCGTCAGCGGTGGTCGGGCGATATCTGCGGTTACCGATCAACTTCACGCGCGGGTCGAGCAGCGGGTAGACCAGATCGGCGATCAAATTGACCAGCACGAACACGACCGCCGCGAGCGAGACGACCGCCTGCAGGACTGGCAAATCCTGCGTACTCACGGAGCGCTGCACCAGGCTGCCGATCCCGGTGCGTCCGAACACCGTCTCGGTGATCAGCGAGCCGCCGAGCAGCTCGCCGATGGCGAGCGCGATGACAGTGACCACTGGGAGTGAAGACGGCTTGAGTAAATGCCTGGCAAAGAGGCGCATCTGCGTCAGGCCGCGGCCGCGCGCAACGGCGGCGTATTCCTGTTCGGACTCCTTATCCAGGTTGGCGATCAGCACCTCGGCGATCCGGGCGGAGACGGGGATGCCCAGCGCAATCGAGGCAAAAAGAGTGGCCCAGAAACTGTTCGGTTCGATCACGCGGAACAGGCCGACCTGAAAGCCGAAGACGTGGATCAGGACCAGGCCGATGACGAAGTTTGGCACCGACAGGAACAGCGACGGGAAGCCGCGCAGCAAGCCTTGCCCCAATCGTTTCGGAAGAAACTGCGTGCCGTAGCCGATCGTCACCGCCAGCAGCAGCGCGATGGCGAAAGCCTCGGAGGCGAGGATCAGCGTCGAGGGCAGAACCTCCGCGATCAGGGTTGTCACGGGCCGGCTGGACCGCATCGACAGGCCGAAATCGCCGATGACGAAATGGGACAGTGATGCCCAGAGCTGGACTGGAATCGGCCTGTCTAGCCCTTGGGCGGCAATGATCTGCCTGATCTGGTCTTCACTGAACCCGTTCTGCGGGTCGCGTAGCACGTTGGTAATGGGATCGCCGGGCAGGATGCTGACGACGACGAAGGTGAAGACGTATGCCAGCAGAATAACGACAGCGGCCTGGGCAAAGCGCTTCGCGGCATAGGACAGATAGGCGCCTTTCATGCCCGTCGACTCCTCGCATTGCTCGGTTGCACGGCGCCTTACTCGCCGATCGTCGCCGTGTAATAGCTGGCGTAGGCGATGCCGTTGTAGACTTCTCCCTTGAGCTTCGGAGACTGCACGTAGATCCGCTGCACGATCTGCGTACGCGGGATGAAATAGCCCTGCTCGAGAACGTAGGCCTGCAACTCGTCGAGCAGCGGATTGCGAACCTCGAGAGAAGCCGCACCGGCGATCTTGTCGCGGAGCTCGTTGAGCTTCTTGTCGCTGTCGCCGAGGTTGAACCAGTTCTCGCCGTTGTTGGCGTCGGTGAGGATGCTGGCTACGGTGCCGGCGTCGATGAAGCTGCGCGTCACCTCGTAGGCCGGCACGGCCGGGCCGCCGAACCGGACCTTCTCGCCGAACGTCACGACGTCGTAGGCCCGGATGGTGACCTTCCAGCCGATCTTGCCGAGTTGCTGGGCGATGAGCTCGTCGATCGACTTCGCGGTCGCGAGATACGGGTTGGAGTAGAGCGTCAGCGTCAGCTGCTTGCCGTCCTTGGTCCGGATGCCGCCGGCGCCCTTGGTCCAGCCGGCCTCGTCGAGCAGCTTCTCGGCCTTGCCGGGATTGTAGACCAGCAGGTCACTGTGGTCGGTTGCACCGGGTACGTTACTCTGGATGAACGACGTCGCCAGCTTCCAGTCGGGTGTGTAGACGGTGTCGAGGATTTCCTTCCGGTCGATTCCGGCTTGGAGAGCCTGGCGCACCTTCACATCGTTGTACGGCTCCAGCTTGGTGTTGACCGCCAGGCCGTTGACAAAGCCGAGATAGCGCGGTGTCGCGACGGTGAAGCCCGCCTGCTTGAGCGATTTCAGTTCCTGCGGTGAGGCATTGTATGCGATTTCGGCTTGGCCGGACTGGACGGCGGCTACCCGCAGAGACGGCTCGGCCACCAGCTTGTAGGTGATCGAATCAAGGAAGGCCGGGCCGGTGTGGCCGACAGCCGCGGGACCCCAATTGTAGTCCTTGCGCTTGACCAGCTTGACGAAGTCCCCCTCCTTCCAGGAAGCGACGACGTAGGGGCCGCTGCCGGAAGTCTTGCCGAGATCGGCTTGCTGCGCCGCGGGCTGCGCGATGGTCTTCGGAGAGATGAGGATCGAGCCGTGATAGCCGAGCGTCGGGATGAAGCCGAGCGTCGGCGCCTTGAAGACAACATTCACCGTGGTCGCGTCGACCGCTTCGGCGCGGTCATAGGTCTTCGGAAACAGACCAACCGGGTTGATGCCCTCGTTCCGTCGGCCAGCGTACCAGATGTCGAGGTTGGCAACGACGGCCGAGGCGTCGAGCGGCGTGCCGTCGGAAAAAGTCACGCCCTTCTTGAGGTGCAGGGTGAACTGGGTGGCGTCGTTGTTCTGCTCCCAGCTCTCGGCGATCCAGGGGCTGACCTTGCCGTCGGCGTCGACATAGACGAGCTTGTCGGCCACATGGCCCCAGACGTGGCCCTGGAAGCTGGAGATCGAGCTATTGTTCGGAATCCAGGTGCTGCCCAGCGAGTCAATCAGGAAGGTGATGTCGCCGCCTGTTGGTGGAGCGCCGGCGCTTCGCGCGGAAGTGATGTCTGCCAGGGCCACCAGCGCGCCGGCTCCCAGTGCAAACGTTGTGATCAACAGGCGGCGTCGGGACAGCGCGAGCAAAGAATAGCGTTTGGTCACGAATCCTCCTGTCGGTTCTGGACGTGCCAGTCATCTTCAATCGACAGGAGAAGCGAAATGGAAGGGCTTTGCCATTCCAAATTTCGTTTGAGACGGGCAACAAATGCGCTGGGCAAAGGCAGATGAGCGCGACTGCTATTCGCTTTCAAAGCGAGGGGTCGACGAGGTGCTGATCCCAGCGGCCGACAGCGATCGCCATCCGAGGCACTTGCTCCATAGAGAACCTGGAGATCAGTGGTCGATGCAGAGGCGTGGCGCCCGGTGTTGCGCAAGGCGGTGTCCGTGCGGGCTTTGTTTGGAAACGGCCGGCAAGCTATTGAGTTGGCTAGACGGCATTTCCGTTAAGTCTTTCCAAATGCCCGTTGAATCGTTGAATAATCAAACTGATTTTGATTCCGCCATTCGGAGGTTCGATCCCTCCCGCCCCAGCCAGATTTTTTTCCACACAGCCTGCCCGCGCGCGCATACCATAGCGCGGCACTGATCAAATCGATTCAACCGTGGCCGGGATGGTAGCTGGTTCAAAGAGAGCGCGCGGGGGCAGCGGCCGTGTCAAGCTCGAGGAGGTCGCCCGCAAGGCCAATGTCTCGACCGCGACCGTCTCGCGCGCCTTCAACGAGCCCGACAAGGTCTCCGAAGAGGTCAGGCGGCGGGTCAAGGACGCCGCGCGCGCGCTGAACTGGATTCCGAACGCGGCCGGACGGGCGCTGGCCTCGCGGCGGACGCATATCGCCGGCGCCATCATCCCGACGCTCGACAACGAAATCTTCGCCCATCAGGTCAGCGGCATGCAGAGCGTGTTCAGCGAGAACGGCTTCACGCTGTTCCTGGGCTGCTCGAACTACGATCCGGACGAAGGCTTGAAGCAGGCCGACGCCATGCTGGCGCGCGGCGTCGAAGCGCTGGCGGTGGTCGGTGAAAGCCATCCGCCCGAGCTGTTCGATGCGCTCAATTCGCGCGGCATTCCCTATGTCGTGACGTATTCCTACAACAAGGCGTCGCCGCATCCGTGCATCGGCTTCGACAACCGCGCCGCTTTCCGTCGCATGACGGATCACCTGCTGTCGCTCGGCCATCGCCGGTTCGCCGGGATCTTTCAGCCCGACACCAACAACGACCGCGTGAAGGAGAGGCTTCGCGGCGTCAGCGACGCGCTCTCGGCGGCAGGTCTCGACATTGCCGCGCGGGATCTGATGATGGGGCCTTCGACGCTGGAGTTCGGTGCGGAAAGCTTTGCGACATTGATGACGCGGACGGCCGAGACCCGGGCCACCGCGATCGTCTGCGGCAACGACAATCTGGCGCTCGGCGCGCTGATGGCCGCGCGCGAGAGCGGCCTCGAGGCGCCCAGGGATTTCTCGATCACCGGCTTCGACGACCTCGCAATTTCATCGCGCTTCTCGCCCGGGCTGACGACGATGAAGGTCGACAATCAGCAGATCGGGGTCCTGGCGGCCAAGGAACTGCTCGCCGTGATCGCGGGCGAGCAGGCGCAGGTCCAGTCCCGGGAGATCGTGCCTGTCCTGAAACTCCGCCAGAGTGCGGGCGCGGCACGCGGCCGCTGAGGCCGGGCGGCGGCCACAATCGTCTCTTCGACGGCTGCGCACATCCCTCGGACGGGGCTGCTTGACTCGATTGATGTAAGCGCTTACATGGGCCCGTTTTAGGTGCCATGAGAGCAACCGGCGGGCTCCTCGCCGGGAAGAGACCGAGAGGAAACGACAATGCGCGACAGCTTTTTGCGATGGGCGAGACACTGCTCGATGGCGGTTTCACTGCTCCTGCCGGTGATGGGAGCTTCGAGCCCCGCAGCGGCCGAGGAGAAACTCGTCGTCTGGTGGAACAAGGGCTACTACAAGGCCGAGGAAGACGCGCTGCTCGATGTCATCAAGAAGTTCGAGGCCAAGACCGGGGTCAAGGTCGAGCTGTCGCAATATGCGACGCAGGACATGATGCCGAAGCTGGTGGCCGCGCTCGATGCCGGCAGCCCGCCCGACGTCACCTATGCCGACACCTATCATTTCCAGGGCGCCGGCAAATGGGCGTCTGAAGGCAAGCTGGTCGACCTCACCTCGGTCCTTGCGCCGATCAAGGGCGAGTTCTCCCCGGAGTCGCTCGACACGGTCATGCTCTACAACGACAAGACCAAGACGAAGGCCTATTACGCCTTCCCGCTGAAGCAGGCGACGCTGCATCTGCATTACTGGAAGGATATGCTCGAGGAGGGCGGTCTGAAGGAGACCGACATCCCGAAGGACTGGAAGGGTTTTTGGTCGTTCTGGTGCGACAAGGCGCAGCCGGCGCTGCGCAAGGCTTCCGGTAAGCGCATCTACGGCATCGGCCATCCCATGGGCGTCGACGCCACCGACAGCTTCATCTCCTTCCTGGTGTTCATGGACGCCTACAACGTCGTGCTGGTCGACGACAACGGCAAGCTGCTGGTCGACGATCCCAAGGTGAAGGCGGGCATCGTCGCCGCCATGAAGGACTATGTCGAGATCGCCGCCAAGGGCTGCACGCCGCAATCGGCGACGAGCTGGAAGGATCCCGACAACAACGTCGCCTTCCACAACAAGACGACGATCATGACGCACAATTCGACGATCTCCGTGCCCGGCAAGTGGCTTGACGACGCCAATAACGAGACGCTCACCGCCGAGCAGCGCGAGGAAGCGAAGAAGAATTATTACGATCGCATCCGCACATTGGTCTGGCCCAACAAGCCGGACGGCTCGCCGGTCCATACCCGCGCCTCCGTGGTGATCGGCCTGATCTTCGAGCAGGCCAAGAACAAGGAGCGGGCCAAGGAGTTCGTCTCGTTCCTGCTGCGCGACGAAAACCTCCAGCCCTATGTCGAAGGTGCGCTTGGCCGCTGGTTCCCGGTCAAGACCGCGGCACAGAAGTCCGCCTTCTGGGACGGCGACGTGCATCGCCGCGCCGAGCGCGACCAGTTCTTCGCCGGCGCCGGCGGCTACGAGATGAGCAAGAACTACAAGTTCACGACGCTCTACAGCGAGAACGTCTGGATGAAGGCCGTCAACGCCATCGTCACCAACAAGGTGCCGGTCGAGAAGGCCGTCGACGACATGATCGCGCGCATCAAAGAGGTCGCCGGCAACTGACCGTCCAGCCGCAATCGGGATCCTCACGCGCCGCAGGGCGCGTGGGCGATCCGAACCTCCGGGAACGTGGGTCCATGTCTCTGATCACCGTCTTCGGCTCGATCAATGTCGACCTCGTCGCTGGTGTCGACACCATCGCAAGGCCGGGCGAGACCGTGCTCGCGACCGGCTATGCGACGCTGTGCGGCGGCAAGGGCGCGAACCAGGCGGTCGCCGCCGCGCGCGTGTTGCCGCCGGGGCGTGTTGCCATGGTCGGCCGGGTCGGGCGCGATGGGTTCGGCCAGCTCTGCATCGACAATCTCAACGCCAACGGCGTCCTCATCGACGGCGTCACCGTCGGCCGGGAGCCGACCGGATGCGCCTTCATCAGCGTCAGCGCTGACGGCGAGAATGCCATCACGGTGGCGAGCGGTGCCAACGGGGCTCTTGCGGCCGAGGCGATGCCAGCGGCCGAACTGGCTGCGACCACGACCCTCGTGCTTCAGATGGAGGTCCCCTTCGTGAGCTCGCACCTCGTCGCCCGCCGCGTCCGCGCCGCCGGCGGACGCGTGATCTGGAATCTCGCACCCGTGCCTGAGCGCCTGAGGGAAGCCGAGCTGCGCACGCTGCTCGAGGCCACCAGCGTTCTCGTCGTCAACGAGCACGAGGCCTGCACCGCGGCACAGCGGCTCGGCTGGGCCGGCGGCGATTTCGAGTCGGCCGCGGCCTTTCTCGCCGCGGAGGGCGGCGTGACCTGCATCGTGACCGCGGGACCATCAGGCGCACGCGCGTTCCATCCCGACGGGACGCACCAGGCCGCTCCGGCCGAACGGATCGTCCCGATCGACACGACCGGCGCTGGCGACACCTTTGTCGGCATTTTGGCGGCTGGGCTCGATGAGGGGCGCGGCTGGCGCGAGGTGCTCACGCGCGCCTGCCGTGGCGCCTCGCTGGCCTGTCTTGGCCATGGCGCGCAGCGCGGCATGCCCACGGCCGGGCAGCTGTCGTGAGCAGGGCCGGCCACTTGCACATGTGTCGCTCGCCGGAGAGATTTATCCTCATCGCCGAATTCAACATCCTGGGAGCCGATCTGTGACTGCATCCATCAAAGGCATCATTCCGGTGATGCTGACACCGTTCACCGAAGCGAACGCGATCGACTATGCGGGCCTCGAAAGGCTGATCGAATGGTACATCGCCAATGGCGCCGATGCGCTGTTCGCCGTCGCCCAATCGAGCGAGATGCAGTTTTTGAGCCTCGAGGAACGCATCGCGCTGGCGCGCTTCGTCGCGAGGACCGCGGCCGGCCGGGTGCCCGTCATTGCCTCGGGCCATGTCGGTGAATCCAGCGAGGACCAGGTGACCGAGCTGACCTCGATCGCGAGGACCGGCGTGGACGGGCTGGTGCTGGTGACGAACCGGTTCGACCCGAAGGGGCAGGGCGGCGGCGTCTTCATGGACAGACTGCGCGGACTGCTCGATGCGCTCCCTGTCGATCTCCCGCTCGGCCTTTACGAGTGCCCCGCGCCGTTCCGCCGGCTGCTGTCCGACGACGAGCTGAAATTCTGCGCCGATAGCGGCCGCTTTGCGATCCTCAAGGATGTGTCGTGCGACCTCGATACCGTGAGGCGTCGCGTGGCGCTGACGAAGGACTCGCAGCTCGCCATCGTCAACGCCAACGCGGCGATCGCCTTTGACGCCATCAAGTCCGGATCAGCCGGCTTCACCGGCGTGTTCACGAACTTCCATCCCGATCTCTACAAATGGCTGATGACGAGCAGCTCACAGCACCCCGCGCTGGCAGACGAGCTCTCCGTCTACCTCGCGCTCGCCGCGATGGCCGAGCCGATGGGATATCCAAAACTGGCGAAGCTGTACCATCAGAGGCTCGGCACGTTCTCATGCGCCCATAGCCGGGCCGTCGACTTCGATATCCGCGAGCGGTTCTGGGCGCTCGATGCGCTGCTCGACAAGATCATGCAGGGCCAGGCGAGCTTCCGCGCCAGGATCGCGGCCGCGAGCTGATTGCTGCTGTTGATCGCGATGATGTGAAGGCACTGGTCGCGCGACGGATGCTTCGCTCGTTACGCTCCGTTTTCTGAAGCAGTTTCAGACGGCTGGGAGAGGCGATCATCCCGCCGCGGACGCTCCCGCTTCCGCCGGGCCGGTCTGCCTCCATCCGCGCTGCCTTGTCCGGTGTGTCGCAAGAGCAACAGGCGTCGCCTTTCCGTGGGCCTGGCGTGGATTCCGACGGCGCGTGCTCTTGCCAAGAAGCCATCGCTGCCAACATACGATCGCGCATCACTGACGCGCCGCGAGCGGCGGGTGAGGTGAGGCTTGCCGGTTGCGAGTGATCACCATGGGCGCGCCCTTCAAAATTACGATCTCTACCTTTGTCCTGTCGTGTCTTGTCGGGCCGCATGCGGCCTGGGCTCACGCCATCATCGTGTCGTCCGCGCCGGTGGCGGGCGCGACCGTATCCGGCGATGCGGTGGCGATCCGCCTGCACTTCAACAGCCGGATCGATCATGCGCGCTCCAAGCTGACCTTGTTGGCGCCCGGCGGGACGGCGCAGCCGCTGACCCCGGCCGCCGACGCACCCGTTGACGAGCTCAATGCCGATGCGGCGCACCTGTCGAGCGGCGCGTGGCGCCTGCGCTGGCAGGTGCTCAGCGTCGACGGACACATCACGCGCGGTGACATTCCCTTCAACGTTCGCTGACGCCACACCCTTGTATCTGCTCCTCGACATCTTCGGTTATCTCTCGGTCGTCCTGCGAGGCCTGATCCTCATTGCGCAGTCCTTTACGCTCGGGGGCCTTGCGTTTCAGATCTTGCTGTGGGAGCCGCTGCGGCCGCAGCTTTCGACCGGCGGGCCGACGACCGAGCAGCGGTGCCGGACGGTTCTCAGGATCAGCGCCGCCGCTTGGGCGCTGCTCACCATCGCCTCGCTCGCGCTCAACGCAGCGGCACTGGTCGGAACGCTTCAGGTCTCGTGGAGCGAGGCGCTCGGTGCCGATTTCGGCCGCGCCGACGTCGTCATTGCCGCCTCGGCATTCGGCATCGCCGTGCTCTCGAAAAATCCCGCGCGAGGTGCGCGCGCGGCCGTTCTTGTCGCGTTGGCCGTGCTGGCCCTCGCCATGCAGACCCGGCTGACCCACGCGGCGAGCCGGCCGGACGTGCGCTGGCCGCTGCTCTTGTCCGACGCCGGCCACATGCTGGGCGCGGGCGTCTGGATCGGTGGGCTACCCTATTTCCTGATCGCGCTCAACGGCTGCAAGGATGCGGGCGACTGGCGCCGCATCGCACGGCGTTATTCGCTGATGTCGATGGCCGCGGTCGCCGCGATCCTCCTTGGCGGCCTGACCATGGCGGTCACTTATATCGGCTCGATCGAAGCGATCTACGGCACCGCCTATGGCGTCATGACGCTGGCGAAAGTTGGCCTCTTGTTGATGCTGCTGGCGCTCGGGGCGGGCAACTACTTCCTCGTCGAGCGGCTGCGGCGCGATCCCGCAACGCCGATCCTGCGCCTGAAGCGATTTGCCGAGGTCGAGATCGGTATCGGCCTCACCGTCCTGCTGGCCGCAGCATCCCTGACGTCGCTGCCGCCGGGCGTCGATCTCGCACAGGATCGTCTCAACTGGCAGGAAATCGTCGAGCGCGCCACGCCGCAATGGCCGCCGCGCCTGACCAGCCCCGACTACGACAAGCTGACGATCGCGCAGCTCCAGGCCAGGATCACCTTGGCGGATGCGGGACGCGCGAATGCGCAAGCGGCCTACGTGCCCGG
>NZ_JACOFR010000027.1 GCF_019455385.1 Bradyrhizobium sp. BR 10289
AAGGCCCAGCGCCCCTATCGCGGCGTGTTCCCGGTGGCGCCTACCATCTTCGACGAGCGCGGCGAGCTTGATCTGGAAGGCCAGCGCCGCTGTATCGATTTCATGATCGACGCCGGCTCGCACGGAATCTGCATCCTCGCCAACTTCTCCGAGCAGTTCGTGCTGACCGATGCCGAGCGCGAAACCGTGATGCATGCGGTGCTGGAGCATGTCGCGGGCCGGGTTCCCGTCATCGTTACCACCACCCATTTCAGTTCCGCCGTGTGCGCGGCGCGCAGCAAGCAGGCCGAAGCCGCCGGTGCCGCCATGGTGATGGTGATGCCGCCCTATCACGGCGCGACCTTTCGCGTGCCCGAGAAGGGCATCGTCGAGTTCTTCAAGGTGCTCTCCGGCGCGATCAACATCCCCATCATGATCCAGGACGCGCCGGTGGCCGGCACGCCGCTGTCGGTCGACCTGCTGGCGCGTCTGTCCCGCGAGTTCGCCAACATCCGCTATTTCAAGATCGAGGTGCCGGGCGCGGCCTCGAAACTGCGCAGCTTGATCGAGGCGGGCGGCAAGGACATCGAAGGCCCTTGGGACGGCGAGGAGGCGATCACGCTGCTGGCCGATCTCGATGCCGGCGCCACCGGTGCGATGACCGGCGGCGGCTATCCCGACGGCATCCGCCAGATCATCGATCCCTATTTCGCCGGCGATCGCGAAAAGGCGAAGGCCGCCTATGAGCGCTGGCTACCGCTGATCAACTACGAGAACCGCCAATGTGGCCTGATCGCCTGCAAGGCGATGATGCAGGCCGGCGGCGTGATCAAGTCGGAGGCGGTGCGGCATCCGCTGCAGCCACTGCATCCGGCGACAAGGGCTGGGCTGCTGGAACTCGCCAAGGAGCGCGATGCGCTGGCACTACGGTGGGGGAAGTAGCTCTCTCCGCCGTCATTCAGTCTCTCCGCCGTCATTGCGAGGAGCTCTTGTGACGAAGCAATCCAGGCTGCCTCCGCAGAAAGATTCTGGATTGCTTCGCTACGCTCGCAATGACGTGGAGAATGATGTGCTCCACGCACTGACATCGTAGGGTGGGCAAAGGCGCGTAGCGCCGTGCCCACGATCTTTTTCCTCAGCGACGGTGGTGGGCACGCTTCGCTTTGCCCACCCTACGGCACCGTGCGTGCTACAGCACTGTGCTCGCCCCCTCACTCCACCCCGATCGTCGTCAGGTCCTGGAACCAGTGCTGCGCCTGCACGAACTGCTTGATCTTCGGCGACAGCGCGTGCGGGTTGGTGTCGTGAACGACCCAGACCAGCACGGCGTCGTCGACGATCAGCGCATGTGCCTGCGCGATCAGCTCGTCTTGCTTGGCGGTATCAAACGTCTGCTTGGCCTCGTTGATCAGCGCGTCGACCTTCGGGTTCTTGTAGCCGCCCCAGTTGACGCCGACAGGCGCGATCTGGTCCGAGGCGAAGAAGCGAACGATGGCGTAGAGCGGATCGGACGTGACATAGGCGATGTTGTTGGCGGTAATGCCGGCGTTCATCTCGTCGGCCGCGCCCTTGCGCCAATGCGTGTAGAGCGTCTCGAGCTCGACCACCTTGAAGTCGATGTCGATGCCGATTTCTTTAAAACTCTGCTGCAGGAATTCGTTCATCGGCAGCGACAGCATCTGGCCGGTGCCGCCCTGTGCGATGATGAAGGTGGTCTTCAGCGGCTTTGCCTTGGAATAACCGGCCTCTTCGACCAGCTTCTTGGCAGCCGCCAGATCATACTTCAGCTCAAAGCTCGGCTTGCCGAACCACGGGCTCGACGGGTCGACCTGGCCCTTGGCGGGCTTTGCCAGTCCATTCATCAGGCCGACGACCTCGTCGCGATTGATGGCGAGGTTCAGCGCCTTGCGCAGGCGGATGTCGGTCCAGGGCGAGCCCGGCAGCACGCTGAGATGATAGTTCCAGACATGCGGCGTGACGTTGTCGACCAGCTTCATGCCGGCGGCCTTCAGCTGCGGCACGGCATCCGGCGCGGGCGTCTCGATCAGGTCCACTTGTCCGGCGAGCAGCGCATTGGTGCGCGTCAGCGCTTCCGGCATCGGCACCAGCACGATCTTGTCGACCTTTGGAATGCGCTTCTTGTTCCAATAGTCCGGGTTTTTCGAAAGCTCGGCGAGCTCGCGCGGCACCAGTTTCGTCAATTTGAACGGGCCGGTGCCCGAAGGCTGGCTCGCGAACTTGTCCCAGTCCTTGCCGAGCTTTTCATATTGCGCCGGGCTCGAGACCAGGAACCACAGCATCTGATAGGGAAAGAAGGAATCGATCGTCTTGGTGGTGATCTCCACGGTGGAATCGTCGATCTTGGCGTAGCTCGCGACTGAGGGGAGGCGGGTCTTCACCTGCGCGCTCTGCCGCTTGTCGAATTGTGGCGCCTGGTCGTTGAGCACCTTGTCGAGATTCCAGATCACCGCGTCGGCATTGAAATCGCTGCCGTCGTGAAACTTCACGCCCTTGCGCAAAGTGAAGCGCCACTTCGTCTTGTCGGCGTCATCCACCTTCCATTCGGTGGCGAGGCCCGGCACCAGCTTGCCCGGCCGGTCGGCAACGTCCATCTCCCACGCGACCAGCGGATCGTAGATCGTATAGGCCGTGAACTGATAGGCGCCGGCGCCGCGATCGGGCTGGCCCGTCGTCAGCGGAATGTCCGCCATCGAGATGCCGTAGCGTACCACCGTTTCGGCGCGCGCCGACAGTGCGGAAACCGCCAGCGTAAGCATGGCGAGACAGGTCGTTAATCGGATACGCATGGCCCAAAGCTCCCAGGGAAAATCGGGGCGAAACTTGCAAGCTTGATGCCAGAATAGGCAGTGCGTTGCTCGCGCCTGCGCCCGATCACAAGGACTTGTCGCCGCAGGGGCAATTTGCAGAAAAAGTTTCTCCTTGGCATAGCCATTGCATACGATTGCATCAAAATTAATCATGTAAGCCGGAAAAGGACTGAGGTAATGCTTATCAAGAAAAACATGACCCGCGCGGCGCTGATCGCGCTTCTAGCGCTCGGCAGTGCGGCCGCGTGGCCACGCGTGGCGAGTGCTGAAACCGTGCTGCGCATCGGCATGACCGCTGCCGATATTCCGCGCACGCTGGGCCAGCCGGATCAGGGTTTTGAGGGCAACCGCTTCACCGGCCTCACGATGTATGACGCGCTGACCGGCTGGGATCTCTCCTCTGCCGACAAGCCGAGCGTCGTGATCCCCGGCCTTGCCACCGAGTGGAAGGTGGATGATGCCGATAAGACCAAATGGACCTTCAAGCTGCGCCCCGGCGTCACCTTCCATGACGGCTCGCCGTTCAACGCGGACGCCGTGGTGTGGAATGTCGACAAGGTGCTGAAGCAGGATGCGCCGCAATTCGACGCCAGCCAGGTCGGCGTCACGGCCTCGCGCATGCCAACGCTGGCCTCCGCCAAGAAGATCGACGACATGACCGTCGAGCTCACCACCAAGGAGCCCGACAGCTTCCTGCCGATCAACCTCACCAACCTGTTCATGGCGAGCCCGGCGAAGTGGCAGGCCTTCTACGACAAGGCCGAAGGCGCCGATGCCAAGGCGAAGTCGCAGGCCGCCTGGACCGCGTTCGCCAAGGACGCCTCGGGCACCGGCCCGTGGAAGATGGCGAGCTTCACGCCGCGCGAACGGCTCGAGCTGGTGAAGAACGCGAGCTATTGGGACAAGGCCCGCGTGCCCAAGGTCGACAAGATGGTGCTGCTGCCGATGCCGGAAGCCAATGCCCGCACCGCGGCGCTGCTGTCCGGCCAGGTCGATTGGGTCGAGGCGCCGGCACCGGATGCGCTGCCCGAGCTCAAGCAGCGCGGCTTCAAGCTCTACGCCAACGAGCAGCCGCATGTCTGGCCCTGGCAGTTCTCGCGCATCGAAGGCTCGCCCTGGAACGACATCCGCGTGCGTAAGGCCGCCAACCTCTGCGTCGACCGCGAAGGCCTCAAGGACGGATTGCTCGCCGGCCTGATGGTGCCGGCGACCGGCACTTTCGAGCCCGGCCATCCCTGGCGCGGCAAGCCGACCTTCGAGATCAAGTATGACAAGGCGGCGGCGCAAAAGCTGATGCAGGAGGCCGGCTTCGGTCCGAACAAGAAGCTGACGGTGAAGATCCAGACGTCGGCGTCGGGCTCCGGTCAGATGCAGCCGCTGCCGATGAACGAATATCTCCAGCAGGCCCTCGCCGAATGCTATTTCGACGTGAAGCTCGACGTCATCGAGTGGAACACGCTGTTCACCAACTGGCGCCGCGGCGCCAAGGACCCCAGCGCCAACGGCTCGAATGCGACCAACGTCACCTATGCGGCGATGGACCCATTCTTCGCGCTGGTGCGCTTCCTGCAGTCGAGCATGGCGCCGCCGGTCTCGAACAATTGGGGCTTCATCAACGATCCCAAATTCGACGAGCTGGTGAAGAAGGCGCGGCAGACCTTCGATCCCGCCGCGCGTGACGCCGCGCTCGCCGAGCTGCACGCAGCCTCCGTCGACGACGCCGCCTTCCTCTACGTCGCCCACGACGTCGGCCCCCGCGCGATGAGCCCGAAGGTGACGGGTGTCGTTCAGCCGAAGAGCTGGTTCATCGACTTCTCGCTGGTGTCGATGCAGTAGTTGATCGCAACGTACTCGGTGCACCCTCTCCCCTTTGTGGGAGAGGGTGGCTTCGCGTTAGCGAAGCCGGGTGAGGGGTCTCTCTCCGCGAACTCCTCTCTTTCACATTTGAACGTCTGTATCCGCGGACAGAGACCCCTCATCCGGCGCTTCGCGCCACCTTCTCCCACAAGGGGAGAAGGGAAGAAAAAGAAACAACGTGCTCGCCTATATCGCCAGACGCATCGTCTATGTCATTCCGATCGTCATCAGCGTGGCGCTGGTGTGCTTTCTGCTCGTGCACATCACGCCGGGCGATCCGCTCGTCGCGGTGCTCCCCGCCGATGCCTCGCAGGAGCTCGCCGCGCAGCTGCGCGCCGCCTATGGCTTTGACCGCCCGCTGCCGGTGCAGTTCGGGCTTTGGCTGCTGCGCGCCCTGCATGGCGATCTCGGCAATTCCATCGCGACGGGGCGGCCCGTGCTCGCCGAGGTCATGCGCGCGGTCGGCAATACCGTCACGCTGGCGATTGCGGCCGCCCTCATCGGCTTCACCATGGGCATCCTGCTCGGCCTGATCGCCGGCTATTTCCGCGAGACCTGGATCGACAAGGTCGCGACCTCCTTTGCCATCGCCGGCGTCTCCGTGCCGCATTACTGGCTCGGCATGGTGATGGTCATCATCTTCTCGGTGCAGCTCAACTGGCTGCCCGCGGTCGGCGCCGGCCCCAATGGCTCCAACTCCTGGGCCTGGGACTGGGCGCACCTGCAATATCTCGTGCTGCCGGCGATCACGACCTCGGTGATTCCCATGGGCATCGTCACCCGCACCGTGCGCGCGCTCACCGGAGACATCCTCAGCCAGGATTTCGTCGAAGCCTTGCGCGCAAAGGGCCTGCATGAGCGAGGGGTGTTCCGTCACGTCATCAAGAATGCCGCGCCCACTGCGCTCGCGGTGATGGGATTGCAGCTCGGTTACATGCTCGGCGGCTCGATCCTGATCGAAACCGTGTTCTCCTGGCCGGGCTCCGGCTTCCTGCTGAACTCCGCGATCTTCCAGCGCGACTTGCCGCTCTTGCAGGGCACGATCCTGATCCTGGCGCTGTTCTTCGTCTTCCTCAATCTGCTGGTCGACATCGCGCAAGCCGCGATCGATCCGCGCATCAAGCGGGGCTAGCGATGAGCGAGCTTCCGTTGTCCGCCACCGCCGACGCCGCGCTCCAGGCCGCACCTGCGACCAAGGCGCGCGGCTATTGGGCGACTGTCGGCCGCCGCATCATGCGCGACAAGGTCAGCATCGCCTGCGCGCTCGTGCTGATCCTGATCTTCCTCTCCGCGATCCTCGCGCCATGGCTGGGCCTCGAAGATCCCTACAAGGGCTCGATGATCCGCCGCCTGCGCCACATCGGCACGGTTGGATATCCACTAGGCACCGACGAGCTCGGCCGCGACATGCTGGCGCGGCTGATCTATGGCGGACGGCTGTCGCTCGTGATCGGCATCCTGCCGGTGATCCTCGCCTTCTGCATCGGCACTTCGCTCGGCCTCGTCGCCGGCTATGTCGGCGGCAAGCTCAACACCGCGATCATGCGCACGATCGACGTGTTCTACGCCTTCCCCTCGGTGCTGCTCGCGATCGCGATCTCCGGCGCGCTGGGGGCCGGCATTCTCAACTCCATCGTGTCGCTGACCGTCGTGTTCGTGCCGCAGATCACCCGCGTCGCTGAAAGCGTCACCACAGGCGTGCGCAACATGGATTTCGTCGAGGCCGCGCGCGCCTCCGGCGCGGGGCCCTTCACCATCATGCGGGTGCATATCCTGGGTAACGTGCTGGGCGCGATCTTCGTCTATGCCACCAGTCTCATCTCGGTCTCGATGATTTTGGCGGCGGGTCTCTCCTTCCTCGGCCTCGGCACCAAGCCGCCGGAGCCGGAATGGGGCTTGATGCTGAACACGCTGCGCACCGCGATCTACGTCAATCCCTGGGTCGCAGCATTGCCCGGCGCGATGATCTTCGCGGTCTCGATCTGCTTCAACCTGCTCTCGGACGGTCTGCGCAGCGCCATGGACATCAGGAATTGAGATGATGAGAGAGATTCTGGTCGCGGCGATGTTGGTGCGACACCTCTCCCGAAGGGAGAGGTCGGATTGCATCGTAAGATGCAATCCGGGTGAGGGGTTCCGCTCTATCGAGTTTGCCGCGCCCCCTCACCCGCGCCTTCGGCGCGACCTCTCCCCGATGGGGAGAGGTGGGAGATCGCCGCGATGACCGAGACCGCGACATCCGTTGAAATGCTGGAGCCCGTCGAGGACGTCGGCGGCGTCGCGCAGCCGCTGCTGCAGGTCAACGGCCTCACCAAACACTTCCCGGTGCGCGGCGGCCTGTTCACCGCCAAGCGCACCGTGCGGGCCGTCGACAACGTCACCTTCTCCGTCGCCAAGGGCGAGACTGTCGGCATTGTCGGCGAGTCCGGCTGCGGCAAGTCCACCACCGCGCGCCTCTTGATGCATCTGATGCCGCGCGATGACGGCGACATCATCTATGACGGCATGACCGTCGGCCAGGCGCTGAGCCTGCGCGAGCTGCGCCGCGGCATGCAGATGGTGTTTCAGGATTCCTACGCCTCGCTCAATCCGCGCCTGACGATCGAGGAATCCATCGCTTTCGGCCCCAAGGTCCACGGCATGGCCGACGGCACGGCACGCGCCCTGGCGCGCGAGCTGCTCGGCAAGGTGGGCCTGCGCCCGGAAAACTTCGCCAACCGCTATCCGCACGAGATCTCCGGCGGCCAGCGCCAGCGCGTCAACATCGCGCGCGCGCTGGCGCTGTCGCCGCGGCTGGTGATCCTGGATGAAGCCGTCTCCGCGCTCGACAAATCCGTCGAGGCGCAGGTGCTCAATCTGCTCGATGACCTCAAGCGCGAGTTCGGCCTGACCTATCTCTTCATCAGCCACGACCTCAATGTCGTCCGCTACATCTCGGACCGTGTGCTGGTGATGTATCTCGGCGAGGTCGTCGAGCTCGGCCCGGTCGACCAGGTCTGGGACGCGCCTGCGCATCCCTACACGCGTGCGCTGCTGGCTGCGATGCCGTCCTCCGATCCGGACAGGCGCACGGAAGAACCGCCGATCACCGGCGATCCGCCAAATCCGATCGATCCGCCGTCCGAGTGCCGCTTCCACACCCGTTGTCCGTTTGCGGAGCCGCTCTGCGCAAATGCGACACCAAAGCTCACGGCGCTGGATAGAATGGGCCACGAGGCCGCGTGCTACATGGCTATACCGGGATCAGGCCATAGCCGCGCGCCCGCAGGGGAAACAGCATGACAAGACCGACTCCGAAAGAGATCAAGCCGATCGCGCAAGTTGCGGGCGTTCCCGTCGATGACGAGATCGCAACGCGCATCTCCAATTCCATAGGACCGGCCTTCGAAGTTTTTGCGGCCATTGCCGGCACGCTGCCCTTCGACCTCGAGCCCGCATCCTACGTGGTTGCGCAGACGACGAAGGTGTCGAAATGAGCCGTGAGCCTGCCTTGATGACGCTCACCGAGATCGCGCGCGCGATCGCGGTGAAGCAGGTGTCCTCGCATGAGGTGACGCGCGCGCTGCTGCACCGCATCGCCCAGTGGCAGCCACATCTCAACGCCTTCATGTCGATCGAGGCGGAAGCTGCGCTGAAGGCGGCAGAAGCCGCCGACGCCGAGCTCGCCAAGGGCAATGTCCGCGGTCCCCTGCACGGCGTGCCGCTCGCGCACAAGGACATGTATTACGACGCCGGCCACGTTGCGACCTGCGGTTCGCTGATCCGCCGCGACTTCGTGGCGACGACGACCTCGACCGCCTTGCAGCGGCTGAAGGACGCGGGACAAGTCCGTCTCGGCACGCTGCACCTCGCCGAGTTCGCCTATGGCCCGACCGGCCACAACGCCCATTACGGCCCTGTGCGCAATCCCTGGAACGTCGCGCATATCACCGGCGGCTCCTCGTCCGGCTCGGGCTCGTCTGTCGCGGCGCGACTGACGTTCGCGGCGCTGGGCTCCGACACCGGCGGCTCGATCCGTATGCCCGCGCATTTCTGCGGCGTCACCGGGCTCAAGACCACATGGAGCCGCGTCAGTCGCGCCGGCGCGATGCCCTTGTCGCAATCGCTCGACACGGTCGGCCCGCTGGCGCGGACTGCCGAGGATTGCGCGTTGCTGCTCGCCTTGATGGCGGGTCCCGATCCGGAAGATCCGACCGCGAGCCACGTGCCGCTGTCGGACTACGTCGCCGCGACCAAGGGGTCGCTGAAAGGCCTCAAGATCGGCGTGCCCGCATCCTTCTATGTCGACGACCTCGACAGCGAGGTCGCGCGCGTGCTCGACGAGACCATCGCGGTGCTCAAGCGCGAGGGCGCCGACATCGTCAAGGTCGAGCTGCCGGACCAGCGGCAATTATCCGCGGCAAGCCAGCTCGTGCTTGCGGCGGAAGCGGCCGCGTTCCACAAGCGCTGGATGATCGAGCGTCCGCAGGATTACGGTCCGCAGACCTTGATGCGGCTTCAGAATGGCCTCGCCGTTCCCGCCATCAGCTATCTCGAAGCCATGCGCTGGCGCGGTCCCGCACTGGCCGCGCACAATGCGGCCACATCGGGCGTCGATGCCATCATTGCGCCGGCGTCGCCAGTGCCGGCACCGACGATCGAGGAGAGCGACGTCGGCGGTGGCCCGAACGCGCCGGCCATGGTGCAGCGCCTGACGCTGTTCACCCGCCCGGTGAACTATCTCGGCCTGCCGTCACTCACCATTCCCTCGGGCTTCACCAAAAGCGGCTTGCCGGTCGGCATGCAGCTGATCGGCCGCTCCTTCGATGAAGCGACCCTGCTGACTATCGGCGCCGCCTTCCAGCGCGCCACCGACTATCACGATCGACTGCCGAAACTGCCGTCATGACAAAGCTCGTCGAGATCTCAGGCCTCAACATCCGCTTCACCGGCGAGCGCACGGTCTATGCCGTGAACGATCTCAGCCTCTCGCTCGGTGACGGCGAGGTGCTGGGCCTGCTCGGCGAATCCGGTTCGGGAAAAAGCGTGACCCTGCGTGCGCTGATGCGGCTGCTGCCGAAGAAGCGCACGCAGATCACCGGCAAGGTCAACGTCATGGGTCAGGACGTGCTCGCCATGAATGATGACCAGCTGTCGTCGTTCCGCGGTCAGACCGTTTCGATGATCTTCCAGGAGCCCGCGCTGGCGCTCGATCCGGTCTACACCATCGGCGCGCAGATCGCCGAAAGCGTGGTGCGGCATGAAGGCAAGTCCTATGCGGAGGGCAGGGCACGCGCACTCGAGATGCTCGAGGTCGTGCGCATCCCCTCCGCCAAACGCCGGCTCGATGCCTATCCGCACGAAATGTCCGGCGGCATGCGCCAGCGCGCGATGATCGCGCTTGCGCTGGCCTGCCGTCCAAAGATCCTGCTCGCGGACGAGCCGACCACCGCGCTCGATGCCACCGTGCAGATCCAGATCCTGCTGCTGCTGCGCGAGTTGCAGCGCGAGTTCGGCATGTCCGTCATCTTCGTCACCCACGACATCGGTGTCGCGATCGAGATCTGCGACCGCGTCGCGGTGATGTATGCCGGCCAGATCGTGGAGCAGGGCACGCTTCGCGATATCGTCCGCAGCCCCGTGCACCCCTACGCAAAGGGCCTGCTCGCCTCCACCATCCACGGCGCCAAGCGCGGCCAGCGGCTGGAGACCATCCCCGGCACCCCGCCGTCGCTGGCCGAAAAGCCCCACAATTGCTCCTTCGCTCCTCGGTGCAAGCTCGCCCAGCCGCGCTGCGTCGAGCAGCTCCCGGCGAATGTGGAGGTCGGGCCAGGCAGGGCAGCAAGGTGTGTGTTGGCCGAGCAGATGGCTGCGACGTAGCGCCTGCCAATGTAAGCAGATGCGCCCGTGCCGCTCAGGCACCGTACCAAACAAAAACGCGGCGAGTTTTCCCGCCGCGTTTGCATGTGATGACCGATGAAAGCGAGTTCTACTCCTCGTCGTCGTCCTGCTTCTTGCCGCCGAGCGTCTTGAGCTTGGCGAACACGGCGTCGACATTGAGATCGTCGCTGGAGCGTTCGGCCGGCTCGAACTCGTCCTTCTTGGTGGTCTCGGAGGCCGGCAGCAGGGTGGCGCCGCCATAGGCTGCGTCGATCGGCTTTTCCTTGGCCGCGCGCGCCACTTCGAAATCGAGCTCGATCTGCGAGCAGAGCCCGAGGGTGACGGGATCGATCGGGGTCAGCTGTGAGGTGTTCCAGTGGGTACGGTCGCGCACGCTGGCGATCGTGCTCTTGGTGGTGCCGACCAGGCGCATGATCTGGGCGTCCTTGAGCTCGGGATGGCTGCGCAGCAGCCAGAGGATGGCGCTCGGGCGCTCGTGGCGGCGCGAGACAGGGGTATAGCGCGGGCCCTTGCGCTTGGGCTGCGGTGGCAGCACCACCTTGCTCTCCTGGAGGCGGAGCCGGTAGTCCGGATTCTTCTCGCCCTTCTCGATCTCTTCGCGGGTCAGCTGGCCGTTGGAGAGGGGATCCATGCCCTTGATGCCCTGGGCGGCGTCGCCGTCGGCGATCGCACGCACCTCGAGGGGATGCATCTTGGTGAAATCGGCGACCTGGTCGAAGGTCAGCGCGGTGTTGTCGAGCAGCCAGACGGCGGTCGCCTTGGGCATCAGAGGTGCGTTGCTCATGGCAAATCTCCTTTGTGCTTCGCCCACCCCTTTGGAGGCGAAACCGGTGGTCATCAGCGATGACAGGGAATTCGCGCTATATAAGCCGGGAGGGGGTAGCCACGCAATGGTTCTGCTATAGATAGTGCCTTGACAGCGCCCGAAAGGGGGCCCAATTCCCTCTAAAGTCCCCGTAAGCTCGTACCTTAGCCCTTTCCATCCATCGACCGCCCCCGCCAGAAGGCGAAACGGGTGATTCGGTCCCGAGATCGCTCAATGTCAGCCAAACCAGACCTCAAGATCGTGCTTTGTTCTCCCCGTGGCTTCTGCGCCGGGGTGGTCCGGGCGATCGACACCGTGGAACGGGCACTCGATAAATACGGCGCCCCCGTCTATGTTCGCCATGAGATTGTGCACAACAAATACGTCGTCGACGGGTTGAAGAAGAAGGGCGCGATCTTCGTCGAGGAGCTCGCCGAGATTCCGGAAAACACCACCGCCCCGGTGGTGTTCTCGGCCCATGGGGTGCCGAAATCGGTTCCGGCCGACGCCAGCTCCCGCAACCTGTTCTCGCTGGATGCGACCTGCCCACTGGTGACCAAGGTGCACCGCGAGGCCGCGATCCACTTCAAGCGCGGCCGCGAAATCTTCCTGATCGGCCATTCGCATCATCCTGAAGTGGTCGGCACGCTCGGCCAGTTGCCGGCCGGCGCGGTTACCCTGATCGAGACCGCCGAGGACGCCAAGACCATCACTCCGAAGGATCCCAACAACCTCGCCTTCGTGACCCAGACCACGCTGTCGATCGACGACACCGCGGAGATCGTGGCGCTGCTCAAGGAGCGCTTCCCGAACATCAACGGTCCGCACAAGGAAGACATCTGCTACGCCACCACCAATCGCCAGCTCGCGGTGAAGAAGGTGGCGCCGGTGGTCGACGCCTTGATCGTGGTCGGCGCGCCGAACTCGTCGAACTCGCAGCGTCTGCGCGAGGTCGCCGAGCGCGAGGGCTGCAAGATCGCCGTGCTCGCGCAGCGCGCCACCGACATCGACTGGACAAGGTTCGGCAACATTACGAGCCTCGGCATCACCGCGGGTGCGTCGGCGCCGGAAGTGATCGTCGAGGAGATCATGGACGCGTTCGCCGAGCGCTACACGCTGCATGTCGAGACGGTCTCGGCTGCGGAAGAGAACGAGTTCTTCCCGCTGCCGCGTCAGGTGCGCCCTGAAGCTGCCGCCGAGTAGACTTTTATGGCGGTCTACACCGACGTTGCCGCCGACGAGCTTGCGGATTTCCTGAAGCAATACGATCTCGGCGAACTGCTCTCCTACAAGGGCATCGCCGAGGGCGTCGAGAACACCAACTTCCTGCTGCATACGAGCAAGGGGTCGTTCATCCTCACGCTCTACGAGAAGCGCGTGGCGAAGAACGATCTGCCGTTCTTCCTCGCGCTGATGACGCATCTGGCCGAGCACGGCGTCAATTGCCCGTTGCCCGTCAAAGCGAGGAACGGCGAGGCGTTGCTCGAGCTGTCGGGGCGGCCCGCCGCGATCATCACCTTTCTCGAAGGCGTCTGGCCGCGCAAGCCGAACGCCGTGCATTGCGCCGGCGTCGGGGAAGGGCTCGCCCGCATGCACCTGGCCGGCGCCAATTTTGCGATCAAGCGGGCCAACGCGCTGTCGGTTGCGGGCTGGCGGCCGCTGTTTGACGCGGCGGCGGATCGCGCCGACGAGGTGCAGCCGGGCTTGCGCGCGTTTCTCGCCGCCGAGCTCGACTATCTCTCCGGCGGCGTCTGGCCGACCGATCTGCCGGAGGGCTTGATCCACGCCGACCTCTTCAACGACAACGTCTTCTTCCTCGGCGACAAGCTCTCGGGGATCATCGACTTCACTTTCGCCTGCAACGACATGCTGGCCTATGATGTTGCGATCTGCCTCAACGCCTGGTGTTTCGAGCCGGACCACTCCTTCAACGTCACCAAGGCGCGTGCTTTCCTCAATGCCTACCAGCGCGTGCGCAAGCTGAGCGAAGCCGAAGAGGCCGCATTGCCGCTGCTCGCGCGCGGTGCCGCGATCCGCTTTCTGCTGACGCGGCTGGTCGACTGGCTCAACGTGCCGCCAGGGGCGCTGGTGAAGCCAAAGGATCCCCTGGAATATTTTCGCAAGCTGCGTTTCCACCAAAACGTATCCAGCGCGCGCGATTACGGGCTGATGCCGTCGGGGCTGGTCGCGTGAACGGGCTTCCCAATGTCACGATCTTCACCGACGGCGCCTGCTCGGGGAATCCCGGGCCGGGCGGCTGGGGCGCGATCCTGAAGTTCGGCGACAAGGAAAAAGAGCTGAACGGCGGCCAGCCGCACACCACCAACAACCAGATGGAATTGATGGCGGCGATCTCCGCGCTGGAAGCGCTGAAGAAGCCGTGCACCGTCGATCTCTACACCGACAGCCAGTATGTGCGGCAGGGCATCACCGGCTGGATCCACGGCTGGAAGCGCAACGGCTGGCGCACCGCCGACAAGAAGCCGGTCAAGAATGTCGAGCTATGGCAGCGCCTCGATGCCGCGCTCAAGGCGCACGAGGTCCGCTGGCACTGGGTGAAAGGCCACGCCGGCCATCCCGAGAACGAACGCGCCGATCAGCTGGCGCGGGATGGGATCGTGAAAGCAAGGCTGCAGCAGCGGCTGGCGGAGTAGCCGATCGCCGCTCGGTGCCGCCGCATTCAAAGCTGTCATCGCCCGCGAAGGCGGGCGATCCAGTATTCCAGAGGCCGCAGTGATTGAGCCGAGACGTCTCGGCTTACTGGATGCCCCGCCTTCGCGGGGCATGACAGTGTTATGTATGGCCGATGCGTTGGCCGCCTTACAGCTGCCCGAGCAGCGTATCCCCGCCGGAGACTTCGACCTTGCCGGGCATCGCCTCGAGGTTCAGCTTCTTGACCACGCCGTCCTCGACCAGCATCGAGTAGCGCTTGGAACGGATGCCGAGGCCGTTGGCGGAGGCGTCGAGCTCCATGCCGATCGCCTTGGTGAAATCGGCATTGCCGTCGGCGAGGAAGACCGCCTCGTCGCGCTGGTCGGTGTCGCGCTTCCAGGCGTTCATCACGAAGGCATCGTTGACGGAGACGATGGCGATGGTGTCGACGCCCTTGTCCTTGATGGCATAGGCGTTGAGGAAGATGCTCGGCAGATGCATCTTGTGGCAGGTGCCGGTGTAGGCGCCGGGCACGGCGAACAGCGCCACCTTCTTGCCCTTGAAGATATCGTCGGTGGTCTTCACCTGCGGGCCATCCGCCGTCATCACACGGAATTTCGCCTCGGGCAGCTTGTCGCCAATCTGGATCGCCATCGTCAGTCTCCCTGAAAATCGGTCCCGCTTTTTAGACCGTGCGGCGGCGCTGCACAATATTGCCGGCGGGGGATACGGCGGCTCCCTCGGCCCTTCGCCGTGATGTCATCAGCCCGAAAAGCCGCCGCCGTCGAGGAAGGCCTGCTCGTCCGCGGTGGTGTCGCGCCCGAGCAGGCGGTTGCGGTGGGGAAAGCGGCCGAACCGCTGGATGATGTCGGCGTGCTCCCGGGCATATTTCAGGTTTTCGGCATTGTCGGTGCCCTGAAAGAGGGCAACGCAATGCAACTGGTCGGGCAGGTGCTCGGAGTGCATGAAAGGCATGTAGAGGAATTCGAGCAGGATCGGGTCGATCCTCTTGTCGACGCCCCGCGCGAGGGCGCGGCGGGCGACGTCGCGTGCCAGCGGGTCGCTGGCAAAAGCCTCGCGTGTGCCGCGAAACATGTTGCGAGGAAACTGGTCGAGCACGATGACGAGCGCGAGCGCGCCCTCGTCGTTCGCCTCCCATGATGCCAGCTCGCCGGCGACGGCCTTCTCCCAGAGCGGAAGAAAGCGGCGACGGACCTCATTGTCGAAAGCATCGTCGCGCTTGTACCAGCGCTCGCGGCCGGCCTCGCGCCAGAAGGCGAGAACGCCGGCCGGGCCGATCTTGACGTCGTCGGTCATCAATCAAATGCAGCCTTACGCCGCCTGGGCCTTCGTCTCGTCGCGCAGCTCGCGGCGCAGGATCTTGCCGACATTGGTCTTCGGCAGCTCGGTGCGGAATTCGATCTGCTTGGGCACCTTGTAGCCGGTGAGCTGCTTGCGGCAGAATTTGATGACATCCTCCGCCGTCATGCTCGGGTCCTTCCTGACCACGAAGGCCTTGACCGCTTCGCCGGATCCGCTGTCGGGAACGCCGATCACGGCGCATTCGAGCACGCCGGGATGGCTCACGATCACTTCCTCGATCTCGTTCGGATAGACGTTGAAGCCGGAGACCAGGATCATGTCCTTCTTGCGGTCGACGATCTTGGTAAAACCCTTCTCGTCCATGATGCCGATGTCGCCGGTGCGGAAATAGCCATCCGCGGTCATCACCTTGGCGGTCTCCTCAGGCCTGTTCCAGTAGCCCGACATCACCTGCGGGCCCTTGGCGCAGATCTCGCCGGCCTGGCCGAGCGGGAGTTCGTTGCCGTCATCGTCGCGGATCGAGATGTAAGTCGAGGGCACGGGGATGCCGATCGTACCCGTGAACTCTGTTGCCGTTGCCGGATTGCAGGTCAGCGTTGGCGAAGTCTCCGAGAGGCCGTAGCCTTCGGCGATGAAGCAGCCGGTGATCGCCTTCCATTGATCGGCGACGGGACGCTGGACCGCCATGCCGCCGCCGTTCGAGATCTTCAGCTTGGAGAAGTCGAGCTTCTTGAAATCGGGATGGTGCATCAACCCGTTGTAGAGCGTATTGACGGCCGGGAAGCTGTTGACCTGGTACTTTGCCAGCTCCTTGATGAAGCCGGCGATGTCGCGCGGATTGGGGATCAGGAGATTGCAGCCGCCGGCGCGCACCGCGAGCAGGTAACAGGCCGTGAGCGCGAAGATGTGATAGAGCGGCAGCGCGCAGACGATCATGAGCTGATCGACATGCGGCGGCGAAGCGAGCGCCGGCTGCAGCCAGGCATCGTTCTGCAACACGTTGGCGACGATATTGCGGTGGAGCAGGGTGGCGCCCTTGGAGACGCCGGTGGTGCCGCCGGTATATTGCAAGAAGGCGACGTCGCCCGGCGACAGTTTCGGCTTGTTGAAGGTCATGCCGCGGCCGACCGCGAGCGCGTCGTTGAACGACACCGCACCCGGCAGCGCGAAGGCCGGCACCATTTTCTTGACGCGGCGGACGACGAGATTGACGATCACGCCCTTGAAGCCGAGCAGATCGCCCATGCTGGCGACGATGACGTGCTTGACCTCAGTCTTCGCGATGACCTGCTGGACGGTGTGGGCAAAGTTCTCCAGCACGATGATGGCTTCCGCGCCGGAATCCTTGAGCTGATGCTCGAGCTCGCGCGGGGTGTAGAGCGGGTTGACGTTGACGACCGCAAAGCCGGCGCGCAGCACCGCGGCGGTGGCGACCGGATATTGCAGCACGTTCGGCATCATGATGGCGACGCGCGCGCCACGCTGCAGGCCGCGGCCTTGCAGGTAGGCGGCAAGCGCCAGCGACATCTGGTCGAGGTCGCGGTAGCTGATCGACTTGTCCATGCAGATGAACGCCTTGCGGTCGGCGAACTTCGCAAAACTCTCCTCCAGGAGGTCGACCAGCGATGCGTATTGCGTCGGCTCGATATCGGCCGGCACGCCGGGCGGATATTGCTTAAGCCAGATGCGCTCCATGGAAACTCCCCTCATTGACCTGAGCCCGTTGTGTCTCGGGCTTGCCTCATTGCCGGCCAGTATCGAGCCTGCCGGAACGGGTGGCAAGCCGTCGAGGCTTAGGACAAAGGTCAGGGAGTGGCTACCGGAATCGTCGCAAACCGCGCTGCCGCAAGTGCGAAGCGCGGGCGGGTGTTGGATCCCGCAGGGCGTTAACTGTTGTTGGCCGGCTTGGCTGCGGGCTTGGTCGCAGCCTTCGGCTTGGCTGGCTTGGCCGCCGGATCCGGGCTTGCGGCCGGCTTCGCCGCTGCGTCAGGCTTGGCCGCGGCATGCTTGGTCCCGGCCGGCTTCGCCGCGCTCTTGCTGTCGGTTTTGGTGTCGGGCTTGGGAGCGTCCGGCTTTGCCGCCGCGGTCTTGGCATCCTTTGGCTTGTCGGCAGGCTTGTCCGCAGCGTCGGGCTTCTTGGCGACGCGCGACTTCTTACCCCGCGCCTTTGGCGTAGCCTGCTGGTCGGCGTCAGCCGCGACTGCGGCGATCAGGGCGGTGCCGGTGCGGGTCGGGCCGGTATAAACCAGCACGGGCTCGGCCGCGGCCGGGGCCGAGGCCATCAGCTCGGAGGCCTTCATCAGCGGCGGCTGCAGGCCGGCGGTGAAGAAGGTGACCTGGGCTTCGCCGCCGGTGGCGGAGGTCGATCCGGCGGTGCCACCATTGGTGGCGATCAGCGCATCGTCATCGTCGCTGGCAGGCCGCTTGCGATGGCCGCCGCACATCTCCTCGCGCAAATTCGGCGGCGAGGCATCGACCGGCACCAGCTTGTCGACGGTGCCGAGCGAGGGGCGCAGCCAGGTGAGATTGTCTTGGGCGAAGCCGCGCTCGAGCAGTTGCGCCGCCTTCACCGCGCGCGCGGTGCCGGAGCTGGCGCCGAGCACGACGGCGATCAGCCGGCGGCCGTTGCGCGTCGCGGACGCCACGAGATTGTAGCCGGAGGCGCAGATGAAGCCGGTCTTGAATCCGTCGGCGCCGGGATACCGGCCGATCAGCTTGTTGAAATTGCCGGTGACGCGCTTGCCGAAGCGGATCGCCGGGATGTGCACGAAGTATTCGTATTCCGGCAGGTCGCGCAGGAACGAGCGGGCGAGAATGCCGAGATCGCGCGCCGAGGTGATCTGGCCGTCGGCGGGCAGTCCGTTCGGATTGACGTAGCTCGTCTGCGTCATCCCGAGCCGCTGCGCGGTGTCGTTCATCATCGCCGAGAAGCCGTCGATCGAACCGCCGACGCCTTCGGCGAGCACCACGGCCATGTCGTTCGCCGACTTGACCATCATCATCTTCAGCGCGTTGTCGACGGTGAGCTGCGTTCCCGGACGGAACCCCATCTTCGACGGCGATTGCGAGGCCGCTGTCGGCGACACCGTCAGCAGCGTGTCGAGCGTGAGCTTGCCGTCCTTCACCGCCTTCAGCGTCACATAGGCGGTCATGATCTTGGTGACCGAGGCCGGGTACCACGGGATGGTCGCGTTCTCCGCCTGCAACACCTTGCCGCTGTCGGCTTCGATCAGCAGCAGCGCTTCGGCGCTTGCCGCGCGCGGCGCGAGCAGCGCGGCGCATGCCAGCGATGCAGCGAAAATGTTGAACAGGGATTTGCGAAGCAGCGGGCGAAGGGCGTGCACTATCCGATTCCGGTCCTTGGAGACCCGCCTGATACGGTCGGCTCTCGTGATCTGATGTTCGGGTTCTGAAATCCAGCGCCGCCGCTTGCGGCGTCGCAAACCTATACCGGCTCGTGCGTCGAGAATAGGGGCTTCCGTTGCGTATTCCGCAAGGAAGTGGGCCGAATTTCGACGATGTTACGGGGACTTGACCGCTGTCGCGGCAGCCTCGGCCGCCGTCACACTGGCCCGTGCGTTCTCCTGAACCATGAACTGGGCCTTGGCCAGCTCGGCAAAATGGCCGCCCTTGGCCACGAGTTCATCGAAAGTTCCGCTTTCGATCACGCGGCCATTCTCGAATACCAGGATCCGCGTGGCATTGCGGATGGTGGAGAGACGGTGGGCGATCACGAACGTGGTCCGGCCCTTCATCACTTCGTCGAGAGCGGCATTCACCTTGGTCTCGGTGACAGCGTCGAGCGCGGAGGTTGCCTCGTCCAGGATCAGGATCGGCGGGTCCTTGAGCAGCGCGCGGGCGATCGAGAGCCGCTGGCGCTCGCCGCCGGAGAGCATGCGGCCGCGCTCGCCGGCATTGGTCGAAAAGCCGCCGCTGCGCTCGATGAAGTCGAGCGCCTGCGCACGCTCGGCGGCCTTGCGCATCTCGGCTTCGGTCGCATCCGGCTTGCCGACGCGAAGGTTCTCCTCGATCGAGCGGTTGAACAGCAGCGCTTCCTGGAACACCACGCCGATGTTTCTGCGCAGCGACGTCAGCGTCACGCCGCGCACGTCCATGCCGTCGATCTTGATCAAGCCGGATTGCGGGTCGAAGGCGCGATGCAGGAGCGCGATCGCGGTCGACTTGCCGGCGCCGGTCGGGCCGACCAGCGCGATGGTCTGGCCGGGCAGCGCAGTGAAGGAGAGGTCCTCGATCGCCGGCCGCTTGCCGTCATAGGAGAAGGTGACGTCGTTGAACTCGACGAGACCGGAAAGCCGTCCGGCGTCGATGGCGTCGGGACGGTCGTGCACGGCGGGCACCGCGTCGAGCACGTTGAAGAATTCCCGCAGGCGCGGGGCCTCCATGAACACGTTGTTGATGAAGCTCACGACCTGCTCGAGCTTCTGAATCAGCAGCGTCGCAAAGCTCACGAACATCACGATCTCGCCGACCGAGGTCAGCCCCTGGTCGTGCAGCGCGATGCCGAGCGTGAAGATCGCGAGCACCGTGATGGTGGTCGAGGCGCGCGTGATCACGGTGACGAGCGCCCACCAGGACAGCACCGGCATCTGTGCGGCTAGCAGCTCGTCGGCGACGGAGCGCAGTCCCTTCACCTCGGATTCGACGCGGACGAAACTCTGCACCAGCGCGACATTGCCGAGCGCATCGGAGGCGCGCGCCGAGAGCTCGCTATAGTGCTCCTCGACCGCCATCTGCATGCCGAACGTCTTGCGCACGACGAAGGTCGTGAGCGCCGTGAAGACGACGCAGAGCACGAACAGCAGGATCGCCAGTCGCCAGTTCAGGTAGAGCGACAGCGGCAGCAGCACCACGACCGAGAGGATCGCGGCAAAATGCTCGCGGAAGAAACCGAGCCAGAGCCGCCACAGCGCATCGGTGCCGTTGAGCATCACCTTCATCAGCCGGCCCGAATGGGTGCCGGAGTGGAAGGTCAGCGGCAGCTGCAGGATGTGCTCGAAATAGCTGGTCAGCACCGCCTGGCGCTGCCGATGCGAGAGCCGGTCGGCTTGCAGCGCCACCAGCGCGCTGCAGGCGATGGTGAACAGCCCGAACGCCACCCAGGCAGCCAGGAACGGCCAAGCCGAATTCGAGCCGGCCACCGTCTTGCCCGAGAGCACGTCGACGATCCGGCCGAACAGCACGGGTTCGGCGAACTGCGAGGCCGCCAGCAGCAGGTTGGCGACCGCGAGCAGCCAGCCGAGCCGCGCTTCCTTGCCGAGCAGCTCGAGAACGCGGGTGTAGAGACGGAGGATGGACATGCGGGCGACGAACTCGGGCGGCTGATGGGGCCAGTATTCTAAGCAGGGATTGCCGGCGAGATACAGCAGAAGCTTGCGGTTTTGCTCAGTTGATCAGCCGGCTTCCGACCGGCGGCAGGAACCCGTCGTCGAAAATGTCGGCGGCCGCCGGCCGCTTGCGAAATTTGTAGTCCTGCGCGATCTGGTCGATCGCGCGCTCCAGACGCGCGGGCTCGATGCCGCCGAGGCCATTGCGTTTGACTTCGTCGGTCAGAATGTTGTCGGCAAGCACGGTGCGCAGGCGCTCCCGCTCGAGGTCGCGGTCGCCATCCTCCATGCGGCTCGTGGCCTCGTCGGCCGCGCGCGCGGGGTCCTTGACCGTCGCGTTGATACCGGCGATCAGGGCGCGGACGAAGCCCTTCACTGCATCCGGCTTGGCCACGGCGAAGGCGGGGTTGGCGACCACGGCAAAGCCATAGGCTTCGCAGCCATAGTCGGCATAGCGCAGCACCACGAGATCGCCGCCGGGCACGCCGCGGTCGCGCAAGTTCACCGCGGAGAGATAGCTGAAGCCTGCGACGGCATCGACCTGACCGGCCGACAGGATCGGCTCGCGCACGGCGGCGCTAATCTTGTTGAATTTCAGGTGCGATGTGTCGATGCCGTTCTGCTCCGCCAGCGCCGGCCACAACCGCATCGACAGGTCGCTGTCGGCGACGCCGATGGTCTTGCCGTCAAGATCGGGCAGCAGGTGGATGCCGCGGCTCCGGCGCGCGACGATCGCGTAGGGCGCGCGGTTGAACAGCACGAACACCGCCTTGATCGGGGCCGCATCGTCCTTGTCGCGAAAACGAATGAGCTCGTTGATGTCGACCAGCGCAAGCTCGCTGTCGCCTTTGGCGACGCGCGCAAGCGCTTCCGGTGATCCGGCCGCGCTGTTGAAGGAGACGTTGAGACGCTCGGCACTGAGGCTGCCGTCCTTCGCAGCAAGAAAGAACGGCGCCATGCTCGCATCGATCGGGCGGTCGAAGGTGAAGTGGATTGCGGTGGTCTCGGCCGCCGCGGCATCGCGCGCGGTGAGCGCGATGGAAGCGGCCAGCAGGAGGCGAAGGGCAATCGTCGTGAATCCTGACATCAGTCGCGCCGGTCCCGCCTTGTTGTGGTTTCGTGACGCGCGCAGCGCCGGCCGGCGGGAAGCGTGCGCGCGCCAAGATGAACGGCGGATGAGCGGTGGTTGCGGCATGATCACGCAACCCCGTTCAGCTTCTGTTGGGGTTCGGGAACCCAACATGGGATGCGGGTGTTTGAGAGACATGAGCCTGTCGTCAGGCACCATTCGAGGTCCCAAGGAGGGTCCAGGACATGTTTGACAGATTTTCAGGATTTGCCGGCCGCAAGGCCGTTATCGCTACCGCCGCGGTGCTGGCACTGACCGCGGCCGCTCCGACCGCGTCATACGCAGGTGGCCGCCACTGGCATGGCGGCGGTGGCGCGGCGGCTGCGGCGGCGTTTGCCGGCATCGTCGGCACCGGCCTTGCGATCGCAGCGACCCGTGACGCCTATGCCTATGACGACGGTCCCTATTATGGCGGCCCCGCCTATTACAGCGGCCCGGCCTATTATGGTCACGGCCCGTATTACGGTCCGGGCCCGAACTATCAGTATCAGCGTTATGGCGGAGACAGCCCGTCTGCAGCCTGCGGCCAGGGCTACATGACCAACTGCTACTAGCTTCGGCCAGCAGGTCTTGACCATAACCGGCTGTCGCGCTTGCCGCGATGGCCGGTTTTTGCTTTTACTGTCACGCGTTAACGCGCTCGCCATTGGTTTAGAGTAGTTTTGAGTACCATGAGTGATTCGCTTGAGCGGCTATATCTGGCTGTGCTCGCGGCCAGAGACCTTGATCCGGCAACATCGCGCACCGCCCGGCTGTTTCAGCGCGGGCCCTCCAAAATGGCGAAAAAGCTGGCTGAAGAAGCCATCGAGGTCGTCATCGACGCGGTCAACGGCGACAGCCAGGCGGTGATCCGGGAAAGCGCCGACCTGCTTTATAATCTCACCGTGCTCTGGGCCTCGGCCGGCGTGCGTCCCGAGGACGTCTGGCGCGAGATGGCACGGCGTGAGGACATGCTCGGCATCGCCGAGAAGCTGCCGAAATCGACGATGAAGCTGCCCAAAGTTGCGTCACCACGCGTCGCCACGCGGCGGCCAATTGTCGCGCTCGAAGGCCGCGCCGCGCGCAAGCGCCACTAGAACAGTCACAAAACGCTCAAAAACTCACGATGGACAAATCCGTCCCATGGTGCTTCATCGCGGCGCCATGCTGAAACGTATCTACGACTGGTGCATCGACGCCGCCCACAAGCCCTACGCGCTCTGGATCATGGGTGCCGTGGCTTTCGCAGAAAGCTCCTTCTTTCCGGTCCCGCCGGACGTGATGCTGATCCCGATGTCGCTGGCGCGCCCGCAGCGCGCCTGGCTCTACGCATTGGTCTGTACCATCACCTCGGTGGTAGGCGGCCTGCTCGGCTACGCCATCGGCGCGCTGCTGTTCGACTCGGTCGGTCACTGGCTGATCCAGGTCTATGGCCTCGGCGACAAGGTCGATGCCTTCCGCGCCTCCTATGCCGAGTGGGGCGCGGTGATCATCCTGCTGAAGGGGTTGACGCCGATCCCCTACAAGCTCGTCACCATCACGTCGGGCTTTGCCGGCTACAATCTCATCCTGTTCATCCTGTGCTCGATCGTTGCGCGCGGAGGTCGTTTCTTCATCGTTGCGATCCTCCTTAATCGTTACGGCGACTGGATCCGGGTCAAGATCGAGAAGCATCTCGGCCTCGTGGTGGGGGTCGGTGCCGCGGTGCTGGTGCTGGGCTTCGTGGTCGCCGTCAAACTCATTTAAGCCGCGGCGCTTTGCCGCTGCGTCGGCTTCGGCTACGGTTGCCGTCATGATGGTTCGATCCGGCAATCCGGCCGCACGGCTCGGGACGCTGACGTCAGCAGTGCTGCTGCTCCTGCTCGGTGCCGGCGGGGCCGGATGGCCGCAATCCGCGCCGCCTACGCTCGGCTTGCAGGAGCAAGGGCCGCAGGCGCCGCCGCCGTCCTCGACGCCCGCTCCCTCCGGCGCGCCTGCGCGCGAGGAAAATCCCGGGCTGATCAACGAAATGGGCAAGCTGTTCGACAAGCTGCCCTCGATCCTGCCGCCGATCAAAAGCCCCAGCGAAACCATGAACGACCTGTCGCGGCTGGCCAAGCCCGCCACCATGGTGTCGGGGCGTGTGGCCTGCCCGGTCTCGTCCAACGGCGCGCCCGATTGCAAGCAGGCCGCCGACCAGCTCTGCGTGAGCAAGGGCTACAAGGAAGGCAAGAGCCTGAACGCCGACTCCGCCGAGAAATGCTCGGTCAAGGTTTTGATTCCGGGCCGGCAACGCAAGCCCGACGACTGCCGGACCGACACTTTCGTGACCAGCGCGCTGTGTCAGAACTGACATGGATGACCTGCGCGCATGCAACAAGGAGCGCCCATGAGCCGCTACGAGCAGGACTTCCTCGGACAGCGTGAGATCGCCGACGACATCTATTACGGCGTCCAGACCATCCGGGGGAAGGAGAATTTCCACATCACCGGCATTCCGATGAACCAGGAGCCTTACTTCGTGAAGGCGCTCGGTTACGTGAAGAAGGCCGCCGCGATGGCCAACCGCGATCTCGGTGCGATCGACGCCAAGGTGGCGGATGCCATCATCCTCGGCTGCGACCGCGTCATCGCCGGCGACATGATGGACCAGTTCGTCACCGACTTCATCCAGGGCGGCGCCGGCACTTCGACCAACATGAACGCCAACGAGGTGATCGCCAACCTCGCACTGGAATCGCTCGGCTTCAAAAAGGGCGACTATCAGCAGGTCAGCCCCAACGATCACGTCAATTACGGCCAGTCGACCAACGACACCTATCCGACCGCGTTTCGCCTGGCGCTGATCCTGCGCCTCGAGAGCTACATGACCGCGCTGCGCCAGTTGCAGGAGGCGTTCTTCACCAAGGGCCGCGAGTTCGACCGCGTGCTGAAGATGGGGCGCACCCATCTTCAGGACGCCGTGCCGATGTCGCTCGGCGCCGAATTCCGCGGATGGGGCACCACGATCGGCGAGGAGGTCGACCGCATCTCCGAAGCGCGCGCGCTGCTGCGCGAGATCAATCTCGGCGCCACCGCGATCGGCACGTCCGTCACGGCGGCGGTCGGCTATCCCAAGCTTGCGGTCCGGCATTTGAGCGCGCTGACCGGCGTTGACTTCATTCTCGCCGGCGATCTGGTCGAGGCGACCTCCGACACCGGCGCTTATGTTCAGCTCTCGGGCGTTCTCAAGCGCACCGCGAGCAAGCTGACAAAGATCTGCAACGACATTCGTCTGCTGGCGTCCGGCCCGCGCGCCGGCTTCAACGAGATCAACTTGCCGCAGCTGCAGCCGGGCTCCTCGATCATGCCGGGCAAGGTCAATCCCGTCATTCCCGAAGTCGTCAACCAGACCAGCTTCCTCGTCATCGGGCTCGACACCACGGTGACGCTGGCGGCGAGCGCCGGCCAGCTTCAGCTCAACGTGATGGAGCCGGTGATCTCGTTCGCGCTGTTCTTCTCGATCCGCACCATGGAGCGCGCGGTCAACAGCCTGCGCGAGAACTGCGTCGTCGGCATCACCGCCAACGAGGAGCACACCCGCAACATGGTGCTGAACTCGCTCGGCATCGTGACCGTGCTGAAACCGCTGCTGGGCTACAAGCAATGTGCCGAGATCGCGCGCGAGGGCTACAAGAGCGGCAAGTCGCTGCACCAGATCGTGGTGACCGAACGCAAGCTGCTGACGCAGGAGAAATGGGAGGAGATGTTCTCGTTTGAGCGGCTGATCAATCCGGATTTGATTTCTTGATGTCATTCCGGGGCGCGAAGCGCGAACCCGGAATCCATTTTGCCGCGGGCGCTGACGCCCGATGGATTCCGGGTTCGCCGCTGCGCGTTGCCCCGGAATGACGAGAGGACGAATTCCGCGCATTGGAATTGCGGTAACGGCATCCGCCCGGCGCCAAAACGCAATACTTGACAGTGGAAAGATTGCCTTGTTGGTATGGTTCCAATCTCTCATGCGCCGTTAGCAAAGGATCGTTCCGCAATGTCCATGCCTGCCTTGTTCAAAGGGCGCCTGTCGATCCCGGTGATCGGCTCGCCGCTCTTCATCATCTCGGTGCCCGATCTCGTGATCGCGCAGTGCAAGGCGGGTGTGGTCGGCTCGTTTCCCGCGCTGAACGCGCGGCCGCCGGAGCTGCTCGACGAATGGCTGGCGCGGATCACCGAAGAGCTCGCGGCCTATGACCGCGCGCATCCGGAGCGGCCGTCGGCGCCGTTCGCGGTCAACCAGATCGTGCACAAGTCGAACAACCGGCTCGATCACGACATGCAGCTCTGCGCCAAGTACAAGGTGCCGATGATCATCTCCTCGCTCGGCGCGCGCGAGGAGCTGAACCAGGCGGTTCACAGCTGGGGCGGCATCGTCTTCCACGACGTGATCAATCAGAAGTTCGCCCACAAGGCGATCGAGAAGGGCGCCGACGGCCTGATCCTGGTGGCGGCCGGCGCCGGCGGCCATGCCGGCACGATCTCGCCGCTCGCCTTCGTCGCCGAGACGCGGAAGTGGTTCGACGGCCCGATCGCGCTGTCGGGCGCCATCGGCAACGGCAAGGCAATCCGCGCCGCGCGCATCCTCGGTGCCGACTTCGCCTATATCGGCTCCGCCTTCATTGCGACCAAGGAAGCCAACGCGGTCGAGAAGTACAAGGAGATGATCGCGGGCTCGAGCGCCGACGACATCGTCTATTCCAATCTCTTCACCGGCGTGCACGGCAACTATCTCAAGCCCTCGATCCTCGCCGCCGGCATGGATCCCGACAATCTGCCGACCTCCGATCCCTCCAAGATGAATTTCGGCACCGACGCTTCCGGCGAGCGCGCCAAGCCGAAGGCCTGGAAGGAAATCTGGGGCTCGGGCCAGGGCATCGGCAGCATCGACAAGGTCGTCCCAGCCGCCGAGTTGATCGCGCGCTTCGAGAAGGAATACGACGAGGCGATCGATCCGCCGCTCTAACCGCTTTCGTATCCCGGACGCGCTGCAGCGTGCAACGCTGCTGCGCAGAGCCGGGACCCATTGTTGCAACAAATGGACCCCGGCTCTGCAGCGCACCGCTTGCGCGCTGCGCGGCGTCCGGGGAACGCAAGCCGAGATATTAGACAAGCATGACCGCGATCTACCGCGTCGACGGCAACAGCGTTGTCACCAGTGCTGATGCCGCCGGTCCCTGGGACCGGCGCATGCAGCACGGCTCGGCCCCGGCCTCGCTGGTGACGTGGGCGGCCGAACGCATTCCGACGTCCGTGCCGATGAACATCGCGCGCGTCACCATCGACCTGATGCGACCGGTGCCGGTGGCGCCGCTCGCGATCGAGTCCGAGGTGCTGCGCGAGGGCCGCAAGATCCAGCTTTGCGAGATCAGGCTGCTCGCCGACGGCGTGCAGGTCGTCGGTGCCACCGTGCTCAAGATCAAGGCTCAGGCGCAGACCCTGCCGGATGACGTCAAGGAACTGCCGGTCACGCTGCCCTCGCCTGAGGATTCGCTGGTTGAGGACGGTCACGCCGCCACCAGTCCGTTCGTGCGCTCAGTGTCGATGCGCGCCGCGCGGGGGCGCTTCGGCCGGGCCGGCGCCGGCGCAATCTGGTTTCGCGTCGACCACCCCCTGATCGAAGGCGAGGCGGTCTCGCAGGCCATGCGCGCCGTTGTCGCCGCCGATTTCTCCAACGGCACCGCCTCGACGCTCGACTTCCGCGCCTGGACCTACATCAACGCCGACCTCACGGTCAGTTTCGCGCGCCAGCCGGTGGGTGAGTGGATCCTGCTCGACGGTGAATCCTGGATCGGCGCCGACGGCACCGGCCTCGCAATGTCGCGCCTCGCCGACAGGCAGGGTTATTTCGGCCGCGCGGTGCAGAGCCTGGTGATCGAGAAGCGGTGAGGCACTCTGGAACACCTGATTTGCCGGGGTGAGCCAGGCGATGACACCTGATGCGCCGTGAGCGCTCGCGGGCTCGGCGCCTGCGCACCGTCACCGCCTCAACGATAAAACATCGATGGCGGCACGCCAAAGTGCCGGCGGAACATTGCGGCAAATGCGCTTTGGCTTGCGTAGCCGCAATCGAAGGCGACGTCGATGATCTTCTCGCCGGAGGCGATGCGACGCAGCGCATGCACGAGGCGCGCCTGCTGCCGCCATTGCGCGAAACTCATCCCGGTCTGTCTCGCGAATAGGCGATGAATTGTCTTGGCGGTAACCCCGACGCGCCCAGCCCAATGCTCGACGGTCGAATTGTCCGATGGGTTGTCGGCGATGGCTGAGCAGATCGTTCGAAGCCTGGTGTCTTCCGGAAATGGCAGATGCAGCGGCAATACGTCCGAGACGCGCAGTTCGTCGAGCAGCAGCCGCATCAACCGTCCGTCGCGGCCGGCCTCGTCATAGTCGACGGGAATGCGCGTTGCCGCAACGACCAGCTCGCGCAGTAGCGGCGACACCGCGATGACGCAGTTCTTCTCCGGCAGATGCGCTGCGGCGTTGGGCTCGACGAAGACGGTGCGGATCCGCACCCGCCCCGACATGACCGTCTCATGGTCGAGACCGGGCGCGAGCCATACCGCCCGGTTCGGCGGCACGATCCACGTGCCCGCTGCCGAACGCACCACCATGACGCCTTCGATGGCGTAGAGCAGCTGTGCGGTCGGATGCGCGTGCACGCCGGTGGAGGCCCCATCGGGATAGTCCACCTCCATCGCAGTCAGCGCGCGCCTCGTGGCATGGAACGCAAGATGTCGTGTGGTGAGCTCGTCCAGCATGTCTCGATCTCGACAGTCCCGGTCATTCTAGAGCGATACGGACGCTGGCGAAAGCATTACGCCTGGCCTCAACGGTTGAATTCAAGAGTTGAAGCCATGACCAACAAGGCCGCCTTCCTTTATCCGTTCTTCGCGATTGTGCTGTGGGCGGGCAACGTGATCGTCTCGCGGTTGTCCGCCCACACCATCGGGCCCGAGGCGATCACGTTCTATCGCCTGCTGCTCGCGACCGGATGCATGAGCCTGTTCGTCGCCGCGCCGGCCTGGCGTAACCGGACGGTGATCTGGCGGTATTTCGGACAGTTCGCGGTGCTCGGCTTCCTTGCGATGTGCCTGTTCCAGAGCTTGTCATATCTTGCCGCCGAGACCACCAGCGCGACCAACATGGCGGTGTTCACGGCGTTGACGCCGCTGCTCACAGTGCTGCTGAGCGCGGTGCTGCTTCGAGAGACGCCGACCGTCGGACTGGTCGGCGGCGGCATGCTGTCGCTCGCCGGCCTCGTGTATCTCGTCAGCGGCGGCGATCCGGCCGCACTGCTGCGGGGCGGCGTCCGTCCCGGGGATCTCCTGATGTTCGTCGCCGCGTTGGTCTATGCGCTCTATGGCGTGCTGCTGAAGCGTTGGGACCTGCCGGTCGCGGGCTGGCAATCGACCTACATGCAGGCGCTGTGCGCGCTCGCGATCATGTTTCCGGCGTTCCTCGCGACGCCCGCTCCGATGCGCGCGCTGAACAGGGAGACGCTGCCGCTGATCGCCTATGCTGGAGGTCTTGCCTCGATCCTGCTTCCGTTCTTGTGGATTCGCGGTGTGCAGGTCCTCGGTCCCAACCGCTGTGCGATCTTCATGAACTTGCTGCCTGTGCTCGCCGCGCTCGGCGCCATTGCGCTGCTCGGCGAACCCGTCCGCGCCTTCCACATCATCGGCGGGGGCGTCGCGCTTGCTGGTGTCGCCTGCGCTGCGCTGTTTCGTCGGCCACTGTGGATGTCGGCCCCGGCTGTGCCGGCGCTGGGTGATTGAACGGCAAGCTTCCGCCGCCGCGGAAGGGATGCTTGCCATCCTGCCAGTTCACAATCCGTAGAAGATCTTGATCTCCCACAGCACCACGATGATGGCCGTGATCAAGGTGATCGCGGCGACTGCACTTTCCAGGGAAGCGACTCTCATTTCACACTCCGCTTCCCAGCCCCATCAGCGGTCTAGGTGATTCCCTGATTCGCGGGCAATCGCGCGGGCGGCGCGGACGTGCACTCCACGTGGCGTTGTGGTGCCGGAGCCACAATGGCCCCGTAGAATTCCGGGTATTTACCCCACCATCCGGTCCCGCCCGCTCCAGAAGCTCGCGCGCAGCACCTTCTTGTCGACCTTGCCGACGCCGGTCATCGGCAATTGCTTGACGAACTGGATCTGCTTGGGCGCATGCGCCGAACCCTTTCGGGTCCGCACCATGTTGATCAGCTCCTGCGGATCCGGCCTTGCGCCCTCGCGCGGCACGATGATGGCGGTGACGGCCTCGCCCCATTTCTCGTCGGGAATACCGACGACCGCCACCATCGCGACATCTGCGTGTTGCGACAGCACGTCCTCGACCTCGCGCGGAAAAATGTTGAAGCCGCCGGTGACGATCATGTCCTTCTTGCGATCGAGGATGAACATGTAGCCGCGCTCGTCCCGGCGCGCGATGTCGCCGGTGTGGACCCAGCCATTCTTCAGCGTCTCGGCGGTGATATCGGGCCGCTTCCAGTACTCCGCCATCACATGCGGCGCGCGCACGCAGATCTCGCCGGCCTCGCCCGTCTTCACCTCCTGGTCGTTGTCGTCGAGGATCCTGACCTCGCAGGCCGCGATCGGGAAGCCGCAGGACAGGAACAGCTCGGGCGTTTTGGGATCGTGATCTTTCTTGCGCAGCACGGAGACCGGATAGCATTCGGTCTGGCCGTAGAGCTGCGAGAACACCGGGCCGATGCGCTCGATGCCCTCGACCAGCCGGCTCGGCGACATCGCCGACGCCCCGTAGAGCACGAGCTCGAGCGAGGACAGGTCGGTTTTGCCGAGCGCGGGATGATCGAGCAGCACGTAGATCATGGTCGGCACGAACAGCGTGAAGTTTATGCGCTCGCGCGCGATCGTGGCCAGCACGGCCTCGGGATCAAAACCCTTGAGCATGTGCACGGTGCCGCCGCGCATCAGGGTCGGCAGCACCTTGGTGCCGGCGACATGGCTGATCGGGGCGACCGTGAGATAGCGCGCCGCGTCCGGAATCTCGAAGTCGGCGAGGATCGCGGCGGCAGCTCCGGCATTTTCGCGGTGATAGCGCAGCGCGCCCTTGGATTTGCCGGTCGTGCCGCCGGTGTAGTTCAGCGTGGCGAGATCGTCGGGGCCGGCAAGGCACAGCGGGCTGGCATGGCCTTCGATCTCGATCGCCTGCAGGAGGTCGACGCCATAGTCGGCCGGTCCCATGGTGAAGACCGCCTTGAGCCACGGCGCCTTTGCCGCGAGCTCGCCGCCGCGATCGCGGAAGGCGGCGGCGTCGACCACCAGCATGTCTGCGTCGGAATCCTCGAGCTGGAAGAGCTGGTCGGCCTGCGATCCCAGCGGATGTAGCCAGGTGACGCAGAGACGCGACAATTGCGCGGCGATGCCGGCGCACCAGGTGTCGGCGCGATTGGCAGTGAGGAAGGCGACGCGCGCGCCCGGCTGCAAGCCGAGCCGCATGAACACGCCCTGGATGCGTCCGATCAGGTCGATGGTGCCCTGATAGCTCAGCGACCCGCCGGGCCAGGCGAAAGCAGTGCGGCCGGGATAGCGCGACAGTGCCCGTAGCGTCTGCGCACAAGTCGGGGACGATGCGTGGAGCGGATCCGACATATGTTTCCTCGTTGCTTTGTGCTTGGCTTCTCGCGTGCCAATGATTGCGCTCAACGCTAGCACAGAGAATCCGGGATGGAACGACAAAGCCCGCGCAAGGAGGCATGCGTGACGACAGATCGAATGCAAAGTTTCCGTGATCGTCTCGCGCTGCCGCTGATCGCCGCGCCGATGTTTCTGGTCTCGGGCGTCGAGCTCATGGTCGCGGCCTGCCGGAGCGGCGTGATCGGCAGCTTCCCCACCGCGAATTGCCGCAGCACGGACCAGCTCGATCAATGGTTCAGCGAGATCGAAAAGCGGCTCTCGCAGCATGAGGATCAATCAGGCCGCAAGGCCGCGCCGCTCTGTCCGAACCTGATCGTGCACCGCTCCAATGTGCGGCTCGAGCAGGATCTCGCCGTGCTGCTGCGGCACAGACCGGAGATCATCATCACCTCTGTCGGCTCGCCGGCGCAGGTGCTGAAGCCGCTGCATGATGCCGGTGCGCTGGTGCTGGCGGACGTTGCCTCCATCCGCCACGCCGAGCGCGCCGCCGAAGCTGGCGCCGACGGGCTCGTGCTGCTCACCGCGGGCGCGGGCGGGCAGACCGGCTGGCTCAACCCGTTCGCCTTCGTCCGCGCGGTGCGCGCATTCTACGACGGCATCATCGTGCTCGCGGGCGGCATCAGCGATGGCCGCGCGCTGCGTGCTGCCGAAGTGCTTGGCTGCGATCTCGGCTATATGGGCACGAAGTTCATCGCGACGCGCGAGAGCATGGCGGATGACCGCTACAAGCGGATGCTGGTCGAGAGCAGCGCCGACGACATCCTGCTGACCACCGCCTTTACGGGGCTTCAGACCAATATGCTGAGGCCGTCCATTGTCGCCGCCGGTCTCGATCCCGACGATCTCCCGGCGCGCGGCGCGATCGATATCGCGAGAGATATCGACGTGGGCGCGCGGGATAGCCGGCCGAAACGTTGGCGCGATATCTGGAGCGGCGGGCACGCGACATCGGGCGTGACCGATGTACTGGCGGTGGACGACCTCGTTGCACGAACGGTCGCGGAGTACCGCGAGGCGGCAGGGCGATAGCAGCCTTCGCCTCACCCGCGCGCGGCGGGTGAGGGGAGTCTCCGCGAGGGCAGCTGTCACCGCGATGGCGGAGACAGCCCCTCACCCCGACCCTCTCCCCGTAAGAACGGGGCGAGGAAGGAAATACAGCACAGTTAATCCCGCATGGCTCCGGTCCCGCCCACTTAACGGCAGATTAACCATCGCTCGCCCAGAATCCCTCTCACGGCCGCCAATCAGGACGAGAGGGACAGGCGATGAACTTCGATTTTCTCAATGCCAAGACAGCAGCGTCGCTGGACGAAATCCGCGTCCGCGTGGCCCATGCGCTGGCCCGCCACCCGCTGTGCCGCAACGTGCGCTTCGACATCGTCAGCGTCCCCCGCACCCGTCGGGGCGGCAACTGGACGGTGACGCTGCAATCGGTCGAGCCCCGTGCGGTCTGGGAGGCTTCCGAGATCGTCGCCGACATCCAGGACGCCTACGATCTGGCCGTAGCGGCCTGATTTCATTGCGGTTCTTGGCGTGTCGCTGCAGTCCGCGCGAATGCCGCCGCAATGGCACGGTTAAGCCTTATTTACCGCCCAGTTTCCGGGCACTGATCACTTGAACTTGAAGTCAGATTTGGACTTGAAGCCGGGCGCGGAGAGACGTTTGTCCAAAGCCATCACCATCGTCGTTCTGACCTGTTTCCTCGTCCTCGGTGCCGCTACCACCGCCATTCTCGGCCGTGACAGCGTGCCCAGCGTCAGCGCCGAGATGATCAGCGAAGCCCCCCCGGCAAAGCCGCTCGCCACCAACCGCGCCGCCAAGGCCGACCGCCTGGTTCCGACGCTGGCGTTGGCCTCGGCCGCGATCGATCCCGTGCAGGTGCCCGCCGACAAGCTCTCGCAGGCGCCGGTGATGACCGAGCCGCTGCGCCAGGCTTTCGCCGCCGCCACGCCCTCCGATTTCCCGATGCCCAAAGCGGGTTCATCGCCGGGCGCGCATGAGGCGCCCGCCGCGGCGGATGTTCCCGCTGTCGAAGTCCCGGCCAAGCCAAAGGTCGTCGCCAAGCCGCAGCCGCAGAAATCCTATTCGCTGCTCTCCGACGTTCAGATCTCCGGCATCAAGGATCGCCTGAAGCTGTCGTCGTCGCAGGAATATTACTGGCCTTCGGTCGAGACCGCGCTGCGCAACGTCGCCCGCAGGATCCAGGCGAACAAGCTGTCGAATCCGAACGCGCCGCCCAGCGCACAGATCGATCCGAATTGCGACGAGGTGCAGCAGCTGAAATCGGCCGCGATGCCGCTGCTGTTCCAGCTGCGCGACGATCAGAAGGAAGAAGTGCGCAAGCTCGCTCGCCTGATCGGGCTCGAGAAGGTCGCGCAGCAGATTTGACGCGCGCGGTTTCCCCTTCAGGGAACCGCCGTTACCAGGAACATCCGGCAATCTCCAGGCGTTGCCCGCCCCAAAAGAGGGAGTGGATCAATGCGCGCCTCGACAGCCTATTTCGTCGGTGCCGGAACCATCGTCGCGGCCATTGCCATTGGTCTCGGCGGCGGCATCGTTGCCGGCAACATCATGAATCCGGTCGCGTCCAAGCAGGGCCCGGACACCAGCAAATTGGCGCAGCGCGCGGAGGCCAGCGCACCCGCCCAGACCAACGCGCCGTCGGAGCGCGTGCAATATCTCACCGGCTCGCAAGCCTTCGGCACGGTCGTTGCCGCGCCCGCGCAGGCGCGCGAGGACGCCAAGCCAGACACAAAGCCGGACGCTCAGACCAATCAGGCGAAGGCTGAGCCGCCAGCACCGCAGCCGACGCAGGCGGCCGCCGTTGAGCCGCCCAAGCCGACTTCCGCATCGCCGCCGCAACAAGCAAAGCCCGCCGAGCAGCAAGCGTCGACAGCGCCGTCTTCATCGCCCGATAACGCCTATGCCAAGGCAAGGGATTCCGACGTGAAGCGTACCGCATCCGAACGGCGCCGGATCGAGCGCCGCGAACGCTGGGCCGAGCGCCACCGCTACGACTCCCGCGACCCACGCGGCATGCGCGATCGCACCGATTGGGACGACGTCGCACGGAGCGTCCGCGAAGATTCCGAGGCGCGCGATTATGCAGGCCGGCCGCGCGGTGGCTTCCCGCAAATCAGGCTGTTTGGCCCTGATGATGACTAGGGTTTAGCTCGAGATCGCCGTTGCGCGCTCCCAGCACCTTGCGATGTGGATCGGACGACAGTCTGTTGCCAAACCGCATCCGGCTGAGCCGGCGCCGACCGACGATGGTGTAAGAGCACTCCGCGCCGAAACCTGTGCAGCGGAGCGCCTGCAACAACTGTGCTTTTCGACAGGTCTCGTCATTCCGGGATGCGTGCGCAGCACGCAGACCCGGAATCCATCTATCCGCAGCGACCGTGCGCAATGGATCCGGGTTCGCGCCGTTGGCGCGCCCCGGAATGACAGCCTGCTCAACCCCCGTGCGACTCCACCACCTTCCGGCAGGCGTCCGAGAGTTTCGACTTGTTCTCGCGCAGGCAGGCGTTCATCTGCGGCGGCTTGCCGGCATGCTCGGCGCAGAATTTGCTGGCGTCGCCGCGGCAGGCCATCTGCTCCTGCAATGTCGGACCGGATTGCGCAGCGGCGGGCAGGGCGGTGGCGGCGAGCAGCAGCGCGGCAAGAACCGAAATCTTCATAAAGCACCTCTTTGGGAATGTCGGTGGTCCCGTGTGGGATCGAGCGAGCCGACCATCTCGTGCGGCCCCCTGCCGGTCCATGCCATGTTCATGGCATCGGCATCGGCTCGCTCGTCCCGCCGCTGCACCCCCCATCTTCATGGCATGTATCCGCCCGCCGTCTTTTGCCATCACAGCTGCACGTCGGCTGCGAAAGCCGGTGATTGCACCGGGACGCCGAACGGGAAGCAGGAGAGCAAGATGTCGAAAAAAGCGGGAGCGCTGAGCGCCGGGCTGACGATCATGGTGCTGGCGGGTGCGGCGATGGTGTCGCTGGGCACGAGCCCGGCGCAGGCGGTGGTTTATTGTAAGACGGTCGGCGTGCCCAAGGGCTGCGTGGTGCGGCCGACGGCAGCAGTCGTGGTTGCGCCCGGAGCGCCGGTCGCGGCGGCTGCGGTCGCGACCCCGGGCGTTGGTGCGCCCGGCGTCGGCGTGCGCGCGGGCACGCCGATGAATCGCGGCGGTCCGGTCAACCGCGTCGGTGTGCGCTGACGGTTCTCGTTCGATTGAGTTGATTGCATTGTTTCGGGCCAAGGAGCCTGCGGACGAACCCCCCGTCCTCCGCATGAGATCATCCGGCCCGTTCCCTCTCTCCGCGCGTCCCACACGTTCGGGGAGGGGGCTTTTCAGCCCGTGGCCGCGTCGCTGTCGGGAAACACCTGCGGCAATTGCAGCCGCACGAATGTGCCTGAGGAATCCGAGCTCAGCTCGAACGCGGCCCCGCAACGCGCGGCGCGGCTTCTCATATTGCGCAAGCCGCGCGCAGTCTGGCTCGTGCCCTCACCGACGAGCGCAAATCCCTTGCCGTCGTCCGCAATGCTGATCACGCCATATGGCCCCTGACCGTCATCGAGCGTCGCGATGGTGACCGCGATGTTGCGCGCCTGCGCGTGCTTGACCGCATTGGTCACGGCCTCATCGAGGATGCGCACGATCTGGACCACGTGCCATGGCCTGAGCTCAGGATGCAGCGGCAGGCCCTGCGGCGTCGCCACGCGCCAGTCGAGCGCGATGTCGTGCGGCCGCAATTGCATCGCCGCGCGCTCGCGCCAGGAACCGAGCGCAAGCATCAGATCGCCGCCGATATCGTCCATGGAATCGATGACGAGGCGGAGGTCCTTCAGCGCCGCGCGGGCGGCGTCCGTGATGGTCGCGCCCTCATGGCCGCGCTCGGAGAGGGCGACGATGCTGACGAGCTGGCCGCCGAGGCCGTCATGCAGATCGCGCATCAGCCGCGTGCGTTCATTGGCGAGCGCGGCGGCCCGCGCGCGCTCCTGCTCGCGGACGAAGCTCGCCTTCAGCCGCTCTTCGGCTTCGCGCACGCGCGCCACCAATTGCCCGGCAAAGCTGTCGACCTGGTTCAGCGCGCGGGCGAAGCGCCAGGTCAGGCCGGCGCCGATCGCGACCAGCATGGCCGAATAGGACAGGCGCGAGACGAAGATGCGCTCATTGGTCATGATCTCGAATGCGGCCAGCATGTCGTGGACCCAGCAGGTCAGCACGATGGTCACCGCGCAGCCGATCATGAAGCTTGCCGCGTCCTGCCGCCGTACCACCGCGGCCGCGGTCACGCAGGCCATCAGGAACAGGCAGAGTCCGACGGTGGGAATGCCGATCAGAACGAACAGGACACGCGGCAGCGGCGGGCCGGCGATCAGCCCCACCACGAATACGACGAGTCCCGGCACGAACAGCAGCATGCCGTAGCGTGGCCAGCGCCAGCCGAAGAACAGCACGCCGAACACGACGATCAGCGCGCTTTCGATCGGCGCCGATGCGAGCAGCACCGCGGCAAGGCGCGACACGGTGGCCGGCGGGACCGGCGGCGGCGAGAACGCCTGCACGACGCCGAGCACCATCGCCACCGCCAGCACGCCGTAAACCGGCTCGCGCCGCCGCATCAGCCACATGATCGCGAGGATGACGGCGAGGATCGACTGCCAGGCGGAGAACGCCACCGGCAGCGTGACGAACAGCAGCGTGCGCGTCTCATAGCACGGACGCAAGGCGGCATCCGGCCCGACATAGACGGTGTCGAGAAAGCCTTTCAGCGGGCCCCACACGAACAGCCGCACCGTGATCTCGTTGCTGCCGTCACGCAGCAGCGAGGCGGGGATGAGTGCGATCTGCGGCGTGTTGCGGTCGGGCCGGTTGGCGTTGGCGTCGCGGCGGGTGTCGAGCACCACGATGCCGTTGACCGCGACCTCGGCTGCGTTGCTGAAGCGCGGCAGGTAAACCGACCATCCCGATGCCGCATCGCGGCTTCGGAACGTGAAGGTGCCGGTATAGAGCGGTGGATCGGTCAGCGAATAGCGCGACGAGGTGAAATGCGGCAGCGTCACCGGGCGCGTCACCCCGTCTTCGCGCAGGGAAAATCCGCTCAGCGCAAAATCATCGGGGTCGGCGGGCTGAAGCAGCCGCAGCCCGAGGATGGTGGCGATCACGATCAGCGCCTGAAGCAGCAGATAGGGCACGAGGCGTGACACGATCAGCCGGCGTCGCGGGCGTGCGGGTGCCTTCGCTGCGATCTCGCTCACAGCTTGATCAGGCCCTGCTGCACCGCCTCGAATACCGCTTCGCTGCGCGTGTGCACCTCGAGCTTGCGATAGATGTTCTTGATGTGGCCCGGCACGGTCTGCTTGGAGAGGCCGAGATGGCTCGCGATCTCGGCATAGCTGAAGCCTTTGGCGATGCCCCAGAGGATGTCGATCTCGCGCGGGGTGAGCTTTGCGGTGTTGAGCGCAGGTCCCGGCGGCGGCTCTGCCGAACTCTGTGCGGCCCCTTGCGTCCTGCGCACGATGAAGCGGGCGATCGAGGCCGAGATCGGCGAATGGCCGGCGACAAGGTCGCGCACGGTGGTGGCGATGTCGGTCGGGAAGGCGTCCTTGAGCAGATAGCCGGTGGCGCCGACCGTGATCGCCGAGATCACGCTCTCTTCGTCGCCGAGTGCCGAGATCACCATGATCTCGGTGTCCGGAAAGCGTTGCCTCATCTCGCGGATCAGCTCGATGCCATGGCCGTCGGGGAGCCTGAGATCGGTGAGCAGCACGCGCGGCGCGCCATCGTTCAGGGCCTGACGCGCCTCGCCGAGCGTGCCCGCGCTGCGCACCTCGTAGCCGGCCTTGACCAGCGCATCCTGGAGCCGCCAGCAGGTCGGTGCGTCGTCCTCGACGAGGAGGATGGTGATGGCTTCACCCGTCTCGCCCTGTTCGCTCATGATCTTGGTCCCGCGACCCGCGTGTCCCCCGCGGCGCGAGGCCAAGTTTAGCCGCAGCGTGCATGCCGTGACACCCATAATCATGGGGGCGGCGGTCGCTGGCGGGATCAGAGCTTCTCAGACAGGAAGGAGGCCTGCCTATGCCCCATTTCCCTCCACCCGCGGCGGCGGATAGCGCCGCGCCAGTGTCGACAGCGGCAGGTGCCGTTCGCCGTCCGGCAGCTCAAGGAAGGCCAGCACCTGCGGCCGCTTCCAGTCGCCGATGCCGAAATCCATCGCCATCCATTTCTGTGGCTCGGGGCCTTCGAGGCCCCGGACCCAGACGAAATAGCGGGGGAGGTCGTCGGCGTCCGCTTCCGTCGTGCGTCTCCTGGCCATCGAAGCTGCTCGCTGCATCCCTGTCCGTTGCGGTAGGATATAGGTATCGGCTTGCTGAAGTCGAACTCCCGGCTGACGGTCCTGCAAGGCCGGGCGGGTTGGTTAATGCGAAGGCCGGAAGATATGGACGATGCCACGATCGTTGGTTGGGGTGACGCTTCGGACGTCGCCAGAAGGCTGACCGGCTCGTGGTCTCTCGACAGGGTCATCGAAGGCCAGGCGACGATGCGGGGCGTCGCGACCTTCACGGCGCTCGGCGAAGGGCGGCTCGCCTATCGCGAGCAGGGGGCCTTGGCGCTTGCGAACGGCACCATCGTGCAGGCCGAGCGCGAGTACGTCTTCCGCGGCAGCGACCGCGGATTCAAGGTCTTCTTCAGGGAAGATCCGCCGCGGCTGTTTCACGAGATCTTACTGTCCGCCTCATCGGGAGGAGCGTTGAGCGGACATGCGCGCCATCTTTGCAGGCGCGACGAGTATCAGTCGGCTTACCTGTTTCTGCCGGATGGGACGTTCACCATCCGTCACGTGGTGTCGGGTCCAAGCAAGGACTACACGATGAGCACGACCTATACGCCTCTTGCATGATGGAGCTCGCGCGAGGGTAATTGCTGCGCCGTAATTTACGGCCGGAGCCGGCTCTCCGCACTGCGCGGCGCGCGCCAAATGGCCCGTTTGAAAAATTCTGATTGACAGAAATTCGGAAATGTCGTATATGAGCGCCATCCTGGCCCAAGGATAAGGGGCGTTTCGCGATCGTCACGATGCGCGGGCCGGGTGGCGGTGGACGTGGAGTGCATCGGCGCGCAAGCAATCGCAGGGCGGGTTTCCCGTGAGTGGCTGAGCGGCGCGCACACGACCGGTGCGGTTCGCGTACGGCAAAAGCGTGTGGTCCTGGCGCCCGGGGTCTGTGCGCCAAGTCTTGCGGTGACGTAGCGGCCCGACCGGGTCCGCGCGTCAGCCATCCGCAAGGCGACGGGGGCAATAGTGCAACGCTCCCCGGGGAGAGCGCGCCATAAGCCGTAAAACCACTGCGCAGGGAAAGGCCGGGATGTCCAGGCTGCCCTGTATGCCGCTGTGCAGCCTCTTGTAGCGCAACCTTCGCACAGTGGACCGCGGGTGCCAGCCGGCGCCCGGCCTTCCCTGCGCCCTTTCCAAGCAAGGGGGCGTCACGAGAAGCACACAACTCGGGCGCGTTGCGCTGCGAGGTTATGTCCGCATGTCTTCGGGCTGTCTGAAAATTGAATTCAGCCCATTCGTCCTGCCGTTCAGCGCCAGAGCTCACTCGCCGCGACACGGTTGATGTCGGCGAGCCGGCGGTGGGCGTCGGCGTGAATATCCAGGCTCTCAAGCAGCGCCAGCAGGCGGTGATAAGCGCCATCGGCCACCTCGACCGGCAGCGGGGCCTCGTCAAAGGCTTCGACATAGCTGCCGACGAGACCGCTGAGCAGACGGCACAGGCCGCGCTGGGCGGGATCGTCCCGGCCGAGCGTTTCGAGCTTTTGCTGGAATGTCTTAAAGGTGCGCAGGCCGTGGTGCTGTTGCGAAAGCCACGTGTGCAGGTCGTTCATATGAGCTCCTTCGAGTTACGGAAGAAGCTACCGGTTTATACAGACGGGATGTGACGATTGGAAGAGGAGGGGGAGGTCGCGGATCCAGTCCGCCTTCGCCAAGGCTTCGGCGCGACAGCCTTCGCCACTTCGCTTCGATGGCGCGGAGCGTGGCTTGCCCAGCCGTAGCTGCGAAGCAGCGAAGGCTGGTGCCCCTGGCCGGAATCGAACCAGCACTCCTTGCGGAACTCGATTTTGAGTCGAGCGCGTCTACCAGTTCCGCCACAGGGGCCCTCGGTCGGCCCCCCCAAGGCGGGCGTCGCGAAGCCGGCGGACTATAGCCATGGACAAAGCGGGGTCAACCCGCGCCAAAGTGATCCCGGCCGTTCTCGACAGCCGCATGGGGCGGGGTTAGAGCCTTTAGATTAGAGCTTTGGCAAGCGACCCATCGGAGAGAGCTGCCGTGACGACCCAGAGTGCCGCAATACCTGCATTCAGACCGGCGGCCGCCAGCCCGGCTCTGACCGCTGCGCTTCTCGTGACCCTGATTGCGGCAGCCACGATCGCGGGGGCCTGGTTCTTCCAGCTCGTGCTGGGGATCGTGCCCTGTCCGCTCTGCCTGGAGCAGCGCTACGCCTATTATCTGGCGATCCCGCTCGGCCTGCTGATCGCACTTGCCGCCAGAAGCGGCGCGCCGCGGCCGCTGCTGCTTGCCGGCCTTGCGATTCTCGCACTGGCGACGCTCGCCAATGCCGGTCTCGGCACGTACCATTCGGGTGTCGAATGGGGGTTCTGGAAGGGACCGACGGACTGCTCCGGCCCCGTCGTCAATCTCGGCAGCGCCGCCGATCTGTTGTCCAAGCTCGACACCGTGAAAGTGGTCCGCTGCGACGAGGTGCAGTGGCGCTTCCTCGGCCTTTCGCTCGCCGGCTATAACGTGCTGATCTCGCTCCTGATGGCGGCGCTCACCGCGTGGGGATTTGCGGCGACGGCGAAGCGTTAAGGTTCAATCGTCCACATCGTCCTGGGTGCGCCCGAACAGGTGCACGATTCCCGGCGTTGCGATCGTCACGAACACGAAGCGCGACAGATGATGAGCGCCGACGAAGATCGGGTCGATGTGCAGCGTCAGGGCCAACGCCAGCATGGCGTCCATCGCGCCCGGTGCGAAAGCGACCACGACGTCTGAAAACTTCACCTGCGTCGTGAGGGCGACGATGCCGACGAAGATCGCGGAAACGGCGATTGCGACCGCAAACGAGCCCAGCGCCGCATTGATGTGGCCGGCGAGTGTCTTGAGCCGCATGCGCGCGAAGCGGCTGCCGATCAGCGCGCCGATGCCGACCAGTGCCACGCCGCGCACCCAGTTCGGCAAACCGCCCTCGACCCAGCCCGCCCCATGCAGCACGCTGGAGGCGATCATCGCGCCGAACATCCAGCTCGCCGGAAACCTGATCAGCCGCAGCACCAGCGCCGCAGCGAGCGAGGCGGCGACCAGCGTGGCGAGGTCGAGCGGCGAGGCGATCGCCGTCGTCAGCGACGGCGCTGCTGAGGGCGCGACGCCCGCGAGGGCCAGCACCATCGGCAGCGCTGCGGTCAGGATGATGACGCGCATGGTCTGCACCACCGCGATGCCCGGCAGGTCGGCGCCGCGCTCGACCGCCAGGATCGTGATCTGCGAAAGTGCGCCGGGACTGCCGGCGAGGAAGGCCGAGGTGCGGTCCCAGCCGTGGATGCGCTGGAGGTAATAGCTTGAGCCGAAGGTCGAGCAGAAGGTCGCGAGCGCGAGCAGACCGATGGTCAATGGATAGGCGCTGACCTGTTGCAGCAGATGGCGCGAGACGACGGAGCCGAGCGAGATGCCGAGCAGCACCAGCACGGTCTGGGTCAGGATCGGCGGCAGCGTCAGCTGGCGGCCGGCGATCGCGGCAATGCCGACCGCGATCATCGCGCCTGAGATCAATCCGCCGGGAAGGCCCGCGAAGAGAAACACGAGGCCGCCGGCAGTGCCGATGACGAGTGTCTCCACCGTGCTCAAGATCTTGGCACGGCTTGGCCATTCGAACGGCAGGGAGGCGGTGATTTGCTTCACACCACCTTATTGCAAATCAGCGAGAGGCGCACAATTGCAGCCATGTCATGCCGCAATGCGCGCGCCTCTCGCCGGTGTTTGCTGGCCGTCATGTGATGGATTTACTTCTTGTCGGGGGCCGGAGCGGCCGTGCCGGCCTTCGCGGTCTTGATGCACTCGGAGCGGAATTTCTTGCGCTCCTTGCCGTGCAGGCCCTTGGCATCCGCCTGCTTGGAGCATTCGAGCGACTCGGCCGAGCGCTCCTTCGGCGCCTTCTTGTCGGTGGTGGCGGCGGCATCGGTCTTGGCATCGGTCTTGGCAGCCGGAGCTGCGGTCTGCGCGAAAGCGGTGCCGCTGGCGAGCAGTGAAGCGAGAGCGACGGCGGCGAGGCGAGAGGCGAGGGTCATGATGTTTCACTCTTCTTGGGAAAATTGCGAAGGGTCGGCAACGTCGGCTCGCCTTGCTGAACGCGACATGAATAATCTGAACGACGCCATCACTATATTTTTGCGGCGAACGCCGCCGCTTCCTTGTCGCAAGCCGACGACACGCTAGGATAGCAATCCTCGTTTCGCTTTCCTGAGGGAGACCAAGGATGACCATCAAATCAAAATTGTTGTGTGCCGTTGCGGTGTCGGGATTTGCCGCGCTGGTGGCGAGCGCGCCGGCGCAGGCGCTGACCTCGCAGGAGTGCAGCGCGAAGTATCAGGCCGCCAAGAAGGACGGCTCGCTCGGCACCATGAAGTGGAATGATTTCCGCAAGGCCCAGTGCGGTGCGGATGCGACGCCGGCCGCCGCGCCAACCGCTGCGGCTCCGGCCGCGCCTCCGCCGGCTGCCGAGCCGAAGCAGGCCAAGAAGGAGGCGGCCCCCGCTGCTGCTCCGGCGCCGACGCTGCCGGCCGGTCCCGCGATCTATCCGAACGCGGTCGATCCGAAATACGCCAAGGAGACCCCAGGCAAGGCCCGCCTGCACACCTGCGTCGACCAGTACAATGCCAACAAGACCACGAGCGGCAATGGCGGCATGAAGTGGATCGAGAAGGGCGGCGGCTATTACAGCGAATGCAACAAGAAGCTGAAGGGTGCCGCCTGAGCTTCCTGACCACACCGAGGCCGGAGCATGGCTCCGGCCTCTTGCTTCAAGAGAGCAGTTTCTCGGCCGATTTCGCCACCAGTTGCGATCGCTTGCGCGGGCCGCGCTCGACGAACAGAAGGCTCTGGCCGAAGATGAAGCAGTAGAACAGGAAGGCTTGCGCATCGGCCTCCTCGGCTTCGAGACCGGTCGCGCGATAGAGCTCGGCGACATGCCCGAGCCGCGCCGCATCGACGCTCGCCACTGCCGCTGCCGCCTTCTCGTCAGAGCGCGCCCATTGCCGGATCGCGAGCTCGATCGCCATGCCTTCCGGATTCAGCCGCTCGGAATAGAGCTGGATGACCGCCTTCAGCCGTTCGCGGGGCTCGTGGCCCTCGAGACTGGTCTGCTGCGCGATCGATGCCGTGCGCCCTTCGCGCCAGCGTTCCAGCATGGCCTCGAGCAGTGCCGCGCGGTCGGCGAAGCGGCGGTAGAAGCCGCCTTTGGTGACGCCGAGATTCTTGGCCAGCACCTCGACCCGCACGCCCCCGACCCCTGAGCGCGCGAGCTCGGTAAACCCTGCCTCGACCCAGACATCGCCCTTGCCGTCGCTCATGAAGGAAGCCTCACCGGTTCTTGATACGGTGCCGTATTGCTAACGCGGCAAGGCCTTGATACGCTACCGTATCAACAATCAAAGGGCAGGAATGGGCGATGGAGCAGGAGGCGACCTATCGCGGCACGGTGTATCCGTGGCAGTGCGATCACATCGGTCACATGAACATCATGTGGTATGTCGGCAAGTTCGACGAAGCCAACTGGAATCTGTTCGCCCGCCTCGGGCTGACGCCGAGCTATTTGCGCGTCTCCGGCCGCGGCATGGCCGCCGTGCAACAGAACATCACCTATAAGCGTGAGCTGCTCGCAGGCGACATTGTCGAGGTCCGCAGTCATCTGCTCGAGGTTCGCGACAAATCGATCCGCTTCCGGCACGACATGACGAATGCCGAGACCGGCGAGATCGCGGCGTTTTGCGAGATCACCGGCGTGCACATGGACCGCAGCCAGCGCAAGTCCGCGCCGTTCGAAGATGCCATCCGCCAAACGGCTTTGAAGCATCTCGCCGCGCCGGCCGAGGCCTGAGCCATGACCGCGTTCGAGCCGAAGAATCCGGGTTATCGTGCCGCTGCCATTGCCATGTTCGAAAGACAGCCGGCGATGCACACGCTCGGTGTCGTGATCGTTCGCTTGGCGCCGGGCGAAGCCGAACTGGCGATGCTGCATTCACCTCAATTCACGCAGCAGAACGGCTTTGTCCATGCCGGCATCATCACGGCCGGGCTCGACAATGCCTGCGGCGTTGCCGCCTTCACCCTGATGCCGCGCGAGGCCGACATCCTCACGGTCGAGTTCAAGACCACGCTGCTCGCGCCCGCCCAGGGCGACCGCTTCGTCTTCAAGGCCGAAGTGGTCAAGCCCGGCCGCACCCTGACCTTCTGCGAGGCGAGGGCCTTTGCCGAGCACGCGGGCAACACCAGGCTGATCGCGACCATGACCGGAACGTTGATGACGATGCTGCCCCGCGAGGCTCCGCAGACGCTGCACACGTCCCCCGCGGCGCGCGGCGATTGACAAGCCCGCCGTCGCATTCCTTGATGCGGCGATCATGCTCGCAAGTCTCGGCCTCATCCTGCTGTGCCAATTGATCGGCGAAGGGATCGCGCACGGCCTTGGTCTGCCATTGCCGGGTCCGGTGCTCGGCCTGCTGCTGCTCCTGATCGTGCTGCTCGCCCGCGACCGTTTTTCGCTGCTCGCGTTTGGACCCCTGCGCAACGATGGCGTCGAAACGGCGAGCAAGGGCTTGCTCGTACATTTGTCGCTGCTGTTCGTACCGGCCAGCGTCGGCGTCGTGCAGAAGCTCGATTTGCTCGCATCCCACGGCATCGCTATCATCCTCGTGCTGGCGCTCTCGGTAATGGTCACGCTGCTTGCGACGGTGCTGACCTTCCGCCTCGTCAGCCGCCTGTTGAGGCAGCAGGACGCGCGATGAAGGACAACCCGTTTTCGCTCTGGGTCTATCTCTCGCAGTCGCCGCTGCTGTGGCTGACCGTGACGCTGCTGGTCTATGCGGGCACGGATGCGGTGTCGCTGGCGACGCGGCGCCATCCATTCGCCAATCCCGTGCTGCATGCGATGTGGATCATCGGCGCGTTCCTGCTCCTGACCGGCACCTCCTACACGACTTATTTTGCCGGTGCGCAGTTCGTGCATTTCCTGCTTGGGCCCGCCACCGTCGCGCTCGCCGTGCCGCTCTACGAGAACCGCAAGCGTGTGGTGGCCTCCATTGTGCCGATGCTGGTGGCCCTGGTTGCCGGGTCGGTCACGGCCGTGGTGTCGGTGGTGCTGCTGGCCGAGTTCGCCGGGCTGCCGCGCGAGGTGGTGCTGTCGCTGGCGCCGAAATCGGTCACGGCCGGCGTAGCCATGGGCATCGCCGAATCCCTGCATGCGGACCCGTCGCTGGCGGCGGTTGCGGTCATCCTCACCGGCATCATGGGTGCGATCATCGTGACGCCGCTGATGAATTGCACCGGCATCACCGATTACCGCGCGCGCGGCTTTGCCGCCGGCCTTGCCGCGCATGGCATCGGCACCGCCCGCGCCTTCCAGGTCGATGAGATCGCCGGCGTCTTCTCCGGCATCGCCATGAGCCTGAACGCGCTGGTGACCTCGTTCCTGGTCCCCCTGGCGGCCACGCTGCTGGTGCGATGACATTGCGGCTGCGACGCTTTATATCGTCGGTAACAATTCACGGTCCCGATCCGTATTGGCGGAAGATGGGACCGAAACGGGACGAGATATGACTGTATTTCTGAAGAAGGGCCTTGTGCCGACGCGGCGCGCCGCGCTGACGCTGATCGGAGCCGGTGCTCTTGCGGCGGGCGGGATCACCCTGGCGCACGCCGCCGCCGACGATCAGGTGCTGACCGAAGCCAAGGTGCTGCGCGACCCCGACGTTCCCGTCGCCGGCAATCCCGACGGCAACATCTCCATCATCGAATGGTCCGACTATAATTGTCCCTATTGCCGCAAGCTCGAGCCCGAGCTGCGCCAGGTCGTCCAGGACGACGGCAAGGTGCGCTTGGTGATGAAGGACTGGCCGATCCTGGGACCCGTCTCGGTGACGGCCGCCCGGATCGCCCTCGCGGCCAAATATCAGGACAAGTACCACCCCGCCCATGACGCCATGATGGGCGTCAGCTCGCGCCTGACCGAGCCGCGCATCAACGAGCTGCTCGCGGCGGCCGGCGTCGACATGGACCGGTTGAAGCGCGATCTCACCGACCATGCCAGGGACATAGACGCCGTCCTCAAGCGCAACAACGAGCAGGCCGAAGCATTCGGCTTCCGCGGCACGCCGTCCTTCATCGTCGGCAAGTACCGTGTGCCCGGCGTGCTCAGCATGGCCGAATTCGAGCAGGTCATTGCGGATGCGCGCAAGGCCAAGATGAACTGAAGCAAGCCGCGTTCATCACGTCCAGCATAAAGGCGCCGCCGCGAGCCCGCGACGGCGCCTTGTTCATGTCGGGTTGGTCGTGATTACTTCGACGAGATCCGGACCCAATCCTTGTGCGCGCGGTCGCGCAGCAAGTCCCAATCGGCCTTCGCGACATCCCAGTTCACGATGGTGCGATTGGTGATCGCAACCTCGCCATTGGCGACGGATGACGTCTGCATGGAGTCATAGACATAGACGCCGCCCGCGAGCAGCAGCGCGCCCAAGATCATTCCGAAAAAGGTCTGCATGGCGAATCTCCAATGACGGGCGATAACGTCGGCCCGGAGCGATGGTTCCGCGGCCATGCGGCGCATCTAAGGAGAGGTCGTTCATTCTCCGTTCAGCCATTCCAGCAGCTCCGCATTGATCTCGCGCGGATAGGTGTGGCTGAGATCGTCGATCTCGCGGTAGGTGACGTCGGCTCCGGCGGCGGAGAGCGCGGCTTGCGTCTGCCGTGCGGTCTGCACCGGAAACATCCAGTCGAGCTTGCCGTGGGTGATGAAGATGGGCAGCCCTTGCAGGCGCGCGGCATCGGCCATCTCCGCCATCAGCGGATGGAAGGTCGCCGACACCGGCGCCAGATGCGTGAAGGGCGAGGCGCCGTCGAGACCGGTGACGTAGCTGAAGGTGCCGCCGTCACTCATGCCGGTCAGCAGCATCCGCGAGGCGTCGATGCTCCAGCGGCTGCGCACGGTCTCGACGATGCGCATCAGGTTGGGCGTGTCCGCATCGTCGCCCATCAGCGCCCAGGTCTGGCCGGTCGCGGTCGGCGCCACCAGGATCGCACCAAGGCTGCGGGCATCGCGCAGCCAGCTCCACAGGAAGCCGCGTCCATTGCCGCTGCCGCCATGCAGCGCCACGACCAACGGCATGGCCCGATCCGGCGTGTAATATTCGGGGACATAGACCGAGAAGCCGCCGCGGCTGCCGGGCTCGTTGTGATCATGGAAGATGCCGGTATCTTCGCTCGCGCCGCTCTCGAGCCGTGCCAGCAGGTCTTCGTTCTCGCGATTGGCGGCGTTAAGGAAGAAGCTGCTGACCGGTGGAAACTGCACCGACAGCGGATAGAGCGCCTCCTGCGCGCGCGGCAAATGGCGCAGCGCGCGGAACACCGCCACGAGATCGCCATTGCCGCGCTCGACCTCGCGGATGCCGGCGAAGGCGGCGAGCGCTTCGTTGCAAGCCCCGTCGATACGGCTTCGCAGGCCGGCAAATTGTTCAGGCCACTCGCCGATCGCCCCGCGTGCCACGTGCAGCGCTTCGTCCGGCGTGCCGATCGTATTCATCACCGAGGCAAAGGCCGGCGGGTGCAGATGCCGCTGGAAGAAGCCGAGCGCTTCCAGCGCATTGAGCAATGGCGGCAACACGGCCACGATGTCGTCGACCACGGCCTCGGTCATCGCAGCGTCCTTGCGTGAGTTTTGTGAGCTCAGTGCAGCTTCGGCGCCTTGAGTAGCTTGAAGCGGTCGGTCGAGGCGACCGTGACGTCGAAGGTGACGCCACTTTCATGATGCACGGTGAGCGGCACGTCGACGCCGGCAGCGCCCAGTGCCCACATCTTCTTGTAGAAGCTGGTCAGGCTGGTGACCTTCTCACCGTTCACCGCGAGGATGACATCGCCGGTCTTGAGCTCAGCGCGTGCAGCCGGGCCGTTGGCGGAGATCCCGATCACCACCACGCGGTTGTCGATCTCGGTCGAATAGAGTCCGAGCCACGGACGCGACGGCTTGTTGACGCGGCCGAACTTGCGGAGATCGTCGAGGATCGGCTTCAACAGGTCGATCGGCACGATCATGTTGACGTGCTCCGCCTTACCGTCGCGTTCGCGCTCGAGCTGAAGCGAGCCGATGCCGATCAGCTCGCCGCGCTCGTTGAGGAGGGCTGTGCCGCCCCAGTTCGGATGCGCGGGATAGGTGAAGATGGCCTCGTCCAGCAGATACTCCCAATAGCCGGCGAATTCCTGCTTGGCCACGATCTGGCTCGCGACCGAGCGCGTGCGGCCGCCGGCGCCGCCGACCACCACACGGTCGCCGATCCGCGTGTCCGCCGAATTGCCGAGCGGCAAGGGTTCGACGTCCAGGTGACCGAGTGCCTGCACGAGGCCGAAGCCGGTGACGGAATCGAAGCCGAGCGCATGCCCTTCGACGACGCGGCCGTCGGCAAGGTGCAGCCACACCGATTCCGCCTCGGTGATGAGATAGCCGATGGTGAGCACCAGCCCGTCGTCGATCACGACGCCGTTGCCGGCGCGTTCGGTGCCCAGCGTCTCGGCGCTGAAGGCGTCCGGCGGGATGATGGCGTGCAGGCCGACGACGGAGGCGAGCGCGCGGTCGAGATCGAAACCGTAATCGCTCGCACGCGGCTGATTGGCCGGCGGCACTCTCCATTCGGTCAGAGCGGGCATGGAGTTCTCCTGGCTGAGTGCATCGCCCGCCATGGCGAGCGGAGCGAGACGCGACGCACGGATAATTTAGGCCGGAGCAGGCCGCCTTGAAAGCCTCGTTCCCCAACTATTCCGGATAGCGGCATGTGAAATCTTGGAAAGGCATGGGACCGCCTGCATAGGCAGCAAGCTGCCGCAGAATCTGGCTGGCATCCGCCGCATGGCTGCTGTCCGGCGAGGTGCTAGGCGGGCTGCCATGAAGCTGCTAACCCTTGCCGCTTCGTTTGACCAAGGGATCACGGACCGAAGCAATGGATAACCGCAGCGACATCTGGCGTGGCGTCGACACGATCAAGGCGCGTTTCATCGACCTTAGCGACAAGGTCTGGGGCATGCCTGAAGTTTGCTACACCGAAGCGCGCTCCGCCGCCGAGCATCTCGCCGAGCTGCGTCACCAGGGTTTCCGCATCACCGAGAAGGTGGCGGGTATTCCGACGGCTGTGATGGGCGAATGGGGCGAGGGCGGACCGGTCATCGCCTTCATGGGTGAATATGACGCGCTGCCGGGCCTCAGCCAGGAGGCGGGCGTTGCGGAACACCGGCCGATCGAGACCGGCGGCCATGGTCATGGCTGCGGCCACAATCTGCTCGGCTCGGCCGCGCTGCTCGCCGCGACCGCGGTGAGGGACTGGCTTGCCGCGAACAAGGTGCCGGGCCGCGTCCGCTATTACGGCTGCCCTGCTGAAGAGGGTGGCGCGGCCAAGGCCTTCATGGTGCGCTCCGGCGCATTCGAGGATACCGACATCGCCATTACCTGGCATCCGCACAGCTTCTGGGAAGTCGCGGTGACGCCGTCGCTGGCCAACACGCGTGCCGACTTCATCTTCACCGGCCGCACCTCGCACGCGGCGGCTTCTCCGCATCTCGGCCGCTCCGCGCTCGATGCGGTGGAACTGATGAACGTCGGCGTGAACTATATGCGCGAGCACATGCCAAGCGACGCCCGCGTGCACTATGCGCTGCTCGACACCGGCGGCATCGCGCCCAACGTGGTGCAGGCCCATGCGCGCGTGCGCTATTCCATCCGCGCCCGTGATCTGCCCGGCATGAACGAACTGGTCGGGCGTGTCAGCAAGATCGCCGAGGGCGCTGCGCTGATGACCGAGACCAAGGTCGAGATGAAGATCATCTCCGCGGTCTCCAACATCCTGCCGAATACGCCGCTGGAGCAGGCGCTGCACAAGGTCATGGAAGAACTCGGACCGCCGCATTTCGACGATGCGGACAAGGGTTTTGCCAGTCAGATCCGCGCGACGCTCACCGACAAGGACATCGCGTCGGTCTATTACGCGATCGGCATGGAGCCGACCGATCGGCCGCTGGCCGACTTCCTGGTGCCGCTCGATGCCAAGCGTAACCCGCTGGTCGGTTCGACCGACGTCGGCGATGTCAGCTGGGTTGTGCCGACCGTGCAGGTTCACGCACCGACGGTTGCAATCGGCACGCCGTTCCACACCTGGCAGGTGGTGGCGCAAGGCAAGAGCCCGCACGCCCACAAGGCCATGGTGCAGGCGGCCAAGGCGATGGCCGGCCTCGGCATCAAGGCGCTGACCGAGCCGGAACTGATCAAGGCCGCCAAGGCGGACCTTGCGAAGCGCACCGCCAAGACTCCTTATGTGTGCCCACTGCCGGACCACGTGTCGCCGCCGCTGAATATGTCCGTGGCGTAGAATTCGTCTCGACACTTCGTCTGATCCGGCGAACAAATTTTCCGCAGTGCAACGTGGAATCCGGCGTGTTTTGACGCCGGATTGCCGAACGCTTGGGCTGCGGAACGCAGTTTTGCCCAACAGACAGCCAGAACATCGTTTGCATACACATGGTCGCAGTTGACGGGCGGCCTATTCAGTGTGCCATCTACCGCCAGCCAAAACCCGGCGGCCGACCCGCGGCCGCCTGCATCCATACGGGAACCAGACGGGGGACAACCATGCTGGATAAAGAACTGCGTTCGATGATCGGTGACGTGAAGGACGGACGGATGGATCGCCGTGCCTTCATCAAGCGCGTGGCCGCCGTCGGCCTCGCCGCCCCCCTCGCCAACCAGATCCTCGCGCTTGGCGGCGTTGCCATGGCGGAAGGCGTTTCGACCTACAAGCCGACGAAGCGCGGCGGCGGCGGTGCCCTGAAACTGCTGTGGTGGCAGGGTCCGACCCTGCTCAATCCGCATTTCGCCACCGGCACCAAGGACCAGGACGGCTCGCGCCTGTTTTACGAACCGCTCGCCTGCTGGGATCCGGACGGCAACATGAAGCTGGTGCTGGCGGCCGAAATCCCCTCGGTCCAGAACGGCCTGCTCGCCGCCGACGGCACTTCGGTGACGTGGAAACTGAAGCCGGGCGTGAAATGGCACGACGGCAAGCCGTTCTCGGCCGACGACGTCGTCTTTACCTGGGAATACGTCAAGGATCCGGCCACTGCGACCGTGACGATCGCGACCTATCGCGATCTCAAGGTCGAGAAGATCGACGATCTCACCGTCAAGATCACCTTCGCGCAGCCGACGCCGTTCTGGGCTGACGCATTCGTCGGCGCCGGTGCCGGCCAGATCCTGCCGAAGCATCTGTTCGCCGATTATATCGGCTCGAAATCCCGCGAAGCTCCGACCAATCTCTCTCCGGTGGGCACCGGTCCCTACAAGTTCGTCGAATTCAAGCCGGGCGATCTCATCCGCGGCGTGATCAATCCCGACTATCACATGGCGAACCGTCCCTATTTCGATACGATCGAGATGAAGGGTGGCGGCGATGCCGTGTCGGCGGCGCGCGCGGTGATCCAGACCGGCGAATATGATTTCGGATGGAACATCCAGGTCGAGGACGACGTGCTGCTGCGCCTTGAGAAGGGTGGCAAGGGCAAGACCATCTATGCTGTCGGCGGCGACACCGAGTTCATCGCGCTCAACTTCACCGATCCGAACGTCGAGGTCGACGGCGAGCGTTCCTCGATGAAGACCAAGCATCCGCTGTTCTCCGATCCCGCGGTGCGCAAGGCGCTGTCGATGCTGGTCGACCGCGACTCCATCAAGAAGGCGATCTACGGCCGCGCCGGCCGCACCACCGCCAACTTCCTCAACGGCCCGGAAAAGTTCGTCTCCAAGAACACCTCCTGGGAGTTCAGCATCGAGAAGGCCTCGAAGCTGCTCGACGACGCCGGCTGGAAGCCCGGCGCGGACGGCATCCGCGAGAAGGACGGCAAGAAGCTGAAGCTCTTGTACCAGACCTCGATCAACGGTCCGCGTCAGAAGACCCAGGCGATCGTCAAGCAGGCCTGTCAGAAGGCCGGCATCGAGGTCGAGCTGAAGTCGGTCGTCGCCTCGGTGTTCTTCTCCTCCGACGTGGCCAACCCCGACACCTACCCGAAGTTCTACGCCGACATCGAGATGTTCCAGATCCCGCTGAGCCAGCCGGATCCGTCGCAGCACATGCGTCGCTACCTCTCGAGCAACGTCGCGACCAAGGAGAACAAGTGGCAGGGCACCAACTTCCCGCGCTGGGTCAACAAGGACTATGACGCCGCGATCAATGCGGCGGACAAGGAAATGGATCCGATCAAGCGCGCCGCCCTGTACATCAAGTGCAACGACCTGCTGTGGGAAGAGACCGTCTTCATTCCGGCGATGCATCGCCTGAAGGTCGAGGCTGCCGCCAATACGCTGCGTCCGGTGATCTCCGGCTGGGCCAACGAAACCGACAATCTGTTCGACTGGTACCGGGAGGAATGATCCCCCAATCCTAGACGGGGTCCTTCCCTCATGAGTCAGTATATCCTGCGTCGCCTGATGATCGCGATCCCGAGCTTGCTCGGGATTTCGGCCGTCTTGTTTTTCGTGCTGGCGCTCGCGCCCGGCGATCCCTTCTCGGAACTGGCGACCAATCCGAACGTCCCGCCTGAGGTCCAGGCCGCGCTTCGGGCCAAGTTCGGCCTCGACGATCCAATCTATCTCCGTTACCTGCACTGGCTCAGCGCCATGCTGCACGGCGACTGGGGCTTCTCCTTCGTCAGCCGCATGAACGTCGACACGCTGATCCTTCAGCGTCTGCCGGCGACACTCTATGTCATCGGCTCGGCGCAGATCCTTGCGCTGCTGATCGCCATACCTGTCGGCGTCTATGCGGCGACGAAGCCCTATTCGCTGTTCGACCAGATCGCGAGCACGCTCGCCTTCATCGGCTTCTCGCTGCCGACCTTCTTCACTGGCCTGCTGTTCATCCTGATCTTCTCGGTGACGCTGGACTGGCTGCCTTTCGTCTACTCCACCGACATCAAGGCGACCGGAATCCGCTGGGTGCTCGAGATGATCCGGCAGGCGATCATGCCGGTCGCGGTGCTCGGTCTGTTCCAGGCTGCATACATGACGCGCTTCGTGCGCTCGGCCATGCTGGACGTGATCCGGCTCGACTACGTCACGACGGCGCGTGCGAAGGGGCTCGGTCAGGCCAAAGTCATCGTCAAGCACGTGATGCGCAACGCCATGATCCCGGTGGTGACGTTGATCGCGTTGCAGATGCCGGCCGTGTTCGGCGGTGCCATCGTCACCGAGCAGATCTTCCGCATCCCCGGCATCGGCTCGCTGCTGATCTCCTCCATCCTTTCCAACGACACGCCGGTGGTGATGGCCGTCACCTTCGTCTTCGCGTGCCTCGTGGTGCTGTTCAATCTCATCGCGGACGTCCTTTATGGCTGGCTTGACCCTCGCATCTCCCTCCGCTGAGCGGCGCGTCTACTCGCCCTGGCGCGAGACGTGGCGGCGTTACAGCCGCCACAAGCTCGCCGTGGTCAGCGCGTTCCTGCTGCTCGTCCTTATTCTGGCCGTCGTGGCCGGGCCGTTCGTCTGGCGCGTCAAGATCAACGACATCGATGTGCTGGCCGGCATGCAGGGGCCCTCGCTCGCGCATCCGTTCGGGACCGACGATCTCGGCCAGGATCTCCTGGCGCGCATGATCTATGGCGGACGCATTTCGCTTGCGGTCGGCCTTGCCGCGATGCTGGTCTCGGTCTTCATCGGCGTGCTGATCGGCGCGCTCGCCGGCATGTCGCGCGGCGCGCTTGGGCACGGCCTGATGTGGCTCACCGACCTGTTCCTCTCGCTGCCGCAATTGCCGCTGCTGCTGCTGCTGATCTATCTATTTCGCGATGGGCTGAAGCAGGCATTTGGCCCCGAAGGCGGCATCTTCATCCTGATCGTGCTGGTGATCGGAGGCCTGCGCTGGATGCCGGTGGCGCGCCTCGTGCGCGCGCAATTCCTGTCGATCCGCGAGAAGGAGTTCGTCGAGGCCGCCCGCGCGCTGGGCGCAAGCCCGGTGCGGCAGGTGGTGCGTCACATCCTGCCCAATGCGCTCGGTCCGGTGATCATCGCCGGCACCATCGACGTTGCGGCGGCGATCATCGCCGAGTCCACGCTATCCTTCCTCGGCCTCGGTTTCCCGCCGGATACCCCGACCTGGGGCCGTCTGCTGTTCGACGCCAAGGATTTTCTCGACATCGGCCCGCACTGGGCGCTGTTTCCGGGCGGCGCGATCTTCATCGCGGTGGTCGCCATCAATTTCATCGGCGACGGTCTGCGTGACGCGCTCGATGCGCGACGGGTGATCTGATGGCGCCGCTGCTCGAAATCAAAGGGCTGAAAACCCACTTCTCCACCGACGACGGCATCCTGCAGGCGGTCGACGGCGTCGACATCTCCATCAACAAGGGCGAGACGCTCTGCATCGTCGGCGAATCCGGCTGCGGCAAGACCGTGACGGCGATGTCGATCCTGAAGCTGATCGCGATGCCGCCCGGACGTATCGCGGCCGGCCAGATCATCTTCGAGGGCCGCGATCTGGTTCCGCTGACCAGCAACCAGCTGGACGAGATCCGCGCCAAGGAGATCGGCTTCATCTTCCAGGAGCCAATGACCTCGCTCAATCCGGTGCTCACCGTCGGCGAGCAGATCGCCGAGAGCCTGCGCCGCCATGAGGCGGTGACCAAGAAGCAGGCGCTCGAGCGCACCATCGAGATGCTGAAGCTGGTGCAGATCCCCAACGCCGAAGGCCGCGTGCACAACTATCCGCACCAGTTCTCCGGCGGCATGCGCCAGCGCGTGATGATCGCGATGGCGCTCGCCTGCAAGCCGAAGCTGATCATCGCCGACGAGCCGACCACCGCGCTCGACGTCACCATCCAGGCGCAGATCCTCGACCTGCTTCAGGACATGAAGGAACGCTTCGGCATGGCGGTGATGCTGATCACCCACGCCATGGGTGTCGTCGCCGAGACCGCGCAGCGCGTCGTCGTGATGTATGCCGGCAAGGTGGTCGAGGAAGCGCCCGTAGACGATCTGTTCGGCGATCCCCGCCATCCCTATACCCAAGGACTGATCCGCTCGATCCCGCGCATCGACCTCGACAGCGAGCACAAGACGCGGCTGGAGGCGATCGGCGGCTCGGTGCCGATCCTGATCAATCCGCCGGTGGGCTGCCGGTTTGCGCCGCGCTGCAAGTTCGCCATGGACGTTTGCACGAAGGTGGAGCCGCTGCTGCGCGAGGTCTCGCCCGGCCACCGCATGGCCTGTCATTTGGGAGATACGCAGTTGGGAGCCGCGTCATGAGCGAACCCTTGCTCCGCGTCAGCGGCCTGAAGAAACATTTCCCGGTGCTCGGCGGCCTGCTGTCGCGCCAGGTCGGCAGCGTTTATGCGGTCGACGGCGTGTCGTTCTCGGTCAACCGCGGCGAGACGCTCGGTCTCGTCGGCGAATCCGGCTGTGGCAAGTCCACCACCGGCCGCTGCGTGCTGCGTCTGATCGAGCCGACCGACGGCGAGGTCACTTTCGACGGCCAGGACGTGCGCAGCCTCGGTGGCAACGATCTGCGCGCGATGCGGCGGAACATGCAGCTGGTGTTCCAGGATCCGTTCGCTTCGCTCAATCCGCGCATGACGGTCGGCGCCATCCTTGGCGAGGCCCTCGTTATTCATAAGCTTGGGTCATCCGCCAAGGAGCGCGAGGAGCGCGTCGCCAGCCTGCTCGTCAAGGTCGGGCTCAAGGCCGAGCACATGCGCCGCTATCCGCACGAATTCTCCGGCGGCCAGCGCCAGCGCATCGTGATCGCGCGCGCGCTCGCGGTCGAGCCGAAGCTGATCGTCTGCGACGAGCCGGTCTCCGCGCTCGACGTCTCGATCCAGGCCCAGGTCATCAATCTCCTGGAAGACCTCCAGGCCGAGCTCAATCTCACCTATCTCTTCGTCGCGCACGATCTTTCGGTGGTCGAGCACATCTCCGACCGCGTCGCGGTGATGTATCTCGGGCGCATCGTCGAGCTCGCGAAGGCCAGCGACCTCTACCGCAATCCGCAGCATCCCTACACCAGGGCGCTGTTGTCGGCGGTGCCGGTGCCCGATCCAAAGCTCAAGCGCGAGCGCATCCGTCTCAAGGGTGACGTGCCGAGCCCGATGAAGCCGCCGTCCGGCTGCCACTTCCACACCCGCTGTCCGATCGCCCAGCCGCGCTGTTCGGAGAGTGCGCCGGAGCTGAAGGAGGGGGCGGGCGGCCATTTCGTGGCGTGTCATCTCGCCTGATTTCCAGTCAGGCGGAGCACGCTTCATTGGTCGTGAAGCAGGCCGTATTCCGAAAGCGCCTGCCTGAAAGTCTCCACTGACGAGTGGTGATGTGCGAGCAGGCCCGCCTTGCGCGCGCCGGCGACATTGGCAGCGAGATCGTCGACGAACAGGACGGTCTTCGGCTCCGCCTGTAGCTCCGACAGGCAGAGGCGATAGCAGTGCGGGTCCGGCTTTGCCGTCTTGAACCGGGCCGAGGCGTAGATCTTGGAGCCGAACAGCGGCCGCAACTCCGGCAGCAGCGTGTCGATATGGTCAGCGACCAGGGTGGTGTTGTTGGTCAGGATGGCAATGTCGACGGTCTCGCGCAGACGACGGACAATCTCCAGCATCGCGCGATCGGCCTGCATCGAACGGCGCCGCGCCTCCACCCACTCCTCGAGCGATAACGGATAGCCGATGCGTTCGCCAAAGCCGCGTAGATAGTCGGCGGTATCGAGCGTGCCGGAATCGCCGAGCAGCTCGAAACCGCTGCCCCAGATCGCCTCGTGGATGAACGCGCTGGTCGATCCTGAAAGCTCCGCCAGACACGCGACGCGCTTGCCCCTGTCGTAGTCGCAGAGGACATTGTCCATGTCGAACAGGACGAACTTGATGTCATCGGTCACGGCGGAGCTCTCGGATGGCCGAACATCCGGCCAGCACGAGATTCATACCTTACCGAAATCCGGCCGACAAATCCGGATGCGGGCCGAACGCGTAAGTGGTCTATTCCTCCAGAGTGAAGCCGACCCGCAGCGTCACCTGATAATGACCCACGGTATTGTTCTCGATGTGGCCGCGCGTCTGCACCACTTCGAACCATTTCATCTCGCGGATGGTCTTGGCGGCGCGGCTGATCGCGTTCTTGATCGCATCCTCGATCGAGGTTTCGGACGATCCGACCAGTTCAAGGATCTTGTAGACGTGATCCTGCTCAGTTGTGGGCATGACGTGCCTCCCTTTGGTTACGCCGCGGCAGGCGCGGCCATGCGAAGCCGCGCGCTGTTGCATCGTTCCCAACTGAACGGGCGCCAACGTCACGGGTTCCGTCAGGTGCGGGGATCCGCCTGGGGAAGCCAAACTATTTTGTAGCGGGCGCCGCCTGCGGCAGGACGGACGCAGGCTCCGTCCCGCGCCACACCAGCCGCAGCAGCAGAACCAGAAGCGCCATCAGCGCGAAGCCGCCGATGGCCGGCGCGAAATGCTGACTGGGATCTGCCTTCTGCCCGAACTGCACGGCCAGTCGCCCCGATTGCAGCAGCCCATAGGCGCCGGCAATCAGGATCAGCCCGTAGATCAAATTGCGCTCGCGCGGGCTCGCCATTTTGGCAAGATCGGGCAAGGCCAAAGCGAGGCCGATCCCGAGGATCGGCAGGTCGTAATCATAGGCGTAAGGACTGATCATCACCGACACCATCACGGTGACGCCGAGAGCGAATTTGGACGAAACACGGCGCAGCATTCCGAGCACGATGGCGAACAAGGCCAGCCCCGCAACGGCCATCTGTCCCCAGAAGGCGGCGCTCGCGGGGAAGCCGGCCTTGTACAGCGCCGCATAGGTCGAGATCATCCGGAAGAGCGGATAGAAACCCTGTTCGAGAAAGCTCGCCGATTCCCTGATCGCACCTAGCCACGCGAGCCAGATCTGCCAGCCGAACAGGAGCGTGCAGAGCAGGGAGCTCGTCAACACGACGCTCGCGGCCGTTCCAAGCGCAATCCAGCGCCGCGTCACGAGCAGATAGACGCCGGCGGCAATCGCAAGATGCGGCTTGATCACCATCGCGCCAAGCGCAAGGCCGGCGAGCCATTGCCGCCGTTCGAGGTTGAGGCAGACCAGCGCCAGCAACGCGCCGGTGAGAAAGCCGTTCTGTCCGCAGCCGATGGTGATCGCCAGCGCCGGAAACAGGATCACCAGCGCTAGCGCGAAATTCGCTCCCGAGATCGCGCGCAGCGTCACGAGATAGAGCGCGAGCGTTGCAATCGTGAACAGGAGATAGCCGACGCCGACTGGCAGGAAGGCGAACGGCGCGACAAGGAGCGCGTATTGCGGCGGGTAGGTCCAGGGCATGAACCCGGTCATGCCGCCGGCGGCCTCCATCTGCATCTTCAGCAGCGCCTCGAAATGATAGACTTGGTCGAGATCGCCGCGCCAGACACGCTGTGCGACGATGTGGAAGGCGTCGAAATCGGCGAGCTCGCGGTCCGCCCAGCCGCCGAAGCGGGCAAACCAGAACGTCTTGAAAGCCACGATCACCGCCAGTGCCGCCAGGATGAAGCGCACATAGGTGGTCCGCTTCGACGGCGAGAGGCGAACCTGTTCCAGGGTTTCGGCGAGCATGGCGGCGGAGACCTCGAACCTGACGGATGGGCGGCCGGCCGGGCGGGGTCCGCAGATCCCTGCCAAACTGCCATTCGAGGCTTAAGGGACGGTAACGAATCCGGAAGGATTTTGGCGGCAGCGCCTCCCTGCCGGAACAGCAGGCGCAGGAATCGGTCCGGCTCGTGGCCCATCTTGGGCCCGGCAGGGGCTCGATTTTCTGCCGATTGACGTGAACGTTCTTTTCGAAATCGCCCGGGCGCGCCGGCTGGGCTCGCTTGCCCGTTCCGGAACAGGCAAGCTAACCTCGGTGAGTTTCTCGGCAGGTTCGATGTGCGGCGATGATCGACAGTTGGACGAGGGGCGCTCTGGTTGCCATCGGTTTGTCGGTCGTGCCGGTGCCTGACGTCGCGCAGGACGGGCTTCATGACGCGCCGCGAAGCCTGTCGCTGCAGGTCACCACCGATCCTTCGACGATCGCATGCCGGAGGCTGGAGAGCATTAATCCCGCCTCGCTCGCCTTCCTTTCGCTGCGCCGGACGTTCAGCGACGATTTCGACGAGCATCCTCTCTCGCATGGGCGCTGGGTGCCGCATTATGCCGGCGGTGCGGCGTGGCCGGAGGCCCGCTATTGGGGCGGCGACGGCTCCGACTTCAAGCGCAAGACCAGCGCCAATGGCGAGCAGCAGATCTATGTCGATCCACGCTACGCCGGGCGCGCGGAGACGCCGCTCGGGCTCGATCCCTTCAAGGTCAAGGACGGCGTGCTCTCGATCGTCGCCAGCCGGACGCCGCCGGACTTGAAATCCGTGCTGTTCAACAACGACTACATCTCGGGAATTCTGACGACGCAGGGCACGTTCGCGCAGAAGCACGGCTATTTCGAAATCCGCGCCAAGGTGCCGGTTGGCCACGCGGTGTGGCCGGCGTTCTGGATGCTGGCCGATGACGGCGGCTGGCCGCCGGAGGTCGACGTGCTCGAGGGCCGTGGCGGGCTCCCCGGCGATCTCGTCATGACCACGCATTGGCGGATTCCATCGACCCAGAAGATCCAGTCCTGCGGCTTCGACTTCGCGGTCGGCGATGCCTCGAAGGCCTTTCACAATTACGGTGTGCTGTGGGAGGAAGACCGCCTGGTCTATTTCATCGACCGCAAGCCGGTGTCCGACATCAAGGTGCCGATCGGCTTCGACGATCCTATGTACATGATCGTCAATCTCGCGATCGGATCAAAGTTCTTTCCCGGCGTCAGTCAGGTCGATGCGGAATCGCCGCCGCGCGTCGCGTTCGAGATCGACCGGATTTCCGCTTATCAAATCGATATGGAGCAGGCGCGGAGATAGCGGGTCGAATGCCGCAAGAAACGCCAAACCGCATTTCCGTCCCTACGGATCCAGCTCCGTATCCCAGTAGAGATAGTCCAGCCAGCTATCGTGCAGATAGTTCGGCGGGAACAGGCGGCCGTTGCGGTGGAGCTGATGCACGGTCGGCGCGAACGCGCTCTGGCGCGGAAACATCTTTGCTTGCGCCGGTGTCAGGTTGCCCTTGCGCAGGTTACAGGGCGAGCAGGCCGCGACCACGTTCTCCCAGGTGGTCTGGCCGCCTTTGCTGCGCGGGATGATGTGGTCGAAGGTAAGGTCTTCCGGAGAGCCGCAATATTGGCAGGCGAAACGATCGCGCAGGAAGACGTTGAACCGGGTGAAGGCTGGATGCGTCGTCGGCTTGACGAAGGATTTGAGCGAGACGACGCTCGGCAGCTGCATTTGCAGCGTGGGGCTGTGAACCGCCTGATCGTAATGCGCGACGATGTTGACGCGGTCGAGGAACACCGCCTTGATCGCGTCCTGCCACGACCACAGAGACAGTGGGTAGTAACTCAGCGGCCGGAAGTCCGCGTTGAGGACCAGCACCGGCCAACTGCCTTGCGAGACATGTGCGTTCAAGTAACGCTCCCGGCCTCCAATATACGCTGCGAAGCAGCATGTGTTGACATACTACATGCAGCGTGACGGGATTGTGAAGCCCGTCGAGCGACTTATTCAGGCGCATGCAATGCGGCGGCGGGGTGGCAAAGCGCTCAAAAAGCCGCGATCCGGGGCAGGCTTGGGGCTGGCGCGGAACTGCCTTCGCCAGCGCGTGGTGTCCCTGCGCGGCTACTCCCGTACCCGCTCCAGCTTCTGCAGACACCGCGTTGCGCGGACGACGGGCGGCATCTCCTCATCCGGAAAACTCGTGGTCCAGTTGGTGACGCCGACCTCGCCGATATAGATGTCGCCCCTCGAATCCAGCGCGATGCCGTGCGGTGCCAGGAATTTGCCGCTGGCAACCCCCGGGCCGTCCTCGCCGCCGAGCCGGGCAATGCGCTTGCCCTGCGCATCCACGATCGACAGTCGCGGGCCGAGATTGGGGACCTTGCGGTTGATGTCGAGGCCGGGACCGAGCTCGCCGATCACGAAGGTCGGGCTCCTGGCCCCGCCGCAGCAGCACAGCGCGCAGGGACGGTGGAGGTTGTTCCACTGCGTCTCGTATTTGCCCTCGCCGTCGAACACCTGCACGCGGTGGTTCTCGCGGTCGGCAACATAGACCCAGCCGTCGGCATCGGTGGCAATGTTGTGCACGATGTTGAACTGGCCGGGATCGGTGCCCGGCTCGCCCCAGCTTTTGATCAGCTTGCCGTCCGGCGTGTATTTGTGCACCCGCGCATTGCCATAGCCGTCCGAGACGTAGATCTCGCCCTTCGGCGACAGCGCGGTGTGGGTGCAGCGATGGAACGGCTCCCCGCTCATGAATGGCGCGGGCTTCGCCGGCATGCCGATCGTCAGCAGCACCTCGCCCTCGTTGGTGCATTTGCGCACGGTGTGATCGCCGTCATCGGTGCAGTAGAGATTGTCGTCGGCATCGATATGCAGCCCATGCGCCCGGGAGAACAGGCCTTCGCCGAAGCTGCGCAGAAAATTGCCCTCGCGGTCGAGTACCACCATCGGATGTTCGCCCCGGTTGAAGACGTAGACGTGGTCCTTGCTATCGACCGCGACGGAAGCGACGTCGGTCAGCATCCAGCCGTCCGGCAACTTTGCGAAATTGTCGACGACGCGGTAGCGGTGCTCGCCGGTGCCGAGAATAGCTGGCATCTATGATCCCTTCTCTTCGTGCGAGTGCGCGATTGTCGCCGCGTTCGCAATGACGATGGAGCTCAAGCCGAGCCCGCCTCACGCCCTAATATCCCCTCCTCGATTGCCTTGATCTGCAACGCGAGATATTTCGAGTTGATCCGGCACTGCGCAAGGCTGCCGGCGATGAACCACAGGCCGGGTTGTGCAGTCCGCACATACATGTTGCGCAGCTCGAACCCATCGCCAAAACCCCAGATCGGGCTGACGCGGTCGGCAACGCCGTCGCCGAACAATTTTCGCACCAGTATTTCCTGCGGCTTGTAGCCGGTGGAGAGCACGATGAGGTCAGCGGCAATGACCGCGCCGTCCTTCATCCGCGCGCCGTCGGCCGTGAAGCTCTCGATGTCCTCGAACTGCTTCAGCTTGATCGCGCCCTCGACAATCAGGTTGGAGCAGCCGACGTTGAAATAATAGCCGCCGCCGCGGGTGAGGTATTTGAACTGCCAGCCGGTGCCGGCGTCGCCGAAGTCGAGCTTGAAGCCGACGCGGCGGAGGCCGTCGAGCAGCTCCTTGTCGAGCTCCTTGGACTGCTCGGTCAGCATCACATGTGTTTTCTTCGCCAGCGGCGTCGGCATCGAGGCCGCGATGAGATCGTTGTCCTCGAGCGTGCCCTCGTTGTAGGTCGCATAAGCCAGCTGCGCCGAAGGCTCGATATTGGTGACCAGCGTCGGCGAGCGCTGCACCAGCGTCACCTCCGCGCCGCTGGAATGAAGGTCTTGCGCGATGTCATGTCCGCTGTTGCCGGTGCCGATCACGATGGCGCGCTTGCCGGTCCAGTTCTCGCCGTCCTCGTAGCAGCTGGAATGCAGCAACGTGCCTTTGAATCTATCGAGGGTCGGAATGTCAGGGATATTGGCGATACCGCTGACGCCGGTTGCCATGATCACGTGGCGCGGATGCATGGTGCGCTTGCTGCCGTCGGCACGGCGCAGGGCTGCGGTCCAGTGGCTTTTCGCCTCGTCGTAGGCGCCGCCCTCGAACTCAGTGCCGGTCCAGAAATTCAGCTCCATCGCATCGACGTAAGCTTCAAACCAGTTGGCGAGCTTGTCCTTGGGGATGTAGGTCGGCCAGCTCGGCGGGAACGGCATGTAGGGCATGTGATTGACCTGCACCTGGTTGTGCAGGGTCAGCGCGTGATAACGCTTGCGCCAATTGTCGCCGATCCGGCTCTCGCGATCGACGATCAGCGTGTCGACCTTCAACTGCTTCAGCCGCGCTGCGATCGCAAGCCCGGCCTGGCCGCCGCCGACCACCAGCACGGCCGGGTCGCGATCGCCGTAGTCGCGCGCGGCATTGCGCAAATCGAGCCAGTTCGGCCCGCGGAAATCGCGCGAATAGGCTTGGCCGCGCGGCCGCGAGGTGCCGAGCTGTTCTTCGAATCCTTTGAGCTCCTCGAGCGCGGTGAGCAGCGTCCACGCCTTCAATTGATCGCCGTCGGCAGCATCGGGAATGAGCCGCAGAATGCCGCTGCCCCGACCGATCGCCGTCTCGAAATTGAAGATCGCTTCGATGTTGTTGGTCCCGGCGCGCATCACCCAGCGCGGCGGCGCGCGGTTCGGGGCGATCTTGAAGCTGGTCGGTGCCGCCTTGGGCGCGAGCACGTTCAGCGCTTGGGCGATCGCATCGCGGCCGGCAAGCGTCTGCAGGTTCCAGCTCAACGCCAGCACGTCGCGCCAAAAACTTTCGCCAACGAACAGGCGGTCGAGCGCTTCGCGATCGGGTCTGCCAAGCGCGCGCTCGAACGTGTCGAGCCAGGCTTGCGCGGCGACGGAAATATCCTGCGTCCTGTCCAGCATGCGTGACCTCGTGGCCGTCTTCGCGGCGTTTCCTCTGAGGCCGACGCTATACCGGTTCGACAGTTGCCAAAAGCGCCTTACCCGAGCAATGTGAGCATGTGGCCCTGCTCAGGCGGAATGCGGCCCTGCAGCGTCTTGGTATCCACACAATGGAAAGGCTCCACCTTGGTGGAGCCTTTCTCTCTCGTTGAGTGCCAGTCAGCCTACAGGTGGCAAGCCAATTACCTTCGCGTGCCCGCACCATACAGTTCGCGTTCACGACCGACGTCGTCAGGCGAGAGCGGCGGGCTCGCGGCATCGAAGTCGGTCCAGCCGGCCTTTTGCCAGGCCGCGCTCCGATCCTGCAGGTTCACCGACCTCTCATGCAGAAGGGCATCGAGGCGCGAGCGGTCCTGATCGGGCACCTTCGCCGAGACCAGCGTTCCGCCGCGGCGGACGCCCTCGGCGTAGCGCGACGCATCGTCCCTCGAAACGCCGGCTTGGGTCAGCGCGCCGACGATCCCGCCCGTTGCAGCGCCGGCTGCGGCACCCGCGGCCGTCGATGCCAGCCAGCCCGCAGCGACGACCGGTCCGAGCCCGGGAATAGCCAGCAGCCCGAGCCCCGCAAGGAGGCCGGCAGCGCCACCGAGGCCTGCACCGACTCCGGCGCCGGTGCCCGCGCCTTCGGCACGATCATCGACGCCGTCGCCATCGCGATCGACCTTGCCGGTCGAGCTGCCGTACCAATTGTCCGAATTGTTGGCGACGATGCTGATGTCGGAGTGCGGCACTCCGGCGGACTCGAGACGGGCGACTGCACGTTCCGCGTCCGAATAATTGTCGTAGAGTCGAGAAATGGTGGTCGTCATGTCTTATCCTCCTCCGGATTACTTGGCGGGATTCACGTTGCCCTGGAAGTCGACGCTCACGTCCGACTTGGTCCCGGCCTTGTCGGCCTTGCCGCGCCAGACGCCGTCGTTGTCCTTCTGCAGGCCCGAGACGTTGGAATAACCGGCTGCTTCGATCTTCGATTTCGCCTGTCCTTCGGTGAAGCTGTTGCGGCCCGCGACGGGGGCGTTCGAGTTGTTGTGATCTGAACTGTTGACCGCGTTGTTGCCGGGACCGCTTTGCGCGGGCTGCGACTGTGCGCCGACGGGCGCTGATCCCAGCAGCAGGAGTGCTGCGGCGAGCATGGGTAGACGTGACATTATTGTCCTCCGACAGTTGATTGTGCCGGGCGACAACAGACGAGATTCCGATTGGTTGCTACGCGATGCGATCAAAGCGCAACGACCGACGTGCATCGAGCACGAGCATGATCATCGCGTGACATGATGTCGCGCAGGAACTACTGCCGATATGTCTCGTTCAGATATTTTGGAGACGGATTCCTGATCATGCCGCCCAATAGGGGTCGCGCAGCTTGCGCTTGAAAATCTTCCCCGTCGCCTCGCGGGGCAACGCATCCAGGAACTGGACCTCCTTCGGCACCTTGAAGTTCGCCAGCCGCTCACGCAGGAAAGCCTGCACCGCGGCGGCGGAGAGCTGCGCGCCCGTCTCCGGTTCGATGCAGGCGCACAGCCGCTCACCAAATTCGGCGTCGGGGATACCGAACACGGCGCAATCGCGCACCCCTCGCATTCCGATCAGCACGTTCTCGATCTCGGCCGGATAGATGTTGACGCCGCCCGAGATCACCATGTCGCGCTTGCGGTCGCACAGGAACAGATACCCGTCCTGGTCGAGATAGCCGACGTCGCCGACGCTGACGAGGCCGTCGCGCCCGGCCTCCGCGCGTGCCTGCGCCTTGCCGTGATAGTCGAAGTCCGGCACCGCCGTCTGGCGCATGTAGATCTCGCCGACCTCGCCGACGCCGCAGAGGCTGCCGTCCTCGCGGAAGATCCTGACGATGCCGCCTTCGATGACGCGGCCGACCGTGCCGGGCTTCTTCAGCGCCTCCTCGGCGGAGTGCCACACCGGGATGCCGGTCTCGGTCGCGCCGAAATATTCGTTGATGACCAGTCCCCACCAGTCGATCATGGCGCGCTTGACCTCGGGCGGACAGGGCGCGGCGCCGTGCACGACGAAGCGTAGCGAGGAGAGGTCGTAGCGCTGCTTGACCTCCTCGGGCAGCCGCAGCAGCCGGACGAACATGGTCGGAACCATGTGAATATGGGTGACGCGATGGCGCTCGATCAGCGCCAGCAGCTCCTCGGCGTCGAAGCGCGCCTGGAGCACGATTGTGCAGAAGCTGCGGAATGCCAGCATGCCGTAGGAATGCGGGGCGGAGTGATACATCGGCCCGTTGATCAGCACGACCTGGTTGTCGTTCGGCTTGATGCCATAGGAGATCGCGCCCATCCGTTCGGCGGCGGCGGCCTGCTCGGGCTGCAATGGCTTGCGCCGCACGCCTTTCGGCATGCCTGTGGTTCCCGAGGTGTAGATCATCGCTGCGGCCCGGCGGGGAGGCTCCTGCATTTCCGGATGACCGTCACGCCAGCTGTCCCAATCGGTCAGTCCGGCCGGGACCTCGGTCAGATCAGGACCAATCCCGAACGTCGCCGCGAGCTCAGGCGGCGTTGCGACGACGAGGAGGCGGACATCGGCGGGCAGACCCGAGCGAATCTGCGGCAGCAGATCGGCATGGCAGATCAGGATTTTTGCGCCGCTGTCGGTGAGGATGTAGCGCACTTCCTCGGCCTTGAGATGCCAATTGATCGGCGCCACGGGACTGCCGAGCGCGGCGGAGGCCGCGACCACCTCGAACAGCGCAAAATCGTTGCGCAGCATCATGGCGACCGGCGCGCCCTCGGCGAGGCCCTCGGCGCGAAGCCCGCTTGCAGCCCGCCTGACGCGGGCGTGAATCTCGTCATAGCCGATCCGGCGTTCGCCGCTGATGATCATGGCGTGTCCTTGTCTCGCGCGAGCCTAGCGATCGTCCAACACGTCGCCAAATCCCACCCAGCTCTTGCCGTTGAAGCGGCGGAGCTGAAGTTGCTGGAACGGCAAATAATCATCAGGGCCGGTCGTGACAGCCATTCCCGGCAGCAGTAGCGGCAACTTGATTTCCTTCAGCGAGGCTGCCTGGCGCATGATGTTGTCGCGGCTGATATCGTCCTTGCACGCGCGGAGCACCGTCATCAGCAGCGTCGCGTAGTGGTAGCCGGCCGCGTAGTTGGAGTTGGAGAGGTCCGCATTCGGCATGTACTGCTTCATGAAGGCGAAATAGTCCTTCACGCCGGGATCGTCGGCCCATTGCGGGTCCATCGTGTCCTTCTGGTTGCTCGATGAGATCAGCCCGACCGCGTTGTCGAGCCCCGCCGGCTCGAGGAACGAGATCGAGGAGGCCGAGGTCGGCACGAAGAATAGCTCGGGTTTCCAGCCGATCTCGGCGACGCCCTTGATCATCTGCGAGGTGAACTTTCCGAGCACGACGCCGAACAGCACGTTGGCGCCCGAGGCTTTCAAGGTCGAGAGCTGCGAGCTGATCGTCGGCGCGCTGGTCTCGTAGGTCGCTTCCGCGATGATCATGCTGGCGGCCTTGGCGCCGAGCGCACGCTTGAAGCCCGCGACATAGTCGCGGCCGAAATCGTCGTTCTGCGACAGGATGGCGATCTTCGCGTCGGGCTTGGCCTGCAGGACGTATTTGGCATAGACGACGCCCTCGGATTCGTAGGCCGCCATGCCCGGCATCGTCCACGGGTTCTTCTGCGGATCGGCCCATTTGGTCGCGCCCGACAGCACGAACAGCTGCGGCACCTTCTTGGCGTTGAGGGATCTCGTCGCTGCCTTCGGCATGGACGGCTTCCGCTGCAAGCGTCAGCATCGATAGGCCGATCATTGCGGCTGCCAGCTTCATGATGTCCTCCCGTTCTTTTTTATCAGTCCGAACCGTCAGGCGCTGGCGCGCATCAGGAAATCCTGCCGGGCCTGCTCGAACTCGCCCTTCATACGGCCAACCAGCTCGGCGACAGGCGGCGCGTCGGTAATCTGACCGATGCCCTGGCCCGAGCCCCAGATGTCGCGCCAGGCCTTGGATTTCATGTTGCCGCCGGAGCCGAAATTCATCTTCGTCTTGTCGGCGACCGGGAGATTGTCCGGATCGAGCCCGGCGGCGGCGATCGAGGGGCCGAGATAATTGCCGTGCACGCCGGTGAACAGGTTGGTGTAGACGATATCGTGCGCGGCGTGCTGCGTCAGCGCCGATTTGTAGGCCTCGTCGGCATTGGCTTCCTGCGTCGCGATGAAGCGCGTGCCCATATAAGCGAGATCGGCGCCCAGCGTCAGTGCGGAGGCGATGCCGAAACCGTCGCTGATCGCGCCCGACAGCAGGATCGCGCCGCCGAACCATTGCTTGACCTCGCGCACCAGCGCGAAGGGCGACAGCGTGCCGGCATGTCCGCCGGCGCCGGCGCAGACCAGAATCAGGCCGTCGACGCCCTGTTCGGCGGCCTTCCGCGCATGCTTGACGTTGATGACGTCGTGGAACACCAGCCCGCCATAGGAATGTGCGGCCTCGACGATCTCCGCCGGCGGCCGCAGCGAGGTGATGATGATCGGCGCCTTGTGCTTCACGCAGGTCTCCATGTCCTTCATCAGCCGGTCGTTGGAGGCGTGGCAGATCTGGTTGACGGCGTAGGGTGCGACCTTCTTGCCGGGATTGCGCGACTTGTATTCGCCGAGCTCGTCCGCGATGCGGCTCAGCCATGCGTCGAGCTTCTCGACCGGACGGGCGTTGAGCGCAGGGAACGAGCCGACCACGCCGGCCTTGCACTGTGCGATCACCAGCTCCGGGCCGGAGACGATGAACAGCGGCGAGCCGACGACGGGCAGCTCCAGATTGTTCTTGAGCAGGGCGGGCAGTGCCATCCGATCCTCCTGACGACGCGCATCACCGGCCTGCCGGCCGGGGAGTGAGCGCTTCCATGTCGATTGTCGCGCGGGCGCGGTCTCCGCCACCCGGCGCTTTGACCCCACTATAGAATTGGACGGCGGGCAGGGGATCGTTCAATATTGAACAAGCGAGTATTCAGATTTGAACGGAGGCGGGCGATGGACTGGGACCTCTGCAAGACCTTCGTCGCGGTCGCCGACACCGGCAGCTTCACCGCCGCGGCCAAGCGCCTGCACGCCAGCCATCCGACCGTCAGCCGCAAGATCGCGGCGCTGGAGGCGCAGCTCGGCACAAAGCTGCTGGCGCGTGCCGCGGATGGATTCGTGCTCACCGCCGACGGCCGGACCCTGCGCGAGCATGCCGAGGCGATGGCCGCCGCCGCGCTGCGGGCCGAGGCGGCGGTCGGCGCCGGCGGGCGCAAGGCGCGCGGCACGGTCAAGCTGTCGATCGGCGCGACGCTGGCCTCGCACTGGCTGATGCCGCGGCTGCGGTCCTTCCTGGATGAGCATGATCACATCCGGCTCGAGATCATCACCCATCCGTTTCCGGCCAGCGTGCGCCGGCGGGAGGCCGACGTCGTGCTGCGGCCGGTCGACAGCGGCGAGGAGAATCTGGTCGGCCGCAAGGTCGGCCGTCTCGGCACCGGTTTCTACGCCTCGCGCGACTATGCTGCCGGCCGGTCGCTGCCGGAACGCAGCGGCGAGTGGAAGGGGCACAGCGTCATCGGCTTTGCCGATCAGGATTCGAACGCGCAGCTGGCGCGCTGGAGCGATGCGATCACGCGCCAGGGCACCGTAGTGATGCGCTGCTCTTCGCAAGGCGACATGCTGGCGGCGGTGCGGGCAGGGATCGGGATCTCCGCGCTGTCCTGCTTCGTCGCGGAAAGCTATCCGGACCTCGTGCGCATCGCGCCGCAAAAACTCGTCAGCGTCGCCGACCTCTGGCTGCTCGCCCATCCCGATCTGGTCGAGCTGTCCGCAGTGCGTGCCGTAGTCGACTTCGTCGCGGAATGTGCCCGGGCCGACCGCGAACGGCTACGGGGTTGATGCGCGCATACGTCATGGTGCCGCTCGGTGCGCGGCGCCGTTGTACAGTTGAACGGAGACGATGTAGCCGCGCGTGCGCCGGGTCTCCGATGCTGCCGTCACGTCGCGTGTGGTAGCGGAATAGCGGAATGGAAGACATTTTCGGGGTCGTAGCGGCGCTTGACCTCCAGGAGCTTTCGGGCGTTGTGCCCATAACTGTGCGACGCGCGGTCATGGTCGTCCCTTCCGAGAAGATTGGGATATCCGCCCGGCAGTGCCGTGTCGAATGCCTCTCGGGTGGCGCGCACCCATTTCTGATGCCGGGGATGGTCCGTCGGGTCGGATCGGTCCGGAAAGGTCGCGAGCATTTCCACCAGCGTGTGGTCGCGCCGCAGGCCGAAGGCAGTTGCGTCCTCAGGGACGCGGGAGGCGGCCCCCCGGAATCCATGGGTGATGATCGCACAACCCGGCGAGACAGCGTTTGTCATGCCGTTGACGGCCGCTTCAACGCTGCTGCGATCGAACGCTGGAAGCCAACAGGTGTCCATCACCGCCCGCAAGCCATCGGCGATGAATGCGTCGAACATCGAGAGCAACGCGCCATAGGATCTCCGCTCGATCTGTCCTGCCAGCAGGGTTCCGAGCCTGAGAAAGGGTTCTAATCTTGCTTCGCCCTCGTCGGGATTGCCGCACCAAGTCGGAACGACCATCGTCATCACCGTCCCGTTGGGATCGGCGAGCAGGAGGTGCTGGACTGTCAGGGCTTCGGGTGCCTCAGCTTCGATCTGCACACATCGTTCGAGCACGGATGTTGCTTCGCTGAATGGATAGACCAGCATGCCGGAATGCACGCTTGGCATCGCGTGGACGCGATGGCGCATGCTGGTCACTACACCGAAATTTCCGCCGCCGCCACGCAGGCTCCAGAACAAATCGGCATGGCGGGACGCTTCTGCGGAGACGATGTTGCCATCGGCAAGCACGATTTCGGCTGCAATCACATTGTCGAGTGCAAGACCGAACCGTCCGATCAGCGGACCGTACCCGCCGCCCAGCGTCAGTCCTGTCATGCCGACGCTGGACGCCGAGCCGGCCACGACGGCGAGCCCGAGCGGATCGGTGACCGAGGTCACATCAGCGGCGCGTGCGCCACCTCCGATCGTGGCGCTGCGATGATCAGCGTCGACCGCGACGCTACGCAATCCGCCGAGATCAATCACGATCCCGTCGCACAACGCGCGCCCGGCCCAGTCGTGGCCACCGCCGCGCACCGATACCAGCACGTCGTGCTCGCGCGCTATGCGGATCGCAGCCTGAACGTCCAGCGCATTCTTGCAATGAACCACTGCGCGCGGCGCGATGTCGACCTGCTTGGCCCAGATGCCGGTTGCCGACGCGTAGCCGGCGTCTCCCAGCGTTGAAACAAGGCCCGGCAGCTTCTGTTTGAGATCGGCCAGCCCGCGTTCAATCGAAGTCAACATGATCAGGATCTCCGGTTCGGCCGTGAGAGCCACAAGCTCATCGCAGCGAAACCGGGATGTACGTCAGGGGGGCGGGCGGCCTCGTGAAGATTCCTGCTCTTTTGCCCGCGGTTTAGTGGATCTCGCTCGGGGAGACGCCGTGCACGCGCCGAACCCACCGTGACAGATGGCTTTGATCGGCGAAGCCGGTCTCGGCGGCGATCTCGGCCAGTCGCATCCGTCCCTCGCGTAGTTGGCGCAATGCCTCTTGCAGGCGGAGATGTACGACATAGCGATACGGCGTCATGCCAATTGATCGAGCAAATACGCGGGAGAAGTGGAAGGGGCTGCGGCCGACAAGTGCGGCCAATTCATCGACCTCGATCGGTTCGGCGAGATTCGCAAGAACGTATTCCCTGATCTTCAGCAATGTGGGCCGGCTGAGGCGGCCTCGGGACATGCGGCCGGGCTTCGACATATGGCCGAACGACAGACAGCCGAAGAAGCGGCTTGCGACGTCGTGCCAGAACAACGGGCCGTTCGGATAGCCTTGGGCGCTTTCCGATGCCAGCAACTGTGCCGCATCCAGAAGCCTCCGATCGTAGCCTGAGAAACACTCGGGCAATTCCATCTCGGGCTCGTAGTCTTCGGCGGCGGCGAGTGCGAGTTGCTCCGGCTTGACCGCGATGATGAGCATGTCGGCGGGCGCGACGGTCTTCACCGCGCAATCGAGCCCGGCCGGACAGATCGCAAGCGTGCCTCTGACCGGATCGTGCTCGAGTTGTCGCCCTGCCATGCGGCATCGGAGCCGAAGATAGGGCGAAAGTTGAAAGCTGATCAGATGCTGTTGCGCGGTGGCGTGGAAGTGCGTGTCGCCGTTCAGGCGGGTGCGCAGAACAGAGACGCCGCTCTCGCCGGGAGCACTTTGAGTACGGAACGTCCGAGGAGGACCACCATCGCTTCGGGTCCCAATGAACTGACCAAATTTTGTCAAGCCGAAGCGCCTCGTTCGCAATATTCAAACAATCCGATCGAGGCTGAAGGCGAAATCGGACCTTTTGCGTGCAACAGCAAGAACATAACGGAGACGTGAAAAGCTGTGACGATTCTTGCAACGATTGCCTAGGCCGTGAGCACACCTTCGCGCTTCTTGATCACGCGATAATAGCTCCACCACAGATGCGCGGCGGCGCCACGCAGCGGTCGCCAAGGTTCGGCGAGCGGTGCCATCTGCTTTTCTGTCGGTCGCGCCTTGAGTCCGAGGCCAACCTTGATCCCCTCCTGCACGGCGATGTCGCCGGCCGGCCACGCATCGCCGTGTCCGAGGCAGAACAGCAGATAGACGTCTGCCGTCCACGGGCCGATGCCGGGCAGCGCGATCAGGGTATGGTGCGCCGCCTCGGCGTCTTCCTCCGCGAGCACGTCCAGGTTCAGCCGCTGCGTGCTGATCTCGCGCGCGAGATGCTTCAGCGTCTTGATCTTGGCGGCGGACAGGCCAAGCCGGCCCAGCCGGTCGGTACGGGCGCGGCGCACCGCGTCATGGTCGAACGGATCGAACGCGGCCGACAGACGTCCCCAGATCGCCGCGGCGCTCGCAGTCGAGAGCTGCTGCCCGCAGACGATATGCGCCAGCCCCGCAAACCCCGGCTCCCGCCGCCGCAACGCCGGCATGCCCGCGATCTCGAGCACCGGCTTGAGCCGCGGATCGCGCTTGACCAGCGCGTGGACGGCCTCTTCGAGATCGGACTGGGTTTCGAGGTGGATGGTCATGTGGCTCGGCAAGCTCTCTCCGACGTCATGGCCGGGCTTGACCCGGCCATGCATCTCCTATCGTAACAGAGTCATGGAGGATGGATTGCCGGGTCAAGCCCGGCAATGACGAATAGCGCGAGACTTCATGCCACCCGTTTTCCGATTTGCCCCCAGCCCGAATGGCCTCTTGCATCTCGGCCACGCCTATTCCGCGCTGCTGAACTTCGACCGCGCGCGCGAGACGGGCGGGCGGCTGTTGCTGCGGATCGAGGACATCGATGCGACACGCTGCCGGCCGGAGTTCGAGGCGGCGATCTATGAAGACCTCGCTTGGCTCGGGATCGTCTGGGAGACGCCGGTGCGGCGGCAGTCGGAGCATCTTGCTGATTATCGCGCTGCGCTGGAAAAACTCACCGCGCTCGGCCTCGTCTATCCCGCCTTCGAGAGCCGCGCCGAGACCGCAAGGTTGGTCGCTGCGCGCGAGGCTGACAGGCCCTGGCCGCGCGATCCCGACGGCGCGCCGCTTTATCCTGGGGATGCGAAGTCGCTCTCTGCCGACGAGCGGACACGACTGATCGCCTCGGGCGTCCCCTATGCGCTCCGGCTCGATATGGTGGCCGCCTGCCGTCGCGTCGGCGGCTTGAGCTGGAGCGAGCTCGGCGTGGGGCCGGATGGCGAGCGCGGCATTATCGCGGCGCGACCGGAATCCTGGGGCGACGTGATCCTGGCTCGCAAGGAGACGCCGACCAGCTACCATCTGTCTGTTGTCGTCGACGATGCGCTTCAGAACGTCAGCGAAGTGGTGCGCGGCCGGGACCTGTTTCACGCCACCTCGGTGCACCGCCTGCTCCAGGTCCTGCTCGGCCTGCCGGAACCCACCTATCGCCATCACGCTCTGATTCGTGACAGCGCGGGGCGGAAGCTGTCGAAATCGAGCCGCTCGACCGGGCTGCGGGAGTTGCGCAGCGCGGGCGTCGCACCCGCCGATGTCCGCCCGCTGGTGGGATTAGGTTAAGTTTCTCTGGGGGTTAGCGAAACGCTGCCGTGACTCCGGGGGTTCCGTCGTGTCATGCTTGCGCGACAGCCCGGGTTCGAAGCGGATCCTTCGAAGGGGAATTATGGCGGCGAAAACGCGCGCAGTGCGCACCACGCGGACGTCCAGGCGACCGCCTCGGAAGCGGTCCGGGGCGGCCGGGCGGTCGCGCCAGCGCTCTACCAAGGCGGTCACGCCCGACGTTGTCCAGGCGGCGCTCGCTGCCTTTGCCCATGAGGTCCGGACCCCCCTGACCGGCATTCTCGCGATCAGCGACCTGCTCGCGACCTCCGATCTGGGCGAGCGGGAGCGGCGCTGGGCCGACACGATCAAGGCCGGCGCCGAGCATCTGGCGAGCCTTGCCACCCTGTTCGTCGATGCGGCCAGAACGGGAAAGGGTGGCAGCACGCTGCGGCAGGATCTGTTCGACCTGCGGACGCTGGCCCGCAGCGCCGGAGATTCGCTGGCCGGGCGGGCTGCCGCCAAGGGCCTCCAAGCCCAGGTTGAGATCTCCGACAAATTGCCGGGGCTCGTGGTCGGCGATCCCGTTCGCCTGCGCGCCGCGCTGGAGAACCTGATCGACAATGCCGTCAAATTCACCGAACATGGCGCCGTGGCGCTCGCGGTCGCGCCCTGGCGTCCGGCCAAAGATCAAGAGAAGGGCAAAAGGAGCGACAAGGCCAAGGGTAGGGTCGGCGTCGCCTTCTCGGTCTCGGACAGCGGCATCGGCCTCTCCATGGCCGAGATCAAGCGGCTGTTCCGCCCGTTCACCCAGGCCAATGTCACCATCGCCTCGCGCTTCGGCGGCGCGGGCCTCGGGCTATCATCGGTGAAACAATTGGCGCGCGCGATGGGCGGTGACATCAGCGTCGCGCCGCGGCGCGGCGGCGGCGCCACCTTCACATTGACGGTGTCGCTGGACGCGGCAGGGCCGGCCAAATCCAGCAAATCGAAGGGCGAAGCCGAGATGGACGCCGCCGCGGCGCTGCGCGTGCTCAGCGTGGAGGACAATCCGTTCGGCCGCGTCGTGCTCAACACGATCCTGACCGAGCTCGGCCATCATGCCGAGTTCATCGGTCGCGGCGAGGACGCAGTGAACCGGCTGGAGCGGGGCACCTTCGACGCGGTGCTGATGGACATGGTGCTGCCGGGCATCGACGGCGTCGAGGCGATCAGGCGGATCCGCACCATGGCGCCGCCGCTGGCTCAGATCCCGATCATCGGCGTGTCCGGTCGCGGCGAGGACGAGGCGGCTTCGCGCGAGGCCGGCGCCGACGCCTTCCTGGTCAAGCCTGTGTCTCCGCGGGCTTTAGCGACTGCGCTGCTTGAAGCGACACGCCGTGAGGAAGCCGCGACTTGATGATCGCGGCGTTGAGCTCGCCGCCGTAAACGAAGATCGCGGCGATGAAATACAAAAACACCAGCGCGATGATCACCGAGGCCAGCCCCGCATACATCGTCACGTAGTTGTTGGCGAAGCGCGCCAAATACTGGCCGAACACGATGCCCGAGATCAGCGAGGCCACGATGGTGAAGACGATGCCGGGCAGGATCTGGAAGAAGCTCCTCCGGCCCGCCGGCAGCCAGGCGTGCAGGATCAGCAGCGCCACCACCAGTGCGGCCACGGTGATGCCGTAGCGCAGCCAGGTGAGGATGCTCTCATTGGATTCGACGAACAGCGGAATGTGGCGCCGCGCCGCCTCGATGAAGAGCGGGCCGAGCACGATCAGGAACGCCATCGCGAGCGCGGTGAAGGCGGCGACCAACGTGTAGCCGATCGATTCCAGCCGCAGCCAGTACCAGCGCCGCATCTCCACCACCGCATAGGCGCGGTTCAGCGCAACCCTGAGCGCCTCGACGCCGTTGGAGGCAAAATAGACCGACAGCGCCGCGCCGATGGTCAGGATGCCGGTCCGGGTCGTGGTCAGCACGTCGTGGACCTCGCCCGAGATGGAATCGGCGACCTGTTTGGGCCAGATCTGGAGCATCAGGCTGGCGGCCTGATCGGCGAGTTCCTTGGAGCCGAAGAAGCCTGCCAGCGAGGTCAGCACGATCAGGAACGGGAACAGCGCCATCAGTGTCGACAGCGCGATGTGGCTCGCGATCGCCCAGCCGTCATCGGCCAGGAACGTATAGAACGCATCCTCCAGCACGCAGTAGATGTAGCGGATCGCTTTCACGGCTTGCTCCACCTTCGCCTCTCCCCGCGTGCGGGGAGAGGCCGACGCGCGCCGAGCGATGCGAAGCATCGTCCGGAACGCGCGGCGGGTGAGGGGGACTCTCCGCTGGGACGGCGATAGCGAGACTCGCGGAGAGTCCCCCTCACCCGGAATCCGCGCTTCGCGCGCATTCCGGCCTCTCCCCGCAAGCGGGGAGAGGCGAAGAGGGGCAGCGGCGGACGCAAATCGGAAATCATCTCATGAGCTTCTGATATTATTGGCGGAAAAGCCAGATTGCGAAGTATCCCCGTCGTCATTCCGGGGCGCGCAGCGCGAGCCCGGAATCCCATCTCGCCACTTATAACGCCGTCCGATGGATTCCGGGTTCGATGCTTCGCATCGCCCCGGAATGACGGGGACGCCATAGCGGACCGGCGTACACGGTGTTATCACCCCCCAATGGCATCTCTCCTGAGTACTTTCATCCTGCCGGTGGCAGCCGGCGCCGTGGCGTTGGTGCTGCTGCTCGGTCTCGTCAACATGATGCGCGGCGGCTCGCCCAACACCTCGCAGAAGCTGATGCGCTGGCGCGTGCTGCTTCAGTTCGTGGCGATCGTGATTGCGATGATTGCGGTTTGGGCGATGGGGCGCTGAACATGGTGGTACTCAACCGCATCTATACGAAGACCGGTGACGACGGCACGACAGCGCTTGGAACCGGCGAGCGTCGTCCGAAATACGATCTGCGCATCGAAGCCTACGGCACGGTCGATGAGACCAATGCCGCGATCGGCGTTGTTCGCCTCCACACCCATGACATGCCCGAGCTCGACGCGATGCTCGGCCGCATCCAGAACGACCTGTTCGATCTCGGCGCCGACCTTGCAGTGCCGGAACGAGAAGGCAAAGCTGAGCGGCTGCGGGTGGTGCCAAGCCAGGTCGAACGGCTCGAGCGCGACATCGACGCGCTCAACGACAAGCTCGCGCCGCTGACCTCTTTCGTGCTGCCCGGCGGCACGGCGGCCGCAGCCACCCTCCACGTCGCGCGCACGATATGCCGCAGGGCGGAACGTGTGATGGTGGAACTGGCGGCCCAGCCCAATGAGACCGTTGGTAGCGCTGGCATCCAGTATATGAACCGCCTGTCGGATTTCCTGTTCGTCGCCAGCCGAGCCGCTAACCATAATGGCGCTGGCGACGTGCTCTGGGTTCCGGGCCAGAATCGCTGACCCCAAGATTGCTGACCCATTGAGCGGCGCATTTCAGGGGACTAAAATTAGGCCCCTTCGCGCGTTGACCGGGCCGGATCAGGCCTTTAGGTTCCGCGCCAGTTGAATAACCCCCCTCCCAAATTGAGTGAAAGAGGATCGATGAAGGTCTTGGTGCCGGTAAAGCGGGTGGTCGATTACAACGTCAAGGTCCGCGTCAAGGGCGATGGATCGGGCGTTGAACTCGCCAACGTCAAAATGTCCATGAACCCGTTCGACGAGATCGCGGTCGAGGAAGCGCTGCGCCTGAAGGAAGCCGGCAAGGCGACCGAAGTCGTGGTGGTCTCCATTGGACCTGCGCAGGCGTCGGAGACGATCCGCACCGGTCTTGCGATGGGCGCCGATCGCGGCATCCTGGTGAAGGCCGAGGGCACCGTCGAGCCGCTCGCCGTCGCCAAGATCCTGAAGAAGGTCGCCGACGAAGAGCAGCCCGGCCTGATCATCCTCGGCAAGCAGGCGATCGACGATGATTCGAACCAGACCGGCCAGATGCTGGCCGCGCTGCTCGGCTGGTCGCAGGCGACCTTCGCCTCGAAGCTCGAGGTGGAAGGTTCCGACTTCAAGGTCACCCGCGAAGTCGACGGCGGCCTCCAGACCGTCAAGCTCAAGGGACCGGCGATCGTCACCACCGATCTGCGTCTCAACGAGCCGCGCTACGCCTCGCTGCCGAACATCATGAAAGCGAAGAAGAAGCCGATCGCGGAGAAGACCGTCGCTGATTACGGCGTCGATGTCGCCACACGCCTCGAGGTTCTCAAGACGACTGAACCGGCAGGCCGCAAGGCCGGCGTCAAGGTCAAGGACGTCGCCGAGCTGGTGTCGAAACTCAAGAACGAAGCCGGGGTGCTCTGATGACGACGCTGCTGATTGCCGAACACGACAACGCGTCGCTCAAGGATGCGACCAACAAGACGCTGACCGCCGCCGCCGCGCTCGGCGCCGATGTCGAGGTACTGGTAGCCGGCCAGAACGCCAAGGCCGCGGCGGATGCCGCCGCCAAGCTCGCCGGCGTCAAGAAGGTGCTGCTCGCCGACGGCGAGCTCTACGCGCACGATCTCGCCGAGCCGCTGGCTGCGCTGATCGTCTCGCTGGCGCCGTCCTATGACGCGATCGTCGCGCCCGCGACCTCGCGCTTCAAGAACGTGATGCCGCGCGTCGCAGCCCTCCTCGACGTCATGCAGGTCTCGGAGATCATTAAGGTGGTCGCCCCCGATACCTATGAGCGTCCGATCTATGCCGGCAACGCCATCCAGACGGTGAAGTCGAAGGACGCCAAGAAGGTCATCACGGTCCGCACCTCCACCTTCGCCGCGACGGGTGAAGGTGGCAGCGCGCCGGTCGAGACCGTGGCGGCGGCGGCCGATCCCGGCCTGTCGTCCTTCGTCGGCGAGGAGGTCGCCAAGAGCGATCGTCCCGAGCTGACCTCGGCGAAGATCATTGTCTCCGGTGGTCGTGCCATGCAGAGCCGCGAGAACTTCGCCAAATACATCGAGCCGCTCGCCGACAAGTTAGGGGCCGGCGTCGGTGCCTCGCGCGCGGCGGTGGACGCCGGCTATGCGCCGAACGACTGGCAGGTCGGCCAGACCGGCAAGGTCGTGGCCCCCGAGCTCTATGTTGCGGTCGGCATTTCCGGCGCGATCCAGCATCTGGCCGGCATGAAGGACTCCAAGGTGATCGTCGCGATCAACAAGGACGAGGACGCGCCGATCTTCCAGGTCGCCGATTACGGCCTGGTCGCCGACCTCTACCAGGCGGTTCCGGAGCTGACCGACGAACTCGCCAAGCTCGGCAAGTAAAACACGCTAAAAACACCGGCCGGAGGTATAAACTCCGGCCGGTGTTTCATTTATGAGGCGTTTTCTTTGGCGTGGGGCACGCCTTCGAAGCGATCCAATCTAGGTTTCGAGCCCGGGTTCTGATTAAATCGGGCTCCTGGTCAAATCAGACCTCCCGGCTCAGGGATAGGCAGGGCGCGATATGCGCGCCGTTCCGGTGGATGACATTATGGCGGCAGTAATCAAGAAGGTCGGCGTGATCGGCGCGGGGCAGATGGGCAACGGCATCGCGCATGTTGCAGCGCTGGCCGGCTTCGACGTGGTGCTCAACGATGTCTCGGCCGACCGTCTCAAGTCGGGCATGGCCACCATCAACGGCAATCTGGCGCGCCAGGTCTCCAAGAAGGCGGTGACCGAGGACGACAAGTCCAAGGCGATGGCGCGCATCAAGCTCGCCGAGAAGCTCGACGACCTCGCCGACTGCGACCTCGTAATCGAGACCGCGGTCGAGAAGGAAGAGGTCAAGCGCAAGATCTTTCACGAGCTCTGCGCGGTGCTGAAGCCGGAGGCGATCGTCGCCTCCGACACGTCCTCGATCTCGATCACGCGGCTGGCCGCCGCCACCGACCGGCCCGAGCGCTTCATCGGCATTCACTTCATGAACCCGGTGCCGCTGATGGAGCTGGTGGAGCTGATCCGCGGCATCGCCACCGACGACCAGACCTTCGAGGCGTCCAAGGAATTCGTCGCCAAGCTCGGCAAGCAGGTCGCGGTGTCCGAGGATTTCCCGGCCTTCATCGTCAACCGCATCCTGCTGCCGATGATCAACGAGGCGATCTACACGCTGTATGAAGGCGTCGGCAACGTCGAGGCGATCGACGCGGCGATGAAGCTCGGCGCCCATCACCCAATGGGCCCGCTGGAGCTCGCCGATTTCATCGGCCTCGATACCTGCCTGTCGATCATGCAGGTGCTTCACGAGGGGCTGGCCGACTCCAAATACCGCCCGTGTCCGCTGCTGGTGAAATACGTCGAGGCCGGCTGGCTCGGCCGCAAGACCCAGCGCGGCTTCTACGACTATCGCGGCGCCAAGCCGCTTCCGACGAGGTAGAGCGCGGTGCCGTAGGGTGGGCAAAGCGTAGCGTGCCCACGCATTTTTTGCGATCGAGAGAGATCGTGGGCACGGCGCAAGTGCGCCTTTGCCCACCCTACGGCGCCTCGGCCGTGGCTCCATTGTGTGACAATTCATGTCCCATTAACCGCTCGCGTCTAGGTTACGCCCAATACGAGGGTTCGCGTAATGGACATGATGGCAATGGTCAGCACCATGCTGACCGCTCAGCAAGGCGCGCTGCAGTCGAATATTGCGGCGACGCTGACGAAGCAGAACATGGACATGGAGAAATCCACCGTCCTGACGCTGCTGGGCGCCGGTCAACCCTCGCTCGCCAATGTCGGGCCCGGCGTCGGCGGCAACCTCAACGTCACCGCCTGAACTTCCCCTAAAGTGACGCGGCGGCCTTCCCGGTCGCGGCCCGCAGCAGCTTGAGCGCGTCCTCGCTCGCCCATTCCGCCGGCCCCGCGATCGTCGCGATCTCGCAGCCTTGCGGATCGACGAGCACCGAGGTCGGCATGCCCAGGGCCCGGCCTATCGCCTTAAGATCCTGGAAAACCTTGGCTTTCTGGTCGCTGAAATAGCCCAGACGAGTCAGATTGGCCTCTTTCAGGAAGGTTTTCGGCTTCTCGGGGTCGCGGGTGTCGATATTGATCGCCACCACCTCGAAATTCGGCCCCGACAGCTTGCCCTGAAGCTCGTCCAGCGCCGGCATCTCCTTCCGGCAGGGGACGCACCAGGTGGCCCAGAGGTTCACCAGCAGGGTCTTGCCGCGGAAATCGGACAGCTTCTTCGGCTTGCCGTCGGCATCCTCGAAGCTGAGGTCGGGCAGCTTCAGCGGCGCGCTCGCCATGGTCAGCGCGGCCACCTCGCCATGGGCGAGCGGGGCGATCTTTTGCGCCGTCGCGACCGCCGGCTTGCAGGTCGGATCGCCCGAAGGGGCCCGGCTCAGGCCCAGCCCGTACAGGGCGGCAAAGCCCGCCAGCCCGCCGACCACCACGGTGGCGATGACGAGCGGGATCCGGCGCGTGGCGGAGGGCTTTTTATCGAGCATATCGTTTGTCATCCGGTCGCAGATATGGCTATCAGGGGCCTCTTAATACGGCTGGCTGCGGCCAGCAAATCTGCGGCAAAAGACAAGGCGTGAGCAGGGGATCATGAGCAACAAGATGTGGGGCGGCCGGTTCTCGGAACGTCCCGACGAGATCATGGAAGAAATCAACGTCTCCATCGACGTCGATCGTCACCTGTTTGCCCAGGACATCACCGCGTCCAAGGCCCACGCTGCGATGCTCGCCGCAAAGGGCATCATCACGGCCTCTGATGCGAAAAATATCGGCAAGGGTCTAGACACGATTTTGTCAGAGATCGGCAAGGGCGGCTTCACGTTCAAGCGCGCGCTCGAAGACATTCACATGAACGTCGAGAGCCGTCTGTCGGAGCTGATCGGCCCCGCCGCCGGCCGCCTGCACACCGCGCGCTCGCGCAACGACCAGGTCGCGACCGATTTCCGTCTCTATGTCCGCGATGTTCTGGACGAGACCGATGCCGCGCTCGCCGCGTTCCAGGCCGCATTGGTCAATCGCGCGCTCGAGCATGCCGCGACCGTGATGCCGGGCTTCACGCATCTGCAAACCGCGCAGCCGGTGACGTTCGGTCATCATCTGCTGGCCTATGTCGAGATGGCCGCGCGCGACCGCGGTCGCTTCCAGGACGCACGCAAGCGGCTCAATGAATCGCCGCTCGGCGCCGCCGCGCTCGCCGGCACCTCGTTCCCGATCGATCGCCACGCCACCGCGAAAGCGCTCGGCTTCGATCGCCCGATGGCGAACTCGCTCGATGCGGTCTCCGATCGCGACTTCGTGCTGGAGACGCTGTCGGCCGCCTCGATCTGCGCCGTGCACATGTCGCGCTTTGCCGAGGAAATCGTGATCTGGACCTCGCCGCTGGTGGGCCTCATCCGCCTCAGCGACAAGTTCACCACGGGGTCCTCGATCATGCCGCAGAAACGCAACCCGGATGCCGCCGAGCTGGTGCGTGCCAAGACCGGCCGCGTCATCGGCGCGCTCAACGGCCTCTTGATCGTCATGAAGGGCCTGCCGCTCGCCTATCAAAAGGACATGCAGGAGGACAAGCAGGGCGCCATGGAAGGCTTCGCCGCGCTGTCGCTGGCGATCCGTGCCATGACCGGCATGGTCCGCGACCTCGTGCCCGACGAAGCGAAGATGAAAGCTGCCGCCGGCGAGGGCTATGCCACCGCGACCGATCTTGCCGACTGGCTGGTGCGGACGCTGAAAATGCCGTTCCGCGATGCTCACCACGTCACCGGCCGCATCGTCGCCAAGGCGGCCGAGGGCGGCGTGGCGCTGCACGAGCTGCCGCTCAAGGAGATGCAGGCGATCGAGCCGAAAATCACCAAGGACGTGCTCGGCGTTCTCTCGGTCGAATCGTCCGTGAAGAGCCGGACCAGCTTCGGCGGCACCGCGCCGAAGAATGTGATGTCGCAGGCCAAGGCCTGGGCGAAGCGGCTGGAAAAAGAGCGGAAATAGGGCTGGGGGGCAAAATTTCGCTGATGTTTCATGGTCATCCGGCTCTCGCCAGAGCGCGCCAATCTCTGTATGGTGCGGCCCGCGTAGTGGGGATTTCGTCGTGACGTCAAAGTTTCGCCCGGCCGGCTCGGGGTGGGCCATCATTGTCTTGAGCCTGACGGCGCTTGCGCTGGCCGGCTGCGGCCGCAAGGGCCCGCTGGATCTGCCGCCGACCGCCTCGAGCGCGTCCACGGCCAACATCGCCGCGCCAACAGATACCGAGATCGAAGCCCAGAAAACACCAAGCGTGTTCAATCCCACCTATGGTGCGGACGCCCCTCCTGTGGCGCCCAAGGGCAGTAAAAGATCCTTTGTTCTCGACCCGCTCCTGGACGATAAAACCGGCCGGTAGGCTGGGGCAACTGAGCCAACGCCATGAACCATTTCGACTATCGCAACGGCGTGCTGCACGCCGAGGCGGTGAATCTGTCCGAGCTGGCTGCCACGGTCGGCACGCCGTTCTATTGCTATTCGACCGCGACGCTCGAGCGGCACTACCGCGTCTTCGCCGATGCCTTCGCCGGCGAGAAGGTGCTGGTCTGCTACGCCATGAAGGCGAACTCGAACCAGTCGGTGCTGCGCACGCTGGCGAGGCTCGGCGCCGGCGCCGATGTGGTCTCCGGCGGTGAATTGAAGCGCGCGCTGGCCGCGGGCATCCCCGCCAGCAAGATCCTGTTCTCCGGCGTCGGCAAGACCGAGACCGAGCTGCGTGCCGCGCTCGCCGCCGACATCCTCTGCCTCAACGTCGAATCCGAGCCCGAGCTCGAGCTGCTCTCGCGTCTAGCGACCGAGATGGGCAAGACCGCGCGCATCTCCGTCCGCGTCAATCCCGATGTCGATGCCGGCACGCACGCAAAGATCTCGACCGGCAAGTCCGAGAACAAGTTCGGCATTCCGCTCGCTCATGCCCGCGAGGTTTACGCGCGCGCCGCGAAGCTGCCCGGGATCCAGGTGACCGGCACCGACGTGCATATCGGCAGCCAGATCACCGACCTCTCCAAGATGGAGACAGCGTTCCGCATCCTCTCCGAATTCGTGCAGACGCTGCGTGCCGACGGCCACGACATCAGCCATGTCGATTTCGGCGGCGGCCTCGGCATTCCCTATTACATGGACCGCGAGGCGCCGCCGGCGCCCGACGCCTATGCCGCCATGGTCAAGCGCGTCAGCCACAATCTCGGCTGCACGCTGATGTTCGAACCGGGCCGCATGATCGTCGGCAATGCCGGCATCCTCGTCGCCAAGGTGATTTACGTGAAGCACGGCGACGGCAAGAATTTCGTCATCATCGACGCCGCGATGAACGACCTCATCCGCCCGACGCTGTACGAGGCCCATCACGACATCCTGCCGGTGACGCAGCCGGCGAAGGACGCGGCGACGATCTTGGCCGACGTCGTCGGCCCTGTCTGCGAGACCGGCGACTATCTCGCGCTCGATCGCGCGTTGCCGATGCCGAAGGCCGGCGATCTCCTCGCGATCATGACCGCCGGCGCCTATGGCGCCGTGCAGGCCGGCACCTACAACACGCGGCCATTGGTGCCGGAAGTGCTGGTGAAGGGCGACCAGTACGCCGTCGTGCGCCCGCGCATCGAGGTCGAGCAACTGATCGGGATGGACACGCCCGCGCCGTGGCTGTGAAGCGGCACCCGCGCGGCCGCCACCAAAATTTGGAAAACAACCCCATGCACAGTAGACACGGGGTTGCCCGCATGACGCGGGGTTGTCCGGCGCAGCTGTTTGATCGGCCGAGGCAATCGGCGACAAATGCGCGATTCGCGTAGGCGCTACCTCTTTCCGACCACCACCCCCGCCTTCTTCTCGATCGGCTTGATCGCCGCGGTGAAATCGGACTCGGCGCCCTCCGCAGCGATCACGGTCTCCCATAGCCGCCCCACGGCGTCGGCGACCTCCATCGACAGGCCGAGCTGTTTCATCTCCTCCAGCGCCAGCCGCACGTCCTTCACCATCAATCCCGTCGCGAAGCCGAAATCGAAGCTGCGCGGCAGCACCGAGCGCGGAAACTTGTCGCGGCTTGCGGTGTTCATGCCGGAGCCCGCGTTGATGACATCGATCATCACGGCGGGATCGAGCCCGGCTTTCACGCCCATCACCACCGCTTCCGATGTGGCCACCATCGCCGTCGCGGAGAGGAAATTGTTGGCGAGCTTCATGGTCTGCGCCGCACCTGGCTGCTCGCCGATGAAGAACACCTTCCCGATCACGTCGAGTGCGGGCTTGAGCAGCTCGAACTCGGTTTTCGGTCCCGACACCATCACCGCCAGCGTGCCCTTCTCGGCGCCGCCGACGCCGCCGGAGACGGGGCAGTCGATCTGCACGATGTCGCGCTTGGCCAGGAGGCCGTGAATTTTCGCCGCCATCGTCGAGCCGACGGTGGAGAGATCGATGAAGCGCTTTGCACGGCTGCCCTCGATCACGCCATTCGCGCCGGTCGCGACCTCGAGCGAGGCTTGCAGCGATGGCAGGCTCGCCATCACAGTCTCGACCTGGTCGGCGACGTCCTTCGGCGAGGTCGCAGCGGTGGCGCCGCGCGCGACGAGCTTGTCGACGACCTCCTTGCGCGTGTCGAACACGACGAGCTTGTGTCCCGCCTCGATCAGCCGCCGCGCCATCGGGAAACCCATGTTTCCGAGGCCGATGAATCCGATGTCCATGGTGTTTCCTTGTGGTTGTTATTCGTCGTTGCGAGCTTCCCACCCTCGGTGTCGTCCCGGACAAGCGCGCCCGAAGCGCGCGTAGATCCGGGACCCATAATCCCAGGGAGGAGTGCTGGCGCGAAATGGCAACTCCGAGTCCTCGTAACCACATCTCGCTGTGGTTATGGATCCCGGATCTGCGCTCACGCTTGTCCGGGACGACAGCGGAGATTGGCGTTGTTTCTCACGCCTTCCCGTCGATCTCCGCGAACACCTCGCGCGCGATGCGGAAGCTGTCGACGGCGGCCGGCATGCCGCCATAGATCGCGACTTGCATCAGGATCTCGCGGATCTCGTCGCGGGTCACGCCGTTCGTCAACGCGCCCTTCAGATGCGCGCGAAACTCGTGCTGGCGGTTGAGGATCGCGATCATCGCGATGTTGAGCATGCTGCGGGTCTTGCGCGGCAGCTCCTCGCGGCCCCAAACCGTGCCCCAGCAATATTCGTTGAGCATCTCCTGAAACGGACGGTTGAAGTCGTCGACGTTCTTCAGGGCGTTGTTGACATAGGCTTCCCCCAGCACCGCTTTGCGGACTTCGAGGCCCTTATCGTGCATCTTCTTGTCCATGACGTTTCCTTTTTCCCTCAGGTGACGGCGCGGAAATTACGGGGTTACGGGGGGCCAGTCACGTCCTCGTGTTATGCGGGAAAAGGGGTGTCTCCCGTACAGGAACGGATGCCTCAGTGCTGCCGTTGTGGTACGCTTCACTCTACCGGGCAACCTGGAGAGCTGATTGAACGGCGTCACCCCCGACCCGTCAGACCCGATCCGCGATGGCGACGCTCTGTCGCGGCTGAAGCTGGCGCAGGCCCTCGATCGGGCCATCTATGCCATCGCGTGGGAGCGTGCCTGGCCCCATCTGGCGCGGCTGCTGACCGTCATCGGCCTGTTCCTGGTGGTGTCCTGGGCCGGGCTGTGGCTGGCGCTGCCGTTCATCGCCCGCGCCATCGGCCTCGTCGTTTTCGCCGGCATCGCGATTGCCGCCCTGTTCCCGTTGATTCGCTTCCGCTGGCCGAGCCGCGAGGAAGCCTTGAGCCGGCTCGATCGCGGCTCTGGCATCCGTCACCGTCCGGCCACCACGCTGACGGACACGCTGACCTCGCAGGACCCGATCGCGAAGGCGCTGTGGCAGGCGCAGCGCGAGCGCACGCTGGCCTCGCTCAGGCGCATCCGGGCCGGCCTGCCGCAGCCGCGGCTGGCGCTGCATGATCCCTGGGCGCTACGCGCGCTGGTCATGGTGATGCTGGTTGCGACCTTCTTTGCGGCCGGCGACGAGCGCGCGATGCGGCTCGGAGCAGCGTTCGACTGGAACGGCGTGCTGGCCCCGACCAATATTCGCGTCGACGCCTGGGTGACTCCGCCGCTCTATACCGGCAAGCCGCCGATCATCCTGTCGGCCGCCAACAAGGAGGCCGCAGCGTTATCGGCATCAGGCCCGCTGGCCGTGCCCGCCGGCTCGACCCTGATCGTGCGCTCCTCGGGCGGCAGCCTCGATGTTGTCGTCTCCGGCGGCCTCAAGGAAGTCGCGCCTGCCGAGGCCGCGCCAAAAGGCACCAACGAGAAGCATTTCACCATCACCGGTGATGGCACCGCGCATGTCCGCGCGCCCTCCGGCCAGCCGCAATGGGCGTTTGCGGCAACGCCGGACCGGCCACCGACGATCTCGCTGGCCAAGGATCCGGAGCGGCAGGCCCGCGGCGCGCTCCAGCTCTCCTACAAGATCGAGGACGATTACGGCGTCACCGGCGCCGAAGCGCAGATCGGCCTGCGCCCTGCCGACAGCAAGGACGCTGGCAAGGATGCCGACCCCAAGGATGCCGATACAAAGGCCGCGGCGCGGCCGCTGTTCCCGCCGCCGCAATTCCCGCTGGTGCTGCCGAATGCGCGCACTCGCAACGGCGTCGGCCAGACCGTGAAGGATCTCAGCGAATATCCCTATGCCGGCGCCGACGTCACGCTGACGCTCACTGCCAAGGACGAGGCCGGCAATGAGGCGAAGAGCGAGCCCTTCAACATGCGCCTGCCCGAGCGTCTCTTCACCAACTCGCTCGCGCGCGCGCTGATCGAGCAGCGCCGCATCCTCGCGCTCGACGCCAACAAGAACTCGGACGTCTATGCCGCGCTCGACGCGCTGATGATCGCGCCCGAATTGTTCACGCCGGATGCCGGCTGTTATCTCGGCCTGCGCAGCCTGGCGTCCCAACTCGAGGCCGCGCGCACCGACGAGGCGCTGCGCGAGGTGGTGTCGAGCATGTGGGCATTCGCGGTCACCATCGAGGACGACGGTGTCGCTGGCAGTGTCAACGCGGCACTGCGCGGGGCGCAGGACGCGCTCAAGCGGGCGCTGGAACGCGGCGCCAGCGAGGACGAGATCAGGGTGTTGACGCAGAAGCTGCGCGAGGCCATGGCCGGAAAGGTGCGCGATCTCGCCCGGCGTGCCGAGCAGAATCCGCTTGGACCCCGGCAGCCATTCCCGGCGGAGGTCCAGCTCATCCTCGACAAGGCCGTCGAGCTGAAACAGAAGACTCAGAAAGCCTCGCCTGAGCAGCTGGAAGAGCTGTCGAAGCAGCAGGACGCCTTGCGGGAGCAGCTTCAGGCCTATCGGAAGTCGGCGAACAACCGGGCCAACAAAGGCGACGACGGGGCCAATCAATTGACGCGGGACCGGAAATGCGGAAGCTAGCGCGCGTGCCAGTCTTGAAGGCGATCTCGATCGCTTGCCTCGCTGTCCTGCTGGGAGGCCTGCCGTCGGTCGCGGCGCAGCAGGATCAGGATCCCGATGCGCTGCTCGACAGTGCCGAAAAGGCGATGCAGGATTCCGGCGACAGCCTGCGGCAGAAGGAATCCGGCAAGAGCCTCGACAACCAGTCCGACGCCATCCAGAAGCTCGAGGAGTACAAGCGGGCGACGGAACGGAACCAGTCCTCCAATCGCGATCGCTCCGTCATCACGCAGCGCGATCTCGACGAGCTCCTGAAGCAGATCGAGAAGGCGGCGCGCGAGGGCAATAAGGAAGCCGCGCAGCGCATGCTCGAGCAGCTCGCGCAGATCATGGAAAATCTCCAGATGGCGCAGCCGGGACAATCCGGCGACAGCGAGATGGAACAGGCGCTGAATGAGCTCAGCGACATGATCCGCAAGCAGCAGCAATTGCGCGACAAGACTTACAAGCAGGGGCAGGATTCCCGGCGGGACCGCTCGCGCGGCAAGCAGCAGGGCGATCAGTCGATGTCGGACCTGCAGCAGGACCAGCAGGCGCTGCGCGACCGGCTGAAGAAGCTGCAGGACGAGCTTGCCAAGCGCGGCCTGACGCAGAAGGGACAAAAGGGCCAGAAGCAGCAGGGGCAAAAGGGCCAGCAGGGTGAGCAGGGCCAGACCGGCCAGAACGGCGATCAGGACGGCGACGACCAGGGTGACGACGACGGCAGCCTGGACACCGCCGACGGCGCCATGGGCGATGCCGGCTCCAAGCTCGGCGAGGGCAATGCGGATGGCGCCGTGGACTCGCAGGGCAAGGCGCTCGACGCTCTGCGCAAGGGGGCGCAGAAGATGGCCGAGGCGATGCAGCAGGGCGACGGCGAGGGGCAGGGCGATGGTCCCGGCAACCGTGCCGGTCGCCAGCAGAGCGGTGGCAACCAGACCGACCCGCTCGGCCGCCCGCTTCACGGCCGCGAGTTCAGCGACGATTACACGGTCAAGATTCCCGGCGAGATCGACGCCCAGCGCGTCCGCCGCATCCTCGAAGAGCTCCGCCGCCGCTTAGGGGATCCCTCGCGCCCGCAGATCGAGCTTGATTATATCGAGCGGCTGCTGAAGGATTTTTGAAGTTACTCTCGGTGTCATCGCCCGCGCAGGCGGGCGATCCAGTATTCCAGAGACATGGTTTGGCGAACTCGCTCTCGCAGGGTTCGCCGCGGCGTACTGGATGCCCCGCCTTCGCGGGGCATGACAGCGGAATGTGTGGGTTGCCCCGCGCGCTAACTCTTCTTCGCCGCCAGCGCGTCCGCCACGGCGGTGCGGATGTCCGCAACCGAGAACGGCTTGGTCACGACGTCATGCACCAGCGCGTTGAGGTTCGAGGCGCGCTCGCGCTGGTCGGCAAAGCCGGTCATCAGCAGGATCGTCAGGTCCGGAAAATCGCGCGCGGCGGAGAGCGCCAGTGCGATGCCGTCCATCACGGGCATCTGGATGTCGGTGAGCAGGAGATCGAACGCACCGTCCTCGCGGGTCAGGATCTCCAGCGCCTCGGCGCCGTCCTGAGCGGTGACGGTCTCGTGGCCGTCCATGGCGATGGCGCGCGCCACCAACTGGCGCATCGAATCCTCGTCGTCGGCGATCAGAATTTTTGGCATAGGATCAACCTTGGGACCAACCTCGCGGCCGGCCTTGCTCGCGGGACCTGCGCAATCGATTATACGCTGCCGCCGGCAATGTCGCGCCGGTTGAAGAAGCGAACGTCGATATTGCGGCCTTCCGGCGGCGGCGAGGCCAGGCGCGAGCGGAAGAAGGCGCGCTCGCCGGGCTGCAGCACGGTCTGCTCCAGCACGGTGTTCCAGGCGTAGATCTCCGCGCCCTGGGCGTCGCGCACCGCAAAGCGCAGGCGCGGGATATCCAGCGGCTTCTTGCCCTGGCCGACGATCACGCCCTCGATTACCAGCACCTGCTTACCGTCAACCGTCTCGCTGGAGAGCTTGACGTCCTTGAAGGCCAGCCCGCGCAGGTTCACGTCGAAGCCGACCAGCTTGTAGAAGGCCGCCGTCTGCGGCAGCAGCCGCACCATGTCGGTGCGCCAGACGATCAGGGCCACGACCAGCGCGCCCATGCCGGCGCAGGCGGTCGGCAGGCCGAAATGGGATTTTCGCGGTACCACGGCGGGGGTCGGTCGCTTCACCTTTGCCCCGCGTCGGCTGAACAGGCCCTGGAACCAGGACCGGTGCTGGGCGCCTACGGCCTCTTCTTCGGCAGCCCGGGCGGCAGCCGACCATTCGTCCTCGACCTCGCTGGCGTCCTCGGCCGGCCAATCGCTGGCGATCGAGGGGCTGTCGACAACAGGGGTGTCGGCGGCGCCGTCGTCCTTGGCGTAGGAGTTCCATTCCGCGGCAAGGTCGGAGTGGTCGTCGGCCTGGCGGGCTGCGGCCATGGCCGGGACGGGCGTTTCCTCGATGGCATCCTCGGCATAGGCGACCCAGGTCTCCTTGCAGCGTGAGCAGCGGACCGTCCGCCCATTCGCCCCCAGGCTCGCAAGCTTGATGGCGTAGGATGTCGTACAATGAGGGCAGACGATATGCATGGGTAGGCCTTGATGCACGGACTTGTCTTGACGATGACCCGGGCGCGGAGAGCCGGGCGAGCCAAATGCTACAAGGCGACCGTTAACGAACCGGAAACCATAACGGTCGCAAAAACCGTTGATTGCGTGTGGCGAGGTGCCGCGGCGCGGCCCCCTCTCGAACGGAGCTGAACTTGGTTCGGTTCGAAAATGTCGGATTGCGTTACGGTCTGGGGCCGGAGATCCTCCGTGACCTCAGTTTCCAGATCCCGGCGCATTCGTTCCAGTTCCTCACCGGCCCGTCCGGCGCCGGCAAGACGTCCTTGCTGCGCCTGCTGTTCCTGTCGCACCGGCCGACGCGCGGCCTCGTCAATCTGTTTGGCCACGACATCTCGCAGCTCGGCAAGGACGAGATCGCCGATTTGCGCAAGCGCATCGGCATCGTGCTCCAGGACTTCCGTCTGCTCGATCATATGACGACGTATGAGAATGTCGCGCTGCCGTTCCGCGTCATGGGCCGCAGCGAGTCCAGCTACCGCAAGGAGGTCATCGACCTCCTGCGCTGGGTCGGGCTCGGCGAGCGCATGGACGCGCTGCCGCCGATCCTGTCGGGCGGCGAGAAGCAGCGCGCCGCGATTGCGCGCGCGGTGATCTCGCGACCTCAATTGTTGCTTGCGGACGAGCCGACCGGCAGCGTCGATCCGACGCTCGGCCGCCGCCTGCTGCGGCTCTTCATCGAGCTCAACAAGTCGGGCACTGCCGTCATCATCGCAACCCACGATATCGCCCTGATGGACCAGTACGAGGCGCGCCGCCTGGTGCTGCATCAGGGACGGTTGCACGTCTATGAGTAGGCCGGATGAGCGCGGCGTATTGGTCGATCTCGGACAGGAGCGTCCGCAGCTTCCGGCCAAGGCGCGCAACATGTCGCCGATCGTGCCGCGCGCCTCGATCCACGGCCGTGCGCTGGTCGCCGTCGTCGCCATCATGACGTTCCTGGCGTCGATGACGACGGGCACGGTGCTGCTGGTCAGCGCCTCCGCCGCGGAATGGCAGTCGGATGTCGCCAGCGAAATCACCATCCAGGTTCGTCCACAAACGGGGCGCGATCTCGATCGCGATACCGCGGCGGTGACCGAAGCGATGCGCGCGCAGCCAGGCATCGTCGAGGTCAAGCCGTTCACCAAGGATGAAAGCGGCAAGCTGCTCGAGCCCTGGCTCGGCACCGGATTGTCGATGGACGATCTGCCGGTGCCGCGCATGATCATAGCCCGCGTCCAGCCCGGCACGGCGCTCGATCTCGGCGCCCTGCGCGCCCGCGTGGCGCAGGTCGCACCAAGCGCCAGCGTCGACGATCATCGCGCCTGGATCGAGCGCATGCGCTCGATGACCAATGCAACTGTGCTCGCCGGTCTCGGCATCCTCGCGCTCGTCATCATCGCCACCATCATCTCGGTGTCGTTCGCGACCCGCGGCGCCATGGCGGCGAACCGCCCGATCGTCGAGGTGCTGCATTTCGTCGGCGCCGGCGACCGCTACATCGCTAACCGCTTTCTGCGTCATTTCCTCAGACTCGGCCTCGAAGGCGGCGTGATCGGCGGCGGTGCCGCCATGCTGGTGTTCGGCTTCTCCGAGTCGATCGCCGGCTGGTTTTCCGGCACGCCGGTTGGCGACCAGTTCGCCGCCCTGCTCGGCACCTTCTCGCTGCGGCCCTCCGGCTACATCGTGCTCGCGGTGCAGGCC
>NZ_JACOFR010000028.1 GCF_019455385.1 Bradyrhizobium sp. BR 10289
GACCAGCAGCGAGCGGATTTTCGAGGTGATGGTCGAGCCACCTCCTTGACCCTGTTCCTGGCTCTTGGGACCGGCGGCATTTGCCGCCTTGGCTGCTGCCTTCGCGCTTGCCTTTGCACTTGCCTTGGCGCCGCGGGCCGGCTTTTCCGGCTGTGCGGCGGCGGCCTGCGCGGCGCGGCGCGCGGCGGCAATGAAGCTCGACGAGGACACCGGCTCCTTTGGAGCTGCGGGAATTTCGCTGATCGCGCTTTCGGAGGCGGCGATGCGCTCCGACGGCGTTGCGGCGCGGCTGCCCGGCCGTGTGCCCGGCTCGAGCGGATGGTCCGGCGGCAGTTCGGGCGCGATCGCGGCGCGGGCAGGGGCGGTGTGCGGCTCGAGGATTTCGCTGATCGCGCGCGGCGGCACCGGCTGTGCCATCGGCATCGGCGGCGGCGCGGCAGGCGCTGCAGCGTGGAATTCGCGCGGCGCCGCGACGAAGGCGGACTGCGCCGGGTATTGCGCGGCTGCGGGGTTCGGCAGCTCGGGCTTCGGATCGTATTTCGGCTGCTGCGGTGCTTGCGGCCGCGGCTCACGCCCGACAGGCGCGGGCTCCATCGGAGCGGCCGCTTGCATCGCCAAGGAAGCCGGCATGGAAGCCGGCATGGGCATCGGCTGCGGAGCAGGCGGCGCGCTGCGTACTGCGCGCAGATCGCCTTCGATCATCGAGAGGCGGTCGACGACATGGCCGAGCGCGCTGTGGACGGCGTCGAGCGAGTCCTGGGTGCTGCGGTTGGTCTCGGCCTGGCTGAATCGGATGTCCGAGAGCTCGCGCTTGACCAGATCGACCATGCCGGAATCGGCAGCCGGCGCCGAATTTCGGCTCTCGGCGAGGGCCGAATAGGTCGCCTGCTGGCGCTCGAGGTGGCGGAGGATGTCGTGCAGCCCGTCCTCGACGCGGCTCAAATTGCCGTTGCGCGGATCCGAGGCGGCCTCGATCCGCTCCAAGAGATACGAGACCCGCTGTTCGAGATGGGCGAAGGTCGAGGCGGAATCGTTGCCGACCTGCATGCGGTCGAACCGGTCAGATAGCGCGCGGATTGCAGCTTCCAGATGCTCGCTGCTCTCTGGCCGCTCGCGCGTTTCCAGCGCGGCGGTGAGCGCGGCGATGCGCTGCTCCAGCACGGCAAAGCTGTCGCTGGGACCGGTGGGGCGGGTGATCTGGTCGACCTTGGACGACAGCAGCTGCACGTCCTCTGATAGCCGCGCCAGCGCTTCGTTGGAGGCGACGTTGGAGACGATGCCGCGCAGCGCCGAGATCGCGCCTTCGAGCTGGCGCACGGTCGAGGGATCGTCATTGGCGCGCAGGATCAGGTCGAGCTTGGCGCCGAGATTGCGGATCGCCTCGTCATAGCCGGTGAGCTGCTCGGCCGGCGTCAGCGTGCGCAGCACCTGCTTGATGTCGGACAGTGCGCGCTCGATGCCCGACAGCACCTGGCCGTCGGTGCCGTTGGAGCGGGTTTCGTCGATGCGACGGTGCAACGAGCGGATCTCGTTCTCGATCGATTCGATCGCGCGCCGAGGCATCGCCTCGGTGATGGCCTGACGGATCTCGGCGAGCTCGCCGCGGAAGGCGTTGATCGCCTGCTCGGTATTGTCGGGGCGCTGCAGCGATTCGATCTGGCTCGTGATCTTGAGCAGATGGCGCTCGAGCGAGGAGAAATCCGGGCCCGGCTGCGGTGGCGGCGGCGGAGCATAGGCAGGTGCCGGCGGCGCCATCGGGGGCGTGTAAGGAGCGGCGTAGGGCGTTGCACCGGGGGCGATCGACGGCGCCGCGCGCGGCGGCACCTGGCGCGGCGCAAAGCCGTCGAGCTCGCTCTGGCGCGCGGTGATCTCGGCGACCGCGACATCGAACGAAGCGGGGCTCAAGGGCGGCGAGCTGCGATAGACCTGGGCTGCCGCGCGCTCGACCGCATCGGCCTGGCGCTGGCGCGTTTCAACGGGTGAGGGCGCAGGGGCCGGCCGCGGCGCAGAAGGCTGCTGGGGTTGCTGCGGCCGCGAGATTTGCGACAGGCGCGCATCGAGCCGCGAGATGGCGTCGTTGAGCTGGCGCGCGACGCCCTGCTCGCGCGAGACGTCTCTTTGCGCAGAGTCTTGGCGCGGTGCGGGTTTTGAAATCCGTTCGATCTGCTGGGTGATGGCGTCGAGCCGCTGGTGGATGTCGGCGACTTCGCGGCTCTCCTGGCTCGGCATGGGTTGCGGGCGCTGATCCTGACGTGGATCTTGGCGTGGATCCTGGCGCGGATCGCGCTGATCGTAAGGCGCGCGAAAATTCGGCGGGGCAGTCTCGCCGAGCGTGGAGTTCAGCCAATCGTTGAGCGACATGCCGGCGCGACGCGCGGCAGCTTCGGCCCGCTCTCGGACGGAGGGATCGATGCCGTCAGCACTCCACGATACGCGCGAATTCATGACTCTGTCCGGTTCCGACTTCGGCGCCCCACCCGGCACCTCCAGCCTCCCCACGCGTGCCGGTTGCAATCACAACCGGATTTGCCGCGGGTCGTCTGCCTCGAAAACCGACTTTTTCCTGTTACGGTAAATAACGGGTTAAGGAATGGGGCGCCGGTGTCTTAAAGTTGGGCGGCCCCGGCCCAGCTTGGCCCAGAATCCTGCGTTCCGGGAACTCTCTGCGTCCTGGCAGCTTGGAACTTGAGCAACAAAGGATGTTCGAGATGGCAGGTCTGACTGAAGAAGAAATCCGCAAGCGGGCCTATGAGATCTGGAAAGGCGCCGGCGAGCCAAGCGGGAAAATGGACACCTTCTGGTATGAGGCCGAAAAGCAGCTTCTGGCCGAACGGTCAGCGCAAGGCGAGGTGCCGCCCGGGATGACCGACAATCTGCCGGTTTAGCCGGATCACCCCTTCCCCTCCCGCTTGCCATCCTCCAGCGGCACCACCGTGCCCATTCCCGTGTCCTTGCCGCTCATCGCCGACAGCGCCTCCAGCGCCTCCTCGCAGAAGTCCGCGACCATCTGCTCGTGCCGGGCGCCGAGCTGGAGCAGCAGCAGGTTGCCGAGGTCGAGCACGCCTGATGCCGTACCATCCGGAAAGCGCTTCTTGAGGATGCGCTCGTAGTTGGCGTGGCGGTCACGGTGGTGCTCCAAGCGGTCCATCAGATCGGTCCGCATCGGCTCGATGTCGATACTGTCGAGCGCGTGCAGCCGGACCAGGAGGTCGTCCTTGATGGAGGGGGGTGTGCTCGGCCGCGCGGCCCAGTGCCGCAGCGCTGTTCGGCCTTCCGGAGTGAGCGTATAAATGAGTTTATTGGGTTTGCCCGTCTGCACGACCTCGCGGCCCTGGATGTAGCCGCGGTCGCGCAGCTTGGAGAGCTCGCGGTAGATCTGCTGGTGGTCGGCCTTCCAGAAGAAGCCGATCGAGGAGTCGAAGGTCTTGGCGAGCTCGTAGCCCGTCATCGGCCGTTCCGTCAGGCATGCGAGGATTGCGTCGCCCAGCGCCATGGCACCTGCTCCTTGTTAGTCCCGACCAATTGACTTGACTTTATGCGCATTGGTGCATATGCGTCAATGTGCATATGAGGTGGCCGAAGGTCGGGGCTGACGATCCGACCCGAAAATCAAACGGAATCAACTTCCTCGCTACTGTGCATGGGGTTGTTTTCGCGTTTTGGTGCCAAAGCCCTTTGGGAGGCAGCCTGAAATGACCGGTCTCGACGCCTGGTACGCCTTCATGACGTCGCACGACCACAAGGCGCTGTGGGACCTCCTGCATCCCGACGCCGTGTTCGAGAGCCCCGTGGTGCATTCGCCCCAGCGCGGCCGCGACATCACCTTCAAATATCTCGCCAGCGCCGAGAAGGTGCTCGGTGGTCCGGGCTTCACCTATGTCGGCGAGTGGCGCAGCGATAGCGGCGCCGTGCTCGAATTCAAGACCCAGATCGACGGCATCGAGATCAACGGCGTCGACATCATCACTTTCGATGACGAGGGCCGCATCACGAATTTCAAGGTGATGGTGCGGCCGCTCAAGGCCATCAACATGCTGCACCGCCTGATGGCGGAGCAGCTCGCCGCAGCCCAGTCCTAAGCCAGATCATTACTTCAGACCGCCCGCCGGGAGACCACCATGCCGATCTATAAAGCGCCCGTCGAAGACGTGAACTTCCTGCTCAACGACGTCTTCCAGATCGACCGCTACGATAACCTTGCCGGCTTTTCCGATGCGTCGAGCGACGTGCGCGAGGCGATCCTCGGCGAGGCCGCCAAGCTCGCCGAAGAGGTGCTGCAGCCGCTCAATCGCGTCGGCGATCTCGAAGGCTGCAAGCGCACTGAGGACGGCAGCGTGACCACGCCGAAGGGTTTCAAGGATGCCTTCAAGCAGGTCGCCGAAGGCGGCTGGCTCGGCCTGTCGGCACCGACCGAGTTCGGCGGGCAGGGGCTGCCGGTGACGCTGTCGCAAGCCGTCAACGAATTCCAGATCTCCGCCAACATGGCGTTCTCGATGTATGGCGGCCTCACCATGGGCGCGACCGCGGCGCTGATCGTCCATGGCTCGCCGGAGCAGAAGCAGACCTATGTGCCGAAGATGGTCGCCGGCGAATGGACCGGCACCATGAACCTGACCGAGCCGCATTGCGGCACCGATCTCGGCATGCTCCGCACGAAGGCGGTGCGCCAGGCCGACGGCAGCTTCAAGATCACCGGCACCAAGATCTTCATCTCGGCCGGCGAGCATGATCTCGCCGACAACATCATCCATCTCGTGCTCGCCCGCATCGAGGGCGCGCCGGCCGGCATCAAGGGCGTGTCGCTGTTCGTGGTGCCGAAATTCCTGGTCAATGCCGACGGTTCGGTCGGCGCACGCAACGGCGTCGTCTGCGGCTCGATCGAGCACAAGATGGGCATCCACGGCAATTCGACCTGCGTGATGAACTACGACAACGCCACCGGCTGGCTGATCGGCGAAGAGAACAAGGGCATGCAGGGCATGTTCGTGATGATGAACGAAGCCCGGCTCGGCGTCGCGGTGCAGGGCCTCGCGCAGTCCGAGGTCGCCTATCAGAACGCGGTCGCCTATGCCCGCGAGCGCATCCAGGGCCGTTCGCTCACCGGTGCGAAAGCGCCGGACAAGCCGGCCGACCCGATCATCGTGCATCCGGATGTGCGCCGTACGCTGCTGTCGATCCGCGCCTTCAACGAAGCCGCGCGCGCCTTCGTGATGTGGACCGCGTTGAAGAGCGACGTCGCCCACCGCTCCGAGGACCCGAAGGACCGCCAGGCCGCCGACGATCACATGGGCCTGATGACGCCGGTGCTGAAGGGCTTCCTCACCGATTACGGCTTCGCCAATGCGGTGCAGGCGCAGCAGATGTATGGCGGCCATGGCTACATCGCCGAGCAGGGCATGGAGCAGTTCGTGCGGGATGCGCGCATTGCCATGATCTATGAAGGCGCCAACGGCATCCAGGCGCTCGACCTGGTCGGCCGCAAGCTGCCGCGCGACGGCGGCCGCGCCATCATGGCCTTCTTCGGCGAGGTCGGCGCGTTCGCCAAGGAGAACGGCGGCGACGAGGCGATGAAGCCGTTCATCACCCCGCTGTCGACGTCGCTTGGCCATCTCCAGCAGGCCACCACCTGGCTGATGCAGAACGCGATGATGAAGCCTGACAACGCGGGAGCAGCCGCAACCGACTATTTGCATCTCTTCGGCTTCGTCGCGCTCGGCTACATGTGGGCGAAGATGGCGAAGGTGACGCTGGCGAAGATTGCCGCCAGTGGGACGACCCCCTATCTCTCCACAAAACTCGTCACCGGCCGCTTCTTCATGGAGCGCATGCTGCCGGAGACCGCGGCCAATCTCGCGCGCATCCAGTCCGGCGCCGCCACCATCATGGAACTGCCGGCGGAAGCCTTCTGAGGTTTCCCGCCCACAAATGATCGCGACCGCGCAGCGGTCGTCAGCAAGATAACCGCAATCAGGAGGCTCCCATGGCAGATGCCTATATCTACGATCACGTTCGCACGCCGCGTGGCCGCGGCAAGGCCGATGGCTCGCTGCACGAGGTGACCGCGCTCGCGCTCGCCACCGTGCCGCTGAAGGCGCTGAAGGACCGCAACAACCTTCCCGAAGATTCCGTCGACGACGTCATCCTCGGCGTGGTCGATCCGGTCGGCGAAGCAGGCTCCGACATCGCGCGCTTCGCCGCGCTCAAGGCCGGCCTCGGCGAAGCCGTCCCCGGCGTGCAGATCAGCCGCTTCTGCGCCTCCGGTCTCGATGCCGTGAACTTTGCCGCCGCCCAGGTGATGAGCGGCCAGCACGAGCTGGTGATCGGCGGCGGCGCCGAATCCATGAGCCGCGTCGGCATCGGCGCCTCCGGCGGCGCCTGGCCGATGGATCCCTCGATGGCCGTGCCTTCCTATTTCATGCCGCAGGGCGTCTCGGCCGATCTGATCGCGACCAAATACGGCTTCTCGCGCGACGATGTCGACGCCTATGCGGTGCAAAGCCAGCAGCGTGCAGCGAAATCCTGGGAGGAAGGCCGCTTTGACAAGTCGATCGTCCCGGTGAAGGACATCAACGGCCTGACCATCCTCGCCAAGGACGAGCACATGCGTCCCTCGACCACGATGCAGTCGCTGGCGCAGCTGCAGCCGTCGTTCACGATGATGGCGCAGATGGGCGGGTTCGACGGCGTCGCCGTGCAGTCGCATCCGGAAATCGAGCGCGTCAATTACGTGCACCACGCCGGCAATTCCTCCGGCATCGTCGATGGCGCCGGTGCCGTCCTGCTCGGCAGCAAGGAGGCCGGCAGCAAGTACGGCCTGAAGCCGCGTGCCAAGATTCGCGCGTTCGCGAATATCGGCTCGGAGCCTGCAATGATGCTGACCGGCCCGGTCGACGTCACCGAAAAGCTGTTCGCCCGTTCCGGCATGAAGAAGTCTGATATCGACCTGTTCGAGCTCAACGAGGCCTTCGCCTCGGTCGTGCTGCGCTACATCCAGGCCTTCGACATCGACAATGCCAAAATCAACGTCAATGGCGGCGCCATCGCGCTCGGCCATCCGTTAGGGGCCACCGGCGCGATGATCCTCGGCACCGTGCTCGACGAGCTCGAGCGCACCAACAAGTCCACCGCCCTGGTCACGCTGTGCATCGGCGGCGGCATGGGCACCGCGACCATCATCGAGCGCGTCTAAGGGTTGAGGAGCCATCAACATGTCGTACAAGAACTTCAAGGTTGAAACCGATTCCGACGGCATCGCGCTCGTCACCTGGGACATCCCGGGCCGTTCGATGAACGTGCTCGACGAGACCTCGACCAACGAGTTAGAGGGGATCGTCAAGGCGACCACGGCCGACGCCGCGGTGAAGGGCGTCGTCATCACCTCTGCCAAGGAGGCGTTCTGCGCCGGCGCCGACCTCTCCATGCTCGAAGGCATGAACCAGGCCTACGCGAAAGTTTTCAAGGAGCAGGGCGAGACCGCCGCGAACCAGATGCTGTTCGACCAGAGCCGCCGCTTCTCGCAGGTGCTGCGCTCGATCGAAACATCCGGCAAGCCGTGGGCGGCCGCGATCAACGGCCTCGCGCTCGGCGGCGGTTTCGAGATCACGCTATGCTGCCACTATCGCGTCGCCGCGGAGAATCCCAAGACCCGTCTCGGCCTGCCCGAGGTCAAGGTCGGCCTGTTCCCCGGCGCCGGCGGCACGCAGCGGGTGCCGCGCCTAGTGCCGCCGCAGGACGCGATGACGATCCTGCTGAAGGGCGAGCCCGTCACCGTCGAGAAGGCGAAGCAGCTCAACCTCATTCACGCCATCGTGCCGGCCGCCGATCTCATCAAGGCCGCGAAGGAGTGGATCAAGGGCGGCGGCAAGGCCGTCGCGCCTTGGGACGAGAAGGGCTTCAAGCTGCCCGGCGGTCCGGTGTTCTCCAAGGCTGGCATGATGATGTTCCCGGCCGGCAACGCGATCTATCGCCGCGAGACCTACGACAACTATCCGGCCGCGCGCGCGATCATGAGCTGCGTCTACGAAGGCCTGCAGCTGCCGATCGACGCTGCGCTTCGCGTCGAGTCGCGCTACTTCACCTCGGTGCTGCGCTCGAAGGAAGCGGCGGCGATGATCCGCAGCCTGTTCCTGTCGATGCAGGAGCTCAACAAGGGCGCGCGCCGTCCGAAGGACGTGCCCGCTACCAAGGTGAAGAAGATCGCCGTGATCGGCGCCGGCTTCATGGGCGCGAGCGTCGGCTACGTCTCGGCCCGCGCCGGCCTCGACGTCGTGCTGATCGACCGCGACCAGGCGAGCGCCGACAAGGGCAAGGCCCATGCGCAGAAGGTGATCGAGGAGCAGATCAAGAAGGGCCGCGCCAAGCCCGACGATGCCGAGAAGCTGCTCGCGCGCATCACACCAACCGCGGATTACGCTGCGTTGAAGGACGTCGACCTCGTCATCGAGGCCGTGTTCGAGGACCGCAAGGTCAAGGCCGAGACCTTCGCCAAGGCGCAGGAATATCTCAAGCCCGACGTGATCTTTGCCTCGAACACCTCGACACTGCCGATCACTTCGCTGGCAGAGAGCTTCAAGGACGAGGGCAAGTTCGTCGGCATCCACTTCTTCTCGCCGGTCGAGAAGATGATGCTGGTCGAGATCATCAAGGGCAAGAACACCGGCGATGTCGCGCTCGCGACCGCGCTTGATTACGTCCGGCAGATCGGCAAGACGCCGATCGTCGTCAACGACTCCAGAGGCTTCTTCGCCAATCGCTGTGTCGGCCGTTATGTCGCCGAAGGCAACGAGATGTTCCTCGAAGGCGTGCCGCCGGCGATGATCGAGAACTGCGCCAAGATGGCCGGCATGCCGGTCGGCCCGCTCTCGCTCTCGGACGAAGTCGCGCTCGACCTCGGCCTCAAGATCATGAAGGCAACCGAAGCCGATCTCGGCCCGAACGCCATCAACCCCGATCAGAAGAAGCTGATGGTGGAACTGGTCGAGAACCAGGGCCGCCTCGGCCGCAAGAACAGCAAAGGGTTTTACGATTATCCCGAGAAGGGCAAGGGCTCGAAGAGCCTGTGGCCCGGTCTCTCGGCGCTGCAGCCGAAGCAACTCGATCCTGATACGCTCGACGTCGAAGAGTTGAAGCAGCGCTTCCTGGTGGTGCAGGCGGTGGAAGCCGCGCGCACGGTGGAGGATCACGTCATCACCGATCCGCGCGAGGCGGATGTCGGATCGATCCTCGGCTTCGGCTTCGCGCCGTTCACCGGCGGCACGCTGTCCTACATTGACTTCATGGGGCCTAAGAAGTTCGTCGAGCTTTGCCACAAGCTCGAAGCGAAATACGGCTCGCGGTTCGCCCCGCCGAAACTGCTCGAGGAGATGGCGGCAAAGGGTGAAACCTTCTACGGCCGCTTCGCGCCGAAGAAGGTGGCAGCCTGATCGGTTGAAGACGTTTAAGAACGAAAGGCCGGATCGTCGATCCGGCCTTTTTCTTTTGATGACGTCATCACGGTTGCGTCATGAAGGTCTTGGATTGTGGACAAGTCACAATATCCGCCTACGAACCATGCCAGAGTTCCAGTGCGGGGAGAAATTGCCACGGCCGCGTAAAAGCAATGCCGTTCTTTCGCTCGGCTCTGGCACTAGTTTTGCTAAGAAATTGAGGTCAGCCAGCGGTCAGACCGCTGCCGGAAGCCGACAGGCTGCCGAAGACGAGGAAAGTGTCTGCAATGAATTCGCTTGCGCTTCAGAAGACCATGCGTGACCGTGAACTGGGCACGAAATATGGAGCTGCTTCTGCGCTTGCTCGCTTCCAGCCACACCCGAACGGAGTACGCCTGCGGCGAAAGGGGCCGATGTTTTGGGCGGCCTTGGCGCTACTTGTGCTGGCGGCGGATACCTTGCTCGCGCTGCTCGCTTGGGGCGCCGTCGATCGCGTCCTGAAGTGAAATCTCGCGCCTGTGCATCAGATAAGTCGCGGCTAGATAGGCGAGCTCCGAGGCGACGAGACAGCCGGTAATGGTCGTGACGCCTGCGACGATGCCAAATCCGTAAACGTGAAGAATGATTGCCGCAAGCAGCGCAATCAGAGGTGAAATGAGGATCAGAGCCCAGACTCGATAAGTGAATCCGGTGGCCAGTCCTGCCAATGCGCTTACAAAAATCAACAAAAGGGCGATCGTCAAATTCAACCCCGATGAGAGCACTTTTGATCTGCAACCGCAGCTTGGCGCCCTTCGGGCGGGAACAAGACAGAAGTACTTACATAGTGCGAACGGTGGTTCATAAGTCCAATCGCAGGTATGATGATCCCCTGAAATTGGGTTCAGGCTGCACCCGTGGCCGCGCTGCGACGAGGGCTTTGTAGGCGGCGAGGTTCGGCATCGCCGAGCGGTCGAACTTCATCCGATCGCCTCGGGTCAGCATCGCGAAACAATAGCCGCCGCCCCCGTGGACTGGGTCGTTCAGCGCCGGGGCGAACAGCGGGCTGAAACTCTTGTGGATCTCCGACGGCAGGAAATTTATCCATTCGAGCCGCTTGTAGCGTTCGGCGCTGCCATGGGCCGGCGCCAGGGCCTCAGCCTGGTCGGCGATCATCTGGACAATGACCGGGGCTTCGGTCACGATCTCGCCCCTGTCGAGGCCCAGCGCAGGCCCATGTCCCTCGGCGATCAGCTTCAGATAATCCTCACCATTTCGAGCTTCCTGGCCCGGTATCGACCCTGACCAGCCGACTCCAGGAAAGCGCGATGTGGGGTGACGGGAGCACGCGCCAGGCGAGTCATAGAGTTTTAGGGAATTTCCTCCTCTCGATGCTTGGTTTGGGCGAAAGACCGACTACATGCGCCTGCATGGAATAGTCAAGATTGATGCAGGTGCATCGAGTGGGGTAAGAGACGGACGACGAGCTTGAGCGGGACCATGAAACGCAAACCATCGACCGAGGCGACCTCCGCCTGGATCCGCCTGATGCGGGTGCAGAGCCGCGTGCTCGATTGTGTCGAGCAGGATCTGAAGAAGGCCGGCTTCCCGCCGCTGGCCTGGTACGATGCGCTGCTTGAGCTGTCCCGGGCGCCCGGGGGCGAGCTGCGGCCGGTCGAGCTCGAACGGCAGATGCTGATCCCGCAATATTCCACCTCGCGCCTGATCGACCGCCTGGTCGACGAGGGCCTCGCGTGCCGGCGCGAATGCAAGATCGACAAGCGCGGCCAGTTTGTGGAGATCACGGAGGCCGGCCGCGAACTCCAGAAGCGGATGTGGGGCGCCTATTCGGCCGCGATCGAAAAGTATGTCGGTTCGAAACTGTCCGATGCCGATGCCGTCAAGCTCAGCGGTCTGCTCGACCGTCTCGGCTGCTCGTGCGGCGAGATGAAGCTGCCGCCCGTCGCCAATAACACCAACGAAACCACGCCATCGCGATGACTCGCGCAGCGCACCAGCTCGGCCGTGCACCCGGTGGGTTCGCGGACCATCCCCGTCACCCGCGCGCCTTCGGTCGAAGCGCCCTTTTGATTAGAGTTTGATATGGCGCGAGATCAGATCGACATGACGCCGCTGCAATCGCGCGACGAGCTCGTCGCCTGGTTCGAGGCCGGCTGCAAGCCGGCGTCCGAATGGCGGATGGGCACGGAGCACGAGAAGACCCCGTTCACGCTCGAGGGCCACTGTCCGGTGCCTTACGAGGGGCCGCGCGGCATCGGCGCGCTGCTCGAAGGCATGAAGCTCCTGCTCGGCTGGGAGCCGATCATGGAGAAAGGCAACATCATCGGTCTCTACGACGTCACGGGCGGCGGCGCGATCTCGCTCGAGCCCGGTGGACAGTTCGAGCTGTCGGGGGCGCCGGTCGAGACCGTGCACCAGACCCAGAGCGAGCTGATGGCGCATCTGGCGCAGGTGCGCGAGATCGCGACCCCGCTCGGCATCGGCTTCCTCGGTCTCGGCATGACGCCGTCCTGGTCGCGTGCCGACATTCCGGTGATGCCGAAGGGCCGCTACAAGATCATGACCAATTACATGCCGAAGGTCGGCCAGTACGGCCTCGACATGATGTACCGGACCTGCACGGTGCAGACCAATCTCGATTTCTCCTCGGAAGCCGACATGGTCAAGAAGCTGCGCGTGTCGCTGGCGCTCCAGCCGGTCGCAACCGCGCTGTTTGCGAATTCGCCCTTCACCGAAGGCAAGCCGAACGGCTTCCTCTCCTTCCGCTCCGAGATCTGGCGCGATACCGACAATGCGCGCGCGGGGATGATGCCGTGGGCGTTCGAGGACGGCATGGGCTTCGAGCGCTATGTCGACTACGCGCTCGACGTGCCCATGTATTTCGTCAAGCGCGGCGAGGATTACATCGACGTCTCTGGCTCTTCCTTCCGCGCCTTCTTCGACGGCCGCAACAACAACCTGCCCGGCGAGCGGCCGACGCTGTCGGACTGGGCCAACCATCTCTCGACGATTTTCCCGGAGGTGCGCCTCAAGCGTTATCTCGAGATGCGCGGCGCCGACGGCGGCCCGTGGGGCCGTCTGCCGGCCCTGTCGGCGTTCTGGGCCGGGCTGCTCTATGACGAGGTGTCGCTCGACGCCGCCTGGGACCTGGTGAAGCACTGGAGCGCGCATGAACGCCAGGCGTTGCGCGACGACGTGCCGCGCTTCGGCTTCAAGTCGCGGATCAAGGACCGCTATCTGTTCGAGGTCGCCAAGGAATGCCTCGTTCTGGCACATGCCGGCCTGCGCCGGCGTGGCCGGATCGACCAGCTCGGCCGCGACGAGACCCGGCATCTGGAGCCGCTCGACCGCATCATCGATTCCGGCCGGACTCCGGCCGAGGAAATGCTTGAGAAGTTCAACGGCCCCTGGAACGGCTCCGTGGAACCTGCCTACGCGGAATACGCGTTCTAATTCGATGGACCCACGATCAGGATTTAGGCCGTTCATCGCCCGTACAGGTTTGCGGCGATCAAATGACCAGCTGAAAAAACCTGAGCGTCATCAATAACTCGAAAGCTGTTCCGATGGGGAAGAGCCGCCTGTCCGTGGCCGTCATGGCAAGGGGCCTGGCAAGCGTCGTGGCTCTTGCCGCGCTGTTTTCGCTCGTGCTTGCGAGCTCGCCTGCGCATGCCCAGACGGCGTTCGACCGGCCCGGCGGCGACTATTTCAGTCAGCCGATCACGTCGGGCGACCCCGAGGATTGTGCGCTGCTGTGCGAGCGCGACCGCAAGTGCCGCTCCTGGAGCTTCAGCTATCCCGACGTCGAAGGAGGCTCGGCGGTGTGCTGGCTCAAGAACACCGTGCCGGCCCGCGTGCCGGGCAGTTGCTGCATTTCCGGCGTGCGCGGCGCCGGCGTGATCGAGCCCCGCATCGAAGGCGTGGAGACGTCGATCGACCGCCCCGGCGGCGACCTGCGTAATTTCGAGCTCAAGGACGGCGAAGGCGAGGAGGTCTGCAAGGCGGCCTGCACCGCCGACAACAAGTGCCGCGCCTTCACCTATGCCCGCCCTGGCTATACGGGGCGCGAAGCGCGCTGCTTCCTGAAGAAAGATATCAAGCCGCCGCGCCGGAAGGCCGGGTTCACCTCGGGCGTGGTCCGGTAGGTGCGATCAGACCCGCACCGGCCCCAGCGCATCGAAGTGCCCGCGCTTCTGGAGCCAGGCCAGCAGGATCAGGCTCGGGATCGCCACCAGGACGCAGATCACGAAGAACAGCGGCCAGCCGGTCGAAGCTGCGACAAAGCCGGCGCCCGAGGAGAGATAGGTTCGCCCCACCGCCGCCAGCGCGGTGAGCAGCGCATATTGCGTCGCCGTGTGCAGCGGGTTCTGGCACAGCGCGGAGAGATAGGCGACGAAGATCACCGTGCCGATGGCGCTGGTGAAATTCTCGGCGCAGATGGCCAGCGCCAGCGCCCATTGATTGGTGCCGACGATCGCGAGCCAAGCGAAGGAGAGGTTGGCCAGCGCCTGCACCACGCCGCCGATCCAGAGCGATGTCGCCAGCGAATAGCGCCGTGCGACAAAGCCGCCGGCGAAGCCGCCGATCAGCGTCGCGGCAAGGCCGACGCCCTTCACGATTGCCGCATAATCGTTGCGGGTGAAGCCGAGGTCGATCACGAACGGTGCCGTCATCGTGCCCGAGAACGCGTCGGTGAACTTGAACAGCACGACGAAGGCGAGCGCGACGAGGGCATCCTTGCGCGTCAAAAATTCGGAGAAGGCGCCGATCGCCGCGTGCAGCACGCGCGTGAACGCGGTGTCGGTCTGCGTTGCAGCTTCGGCTCGCACTGATTGCTCGGGCTCGGTCGCGAGCAGCGCCGTGATCGTGCCGATCAGCACCATCGATGCCATCACCACATAGCCCCACATCCAGGCGGAGGTGCGGGTGATGCCGGTGCTCTCGAAGCCCGAGACGATGAACAGCGCGCCCGCGGTCGAGACCAGCATGCCGATGCGGTAGGCGGCGACGTACGCCGCCATGCCGGCGGCCTGCTCGCTCTCGGGCAAGCTCTCGACCCGGAAGGCGTCGACCACGATGTCCTGCGTCGAGGACGTCGTCGCCACCAGCAGCGCGCCGAGTGCGACGTAGAACGGCGATTGTGCCGGATCGGTCATCGCCAGCAGCAGGATCGCGACGATCAGCAGCAATTGCGAAAACACCAGCCAGCCGCGCCGCCGCCCGAACGCGCGCGTGAACAGCGGCACATGCAGCGCATCCACCAGCGGCGCCCACAGGAATTTCAGCGTGTACGGCGTGCCGACCAGCGCGAACAGCCCGATGGTCTTGAGATCGACGCCGGCCTCGCGCATCCACACCAGCAGCGTCGAGCCCGACAACGCCAGCGGCAGCCCCGAGGAGAAGCCGAGGAACAGCACGATCAATACCCGCGGTTGCAGGTATACGGCAAGGCTGTCGCGCCAGGAAGTGGGAGCCGTGTCGGTGCCGGCGGAAGAGGTCGCGTCGGGTGCGGTCATGGGGAGGTGTTAGCAGATTCTGGGCGAAAAGACTCGCCGTAGCCGGTGAGATGGAAAGAGCCTCAACAACCTCGCTGTCATCGTCCGCGAAGGCGGACGATCCAGTAGTCACCGGCGCCTCGGCTCCATCACGATTGCCGCGGCGTACTGGATGCCCCGCCTTCGCGGGGCATGACAGCGCCGCGGGGCATGACACCGTCAGGGTGGCCCGGCGATCTCGTGGTACAGGTCATCCCAATTCGGATTGTGCTGCTCGATCAAGCGGACCTTCCAGGCTCTGTTCCACTTCTTCAGTCGCTTCTCACGCTTGATTGCGTTCTCGGGGTCCTCGAACTGCTCGAAATAGACCAGCCTTGCGACGTCGTATTTTTCCGTGAAGCTCTCGATGAGCTTTGACTTATGTTCAGCCACGCGGCGGATCAGATCGTTCGTCATGCCAATATACAGCGTACCGCCGATTTTGCTGGCGAGAATGTAGACGTAGTAGTGGCGATCGCCCATCTGCTGCCCCCCACTCCGCCGTCATCGTCCGCGAACGCGGACGATCCAGTAAATCACCGGCGCGTCGGTTCAACAACGTCTGCCGCGGCGTACTGGATGCCCCGCCTTCGCGGGGCATGACCATGTGCCCTGAACTCACTCCCCCGCCTGGAGCTTCCTCGGAAACAGATCTGGCGCCGTCGCGACCAGCTTCGGCCCGTCTGCCGGCGCGTCGCTCTTGCTGAAATCCAGCTCTTCGATTCGCCCCGCGCGCTTCTCGATCTTGTCGGCGGAGATCAGGATCTGGCGGACGTCCTCGTTGGCGTCGGCAAAGTGCTTCTGCAATTTCAGCACGCGGTCGCGCAGACGGCCGAGATCGTCGCCGAGCTTGATCACTTCGGTCTGGATCTGATCGGCGGCATCGCGCATGCGCGCGTCCTTCATGATCTGTTGCATCACCTGGATCGCGAGCATCAGCAGCGAGGGCGACACCAGCACGACCTTGGCGCGATAGGCCTTCTGGATCACGTCGTCGAAACCGTCATGGATTTCGGCGTAGACCGATTCCGACGGCACGAACATCAACGCCATGTCCTGGGTCTCGCCGGTGACGAGGTATTTTTCGGCGATGTCGCTGACATGCTTCATGACGTCGCCGCGCAGCCGCTGCGTGGCGATGCGCCGCTCCTCGTCGGTGCGGGCGTCGTGCAGCGCGGTCATCGCCTCCAGCGGAAATTTCGCGTCGATGCAGAGCGGGCGCTGGTCGGGCAGGAACACGACGCAGTCGGGCCGCTTTCCGGTCGAGAGCGTGTGCTGGAATTCGTAGGACCCCTTGGGCAGACCGTCCTGGACGATCGCCTCCATCCGCGCCTGGCCGAACGCGCCGCGCGACTGCTTGTTGGCGAGCACGTCGCGGAGCGTCGTCACCTGCGTGGTGAGGTCGGTGAGGTTCTTGTGCGCGTTGTCGATGATCCCGAGCCGCTCGTGCAGGGCGCGCAGGCTCTCCATGGTGTTGCGGGTCGAGTGTTCCATGGACTGGCCGACCCGATGGGTTACCGAATCCAGCCGCTCGTTGACCGCGCGCGCCATCTCGGCCTGGCGGCCCGCCAGCGCCTGGGTCATGGCATCGACCCTCCCTGCGGCCTCGCTCTGGGCGTGCAGCACCTGGGCGAGCCGCTCCTCGAGCTCATCGGCGCGGATCGCATTGGCCATGGCGAGTTCCGCGCCGCGCCGCCCCGAGCGCGCGATCACGACGGCAATTACAATCAGCAGGATGAGGATAAGAGCGCCGAGGCCGATCAGCGCATCAATCGTGCGCACCGGCCAGTCGCCCAGCATGAAAACGATCTCGTTCATGCCTGCCCTTCTATCCGATTCGGCGGGCCGCACGAACGAATAGCGAACATTTCTGGTAAAAGCCCGGTTAATTTTTATGGTTAACGAAACCTGAAGTTTTATGGTTAGCGAAAGGTTAACCGGGTTCCTGACCGCATTGACCGTATTCGATGCGGGGCTTAAATCGCGGCCATGGCCCTCAGAGAAATCATTATCCTGCCCGACAAGCAGCTGCGTCTGGTCTCCAAGCCGATCGAGAAGGTCACGCCGGAGATCCGCAAGCTTGCCGACGACATGTTCGAGACCATGTACGACGCGCCAGGCATCGGGCTTGCGGCGATCCAGATCGCGCAGCCGCTGCGGTTGATCACCATGGACCTCGCCAAGCCCGATCAGGACGGCGAAACCCGGCGCGAGCCGCGCGTCTTCATCAATCCCGAGATCATCGCCTCGTCCGAGGATATGTCGGTCTACGAGGAAGGCTGCCTGTCGATCCCCGAATATTACGAAGAGGTCGAGCGGCCCGCCAAGGTGCGCGTGCGCTTCACCGATCTCGACGGCAAGGTGCACGAGGAGGACGCCGAAGGCCTCTACGCCACCTGCATCCAGCACGAGATCGACCATCTCAACGGCGTGCTGTTCGTCGACTATCTGTCGAAGCTCAAGCGCGACCGCGTGATCAAGAAGTTCGAGAAAGCCGCCAAGCGCGCGGAGTAGCCAGATCCTCCGCCGTCATGCCCGGCCAACAGCGCTGAGCGCGTCTCTAAGCTAACGTGCCGGGCATCCACGTTCTCTGCCGCAGCGAGCAGGAAGAACGTGGATGGCCGGGACAAGCCCGGCCATGACGAGTACCTTGTTCGCTTCCGAGGATTGCCGCGCCACATGCCCCTCCGCCTGATCTTCATGGGCACGCCCGATTTCTCCGTGCCGACGCTGCTCGAGCTGGTCGCGCACGGCCACGAGATCGTCGCCGTCTACACCCGCGCGCCGAAGCCGGGCGGGCGGCGCGGGTTGCAATTGCAGCCGACCCCCGTTGAAGAAGCGGCGCGAAAGCTCGGCCTGCCCGTGCTGACGCCGAAGACGTTGAAGACACAGGACGCGCTGGAGGAGTTTCGCTCGTTCGATGCCGACGCGGCCGTCGTCGTCGCCTACGGCATGATCCTGCCGCAGGCGATCCTCGATGCGCCGAAGCTCGGCTGTTACAATCTGCACGCTTCGCTGTTGCCGCGCTGGCGCGGCGCCGCGCCGATCAACCGGGCGATCATGGCGGGCGACGCCGAGAGCGGCGTGATGGTGATGAAGATGGATGTCGGTCTCGACACCGGCGACGTCGCCATGGCCGAGCGTCTCCCCATCACCGACAGCATGACCGCGGCCGATTTGCACGATCGCCTCTCCCGCCTCGGCGCCGACCTGATGGTGCGCGCGATGGCCGCGCTCGACCGCGGCGGGCTTCAGCTCAAGAAGCAGAGCGAGGAGGGCGTCACCTACGCCGCCAAGATCGACAAGGCCGAGGCGCGGATCGACTGGAGCAAGCCCGCACACGCGGTGCTGCGCCACGTCCACGGCTTGTCGCCGTTTCCCGGCGCCTGGGCCGAACTCGAAAATGCGCGCATAAAAATCCTGCGCTGCGAGCTCGCCCAGGGCTCCGGCGCGCCGGGCGAGGTACTCGACAACCAGCTCACCATTGCCTGCGGTGAGGGCGCGATCCGCATCATCGAGCTCCAGCGCGAAGGCAAGGGCCGGATGCAGGCGGCAGAGTTTTTGCGCGGCGTGCCGTTGAAGGCGGGCTCGAAATTCACCTAACACTGTCATACCCCGCGAAGGCGGGGTATCCAGTACGCCGAGGCTTCTCGGTTGAACCGGTAGGCCGCGGCGTACTGGATCGCCCGGTCAAGCCGGGCGATGACAGCAGAACTGGACACGATGCCCCGCTACAAGCTCACCATCGAATATGACGGCGCGCCGTTCTTCGGCTGGCAGATCCAGGACACGCTGCCCTCGGTGCAGGGCGCATTGGAAGCCGCGGTGAAGGCGATGACCGGCGCGGAGCTGCGGGTGCATGGCGCCGGCCGTACCGATGCCGGCGTGCACGCGCGCGGCCAGGTCGCGCATGTCGATATCGAAAAGCAGTTTCCGCCGGGCCGGTTTCGCGACGGGCTGAATGCGCATCTGCGTCCGCATCCGATCGCGGTGCTCGAGGCCGAGATCGTCCCTGACACGTTCGAAGCTCGCTTCTCCGCTGTGAAGCGCCACTACCGCTATCGCGTGATTAACACCCGCGCCAATCTCGCGCTCGACGTCGGCCACGCCTGGCGCGTGCCGCGCAAGCTCGACGCCGACTTGATGAACGCGGCGGCAAAGCGGCTGCTCGGCAAGCACGATTTCACGACCTTTCGCGACACCGAGTGCCAGGCCAAATCGCCGGAGAAGACGCTCGACCAGCTCGACGTGACGCGCGACGGCCGCGAGATCATCATCACCACCTCGGCGCGCTCGTTCCTGCACAGCCAGGTGCGCTCGATGGTGGGCTCGCTGGTTTGGGTCGGCGAGGGCCGCTGGACCGCGGATGATCTCTCCGCAGCACTGGCAGCCCGCAACCGCGCCGCCTGCGGCATCGTCGCGCCGCCGGAGGGGCTGTATCTGATGCAGGTGGATTATTGAGGAGGCGTGTGCGCCGAGTGCGGGCACGCGCTCACCACGCTTTCGGTGTCATGCCCCGGCTTGACCGGGGCATCCAGTACGCCGCGGCCCCTCGGCTCAATCACTGCTGTCTCTGGAATACTGGATCGCCCGATCGAGTCGGGCGATGACAGCGGAGTAAGTTGCGACAACGGAGCAGGGGTTGTCAGCTACCCAAAATACCTTGCCAGTATCCCGCGATAGACCTTTGTCAGCTTCTCCAAATCCGCCACCGGCACCCGCTCGTTGACCTGGTGCATGGTCTGGCCGACCAGGCCGAACTCGATCACCGGGCAATAGCTCGAGATGAAGCGCGCATCCGACGTACCGCCTGATGTCGACAGCTCCGGCTTGCGGCCCGTCACCTCTTCGATCGCGGACACCGCGAGATCGGTGAACGAGCCCGGCTTGGTGACGAACACGTTGGAGTTCGACGGCTCCCAGACGATGCGGGCCTTGATGCGGTTGCCGCAGGCCTTTGCCAGCCGCGTCTCGACCAGCTCGCGCAAGGACGCCTGCGTGTGATTGTCGTTATAGCGGATGTTGAACCTGGCGCGGGCCTCGCCGGGGATGACGTTGAAAGCCCTATTGCCGACGTCGACCGAGACGAATTCGAGATTCGACGCCTGGAATTGCGCGCTGCCATTGTCGAGCGGCTCGTCCGAGATCGCCACGATCAACCGCGAAATATCCGGCACGGGATTGACGGCGCGGTTTGGATAGGCCACATGGCCCTGCACGCCGTCGACATAAAGCGTGCCGGATTGCGATCCGCGGCGGCCGACCTTGATGGTGTCGCCGAGGGCCTCGACATTGGAAGGCTCGCCCAGCACGCAATGATCGAACTTTTCGCCGCGCTCGGCGGCCCATTTCAACAGCTTGATGGTGCCGTTGATGGAGACGTCTTCCTCGTCGCCGGTGATCAGGAACGAGATCGAGCCCGTCCCGTCGGCACGCGGTTTGCCGCCATTGGCGGCGAGATGCTCCAGCACGGCTGCGACCGAGCAGGCGATGCCGCCCTTCATGTCGACCGCGCCGCGGCCGTGCAGGAAACCATCCTTCACCTCGCCGGAGAAGGCGCCAACGCTCCAGGCGCTCTCGTCGCCGGGCGGCACCACGTCGGTGTGGCCGGCGAAGGTGATGTGCGGCCCTGCGGTGCCGATCCGCGCATACAGATTGTCGACGTCGGCGGTGCCGTCCTCCCTGAACGTCACGCGGTGGCAGGTGAAGCCTGCGGCGTTGAGGGCCGTTTCAAGCACACCCAGTGCACCCGCATCTTCAGGGGTTACCGAGGGGCAGCGGATGAGATCGCGGGCAATCGAGAGAGCATCGGTCATGCGCCCCGCTTAACATGCATGCCGCCGGGTGGGCTAGCGGTGGGCGGCACGAATTCGATCTCGCGGCTCTGCTCCCAGCTTTTCGCAGGGGAAGCGGCCGCGCTGTCCTCGACATCAAGCAGCGGATCCGGGCCGAACCTGTTGTGGCCGGACGTGCCGGGTACGATGAACATCTCGACGACGCCCCACAGCCAGAGGATCGACGCGGTGAGGCTGAACGGCGGTGTCAAGGAGCGAGGCAGCAGGTCCGAGAACTGGCTGTAGAGTCCCGGGACGAAGAAGAACAGAACGATCCACCAGCCGCTCCTGTCGCGGTCGTGCAGCCGCTTGATGGCCGTCGCAAGGTAGATCCACAGGAACAGCGCGTTGCCGATCCCCCTGATGATCAGGTTGGTGGCATCGACCGGTCTCGGCAAATGGTGGGCCCGGGGATCGACCGCCTTGAAGAGGTCGTCGAGGCCGAAATCGAAATTCACGGTCAGGCCGGTGGTGAACGATCTCTGGCCGTTGAGGACGTGGATCGCCTGGTTGATCAGTTCGAGCAGGCCCGCCGCCAGCGCGACGATCAGCAGCGCCTGCCAGATCAGAGCGCGGTTGATGCGGCCGTCGAAGCGGAAGAGGTACCAGGTCCAGTCCATGCGAAAGGCTCCGGGCGGTGGGGCCACCCGAAGATTGGTCGCGATGGAGGGAGGGTGGGTTCGATAGGCTACCAGACCCGTCATCCTGAGGTGCGAGGCCTGCGGTGCGGAGCACCGCAGGGAGAGCCTCGAAGGATGTACGGCCACGATGCAGCCGCCAGCCGGGGCCGTCGCCCTTCGAGGGCCGCCGAAGAGGCGGCCACCTCAGGGTGACGGTGAGGGAGTGGCGCTGGTAGTGCCGATCAATCCCGCAGCAGCTCGTTGATGCTGGTCTTCGAGCGCGTGCGCTCGTCGACCCGCTTCATGATGACGGCGCAAGCCGTGCTCGGGCCGATCTGGCCGTTCTTCATGGGTTTGCCGGGCAGGGCGCCGGGGACCACGACGGAATATTCCGGCACTTCGCCGACGAAGATCTCGCCGGTCTCGCGATCGACGATCTTGGTCGAGGCGCCCAGGAATACGCCCATCGCCAGCACCGCGCCCTTGCGCACGATCACGCCTTCGGCGACCTCGCTGCGCGCGCCGATGAAGCAATCGTCCTCGATGATGACGGGTTCGGCCTGCAGCGGCTCGAGCACGCCGCCGATGCCGGCGCCGCCGGAGATGTGCACGCGCTTGCCGATCTGCGCGCAGGAGCCGACGGTGGCCCAGGTGTCGACCATGGTGCTCTCATCGACATAGGCGCCGAGATTGACGAAGGACGGCATCAGCACGACGTTCTTGGCGATGAAGGCCGAGCGGCGCACCACCGCGCCCGGCACCGCACGGAAACCAGCGTCGCGAAAACGGTTCGGGCCCCAGCCTTCGAACTTCGAGGGCACCTTGTCCCACCAGTTCGCCTGGCCCGGGCCGCCGGGAATGACGTCCATGTCGTTGAGGCGGAAGGAGAGCAGCACGGCCTTCTTCAGCCACTGGTTGACCTTCCACTTGCCGTCAGCGCCGCGCTCGGCAACGCGTGCCTCGCCCTTGTCGAGGGTCTCCAGCGCCTGGTCCACGGCCTCGCGCACTTCGCCCTTGGTCGAGGTCGAGATGCCGTCACGCGCGTCGAAAGCGCTGTTGATGGTGGATTCGAGGGCGGACAGGGACATCGGGATTTCCTCTTCGGATCAGGAATTTCGAGGGATTGGGGCGCTTTTTCGGGATTTGGCGGGGGAGAGTCAAGGCATACTCCGCTGTCGTCCATACCTCGGTTGTCATCCCGGACAAGCGCAGCGAAGCGGAGCGCCGATCCGGGATCCATAACCACAGGGAGTGGTTTGGCGAAGACTCGGAGTTGCGAGCTCGCGCGATAACCGAATTCCGTGATTATGGGTCCCGGGTCTGCGCTGACGCTTGCCCGGGACGACGGCAGTTATTGGGGAGACAGCTTGGCCAAAAACCCCGCCAGATCATCCGTGACGTGATCCACATAGGCCGCGTCCCGGCCTTCCAGTTCCCAGTCCTCGCGCACCACCTCTTTGGTGCCGTCAGGGACCACCAGCACCGTGGTCATGCCGAGCTGATGCGGGACGGTGAGATTGCGGGCGAGATCCTCGAACATCGCGGCCCGGGCCGGATCGACGGCATGGTCGGAGAGGAATTTCCGGTAGGTCTGCTCCGCCGGCTTCGGCTCGAACCCGGCGGCGATGATGTCGAACACGCCGTCGAAATGGCTGGCGAGGCCGAGCCGCGCCAGCACCGCATCGACGTGATCGACCGAGCCGTTGGTCAGGATCAGCTTTCGCCCCGGCAGCTTCGTGATGGCAGCGCCAAGCGCCGGATTCGGCTCCAGCGGTGAATGGTCGATCTTGTGAACGTAGGCGAGGTAGTCGTCGGCGCGCACACCATGCAGGGTCATCATGCCGCGCATCGTGGTGCCAAAGCGCAAATAATAATCCTTCTGGATCTTGCGCGCTTCTGCGGGCCCGACGTTGAGCCAGTTGCAGACGAACTCCCCGATCCGCGCATCGACCTGCTGCCACAGATTGACGTGATGCGGGTAGAGCGTGTTGTCGAGGTCGAACACCCAGGTGTCGATATGCGAGAAGGTGCGGGGAGATTTCATCGCAACTCTTTCAACTCACGGCATCGCAAAGCGCAGCGTCTTGCCGCCGCTCGACATGTCAACCGCGCCAAAGCCCGTCGCCGCAAAGCCGCGCGCGGGGCAATCGGTCTGCTCGTTGGTTTCGAACTTGGTCTCGCGCGTGCAGAGCTGCCTGTCCCCGCCCCAGTTCAGCGGCTTGTCCTTCACCTTGATGGTGCGGTTGTCGGCATCGATCGCTTCCGCGAAGCTGAAGATCTGCTTCGGCTGGCCGGTCACGTCGGGATGCAGGCACTTGCCGGGGTCGATGCGGTACCAGCCGCGGCTGGTCACGGACTTGCCGTCGTCAGTGGCGATCGCCGCCATCACCTTATGCGGCGTGTCGTTGCACCAAGTGAGGCCGCTCGCGGACGGTGTCTGCGTCGCGTCGACCATGGTCTTGAAGAAATTTTGCGACGACACGGCATCGGACGAGAGCCCCCGGCTCTTCAGGAACGCGGCCAGCGCTGCCTGCGTCTTCGGCCCGTCGACGCCGTCGATCGCGCCGACGTCATAACCGATGATCACCAGCAGCCGCTGGATGCCGGCGAGGCGCGCCTGCTCGTCGTCATATTCGGCATCCTCGGCGAGATAGGCAACGAGATTGCCGTCGTCGCCTTGCGTCGGCGTCACCTGGGTGAAGGGGACCTGCGTCTGGCCGCTGCGGCACTGCCGCGCGGCCGCGATGACGAAATTGTCCTGCGCCACGCACAGCATGTCGCGGCCGTTCTGCGGGATCGGCGAGGCGCCATAGACGCCGAGCGCGCGGGCGTTGAGCAGGATGCGGTCGGCGGAGAGCGTGCCCTGCACCACCACACGGCAGCTGGCGGGGTCGATCCTGAACCAGCCGCGCGTCGCGGTCGCCGCCTTGTCGTCGATGCCGATCGCGGCCTCGACGACATAGGACATGCGGTTGCAGATTTTGAGGTCCGCGAAAGCGGGGGCGGAGGAGAAGAGGAACGAGACGGCCGCGGCCGGCAGCGTCATGAGGAAACGGGTGAGGGGGGAGCGGCGGGGCCGCCGCTCTCTCGGCTCGTCATGGCCGGGCTTGACCCGGCCATCCACGTGGACCAGCGACCGCGGATAGTCGTGGATGCCCGGGGCAAGCCCGGGCATGACGACCTTTTTCCGCTGGTCGTGCTCGCCCATCACTTATGTATCAGCGTGCCCGTGCCCGTATTGGTGAACAGCTCCAGCAGCACGGCGTGCTGCATCTTGCCGTCGATGATGACGACGCCCTCGACGCCCTGCTCGAGCGCGTAGATGCAGGTCTCGACCTTCGGGATCATCCCGCCGGAAATGGTGCCGTCGGCGATGAGCTTTCGCGCGTCCTTCACCGAAAGCTGCGGGATCAGCTTCTTCGACTTGTCGAGGACTCCAGGCACGTCGGTGAGCAGCAGCAGGCGTTTTGCCTTGAGCGCGCCCGCAACCGCGCCGGCAAAGGTGTCGGCGTTGATGTTCAGCGTCTGGCCTTCATTGGAGGTCGCGAGCGGCGCCAGCACCGGGATCAGCTCGTAGCCGATCAGCTGGTTGAGCAGCGTGAGGTCGACCTTCTCGGGGTCGCCGACATAGCCGAGATCGACCGCCTTCTCGATATGCGAGTCCGGATCGACGATAGTGCGCGTCGTCTTCGACGCCTTCACCATGTTGCCGTCCTTGCCGGAGAGGCCCACGGCCTTGCCGCCGGCCTCGTTGATGTAGCCGACGATCTGCTTGTTGACGGAGCCGGCCAGCACCATCTCGACGATCTCGATGGTCGCAGCGTCCGTGATGCGCAGGCCGGCCGCGAATTCCGAGACGATGCCGAGGCGCTTGAGCATGGTCGCGATCTGCGGCCCGCCGCCGTGCACCACGACCGGATTGATCGCGGTCTGCTCCAAGAGCACGATGTCGCGGGCAAAGTTCTTCGCGGTCTCCTCGTCGCCCATGGCATGGCCGCCATATTTGATGACGATGGTTTCGTCGTCATACTGCTGCATGTGCGGCAGCGCTTCGGACAGGATGCGGGCCTGGTCGAGCGGAGAGATGTCGGTCATGTCACGGATCTCGCTGGCGGGACGGTCGGTGCGCGTTCTATCCGATTGGCGGGCGGGGCGCAAAGTGTGGCTGGCATGTCGCCGTAGCCCGGATGGAGCGAAGCGTACTCCGGGAATCTAGCCGCGAATTCGGCCCCGGATTGCGCTGCGCTCCATCCGGGCTACAGGGTCAGCGCTTCGCCACCGCCGCCGCCAGCGTCACCGCCAGCCACCCCAAAATCATCACCGTCCCGCCGGTCGGCGCCGCCATCGGAAACAGCGCGTGCCCCGCATATTGCCGCAAGCTCAGGTCGCCCGCGAACAGCGCAGCGCCGAGCACGAAACCGAATGCGGCCACGAGTCCAATTCCGCCGTGCAGAAGGCCGCGCGCGAGCAGCGCTGTGGTCGCAAGTATGGCAGTTGCATGAAACAGCAGCATGGCGCTGGCGGAGGCGAGCCGGCTGGCGTCGGTGCCATGCGCGGAGGCGGCGGCCAGCGCGACGCCGGCGCCGCCCATCAAACCGGCAAGCCCAATCAAGAGGCGCGCCATCACTTGCTCCGCTCTTCCAGCAGCTTCGCCATCGCGGCGCGCAGTTCCGCCATGCCGGTCGAGCTGCGCGACGACGTCGCCAGCACGTTCGGGAACGCGGCGGGATGCTTTGCCAGTGCAGCCTCGGTCTCGGCGATGCGCGATTGCAGTTCTGTCGCCTTCACTTGGTCGGCCTTGGTCAGCACGATCTGGTAGCTGACGGCGGAACGGTCGAGCGTCCCAAGGATATCGAGATCGACGTCCTTCAGCCCATGCCGCGCGTCGATCAGCACATAGACGCGCGCGAGCGAGGCGCGGCCGAGCAGGAATGTGTGGATCAGCTCGGTCCAGGATGCGACCTGGCTCTTGGGCGCCTTGGCATAGCCATAGCCGGGCATGTCGACGAGGCGCAGGTCTTTCTTGCCGGGGACCTCGAAGAAGATCAGCTCCTGGGTGCGGCCTGGCGTGTGCGAGGTGCGCGCCAGCGCGTTGCGCCCCGTCAGCGCGTTGATCAGGCTGGACTTGCCGACATTGGAGCGGCCGGCAAAGGCGATCTCCAGCCCGTCCATCGGCGGCAGCGTCTGGATCGAGGGCGAAGCCCAGATGAACTGCCAGTCGCGCGCGAACAGCTTGCGCCCGGCCTCGATCAGCTTGTCGTCTGACTTATCGGTCATCTGAAAGGTCTACCCTCGCGTCATGGCCGGGCTCGTCCCGGCCATCCACGTCTTCTCGGAGCTAGCTTCCAAAACGTGGATGCCCGGGACAAGCCCGGGCATGACGATGTGGAGGCAGTGTACCCGCCGCACCGAGGCGGGCGCTTGTCGGAAAAAGCTACGTCGCCTTCCGCGCGAACGTCGCCTTGAGATTGTCGAATAATTCCACCTTCACGCCGTTGCGGCGCATGATGAAGCTCTGCTGGAGCACCGAGAGAGTGTTGTTCCAAGCCCAGTAGATCACGAGGCCCGCCGGGAAGCCGGCCAGCATGAAGGTGAAGATCAGCGGCATCCAGTTGAAGATGATCTGCTGTGTCGGATCCGGCGGCGTCGGATTCAGCTTCATCTGGAACCACATCGTGATGCCCATGATAATCGGCCAGATGCCGAGCGCGAGGTAATGGCCGAACACGGGAATCGTGGTCGGATCGAACGGGATCAGGCCGAACAGCGTGAACAAATTGGTCGGATCGGGCGCCGAGAGGTCCTTGATCCAGCCATAGAACGGCGCGTGCCGCATCTCGATGGTGACGAACAGCACCTTGTAGAGCGAGAAGAACACCGGGATCTGGATCACCACGGGAAGACAGCCGGCGACCGGATTGATCTTCTCCTTGCGGTAGATCTCCATCATCTCCTGCTGCTGCTTCACCTTGTCGTCGGGATAGCGCTCCTTGAGCGCCTGCAGCTGCGGCTGGATCGACTTCATCTTCGCCATCGAGGCGTAGGACTTGTTCGCCAGCGGGAAGAACAACAGCTTCACGATCACGGTGACGAGCAGGATCGAGATGCCGAAATTGCCGAAGAAGCGGTAGAAAAAGTCGAGGCCGAGGAACATCGGCTTGGTGATGAAGTAGAACCAGCCCCAGTCGATCAGCAGATCGAAATGGTTGAGGCCGAGCTCCTTGTTGTAGCCGCCGAGGCCGGCGAACGGGAATACGCCGACCACGCCGGCTTCCTTGGCGCCGGCGAACAGCCGCGCATTCGCGGTCGCGGTGCCGCCGATCGCGACCGTGACGGGATCGAGCAGATAGTCGGTCTGGTAGCCGCGGATGTTGTTGGCGAGGGTCGATGAGAAACTCGCCTGGAGCTGGGCATTGGTGTCGGGCAGCAGCGCCGAGGCCCAATATTTGTCGGTCATGCCGAGCCAGCCATTGGTGGCCTTGAAGTCCACCTTCTTGGCCTCGTCGATCTTCTTGTAGGCGTATTCCTGCAAGCCATCGAGATAGCCGATCAGGCCTTCATGCAGGATGTAATAGCCGGAGACCTGCGGGGTGCCGTGGCGCGAGATCAGCGCGAACGGATAGAGCGTGACGGGCGCGTTGCCGACATTGCTCACCTCGTCCTTGATGGTGAAGAGATAGTGGTCGTCGACCGAGATGGTGCGGCGGAAGGTGAGGCCGTCGCCGTTGTCCCATTTCAGCTTCACCGGCGTCGTCGGCGTCAGGCTGCCGCTGCCGTCCTGCTGCCAGACGGTTTGAGAGTCCGGCATCTTCGCCGTCACGCCCGTCGCGGCCACCCAGCCAAACTCGGCGTAATAGGGCTCTGCCGTGCCCGAGGGCGAATACAGGATAATCGCAGGCGACTTCGGGTCGACCGTTTCGCGATACTGCACTAGCGCGAGGTCGTCGATGCGGCCGCCCTTCAGCGAGATGCTGCCGGCGAGGCGCGGCGTGTCGATCTTCACGCGCGGGCTGGCGGCAATGGCGGCGTCCCGGGACACGACCGGCTGCGCCGGCTGGTTCGCGCCAGGCGCGGTGGTCGGCGTCGTGCTGCCGGCCTGCGGCGCGGCGCCCGGTGTCGCGGAGGCCGTCGGCTGCGGCGTGCCTTTCTGCAACTCGGCCTGCGCCTGCTGCTGGGCGCGCTGCTTCTCCATCGCCGGCACGTTGTAGAAATATTGCCAGGCGATCAGGACGAGCCCCGACAGAATGACGGCGAGGATGGTATTGCGATTGTCGGTCATCTCGATTGTCTCGTCATCAATCCGGTTTGCGGCTGGTCGCGGCAGGGGAGGCAGGCTTCGGGCCGCGCGCTTTGGCCGTATGCCGTGCGGGCTTCGTGAACGCTATGCGCAGATCGTCGAGCATGGTCGTGAAGTCGCGCGAGAGCGCGTCCCTGCGTCCGACCAGCACATAATCATGATGGGGCTGCATCGACGCCGGATCGAGCCGCTTCACCAGTTCGCGAAGCCGGCGCCGGATGCGATTGCGCTCGGGGGCGTTGCCGTTCTTTTTGGTAACGGTGAAGCCGATCCTGACAGGACCAAGGTCGTCGCGGAGACGGCTCTGCAGGACGAACGCGGGACTATTCACCCGCGCGCCATTGGCAACGGCGAGGAAATCCGCCCGCTGCCTCAGCCGATCCATGATGAAATCCCAAAAATGGGGGTCCGGCTCAGGCGCTCAGACGCTTGCGGCCGCGGGCGCGGCGGGCGGCGAGGACCTTGCGGCCGCCGGCAGTGGCGAGACGGGCACGGAAGCCGTGACGGCGCTTGCGCACCAGTTTGCTGGGTTGATAAGTCCGCTTCACGGGTTTTTCTCCGCTGACCGGGCAATTTGCCTGTAGAATTAAGGGTAATGTCCGGAAGATGTGGCCCAAAACGGGCCCTTTTCGGCCCCAAGAGAGCCGCCCCCGGCATCACACCGGGTTCATCGCGGACAATTCGGGCGGCTTATAAGGGAGCGTCTTGTTTTCGTCAACGCCGCACAAACGCGCGCTTCCGGTGAATATCGCTGTTTGTGCGGGGGTTTTTAACCCTTGAGGTGGCGACTCGCTCTATCAGCGCTTACATCCCACCTTGGCAGATTAGCGATCCGTAATTTGACCGGGCCGGGGGCGGGCCGCATCCTTCCTCCGCCAGATCGTTCACCGGCAAGATCGTTCACCGAAAGTCAGTGAGGACGAATTTCGTGGCAGCGACAGATCTCCAGCCGATCCAGGATACGGATCAGCCGGATCCACCGGCCACGCGGCCGCGTGGGCCGGGCGGGCTTGGGCTGTCCGGCAAGCTGCTGCTGCTGACTGTTCCTCTGGTGATGATCGCAGCCATCCTGCTCTACGTCCCCGCTATCGCCAACTTCTGGGTCAACCGGCTGAACGACCGCGTCGCGGCCGCCAACACGGCGGCGCTGGTTCTGGATGCCGCGCCGCTCGGCATGGTTCCCGATTCGCTGTCGCGCGAGATCCTCAAGAGCATCAATGCCCGCGCCGTCGCCATCAAGATGGGCCAGCAGCGCCGGCTGCTCGCCAGCGACAATCTGCCTGCGACGATCGAGCACGACGTCGATCTGCGCGACATGACGGTGTGGGAGGCCATCACCGGCTCTTTCCAGATGATGCTGGAGACCGGCAACCAGCCGATCCGCATCGTCGGCCCCGGCGTCGGCAACGCCCAGTTCGTCGAGATCGTGACCGACGAATTGCCGCTGCGGCAGTCGATGTACCGTTTTTCCCGCAACGTCGTGGTGGTCGCGCTGATCATCGGCGTCTTGACCGCGGGCCTGGTCTATCTTGCGCTCCATTATCTCTTCGTGCGGCCGATGCGGCGGCTGACCGCGAGTCTGGTCGGCTTCCACGAAAATCCGGAAAGCTCGGCGCGGATCATCGTGCCGAGCCAGCGCAGCGACGAGATCGGGGTCGCCGAGCGCGAATTGTCGGACATGCAGCGCGACCTGATGTCGATGCTGCATCAGAAGAGCCGGCTCGCCGCGCTCGGTCTGGCGGTCTCCAAGATCAACCACGATTTGCGCAACCTGCTGGCCTCGGCGCAGCTGTTGTCGGACCAGCTCGCCAGCGTGCCGGATCCGCGGGTGCAGCGTTTTGCGCCGAAACTGGTGCGCTCGCTCGAGCGCGCCATCGCCTTCTGCCAGTCCACCCTCTCTTATGGCCGCGCCCAGGAAGCCGCGCCCGACCGCCGCATGATCCTGATCGAGCCGGTCGTGCTGGAGGTGCGTGAGACCGCGGGTCTCGCCTCCGACGCCTCGATCGCTTGGGTCGCCGCCATCGAGCGCGGATTGGCGGTCGATGCCGATCCCGACCAGTTGTTCCGCGTGCTGCTCAACCTCGTCCGCAACGCCGCCCAGGCGCTGGAGAGCCATGCGTCGGAGGGGGGCGGTGCGCAGCAGATCCGGATCACCGGCAAACGCGAAGGCGCCGTCGCCATTCTCGAAGTCTCGGATACCGGCCCCGGCGTCCCCCAGAAGACCCGGGAGCATTTGTTCGAGGCCTTCCAGACCTCCGGCCGCCCCGGCGGCAGTGGCCTGGGCCTTGCGATTGCCGCCGAGCTGGTCCGCGCCCATGGCGGCGATATTCACCTGGTCGAAGGCACCATCGGCGCCACCTTCCGCATCGTCATCCCCGACCGCCCCGTGGAACTCCTTTCCATCCGCAACGAGCGGCAAAGGGCGTAGGGCTAGGCCAGTGGCAGAGCCGAGCGATCGGAGCAACCTCCTCCTCTGTCATTCCGGGACGGCCCAAAGGGCCGGGCCGGAATCCATAACCCCGGCTGGTGGTTATGGATTTCGGGCTCGCGCGAAGTGGCGCTCCCCGGAATGACTGAGGGGTGAAAATACGCGAAAATCTCCCCAATCCGGACCTTGCCAACCGCGGCAAGAGCGGTTAGTCAGAGCGCTCTTTCGCACCCCCTCCGGCCTCGCCGGCGGCTGCGTGCGGGCCAAAGCCCGCACTATTCGCGAAAAACGCGCCCGTAGCTCAGCTGGATAGAGCATCAGACTACGAATCTGAGGGTCGGACGTTCGAATCGTTCCGGGCGCGCCATTCCGCCGAATTCGCTGCAAGCACGGCTGCAATCGCGGGCGCGATGGCAAGCCGGAGCCAGCGCGAAGAAACCAGCGATCAGACAGGTACGTCTTTTAAAGTGAAGGCGTGCGGCATGAGCTCGCCGACCGTTCGTTCGATGGGCTCGTTTGTCCCGGTGTCCAGAAAGACCCTGGTGCCGGGTTCGCAGAACTCCAGCATGACCTGTCGACAGGCACCGCAGGGCTCCAGCGCCTTGGTCTTTTCCGCCGTAATCGCTATCGCTGTAATACGGCGGGCACCCTGCGAGACTGCTGAAAATATCGCAGCGCGTTCGGCGCAGATGGTGAGGCCGTAAGAGGCGTTCTCGACATTTACGCCCTGAAATAGGCGGCCGCGTTCGTCGATGACCGCTGCCGCGACCGCGAAGTTCGAGTAACGGGCGTAGGCGAAACCGAGCGCCTGGCGCGCTCGGGCAACCAATTCCGGCGGGCTGATCGCAGCAGGCGCTGGCGGCGAACTCAAGGCCTAACCCTCGTTGTCTTTCTCGATGATTTCCATTCGCTCGATGGAGCGATCCAGGGATTCGAGCATTTTGGTGGAGCCCGTGCGGAGGGCTATGTTACGCGCCGCTTGCAGCGTTGTGTTGGATGAGTCGAACGGCCCGGTTATCTTGATCGTGAAGACACCGGTATCCTCGCCCTTGCTTGTGGTGGGCGTCGCCGAAACAGTCTGAATCTTCATGTCACACCGTGGTCTCTGGAGCTTTTTCCCCGCGAAACGCAATGTCCAGGTACGGACTTATTCGATCCCTGATGAACGGATATGGCAACATCACCGTTCCCTTGAATTCGTCGGAGTTTCGATCGGCCTGCAGTGGCGCCGGCAAGGTTTCGAGCCCGTCGATGCTCACCACCGCGATGACGGTTTCCCGGAGTTTACTATATATGGGAAAGGATAAGACCCATTTAAGCTGGGGGTGCAGTTTATCAAGCTCTTTGCCCGGCAGCAAATTGCCGCCCCATCCCCGGTCGCCCTTTATCACGAAGGCCACCGTGTTCTGCTTGAACGCCGTCCCCGTCGCGCCGTGATCCGGCGAGATCTTGAGATCGAGCTCCGGGGCGTAGTTCATGTTGACCGTGGCGCCAGGCACGATTCGCAAGGCGCCGGCGATCGGTGCGAACAGGTTGATCCGGATCAGGGTGGCATTGCCCTGGAACGCTCGCGCCACCTCCTGCCGTAATGCGTCGAGCTCGATGATGATCAGGTCGAGAATGTCCGGCGGCAGCAGCGGATAGGCGATGAATCGCGCCCATTGTTCGAACTTCAGCTGGTTGTGCACCTCGCTATGACCGCCCTCTGTTTGGTAGTCCAGCAAGGCCGGATGTTTTTGCTCGAACGCCGTGCGGCCGGCATCACCGGCTCGCAGCCGCGTGATCCAATACAGCCGGCGCGACGCGAAGGCGGCGGCGCTGACCACCCAATCCTTGGTCGCGCGCTCGTTGCGCACCGCCATCACCATCGCGCGCGCAGGATTGAGGATATCGGTCCAGCTGAAGTCGTTCGCCAGGATGCAGCCGGTCAGTACGACTCGGTCGTACTTCAGCTCCCCATTATCGGCGCGCAGCGCCTCCATCGCGAGATAGGTACCAAAGCTGTGGGCGATCACACTTATCCGCGACGCGCCCGTCAGTTCAACGAGACGGCGCATTTCTTTTCTGACCTTCTCCACCTGTCGCTGTCGCAACGGTGGAAACAGGAAAGCGAGGGCGAGGAAATAGCCGTAGTCAATATGGTAAGGGATCAGGCCCTGTTTCGCGAGATATGGAGTGATCTGTTTTTGCCAAACGCCTGTCGTCCGGATTCCGTGAATCGTCACGACAATCTTCGGGCGGTTGCCTTCTACCGGCATGACAGATCAACCAAAACCATGGCCTGAGCGCCGCTGTTCTCCAAACGCCATCCGGAAGACTCGCAATGTTTGGCGTGGTTGGCAAGTTGTAGAGCTACGGCATTTTCTATCCTAGGACGTATGGCTCTGGAGGTCAAAATCGGCGTTTATAGCTTAGTTTCAACTACATAGGAGCTCGTGCTATTTTCCAGAGCGCTCCGTGTGCTGTGGTACATTGTCCGATGCGCGTGATCGATCGTCTCCTTTCCCGCCTCGTCATATTCCTTGCAATCGCAGCCGTTCCGGCCGCTCCCGCACGCGCGGCAGAAACCTGTCCGTTCATCAGCTCTCAGGAGCTTGCCCGCGCGATGCCGGCGTTGAAATGGACGCTGATTTCAAATCAGGATGGCCGTGGCTGCATCTATCAGGATGAGAGCTGCATGATGTTCGATCGCGAGGCCAACACCATGACCGTCGCAGTGATCGCGCTGTCGCGCGACATGTGAGACGGGGCTCCCGCAGTTGGCTCCCCCGCCTTTGAGCGATTCCATGCACATGGTCGCGAGGAACTCATGTCTGTGATCGGGGCTTGAATCGGCGTCGCTGGGCTGCACGGTCCAACCTTACCCCGGTGAGCCGTGACTTTTGCAGGAGGTGCCAATGCACGAGCCAACCGAGCAGGACATCCGAGAACGCGCACACGTCCTGTGGGAGCGAGCGGGCAAGCCCGAGGGTCGTGGGGAAGAGTTCTGGCGCGCGGCCGAGCAGGAGCTACGCAACGAAGACAAATCGAACCCGATGCGGACACCGGATACGCTGTAACTCCAACTTTGCGAGGCGACCTATCAACGGGCCTATTTGCCGCTGCCCTGTGCCGAAGTGCCGGATGTGTGGTTGCTGGTTGCAGGCTGGCCGGTCCGATCGCTGCCGGCACTGACCCCGCCCGCCGCGTTGTTCCCGTAGGCGTTACCCTGGTTCGTGTTGACCGTGCCGCTGGCGTTTGTGCCGGCGGTGCCCTGCACGCTGGACGAATTGGTCGTCGTCTGGCCGGAGGCCGATCCACCCGAGTTGCTCTGCGCGAGGGCAAAGGGCAAATTTCCAAACATGAGGCTCAGAAAAATCGCGAGATATTTCATTTTTTGCTCCACTCCGTTTTCGCAACGGGTCTGCAGCCCCTTCGCATTGCTTGACGAGGCTGAGGTGCGCCCAGGCGGCTCTTTCGACCGGCAACGGTCGCGACGTTCGGCGGTTCCTAAGACAGTTTTCGAATAGGCACCTTTCGCGTCCGCCGCAGTTGCCGATCGAGCAGCCCTGCCGATTCAGCGCCGCCGAAGTCGTGCCCGTCCTTCCATGATCGTCTCTTGCACTGGAGCAGCCGCCATGAAGATTCTCGCCATCGCCGTACTCGGCGCGGCCCTGATCACGACGTTTCCCGCCGATGCACAGAACGGATCCGGCGCATCCAGGACGGGCAGCAGCATCAACTCTTCCGGCACGGGCGGCGCGGCAGGCGCGGGAGCCTCGAGCCTGAATACACCAGCGGACAACAATGGAGGCGGGCCGAGCGCGCCGGCGAAGTCCGCACCAGCATCGCCCAGCACCGGATCGACTGCGGGAAGTTCGACATCAACCGCCGGCTCGTCTGCCACTGGGCAGAAGTAGCAACAGGCGTCTTCAGATCCCAGCGGGAATTGCCAGCGCCTCCTTGCACCTGGCCGCGAAGGCGGTGAGATACGCACCCATCTCGTTCGCCAGCGCGTGGGACCGGTCGACATTCTGCAGGCTCATGTTGAGGGCGTAGACCGGCAGCCCCTCCAGCACGATGGGCGTTGCGACGGCAAGCACGGCCGGCTGCCACGACACCGCGCAATAGCCGTCGCGCTCGACGGCGCCGATCGATCTTCTGACGTCCGCAAGCAGCGCTCTCGTGGCAGCACGGCTGCGCCGTTTGAAGTGTTTGAGCAATCGCTCGCGTGCGGCCGCTTCAATGCCGGCGAGATAGGCGCGACCGAGCGAGGTGAGCTCCATCGGCACCTGCTGCCCCGCGACCACGTTGCGCAGTGCCGCGCGAGGGCTGTAGCGGATCGATTCGAGATAGACCATCATGGTTCGATCGGCGGTCGCCAGCCCCACGTTGAGCCGGCGCTTCGCCGACTCGGCGCGCATCATCGCGCCGATCGCGTTGAGCACGGGCGATCCCGTCCGCATCGCGTGACCGATGCTGATGACGGAGGCGGCAAGGCGGTAAGTCCGCTCAGCGCGGACCTCGTCGAGCATTCCGGAATTGACCAGCGTTTTGGTCAGGCGGCTGACCGTCGATCGCGGCAGTCCTGTTCGTTCCGCAATCTCGCCATTGCCGAGCGTGTCGACGCCGGGCCGGAAAGCCCGGAGGATCTCGATGCCTCGCTCCAGCGACCGGTTGCCATCAACCCCACCCGCATATCTGCGCGCCTGCGTCATATCCAGCCTCCCAGATCATTTCCACTCAGTGGAATTAGGGGGATGTTCGGGACGGTGCAAGCCGATATAGCCAGGGGCAAGAAGAATGCCCGGCCGCGCGCGGTTCATCGAGGAAGCGTCGCGGCCTGACATCGGCATTCGAAAGCCCGCTCGGAGCTTGCCATGTCCTACCAGCTCATCGAATTTTCCGTCGACGCCGGTGTCGCGACGATTGCCTTCAACCGGCCGGAACGGCGCAACGCCATGAGCGACGACATGCGCGCCGAGTTCGTCCATGCTCTCGAAACCGTCGCCCGCGACAAGGCGATCAAGGCGCTGGTGCTGACCGGGCGTGGCAACGCCTTCTGCGCCGGTGGCGATATCAGTGGCATGAAGCGCCGGCTGGAGTCGCCGCAGGGGGAAGTCGCCTTCAACGGATGGAGCCGCCAGCAGGGCGTGCACCACGTGCAATCCTTCCTGATGGGCCTGCCGAAGCCGACCATTGCGGCCGTCAACGGTGCCGCGGCGGGCTTGGGAGCGGATACCGCGCTGGCCTGCGACTTCGTGATGGGAACGGAACGCTCGAAATTCACCTGGTCCTACATCAAGCGCGGCCTGATTCCCGACGGCGGCGGCCTGTACTTTCTGCCGCGCCGGGTCGGGCTTCCCAGGGCCAAGGAGCTGATCTTCACGGGGCGCATGGTCGAGGCCGACGAAGCGTTGTCGCTCTGCATCGTCGATCGCAAGGTGGCTGCAAGCGAGTTGCTGCCGGCCGCGCAGGCCTGGGCGGCCGAACTGGCGCAGGGCTCTCCCACCGCGCTGGCGCTGGGCAAGAAGATCCTGAACGAGACTTTCGAGCATTCCGCGCACAACATTTTCAGTCTCGGCAGCCAGGCGCAGGCGATCTGCTATACCAGCGCCGAGCATCGCGACGCCGTGACGGCGTTCCTCGCGCAATCCACGTCGAAGGATTGAGCGATGGATGCGATCGAACGCCTGGTCCGGCCGCGCAGCGTCGCGATCATCGGTGCCTCGGCTGACCCGACCAAGACGTCGGGGCGGCCGGTCTCCTATCTCAGGAAGCACGGCTTTGCGGGCGAGATCTATCCCGTCAATCCGAAGGTCGCAGACATCGGCGGCTTGCGTTGCTACGCCGACGTGGCCTCGCTGCCTGCCGTGCCCGACGTCGGCATCGTCCTGTTAGGTGCGGAGCGCGCGCATATCGCGGTGCGCGAATTGTCCGCGCGCGGCTGCGCTGCTGCGATCGTTCTTGCCAGCGGCTACACCGAAACCGGCGCGGAGGGCGCCGCGCGGCAGAAGCAGCTGACGGAAGCCGCCGGATCCATGCGCCTGCTCGGGCCGAACACGATCGGTCTCGTCAATCTCACCGACAATATCGTGCTGTCGGCCTCCGGCGCGCTGGCGATGGACCGCTTCCCGGCAGGCGCGATCGGGCTGGTCTCGCAAAGCGGCGGCATTCTCGGCGCCTTGCTGTCGCGCGCCGCCGCGCGCGGAGTCGGGCTGTCCAAGCTGGTGTCGACCAGCAACGAGGCCGATCTCGAGCTCGCCGATTTCATCGACTTTCTGGCCGATGACGGCGCGACCAGGGTGATCGCGCTCTACATCGAGGCGATCCGCAACCCCGCGCGCTTTCGCGATGCGGTGCTTAAGGCGCGCCGCGCCGGCAAGCCCGTCGTCGCCTTCAAGATCGGGCGATCGGAAGCGGGTGCAAAGGCGGCTGTCTCGCATACCGGGGCGCTTGCGGGCTCCGACCGGATGTACGACGCCTTGTTCAGGCAGCTCGGCGTGATCCGCGCCAGAACGTTTGATGACCTGCTCGACATTCCTGCGGCCCTTGCGGCCGGACGCAAGCTGTCCGGCAAGCGTGTGGCGATCCTCACCTCGACCGGTGGCGCCGGCACGATCGTGTCCGACAGCCTGGGCGTCGCCGGCTTTGCCACACCCGCGCCCGACGCGGAGACGGCGGCTCAACTGCGCAGCCTTCAATCGGGATCGCACACCGCGCTGGATCGCAATCCGATCGATGTGACGCTGGCCGGCCTGCAGCCGGACCTGCTGCGCGCCGCGATCCGCATCCTGCTCGCAAGTCCCTCCTACGATGCGCTCACCATCATCGTCGGCTCGTCGGCGGTGGGATCGCCGACGCTGATGGCCGATGCCATCCGCGACTGCCTGCCGATGAGCGATAAGCCCGTCATCGCCTATGTCAGCCCCTACGCGCCCGAGGTGGTCGCCGTCCTCACCGGGCGAGGCGTGCCGGCCTATACGTCGGCCGAGAGCTGCGCCGCTGCGCTCGACGGGCTCTTGCGGGCGGGACTGCCGGAGCAGGTCCAGACATCCGGCTCGGTGGGGCCGGCGGTCGATATCAGTGACGTCCCGGCGGGCTCGCTGGATGAGGCAGAGGCCAAGGCGCTGTTCGCCCGCTTCGGCGTTCCGATCGTCGCCGAGAAGGTGATCGCGACATCGACCGAAGCGGAGCAGGCGGCGCGGGACTTTGGCGGCCCGGTCGTCCTCAAGATTCTCTCGCGCGAGATCGCGCACAAGAGCGATGTCGGCGGCGTCGCCGTGGGCCTGACCGCCGAGACGATCGGCAAGCGCCTGACGGCGATGGCCGGAGAGGTCGAGGCGAAGGCCGGCAAGCGACCCGAACGTTTTCTGGTTCAGGAGATGATCTCCGGCGGCGTCGAGATCATTCTCGGGATGCATCGCGATCCGCTGGGGACGGCGATCCTGCTCGGCATGGGCGGCGTCTCCGCCGAACTGTTCAGGGACACGACGATGCGTCTGTTGCCACCCCAAGGCGGCCTCGATCTGTCCGAAGCCGGAGCGATGATGCGCGACCTCGTGACGTGGCCGCTGCTGGACGGCTTTCGCGGCCGGCCGGCATGCGATGTCGATGCGCTCGCAGCCGCGATCGTTGCCTTCTCGCGCATGGTTGCGCAGCTCGGCGACCGCCTCGTCGAGGCCGAAATCAATCCGGTGTTCGTGCTGCCGGAAGGCCAGGGCGTGAAGGCTGCGGACGGATTGGTTGTTCTCAATGACTGAACGAAATCGGATGGAGCTCCAGATGGCCATTGGCGAAATCATCGATCACGACCGCGCTCGCAAGAAGGGTGTTGCCGTACGGCGCTGGCTGCACCGCGCCATCTTCGCCTGTGCCGTCCTGCCGGTCGTCACCGGCATGGCAATTGCGCCGGCGCGCGCCGAATACCCCGAAAAGATCGTCAAGATCGTGGTGCCCTTCGCAGCCGGCGGCGGCACCGACATCATCGCGCGCACCACGGCGCAGGAGATCCAGGCGGACCTCGGCAGATCCGTCATCATCGAGAACAAGCCGGGCGCCGGCACCATCATCGGAACCCAGACGGTGGCCACCAGCGATCCCGACGGCTATTCGCTGCTGATGGCGACCTTCGCGCACGCGGTCAACCCGAGCCTCTACAACAAGCTGCCGTTCGATCCGCACAAGGACTTCGCGCCGGTCTCGCTGATCGCGCGCTCGTTCAACATCGTCGTGGTCAACCCGGCATCGAAGATCAACTCGATCGCCGATCTGATCGCGGAAGCCAAGGCCAATCCTGGCAAGCTCAATTTCGGCACGTTCGGCACCGGCACCTCAGCCCATCTCGCCGGCGAGCTGTTTAACGCGCTGGCCAACGTCAAGATGACGGCGGTGCCGTACAAGGGGGCCGCGCCTGCGATCAGCGATCTCCTGGGCGGACAGATCGACGTGATGTTCACAACGGTGGCGAGCGCGGCCTCGCTGGTCGCTGCGGGCCAACTCCGCGCGCTGGCTGTCACGTCCGCGGAACGTTCGACCGCATTTCCGCAATTGCCGACGGTCGCCGAGGCCGGCGTGCCCGGCTACGCCGCCGAGTCCTGGTACGGCCTGTACGCCCCGGCCAGGACGCCTGCGCCCGTGATTGCACGCCTCAACCAGGCTGTCGCCAAGGCCGTCAAGTCCGGTGGCTTCAAGCAGCTCGAGGCCAACGAGGGCCTCATCATGGTCGGCGGCTCACCGGAAGATCTCGATCGCTATGTCGCGCAGGAAGAGGACCGCTGGCGCAAGCTGGTCAAGGACGCGAATATCGAGGTGCAATGAGGAGCCGGTTGATGAGCTGAACCAGGGTGCTCTCCAGCTCTTGCGGAGAACTGATGGTGATGCCGTCCTTGTAGTACTGGTCGACGGGGTGGGCGATACCGATCGCCGCAAGCTTGATGTCGCCGGCCTGCTCGATCTCGCCGGTGACGCGGCGCAAATGGTGGATCAGATAGCCGTCGCCATTGGCGAGCAATGTGGAATCGTCGACCGGCGCACCGTCGGACAGCACAATCAGATATTTCTGTCTTTCTTCGCGCCGGCGCAATCGCGACGCAGCCCATTCGACAGCTTCGCCATCGACGTTCTCCTTGACGAGGTCTCGCCTCAGCATCACGGCACAGCGTTGTGCGCTCAGCTTCTCGCCGGCGCTGCAATAGACGATGTGCAGCAGGTCGTTAAGCCGCCCGGGATAGGGCGGCTGGCCGTCGTTCAGCCATCCCTCGCGGCTCCGGCCGCCCTTCCAGCGTGCGGTCGTGAATCCGAGCACTTCGTATTTTGCTCCGATCCTGTCGAGCAGGTCGGAGGCGACCAGCGCAGCCCGCGCCGCGAACAGCATCGGCGGCCCCCGCATCGATCCGGAATGATCGATGAGCAAGGATACGACCGTATCAGCGGCAGCAAAATCCGAGCCGTCTTGCGGCTGGGCCGTTGCCATGCACGCTCGCTGTGCAGCAAGGCCCTCTTCGAGCGCGTACAATTGTCTGAGATCGACCTTGGGAAAGCGCTCGGCCCAGTCCCGGTCGGGGTCGGAGAGAAGAACCGAATCCAGATCGTCGGCGTTCGCCTCGACGTCGAAATCGCTTGTGTAGATCCGATAAGGCATACCGGGCTCGAACAGGACCGGAGTTCGCCACGATCTCCGAAGCAGCCGCAGGACGCTCAACGCAAGGAGCGCAACGAGCATCGTCAGGAAAGCGTTACGCCAAAGCAAGGCGGGCTCCAGTCATGTTGGGTGGGCGTTTCGGTCGGTTAGGCCGCCGGCCGACACGCTGACGTATTCGCGTGCAGGCCCGATCATGCTCTATTCGCTGCTCTCGTCGGGAGTCCGTGGAACGTGGCGCTGAAGGTCCATTCTGTCGTGCAGAATACGCACGATTTCGATCGTGCTGTCGGGTGCTGCCCGATACATCAGGAAGTGACTTCCGCGGTGACCGCGCCGTGCGACATGGAGCGTACGAAGACCTGCCATGATCTCGTCGCGAGCCGTGGAGCCCAAGACGTCGGGGCCGTCGGTGAGTTCGCCAATCGCCTGAACGAGCGTGTCCCGATAGATGCGCGATTGGCGCGCGCCAAAATTCTCCGCGGTCCATTTGAGGATGTTGGCGAAGTCGACTTCCGCAACAGCACCGAGACGAACCCGCCATTTCCGCTCGGCCATGAGGGTTTTACTTGGTTGTTCTGGAGATGACCCTCTCCGAGAGGTCATTCAAATAGGCTTGGAGTTCCTCGACGGTTCCAAACTCTTTGAATTCGCCTCGATCTAGCGCCCCGACGCCTTTGCGAGCCGCTGCCTGCAACGCTTTCAGCTTGACCGCGTCTTCCGCTTCGCGCTGCTCCACGAGCCGCAGCCCGTCGCGCAGCACTTCGCTGGCGTTCTGGTAGCGACCGGACTTGACGAGGGTCTCCAGGAGTTCTTCCTGACGCTCCGTCAGCACGACGTTTCTGGTGGGCATGGACACCCTCTTTCTCGGTCGTTCGGAGGCAAACAGGGTTATGGCATAATATGCCATGGCCGCTCGGCCGGCTCAACTCTGAAGTTGCGACTCTCAGCGCGAGCCCGCTGCAAACGCCGCGGCCCGAGCCTGCAATTCCGCCCGAACCCGATCGAGCACGCTCTCATATTCCCGCGTCTCGCTCTGCCTGAATAGCCGCACGCTCGGATACCAGGGGCTGTCGTCGCGATCGAGCAGCCAGCGGTAGTCGGGCGTCCATGGCAGCAGGATCCAGGTCGGACGGCCGAGGGCGCCGGCGAGATGGGCGACGCTGGTGTCGACGGTGATCACGAGATCGAGACAGCTGACCAAGGCAGCGGTCTCGGTGAAGTCGGTGAGGTCGGCGGTGAGGTCGACGATGTCGCTCCGCTCGCGCAACACCGCCGCGTCGGCCGGGCGCGGGGCCTTCTGCAGGCTGATGAAGCTGGCATCGACGTCGAGGATGCGGCAGAGCGTTCGCAGCGGAATCGAGCGCGTTTGATCGTTGACGTGGCCGGGATCACCGGACCAGACGAGGCCAACCCGGAGCTTGCTGCGAGGACCGAGACGATTGTCCCAGGCCCGAATGCGGTCGGCTGGAATGGAGGGCAGATACGCCGCCGACGGAATCGTGTCGAGACGCGTTCCGAAGGCGAGCGGAAGGCTGGAGATCGGGCAGTGCAGGTCGAACGCCTTCAGCCTGCCTGCCGTCGACAGCGGAGCGCAGTCGGATACACCGCTCAGGTTTGACATCAGGCGATGCAGCGGATCTTGGACGGCGAGAAGAACGCGCGCGCCGCGCTTTGCCAGCAGGGGGACGTAGCGGGCGAAGTGAATGCTGTCGCCCAGTCCCTCGTCCGCAGCGACGAGGATCGTCTTGCCCTCAAGGCTCTCTTCACCGAGCCACATGGGCTGCGCAAACTTCGCGTATTTCGACGAAGGCAGCTTCAACCTTGTGTGGTGCCCGCGCCAGCCAGTTTCGAAATCACCCGTCAGGAGCCGGGCCAGAGTCACATTCCACTCCGTCACACTATTGCTCAGCCCGAGCGCCTTCATGCGATCGGATAGCGCGAAGACCTCGTCGAAGCGGTGCAGGTGGTAAAGCGTGGTCAGCTTGTTGTTGAAGGCATCGACCAGGCGCGGCTGGAGCGCGACGGCCTTGTCGAACCATGCCAGCGCTTCCTCATCCCTGCCGAGCTGCCGCAACGCGAGACCGAGATGGTTGCAGGTGTCGGCATTGTCAGGGTCGAGCTGATGCGCCCGCCGGCCGTCGCTCGCGGATTCCTCGAACCGTTTCAGGCAGTAGAGAATCCATGCGCGCGCGTGCAATGTCGGGGCATGGTCCCGGTGCAGGCTGTCGCTCAGATCGAGACGCGCGATCGCCTCTTCGTTCCGACCCAGCTTGTGGAGGATGATCCCGCTCTTGTGGAGGGCATCGTGCTGATGCGGATCGAGCTCGATCGCCTTTTGAAAACTCACGAGGGCCTGATCGAGGCGCTTGAGCTGGACGAGGATGTCGCCATGCTGTCGCCAAAACTCGGAATCATCGGGTCGAAGCTGGATCGCCTTGTCGAGGACGTTGAGGGCTTCTGCGAAACGCCCATGGCGCTGCAGCGCCGCCCCGAAGCTCGCGAGATATTCCGCCTTGGGGGCGCGCTGGATCGCGCGGACGATCCAGCCCATGGCATCGCCATATTGCCCGGCTTGGAGAAGCAGCAGCCCCATCAGATGCTGCGCGCCGGCGTGCTCCGCATCGATCGCGAGCGCCTGCTCGCAGCAGGCCCGCGCGTCGGGATGCCGTCCGCCCCTGAAATGCTGAAGGCCCGCCTCGCAGAGCGCGGCGGGCGTCTTCACCGCCAGCATGCTCAGGGCTGTCATTGAGCTGTTGCTGGCGGCTCGGTGATTGGCTTGTCCGGTCAAGTCGCGATCAGCTTTCGATGTCAGATCGCGACCGTGCACGATTCTTGTAAACCCCGGAAGCTGGGCGGGCAGTCGGTGCGTTCGCAACGCAAGCCTCGCGCAAGCTTGCGCCCTCAGCGCGGCAGCGTTGCCTGCACGTTCTTCAGCATGGCGACGAGCTGGCTCTGCTGGCTGGTGCCGGTCTTGTAGAAGACCCGGATGAGATGGCTGCGCGCCGTGCTCATGCGAATGCCGATCCGGTCGGCCGTCTCCTTGAGCGGGTGACCGCCGGCGAGGTTCGCGGCGACGCGGGCCTCCTGCGGGGTCAGGTCGAACAAGCGGGCGATCGTCTCGGCAAATCCGGATGGCATGTCTTGCGAGATCCGGCGCACGATGACCACCGCGCACGGCTCCAGTGCAATACTGGGAATATCGTGCCCCATGGATGGGCCGATCGAGATCGCGAGGGTTGCGGGATCGTTGACTTCAGGTCCCGGGGCAATCAGGAGGTCTCCGCCAAGGCCGGGCAGCGCATTGGCGCGCGCCGCGCAGGACTCGGCAACGAGCTGCCGTAGCCTTGCGTCGTAGCGCGGGTCCGCGGTCATGAGCACGCCTCTGCGCAGGAACAGGCCGGCATCCTGATCAGACAGGATCTGCTCGGCCGCCTCGTTGCGGGCGAGAACGCGCAGTTGCGCGTCGACGGCGAGGACAGCGAACGGCAAATGCGACAGGCTGGAGGACACCAGCTTCGCGAGTCCCGCCTGCCGCCCGATCTCGACGGCGCGCGCAAGATGCGGCGAGACCATGTTGAGGAGCTCGAGCTCTGCGGCGTCGAACGCCGTCTGGTTGCGGCCGCGCTGCACGTCGAAGAACCAGGATGACTGCCGCGAGGTGATCAGCTTGCAGGTGAGGCCGCCATACATGTCCTGCGGCGCCATCCACTCGTTCCAAAGCCGGCTTGTCCGCAGCGTCTCCCGTCCGATGAAATCGAGATCGCTGTAGGCCGTGCCGACCGGCGCCCGCGCGATCGCGCTCTCGACGATGTTGGGTTCGCCGGCGAATTCGGCGATGTAGCGGTCCTGGAAGGCGGGGTCGTTGTTGGGCGCAATCAGGTCGCCCGGCCCGCGCTCGGGTCCCGTCCGGACGAGACAGGCCTTCGAGCCGTTGAACAATTCGCGCAGGGATTCGATCGCGTCCGGCCAGGACACCGGATCATAGGCGGCCTGATAAAGGCTGCCGACGCAGGCGACGACGGAGCTTTCCTGAACCTGCATGGCGCTGCTGATCCGATTCATCATCCACCTATTCGGCGGCCATATCCGAACTCAACAGCGCGTTGAGCCGGATCGGTTGCACGGGTTTGCGCAGCAGCAATATGCCGCGCTGGCGTGCGCCTTCGGCGATCTCCGCGCCGATGTCGCCGGTCATCATGCTGATCCTGGTCCGGCCCGCATGTGCCGACAGGATCTTGTCGGCAATGGTGAGGCCGGTTTCCGCACCCGCGAGCCGGTAGTCGAGCAGAACGATCCATCGCTTGCCTGCGCCATCGTGATTGAGGAAGTGAAGCGCCGGATCGCCGGATTCGAACAGCGCGCATTGGTAGCCCCAGTTGGTCAGCAGCCGCTCGAGCGAATCCCGCGTCGTGGCGTCGTCGTCGATCACGAGGACGCCGGGCGGGTCCGACAGATCGGGCAGCCGCTCGACACGCGCTTGCGGCTCGACATCGGTGCTTGCCGGGATCTCCTCCGCCATCGGAACGGTCAGGCTGAACGTGGTTCCGCGTCCGACCACCGATTTCACCTCCAGCGGCCAGCTCATGGCGTTGCAGAGGCGGCGGACGATCGACAGGCCGATGCCGAGGCCCTTGTCCCGGTTGCGCTCGGGGTTCCCGACCTGGAAGAAATCATCGAAGATCGCATCGAGATATTGTCGTTCGATCCCGATGCCGGTGTCGATCACCTGAATCCTGACGGCGCCGGCCCGGCGGCGCGCGCACAGCAGGATGGCGCCCTTCGTCGTATATTTGATCGCGTTGCCGACCAGGTTGAGCAAGGCGCGTTCGAGCAGCACCGGATCGACTGAGCACCACAGCTCCGAGGGCGGCACCCGCAAGCGCAGCGATTTGCGCCGCGCCTCGAGATTGAGTGTCGTGGCCACCCTTGCAAAGATCTCGTGAACGGCGACGGGGCGGACGCTGGCGTTGCGGATCTCGGCGTCGGTGGCCGAGACGCCCATGATGGCATCGAATTGTCGCAGCAGGCTCGCCGCGCAGTCCTGCAGATGCGCGATGATCTCGTTGCGATCGCCGTGCTCGGAGGAGCGTGCCAGCAGCTCGAAATACAGCCCCATCGCGTTCAGCGGCTGACGCAGATCGTGGCTGGCCGCGCTGAAGAAGCGCGTGCGCTCGGCGAACAGTTCCTCGATCTGCTGAGCCTGCTTGGCCTTGATCTCGAGCAGCTCGGCGATATCGAGGCGAATGTTGATCGCCGCCTCCGACTTGCCCGCGGCGATGAGGCCGGTCGCCACCGTGAACGGCAGCAGGGTCAACAGGCCGATGCCGGCGACCTGTTCGAGCCCGCCGCCGAAGCTCAGCAGCCAGAGCGCCGCCGGAACGTTCGCGGTGATCATCACCACCCACATGCTCGGCGTGTAGTCCGCGCCGACGATCCAGGTTGCGATCGTCACGAAGAAGATGAGGGAGCCCATCGGCACCAGCACCGATGCGGGGGCGCCGTTGACGTGGAGCAGCAGAGGCCCCAGCGACCAGGCGAGCGCGTTGATGCCGCACAGCCCGGCCTTGGCCCAGCCCCAGCGCCACAGCGTCTCCTGTGGCGGAGAGGCGAGGCGGAATGCGTCGTTGATGTTGGTGATGAAGCATTCCGACAGGAACACCAGGAATGTCCAGATCGCGACCCGGATGAACGGCAGGTCGCACAGCAGCCAGACCAGCAGGCCGGTGTAGAATGCGCCGCCGGTGGAAATCGCCTGGAGAAACCGGATGCCGCCGAGATGCGGGATCGCCCGCGTCCGGAAGAACAGGTGGATGCGTTCCTGCTTGACGGCGCTGGCGCGCAGGGCGGCGCTGCCGGCGGTCATCTAGATCAGCCTCTGCCGCAGCGCGCGGGTCACGGCTTCGGTCCGATTGCCGACCTGCAACTGCTCGAAGATCCGTCCCCAATGGGCCCTGATGGTGCTCTCGGTGACGCCGAGGCGCTCGCAGATCTGCTTGTCCAAAAGGCCCTGGCTCGCATAGATCAGGATCTCGCGCCGCCGCAGCGACAGCATGTTGCCGTCCGTCGCGCCGCTGACGGGATCAAAGACCTTGCCGCCGGAGAATGCGATGCGAATGGCGGCGACGAGATCGGCCGAGGTCTTGTCCTTGGAGAGGCAGAGCACGGCCCCGAGCGATGCCGCGCCTTCCGCAAGCGGCGATGACAGGTCGGCGCAGAGCAGCCCGAGCGCGATCAGCGGAAAGCGCGCCTTGATGTCCCGCAGCAGCGACAATCCGTCTCCGTCAGGCAGACGGTAGTCGGCAAGACAGAGATCGACCTCCTTGGCGTTGAGAAAGTCCAGCGTCGCGGTGCAGCTTTCCGCGGTTGCGACGCTGAGATCCTCGATCTCCAGCTCGAGGGTGCGGCGGACGGCGTCCCTGTAAATCGGGTGATCATCTACAAAGAGGAGCGATGGCACTTATTCCACCTGCCTTCGGCGATCATGCAATCCTTCCCAAATGCCTGGCTTCTGCAAGCCCAATCGTCAGGCATTTGCCGGTTGGCGAATTCCAACCAGAAGGGCGCCGGTGCCATTCGGCGCTCGGAAAGTCAGCACCTCTACTTACAACCTTCGCCCAGAGAGGGGAGCTATCGAAAACGACAGCTGTCTATAGCAGCACGTGGTTCCGCAGCATAGACAATGCGAGTTCCATCGCGGTGGAGGGACACCCGATGACAGGCAAGAACGACGGCAGCTTCGGCGGGCGCGGGATTTCGCCGTGGGCCGCGCTGATCAGGGGCGGGTTGATCACGGCATTCGTCTCCGTGCTGCTTCTGCTGCTTCTGTTCGCGCAGTGATGGCGGGAACCCGCGTCTCGCGCAACGTCGGCCGGCGAATGCGCCTCCATTCCGAGCAATTGCGGATATTCCATTCAGAACATCGGCAACGAGGCTGCCGAGATCGTCGGCGTGCTCGACAGCGGCATTTATCACGAGAGCAGCCTGTCGGACTGGCTGGCCAAGGCGCCGCATCACCTCCTTGCCAACAATTTCGGCATCAAGGAGCAGGACGTCGCGCGCTTCGCGGAGCGGCGGACCATCATCACCGCGCCGGGTGAGGGTGAAGCGCGCAGCAGCTGTAATCTGCTTCACACGCAAACGCGTCCAATGACGCTAGATGAACACAGGCCTCGCTCTCTGGCGCGGTCCGGTTCGGAGCTGGCGATGATGGCTGCTTTGGCAAAGGCGATATCCCGCGCGACGAGAACCAATCTCGACGTCGAGACCCTGAAGATCCTCCTGATCTTCGCGGGTGCGGGCCTGCTGCTCTCCCTCGTCGCTCTGATGATCTACGGACAGGCAGTCAAGGCAGCCTTGTTTTGAGATCGGAGCCACGGCCGATCATCGAACTGTCATCGCGCCGTCATTCCCGCTCTATTGATCGCTGGTCCTTATCCCGCGGATCGTGGAGACTGAAATGCATCCGACTGAGACACTATCGTCCGACCGCCGGTCGGTCCTGAAGGGCTTTGCGGCCGCAGCCGTTGCGTCGCTGGCGACGCCGGCTTTGGCCGCCGAGGCCCTGCCGCCGCAACCGACCGGACCTGCGGCCGCAATCGCCACCGACAAGGCCTATTGGGCGGCCGTGAAGGGGCTCTATGCGGTGACGCCTGAGGTGGTCAATCTGGAGAACGGTTATTGGGGCATCATGGCCGAGCCTGTCAGGCGCGAGTTCATCCGCCAGTCCGACATGATTAACTTCCAGAACACCTATTACGCGCGGCAGCGCGCGGGCGCTGATTTCGAGGCGGTGCGCAGCAAGGTGGCGCAGGCACTTGGCGCGGCGCCCGAGGAGATTGCGCTCACGCGCGGCGCGACCGAGGCGTTGCAGCTGCTGATCGGCGGCTACAACCGGCTGAAGCCCGGCGACGGCGTGCTCTACGCCGATCTCGATTATGATTCGATGCAATATGCGATGAATGCACTGAAGGGCCGCCGTGGCGTCGATGTCGTCAGGTTCGATATCCCGGAGCCGGCCACCCGTCAGGCCGTGCTCGACGCCTATGCCCGCGCCCTGGAGGCCAATCCGAAGACCAGGCTGTTGCTGCTCACCCATGTCAGTCATCGCACCGGCCTTGTCATGCCGGTCGCCGAGATTGCCCGCATGGCCAAAGCCAAGGGCATCGATACCATCCTCGATGCTGCCCATTCCTGGGGGCAGATGGACTTCAATGTGAGCGAGCTCGAGGTCGATTTCGTCGGCTTCAATTTGCACAAATGGATCGGTGCGCCGCTTGGCGTGGGTTTCCTCTACATCAGGAAGGATCGCCTCGCCGACATCGACCGCGACATGGGCGACGAGGATTTTCCGGAAACCGACGTCCGCTCGCGCGTGCACACCGGCACGGTGAATTTTGCGACGGTTTTGACGGTGCCTGCGGCCGTGGCGCTGCATCAGCAGATTGGAGCTGCGGCGAAACAGGCCCGCCTGCGATATTTGCGCGACTATTGGGTCAGCCGCGCGCGTGGCTTCAAGGATCTCGAGATCCTGACGCCGGACGAGGTCGGCTCCTATGGCGCGATCACGTCCTTCCGCCTCGCCGGCAAGACCGGCAAGGCCGACAATGACGCCATCGTGGCCAAACTCCGGGACAGCCACAAGGTCATGACGGTGCGCCGCGCCGGTGTCGCCAGAGGCCAGTGCATCCGCGTGACACCGGCACTCTACACCGACGAGGCCGATCTCGACCGCTTTGTCGAGGCGCTCGCCATGGTCACCGGGACAAAGACGGGCTAGCTCGCGCACCGGCGGTGCGGGTCGCCGCATAGCTTACCGGTTGGCATCATGTGCCATCGGTGTCGCGACCGGCGCCGCCTCGCTGCCGCGGGGCGGACCGATCAGGCAGGCGAGCCGGTCGCGCCAGGTGCGCGAACGCCAGAGATCGCGCGCCAGCGCCGCCCATTCGTGAAACGCGATGATGACAGGATTGTTGGAGCGCAGCGGCGTGACGAGGCCGTAGCGGCAGGGCAGGTCGTCGCGCTCTGCGACGAAGGTGCCGAACATCCGGTCGAATACGATGAAGATGCCGCCGTAATTGCGGTCGAGATATTCCGCATTGCAGGCGTGGTGCACGCGATGATGCGAGGGCGTGTTGAGCACATATTCCAGCCAGCCGAGCTTCGGAATCCACTCCGCGTGCAGCCAGAACTGGTAAAGCAGATTGACGGCGGCGGCGGTGAATACCGGTCCCGGGGCGAAGCCGAGCCAGATCATCGGCACGAAGAAGATCGCAGTACCCGTCAGCCGCCCGGTCCAGCCGAAGCGGTAGGACGCCGCCAGGTTGAACTCGTTCGAGGAATGGTGGATCGCATGCGTCGCCCAGAACCAGCGCACGCGATGGCTGCAGCGATGGAACCAGTAATAGCTGAAATCCTGGGCAATCACGAGCACGGCGACGGCCCATGGACCGTTCAGCGGCACGGTGAACAGCCGATGCTTCCAGGCCAGCTCGACCAGCGGCTGCGCCAGGCTGAGCGGCACGATCGCATAGACGACATATTCCCGGCCGAGCGCGTCAGCGAGCGAGGCGAGGTACGCCCGCCAGTCGTAGTCGCGCCGCATCACCAGGGCCAGGACCAGACCTTCCAGTGTCGCGATCACGATCAGGGCGGGAAGGGCGAATTTCAGCACCTGGAATAGCAGCGTCATGGCCATCTCCGCATCGCAGGCGCGCGGCCTGCCCGGAGCAAAGCTGGCACGGCGAAAATGCCACGGCGCGCCGATTCCTGCAGACGGATTGGCCGATTCCCGCAAACGGCCGCCCGAAATCAGGAATCGGTCAGGTCCCGGCCGCGCTCGGTCCGGCGGCCGCTCCCGCGCCGGCAAGACGCGCGCGCCGATATTCGGACGGCGTCAGGCCGGTCTGTGCCTTGAAGGCGCGGTTGAACGGGCCGATCGAGCCGAAGCCCGCATCGAGCGCGATGGTCAGGATCGGGACGCCGGCCTGCGCGGGATCGCTCAATGCAGCTTCGGTCTCTGCCAGCCGGTAGCCGTTGACGAAGGCGTTGAAATTGCGGTGTCCGAGCCGGCGGTTGATCAGATGACGCAGACGGTACTCGGGAATGTCGAGCTTTCGCGACAAGGACGCGATGCTCAGGTCCGGCTCGCGAAAGACCTTGTCATGGTCGAGCAGATGCTGAAGCGCGGCGAGCTGCACCGCATCGGGCTCGGCCGCCGGAGTTGCGGGCGGCGGACCGGATGGCAGTGCCGACGGCGTTGCCCGGACCGGCGCTGGCGCCAGCTGTGCCTCCGCCGTCGTGATCGAACCCAGCACGGCGAACAGGAAGATCAGCGCCGTCAAGGTGGCGGCACTGGCGAGGCTGACCGAACTCGCCGAAAGGCCGCCGGGCCAGAGCCAGTCCGCGGCGATCGCAATCAGCGCATAGAGCACGGTGACGGCGGCGTACCAGATGCGAAGCCGCCGCCGCCTTTCCACCAGGTCGATTGCGCGCCCCGACAGTGCGTGCCAGGCGCCGAGCAGCAGGAAGCCCACCGACAGGCCGGTGCGCGCCACGTCGACGGCCATTGGGTGCCTGAACTGGTCCATCAGGGCGAGCACCACCAGAACCAGCCAGCCGACCGCGTGGTGCCAGCGCGGCCGGAACTCGTCGGTGAACATCGCGCCCATGGTGATCCAGAACGCGGCCGGCACGCCGGCGCTGACGATCGCAACCGGAATGCGCAGGCGCAGATCCAGCGCCCCGAAGCCCGGCGCCGATTCGATGATGTAGGCTGCGATGCCCGCCGCCAGCGGCGCGGCATAGCGACTCACGGCATCGTGCCGCGCGCTGCGAGCGGCGACTGCCGCGCGGAGAAGAAGGATGACGACCGCTCCTCCACGCAGTGCAGCTTCCAGGGTCGTCATGCAATTCAAGGGTCCGGCCGGGATTGTTGGCGGACAATTGCATCATGGGCGGTCGTGTCAACCGTGGAGAGCGGTGCAGCGGCAGGCCGATGACATCAGCTTTCGCCGCTGCGCGCGTAACCATCCGGCCTGTCCGGTGCACTGGCTCACGCCGTCGCCAGCACAGGCTGCACCGGCCGCCGCCCGATCATCAGCGACAGCAGGGCCGCGGCGATGCCCGTTGCGCCGGCGATCATGAAGGCTTGCAGATAGTCACCCTGCGCCGAGCGCATGAAGCCGGCGAAGAATGCGGCGCAGGCCGCCCCGAGCTGGTGGCCGGCGACCACCCAGCCGAAAATCAGCGGCGCATTCTTGTCGCCGAACGTCTCGTTGGCGATGCGCACGGTCGGCGGCACGGTGGCGATCCAGTCGAGCCCGTAGAACGCCGCGAACACCGTCAGGCTGACGAGGGAGAAATCCGAGTAAGGCAGGTAGATCAGCGACAGCCCGCGCAGCCCGTAATAGAAGAACAGCAGCTTGCGCGGGTCGAACCGGTCGGTGAGCCAGCCCGACAGCGTGGTGCCGAACAGGTCGAAGAACCCCATCAAGGCGAGCAGGCTCGCGGCCTGCACTTCGAAAATGCCGTGATCGCCGCAGAACGCGATCAGATGCGTGCCGACGAGGCCGTTGGTGGTGAAGCCGCAGATGAAGAAGGTCGCGAACAGGAACCAGAAGGTCGGTGTCTTCGCCGCGCGGACCAAATTGCTGATCGCGGCAACGAACGGATTGCCCTGCGCAGGCGCCGCGGGCGCATCGTCATGCGTGCTGCCATAGGAGCGCAGGCCGATCGCGGCGGGCCGCTCCGGCACCAGGATGTACACCAGGGGAATCAGCGCCGCGCAGCATGCCGCGACCGTCAGCACCACCGGCTTCCAGCCGCCCCATTCGACCAGCGAGGCGAGACCCGGCATGAAGATCAGCGTGCCGGTCGCGGTGCTCGCGGTCAAAAGCCCCATGACGAGGCCGCGATTGGTGGTGAACCAGCGATTGACGATGGTGGCGCCGAGCACGTTGGCGACCGCGCCCGAGCCGATACCGGAGAGCAGGCCCCAGGTCAGGAACAATTGCCACGGCGCGGTCATGAAATAGCTCGCGCCCGTGGAGAGCGACATCAGCGCTAGCGCGCCCAGCACGGTGCGGCGGATGCCGACGCGCTGCATCACCGCCGCGGCGAACGGCCCGGCGAGGCCATAGAGGAAGATGCCGATCGCGGTCGAGGACGAGATCACGCTGACGTCCCAGCCGAAGGATTTTTGCAGCGGCAGCATCAGCACGCCCGGCGTCGAGCGCAGGCCGGCGGCGGCGAGTAGCGCGAGAAAGATCACGCCGACGACCACGAAGGCATAGCGTTGGCCGAACGGCCGCCGGGAGACGGCGATGGAGGGATTGGGCGCGGATTGAACGGGGGCTGGAGGCATGTTACTTACCGGTACGTACTGCGATGCGGTATTAGTACGTACCGGTCAGTAACATTGTCAAGCCCATCCGGGAGGCACCGACAGCGATGAGGAAGAAAGCCGAAATGCCCGCGGAGGCGCCGCTCCGGGCCGCCGACCGGATCAGGGCCTCCGCGCGCGAGTTGTTCTACCGCGAGGGCATCCGCGCGGTCGGCGTCGACGAGGTGGTGGACCGGGCCGGCGTCACCAAGCCAAGCCTCTACCGCAGCTTCGCCTCCAAGGACGATCTCGCCGCCGCTTACTTGCGCGACTACGATCTGGAGTTCTGGCAGAATTTCGAGCACCCCGGCGGCAAGAGTTACGCCGATGCGCGCGAGCATGTGCTCGCCTATATCGGCCAGCTGTCGGCGCGTGCCGTGCGCAAGGGCTATCGCGGCTGCGGCCTCAGCAACGCCACGGTCGAATATCCTTCACGCGACAATCCCGCCCGTCAGGTCGCCGAGGCGCACAAGAAAATGTTCCGCAAGCGGCTGCGCGAGCTCGCCGCCAATATGGGCGCGCGCCAGCCGAACATGCTCGGCGATGCGCTGCTGCTGCTGATCGAAGGCATCTACCTCACCGGCCAGCAGTCCGAGGACGGCCCGGCACAGTCGGCGGTGGCGGCGGCGAAGCTGTTGATCGATGCGAGCGTGAAGGGCTGAGGCGCTACTCCTCCTCCCCGGTGGAGTCCGCCTTGAGCGAAATGCCGCGGCTCCGCAGCGCTTCCCCCATCTTGACGAGATCGGCCAGCGATCTCGCGTTCATCTTGCGCATGGTCTCGCGGCGATGAACCCTGACGGTGACTTCGCTGATTCCGGCGGCGCCCGCGATCTGCTTGGTCTGCAGGCCCGACACCGTCAGCGCCATGATCTCGCGCTCGCGGGATGTCAGCTCTTCGAACCGTCGTTGGGTGTCGGCCACGACGTGATCGTCGACGCGTCTCTGCCGGTCCTTCTGGATGGCTGCGAGCACCGCCTCCAGCAGAGCCTGGTCGCGGTAGGGTTTGGTCAGGAATTCCACGGCGCCCGCCTTCATTGCCTGGACCGACATGTAGACGTCGGCATAGCCGGTGATGAAGATGATCGGCGGATGGCTGCCGGCAGCGGCCAGCTCGCGTTGAAAATCGAGCCCGCTCGATCCAGGCAAGCGCACATCCAGGATGATGCAGTTCGGAGCGTCCTTGCGGGCCTGCTGGAGATACTCGCGCGGTGAGGCGAACAGCTCGACCCGCAGCGCCGCCGTCTCCAGCAGTCCCTGGATGGACTCGCGCACGGAGATGTCGTCGTCGATGACCGCGACGATCGGAGCCGGCTCACTCATCACTCATACTCATGGCTCGTCCCTGGCCTTGCCGGGCAAGGTGAACTGGAACAGTGCGCCATGCGGTTCGGCGGGCGAGGCCCACAGACGCCCGCCATGGGCCTCGATGATCGACCGGCAGATCGCCAGCCCCATTCCCATCCCCTTGGGTTTTGTCGTGAAGAACGGGCTGAAGATCTTGTCGATGGTGCCCTCGTCCAGACCGACACCGCTGTCGCGGACGAAGATCAGGCCGTCCCCGTCGGGGCCGGCATTCGAACCGACGACGAGCAGCCTCGGTCGGCCGTTGACGTCGGACATCGCATCGGCGCCGTTGATGACGAGATTCAGCAGGACCTGCTGAAGCTGCACGGCGTCGCCGAGCACAGGCGGCGGCGATGGCGCGAGCTCGGTTCGCACCGAAACCTCGCGCAGGCGCAACTCGGTCTGCAGCAGGTCGAGAACCTGGTGGATCAACTCGTTGACGTCGATGCTCCGCGCCTGCGGCGGCGTCTTCGTCAGCAATCCCTGGATGCGCTGAATGACGCCGTTGGCGCGCTCGCCGTCGCGAAGCATCCGCTCCGCCGTCGTGCGCGCCTTGTCGATGTTCAGCGTGCCCGCGTTCAGCCAGTGCAGCACCGTGTGGCCGTTGGTGATGACGCCGGTGAGCGGCTGGCGGACCTCATGCGCAATCGAAGCGGCGAGCTGGCCCATTGTGGTGGCCCGCGTGACGCGGGCGAGGTCGGACTGGATGGCCTGCAATTCGTCCGCAGCGTTCCTGGCGGCCGTGACGTCCATGACGGCGCCGATGAAACCCGTGCCGGTGTCCCGACTGTCGGCGCTGCGCACTACGAGCTGGACATAACGCGTGGTTGCATCCGGCATCGACAGGCGATGCTCGATTTGAAACCCTGTTTTGTCGCGGAAGGACCTGTCGATCGTCTGCTTCAGCAGCGCGCGGTCATCCGGATGGGTCCTCGCGATCATTCTCGCCAGGGTCGGTTCGACATCGGGCTCATACCGATAGATCCGAAAGGTCTCTTCCGACCAGAACTGCACGCCTTCAGGATCCTGCCAGCCGACGCTTCCGGTGTGGCTGAGGTGCTGGGCCTGGGCGAGATAGGCCCGGCTGACGTCAAGTGCCTCCATCGCCCGACGATTGCGCATGACGAGGAGGGTCGACATCGCGATTCCGGTGACGCCGATGGCGCGATCGAGCAGCGGCCAGTGCGCCCAGGGATCTCCCGGCGAAATCAAATGGGTCAGGATCGTCAGGGCTTCGCATCCGATCCCCGTCAGCAGGACGCCGGTCGAACTGAACGCGATCGACGCGATCAGCACGACGAAGACGTAGAGCACGGAGACCGAAACTTCGATCGGCGTTGCCGCGTCGATGGCGAAAATGACGCCCGCGGATAAGACAATCCCGACCGAGGCGAGAGCACGCTGGCCTTCGCGACTATCGGGAAACTGTGTCATCGACCCCATGGCGGCAACCCGAAGGCGGTGAGGCCGGAATGACGCCCTTCGGTGACCGAACATTCCTCGTCTTCTTTTGAGTTCGCCTGCTTCATAGCAAAAACCGCGAAATGCGGCAACGCACCTAAACGAAACGAAAGTAGAGCAATCCATTCGATCGTGTCGAGTGGCAAGACGACACATGGAGCACCGTCTTCGCCAATGGTCTTCTCGCCCAGCCAAGGCCAGGCTGATGACGTGGGAGAGTGTGTTGAGCGACGAAGCCCTGATCGCGATCGTGGACGACGACGAATCCGTGAGGGTCGCCATGGGCGGCATGGTCGAATCGTTTGGTTACGCACCTGCCACGTTCGAATCCGCCGATGACTTTCTGAACTCCGATCAATTGCACGGCGCCTCCTGCCTGATTCTGGATGTCCAGATGGACGGCATGAGTGGCCTCGAACTGCATGCGAGACTGGTCGCGACCGGTCACCGGATTCCGACCATTTTCGTGACGGCCTTTCCGGAGGGACGCATCCGGGACCGAGCGCTCCGCGCGGGCGCCGTCTGCTTTCTCGCCAAACCGTTCGGGCGAGACGATCTTCTGGGCTGCATTCAAAACGCCCTCGGCAAGTCAGCGCCATAGGATGTGTCATGAACGCCTCTGTCGGGACCCGGCAACTTTCGGCGGCAGTGGCGGCAGAAGACACCGGCGCGTTTGCCGAGGTCTTGCGAACGGAAACGTCCGAATCGAACAGCTCCATCGAAACTTCCGTTTGCTTTGGCCCCTTCGAGTTCTTCCCGCGCCGCAGGTGCCTGTTCAAGGCCGGCCAGCGGGTTCAGCTGGGCGGTAAGTCCATCGATCTCCTGACTGTCCTTGCGGAGCGTCGTGGCGAGGTCGTTGACAAGAACGAGCTGTTCTCGCGGGTTTGGCGGGGCATCGTCGTCGACAGCGGCGCCCTGAGGTTTCAGGTCGCCGCATTGCGTAAGGCGCTCGGCGAGGACATGGGCGACGACGGCCACATCAAGACCGTTTCCGGGCGCGGCTATTGCCTGATCGCGGCGCGCGATCGGCCGCGTTCCCTCGAGCAATCGGCTGCGGCCGCGGAGATCGGCTCCCCGCCGCAGCTTCCTGCGCCAGTTGAAGGCATGATCGGCCGCGATGAGGCGGTTCGCCGGATTTCAGATCTGCTGAAGACCAATCGGCTTGTCACCGTTCACGGCCCGGCAGGCGTTGGCAAGACGACGGTCGCAGTGGCCGTGGCGCACGCCGAAGCGTCCTCCTTTGCCGGCGACGTTCACTTTATCGATCTCGGCCCGGTCGCGTCGGCGCATCGACTGCCGGATGCGATTGCTTCGGTGTTCGGCTTGCCGGATCAATCCATCGATCCGCTGCCGGCTCTGCTGAATCATCTCGAGGACCGGCACGCGCTGCTGGTCTTCGACTGTTGCGATCATCTGATCGAACCGGTGTCGCTGATCATCGAGCGTATCCTCCATCGCGCACCGCAGGTGAGCATCCTCGCGACGAGCAGGGACATGCTCAGCGTCGATGGCGAGCACGTGTACCGTCTTTCCGGGCTTGCCTGTCCGCCGGATGAGGCGGGCGACCGGTCGGCAGAGAGGATTCTCTCGTTCGATGCGCCTCGGCTGTTTGCCAATCATGTCGTCGCAAACGGGTACGAGATCGAGATCACCGAAGCCGACGCGCTGCTTGCCGCAGATATTTGCCGGAAGCTGGACGGACTTGCGCTTGCGATCAAGATCGCGGCCGCGCGCGTGCCTTCGTTCGGCTTCCCGCAGGTTGCGAGCTCGCTGGAGAGCGGCAGCTGGCTGCGCTGGCGCGGCCAGCGTACCGCCTTGCCCCGCCATCAGACCATGGCTGCGGCCATTGACTGGAGTTACGATCTGCTCTGCGAAGAGGAACGGGCCGCGATGCGCCGCCTCTCCCTCTGCCGGGGGCTTTTGAGCCTCGACGAAATCTGTGACGCTCTGAGCGGGACCTTGCCATCGCGTTCGGACGCGCTGCAGATCGTCGGCATGCTGGTGACGAAGTCGCTGATCTCGTTCGAGACCGCGGAAGGCGGCGGACGGTACAGGATGCCGAATTTGATTCGATCCTATGCGCTCGAAAAGCTGCAGTCGCCGCGGTCGATCACGATCACCGCCTGAGCGACCTTGGCCCTTCGGCTGCCGGGAGCCGGGGCCTGTGCATCGTCCGGGCCAGCCCTTTCTCACATCGTGACGCGTGGTCTACATTTCCCCCTCCGCCGCCCCCGCGCATGGAGACCGACGCGTGCTCGAACATATCCTCAGATTCATGACGCTCGGGACGGTGATCGTCGGCATGGCCGCGATCTACGCGGCGCTCCACACCAACAACCGGCGTCTGGGCGCGGACATCTTCCTGCGCTATTCCGACCGGGTCTCCGATCTGCGCCGCCGGCTTCCCGTCGCGGCATTTCTGGAGCGAGAGACGGCCGGCGACATCGAGCTGACCGCGGACGAGCGGCGGGCCGTGCATGAGATCATCCATTCGATCTTCGAGCTCTATGAGCTCAAGGTCCATGGCTACTTTCCGCCGGCGATCTGGAAAATCAGGGAGCCCGATATCGAAAGGCTGCTGGGGTTGCCGGCCTTTCAGCAGGAGCTGGCCGGCATGGCGGGCCGCTATGCGAGCCATCCGCGCCTTGCGGCCTGGCTCGGGAAGATCAGGAGGCAACGGGAAGCGACCTGACCTGCGCGGAAACAGTAGCTCGCCCTCACCTCACGAGCTTGCGCGGATCCACGAAGACGATCTGGTCTTCGTCGCCGCCTTAACAGGAACTTCCATTTTTTCCCGACGTTGAACTGCCAGCCCGAATGGGCGGCTGGCGTGTGCAATGAAGAACTTTTCCAATGCCGAATTTTCTCCCGAGGCGATCGAACTGATGACCGCCGCCCTGGAAGCTGCGGTTGCGACCCTGCCCGAGCCGGTGCACGCCTCGCATGTCACCGCGCTTGCCGAATCCATCCTGCGCTCCGCAAGCGCCGGCGAGCGCAATGTCGCGAACTTGCAGAGGATTGCCCTGATGGAATTGCAACTGGCGCCACGCTGATGAGGAGGTTCACGATGAAAGCTGTGGTTGCCGCCCTCATTGCGCTCTCGGCTGCGCCGCTCGGTGGTGCCCGGGCACAGAGCTGGACCCCTTACCGGATTCCCGAGTCGGGGACCTCCGTCGACATCCCCAGCTCGGTGTTCACCGAAGTGGCGGGCCAGCCTGACGGATATGGCCGGCAATTTCGGACGTCGGACGGCCGCGCGGATCTCACGGTGCAGGCCGTTCCAAACCAGGGACTGCCGCCGGCCGAATTCCTGGCCAGGAAGAATCCGCCGTCCGGGATCGTCTATCGGCGGATCGCGCCGAACTTCTTCGTGGTCTCCAGCATCAAGCGCGACAAGATATGGTACGATCGCTGCAATTTTTCGCGGCGCTACGTCCATTGCGTGCTGATCAATTATCCCGCGGTCGAGAAGCGGCAATGGGATCCGCTGGTGACGCGGATCAGCCACAGCCTGCGTGCCGACTGAAATCGGACCGTGAAAAAAGCTGCCCGAGCAAGTCGGGCAGCAGGTCGTGAGGATCAGCGCGCCGTCGTCGATGTGGTCGACATGGTCGGCTTCGAACCCGGGACATGCGACATCGTCTTGGTTGTCGAACCGACCTCTTCGCCGGCCTTGACTTGGGTGCGCGTATGCGAGCGGCTGAAGGTACCGCCCTCATGGGCCTGCGCCCGGGCGTTGGAATTCATCACCGGACCGTTGCCCTTGTTCATGCTGACGCCTGTCTGCGTCTTGCCGTCGACGGCCGCGGCGCTTCCGCCGGCCGCGATCGACGAGCCCGTGCGGCCCGACGCCGAAGTGGACGTGCCACCGGTGCCGACCGTCGAGGCAGACGTGCCGCCGGCTGCGGCCGAACCGCCCGTTCCGCCGGTTACGCTGGTCTGTGCAAGAAGGGGTGACGTGGCGGCGAGCAGCAGTGCGAGCGCCGAAGTCGTCAGGAGCGTTCTCATGTTTCAATCCTTCATGATCTAGGGTGACGAAGTCGAGATCGTGCAGCCATTGACGGTGACCGTACTGGCGCTGGTTGAGCCGGGCCCGCCCGCCGTCGATGACGAGCTCGTAACGTTGCCGCCGCCGGCCTGCACGTGCACGGAGGATCCGCCCGCCGAGCTCGAGCTCGAAAGCGAACCGCTCGAGGCCGTCGAGCCGGTGGTCTCGGAGCCCGATGAGCCCAGTGCGGTGATGCTGCCATCGGCATGTTTCTCGACCGTGACCTTGCAGGTCGCGCCCGATGCCGTCTTTCCGGTCTTTTCCATGGTTTCTGCCTGAGCGGCGCTGCCCATCAGGGCCAACGCCGCGATCGCGATGATCGATCTGTTCATGCGAGTCCTCCTCGAGTGAAGACGAGGGAGCGGCATTGCTGCCGCTCCCGGTCAAGGCGTCAATCCTTGTCCTTTTTCATCTCATCCTTGTGGTGGCCCTTGCCCTTTTCCATGCCCATGTCGCTGGCATGACTCGCCGACGAGCCGGCCGCTCCGACCGTCGAGCCGCTCTTGCCGCCGCCGGCCGACGAGCCGCCGGTACCGACCGTCGAAGCGGAATTGGAGCCCGAGCCCGCTGCGGAGCCGCCGGTGCCGACGCTGGACGAGCTCTTGCCGCCGCCGGCCGATGAGCCGCCGGTGCCGAGTGTCGACGCGGAGCCGCTGCCCGAGCCCGCCGCGGAGCCGCCGGTACCGACGCTGGACGAACTCGTGCCGCCGCCCGCCGACGATCCGCCGGTGCCGAGCGTCGATGCGGAGCCAGAGCCGCTGCCGGCCGAAGACCCGCCGGTGCCGACGGTCGAGCTGCTCGTGCCGCCGCCGGCCGAAGAGCCGCCGGTGCCGACCGTCGAACTCGATTGCGCGATGGCGAATGCCGTGCTGGCCAACAGCGCCGCCGCAGTTGCAGAAAGCTTGAAGATCCTCATGTCCATCTCCTCCAGAGTTTCAAAAAAATTGCCAAGTCAGGCTCGGGATAAAGTGGCAATCACGGAAAACGTTCCTCTGCTTGCGGGCGCAACGTTTGGAGAGCAAAGTTCTGCAATGCGAAGAGAAGAGCAGACCCCACATCGTGCTGCCATTCATCTGCCGTTCATTTGGCACCGCGCCTGCGTGATGCCGCAGCCTTCAGAACGCGCCGGCCATCACCTGGCGATCACAGAGGCGGGGCGGCGACAGCTGCCAATGGAACGGTGCGTTCGGGCCGAGGTTGACGAGACATGAAGTGGCTCACCGCCGCAGTGGCGGCCCTGGCGCTCTGCCTTCTCCTGTATGCCGGCTCGGCACTCGCGTCTCTCGCCCGCTTGGCGGAGGCGGCGCGCCGCGGTGATGCCGAGCAAGTGCTTGCACGGACCGATCTGCCGCGCGTGCGCCATGCGCTCGTCGATCAGCTCGTCGATGCCTATCTCCGCCGCCTGGGACGCGAGCGGCCGATCAAGCCGTTGGAACGGCTCGCCATCAATACGTTCGGCGCCAGCATCGCAGACGAGCTCGCGGCAAAATTGATGACGCGCGAGAACATCGCCGTCCTGCTGCAAACAGGCGCCCTGCCGGAGAATGTGGAGCTCGGCACCATTCCGCCGCTCGCCAGCATCGATCTGTCGAACATGACGGCCATCATGGGACGCCTCGCCCTGATCAAGCCGGTGGAGTTTTCCCTGCAGCTGGGCGCAGCCGCAGACGCCGGCAGCATCAGCATGCATTTCGCCGGCGATGGTTGGCGGCTGTCGGCGGTCAACCTGCCGGCGCGCATGGTGGCAAAGCTGGTCGAGCGGCTGCCGACCCGCTGATCCCCGGTTATCGCCAGCCGCGGACTTGTCGCGTATGTCCGGTCACCGCCAGCCCAGCGCAGGCGCCACGTGCTTCAGGATCGCCTCGATTGCGTGCGCGCAGTAGTCGACACCGAGCTGGTTGGGAATGGTCAGCAGCAGCGTGTCCGCCTCTGCAATCGCCTCGTCCTGCCTGAGTTGCGCGATCAGAACGTCCGGCTCGGCCGCGTAACTCCGCCCGAAGATCGCGCGCGTGCGCGGATCGATGAAGCCGATCTGGTCCTGGCCGCCACGCTCGCCGCCGAAATAGGCGCGGTCGCGATCGTCCATCAGCGCGAAGATGCTGCGGCTGACCGACACGCGGGGCTCGCGGCTGTGGCCGGCCTCCTTCCAGGCGGCGCGATAGGCGCGGATTTGCGCGGCCTGCTGCACGTGAAAGGCCTCGCCGGTCTCGTCGTTCTTCAGCGTCGAGCTCTGCAGATTCATGCCGTGCTGGGCGGCCCACACCGCGGTCGCGTTCGAGCCGGCGCCCCACCAGATCCGCTCGCGCAGGCCCGGCGCATGCGGCTCAATGCGCAACAGCCCCGGCGGGTTCGGAAACATCGGCTGCGGATTGGGTTTTGCAAAACCCTCGCCGCGCAAGAGGTCGAGGAAGACCTCGGCGTGACGCCGGCCCATGTCGGCGTCGGTCTGCCCTTCGGCGGGCTCATAACCAAAATAGCGCCAGCCGTCGATCACCTGCTCGGGCGAGCCGCGGCTGATGCCGAGCTGGAGCCTGCCGCCGGCGATGAGGTCGGCGGAGCCTGCGTCCTCCACCATGTAGAGCGGATTCTCGTAGCGCATGTCGATCACGGCGGTGCCGATCTCGATCGTGCTGGTTTTCGCGCCCACCGCTGCGAGCAGCGGGAACGGCGAGGCAAGCTGCCGCGCGAAATGATGCACGCGGAAATAGGCGCCGTCCGCGCCGAGCTGCTCGGCCGCAACCGCAAGCTCGATCGATTGCAGCAGCGTGTCGCCGGCCGAGCGGGTCTGCGATTGCGGGGAGGGGGTCCAGTGTCCGAAGGACAGAAATCCGATCTTCTTCATGGGCGTCATTTAATGCCTGTATGGATCGCGTCAACCGCTGGCGCCTGAGGCCGCGGGCCTCACGGTGCGCGCGGTTCGTCCGGGCGCGTGCCTGACCATTCACGGGCAGCATGGTGATCGAGCCGAGCGCAACGACAACTGGCTCGATCACCCCGGCGACGAGCCAGGACCATGGCGATCGGTCGTGCCTCAGGCGGCCCGGACCGCCTCGAGGAACTGTTGTACTTCGCTCTTCAGGCGGGTGCTGTCGGTGGCGAGAGACTTCGCCGCGGACAAAACCTGGGATGAGGCCGAGCCGGTCTCGGTGGCTCCGCGCTGCACGCCGATGATGTTCGACGAGACCTGCTGGGTGCCCTGCGCCGCCTGCTGGACGTTGCGAGAGATTTCCTGCGTTGCGGCTCCCTGTTCCTCGACGGCCGCGGCGATGGTGGACGCGATTTCGGAGAGCTTCTCGATGGTGCCGCCGATCTCCTCGATGGCTCCGACCGACTCCTTGGTCGCCGCCTGGATGCCGGAAATCTGCTGGCCGATCTCGCCGGTGGCTTTCGCCGTCTGCTCCGCCAGTGCCTTCACTTCGGACGCGACCACCGCAAAGCCGCGGCCGGCCTCACCGGCACGTGCCGCCTCGATGGTGGCGTTCAGGGCCAGCAGGTTGGTCTGGCCCGCGATCGTGTTGATGAGCTCGACGACGTCGCCGATCCGGCTCGCGGCGCGGGATAGCTCGCTGACGCGATCGTTAGTGCTGCGTGCCTGGTTGACCGCCTCGTGTGCCATCCGCGCCGATTCCTGCACCTGTCGGCTGATCTCGTTGACGGATGACGACAATTCCTCTGTCGCCGACGCGACCGACTGAACGTTGGTGGAGGCTTCCTCGGATGCGGCCGCGACCATGGTTGTCACCTCCTGGGCCTGCTCGGCCGTGGCGGTGAGCGTGCTCGCGGACGCCTCGAGTTCGGTCGAGGCCGATGAGACCGTCTCGACGATCTCGCCGATCATCGATTCGAAATTGCGCGTGATATCGTCGACCCGCCGACCGCGCTCGATCTTGGCCTCCGCGTCGCGCGCTGCGGCGTCGTCCGATGCCTTCTTCGCAATCAAGGCCTCCTTGAAGACCTGCAGCACGTCGGCCATCGCGCCAATTTCGGTCTTTTCTCCGCGATGGTGCACCTCGGCCGAGAGATCGCCTCGGCCCAGCTCCTGCATCGGCTTGATGATCGAAGCAATTCCCGCGGAGACGTCGCGCAACAGAATGAACCCGACCAGCGCCCCGCCGGCTACCGCCGCGAGGATGATCCCGACGATCACGATGAGGGCCGTGCTGTAGCCTTCGGCCGCGGCAATCGTCTCGTCGTCCGCGCCCTTGTCGTTGATCTTGATGTTCTTCTGAAGCAGTTCATCGGCTTGAACGCTGAGCTTGCCATATTTGGCGAGAAGCTCGCGCGCCTCGAGCGCCGGACGCCCGGTGATTTTACGGGAGATGTCGGTGACTTCGTCAACGGCTTTGCGGTAGTCGCTCCAGACCCGCATCCACTCCATGTAGTTGGCACGCTCTGTCGGATCGGTGATCATCCGCTCGTAATTCTTGCGCTGCTCCTCGAGATCCGCAAGGCTCGCGGCGGCCCGTTTCTCGAAGCTGGCCTTGCCTTCCGCGGTCTCGTTGAAGATATGATCGCGAATGGCGATACGGTATTCGGTGATGGCCGTTCGCATCGCGGCGAGCGCGCGGACGCTGGGGAGCCAGTTGGTGGCGATCTCGACGGAGTGGGCGTTGATGCCTTGCATGCTCCGCACCGCCTTGGCTCCCAGTCCTCCCATCAGGACGAGCATGATCGCGATGACCGCGATGATCTTCGAGCGGATCGACCATTTGGCAAACATGATGAAATCTCCGAAGTATTGGCTGACACGCCCACATGTTCACCGCGGAAGCGGATGAGCGTTTCTGCGCCCGACATTCGGCGTTTCTCGTAAAATTTGATGAAATTCCAGGCGGGCCAGCATCGTTCCGAAAATGCCAGTCGCTTGGTGTCAGGTCGATGACACCTGCGCTTCGCCGAGACGGGCATTGATCGCGGTCATTGTTTCGCCGCTGTATCCGACGGAAGCTCTCCGAAGCGCTGTCGGTAGGCGCGGGCGAAGTGGCCGAGGCTGTGGAAGCCGCACGACAGGGCGACTTCCGTCACGGATTTTGACGTCCCGTCGTCCGCCAGCATGGTGCGCGCGCGTTCGAGCCGCAGACGCTTCAGATACTGGCTTGGGGATTCGCCGTGGACCTCCTGAAAATAGCGAAAGATCGATCGCACGCTCGTTCCGGTCGCCTCCGCAATCCCGGCGACGTCGATCGGTTTGCTGAAGTTCTCGAGGATGAAGTCCTCGGCTTGCTTGAGTTGGGACCGGCTCGGGCGCGGACTCGAGAGATCGAGAAGATGGCTGTGATTGTGCGGGAGATGGATCAGGAGTCGGAGAAGCACCACCGCGTGAATCTGCTCAATCAGCGAGTCGTGAAAGCGCCGCTCGAGCGCGTCGAGTTCCTGCGCGCCTCGAAACACCGTATCCCGAACGTAACGGCTGAAGCTCAGGTTCGACGCGGCCGGCTGGGTGAACTGCACCGCGTCCGAAACCTCTTCGCCGCACAGTGAGGCGAGGGTCTGTCTCAGGTCTTCCGGCTTGATGCGAATGAACAGGCTGGAATGACCTTCGGGGTCGATCTTGCGGGCCTCGACGCTCTCCGGGATCACATATCCCATGTTGTGAGGGCCGGTATCGATTTCTCTTCCCTGCAGGGCAATGCGGCTGCTGCTGCGGGTCTGGAAGACAATTCTGAGGTAGTCCACCGGCTGATAGAGGACGTCGAGGGCCGCGTCGCTCTTCGACGCGAAAAACGGCAGTTTCTGGCTCTGAACGCTGTTACACCAATAGCCCGCTCTGCCGCCCGGAAACTTGGCTGATTGGACGCTGCCGCTTGCGACCTCTTCGAGCTGGTGCGCGAGCTCCTGCATGTTGCGAGCTTGAAACGCCGGGTATTTTCTCAGAAGCATGTCGCGAATTCGAATTGGTGCTGCGGTTGCAGGCCGACACAACGCATTCCCAGGCGCCTGACGGGAAAAAGGGGTAACACGGAAATATTCCCCGTGGCGAACAATTCCTATCGGTTTCCGGAGAACTTCAAGAATGTGATCGGCAAGGTGGTGAGCATCCGCGATCAACGCGATCCGGTCGCCGATTTCGCGACCGCCAACGGTCGCCGTCAATCATCAACCCGTAAAACTACGGCATGACATAGGATCAAAATTGCGGGCCGCTGAACTTCACCATCCCATGTACCAGCTATACGCGCCCACCCCGGGCGCAACATGGAGCGTTCACGACAGAGATTGTGATGCCTGTTTTGCCCGACGCGTCAAGAGATTTTTCTGTTTTTCGGAAGTGTGGGTGCTGGCGACACGAGCGCGGGGACGATGAGCGTCATCCTGGCCACTCGGTGCTGCAAGCCATTGATCTTGTTATCGCGGGCTACTGTGCATGGGGTTGTTTTCGTATTTGCTGCGAGAGCCACGAGAGGGTCACGCAAGTTTCGACTGTTGCCGGCTACTTCATCAGCCTTATGCCCTTCGTCGTGAACTTCTGCGTCTTGCCGCCGGGGCGCAACGGACGCTTCGTGCCGGCAGCCTTGCCGGTGCCGGGCGGCTGGTGTGCTGGGACCAGCTGGTGCGGCTGCGAGCCGATCAGATCGCGGCGGCCCATCTCGATCAGGGCTTCGCGCAGCACCGGCCAGTTGTCGGGGTCGTGGTAACGCAAAAACGCCTTGTGCAGGCGGCGCTGGCGCAGGCCCTTGATCGCCTCGACCTTGTCGCTGCCGCCGCGGCGCACGCCGCGCAAGGGATTGACGCCGGTGTGGTACATCGCGGTCGCGGTCGCCATCGGCGAGGGCAGGAAGGTCTGCACTTGATCCGCGCGATAGCGGTTCTTCTTCAGCCACAGCGCGAGGTTCATCATGTCCTCGTCGGTCGTGCCCGGATGCGCCGCGATGAAATAGGGGATCAGGTAATATTTCTTGCCGGCGCGCTCGGCCGCTTCATCGAACATCCGCTTGAACTTGTTATAGGCGCCGATGCCGGGCTTCATCATCTTGTCGAGCGGGCCGCGCTCGGTATGTTCAGGCGCGATCTTGAGATAGCCGCCGACGTGATGGGTGACGAGCTCCTTGATGTATTCGGGGCTCTCGACCGCGAGGTCGTAGCGCACGCCCGAGGCGACCATCACCTTCTTGATGCCCTTGGTCTCGCGCACCTTGCGATAGAGCCGGATCAGATCGTCATGCGAGGTGTTGAGGTTGGGGCAGATCTCGGGGAAGACGCAGGACGGACGGCGGCACGCGGCCTCGACCTTCGGATCCTTGCACGCCATCCGGTACATGTTGGCGGTGGGGCCGCCGATGTCGGAGATCACGCCGGTGAAGCCGGGCGTCTTGTCGCGGATCAATTCGATCTCGCGCAGGATCGATCCTTCCGAGCGGTTCTGGATGATGCGGCCCTCGTGCTCGGTGATCGAGCAGAAGGTGCAGCCGCCAAAGCAGCCGCGCATGATCGTCACGGAGAACTTGATCATGTCCCAAGCGGGGATCTTCGCATCGCCATAAGACGGATGCGGCGCGCGCGCATACGGCAGATCGTAGACCGCGTCCATCTCCTCAGATGTCAGCGGGATCGGCGGCGGGTTGAGCCAGAGATCGCGATCGCCATGACGCTGCACCAGCGGGCGCGCATTGCCGGGATTGCTCTCCCGGTGCAGCACGCGCGAGGCGCGCGCGTAAGCTTCTTTGTCCTGCTCGACCTGCTTCAGCGCCGGCAGGCGGATCACGGTCGGCCCCTTCTGGCGCGTGGCGCCCTCGTCGGCGGAGTCGAGATCGTCGGCGTGCAGCTCGGTGTAATCCTCAGGGACGCGGCGGAACAGCGCGACGCCCCTGATGTCGTCGAGCTCGCGCGGTGCTTCGCCGGCCGCGAGCCGCTGCGCGACTTCGACCACGGCGCGCTCGGCGTTGCCGTAGAGCAGGAGGTCGGCCTTGGCATCGGCCAGCACCGAACGGCGCACCTTGTCCGACCAGTAATCGTAATGCGCGATCCGGCGCAACGAGGCCTCGATGCCGCCGAGCACGATCGGCACGTCCTTGAACGCCTCGCGGCAGCGCTGGGCGTAGACGATGGTGCAGCGGTCCGGCCGCTTGCCGCCTTCGCCGCCGGCCGTATAGGCGTCGTCGCTGCGGATGCGGCGGTCGGCGGTGTAGCGATTCACCATGGAATCCATGTTGCCGCCGGTGACGCCGAAAAACACTTTTGGCTTGCCGAGCGCCTTGAACGGCTCGGCCGAGTGCCAGTCCGGCTGGGAGATGATGCCGACGCGGAAACCCTGCGCTTCGAGCAGGCGGCCGATGATCGCCATGCCGAAGCTCGGATGGTCGACATAGGCGTCTCCGGTCACCAGCACGATGTCGCAGGCGTCCCAGCCGAGCGCGTCCATCTCGGCGCGGCTCATGGGAAGGAACGGCGCCGGCTTGCGCGGGCGCGCGTGGGCCATCAGGGGCTTTTCGGCGGCGATGATCTGGATGTCCATGGCGCTACGCATAAGACTCCGGGCGTGCGAATACAACCGGCGGCTATGCCGCGTCCGCGGATTAAGGTTCCCGAATGGCGCGCATTCGGCAGCGCAGAGGGCGCGGTCCGGCTCTGCGACACCCTCCACATCCCCGCCGCCATGCTGCTTCCGTCCTGACGCATTGAGTGCCGGAATAGTCACATCCGCCGGCATTGTGGTTCACTCGCAGGAACCAACCGCGTCTGCGAACATTCTGACCCTGGCGCCTGCGCGAGCCCCCGCTCGCGCGCGGCTCGACCAATTCCGGCGCCAGCGCCGCCGGCCGGATTCTGCCCCGATGCTCGCTTCGGGGCGATGGGGGGCTTGTGAGCACCGTCATAGAGAATTTGCTGCTCCGAAAGCAGAAGCTCGTGGAAGAACTCGAGAAGGCGCAAGCCGTCGAGGATCGCGACAGGATCGAGCACCAGCTCGAGCAGATCAACACCGCGCTGGATTTTCTGGATCGGCCCGGATCGAAGGACGGACGCTAGCAGCGTTCAATCCAGCTTCAGCGCCTCGATCTTCAAGGCCTTGGCATACGCGATGCCCGAATTGGTGATGTGCGTGGTCATCAATGCTTCGTAGGCCGCAAACTCGCCTCGTGCGAACAGCTCGAGCAGCTTGCGATGCTCGTCGAACGACGTGCGGGTCCGTACGTCGATCGGCGAGGTCAGATTGGTGCGGAGCGCGGCGACGCGGCCGGAGACGAGCTGGTAGGATTCGATCAGATAGCGATTGCCGCAATGGGCGAACAGTCCCTCGTGGAACGCGGCATCGGCGCGGCCATAGGCGATGTTGTCTCGGGCTTCGACCGCCGGCTCCATCGCCGCGATCGCCGCGTTCATCGCGGCCATCGCGCCGTCACGATCGTGGCGGTGGGCGAGCTCGGCCGCCTTGGGCTCGAGCGCAATGCGGAAAGTGCAGAGCGCGGTGATGTCCTCCGCGCTCGGCGTGAAGACGAAGCTGCCGACCTGCGGGCGGATCACCACGAGGCCCTGCGCCTGCAACTGGCCCATCGCCTCGCGCACCGGCGTGCGGCTGACGCCGAACGAGTTCGCCACCATCTCCTCGGAGATCGCGGCTCCCAGCGCGAACTCGCCGTCGATGATGGCCTGACGCAGCCGCAACATCACCCGCTGCGACAGCGATTTCGGCGTATCGAGCCTGAGCGATCGCATGCGCTCTCCCGGTCAGATCACCTTGCCGGGATTGAGCAGATGATCGGGATCGAGCGCGGCCTTGAGCGTGCGCATCAGCGCGATCTCCGGCTCGCTGCGGGCATGGCCCAGCCACTTTTTCTTCAAGGTGCCGATGCCGTGCTCGGCCGAGACGCTGCCGCCCAACTCGCGCACGAGGCCATAGATGATCGCGTCCATCTCCTCCTTCGGCTGCCGGTCGACGGGAAGGCCGGTGACCCAGGAGACGAGATGCAGATTGCCGTCGCCGATATGGCCGTAATAGACGCTCTCGCAGCCCGTGATGCCATCAGCGAGCGCGGCCTTGCAGCGCGTGACGAACTCGTCCATGCGTGCCACCGCAAGGCCGATGTCGTAGGAGATGTGCGGGCCCAGCACCTGGCCGAACTCGGCACAGATGTCGCGCACGCGCCAGAACGCCTGCGTCTGCGCCAGCGACTGCGCCACGGCGGCATCCGCAAGCATGCCGCGCTCCATCAGCTCTTCGAGCCAGGCCTGGAAGCGCGGCGCGTCGATGCTCTCGTCGGTGCCTTGCGCTTCCACCAGCACGTAGAGACCGTGGCCCGCGGCAACCGGCGGCTTCACGCCAGCGCGGGTCGTGATCACGTCCCAATAGTCCGGCCACATCACCTCGAAGGCCGACAGCAATGGTCCGAGCCCGCTGCGCGCAGCCCCCAGCAAATCGATCACCGCGGCATAATCCTTCAGCGCGCACAGCGCGGCCATGGTCGAGCGCGGCTTCGGAAACAGCTTCAGCACGACGCGGGTGATGATGCCGAGCGTGCCTTCCGAGCCGATGAAGAGATGCTTCAGATCGTAGCCTGCATTGTTCTTCATCAGCTTGTTGAGGCTGGTGATGATGGTGCCGTCGGGCAGCACCACTTCGAGACCGAGCACCAGCTCGCGCGTCATGCCGTAGCGGATCACGCGGTTGCCGCCGGCATTGGTGGAGAGATTGCCGCCGATCGCGCAGGAGCCGCGCGAGCCGAGATCGAGCGGAAAGAAGAAGCCGGCCTCGTCCGCGGCCTTCTGGATCGTCTCGAGCGGCGTGCCTGCTTTCACCGTCATCGTCATCGAAGCGCGATCGATCTCCTCGATGCCGGTCATGCGCTCCAGCGAGATCGCGACCCAGCCGGTTTCAGGCGAGGCGCCGCGGCACAGCCCGGTCAAGCCGCCCTGTGGCACGAACGGCAGATGCGCCTGCCGGCAGGTCAGGATCGCGTCGGCGACGCCCTGAGCATCCGCGGGGCGGATCACCGCGCGCGGCGTCTGCGGCAGGCTCGCACTCCAATCGTTGCAATTGCGCGCCGGCACCTCGCTGCCGACAAGCACGGCGGCCGCGCCAAGCTTGTCGCGCAAGGTGCCGAGCAATTGGTCGGGACGGTCGATGGGGGTCACCAAGTTCATGCGAGACCTCCTTCAGATTCGACGGCGCCTCATGCGGGCCGGGATGGTGGAAAGAATTTGCCTCCACGTTGTATGTAAGGTACAAGGTAAAAAGTAAAGCAAAAACAGTGGCTCGGAACGTCTCCAAGATCGCTTCAAGATCAGACGCTTAGTCCGGGGCTGCAACAAAGGGTGGTGTCATGACTGAGGCGATTCGCGGATTCTGGGTGGCATCGGCAACGCCTCTGGCGACGGACGGCAGCGTGGATTCCGCGAAGCTCGCCGCGCACGCGAAGCATCTCTTCAGCAAGGGCGTCGATGGCGTCGTGCTGTTCGGCACCACCGGCGAGGGTACCTCGTTCAATGTTGCCGAACGCGTCGCGACGATCGAAGCCCTGCTCAAGGCCGGCATTGCACCGGAACGCATCGGCATCGGCGGCGGCTTCCCCGCGATCAGCGACAGCATTGCGCTGACGCGCGCGGTGCTCGGCCTCGGCTTGCGCCACCTGCTGTATCTGCCGCCTTACTTCGATCGCAGTGTCACGCCCGAAGGCATCGAGGACGCGTTTGCTGCGATCATCGACGGCGTCGCCGACGATCGCCTGCGCGCCTATCTCTATCACATCCCGCAGGTCTCGGGCGTCGCGATCCCGACGACGGTCGCTGCCAATCTGCGCAAGCGCTACGGCAAGGTGGTCGCGGGCCTGAAGGACTCCAGCGGTGACTTCAAGCAGTTCCAGGCGTTCCGCGCAGCCGCACCGGCGCTCGCCATCACCGTCGGCAACGAAGCGGACATCACGCGTGCGATCGCCGGCGGCGGTGCCGGTACGATCTGCGGCATGGCCAATATCGCGCCGGAGCTGGTCAAGGGCATGGTCGACGGCAAGGATGTCGAAGCACGCATGCAGGCCGCGGTCGACATCGTGGTTAAGTCACCATCCTTCCTAGCGACGCTGAAGGCCATCTTGGCGGCGCAGACCGGCGACGCCAGCTGGCTGCGCGTGCGTCCGCCGCTGCGGTCATTGTCTGACGGCGCCGCGCTCAAGGCGAAGCTGGAAGAGCTGACCAGCCCTGCCATCGCATAAGCGCGCTTTAATCGCCCGAAGCAGGCGCCGACATCGCGCGGACTGCGACAAGCGCAGCGGCAAAGCCGGCCGCCGCACCCACGCCGAGCGCCCAGCGCGGGCCGAGATTGTCCGCCACCCATCCGACGATAGGTGCGCCGATGGGTGTGCCGCCGAGCGCGACGCCGAGGCGCAATGCCATCACGCGTCCTCTCATCCGCGGCTCGGTCGAGAGCTGCATCAGGCTGTTCGAGGTATTGGTGACCGTCAGGGCGGCGATGCCGATCACCACGAGGGCGGCGGCGAACAGCCAGTAGCTGGGGGCAAGCGCGGCCAGCGTACAGCCTGTTCCGAAAGTTGCAGCCCCCAACAGCAGCGAGACGAACTGCGGCTGTGCGCGTCCTGCGGCCAGCAACGCGCCCGAGATCGTGCCGATCGCCATCGTCGACGACAGCAGGCCAAAGCCGCGCGCATCGGTGTGGAAGACGGTGACCGCCATGGTCGAGATGAAGATCGGGAAGTTGAGCCCAAACGTGCCGATCAGGAACAGCATGATCATGATCGCCCTGAGATCCGGGCGCGACCAGACGTAGTGAAAACCTTCCGTCATGCCGCCCTTGGCCCGGATGGCCCGCGCGTTCGGGCGAAGCTCCGAGCTGCGCAGCGAGGCGAGGGAGCCGAGCACCGCCATGAAGGATGCGGCGTTGAGCAGGAACGCCCATCCGGTGCCGATCGACGCGATGACAGTCCCCGCGATCGCGGGCCCGATCATCCGCGCGGCGTTGAAGGACGTCGAGTTCAGCGCGATGGCGTTGGAGAGGTCGTCATCGCCGACGAGCTCGGTCACGAATGTCTGGCGCACCGGAGCGTCGAAGGCAGCAGCGCAGCCGAACAGGAACGCGAACGCGTAGACGTGCCAGAGCTGCAACAGGCCGGTGACGGTGAGCAGGCCAAGGGACAGGGCCAGCACACCCATCGTCGCCTGCGTCGCGATCAGAAGTCGTCGCTGGTTGAAGTGATCGGCCGCAAATCCCGTCCACGGCATCAGCAGGAGTTGTGGTCCGAACTGAAGCGCCATCACCACGCCCACAGCCGACGCATTGTGCCGCGTGAGCTCGGTGAGAACGAGCCAGTCTTGGGCGGCACGCTGCATCCACGTCCCGGTGTTGGACACCAGTGCGCCCGCGGCCCAGACGCGGTAATTGAAGTTTCGGAGAGAGCGAAACGTACCTGCGGCCGGCACGCTCACGAACCTGTTGGCGTGTTGCCGCCGTGGAATCGGCCGAAATGCCGTGCGCAAAATAGGCTGAGGAGCAGGGCGCCGCCCCCGAGTGCAGCCACGTCACGCGTGTCCATCAGGGCAAACTCTCCGACCCGACAGACGAGGAGATAGCCGACGACGACGTTGAAAAAGCCCCAGAGCACGTTGACCGTCGACGAGGATAGTCCTTCGCCCCGCGGTTGTGCGAACGGGCTCTGGAATGGTTCTCCGCGCAGGCCACTGACGAGATGCGGAATGGCGTTCGCCAGAAATGCACCGCCGAAGAAATAGGAAACGAGATGAAGCCAGTTCATGCCTGCGCGCTCCGTGTTGCCAGCAACTCGATGATCGCCTGCGTGGTGCCGCTCTCGCCGAGACGCGGAAAGACGTTTGTAATGCTGTAGTCGTGGGCTTCGGACCGCGCATCGGTCATCGCGTCCGTGGCGAGGCTGACATTGAAGCCCGCCTCGTAGGCCTGGCGCGCGGTGGACTCGACGCCGGTGCCGGTCGCGACGCCGGCGATGACGACCTGCGTGACGCCGCGCGATCGCAGCTGGCTTTCGAGATCGGTGCTGGCGAATGCACCCCAGGTCCGCTTGGTCACGATGATATCGCCGGGTTGCTGCTCGAGCTCCGGAATGAGAGTGGTCCATCCGTCGGGGAGCGGACCGCCGGCCCGCGGCCGCTCGGTACGGCCCGGCGCTCCGCCATCGACGTTGACCAGCACGACCGGCAGGCGATGCCGCCGAAACGCAGCAGCAAGCGTGCAGGAGCGCTGCACGACTTCGTCGATCGAATCGAGCAACGGTGACTCGACGATGCCGCGTTGCAGGTCGACGACAATGAGCGCGGTGATCGGGTCGAGCGTGGTGAGAGGCATTGTTTTTCCTTCCGGCAGGCCAATGCGTGGTGGATCAGGAGGGCAGCTTCAATCGTCGATGAGCCGCTTCAGCAATTCGATCGCACCGGCCAGTTCCTCCTGCTCGCGCGATGAAAGCCGTGTTGCGATGGTACGCGCCAGCCAATCCTGGCGTGCGGCGCGCCCGACCCGGAGCCGATCGCGGCAGGCCTTCGTGAGGGACAGAATGGTTTGGCGGCCGTCTTCGGGATCTGGTGCACCGCTGACGAGACCTGCTGCCTGGAGCCCGGCGATTGCGGTGCTCATCGACTGCGGACGCATCCCCTCCGACCGTGCCAGGCTCGATACCGTTGCGGTACCCTCCTTTTCCAGCCGCAGCACGACGGACACCTGTGACGGCGTCAGGTCGCCCTCGCTGCCCTGCTCCCGAAGCCGGCGCTTCAGCTTTCCTGCCACGGAACGGAGATCTTCGGCGAGCGCGCCGGCGCGCGCGGAGGGGCGCTGGTCCGATGAACTGTTCATGGCGGAGCAAATAGCATATAGGAAGATAAACTGCTAAGTTTATATGGGTAGGTTGTCTGAATAAATCGTGATTGGCGCTCCCGCGCATCGAGAAATTGTGTTGGGTTTTTGGGGTGCGCGATGATTGTGCGGCGACCGTCGCTCGCGGAGGGGCGCGCACTTAGAACGATTCAATACTAGAGCGATTCAAGTCGCCGATATGTTCTCTTCGTCCACGGCGGCTGCTAGATGCGCCAGCTTCAATGCTGAGTCTGACCTGGAAGTGAATCGAAAGTGCGTGCCTCTGTGGATGGTCCCCGCGTCAGTGGCCATCGTCCCCGTGCCGGCAAGAGCCGTGCAGGTCTTCTCCTCGGCGCAGCGGTGCTGCTCGCTGAATCCGCCTCCAACACGACGGGAGCACAGGCGCAATCGGCGTTGCCGCCGGTGGCGGTCGAAGCTCCAGTACAGCGGCCGAAGCCGGCGCGCGCAGCGGAACAGGCGGCCCAACGGCGGAAGCAAATCGCCGCGCGCCAGCGTACTCCCAATCCCGCACCAGCCGTACCGACGCTTTCCGAGCGCGCCGCCGCTGCGGCCGCCGCCCAGCAAGCCGCCAAGCTCGGCTACCGTGCGATGCCGAGTGCGACCACGCTGCGCAGCGGCGCTTCGCCGCTCGACACCTCGCAATCGGTGAACGTCGTGCCCGAGCAGGTGTTGAAAGACCAGCTGCCGCGCAATATCGACGATGCGCTCATCAACGTCTCCGGCATCACCCAGACCAATACGCTCGCCGGTTCGCAGGACGCCGTTATCCGCCGGGGCTTCGGCGACAATCGCGACGGCTCGATCATGCGGAACGGCATGCCGCTGGTGCAGGGGCGCAGCTTCAACTCCGCGGTCGAAAGCGTCGAGGTGCTGAAAGGCCCGGCTTCGCTGCTCTACGGCATCATGGACCCCGGCGGCATCGTCAACACCATCAGCAAGCGTCCGGAGCTCTATCAACACGGTTCAGTCACGCTGCTCGGTTCGGCCTTCAGTGCCGACAAGACCGGCGCCGACGGTCTGCTCGACATCACCGGTCCGATCGGCGATCAGGGCCTTGCCTATCGTTTCATCGGGTACGGCGTCAGCGAGGATTATTGGCGCAATTTCGGTCGTCACCGTGAGATGCTGGTTGCGCCGTCACTCGCCTGGTATGGCGAGACCACAACGGTACAGCTCAACTATGAGCACCGCGAGTTCATCTATCCGTTCGATCGCGGCACTGCGTTCAATCCGGCAACGAAAGCGCCGCTGGCGGTTCCCGCGACGCGCCGGCTCGACGAGCCCTTCAACAACACGTGGGGGACGTCGGACCTGATTCAGGCCTCCGTCGAGCATCGCCTCAACCAGGACTGGAAGCTCTACGCCGGCTACAGCTACAACACCGAGACTTTCAGCGCCAACCAGCTCCGCATTACCAACATTAACTTCACGACTGGCGCCGAGACGCGCAGCAATGATGGCACAGGAAGCTCGCTCAGCAACGTGAGCTACGGAACATCGTACGTTTCCGGCGGCTTCTGGCTCGGCAACATGCGCAATGACGTCGTGTTCGGCGGCGACGGTCAGTATCGCACCATCTACCGTGACACCCTGATCCGGCAGACAACTCCCGCATTCAATGTCTACAATCCTGTCTACGGACTGATCGGGCCGGGGACGACGCCTTCGAATCCCGACAGCGCCCAGACCGATAAGCTTGGCCAGTGGTCGCTGTTCTTCCAGGACACGTTGCATCTCACCGAGCGGTTCGCACTGGTCGGGGGCGTGCGTTACATGGACTATGACCAGATCGCCGGGCGTGGAAAGCCGTTCAACACCAATACCAACGTATCCCAGGATAAGGTGCTTCCCCTTGGCGGCGCCATCTTCAAGCTGACCGACGAAGTCTCGCTTTATGCAAGCTACACCGAGTCGCTAAAACCGAACTCGACCATTGCGCCGATCGGCATCGTGATCGATTCCAAGGTCGCGCCCGAGGAGGGCGTCTCGTACGAGACCGGTGTGAAGTTCGATTTGAACAAGCGCATCTCCGGCACGCTGGCGCTCTACGATCTCGACAAGAAGAACGTGCAGACGACGGTGACCAACAGCGCTGGTAACGTCGAACTTCACACCGTTGGCCGCGCACATTCGCGCGGTGTGGAGCTGGATGTCACCGGCAGGCTCACCGATAGCTGGGCGTTGATCGGCAGCTATGGCTATACCGACGCGCGCGTTACGGCGTCGGAGGATCCGACGCTTTACGGCAGGAAGCTGCAGAATGTTGCGCTGAATACGGCGTCACTTTATCTGGTCTATGATTTCGGCACTGCATTACCCGGCCAGCTTCGGCTCGGTGGTGGCGCGCGCTATGTCGGCGACCGCCCCGGCGATGCAACCAACAGCTTCTTCTTGCCGTCCTATGTCGTCGCCGACATTTTCGCGACCTATGAAACGAAATACCAGAATACGCCGGTGATCTATCAGTTCAACGTCAAGAACTTGTTCGATACCGTCTACTATCCCTCCGCCGTCAACAATCTGAATGTCGCCATCGGCGATGCCCGCCGCTTCTCGATGTCGGCAACGGTGAAGTTCTAGCGATGGCGACGCGGCACAAAGCCATCGCGCCGATGATCGCGGTGGCGTCTGCCTGCGTTGCCGCTACAGGTGCGTGCCTCACCGGCGTCGCCATCGCGAGACATGCGCCTCACTCGGCGACCGCGCAAAAATCTGTGGAGCTCCTCCGCAAGCCGGCGGCGCAGAAAATCTTTGTCGCCGCCGAGCTCGAATATCCCGTGCTTGCCACGGCGGAGCGCGCGGCGATCGTGGCTGACATCGGTGCGTTCGTCGCCGATGCTCTGCCGATCTACCAGATCGCCGCGCATCAGCAGGCCGCGATCGCCCTCTTCAAGAAGGTCGGCTTCAATGAGTAGGTTGGGGCATCACATCAAGGCCGGTCTGCTCCAGGTCCATTCCATCGCGGGCCTTGCGCTGGCGCTGCTGCTGTCGCTGATCGCGCTGACCGGCGCGATCATGAGTTTTGAGGACGAGATCGTCGACCACCTCAATGCGGGAATCATGCACGTCGCGCCGCGCACCGCACCGGCGCTGATGCCGGACGAACTGGTAGCCCGGCTGAAGGCGGCGCAGGACCTCGGCAAGGTCTCGGCCGTCACGCTGTCGAGCGATCCGGCTGCCGCCGTACGTGTCCGCTTCGCGCGCGACGAGCAGGGCGCGCGGCCGGCATCGCTCTGTGTCGACCCCTATGATGCGCATGTGCTGGGCGCGCCGCGTGGCGAGGAATTTTTTGCGACCGTGCGCAGGCTGCATCGCTGGCTGCTGATCCCCGGCGATGCCAAGGGCTGGGGCCGCCAGATCACCGGCGTTGCCGCGATCGGCCTGATCGTCATGCTGATCTCGGGCCTCGTGCTGCGCTGGCCGCGCCGCGCCGGCAGCGTGAAGATGTGGCTGAAGCCGAATCTCCGGCTCGGCGGCCGCGCCCTGCACCGGTCGCTGCATGCGGTGATCGGCACGTGGGTGCTGCCGGTCTATCTGGTGATGACGCTGACCGGGCTGTGGTACTCGTTCGACTGGTACAAGTACGGCGTCGTCTGGCTGCTGTCGCGCCCGGAGGTCACGGCTGCAAAGATGCAGCCGAAGATGTCCGCAAAGGCGCCGCGCGAGGCCGCGCGACCAAAACCGGACCAGCCGATCGGATTCGATCAGGCATGGACGACGTTCCGGCGCGAGGAAGGCGACCATTTCTCCAGGGCGTTGTTCACGCTGCCGGCTGGCCCGGGCACATTGATACGGATCCGGTCGTGGGGGAAGGATTCCGCGCTCGATACCACGCGCGATGAATTCCGCATCGATGCGGTTACGGGGCAGCTGGCCTCGGCCGAGCGTTACGCCGACAAGACGTTCGGCGAGAGGGTCATCGCCAACGTGCTCGACATCCACCGCGGCGCGGTTTTGGGCTGGCCCGGCAAGCTCGCCTTCATGATCGCCGCGGCGCTGATGCCGCTGTTCGCGGTGACGGGCGTGCTGCTGTACCTGTCGCGCCGCAAGCTGCGGCCGTCACGCCAGCGCGCAACGTTCGGCGATGATGCCGCCAATCGCGCGGGTGACGGGCAGGTCGCAGCCCGCGGCAATGTCTAGGGCGAGCTCGACGGCATTGAGCTGGGGCAGGTCGGCCAGATCGCCTGCGGGCCGCAGCGCCTTCCGCATCCCGAGCCTCACCGGCAAGGCGGCATAGCCGAGACCGGCCTTGACGGCGCCGACCAGTGCGGAGAGCGAACCTGCTTCGCAGGCCACGGCCCACTCACGTCCGACGAGGCGCAGGCCGCGCAGCGCCTCGTCGCGATAGGCGCAGCCCTCGGCGAATGCCACCAGCGGAACGGCGGCGCCCGATTGCACCACAGCCTTGCCAGACAAGGCCTTGCCGAACCATGCCATCGGCTCGAACGCGATCGCGGCGCTAGCCGCATTCGACGGCGCACGCTTGTAGAAGGCAAGATCGAGCCGGCCGCAGCCGACGTCTTCGGCGAGCCGCGCCGACAGGCCGGTGCGCAGCGACAGGCGCGCGTCGGGAAAGCGCGCACGGATCTCGCCGATGGCCGATGTGAAATCGCGCTCGAGGAAATCTGAGGGAACGCCGAGCCTGATCGGCTCACCCGGATGCGGCGCGCGCATGGCGGCAACTGCGCGCTCGTTGAGCGCGATCATCTCGCGCGCATGTGCCACGAGTTCGGCGCCCTTCGCGGTCGGGCCGAGCACACGGCCGCGGGCACGGTTCAGCAGGGGAAGGCCGACCACGGCTTCGAGCCTGATGATCTGGAGACTGATCGCAGACTGCGACCGCCCCAGCCGCTGCGCGGCGCGCGAAAAGCTCTTCAGCTCGACGATGGCGAGCAGGGACCGGAGCGTGTCGATATCGAGGGTCGTTGGCATGGCGGAAACTCCGGACGGAGCCGTGCTGGTCCAGCAACACGGCAGCCAGAATGAGATTTATCAATGAAGCCATTGCAGAAATCAATTTCTCCCGCGCATGGCGGTGGCGCTATCTGGCAGACGCGCCGATCACAACTGGTGACGCGGGGGAGGAAAACACATGCAACGCCGCAATGTTCTGAAGGGCCTCGGATTGACTGCCACCGCCGCCATGGCCGCCACGCCGGCTTTTGCCCAAAGCGCCGGCGCGGCCGCGACCTCACCGTCTGCCTGGCCCGCGCCGCAGCTGGCCACCGGCACCCGGCTCGGCCATTGCCGCGTCGGCAATGGTCCGGTTGCTTGCGTGGTACTGCATGAATGGCTCGGCGACCACGTCAACTGGGAACAGGTGCTGCCTTATCTCGATCCCGCGCGTCACAGCGTTGTGTTCATGGATCTCCGCGGCTATGGCTGGTCGCGCGGCATGAGCGGCGCCTACACGCTGGACGAGGCGGTCGCTGATGTGCTGCGCAGCACTGATGAGCTTGCGATCGCGCGTTTCCATCTGGTCGGGCATTCGATGTCCGGCCTCGTGGCGCAGAAGCTCGCGCTTCAGGCCGCCGGCCGGATCCAGAGCGTCACGCTGTTCTCGCCGGTGCCGCCGACCGGCTTCCGCGCCGACGAGGCGGCGTTGAAGGCGCTCAACGCCGTCATCGACGAGGACGAGGCGGCCGGCCGCGCGATCACCGCGCGCACCGCCAGCCGCTACGGCGCCGGCTGGCTGCATCGCAAGCTTGCGATCGCGCGCGCGGCGGCTACGCCGGAGGCGATGCGCGGCTATCTCAGGATGTTCACGACCTCCGCCATCACCGAGGGAACGCATGGGCTGACCGCGCCGCTGCATGTCGTGACCGGCGCGCTGGATATTCCGTTCTACCGCGGCGAGCCCCTGCGAAATGCTTTTACTCTCGCCTATCCCAGCGTGACGTTCGAGACCATTGAGGATGCCGGCCATTATTCCATGCTGGAGACGCCGGTGCGGGTGGCAAGCATCATCGAAAAGCAGCTGGCCGCCGCAGGCTGAGGCCGCCCTGCAGTGGGGTGGCTAGCCAAGGCCGTCGCAATGGTTCAAAAGCTCATGGCTCGCCTCACCAGGGTTTTTGCCATGAAGCTCTCCACCGTTACGCCCGCCGATATCCGCCGCGCGCTGCTGCTGCGCAAGGAGATCGCGCTGCTCGATCTCCGATATGAGGCCGCCTTCGCCACCGGCCATCCGCTGTTCGCGGCGAACATGTCCGCGGACCGCATCGCGATCGAGGCCGAGGTGAGGCTGCCGCGCAAGGACGTGGCGATCGTGCTCTATGACAACGGTGAGGGACTGGTTGCCGGGGCTGCCGCGCAGCTTGCGGCCCTCGGCTACACCAACGTCCGTGCGCTCGACGGCGGGCTGCAGGCCTGGCGCGATGCCGGCTATCAGATGTTCGAGGACGTCAATTCCTATTCGAAGGCATTCGGCGAGCTGGTCGAGGCGCGCCGCCACACGCCCTCGTTCAGCGCCGACGAAGTCGCAAAGCTGATCGCCGACAAGGCCAATATCTCCATCCTCGACGTCCGCCGCTTCGACGAATACGCGACCATGAACATCCCGGGTTCAATCAGCGTGCCCGGCGCGGAGCTGGTGCTGCGGGCAGGGCAGGCCGCGCCCGATCCTGACACCACGATCATCGTGAATTGCGCCGGCCGCACGCGCTCGATCATCGGCACCCAGTCGCTGATCAACGCCGGCGTGCCGAATAAGGTGCGGGCACTGCGCAACGGCACCATCGGCTGGACGCTGGCGCGGCATGCGCTCAACCACGGCGCGGACAGGCGCGGCGCGATCGGGTCGTTCGACGGCGGCCCGGCCAATGCCCGCGACGTCGCCTATCGCGCCGGTGTCCGTCACATCGACGCGAGCGAGATGGCGGCGCTCGTCGCAGAGGCCGATCGCACGCTCTATCGTTTCGACGTGCGCGACGCCGAAGAATATGCCGCCGGCCATCTCCCGGGCTTCCGCCATTATCCCGGCGGCCAGCTCGTGCAGGAGACCGACATGGCCGCACCGGTGCGCGGCGCGCGCATCGTCCTGACCGACGACAAAGGCGTGCGCGCCGACATGACGGCCTCCTGGCTCGCGCAGATGGGCTGGGAGGTCTATGTGCGCGAGGGCGGCTATGACGGCACGCTGGAGATTGGTCCGCCGCTCGTGCTTCCGAAGCCCGACCCGGCCCATCGCTACCGCCGGCCCTATGAAGGCACCGACATCGCGGAGAAGGCGATGCAAGCCTATCTCGATTGGGAATACGGCCTCGTCGAGCAGCTCCGCCTCGACGGCACGCACGGGTTTTATGTGATCTGAGTCTGAATACCGTCACCCTGAGGTGCTCGCCCTTTGGCGAGCCTCGAAGGGCGACGGCCCGGCTTTTCGCCGTGCGGAGGCATCGGGGCCGTTCATCCTTCGAGGCTCGCAAGGGTGCGCACCTCAGGATGACGGGGCTGTGGTGCGGTATGACGGAGATATTGGTGGGATGCCAGGCGTTCCGCCCCTGCCATCCTCTCCCCGTATCCAAACCCTATTGTCCTTTGCACCGTCGGCGGTCTATGAGCTGCCGCAAAGCCGTCATTTCAGGAGATTCAATGTCAGCCCCAGGCCAAAGCCCTGAGCGGAGTGCGAAGGCGCTGCTGCTCGAAGGCGTCAATGACAGCGCCGTCGACCTCTTCAAGAACGCAGGCTTCACCAATGTCGAGCGCCTGACCAAGGCGCTGGACGGCGAGGATCTGCGCAAGGCACTCAAGGGCGTCTCGCTGCTCGGTATCCGCTCGCGCACCCAGATCACCGACGAGGTGCTGGCCGCCGCCGACGGGCTGCTCGCGGTCGGCTGCTTCAGCGTCGGCACCAACCAGGTCGATCTGCTGGCGGCGCGCAAGCGCGGCATTCCCGTGTTCAACGCGCCGTTCTCCAACACGCGAAGCGTCGCCGAGCTCGTGATCGGCGAGATCGTGATGCTGCTGCGGCAGATCTTTCCGCGCTCGGTGTCGTCTCATGGGGGCGGCTGGGACAAGTCCGCGGCCGGCAGCCATGAGGTGCGCGGCCGCACTCTCGGCATCGTCGGCTATGGCAATATCGGTTCGCAGCTCTCGACGCTGGCCGAAGCCATGGGCATGCGCGTGATCTATTACGACCGCACCGACAAGCTTCGCCACGGTAACACCGAGCCGGTCGAGAAGCTGGAGGAGCTCTTGGCGCAGAGCGACGTCGTCAGCCTGCACGTACCGGAGACGCCGGAAACCGCCGGCATGATCGGCGAGAAGGAATTGCGGACGATGAGGCCGGGCTCGTTCTTCATCAACAACAGCCGCGGCACCGTGGTCGATCTCGATGCGCTTGCGGGCGCCTTGCGCGACGGTCACATCGCCGGCGCTGCGATCGACGTCTTTCCGGTCGAGCCCTCCTCCAACTCGGAGCGATTCACGAGCCCGGTGCAGGGCCTCAACAACGTCATCCTCACCCCGCATGTCGGCGGCTCGACCGAGGAAGCGCAGGAGCGCATCGGCGGCGAGGTCGCGCGAAAACTGGTCGACTATTTCATCACGGGATCGACCATGGGCGCGGTGAACTTCCCGGAGGTACAGCTGCATCTGCGCCCTTCCGGCGCGCGCTTCAGTCATGTCCATCGCAACGTGCCGGGCATGCTGCGCCGTCTGAACGAAGTCTTCCTTCAGCGCGATATCAACATCGCCGCGCAATATCTGGAGACTGCCGGCGACCTCGGCTACGTCGTGCTCGATGCCGATCTCGGCGGCCAGGATTCGGCCGCGCTGCTCGCGCAGATCCGCAGCCTCGAGGGCACGGTCGGCGCTCGGCTGGTGTTCGAGCATTAGACCGCCGAATTGACGTCCGCCAGGAGGTCGCTTTGAATGCGGCCTCCTGGCGAAGTGAACAAGAAATAGAAGCGATAGGAGGAAACGATGGCGCGGATGCGGGCGAATTTCTGTGCGTTATGCGTGGGGGTGTCCATTGCATTGGGGGCGGGCGGCGCATCGGCGGTCACCTTGGCTGAGGATGCGGACACGGTCTGCAAGGGCCTCGCCGGCGGCACCGATGCGGTGAAGATCGATGCCGCGACGATGTTGGCACCATCGCCTTTAGCCCTCGCTGAACGCGGGCCGACGCCGTCGGGACGCGTCATGCCGGCCAATCCTGCCTTCTGCAAGGTGCTCGGTCATATCGACCCCGCCGATCCCATGGCGCCGCCGATCAAATTCCAGGTCAATCTTCCGATCGAATGGAACGGCCGCTCGGTGCAATATGGCGGCGGCGGTTTCAACGGCGTGCTGATTACCGGCCTTGGATTGCCGCCGGCCTATCCCTTCGACAAGCCGTCGCCGCTCGCGCGCGGTTTTGTCACCTACGGCACCGATTCCGGCCATGAGACCCGGCCGGGCGAGCCACCGCAGCTCTTTGCGCTCAACGACGAGGCCTTCGAGAATTTTGCCCATCGTGCCTACAAGAAGGTTCGCGACGCCGCGGTCGCGCTGATGCAGCGCGCCTACGGCAAGAAGCCCGAAAAAATGTACTTCATGGGCTCGTCCGAGGGCGGCCGCGAAGGCCTGACCATGGCCCAGCGCTATCCTGACGATTTCGACGGCATTTTCGCCCGCGTGCCCGTCATCAATTGGGTGGGCCTGCAGCATGCGGGTACGCGCTCAGGCCTCGTGACCATGGGGCAGGGCTGGATCAGTCCTGCGCAGGTGAAGCTCGTCGGTGATGCTGTGCGAGCCGCTTGCGACAAGGCCGACGGCTCCGACGACGCGCTGGTGCTGGACGCCGTGGGCTGCAAAGCGACGTTCAAGGTCGAGACCTTGCGTTGCGCCGACGGCAACAGCGGCGACGAGTGCCTCAGCGACGCACAGATCAAGGCAATCAATACGCTGCACGCCACCTACAAATTCCCGTTCACACTCGCCAATGGCCTCGACGATTATCCGGGCTGGGGCGTCTCGGGCGAGGACACGCCGGCAACCGGCCCGACCGGCGGCTGGTCTGCGTGGTGGCTCGGCAGCGCGCCGCCGGCGCAGCCGCCCGCGCCCAACAACGGCATTGCCTGGATCTACGGTGCCGGCGGCATTCAATACGTGTTTGCGCGCGATCCCAAGCTCGACGTCACCACCTACAAGGTGGAGGACCACAAAGCGCGGCTGCTCGAAGTCTCCAGCCTGATGGATTCGACCGATCCCGATCTCAGCCGATTCCGGGCGCGCGGCGGCCGGCTGATCATGCTCGAGCACATGGCGGATTACGCGCAGAGCCCCTATGCAGGTATTCGCTATTTCGAGAGCGTCGAGCGCAAGCTCGGCAAGGCGGAGACGGCCGAATTCGCGCGGCTCTACACCGCACCCGGCGTTGACCATGTCGGCTCCGGTGCGCCGGCCAATGTCGACATGTTGAGCGTGCTGGTCGACTGGGTCGAGAAAGGCAAGGCGCCCGGCGATCTCGAAGTCAGCGAGCAGAAGGTCGAGGCGCCGTCATTCGCGGTGCTGCGTGCGCTGCCGCTGTGCCGCTGGCCGACATGGCCGCATTACAAAGAGGGTCCGGTGAAGGAGGTCGCAAGCTTCACATGCGCGCCTTAGGGCACCGATCGTCACCACGGCGTCATGGCGGGCTTGTCCCGGCCATCCAAGCCTTGCCGTGCAACAGAGGACGTGGATGCCCAGGACAAGCCCGGGCATGACGAACTCCGCCTTCTAATGCGCCGGTCCACCCGCGGCCTTCACCCTTCGCGTCAGCAGCACCGCGATCGCGGCGAGCACCAGCACCGCGCCGATTAACGCAAAGGCGTCTGAATAGCCCATCACCAGCGCCTGGCGCTTCACCGTCTTGCCGAGCGCAATGATGGCCTGCTCGCGCGCGGCGTGGGGATCGGGCACGCCGTGGGCCATGAAGTAATCCGTCATCTGCGCGATGCGGCTGCGGACCTCCTCGCGGCCGAGCGTGACCGACTGGCCGATGATGTTGGAGTGGAACTGCTCGCGCTTGGTGATGATGGTGGCGAGCGTCGCCGTGCCGATGGCGCCGCCGAGATTGCGGAACATGTTGCTGATGCCGGAGGCGGCGGCCGCATCCTGCGGCGCGATGCCGCCCGTCAGCACCGAGGTCAGCGGCGTCAGCACCATGGCCTGGCCGACCGCGCGCACGATGTTCGGGATCCAGAGCTGGTCGCCGGCGTAGTCCGGCGACATCGCCGTGTTCATGAAGCAGCTATAGGCGAAGATCAAAAGGCCCGTGATGGCGATGTAGCGCGTGTCGAAGCGTTGCATCAGTTTCGGGATCAGCGGGATCAGCATCAGCTGCGGCAAGCCGGTCCAGGCCAGCACATTGCCGATCTGCTCGGCATTGTAGCCCTGGGCCTGGCCGAGATAGGCGGGCAGGATGTAGACCGAGCCGAACAGCGCGAAGCCGACCATCGTCATCGCGATGGTGCCGAAGCCGAAATTGCGCTGTGTCAACAGGCGCAGCCGGATCAGCGGCTTTTCGATCGTGAGCTCGATCGTGACGAACAGCGTCAGGCTCACGGCCGCGACGATCGCGAGCTTGACGATGAAGGGCGATGAGAACCAGTCGTCCTTGTTGCCTTCCTCGAGCACGGCCTGCAGCGCCGACAGCCCGATCGCCATGGTGACGATGCCGGCCCAGTCGCCGTCCTTCAGAAGGCCGAGCTGCATCTTCGTGCGCTCCAGCGTCAGATAGAGCGCGGCCACCATGACGGCGGTCGGAAGCACGTTGACGAAGAAGATGGTGCGCCAGCCGTAATTCTCGGTGAGATAACCGCCGATGGTCGGCCCGATCGCGGGGGCGAAGGTCACCGACAACGCGAAGATCGCAAGGCCGACCGGCTGCTGCGGCTTTGGCAGCTTGGTCAGCACCAGCGTGAACGCCATCGGGATCAACACGCCGCCGGCAAAGCCTTGCAGGCCGCGCATCGCGATCATCGAGGGCAAATCATGGGTGAAGGCACAAGCGACCGAGAACGCCGCGAACAGCGTCGCGCTCGCCAGCATGTAGCGGCGGAACGTGAACACGCGGCTGAGATAATCGGTCAGCGGGATCACGATGATCTCGCCGATCAGATAGGACGTCGAGATCCAGGAGCCGTTGTCGGCGCCGGTGCCGATGCCGCCCTCGATATTGCCGAGCGAGGCGTTGGTGATCTGGATATTCAGGATCGCCATGAACGAGCCGATCATGGCGGCGAGCACGGCGACCCAGACCGCGGCGCTCGCGCGGTTGGGATCGGCAGGCGCGCGCTCAGGCGTCGCGGCCGGTGATGCCGGCGTCGAAAGTGACAGGCTGTTTGACATGGCACGACCCTCCGGAGACGAGCTTCGCTTTGGACGCGGCGTCCGCGTTCGCGGCCGGCGCGGTCGAACGTGTTGCAATGGTTGGGATGACGGACATGCCGGGCCGCAGCGTGATCGCCGGTGCATTCGCGGCATCGAGCAGGATCTTGACCGGGATGCGCTGCACCACCTTGGTGAAATTGCCCGTGGCATTGTCCGGCGGCAGCAGCGCGAATTCCTGGCCGCTCGCCGGCGCGAGGGAGTCGACGTGACCGTGCACGACCTGGCCCGGGAACATGTCGACCTCGATATCGACCGCCTGCCCGGCCTTCACGTGGGTGAGCTGCGTTTCCTTGAAATTGGCGACGACGTAAGCACCGTCCGCCGGCACGATCGACATCAGCTGCGTGCCCGCCTGCACGAACTGGCCGACGCGCAAGGAGCGGTTGCCGACGATCCCGTCGATCGGCGAAACGATCGTGGTGTAGCCTAGATTGAGCTCGGCCTGCTGCTGGATCGCGGCGGCGCGGGCAGTAGCGGCCTTGGCCTGCACGATCTCCGCCTTGAGCAGATCGACCTGCTTCCGGGCGGAGATCAGGTTGGCGTTGTCGCGCGCGATCGTCGCGTCCGCGCCGGCGTCGCGGGCCTGCGCCTGCTGCGCGTTCTGCACGCTGCCATAGCCGGTCTTGGCGAGATCGCTGTAGCGCTTGTTCTCCTGCTCCGCGAAGGTCTTGGCGGCGGTGTCGACGTCGATAGTCGCCTTGGCGGCGGCGATCACCGCCTGCTGAACATCGAGCTGGGCCTCCTTGCTGGTCACCGTCGCATTCGCGGCGGCGACATCGGCCTTGGCCTGGTCGAGCGCCACCTTGAAGTCGCGATCGTCGATCCGGGCCAGCACCTGGCCGGCCTTCACATGCTCGTTATCGGAGACCAAGACACCGTTGAGATAGCCGCTGACCTTGGGTGCGATGGTGGTGTTGTCCGCCTTCACATAGGCGTCATCGGTGGAGACGAGGTACTGGCCGACGGTCCAGTAATCGTAGCCATACCAGCCGGCGCCGGCCAATGCGACGGCCGCCGCACCCATCAGCAACAGCTTGCGAAGATTCAGCTTTTTCTTGGTGGCTCCGGTCGGCGTGGCCGGCAGGATGCCCTCGCGTGCGGTCGCGGGAATGGCGGTCTGGGCGGCAGCGGACGGGGTCGTGTGGACGGTCATGGCCGGCTCCCCTGAATTAGGAAACTTGATAATTTCCAAAATGAGACTAGCTTGGGAATTGTCAATGGAATGACAGGCGTCATTTAAAAGCATGGCTCAGGCAAAATCAGACAGTGGCTGCCGCCCGCGCGGCCGGCCTCCGGTGCGCAGCGACGAGGAAACGAAGCAGATCGTCCTCGAAGCCGCGCGGCATACGTTTGCTGCCGAGGGCTATGCCGCGACCAGCACCGAGGAGCTCGCGCGCGGCGCCGGCATCTCGACCAAGACCTTGTATCGGCTGTTCCCGGGCAAGGCCGCGCTGTTCGAAGCGATGTGCGCGGACAGGCTGGAGCGACTGCTCTCGGCGGTCGACCTGCAAGGGAGCGACGAGGTCGATATCGAAACCGGCCTGCACGCCGCGTTGCTCGCCTGCGCCGATCTCGCGCTCGATCCCGAGGTCGTGGCGTTGCAGCGCATGGTGCTGCAGCAATCCGCCACATTTCCCGAGCTCGCCGCCAATTTCTACAACAACGGCATTGCTCGTACCGCCAAGGCGCTGGCCGGCTGGTTGCGTCTCCAGGTCAAGCGTAAGCGCATCGCAATCGACGATCCCGAGGAAGTCGCCGGCATGCTGGTCGGCATGGTCGCATCGGCGCCTCAGCGCGCCGCGATCTATGGTGGCCTACCATTGCCGTCGCGCAAGCAGATCGAACGGCGCGTGCAGACCTGCGCCACCCTGTTCCTCGACGGCTGCCGCGCCAAATCGGCCTGACGGCCGCGCTTTGACAAGAGTGCCGGTGTCGGTTATCTATTTCGCATGCGAAATAAATCCGCCGCGGCGAGCCACCACCGGCTGATCTACCTCCTGAGCGTCGCACAACGCCGGTTGCAGCGCTGGATGGCGTCGCAGCCCGAGAGTGAGGTGACGCCGGCGCAGGCGGGGCTGCTGTTCATTCTCGGCAAGCAGGACGGCGCGCTGATGGGCGAAGCGGGCGCGGCGCTGGACATGGGGCCGGCCGGTATTTCCGGCCTCGTCGATCGCATGGAAGCCGCAGGACTGATCGAGCGGCGCGCCGATCGCGAGGACGGACGCGCCTTTCGGGTGTGGCTGACGCCGAAGGGGCGGAGCGCGCTGGCGCGGGCGAAAACGTCGGCCGCCGAGATCAACGCGGCGCTGACGGACGGGTTCACGGCTGCGGAGATCGACATCGTGGCGCGCTGGCTCACCAGCATTCGGGACAAGTTTCCGAGAGACACTTCGAGATCACCAGAGGAATAAGGAGAGCGCAATGACCGAGCACGTCCGAATCGAGAACAACGGCGGAATTCTCACCATCACCCTGGCGCGTCCCGACAAGAAGAACGCACTGACGGATGCGATGTACGGCAAGCTCGCCGACACCATCGTATCCGCCGAGTCCGATCCCTCCGCCCGCGTGATCCTGATCCGCGGTGAGGGTGACATGTTCACCGCCGGCAACGATGTCGGCGAGTTCGCGGCGGTGGCATCCGGCAAGTCGGAAGGCAGCCGTAACGTCGTTCGCTTCATCCAGTCGCTGGCGCGCTGCACAAGGCCGCTGGTCGCCGCGGTGCAGGGCCGCGCCGTCGGCGTCGGCACCACGATGCTCTTGCATTGCGATCTCGTCGTGCTCGCCGACAATGCGCAATTGTCGACGCCCTTCGTCAGCCTTGCGCTGGTGCCGGAGGCTGCCTCCAGCCTGTTGATGCCGGCCCGCATCGGCTATGCCCGCGCCTACGAAATGTTCGCGCTCGGCGAGACCGTGCCGGCGACATCCGCGCTGAACTGGGGTCTCGCCAACCGCGTGGTGCCGCTCGACAAGCTCGACGCGGAGGCGCTCGCGCTGGCGCAGCGACTCGCTCGCCAGCCGGCCGGCGCGCTCACCGCGACCAAGAAGCTGATGCGCAACGGCGAGGCGCTGGTCGCGCAGATGCAGGCAGAGGGCGAGCAGTTCGCGCTGCGCCTGCGCACAGCGGAGGCGCGGGAGGCGTTTACGGCGTTTGCCGAGCGGCGGCCGCCGGATTTCACGAAAGTTGCCTGATTTCGTTAGCGGAAAGCCCGGGCATGCCAGGAACTCTCGGCAATTTGACTAAAACCTTAACCGATCTTTGGCATGTCGCGCTGCAAGGTGGCCTTTTCCGAAGCCCCTCGTGACCCCATGGCGATGTTTAAGAAATCGGTAAGCTCGCTGCTTCTGACCCTGATGGCCTTGCTGGCGATTGGCGCGCTGGCTTCCACGGCGATCCAGATGTTCGGAGCCTTCGGTCGCTACAGCGACAGTCTCGAGACCGCGCGGCTGGCTGCTGCCGACAAGGCGATCTTCCACGGCGTGCTCGCACTGCGTAACAATCGCGGCGATGCCCAGAGTGCCATCCTCGGCGAAGACGATCCGCGCGCCAAGCTCGCCGATGCCGAGAAGGCAGAGCAGGGCGGTTATGACGGCGTCAGCTCCGCGCTTGCCACCGTCGAATTCGCACGCCGCGACGAACTCGCCAGCACGCTGAAGCAGCGCTGGGATGAAGCCGCGCCGCAATTCCAGCTGTTCTACGACGAAGCCAAGCGTCCGCGCGCCGAGCGCAAGATCGAGCGGACCAATTCCTGGTACGATGCCGTCACCAAGGTGATCGACACCGCCAATCTCGCCTCCACCGCGGTGTCGAACCGCGCCTGGATGAACGATCCCTACATCGCCCGCATGATCCAGGTCCGCCGCTTCGCCTGGCAGGTGCGCGACCGTTACGGCATCCATTGCTCGATGCTGCGCTCGAACGTCAACAGCAGCAAGCCACTCGACGACACCCAGAAGCGCTCGCTTGCGCAATGGGACGGCACCATCGCCTCCGGCTGGGCCGGCATGGGCGAGCTGCTCGCAGCGCCCGATGTCAGCGCGGAGCTGGTCACCGCGGCGAAGGAAGCCCAGGCCAAGACCGACGGCGTCCTCAAGCAGATCGGCGACATGACCAAGAACTTCGACGGCAGCGGCAAACCTGCAATGCCGGCTTCGGAGTGGAACACGCTGTGCCAGTCGCCGTTCCCGCTGATCGTGGGAGTCGCGACCAAGGCGCTGGATCAATCGATCGCACGGGCCGAATCCGTTCAGGCCAAGGCACTCACCAACCTCGTCATGCAGTCGATCGGGTTTCTGGCCGCGCTGGCGGTCACGCTTGCCGGTGTCTATGTTGTGCGCAATCGACTGATGCGCCCGGTGCGCGCCATACTCGATGCCATCGCCCGGATCGGCGCGCGCGATTATGCGACGCCCGTCCCGCAATCTCGCTATCCCGACGAGTTCGGCACCATGGCGGCCGCGCTCGAAAGCCTGCGCGAGAGCGCGGCAACGGCCGAGCGTCTCGGCCGGGAGCGCGAATCGCAGCAGGCGCTTCAGCTCGCCCGCTCCGGCACCGTGGACGAAGCCTGCCGCAGCTTCGACGCCACCGTGCAGGCCGTCATCCACAGCGTCGCGGCGTCGGCGAGGGAGCTCGACGCCACCGCGACCGATGTGCGCACGCTGGTCTCGGAATCGAGCAACCAGACCGCGGCAGTCGCCTCCTCTGCCGAGCAGGCCACCAACAATCTCGAGACCATCGCGGCCGCGACCGAAGAGCTTTCCGCTTCCGTCGGCGAGATCTCCGCGCAAGTGCAGTCGAGCGCGCGTGAGGCCCGTGAAGCCGTGTCGCAGGCCGAGCGGACCAACGCGACGGTCGAGGTTCTCGACCAGACCGCAGGTCGCATCAGCGAGGTCGTGAAGATGATTCACGCCATTGCCGGCCAGACCAATTTGCTGGCCTTGAACGCCACCATCGAGGCTGCCCGTGCGGGTGAGGCTGGTCGCGGCTTTGCCGTGGTCGCCGGCGAGGTCAAGAGCCTCGCGGCCCAGACTGCCACTGCGACCGAAGAAATCTCGCGCCAGGTCGAGGAGATCCAGGGTGCGACCGGACAGGCCGTGAGCGCGATCCGCTCGATCGGTGGGGCCATCAGCGGCATCGACGAGAAAATGACGGCAATCGCGGCGGCGGTCGAGCAGCAGCGCGCCGCCACCACCGAGATCTCGCGCAACTTCCAGCAGGCCGCCCAGGGCACCCGTGAAGTCACCGACACCATCGGCAGCGTCGCCAAGCTCAACCAGGAGACCGGCAACGCCGGCACGGTGCTGTCAGAGTCCGTCAAGAAGATGTCGGCGGACGCCGATCGTCTCCGCACCGCGGTCGAGGGCTTCCTTGGTGCGGTGAAAACCGCTTAAGGCCATCATCCCGCGTCGTGCGGATCGGCATTGCCGCCGATGCGCGCGCCGAGTACATCTGTTTCGCCGCGCGCGTGCGGTTGTAGATGTGCAAGAAAATCAGGGATGGAGAGTTCGATGCCGGTCACCCCACACAAGGCCCAGCGCCCCTATCGCGGCGTGTTCCCGGTGGCGCCTACCATCTTCGACG
>NZ_JACOFR010000029.1 GCF_019455385.1 Bradyrhizobium sp. BR 10289
GCCCTTGCGGCTCGCAGGCCGGAATGGAGCGGCCGCGGACGACGAAGGGCACAGAAAGCACAGGCTCCCGCGCGACCAGTGATCGCGCGGGAGGATAAAGCCGCCGTTGATGAAGACTAGGCGCCGTACGCGCGCAAGCTGCCGGCGTAGCCGGGCAATCCCGAGCGCACGATCAGGTCGTCGGTGATGCCGCCGTGCAGGTCGAATTCGATCGCGCCTTCGCACGCCAGCGCGTAGATCACCGCGCGAGCGTCGCCGCGAGTCATGACCGACGCGACGAGCTCGGTCAGCGCGACCGGGCCGCTGGTCTCCAAGGATTCGCGGATTTCCGCACGATCGTCGGAGTGGATCCGGACCCCGCGATGGCTCCAGATCTCGCGCGCCGCCGAGCAGCGCGGCTCCGAGCGCACATCGGCGGCGCTCAGCTCGATGATGCCGTGACAACGGCGCGCAAAGGCGAGATGCGTGAGCGCCTCCGCAGCGGGGTCATGGGATGGACGCGCATCGACGATATCGACGGCGTAGCGGCCGTCGAAGCGCTCGATGACGAGACCCTCGACGGCCATGATGCGTTGGTCGACGACGATGCTATTCTGGTATTCGATGCGTCGCACGTCGCCGTCGAGCGTCGCCTGGACCAAGAAATCGCGGGTGAGGGCGTTGCTGATGGGGACCGCCCGGCTGGCCTTGAAACCGATGAACAAATCGCGCTTCTGCATCTATCCTCGCTGATATCGTCGAAATGAAACGGCGAACAGCGGTTGCCCCGCGCGAAATCACGCGGGGCGAACCGAAGGGCGGCAACATCTCCCATGTCAGAGGTGGAGTGGCTCGATAGTTGCGCTTAGATCACAAAACCCGCGGAAAGTCAAGAAAATAGATATCTAGTGGATATCTGTTTGATATCTCACCCTGCGCGGTCAACAGCTTTATGGTTACCCGCCCATAGCGCTCCGCGTCCATCCTGTTAGAGTCCCAATCGGATCCAGGAAGGGTGCGATGATATGCCTAAGGCGGCAAAGACGACCAAGTCGGGCGCATTGGAATCGGCAAAACCAGCCGAATCGAAGCGGCGGGACCAGCGGAAGGCGGTGCTGGTGTATTTGCAGACCGATCTGATACAGGCTGCCAAGGAGACGGCTTCAGCCAACGATGAGAAGCTTTGGCAATTCGTCGAACGTACGGTGGCCAAGGCTCTCGGTTGGAAGAAGCCGCGGGACTCTAAGAGATGGGTTCCCTGAGTTCGCGCGACCTATCAAACCCATCGGCGCTCTCCTTAAGAGCTTCTGAATAGGAGGGTGACGTCGAGGTTTTCTAGCGTGAACCACAACCCCTTGCGACGTCGGGTTTCGACGTGGTCAACAACTGCGGAGATGAGCCGCGCGCTGCGATCCAAGTTATCGGGAAGATCGCCTGACGATTGCTTTTCGCGTGCATCCTACCGACGGCACCAAGTCCTCCATCTCAAGTGTAGAGCCGTCCGGCACAAGGATCGAGCGTGTCGCAAGGAAGAAACGATCTCCCGCTCGACCCATCCGTGAGCGCCCAGCGCGCTGATTTGCTATGAGCCGCTCGCCTGCCTCAGAATTGAATGCCCGATCGCCTGCGCCATCTTGGGCGGCACGGCGTTTCCGATCTGGCGGGCACGTGACTCCAAGCTGCCAAAAAATCTATAGGTCTTCGGAAACGTCTGCAGGCAGGCGGCCTCTCGGGCGGAAATGGCCCGGTGCTGCTCTGGATGACCAAATCGACCGTTCGATAGGCTGATGCAGCGTGTGGTTAAGCTGGCGGCCGGGCGATCCCAAGAAAGCCAGCCGTAGACGTCTGGGGATCGAGTAAGGGGCTCGACTCTTTGGTTGTTCTTGTTATGTTCTATTCCATGACCAATTACCGCCCCGCCAGCTGGCACGTCCCCACCAAGCAGCAAATGGAGAAGCCCGGCTCTTCTCTCGCGATCAGCCGAAAACTCTCGCTTACGGGCGCCGTAGGCCCGGCAGACGACCTTCCGCCCGAATATTGGCAGGCGCTTTTGGACGACCCCCGCCTCCACGGGCCCGATTCAGGGCGCGGCTCATCCGTCCGCATGCTGCGACTGGACCAAATTCCTAAGCACTTGTTGAGGGTGTCATGCCGGCGCTGCGCGCGCACCGTCGAGATCCAAAAGGTCGACGCCGTCCGGCTCTACGGTCGGGACGCAATCTGGCGGGACGTGGGCCAGCGCCTGCTCGACAACACCTGTACGCAGCGAACCGGGCGGCACGAGGAAGACGGCTGCTGGCCGTCGTACGACGCGCCGTAACCGGCTGAACCGGCTATGGCGCCCAAGCATCATCCGACCCCGCTCTCTGGAGGCGACCGAAAAGCGCTGAGCAAAGAGTTGGGGAGAGCTCGCGCGATGACGACGATCCTCGCCGCCCAATCTGCCGACGCCCGTGCCAAGGGCGAGGCCTTGATCCGGACGGCGGACAAGCTGCTCTGCGAGTCATGGAATGAGCGGATGTGGGCAGACGGCGGTCCCATCGACCCTTCGCCCACGATCGACCAGGCCGTGAACGGGACCTACCCATGGCTCGAAATCGAGTGCTCGCGCTGCAAGACCCGCCGGGAGGTGGACCTGGCGACGCTGCACCACCCGCCGACGACTTTCGTTCATGACTTGGCGAGCCGCCTCCGCTGCAGCAAGTGCTCCAAAGCCAATCGCCGGCCGCCGGCCACGCTGCTACAGCTGGCCCAGCGAGCCCGTCATCCGGATCGGGAGACCTAACCACCTTGTGCAATCTGTATTCGATCACCACGAACCAGGCCGCCATTAGCGCGCTGTTCCGCGTCGTCAACCTGTACGTCGGCAACCTGGCGCCGATGCCCGGCGTTTTTCCCGACTACAAGGCGCCGATCGTCCGAAGCGGCGCCGAGGGCCGGGAGCTCGCGACTGCGCGCTGGGGCATGCCTTCGTCGTCCAAGGCGCTCATGGATGCGGCGAAGAAACGAGCCGAGAAACTGCAGGCCAAGGGCAAGACCGTGGACTTCAAGGAGCTGCTCCGGATGGAACCGGATTCCGGAACCACCAACATCCGGAATGTGAAGTCGAAGCATTGGACCCGCTGGCTGGGGCCGGAGCACCGCTGCGTAGTGCCGTTCAACAGCTTCAGCGAGTTCAACAAGGCCGAGGGCGGCGACATTTGGTTCGCGCTCGACGAGAGCCGCCCGCTCGCATGCTTCGGCGGCATTTGGACCAACTGGACGTCGGTTCGGAAGGTCAAGGATGGCGAGACGACCAACGACCTCTACGCGTTCCTGACGACGGAGCCCAACGCCGAGGTCGGAGCCGTCCACCCCAAGGCGATGCCGGTGATTCTGACGACGCCTGAGGAAGTCGAGACCTGGATGACCGCGCCCGCGGACGAAGCGCTCAAGCTGCAGCGGCCGCTTCCGGACGGGACGCTGCGGATCGTCGCCCGGGGTGTGAGGGAAGATCCCGGGCGTGCCATGTAGAATTCCGCATAGCAGCCTCAAACGTGTACGGAGAGCAGTGCCTGTCCCCTCAGAAACGTGAAAACACAAACTAGCAGATGGCAAATGTTTTGAGCGGTCGTCCGGAAGATTTGTGGCGCTCCGAGCTTCTTAGGGTCCCTTCGCATAGGTGAAGCCAGACCTCTGTAGCTCCACCAGGAAGGCTACTACGCTCGGCACCAAAACGGCGCCGGAAACGAGGTGATTTGTCAGATCGGCTGCTAACGAGTCCGCGTCGGCTACATCTCCGCGGTCCAAGCGGTTGAGGTTTCGGGCGATGGCATGGATCGAGTCGTGGCACGCGACGAATACCATTCCTCGCTCTTGAAGCGTCGCGATGTTGTTGTTCTCCGGACCATAGTATCCCGTAAGGTCCTGCAGACTATCCGAGCGAGACATCTTCCTCCTGGATTCGAAGTATGAATTGGCGGTCGCGACGCCTCCGGTAAGCCTTGCCAATCCGTATTTCTCCCACCCAGTCTGGTCGAACAGGGCAAGGTGCGCCGATCCGTGAACAGCAGCTGCGGCAAGGAATCCAGGATTTCCGTGCGCGAAAATCTGCCCGTTGAGTGCTTCTCTCATGAGGTTGAGCCATGGCCCGCCAAGCTCGGTGCACTCCCAGACCTGCCGCGCTCGGTTGCCGTACGAGAGTAGAATGGATGCTGCCTCGTGGTCCCATTGCTCATCCAAGGTGACTACCAGAGGCACCGAACCGAAGTTTCGCCGGCGAGGCGCCGCCGCGAGCCTCTGCTTGAACAGTTCGAGATCCGCGTCGGTTTCCTGATTGCCCGACGCCGCTGCATTTCTCGCGGCCGTCAGCAGCGCAGCTTGGCCGAACAAGCCTAGGGCCGCTCGCCTGTTCAAAAAATTTAGTGCGAAAGACATGCGACTTCTCCCATCTCAAGGTTTGATCGAAATGCGCGCAGATCCGCCCCATGGAGCGTGACCCGTCGCTCTTGCTTGGCATTTCGGTTCGGGCGGCTCTGAACTGTTAGAAATCTTCTCGAGCTAAGTCAGCGAGCCGGACTCGCAGAAGCCGCTGCCGAGACAACCGCCTCTATGCCCGCGCTCATTGCTCGAACCGCCTCCGGGGCGCTCGCATGGTGCCTCTCCGCCGACCAAGTGGGAGCGTTGTAGGATACCCAAGTCACGCCGGCCTCGTCCTGCCAGACCAGCGCCTTGAGCGGCAGATCGATTCCAACTGTTTGAACCGATTGCATGAGCGGCGTGCCACCTTTCGGACTACCGAAGATGAGCAAATCTGTAGGCCGCAACGGCATTCCGACCTCCTTCGCCCCCGCCGCATGGTCGATTTGTGCGAAGATCGTCATGCCCTTGGAGCGAACGGCATCCTTCAGTCGCTCCATCGTCTCCGACGCGCCGTATGCGCTCTTAACCGTCGTCAACCCTTCTGCAGCCATCTTCGTCTCTCCTGCCATCACTATCGAATACAGAGCCACCGTCGACCAGGCGATCACGACCGCTCTCAGCCACCGCATGTTCTTCCGGACCATCGTCATTTCCTTTTCTGACGCAAATCGAACTCGGGATCCGGGACGAATCCGTCGCGATTGGGCATCTTGATTTTCGGTAACGAGTCCCTGTCGACCTTGCCGTCCGCCGGAACGATGCCGTTGAGACTCAGGATGTAGGCGGTGACGGCGTAGGTCTCGTCGGTGCTGAGCGAACCCGGCGTCGGATAGGGCATCGCGCGGTGGATGTAGTCGAACAAGGTCGTCGCATAGGGCCAGAAGCTGCCGACGGTCTTGATCGGCATGTTGGAGGCGAGGGTTCCCTGTCCGCCGACGAGACGGTCCTTAATGCCACCCTGGCCGTTCTCGCCATGACAGGCCGCGCAATTGTCGGCAAAGATCTGTTTGCCCTGTACGACAGTGCCTCTGCCGGCCGGCAGGCCCTTGCCGTCGGGACCGATGTCGATGTCCCATAGCTTGATCTCATCCGGCGTCGCCGGACGGCCGAAGTCGGAGGCAAGCGCGGGGACCGCGAGCAGACCGACGACCAGAATGCAGGTGCCAAGAAGCTTGCTATGCGAGGACATTGCGGACCCTCCCGGCCTCGTCGATGCTCCAGGTCTGCTGGGCGTTGTAGTGAAACAGCGCGTTGGTCCCCATCGCGGCGATGAAGGACGCCCGGTCGGGCTGGACGTTGCCCTTCTCGTCGGTCGAGCGGCTCACGATCTTGGTCGGCTTGCCGTCCCAGACCCAGTCCATCTGAAAGCGCACCTGCGCCTTGGACAGCACCGGCAGCGTCAGTTGCGCCTGCCTCCATGTCTTGGCGCCGTCGGTCGAGATCTCTACGTTGGCGATCTTGCCGTGGCCGCTCCATGCGAGGCCGGAGATACGGTTGTAGCCCGGCTGGATCTGCATCATGCCCGAAGGCTGGGTGATGACGGAGTTGGTCTCCATCCGCAGCTGAAACTGCCGCGCCTTGCCGTCCGCCAGCAGCTGCGTGTAGCGTGCGGTCTCCCAGCGGGTCATCCAGGGGGCCGCGCCGAATTTGAGGCGGCGCAGCCATTTGATGTGAAGATTGCCCTCGAAGCCCGGCATCAGCAGACGCATCGGAAAGCCGTGCGCGGGGCGCAGCGGTTCCCCGTTCTGGCCGTAGGCGACGAACGCCTCGTTCATGATCTCCTCGGTCAGCGGAATACTGCGGTCGACTCCGGCGCCGTCGCCGCCCTCCGCCAGCATCCAGTTGGCTCCCTTGTCCTTGGCCACGAGGTCCACCAGGAACTTCAGCGGCACGCCGGTCCATTCGTTGGTGCTGACGAGACCGTGGGTATTCTGCACGGTGACTTCAGGATCGGCCTTCTTCCAGTTTTCCCAGCCATTGCCGGTGCATTCGATGAAGACGATGCGCGTGACCGACGGCATGCGCCTGAGATCATCGACGCTGAACACCAGCGGCTTCCCGACCATGCCGTGGATCAGCAGCCGGTGCTGCGTCGGATCGATGTCGGGCACGCCTGAATGGCTGCGCTCGTAGTGCAGATCGGTCGGGGTGATGTTGCCGACCAGTTTCTGGTGAGGCGTCTTTGAATTGATGGCATCGCTCGGATCGATGTTCCGCTTGCCGGGTGTGGACTCCGGAATGCGGTCGAGCTTCGCGAAACGGGAGCGTTCGCTATGCGCGCTCAGATCGGCCCCCGGCCCTCGATCGGGCACGTCGGCCAAGGTCTCGGCGGAGGCGGCACTGGCGATGGCCGCCCCGGCAGCCCCGGCCGTCGCCGTCAAGAACCATCGCCGCGAAAGCACTTCGTCTCTGTAGTCTTCCGGCATGGACATCCTCTCCTTCAAGGTCGATGAATTATTGTGGCTCAGCGGATCAGTCGAAGACCTGGTAGGTCGCGACGGCCGCGAGAAGCAGAATGAGCAGGGACGAAACGACCGAACTCGTGAGAAATGCCCTCGAGGCCTGCGGTGCGACGTCGTCCAGCAGACGGCTGTTGCGTGCGAAGCGCAGCGTTTGGATCGCTATCAGCGCGACCCCGCCGGCGACGAGGGCGATGCTCTCGTGGGGACCCAGATGATTGGATATTCGCTCCAATTGCGCTCTGCGCAGCACGTCGTTGGCTTGGGAAATCGCCAGCGTCTGAATGAACAGATCGAATTTTTCCACCACGATGCCGAACGACATGATGGCTAATCCGGTTCGGACCCACGCAAGAAAAGTTCGCTCGTTGGCCGCGTGATCGCTGTAAGCCGGGATCATGATTGCTCCCTTTCCTTGGCGGCCGACTGATTCCTCGTAGCGCCTTCCGCGATGAAGCCAAGTTCTGCTGCCGCGGCGCCGGGTTGTTGTCGATTGTCGTCCGTCTTCTCGGCCGGCAGCAGCTGGGGCGGCTCGTCGTACCCTCCTCGACTGCTGTAAAAGACAAGTCCCATGAGGCCGAACCCTACGGCCAAGGAGAACAGAACCCCGAGTGCAAGCGCGACATACCCGGAAGCCGGAACGTCGGCCCCGCTTCCTGACGACCAGCCGAGGACCGCGATCACTAGCGTCCCGGCAAGCAGCAGCAGGAGCACGATCATGATGGTCCAGCTACCGGCCGTCATAGCTCTCGGGCCGGGTTCGTCGCTCGAGTATGTCTCGATTTGCGGGGGCATGACGCTTTTTCCTTCGGTGTTCGCGGATGTCATGGCGCGTATCTCGTGAAGACGAAGTCGTGATCCTTCACGTTGGCCTGGTGGCAGCCGAAACAGGTCTCGTGCTGCGCCTGGTCGACGGCCCTACCATCTATGAACCGCCCAAAGCCCCATCCCCCGGTGGAGGCGTATCTTCTGGAGTCCTTGACCATGATCTGGACCGTCGTGGCACGGCCTGGCACGAATGCTCCGTTAAATTCGGCAGAAGGCACGCGCTTCCAGGCGAGTTTGACTAATATCGCCCCGTCGGGGAATGGAAGCGTCCCCTCTCGGTAGGCCTTGACTGAAATTGCGTTGCCCACGATGCCGCGGAGTTCGTTGAAACTACCTTCTTCGTGCGAAGGCGCGATCATCTCCCATTGGCGATACCCTTCGGGAATGATCACTCCGAAGATCGGCGAACCCTCCGGGTAAGCATGAACCGGCGTGTACAGCATCATCATGCCTGCTCTCAGCAGGACTGATGTTACGTGCTTCTTCATGGACGTCGGCCTTTTCGAACGGAACGTTGCGGAGGAAACTTCGACGGACTGACTTCGTCAGCAGGCGCTCTACACGCCTTGGTATACGAGCCTGGTGAAGAAGCCCGGATCGATGAGGAACTGACCGTATCGCTCGTCGTAGGCGGCCGTTGGCTTCGCCGCGACGGTCTCGTCTCGGGACATTCCTTTCTGCTTGAGCCTGGCGACCGCGTCCCGGACGTCTACGAGCATGTCGCGCCACTGCTGCAGTTCGGCGCGGTTGCTGACGGGTTTCCCATGGCCGGTGATGATGATCGTGTCCTTGGTCGCCGCCGCGAGAGTGGCGTCGGATGCGGCGATCATTCCGTCGATGCTGCCCCCGGTCGAATAGTCGATGAACGGGTAGATGTCGCTCCAGAAAGTATCCGCGGCATGAATGACGTCGGCCTCGCCGAAGATGGTGCAGATGTCGCTGTCGGTATGCGCGCGCCCGTAGTATTTCAGCAGAATGGAGGCGCCATTGAGCTTCAAGGTCTTTTCCGTCGCGAAGACCTCAGTCGGAACCCCGCCCTTCGGCATCGGAGGAAAATTGTAGTCCCAATCCTCGACGCGCTGGAGCTCCGCGAGATGTTTGCGTGTGTTTTCGTGAGCGATGATCTGAGCGCCGCTCTCGTTCAGCCAGGTATTGCCGTCGGTGTGGTCGAAATGCCAATGGGAGTTGACCAAGTGTGTGATGGGCGCGTCGCTCACTGTTGCGAGGGCCTTGGTCAACTGCGGGCGCGACACGCCGATGCCGGCATCGATCAGCAATTTGCCATCCTTCCCGGTGAGCACGGCGATGTTGCCGCCGGATCCCTCGAGAACACTGATGTTGCCGCGCACCTCGTGGATGGCGATCGGCGATGTCGCCGCGCTATCCTTGATGAGGCTGACGATGCCTCTCGCCTCGGCGAACGCCTGCCGCGGCGTCAACCATCCGCCCGCCGCCATCGCAGCGCCGCCCAAGCAGCACAGGCAGAACCCGCGCCGGGACATGGTCTTCTGAGTCCGGTGTTCCATGATCGTCCTCGCTTGCATCTTGCAGCCAAAATTTCCTGTCGACCGCGATCTTGCGGTCTTCAGCGGCGGGCCGGTTCGCCCGTCGCTGTCGCTCGAGGGCTTCAGCCCTGAATGAAGGCCAGCAGGTCGCTGTTCAGCTGGTCCTTGTGCGTGGCGAAGAGCCCATGCGGCGCACCGGGATAGACCTTCAAGGTCGCGCCCTTGATGAGCTTCGAGGACAGCAGCGCCGAATCCGCGATCGGGACGATCTGATCGTCGTCGCCATGCAACACCAAGGTCGGAACGTCGATCTTCTTAAGGTCGGCCGTAAGATCCGTTTCCGAAAAAGCCTTGATGCAGTCGTACGCACCTTTTTCTCCGGCCTGCATCGACCACAGCCAGAAACTGTCCTTGACGCCGCGCGACACCTTCGAATCGGGGCGGTTTGCGCCGTAGAACGGAAGGCTGAGGTCCTGGTAATACTGCGATCGGTCGCCCTTCACGCCGGCACGGATCTGGTCGAACACCTCGATCGGCAGTCCTCCGGGATTGGCCGGCGTCTTGAGCATCAACGGCGGGATGGCGGACACCAGCACGGCCTTGGCGACGCGCTTGGTCCCATGACGGCCGATATAGCGGGTCACCTCGCCGCCCCCCGTGGAGTGGCCGATCATGATGGTTTGCTTGAGATCGAGCGCATCCATGAGCTCGGCCAGATCATCGGCATAGGTGTCAAGATTGTTGCCCTCCCACGATTGTCCCGAGCGGCCGTGCCCTCGGCGGTCGTGAGCGATGCAGCGAAAGCCGTGGGAAGCCAGGAAGAGCATCTGGTCGTCCCACGCATCCGCGTTGAGCGGCCATCCGTGCGAGAAGGTGATCGGCTGGCCCTTGCCCCAGTCCTTGTAGTGGATCGTCGTGCCGTCTTTGGTCGTGATCGTGCTCATCGTCGTTGTCCTCGTTTGGGTTGCGGGGTGTAGTCGGCGTTCCCTCAGCTCATGTCCTTCATGAAGCCGAGGAGATCGCCGTTGAACTGGTCCTTGTGGGTGAGCGTCAGCCCATGCGGTGCGCCCGGATAGATCTTCAGGCTCGCCTTTCCGATCATCTTCGATGAGAGCAGGGCCGAGTTTGCGATCGGAACGTTTTGATCGTCCTCGCCATGGACGATGAGCGTCGGAACGTCGAACCTCTTCAGGTCGCTCGTGAAATCGGTCTCAGAGAAAGCCTTGATGCCCTCGTAAGACGCCCGCAGTCCGACCTGCATACAGCTGAGCCAAAACGCGTCCTTGGCCCCTTGCGAGACCTTCGAGCCCGGCCTGTTGGCCCCATAGAAGGGCCCGTCGCCGAGATCTCGGTAGAATTGAGCGCGGTCGGTGGCCACGGCCGTCCGGATGTTGTCGAACACCTCGATCGGCACGCCACCCGGGTTGGCGGAAGTCTTCAGCATAAAAGGCGGGATGGCAGAGACCAGCACCGCTTTCGCGACACGACCCGTTCCGAACCGACCGATGTAGCGTGCGATGTCGCCGCCGCCGGCTGAGTGGCCCACCAGCGTGACCTGCTCGAGGCGCAGAGAGTCGATGAGATCGGCCAGGTCGTTGGCGAACGTGTCGTAGTCGTTCCCTTGCCACGGTTGTCCCGATCGTCCATGTCCGCGCCGGTCGTATGAGATGCAACGGAAACCATGCGAGGCCATGAAGAACATCTGGTCGTCCCAGGCGTCCGCATTGAGCGGCCACCCGTGACTGAAGATGACGATCGGACCCTTGCCCCAATCCTTGTAGAAGATCTCGGTGCCGTCCTTCGTCTTGATGGCGCGCCCCGCGTGGCGGTCCACTGAAGGGATCTCTCGCGGCCGAGCCGCGAGCGGCCCGGGTCCAATCAGCGCCAGCGCCGATGCTCCGGCCACTCCCCCGATCAGGACGCTGCGACGGGAGGCAAGATGCGACCCGATCGTCCGGTTGTTCGGATGTGTCATGTCGGATACTCCTGTGCTGCTTGGCTCAAGCGATGGGGACGTAGCGGTAGGAATTGCCGTGGGCTTCGACGAACCCAAGACCTGGATAGGTCCAGTGGAATCCCAAGAGCTTTGTCTTGTCGGTCGATGCCAGATCGAGCAGCCGTCGCCTGTTCCGGACGGCCAGTTCGGGAATGCTGTCGTAGCCGAAGTGCCAGTCGGGGTGCTCGACCCCGACGATCTCACTGGTCGCCGCGTCCGCAGCGATGATGAGCCCGACGTCCCCTGCGAGCTCGAATGACAGGTGCCCGGGCGTATGACCGGCGGTGTCGATCGCACGTATGCCGCTGATCACGTCGTCCCCGGGCTTGAGCATGACCGCCCGGTCCCGGACCGCGCCCAGATCACGCTGCGCGCCCCTGCCGAATTCGTGAATTCCCTCGGGTGCTTTGCTGAAGAAGTCCGGATCCATCCAGTAGTCCCACTCCGCCGCGCCAACGAAGTAAGCGGCGTTCGGAAACAGGAGCGAGCCGTCAGAGGCGAGAGTGGCGCCCGTGTGATCCGGATGCGCGTGCGTGAAGACCACTTTGGTAACCGCGGCCGGATGGAAGCCGGCAGCCTGCAGATTATCGACGAGCCGACCGTCGGTTGTCTGGTATCTCTGGCCGCCACCGACATCGAACAGGATCACTTCGTCACGATAGCGCAGCACGGGGACATTAGTGGGCGCGCGGACGATCTCTCCCGCCGTGTCGAGACGCTGGACGACCTCACTCTGCTCCCTGAGCGCCATTGAGGGCACGAAAATCTCTTCCGGGATCTCGAGGTATCCGTCGCTTATGATGCTGATCTCGAAGTCGCCGTGCTCGAACGCAAAGAACGACGTGCCGGGACCAACTTCGCACGGTTCGTTCGATTCTCGCGAATATGCGTCCCACTTGGGGCGATCTAAACTCTGAATGGCAACGCGCATCGTCGATCTCCGACTATCGTTCTCGATCGGTGCGATTGTGCGACCGACGATGCGAAGATGATCGGACGTCCGGCGATGATCTATTGCACGAAGGTGTCGGTGATACCTTCGGATCGGTCGATGCCGTTCGATTTCGAAAAACGAACGACGAGCGCCGCGCCGATACCATCGTGCAATGGATTCGGAGCAATTCGCTCGGCATTTATGACGCAGCACGTCGGTCGTCGTGGCCTGCTCCACGACCGATCAGCCAGAAGCCTTTCAAGGAGGCGATCTTGTCGGAGGATGCGATGTCAGTGAATTTGGATATGGGCACCACCAGGCAAAGCCTGGCTTTGCCGCCGATCTACGACGAGATGGTGCTCCTGCGGGAGACCAATCATCGTTTCGCCAACACTCTGATGGTCCTTGCCTTCGCTCTTCGGCGCGAGTTCGCCGGTTCGGTCTCCGCCGAGACCCGGCGCTCTTTCGAGCGTTGCGAGGCCAGGATCGCTGCGTTCGGAATGCTGCATAGGTCTCTGGTCGTCGGTGGACTCCAAGGAAATATCTCGCTTTCCGACTACATGGAGCAATTGTGCAGGTCCCTTTCCGAGGCGCTACTCATGCCGATGGGCGTCAGGTGCGAGCTAGTCGTGGAAGTCGGCGATATGCCCGCCGAACGCTGCGAGAGGCTGGGGCTGGTCATCGCCGAACTCGTGACGAATGCCGCCCGCCACGCCTTCGGCGGGCGAGACAGCGGCACTGTTCGCGTAAGTATCCTCGAAGACGGCGCCTCCCTGGTCTGCATCGTATCGGACGATGGACGGGGAATGGGCATCGCCTTGGGGGGCGCGGGCTCGCGGATTCTGGATCAGTTGGTGCACGCGATGGGCGGCGAAATGGCCGTCAGGTCCGGACCGACGGGAACATCGGTCGTCGTGACGTGCAGGCGCGTCAGAGATTGAAGGGGTAAGCGGTGATCTGCGCTCATTCGCCGACTACCGCAAAATGCACGAGTTTCAAAAGGAGAAGACCATGGGAAGATTGACTGGCAAGGTTGCCGTGATAACGGGCGGCAACAGCGGCATCGGATTGGCGACCGCCAAGCAGTTTGCTCTTCAAGGAGCACGCGTTTTCATTACTGCACGGCGCAGGAAGGAGCTCGACGAAGCGACATCGATCATCGGCAACGGGGCTCGAGGCATCCAGGCCGACATCTCGAGGCTCGGCGACCTGGACACGCTCTATGAAACCGTTGCCGCTGAAGCCGGCACCATCGACGTGTTGTTCGCCAATGCCGGCGTCGGAGACTTCGCGCCGATAGGTGCCATCACAGAACAGCACTTCGATCGCATATTCTCCATCAACGTACGGGGCACGCTGTTCACAGTTCAGAAGGCCCTACCTTTCCTGCGCGATGGCGCGTCGATCATCTTGACCGGGTCAACGACTGGCACGAAGGGCACTCCTGCTTTCAGCGTGTACAGCGCCAGCAAGGCGGCCATAAGGAATTTCGCGCGTACGTGGGTTCTGGATCTGGCCGACCGTGCGATCCGCGTCAACGTGCTGGTGCCTGGCGCGACGTCTACTCCCGGATTGCACGGGCTTGCGCCTTCGCACGATGTGCACACCGACATGATCAAGGGGCTGGAGGCGACGACACCGCTAAGAAGGCTCGGAGATGCCAACGAGGTTGCCTTGGCCGCCGTCTTCCTAGCTTCGGACGACAGCAGCTTTGTGACGGGCAGCGAACTGTTCGTCGACGGCGGATCCGCCCAAATCTAGCTGAGGCGGTATGTCTTCGCCTCGGTGTCTGGAAACGCTTCGGCGCGCCGCGAGCCCTGCTGGCCGGTTCTACCCTCACGTCTCCGTCGCGAAGGCCTAAGTCGCAGACTACGGTGAAGCCTAGTTCTGCGACTTCTCTTGCCGCAGCTTGGCGCCCATGATCACGAGGTCCGCCAAGGATCGCGCTCTCATTTTCCGCATCATCTTGCCTCGGTGGGCCTTCACGGTGATCTCACTGATCCCGAGCTCGTAGCCCACTTGTTTGTTCAACAAGCCCTTGACCACCAACGCCATCACTTCCTGCTCGCGTCGACTGAGCGAGCCGTGGCGTTCATGCAATTCGCGCAATTCTGCGTCGCCACCTATCGCGGAATGGCTGCGCGCGAGGGCGAGTTCGATCGCGCCGAATAGCTCTCCGTGACAGAATGGCTTGGTTAGAAACTCCATCGCGCCGGCCTTCATCGCTTTAACGGTCATGGGTACGTCGCCGTGGCCCGTGATGAAGATGATGGGAATGCTGATGCCTCGGCTCACCAGATGGCTCTGAAGCTCCAGACCACTGAGCCCCGGCAGACTGACGTCGAGCACCAGGCAGCTCGGAACGAAGTCCTGTGGCCGAGAGAGAAACTCTTGTGCCGTGGCGAACGTCTCCGTTTCCCAGCCTCTCGTGCTGATCAGCCCTTCGAGAGAATCTCGAACGGATGCATCATCGTCGACAACGAAGACCTTCGATTTGGAGGGGAGCACCAAGGAGCCCGCGTCAACCGCGCTTGATGTCGTCATGTCTCTTCCCTTTGGACTTCGATTCCGCTGACGAAACGAGCGGTCCCTAGCTCATCAGGCCACAGACCGCGTCGTCTGGCTTTCCAAAAGACACGATGTTCGACGGCCTTGTGAGCCATGATGCGTCCGATCGTCAGTGATCCGGCGAGCGGTATTATGTGCTTTCAGGGGTTCCGGAGCAACAAACATCGCGCCGGAGCAACGCCACCGATACCTTGGTGCCATAGAGCCGGCTTGGGTCTCTTGGTACTCCTTCGAAGGGTCATCCGTCGTTGCAGGAAAGCTCGTCATGCAGTTCCGCTGCCAGAAAGGTTGCGCCGAGTCGGTCAACGAAGCGGAATCAGACAAAGCGGCCCCAAGTGGCCTTTTCGGCCATGTATTTCAGATCATTGGAGAAGATGACGATTTTACGCTGTTGAGGGGGCGCCGGTCCTCGGATGGCCGCCAAGTTATGGTTCGGAAGCCCCGAAGCACCAGGCGCAATCCCGGATTGACGCAGCGGCTGGAGAACGAGTTCTCCATCGCCGCCGACCTCGATGCCGCCTGGGCGGTGCGTCCCATCGACTTGGATCGTGGCGAGGGAGGACCGGCACTCATTCTCGACGACCCCGGCGGCATGCCTCTCAAGGAACGGCTCGGCCATGCTCTCGAAATCTCGGCTTTTCTTCGGCTGTCGGTGAGCCTGGCGGAAGCGCTTCGGCAAATACACCTAGCCGGCATCATCCATAAGAACATCACTCCCGAGAACCTGCTGGTGGACGAAAGGGATATTGTTCGTGTCATGGGTTTCGGTATCGCATCGCGTTTGACGCGCGAGCGAAGAGTTGTCCCCTCGATCGACGCATACGCGGGCACGCTTGCCTATATGGCTCCGGAACAGACGGGTCGGATGAACCGGTCGATCGATATCCGCAGCGATCTGTACTCCATGGGCGTCACCCTCTACGAGATGCTCACGGGACGCCTACCGTTCGAGGCGGCCGACCCCGTCGAATGGATGCACTGTCATATCGCACGACAGCCGCTCCGACCTGAGGCCCACATGGATGGCGTGCCCGCCCCTGTCGGCGACGTCATTATGAAGCTCCTCGCCAAGAACGCCGAGGACCGATACCAGACCGCTTCTGGCGTTCTCGCCGACTTGCGGCGTTGCCAAGACGATTGGCAGTCCCACCAGAGGATCGATGCCTTTTCGCCCGGCGAGAACGATGGTTTGGATCGTCTTCTCATTCCCGAACGGCTCTACGGTCGGAAATCAGACCTCGATTTTCTGCTCAACGCCTTCGAGAGGGTCGCCAATGGCGGCTCGACGGAAATGATCCTGGTGTCGGGCGGTGCAGGCGTCGGTAAGTCGTCGGCCGTGAACGAGCTCAACCGAGCCATCGCTGCCCGCCGGGGATCCTTCGCGCGGGTCAAATTCGACCAATACAAGCGCGATGTTCCGTACGCCGCTCTGACGCAGGCGCTGCGGGACCTTGTCCAAGGCGTGCTGGGTGAGAACGACGACGAATTGTTACGCTGGCGGGACCGTCTGATGGAGGTTCTGGGCCATAGCGCACAATCCATCGTCAGCCTGGTCCCGCAGCTGGAGGTGATCATCGGTAGACAACCGCAAGCCCCGGAACTGTCGCCGGACGATGCACGGCTCCGCTTCCAGACATTGATCGGCCGCTTCATCGGCGCCTTCGCGCGGTCAGAGCGTCCTCTCGTCATCTTTTTCGACGATCTCCATTGGAGCGATCCGGACACCCTCGACCTGCTCAGGAATCTCTGCGAGCGCAACCAATCGGGGCACCTGCTTCTGGTGGCTGCCTATCGGGACGATGAAGTCAGCCCCGGCCATCCCCTGAAGACGACGCTCTCAGACATTGAGGAATCCAAGGTTCCGCTGCGCCGCCTCTCGTTGACAAATCTCGCGCTCGGAGAGGTCACCGAACTGGTGGCCGGGGCATTGCGGTGCCGTCTGGACCGCGCGCGGCCGTTGGCGCAGTTGGTGCACGCGAAAACCGGAGGCAATCCCTTTTTCGTCATCCAGTTCCTCACCTCGCTGGAGCACGATGGATTGCTTGTGTTCGCGACCGATAGGGCGGGTTGGACATGGGACATCGAACAGATCGCGCGCAGGAAGTTCACCGACAATGTCGTGGACCTCATGGTGGCACGATTGAACCGGCTGCCAATTCACGTGCAGAAGGCCTTGAAGCACTTGGCCTGCATCGGCAACGGAGCGAATACAGCTACCCTCGCTGCTCTCTACGGTGAGACGCGCGAAGCGCTTGAAGCGGCGCTTTGGGAGGGGGTCCGCCTGGAGTTCGTGTCTGCGAGCGCCGACGAATACTCCTTTGCTCACGATCGGATCCAAGAAGCTGCTTATTCGCGGATTCCCGTAGACGAACGCGCCCATCAGCATCTCCGTACGGCGAGAGTTCTCGCCCAAACACTCTCCCCGAAGGAAGTTGACGAGCGGATATTCGATATTGTGGAGCAGTACAATCGTTCCATACATCTCATCGAAACGCCCCACGAACGCGAGCAGGTTGTCCGCTTCAATCTTTCGGCCGGGACCCGTGCCAAAGCATCCATCGCCTATGCAGCGGCCTTGCAATACCTCGCTGCGGGAGCGCTGGCGCTTCAGGGGATCGAACCTGGGCCGGGAAGCCACCGCCTGAGCTTCGAGCTCGAATTGAACCGGGCGGAATGCGAATTGCTGACGGGCGCTCACGAGGAGTCGGAGACACGATTAGACCGTCTCACGGATTTAGCCCTGTCGGCGGTCGATCGGGCGGTGGTAACTCGCTTGCGCATGACGCTGTACACCACCATCGACAGGATGGATCGCGCAATCGCCGTTGGTCTCGAATATCTGCGCCAAGCCGGCTTGGAATGGTCTTCCCATCCCTCGGACGAGGAAGTGGACCGGGAACTTTCAGGCGTGTGGCGTCTACTCGGAGACCGGACGATCGAGGCGATGATCGATCTCCCTCTGCTGCAAGAGCCCGAACTGCTCGCGACCATCGACGTGCTCGCGGACTTCCTCGCGCCAGCCTCCTTCACCGACAACAACCTGTTCTATCTGGCGGTCATTCGCATGACCAACCTCAGTCTTGTGCACGGCAATTGCGATGCTTCCGCTTGCGCCTACGCGCTGCTCAGCATCGTCTTGGGATTGCGCCAAGACGATTATGAAGCGGCATTAAGATTCGGTCAGCTCGGCTGCGACCTGGTGGACAAGCGCGGCTTGGATCGCTTCAAGGCCAAAGTCCATACATTCTTCGGAGCTCTCGTGCTGCCATGGGCGCGACCTTATTCGTCTAGCCGGGAGGTGCTCCGGCGCGCCCTAGAAGAGGCTTACGCATCGGGCGACCTTACGTACGCGGCCTACAGCGTCAGGAGCTTGGTGGCCAATCTGTTGGCTTCCGGGGCCTCCCTTGCGGAGGTTGAATGGGAGCTCGAAGCGGCGCTGTCGTCGATGCGAGGCGCGAAATTCGGGCTGGCGATCGACTCGCTCGTCGCACAACTGCTTCTCGTTCGTTCGCTTCGGGGCGAGCGGACGGACGTCGGCCTGTTTCCCGAGGCTGACGGGAGCGAATTCGCGTTCGCGCGGCGCCTTATGCAGTCCGGCGCCCGATCTGCCATCGGAGCGGCCAGATATCACATTTGCAAGCTGCAACAGCACTTCATGGCGGGGAAAATTCCGGAGGCGCTTGCGGCGGCGCGGAACGCCAAAGGCTTGGTCTGGTCGACCGAGCATTTTCTGGAGATCGGCGAGTACCATTTCTACGGCGCCCTGGCGCTGGCCGCCGCCTGCCAGGGAATCTCGCCGTCACTGCGTCACGATTACGTCGAGGCAATCGAGGCGCATCGGCAGCGGATCGCGAGGTGGTCGAAAGGGTGCCAGGAAAACCAAGCACACCGCGAGGCTTTGTTGGCAGCCGAACTCGCGCGCCTTCGTGGAGAAACGAGTGAGGCGATCAAGTTGTACGAGGTCGCCATCCGGTCTGCTCATGAGAACGGCTTCGTTCAGAACGAGGCGATCGCCGCCGAGCTGGCCGGTAAATTCTATCGGGCATTGGGAGCCGACACCGCGGCGGAGGGATATTTGAGGAGGGCCCGGGCGGGTTACCAGCAATGGGGCGCAATGCCGAAGGTTCGGCAGCTCGAAGAACTCGATCCGGACGCGACAAAGCGACAATCTGCCGAGGAGGCGCGATCCGGCCATACGCCGGAGCATCTTGACTTGGCGGCAATCATGAAGACATCGCTTGCGGTCTCGGGCGAGATCGTTCTCGATCGCCTGATCGAGCGCATCATGGCAATCGCCCTCGAACATGCCGGCGCTGAACGGGGGCTACTGATCCTGTCGGGCAGCGCGGATGCGCGAGTCGAGGCGGAGGCTCGAGTTGTGGGCGGGGTCGTAAGGGTCGAACTTCGGAACGAGACTTCCTCTCCAAGCGAACTTTGCCAGCCGATCCTGCGCTATGTCTTGAGGACTCAGCAGACTGTCCTGTTGGACGACGCCATGGAGGGTCAATTCGCAATCGACGCCTACATCCGCGGCCAGCGCATCCGCTCCTTGATGTGCCTCCCCCTGACGAAGCAATCGAGCCTGGTCGGGGCGCTCTATCTGGAAAACCGCCTGACGACGCACGCGTTCACGCCGGAACGCACCGCGGTACTTCGCGCATTGGCCTCGCAGGCGGCCAACGCACTCGAGAACGCCCGCCTATATGCAGATCTCAAGATGACCCAGGACCGGCTGCAGGCATCTCATGATCAAATGCAGATGCTGGTCTCGGTGGTAGAAAACAGTAGCGACTTCATCGGCTATCTGCCGTCAAAGGGGCGTGATGGATACATCAACGCGGGCGGAAGGCGCATGGTGGGTATCGAACTGGACGCCGATGTCTCCAGGGTTCAGATCAGCGACCTGAGGCCGGCCGAAGAAGACGATCGATATTTGAGGGAGATTCTCCCCGCCCTCGAGCGAGACGGCCGGTGGACCGGAGAACGGAATCTGAGACATTTCAAGACGAATGCGCCAATTCCCGTCCTGCAGAATCTTTTCTATATCGTCGACAGCACGACCGGAGAAAGACGAGGCACGGCATCGATCTGCAAGGATTTGACGGAGCAGAGGCGTACGGATGAGGCCTTGCGGAAGGCGCAGGCGGATCTGGAGAATATCGCCCGCCGCATGACGATGGGCGAATTCGCGGCCTCCGTCGCGCACGAGCTCAATCAGCCCTTGATGGCGATTGTTGCAAGCGGCGAAACCTGCCTCCTTCGCCTCGAGAAAAGCCCGCCCGAAGTCGAAAAGGCGCGAGCAGCCGCGCAACGCGTCGTCCGAGACGGCCATCGGGCAAGCGAAGTGATCAAGAGCATTCGCGCGCTACTCAAGAATGCCCCATCTGAAAACCTGGAGTTCGACCCTGACCGAGCCGTCCGCGAGGTCATCGACCTGACGCAGGGGAGAATCCGCAAGGAAGGCATAATTCTCGATGTCGACCTTCGGGGAGCCGTTGGCGTCGTCGGCGATCGCGGCCAGTTCCAGCAGGTCGTGCTCAATCTTGTCGCGAATGCGATCGACGCGATGGTCGATGTCATCGGCAGAGCCAGATTGCTACGGATCGAGACGCGGGATGTCGCGGGAAATCTGATGGTCAGCGTGGAAGACTCGGGTCGGGGCCTCGACCCGGTCAGTTCGGCCAAAATTTTTGACGCCTTCTTCACCACCAAGCCGGACGGCATGGGTATGGGCTTGGCGATCTGCAGATCGATCGTCGAGATACATGGTGGACGTCTGTGGGCCGAGTCGAGGCACTCCGGCGGCACCAGGTTCATCTTCCAAATACCGGTGGTGGCCGGTGTCCCGCCTACCGGATCTGCCGATCAGACCATCGTTGAAGGCGGCTTGCCCGGTGGCATGCCGAAGTTTTGAAGGAAACGCTCGTGACCGAACCAACTTTGATCTCGTGCGTGGATGACGACCCGACGGTTCTGGAGGCATTGCAGGATTTGCTCGACGCTTCGGGTTTCGAGGTGGACGGATTTTCGTCGGCGGAAGAGTTTCTGTCTCGGGGGCGGCTTGATGCGACAACTTGCCTGATTACCGATGTCAGACTCGGCGGAATATCCGGCCTGGAGTTGCAAAGCCGTCTGGCAGCCAGCGGTTCGAAGATTCCGGTTATCGTCATCTCGGCATTCGCGGACGATCAGATTCGCGCACGAGCCATCAAAGCGGGGGCCGTTTGTGTTCTTGGGAAGCCCGTCAGCCGAGAAAGTCTCATCGACTGCATCCGCGTCGCTCTGCATTCCACGTGAGCAACCACCTCCGAAAGACATCATCCGAAGCCCAGACCGGCACCGAATTCCTAGTCGGCCGCTCTCTGCGTAGCTTCCAGGATGGCGTTCGTCGGCGAAAAGAGGCTTCCAATGAATTTTAAAGCGGTGGGCTTGAAGGGGACGATCATGCGATCGGCCGCGCTGGTTTGAATTGGTGCTGCTCGTCACGGACGGTCGAAGTCCGCGGCGCTGGCCATCCATAGTCCCTCGGGGCGCTTGACTCGGAGCGCAAAACTCGAACAAAACTAGAACGAACGATTCCTGCCGCGAAGGTCCGCTTGGCCAAACTTCCGCAACTGCCGGTCTACTATTACCTCGACCATTTCGCCGAAATGCTGGGGTTCGTGCAGCGGACGTACGCCCCCGTGCTTGGTCCAGAGCATCACGCCTTCATAGCGCGGTTCGAGGCCCTTCCAAGAGATGCGCGATGCCTGCTGGTCCGGATGATCAACAGGCGCGGTGCCATATTCAACCGATCCCTGTTCAGCTACCCCGAGATCGATGACGTCGAGCGGGCGGCATCCGATCTGACTGCGGCCGGTCACGCACGCGAACTCGGCGAGGGGGACTATGCGGCCTTCGTCTCATGCCTGCCGAAGGACGTCCTTGTGACTGGTGCGCAGGCGGCAGGGCGAGGAGACGTCCGCAAGTCCTGGTCGAAGCCGAAGTTCATCGACTACTACCTTGAGCGCATCCCATTTTCGGTCGCCGCGCAGCACTGCGGCGCCCGCAACTTCATCGCCCTCGACGGTACGCGTCCGATCGAGTTCTTGCTCTACCTCTACTTCGGCAAGACCGAGGTAGATCTGAAGAACTTCGCGCTGCGCGACCTGGGAATTCTCCGCACCAACCGCGAGACCTCGTTCAGCGCGCGCTTCACCGATGCCGAAGAGGCGCTCGCCTCCTTCCACTACAGCCGGGTCTTGGACAGCCTGGAGGACGGATCGGAGGCTGTTCACAGAGTGGCCGCTATCGACGTGCTGGCCGGACCCGCCTGCACAACCGAGTTCGCCGCCGATCTCCGCAGCCAAGCAGCGCATCAAACCGGGCTTTTCTTCGAGAAGGCGGGCGAGAGCGATCTCGCCCGGCAGCTCTATCGTGCCGGGCCTTGCCCCGACTGCAACGAGCGCTTGGTTCGTCTGCTCTACAACACCGGCGACAAGGCCGAGGCCGAGGCGCTGCTGCAGCGGATGATCGATGATCCCGCCAGCGATGGCGAGCACCTCTTTGCCACGGACTTCTACGCCCGTAAGTTCGGCGGCAGACGTACAGGGCTCCACACCGAACTGCTACGGTCCGGCCGCACGATCACCGTCGACGACACCTATCGCGGCAATCCCGAGGCGGGCGTCGCCGGCGTGATGCGGCGTCAGGGGACCCAGGTCTTCTTCACAGAGAACGTCCTGTGGCAAAGCCTGTTCGGCCTGCTGTTCTGGGACGAGCTCTTTGAAAATACCCGGATGGCCAGTGGCTTCGACTGGCTGCCCCACTGCTTGAAGGATCGCAGTTTCCGTCGGCTGTACGCCTCGACGATCGACGAAAAGCTGGAGGCCGTCGCATCTGGATCCTCCCTACCGTTGATACTCCGCACCGTCGCAGCCAAATGGGGCCGCCCGAACGGGATCTTCAGCTGGGATCATGTGCAAGTAGAGGCGCTGCGCGCGCTGCTTGAGGGATCCGATCCGGCGGGCGTCGCTAGCATCGTTGGCAACATGTGCGACGACTTCCGCGGCATGCGGGACGGCTTTCCGGACCTGATGCTGGTGCGCGACGGCAAGGCGTCCTTCATGGAGGTCAAGGCGGAAGGGGATGTGATCCGCCGCAACCAACTGACCCGGCTTCGCCAACTCGGCGCCGCTGGCATCACGGCCGAAATCGGTCGGGTCGACTATCGTTTCGATCCCGAGCAGGATTACGTGGTGGTCGACATCGAGACCACCGGCTCATGGTCGAACGGCGACCGCATCACCGAGATCGGCGCGGTGAAGGTTCGCAACCACCGCGTCGTGGACGAATGGCACTCGCTCCTCAACCCGCAACGTTCCATTCCGGCAAAGATCGTCCAGCTGACAGGCATCACCAACGAAATGGTGCGGGACGCACCGGTGTTCGCCGAAGTGGCGGACCGGTTCATGGAGTTCATGAGGGACGGCATATTCGTCGCTCACAACGTCAGCTTCGACTACGGTTTCATAGTCTATGAATTCGAGCGGATCGGGCGGCGCTTCAGGTTTCCGAAGCTCTGCACGTGCGCAGGAATGCGGCGTCGCTATCCGGGGCACAAATCGTACGGGCTGGGGAAGCTCTGCGAGGCCTACGGGATCGAACTCGAGAATCATCATCGAGCCCTTTGCGATGCGCGAGCCTCGGCGCATCTGCTGAACCTCATCAATCGAAAGCGGAGCGAGGAAGAACTTGACGCCGAAGCTGCGTAGACCTCTTCAATTGCAAGCTCGAACCGCTGTCGCTGAATATTAGTCCATTCTGACGACAGTCCGCTGGTCCGCCGATCTGTAGATTGCTTCCATGAGGTTCATGTCGCGCAAGCCTTCCTCGCCCGGCGTGTTCGGCTGCCTTCCGGTCAGCACGCATTCGGCCATGTGATCGAGTTCGAGGGCGAAGTGGTCCTTCGCTGGGACCTCCACCAGGGTTTCGGTTTCGCGGCCTTCGATTGCATGGCGCACCGTCAACCGCTGACCTTTGTACAGATAGGCATTGTCCAACAGCAGATTGCCGCCATCCAAATGGACCGCCAGCCTCGACGCCCTATGGATGCCGTAGCTGCTCGAAAGGTTGGCCATGGCGCCGGAAGGAAATCGCAAAATCCAGGCGACGCTCTCTTCAACTTCGCGGAAGCGCGGGTCGCCCGCGGGAGAGTTGATGCGGGCCTCGATCTCGACGGGCTCTTCGCCGGTTATGGCTCGCGCAGCGTTGAGGCAGTAGATGCCGACGTCCGGCAGCGACCCGCCTCCAGCCATCGCCCTGCGGAGGCGCCACTGCTCGGGATCTCCCTGGTTCTGTCCGTTGATCGAATCGATCAGCTTGACCGGGCCCAGGTCCCCGCTTTGGGCGCGACGGATGACCTCGAGGTGATGAGGCTGGTAGCGGCATCGATAGGCGATCATCAACTTGACGCCCGCCGTGGAGCAGGCGTCGATCATCGCTCGAGCGTCTTCCGAGTTCGTCGCCATAGGTTTTTCGCAGAGCACGTGCTTTCCGATCGCCGCCGACCGGAGGACGTATTCCTTGTGCATCGAGTTGGGCAGAACGACGTAGACGACCTTTACGTCTTCGATTTCGCGCAGTCGCTCGAGCTCATCATAGCCGAGCAGAGCCTCCGGCCGAACGCCGTATTGGCGGCCGAGCACCGTCAGCTTGTCCCGCGATCCCGAAACCAGCGCGGCTAGTCTGCTCTTCTTGGCTTGCCCGAACGCGGGCAGTATCTGCTCGACGGAAAGTCGGCCAAGTGCGACGACGGCAAAGCCGACCCGTTCGTTAGCCGGCAACGGTCCTTCCGCGTTTCCCTCACTCGCCTCATTGGACCTTACTATGGATGGGAAGCCGACCTGGCCATCTTTACTAAACCCACTGTCTACAGAAGCGGCTTGGGCGAAGCCCGTCCGCGAGGCGTTCACCGCCAATAGAGTGGCTGCCGAAAGTCCGAGTGCGCCGCGACGGGTCAGGGTTGAGCGAATGTTGTCGATGTCACGCTTTGTCATCGCACTCAAACCGGTCAGACCACCGAGGGGTTCCTGTGGCGCGGGTGCGATCCGACGAATAAAAGATTTTCATTCAGTGATCCGAAGAGGCCGCAGAGACGTCCCCGTACTCCGAACTGCAGGCGGAAAAAATTCTGATAATGCGAATTCTACTTGCTCCGTCGGGCAAAACAGTGGTTCATAAGGCGCTGGTCCTCGCAGATACCGGAGCCAGCCCGATGGCGAATGACGTCGATACCTCCTCGGAACTGTCCAAGATTGCGAAACTGAACGGTGACTTCCGAAGGAACTACGGCACTCTCATCGGTGCGATTTTGTATCTCCGCACCGTGAGCGCCGCCCGCCGAAGCCCTTGGCTTTGGGCCGGCCTGATCTCGATCGCTTTTTCGGCGGTGCTGAACTGGTTGGGGCGGCACGGTTGGTTTTTGCCAGCGTTGCCTTGATGGCCGCGAACAGTGCCCCCCTTTCCCGGTAAAGCGCCCCGCGATGGCGACGAAGGGAGCCGGATGCGAGCCAGACGTAGCGTCCCGATCTCAACGAGGCAGGCAGTAGAACGTAATCCTCGATCTCGCGATTTGCCGCATCCAACCGCATCACGGCAAGGAGGCCCGATGAGATTTGCCTTCGATAGGCCTTCCATTGCGCAGCGTGGTCCTCGCCCCGACGCGCCAGCTGCCGCGCGACGAGAAACGAGACCACCCGCTTGCCTTCGACATCGACGCCGATCCCGTCCGGAGCGAGCTCCGGCCGAAGACCAAGGTCGTTTCGCAGCAGCTCCGCGAGTTCGGTTGCGTGCCTCGCCTGTTCGGAGGCCCAATGCTCCCGGGTATCGATCCAATCGCAATCCCGCGGCGACTTGTATCCGATCAGCGAGTAGGCTTTCCGCAGCGAGCCGAAATGCTTCACGTACGACGAGACGTGATTGAGACCAAGCGTCGTGTTGATGATGTGCGAATTGAGCTTTCCACGGCGGCGTAGCGTGAGACGAAGGCGCAGCAGCATCTCATCTTCGGGAATCTCCACACGCCGTTCGGCCAGCAGTTTCTGGGCTCGAGCGAAGATGCTGGGGTCCACGATAGGCTCGATAGCCGCTGCGCCTCGGACCCATGCGTGTTCCGGATTCTTGACGAGCTTCTGTCCCAGACGTCGCGAGGTGCGATTGTAGATGGTCTTCCCGATGTAGTTCTCGTTCGCGAGGATGGTCGGGATCATGCCGTCGGTCCACGGCCGACCGTTGTGATTGGCGATGCCGGCATCGTTCAGTTGGCGCCGGATGTCGCTGTAGGATTTCCGGCCGTTGACAAACTGATCAAAAACGATCCGGACCACGGCTGCCTCCTCACCGGAGCCGGGCTGTAGTCGAACGCGATCCGATTGCAAAGCCTTAAACTGGCCCTTTTCGAGGAAGCCCTTCGGATGCTCGCTCTCGTCGACCATCAGGCGCCGGAGGCCGTAACCAACGGGGGCGCCGACGCGGTACCCCAGGCTCGCGACTCGGCAGTGTCCAGCGTGCACCTTGACCGAGAGTTCCCGGCTCCACTCTGCGGCCATGCCGCGCTTCAGACTCTTGGCGATACCGGAAACGAAGGTGCCGTCGTTCTTGAAGAGCTCCGCGCAGTATTCGACCTGGACGCCGCTCCGCTTGCACAGGAATTCGTAGTAGGCGCTCTCGTCGACGTCCTGGAAGCGGCCCCAGCGACTGACGTCGTAGACGAGGATGTGATCGAAGTCGGCCTGCCCCGACTGCACGTCCTCGATCAGTTCGATGAGACCCGGCCGTCCCTTAATCCGGAGGCCGCTGCGGCCCTCGTCCGCATAGGTGCGGACGATCGTGAGAGCGTTCGCCTCGGCATAGGTAGCAATGCCCGCCATCTGGTTCTTGATTGAGTAGCGCTGTAGCTCCCTCGACATCCGGACGTATTGCGCCGCGCGGCGGGCTCGGGTCCGCTTCGCTAGGCCTGTCCCCTTGGGAACGACAAGCCAGTTGCCCATGCACCCCTCCTGCTACTTCAGAGGTACCAAGTCTAGCAAATACACCTTGCGCGCTCGGGCTGGCAATGCCGATCAAACTTGAGGTCCGGGTTCATCCGGCCAGCGCTTCTGGTTTGTGCACAGCGCCGCGGAACAGGGGGACAAGCCTCAGCCCTACCGATTGCGAATCCCTGACCTGTGCTAACCGCTCGGAACGAGCAGACGGGCGGAAGGATTCGTCCTCGCAGGAGCGATCTCGATGCTGATGACGAAGGAAAGACGACCGGCGATCCGGACGCTGCGCGGCTGGGCGATCCACGTGCTGCAGGAGGCGGCCGCCATCCATGAATGCGCGGAGCACGGATGGGCGAAGGACCGGGCGGACCCTCACGCCCGGGAGCGCGCCCTCGATCTCGCCCGTCAGGAGCCGCCTGCTGGCCTTTCTCCGGACCAGGCCATCGCGGAAGTTCGGGATGTTCTGGATTCCATCGGAGACACTTGCCCGGAGTGCCTTCCGGAAAGTTGAGCCGGCCATTGTGAGGCCGGCCCCGAGCATCTCAGCGCGCGAGACGCTTCTCGACCCGCTTGCGGGTGTTGCCGACCTTCTTCACAGCCTTCTTCACGGCCGATGCCGAGCGGCCAGTCTTCTTGGCTTCGTAACCCACTTCGTACTTCTGCCCGCCGGCAACCTTGGCCCGGTCCTGATTCCGACCGCGTGCGGTCTTCTTCGTAGTTTTCTTCGCTGAAGCCATCACGGCTCCTCCTCGTTGAACGATGTCGTAGCAACGTCACAAGGATTCACGGGTTCCGGAACGATTCCGCTCGCGCCCCGACCTCGTCTACGCCGGCAAAGTCGACCATGGATTTGACAAGGCTTCGGCTGCAGACCTGCGGAAGAGGCTGGAGCCGTTGATCCGGAAGACCCAGGCGTTCAAGAGCGCACCTCGCACAAGGGCATCTGGGTCGAGCCGAAGCTGTCAGCCGAGATCGCATATCGCGCGAAGTCAGCGGAAGGAAAAGTCAGGCACCCGTTCCTCAAGGGTCTGCGGGAAGACCTGTGATGGCGCCACCTCGAACCAAATCGGCGTCTCCGGATTGACACCCTGGCCTAGGAGACCCGGATGTCGAACTTCGTAACTCTTCTCGTCGAGGACGACCCGCTGCAGCGGGAGATCATGTCCGACCTGCTGCGGGACGAAGGCTTCGAAGTCGTCGAGTGCGCGACGGGCGAAGCGGCGGAGCTTATCGTGGCCTCCACCGGTCCCGAGTTGCAGGCGGTGGTCACGGACCACAACCTGGCCGGTAACATGACCGGCTTGGACCTAGCGGACTACGCGAGGGAGCGTCACCCCTTGCTCAACATCGTCGTGATGTCCGGCAAGGAAGTCGGTCGGCTGCCACCGCGGACCGTATTCCTCCAGAAGCCCTTCGCGCCCCGCGAGCTTTTGGATGCCGTCAGAGGCTGACCGGAGCGTATCGGCTCGTCATCCTAGTTTGGATCGGGCCGCCCGATTGCCGGGAACGATGGGAAGGCAGTTAAGCGGCTGAGTTCTATGTCCGCTCCGCGAGCAGCGAATGCTTGAAGCGGGCGAACAGCGACGCTGGGCCTGGATACACCTCGACGCATCCGGCGTGTCGCAGCGACTGCTCCGTGAACCCGCCGCAGAGAACGCCGATCGTGTGGACGCCGGCCTTGCCGGACGCTTCCGCATCGTAGGGCGTATCTCCGACGGCGACGGCGGCGGGACCGTCGAGCTTCAACTTCCGGAGCACGACGTCGAAGATGTCCGGCGCGGGCTTCGACTCCTCGGCGTCCTCCGACGAGGCGATGACGTCGATCAGATCGGCAACGCGCGCAATATCGAGGTACTCGGCGAGCTCGTCCTTCTTGGCCGACGAACCGACGGCGATCCGGATGCCGGCGTCTCGGACGCGCTTCAGGAGATCCGGGACCGCGGAGAACGGGCGCACCAGCGGCAAGTATTCGCTCTTGAAGCGCCGGCCGCGCCATTCCTCCAGATCGTCGCCGTGATCCCGCTGCGCGTCCTCGGATAGGAAGTGCGGGATAAGCTTGTCGCCGCCTTTGCCGATCTGGCTCCGGGCTTGCTCGAAGCTGACGTCGTGGCCAAACTTCACCAACGCTTCCTGCCAAGCGAGCGCATGCAGATCGACCGAGTCCACGAGAGTTCCGTCGACATCGAAGATGGCTGCCTTTGTCATCATGTCCCTCCGGGGCGCGACCGCGCTAACTTCGTGTACCATTCGGCGTAAGGCGTGTTCTTCGCCATATGGCGGTTAAGGTCCGGCGATCCATCGGCCCACCCAGACCGGCCCGCGTTCGCCGAGTGCTCTCTTGGTGTCGTCCACGGCGCGATGAGCGGTCGCCTCGGCATCCGGATCTGCGTTGGCCTTCGCGTCCCGGACCGCTCGCCTAGCCGCCATCAGCCGCTTCGTCAGCTTAGATCTCTCGGCCTCATCCAGTTCCGGATTTGCCAGCCGCCACAGCCGACCGCGGACGACGAAGTACCGGCCATCCGGAGTGACCGGGTGCTTCACGCAGACTTCCGCCGCGCCCCGGCCGCCGGCTTCTTGGCCGAGTTTTCCTTGGCAGCCCTTTTGCCGGCGATCGGCATCAGCATCTCCTTCTGGCCAGCGGAAGCCTTCTTCGCCTTCTTAGCCGGTTTCTTCGGAGCCTTGCTTTCGGCCGCTGCACCGCCGACGCTTCGGCGCAACGCCTCCATGAGGTCCACGACGTTCTCGCCCTTCGGCCGGTCCTTCGGCACGATCGGCTTCCCCGCCCGCTTCTGGTTGATGAGGTCGACGAGCGCGGTCTCGTATTGATCCTCGAACTTGTCGGGCTCGAAGTTGCCGGCCTTCTGCTCGACGATGTGCCGGGCGAGGTCCAGCATGTCTTTGGTCACCTTCACGTCCTGAATCTCGTCGAAGTATTCCTTCGGGTCGCGCACTTCGTACGGGTATCGCAGCAGCGTCCCCATCAGGCCTTTGTCCAGCGGCTCGAGTGCGACGATGTGCTCGCGGTTCGTCAGCACGACGCGGCCGATCGCGACCTTGTCCATCTCGCGGATGGTCTCGCGGATCACCGCGAAGGCGTCATGGCCGACCTTTCCGTCTGGACGCAGATAGTAGGGCCGGATCAGGTAGCGCGGATCGATGTCGGCCTTGTCGACGAACTCGTCGATCTCGATGGTCCGGGTCGATTCCAGGGCCACGTTCTCGAGCTCTTCCTTCGTCACCTCGATGAAGGTGTCGGTGTCGACCTTGTAGCCCTTGACGATGTCCTCGTTGGGCACCTCGTCGCCGGTGTCGGCGTCGACCTTCAGGTACTTGATGCGGTGGCCGGTCGCGCGATTTAGCTGGTTGAATGAGACTTTCTCTGACTCGGACGTCGCAGGATAGAGGGCTACTGGGCAGGTCACGAGGGACAGACGCAGGAAGCCTTTCCAGTTGGCGCGGGGGGCCATTAACGCGGTACTCCGGGTGACGGTGCTGGATTCAAGACGAATGGAGCCTGCCGGTTCCGACATGTTCCGGGCCGGTCAACAGGAAAATTGACCATCTGCCCGCAGCGCCCCCGGCCACGTCCGAAAACGTCGTGAATCGCTTGTCTTCCGGGTACCTCGCGCAGCTTTTGGCCGGTATTGTGGATCCATGGACGCGCTGACCCAGCCCATGAGAGACGGGCATACTCTGGACGCGGCGGACCTGGCCGCAATGGCCCAGGCGCTGGCCCGGTCGACCGATTACAGGTCCTTCGACGCTTGATCCCCCGATCTCCCTACACACCGGCCGCCGGGCAGGAGGTCAGGACCGGCATCTTCCTCGACACGGAGACAACCGGCCTCGACCACGCCAAAGACGAGATCATCGAGCTCGGGATGGTCAAGTTCGACTACACGCCAGAGGGGCGGATCGTCGGCGTCAGAGACACGTTCTCCGCTTTCAACGAACCGAGTGCGCCGATCACCGCGGAAGTGACGGCACTCACCGGGATCACCAACGAAGTGGTTGCCGGTCAAAAATTCGACGATGCCGCCGTCACGGCGTTCGCCGAAAGCGGGGTCATTACGATCGCGCATAACAGCTCTTTCGACAGAAGGTTCGTCGAGCGCTACTGGCCCGTTTTTGAGCACAAGGCCTGGGGCTGCAGCATGAGCGAGATCGACTGGCGCAAACACGGCTTCGCGGGAGCGCAACTCGGCTATCTGCTGAACGGTGCGGGTTTCTTCCACCAGGCGCACCGGGCGGTCGACGACTGCCACGCTCTGCTCGAAGTCCTCGCTTTCGAACTGCCGACAACGGTCTCGCCGGCGCTCGCGCTCCTGCTCGAGGCCGCTCGCAAGCCGACGCTGCGGGTCTGGGCGGAGCAGTCGCCGTTCGAACTCAAGGACTCGTTGAAGAAGCGCGGATACCGCTGGAACGACGGCAGCGATGGGAGACCGAAGAGCTGGTTCATGGACGTCGACGAGTCCGCCCTCGACGACGAGATCGCGTTCCTGCGCAGCCAAATCTACATGCAGGACGTCGAGCCCACCGTGCAGAGGCTGACCGCTTACACGCGCTTTTCGAGCCGGGTCTGAAGCGAGACGGTTGTGCGGGATGTGCTGCGGGGAGCGCAACTGCAAGGACGCACTACTCTCTGACACCGGCTTGAGACTGAGTTAGGACGCCGTCCCAGCATCGGCCGAGGCGGCGTCCTTGCAAGGTTATCGCGTGGGCTAGGACGGCCTTCAACGCGCCGGGCCTTTCGCTGCCAGGAAGCCGGCCATGTTGTTGGCCGAGAACGGCAAGTGGTCGCCCATCAGCTTGGCGTGGGCCTCACCCGTCGGCGAGGCCCAGGAGCCGAGGAGTTCGGCGCCGACCGCGACCCAGGTGATCGGCACAATTCCGGCCTGCACCATTCGGGCGACCGCGGCGTCCTCGACCAGCCTGCTCCAGGTACCTGAGGCGTCTAGCACGGCATAGACCTCGTAACCCAGCTTCTTGGCGGACAAGGCTGCGAAGGCCACACAGACCTCGGTCGAAATGCCGGCGATCAGGAGCTTCTTGCGTCCGGTCTTCTTCACGGCGGCGGCGAAATCCTCGTTGTCAAAGGCGTTGATCTGCCCGGGCCTGTGCACGATCGTTGCATTCGGCAGGCCTTGTTCGACGACCGGCATGATGGGTCCGTTCGGGCCGTCGTGGGCGCTGGTGGTGACGACCGTCGGCAGCTTGTAGATCTGCGCGATCGTGACGAGCGCCTTCACGTTGTTGATGAACTCGGGCGGGCTCTGGGTTTGCACGCCGTTGGCGAGTCCGGTCTGGTGGTCGACGAAGAGGACGGCTGTGTTCTCGGCGGTGAGGCGGTCGTAGGACATGGCATTTCCTTCGGTTTGACGTTGCTTCGGTGTGTTCGACGCCCTCAACATGACGTCGCAGATGCCGGATCACTAGCCAGCGAAACGGCTACTCCGCGTCTCGAAAACAGGAACACGAGAGCGCGTGTGGACGCACGAAGGCAGAGCGCCGGCACCCCGATCGGAGGTGCCGGCGCTCTGCTTGGAAGCCATTCGTCTCAGGCGCGGAGGAGAACGTTGCCGCTGAACATGCCGCCCTTGAACACAGGCGCGCCGGCATCGGTGGAGAACAGCACCAGATCGGACTCGGTCGTGGCCGCGACCTCGACCTCGTCCTCGGCCAGGAACGCTCCTTCGCCGGTCTGAAGCCGCCACGCACCGACGCCGATCTCGCCCGAGAAGACGTAGAGCAGTCTCACCGCGCCCGGAGTGGGGATGAGCGGAAGCGACACGGTTTTCCCCGCGGCCACGCGGATGTCGTGCACCCAGGCTTGCGCCCGTACCTCGAATGGCGCGCCTTCGGGAGCCGCGAGCAGCCGCCATACGTCGCGGCTCGTCGCTTCGCTGAAGGCGCGGAATTGCACCTTGGGCTCGAGCGACGGAGCATGGGGGCGCAGGAATATCTGCAACGCCTCCTGCGGTTCAGTGCCGAGAATCGTCTCTTCGTGCTGGAAGGTATGGCCCGCGTTCATCATCATCAGTCGCGCCGGCCGGATCTCCTCGCGGTTGCCGACCGTATCCTTGTGGAGCATCGATCCGACGCGCACGTAGGTGAGGATCTCGTCGTCGCGGTGAGGATGCATCGCGATGGTGTGACCTGGATGGATGCGCGCACGGTCGATGCGACCGATCGCGCCGATCCCGCTGTCGTCCGTGCCGAGCGTCAGCCCCGGATGGATGATCTCTAGCGAGAAGCCCCGATCGGGGTCTCCTCGTCTCGTGCCGCGTTTCATCTTCGTCGTCTTCATGGCTCGTTCCTTTCTTCGGCGGGACGTCGGCGGCAGCGCCTTCGTCGTATTAACCAAGCCAAAGGTATCGTCGCGACATCAGGCACAATAGATGCGGTTCATGGTATCTCGTGTCGCCCAAAGAGGGACGCGAACATGGAATTTGAAGACCTGCGGACCTTCGTCGAAGTCGCCGACGCGGGCGGCGTATCTGCCGCTGCGAGGCGCCTCGGTCTCGCCAAGTCGATCGTCAGCCGGCGGCTGCTGCGCCTGGAAGATGAACTTGGAAGCCAGCTTTTGTCCCGGAACACCCGCGGTGCGGTCTTGACCGAAGCAGGCATCTCCTTCCGCGAGCGTGCCGCCCGCATCTGCTCGGAGATGGAAGCCGCGCGTGAGGAACTGTCTCCGGACGGCGACCTTCGCGGGCTGCTTCGGGTTACTGGACCGGCTTCCTTCGGGCAGCATTTCGCGCCGGCGCTCGCCGCCTTCGCAAAACAACACCCTCTGCTGCAGGTCCACACCCGCTACAGCGACCGCTACGTCGACCTGGTTGCCGAGGGGTTCGACTGCGGGATCAGGGTCGGTTATCTGCCGGATTCGAACCTGGTCGCCCGCCGCATCGGTTCGTTCTCCGTCGGTCTCTACGCGAGCCCGCACTACGTGCTGGAGCATGGCGCGCCGGAGAAGCCGGAAGACGTGCTCCGACATCAGGCCGTGATGATAGGTACCGAGAGTTGGAAGTTCGCCGATGGGCGAAAGACCATTCCGGTCAACCCGCAGGGGCGCTTCAAGTCGGACAGTGCCATCGCGATCGCCGAAGCCATCGCGGCCGGGATCGGCATCGGCGCCCTTCCGGATGTCATCGCGAAGCCCTACGTCGCGTCCGACGGCCTCGTCGCTGTGATGACCCGCTACCGTCTGCCCGAGGTCGGCATCTTCGTCGTACGTCCACCCGGCGCGCATCTGGCCCGCAAGGTGAGGGTGCTTATCGATGTGCTTGCGGAAAGGTTCGGCTGACTTTTCGTCTAGCTCGCTAGAGCGCTGATGTCTCAATCATTCTCCTGGGCAGCACCGCGCCTGCAGCAGATTATTTCTCCTTTTTACTCGCAATCGTTCTCCCTTCTGCGATTGTTGAACCCCTCGGTGACTGAGCGTCGTTGCGCCGAGCGCGGCTTGGGCCGAAAGTAAAGCTGGGCAATGGCGGGAATAGTCAAAGTGCTCACGAATGGCTCCCGTTTAGAGCCAGCTCACGCTGCTGCGGAGGCCGCGTGTGTGTCACTTCCGCTCATTGCTCCGATTGGAATTTCGACCCCACAAGGATCATCAGTACAGTGGCAATGCCATATGGATTAGCGTTGACAAAACCGGTCTGAAGATTCGTCACCCGAAGGCCTTGATTGATCTGCGGTTGCCATACCGACAATACGCTGCCGGTTGCCGATGCCATGCGCAAATCAGCGCCATTGTCAGACAGTCATATCGACGTCCCTTCGCCGGCCGACCCTTTGCTCTGGACGTCGTCCCGGGATCGTCTCACTCCATCCGCGCCTTGACTTTCAGATCGCGGATCCGGATTTCGGCTTCTTCCTTCGAAGTCACGATCTCCGATTCGTCCGGCACGCGCGCGATTGCACTGAGCCTCTTGAGCTCGTCGAGTTGTTCCGTGGTGGGCTTTTCCATCTTCGCATCCTTGAGCGCCTGCACAACGGTTCCGTCGTCGAGCACATCCAGCAGTCTGTTTATGGTTTGCTCGCAATTTCTGGGGCCGGGCTCGACATGCCGGGCCAAGATGCCTTGTGCGTCTTCCAAGGCCTTCGCAACTCGCCTTTCCGGATCCATGACCGGTACCCCACATACTCCGCAGGAAAACGCGGCTATGAACGGCGCGTTCCTTTGCTGAGGCCCTTGAACGAGCTGGCCCGCAGAAGGCCTTCGGAGGTGATGTCGCGGTACTCGATGTCGGCATAGAACTCGGGTTCGACCCACGTGGCCTTCGGCTTCCTGATGGTCTTGGTCAGCTTTTGCTTCGGGCTTACCACGGTGTCGAGCGTCTTGCGTATCTGCGCCGAGGTGGTTCGGCTCCATCCGGTCCCGACCTTTCCCATGTAGACCAGATCCTTGCCTTCCTTCTTGCCCAAATAGAGCGCGGCCACGCCGGATGGGTCCTTGATGAAGCCGACCACGGGAAACTTGCCCTTCTGAACGACCTTGATCTTCTGCCAGGCCTCCACCCGATCCGATCGGAATGGTGCGTCCACCCGCTTGGAGACGATGCCTTCGTAATTCAGCTTGCTGGCTGCGGCGAACAGTGCCTGGCCGTCTCCTTCGTGGTGCTCGCTATAGAGGACGGGCTCCTGGAGGTCGTGCTCCTCAATCAGCTCCTTGAGCAGCCTCTTCCGCTCGATCTGCGGCTCCTTGCGCAGATCTCTGCCGTCCCGCCAGAGCAGATCGAAAGCGAAGTAGACCAGTCGATCCTGATCGCCCCTGCCGAGGTCTGCCTGCAGCTCGGAGAAGTTCGTGCGCCCATCATGGATGACGACGACCTCGCCGTCGACGATGGCCTGTCCTTCGATATCGAAGGCACCCGCAATTCTTGAGAACTTGCTGATCCAATTGTAACCGTTGCGGGTGTAGGCCCGTCGGTCGTCACCGTCGATGCGGAGCTGGATGCGGTAGCCATCGTATTTGACTTCGTGAATCCATAGAGGTCCTGAAGGAGCCTTCATCTTCAGGGTCGCCAGTTGGGGTTCGATGAACCCCGGCATAGTAGGGACCTCCGGCTCATTGGCCCGAGGAGCCTTGATACGCTTTGCCACGCCACCAAACTCACAAAAAACCGCCGCCAGGTTGGGGGCCGACTGCGATCAGTCTACCTACCTTAATCAACGAGTCTCGCAACTTCGAAGGCAGCGAGGAGTTCCCAAGAACGTACTGTTCGCAAGGTTTCGGGTTTGCGAGGTCGCGACGGGCGCCGATGGGCGGTCCAGTCCGTCTCAGAGCGCATCGAACTCTCGGCGAGAGCCGGCGTTTACTGACATCATGTCAGACGCATTCGATTACTTCCGCGCCTACGCTGTCCGAGCTCTCTGCAATGCGAGATCCATGCCGCGGGGCAAGATGAAGCATCTGCAACTGGTGGCCGGCCGGATCTACAATCTCCTCAAGAAGGAGGCTGCCTACGGCCCCAATGTCCAGCACCTTGAGGACTTTCGCGCAGCCCAGAAGCTCGAAGCCTCCCTCGATCGCCGGCCAAGTGACCGCTCCGGCAGCCGCGTTGCTCCGGCGGTGCCGCAAGGCTCGGACCGGGGGGCTGGCTGAATGCCTTCGCTCGACGCGCGCGGTGTGGCAAGCCTTCTGCGAGAGTACGCACAGCGGACCGCATTGCGAGGCGGCAATCCCTACCGGGCGAAAGCCTACTCTCGGGCCGCCGACAGCCTGGCGGCTCTTATCGTTCCCTTGGACGTGCTCATCGACGAAGACCGACTTACGGAGATCCCGGGGGTCGGCGACGCGATCGCCGACATCATCACCAAGCTTCACAAGACGGGCAGTCACCCCAGCCTCGAAAAGCTGCGGAAGGAGATCCCCGCGGGCGTGCTCGAGATGCTCGCTGTACCCGGCCTTCGTCCGGAGAAGGTGCTGCGCCTGTACAAGGATCTCGGCATCGGCTCGCTCTCAGAGTTGGAGGCCGCCGCCAAGGATGACCGCATCAAGAAGGCGAAAGGACTCGGCGCCACGCTGCAGACCAAGATCCTGCAGAACCTCGCGATCGCCAAAAGCGGAGAAGGCCGCCTCCACCTGCACCGCGCCGCCGCGCTGCTCGCGCAGGCGGAGGACTCGATCCGCAAGTCTCGCCCCGAACTGAAGCGTGTGACGATCGCCGGCGATTTCCGCCGCGGCTGCGAACTCGTCGGCGATCTCACGATCGTTGCGGAGGCTGCCAAGCACAAGACATCGACGCCATCGGCCAACGGGCTGCGAATTCAAGTTTCCGACCGCAAGCACTTCGGCGCCGCCCTTCTCTTCGCCACCGGCTCCGCCGCCCACATCGAGCAGCTCCAAGCCTTGGCCGCCGAGAAAGGCATGCGGTTGGATGCTGACGGCCTCCACAAGGGGCGCACGCTGATCGCCGGCGAGGAGGCCGACATCTATCAAGCTTTCGGCTTGCCCTTCATCGATCCGGAACTCCGGGAGGGGCGCGGCGAGATCGAGGCGGCCCTGAAAGGCAAGCTCCCGAAGCTCGTCACCGACCAGGACCTGCGCGGCATCCTTCACTGCCACACCGATGCCTCCGACGGCACCGAGACGCTGGAGACCATGGCTAAGGCCACGCGCAAGCGGGGCTTCGAGTATTTCGGCGTGGCCGACCATTCCAAGTCCGCCCACTACGCAGGCGGCCTCTCCGTCGAGGAGATCGCGCAGCAGCACCGTGAAGCCGACCGCCTCAACAAGCGTTTCGGCAAGGACTTCCGGATCCTCAAGGGTATCGAGTCCGACATCCTGGCGGACGGGTCGCTCGACTATGACGACGACGTTCTGGAGCGCTTCGATTTCGTGGTGGCCAGCATCCATGGGCGCTTCAAGTTGGACCGCAAGGCGCAGACGCAGCGCCTGCTTCGGGCTATTTCCAACCCTCACACCACCATCATCGGCCACATGACGGGGCGACAGCTCCAGCGGCGGCCGGGCTATGAAATCGACGTCGAAAAGGTACTGCGGGCCTGCGCGAAGCACGATGTCGTCGTCGAGATCAATGCCCATCCATGGCGGCTCGACTTGGACTGGCGCTGGCACCAGGCGGCGCTCGAGTTCGGTTGCATGATGAGCATCAATCCCGACGCGCACTCGATCCCCGAACTCGACCACATGCACTGGGGCGTTCAGATGGCCCGCAAGGGCGGTGTCCCTGCCGACCGCGTCCTGAACGTGATGACGCTTGCGGAAATCACGCGCTACCTTCGCCAGAAGCGGCGCTCGCTCGCCCGCGCCGCCTGATGTCGCAGGGCCACGATCCGGCGCTCGAGGGCAGGGTCGTGGCGGTCGCCGCCGATCGCGGGCATCACTTCAGCAAACCAACTCAGGAGCGCATAATCCTGGTGGAAGGCCACGGCGTAGAAGGCGACGTTCACGCCGGCCCGTTCGTCCGACACCGCTATTTGGCACGCCGCCGGCCCCGCCTGCCCAATCTCCGGCAGGTCCACCTGATACCATCCGAACTCTTCCCGTCTCTCCTCAAGGCTGGCTTCGAGGTTGGCGCGGGCGACCTCGGCGAGAACGTCACCACCGTCGGATTGGACCTCGAACGGATGCCGCTCGGGACCTTGATCGAGCTCGGACCCTCCGCGGTCGTCGAGCTGACTGGCCTCCGGACGCCCTGTGTCCTAATTGACCGCTTTCGAGCCGGCCTCAAGCGGCAGGTACTGTCGCCGGCGGAAACGGGCCCTCCGTTCAAATCCGGGGTGTTGGGCGTGGTCCGGTCCGGGGGACCGGTCGTGGCCGGCGACAGCGCGCGGGTTCGCCTTCCATCTTCCTCGTTTCGGCCTTTGCCGGCCCTATAGAGAGACTTCTACCGTGGCCCGAAAATCGATCCTGCCTCGCCGCCTGCAGCCCATGCTGGCCACCCTAACCGATTCACCGTTCGACGATCCCGATTGGATATTCGAGGACAAGTTCGATGGTTTTCGTATGGTCGCGGAAATCCGGCGTGGACGGGTCGCGCTATACAGCCGTAATGGGAAGATCATCAGCCACTCCTACGTGGAGGTCGCGAAGGCGCTTGAGGGCGTGAAGGCGGATGCCGTGATCGATGGCGAGCTCGTCGCGATCGGCAAAGACGGCGTCTCTCATTTCCAGTTGCTCCAGAACGCCCTGCGCCATGAGGCCAAGCTTCTGTACTGCGCGTTCGATCTCATGTTCGCGGACGGCGAGGACCTACGCGCGCTGCCGCTCCTTGAGCGCAAGAAGCGGCTCAAGGCCATCCTGCCGCGCCATAAGCTGATCGCATTCAGCAACCACCGCAAAGGCAAGGGAACGAAGTTCTTCGCAGAAGCCGAGCGGAGGCACCTCGAAGGCATCATGGCCAAGCGCGCCGACAGCCCGTACGCGTCCGGACGCCGGACCGCCAATTGGCTGAAGGTAAAAACGGCGCAGCGGCAGGAGGTCGTGATCGCCGGCTTCACGGCGCCGAGGCGAACCCGGCCCTTCTTCGGCGCTCTCGCGCTGGCGGTGCGGGAAAATGGCGGATGGCGGTACATCGGCCACGTTGGCACCGGCTTCAGCCACCAGGTTCTCGAAGAGCTTCACGGCAAGCTCCTGAAGCTCAAGACGGCCAAGTCCCCCTTTTCCGCCAAGGTGAAGGATGCGGAGGTCACGACCTGGGTGCGTCCTTCGTTGGTCGCAGAGGTGAAGTTCGCGGAGTGGACCAGCAAGGGAGAGCTGCGCCAGCCAGTCTATCTCGGCCTGCGGTCCGACAAAAAGGCCAAGGACGTCGTTCGCGAAAAGAGTTGGTCGCGGGAATAGTGCCGTCTAGACCAAGTAATCGACCTGTTCAGCCGGCGGCTCGCTCGGATGCAGAAGGCCACGGCGGCAGGGGCGGCAACCCGAGAGTCTTGCGTACTGGTCCGAACGACCGACGGTGAGCTGCGCATGCGCCGAGCCTGGCAAGAGCTTCATAGTGAGCCGGCACGGGGTAGCCTTTGTGATCCGCGAAGCCGTAGCCAGGGTGACGCGCGTCGAGGGTCCGCATGACGATGTCGCGCTCGACTTTCGCGAGGATCGACGCCGCAGCGATGCTGGCTGACTTGGCATCGCCCTTAATGATGGCCTGCTGAGGGATGTCGATCTCCTTCAATCGCTTGGCGTCGATCAGCAAGTGTTGCGGCGTCAATCCCAGCCCCCGGACCGCACGCTGCATGGCCTGGATGCCAGCCCAATAGATGTTGATCGCGTCGATCTCCTCGACCTCTACGAACGCCACACACCAACTCTCTGCCTTTGCCTTGATCTCCTTCGCGAGTTCTTCGCGAGCCGCGGCGTCGAGCTTCTTCGAGTCATCGATCCCGACGATCCGCGTGCCGGGTTTCAGAATCACCGCGCCCGCGGATACTGGCCCCGCAAGAGGGCTCATTCCGGCCTCGTCCACGCCTGCCACAGCATGAAGGCCGCTTTCCCAGAGAGAGGTCTCGAAGCGCAGCATCTTGCGGAGGCGCTGCCCCTCGGACCTGTTTTCGAAGCGCCTCTTATCGATCGAAGCCAGGATCGCGCGGGCTCCCGCGCGAGCGTCAGCCCGCAGGATCTGCTCGACGCTGGCCTCGAGCGGTCGTTTCTCGACGACATAGCGCTGACGCAATACATCGAGCGAATATTGGGACATAGCGGACCTTCGCACAGACTAATTGGGAAAGCGTGTCCGTAAACTTTGTGGCGATTGTCTGAAGCTCGGCCTTGCAGCCATCGTCGGCCTGCGCAGCGGACCGTCGAAAGGAACCGCCGGCTTCAGATAGGGCAAGTATCTTGCGCGGCCACTGATCTTATCTACGAACCGCCGATCTCACGAACGGAACCAACCGCTGTCTCCGTTCCTTTAGAAAGGAGTGGAGCCTCGATCCCTGGGTGCTTCCGAGGGAACAGGCCCATGCTCCGAGAGACTCGCAACGAAGAACAGGTTCTGGACCGCACCGCCGAGGTCGCAGCAGCCATTGCGGAAGAAGGTCTTCGCTATGTCAGCGACTCCGCGCCCGGCTACACCCGCAAGCGGACGGGGACTACCTTCAGCTACTACGACAAGGACGGCAAGCGCATCACCGATGCCGCCGTCATCCGGCGCATCAAGTCCATCGGTATCCCGCCGGCCTATGAATCCGTTTGGATCTGCCCCTCGGCGAACGGCCACATCCAGGCGACCGGGCTCGATGCGCGGGGCCGCAAGCAGTACCGCTACCACGCGAAATGGCGCGAGCTGCGCGACCAGAACAAGTACGAACACATCGTCCAGTTCGCAGCCGCGTTGCCCGCGCTGCGCGACCGTGTCGCGGCCGACATGAAGCTGGAAGGACTACCTCGCGAGAAGGTTCTTGCCACGATCGTCAGCCTTCTGGAGAAGACTTTGATCCGGGTCGGCAACGCCGAGTATGCCGAGAAAAACAAATCCTACGGGCTCACCACCATGCGACGGAAGCACGTTGCGGTGGGTCGCGGCGTCCTTCGGTTCGACTTCACGGGCAAGTCGGGCAAACAGTGGAAACTTCGGGTCGAGGACAAGCGGATTGCCGCCATCGTGAAGCGCTGCGCGGAAATCCCCGGACATGAGCTCTTCAAGTACCTGGACGACGACGGGCAGCCGCGTACGGTCGATTCCGGCGACGTCAATGCTTACATCAAGGAGATCACGGGCGAGGACTTCAGCGCCAAGGATTTCCGCACTTGGGCGGGGACGGTTCTGGCGGCGTTGGCGCTGACCGAGTTCAAGAAGTACGACAGCCAGGCCGAGGCGAAGCGCAACGTCGTCGCCGCGATCGAAAGCGTCTCCAAGCAGCTCGGGAATACGCCGGCCATTTGCCGCAAGTGCTACGTGCACCCGGAAGTCCTGAACGCCTACATGTCCGGTGATCTTGTCAAGATGATCGAAGCCAAGATCGCTCGGAAGTTCAAGCGACAGTATGCCAAGCTCACGTCGGATGAAGTCATGGTGTTGGCGTTTCTCCGCAAACGCCTCGATTCTTTGAAGGCCCCCGACTAGTGCCTCCTGCGACGCTTACCACGCTGGCGGCGCCGCGAAGGACGGCCTACCCTATCTTCATGCCTGGACTCGCCAAGCGCACCGGCCGGCCTCGGTCAAATAACTGTTGTTAGTCACTTAGACGCGCTTTCCACCGGCCTGAGAAGATTCTTGACGACGTACTTGCCGATCTCATACCCCATCTCACGACCGACCCTTGTCGAGAACCGATAGTGAAAGCCTGCCCAAACCCGGGCTTCGGACACCTCGTTGATGAATGATTTAAGGTCTGTCCAGCGGCGCTCAGCCCCCGGCGCAGTGGTGCTCGTCATGCTGATCTCAGAGAACGTGGTCGTACCCAATGCGGCTTCGAGAACCGCACACATAGCAGACGCCTGCACACAGTGAGCGCATGGGTATTCTGGGTGCATCGGAGTATCCGCGATCGGACGCCACAATGGGTCCCTCTCTGTTTCGGCGTTGTCATCCCTGTCGCCATTGCGGATCGCCGTAATCGGCCGCCAGAAATTGTAGTGGTACTTGGCGTCGAACACTGCAATCAGGCTGTCTGCCCGAGCGACGGCGATCAAGGCAAAGATGCGGGAATTATCGGTTTGGTCTAGCTTCTTGCGGCTATCAGAGCGCGTGCGAGCGGATAGAACACGTCGCCGCCGATCGAGATCCAGAACTTGGCCGCTTCGGTCTGATCCGCGGTGCGGGACTTGCTGTCGAAGCGGCCGACTTTGGAAATCTCGTTGAAGTCGTGCGCCCATTCCGAGCTGGAGAGCGCAACGGGCGGCTCCGGTCGGAATTGGTCAGCCTTATTCATCGCGAAGGGTCGAACGCCCGGCCACTGTGCGACGACCAGGCTGGGCGTCGGAACGTAGACGCCCGGAGTGGTGATGGGCCGATGGCCGTCGGGCGCGGCGGACCCGTCGTCCTTTCTGTTCGTCAGGATTTTCGCGGCCACCGTTTCGCCAACTCTAATGCCTTCTTCCTTCGCTGGGCCGTCGGGGACGCGCTGAAGGTCGTTGCTGAGCGCTTGTTTGAGCTCGGGCGCGTTTGCCTCCGGGCTGCTCGCGAGTAGTACGGTTGCGGCAGCAACGCCTGCCGCTACTTCTTTGGAGACTTCGCGGCTGATGTGAAGCTTGGTGAGGAACGGTGCGTATCTCGGCTCCACTGAGTTGGTTGCATCGAACATGGCGAGGTGCATCATCGCCAGCACGCGCTCTGCCGCCGGCGGTCCCAGCTTTTGGGCCAGCAGCAAAGTGACAGCTCGCTCATTCCAGTCTGAAATGACATCCGCAAAGGCAGAAGTGACAGGGAGCGACAACATCAGTCCGGCGAGAATGCTGCGGCGCAGGGGTGCTCGGTTCATGTAGGCCTCCGTTTGCTGCGACCGACCAGGCGTGAGAGCCGGGCGCGCCGAGGCAAACATCGCTACCGGTTCCGCTCAAGTCTGTTTTTCGAACTAGCGAAGCAAAGCCTTCGGTGGTTCAATCGCGATCATGCAAGACGGCTATGACCAATTTTGCCCCATCGCTAAAACGGCTGAGGTACTGGCGACGCGTTGGACGCCGCTGATCCTGCGCGAATTGATGGCTGACAACCGAACATTCAACGATGTTCATCGTGGCGTGCCGCTTATCTCGAGAGCGGTCCTTGTGACACGACTTCGCGAATTGGAAGATCAAGGAATAATCGAAAGGCGCGCGCGGTCCAACGGGACTGGACACGAATATTGGCTTACCCCCGCTGGCGAGGCACTCCGGCCGATCGTCAGCGAGATGGGACATTGGGGTCTGGTACACGCGCGGGATGCGATCAAGCCGACGGACCTTGATCCCTTCTTCCTTGTATGGGGTTTCCGAAAGAGGGCGGTTCGGGACGCCATTGATAAGAAAGTCGTCGCTCGCTTCGAATTCGCCGGCGTGCCGGCCAACCGAACGAAGTACAGCATTCTGTGGCTGGTCCTCGATCCGCAGGGCGTAGACGTCTGCGCCAAGGATCCCGGCTTCGCAGTCGACGTTATTTTCCGCGGCAAAATCGCCGATTTCGTTGCGGTGTACTTGGGATATCTGCCGTGGCGGCAGGTCGAAGGCAAAGAGATCATCGTGGAAGGGACAGATCGTCGCCTGATCAAGGAGGTGCCGACGTGGATCCGGCTCGATAAAATCGTCGGGCGCGACTTTCCTGTCGTGAAGGGAGTTGTCCGCGAGCGCACCACCGGAGCGATTTAATCGGCCGCCCCATCGGCGGCGTCTTCCGCGGTGTGTCGCAGGCCGCCACGGGGTCGGATCGGCCGGGGTGTCGAAGGCGACGCCCAGCCGGCCCCTCGTCACCATCGCTATATCACCGTCCGCGGGCCAGCTTCCCAACCTGCAGCAGGTTCACCTCATCGCGTCCGGGCTCTTTTAGACCCCTACAGAGCCGAGTTCGCAGTCGCAGCGGAAGACTTGGGCGACATCATCACCACCACTGGACATCTGTGCCCCTAGGGATGTTCATTGATCCCATGCCACGGCGGCCATTGAGCGCCCGTGCGCCCTCCTTGTGTCCTGATCGCTGCCGGACCGGCTGAAACGGCAGGTGCTCTCGTCGGCGGAAACGGGCCCTCCGTTCGAATCCGGTGTGCTGGACATGGTACGGGCCGGGGGCGTTCGCAGCTGGTGATGCCGCGCGGGTTCGCCTTCCGTCCTCCTCGTTGGACCTCTGCCGGCTTTGTAGGAGCCGGTGCACAACTCGGCTCGCCGATCGCCGAATCGAAGCTCGTCCGGTAGGTCGGACTGGCATGGCCGCAAACAAGGTAACGGCGGTACGCTTGGGGCTGGGGAAGTAACCGGCAGTCCGGCACTATCCAAGCCGCCGCGCGTACCGGCGGCTTTTTCTTGGCCTGATCCTACTTAGGAAGCGTTGGCCCTAGCCCTTTCGCGCGCCTCGCGGCGCCGTTCCCGACGTTCGCGGCGGCGCTTGGCCCGGTCGGCCGGCTGCCGCAGCGGAGGAACCAGTGTCGGCGAAGCGACGACCGTCTGCTCAACCGAAGGCACCGGAATGGGCTCCGGCGCAGCAGGGCGAGCTTCCATGAACTCGAGCACAGCCCGTCCCTTTACAGTGATCTTCCAGCCGCCGCTGATGCGTTCGACCAGCCCTTGTGACCAGATGTCGAGATCCGGAACCCGTGCCGCGAGCCGCCTGTCCGGTCCGCCCAATCGCGGCCACTGGTCGCCAGAATTGCCATGTCCCGCTTGAGGTCCTCCATGACGGCAAACCCGTCCGGATATGCCGCCAAAATCTTCAAAACGGTGACCTGGAAGTTCACGCCCGCGTCCCGGTTTTCAGTTAGCGCCACATGGTGGGCGCGTGCGAAAGGGCCTTGCGGCCGACCTGTCTGAGGTCCTCGGGACAGAGCTCGCCGCCATTGGCGGCCTCCAGGATCTTCGAAGCCACACGCGTCCGCGCGCCGATCTCGCGCTGCGGAAGACCCTCGCACACTTCGTCGAAAACCGCGCGCAAAAGCGCCGTGGTTGCCATGTCGAACATGAAATGCCCCCAACAAGGGAAAGTAGCATCTTAGCCGAGTTTTCCCGATCTTACGATTGAGGCATGCTAAGTTTGCGGATTTGTGCTCGGGGATTAGGGAGCGACGCTGACGTGCCGAAATGCGAGCTTCGAGGTAGCGCCGAGTTATAAACCTAACGCGATCTCGGCCCACTTCAACATGCGATCGCTGTTGAGGAATGCCAGCACCGCTGGCTCCAGTGAGCCGGGTACGCCCCGTCCAACCAAGGCCGTTGCAGCCACCATGTCGCAGCGCTGATTGAAAGCGAACGAAAGCGCTGCGTTACCATTTCCCTCGACCCGATACGCGCGGCTGCGGCCTTGCATGGGCCCAACGACAATCTCCCGACTGGCACCGATCGGCGTTGTCTTACCAATCAGCGCCAAGTCGCCCATTTGCTCGAGGTCAGTATCGTCGGCGACGCCGGTGGTGCAATTGCAAAAGCCGAGCTTGGCGCGAACGTAAAGCTGGACCTCACCGCCGCAATCGTTGGCATTGCAGCGAAACGCCTTGCCTTTCCCCCAAGGATCTACCCCGAAGGGCCACTCGGTTTCCGTCCACACCGGGCGGATCTGCCCGGTTGCCGCTCTTGCACGTGTCAGGTCGCCGGATCGCAGCATCCAGACCGCAGCGACCGCACAGAACAGTGCCGCGGCTGCGCCGATCGCGGTGAATTTGCTGGTCAGACGCATAGCACCTGCCGCCGAACTCTCTCTAATTCTGAGCCATGAACTTTCGTGCGGCCGCCAGATCTTCCCGCGAGGAGTCGCCATCCCGTGCCATGTCGACCACCTTCGCATAGTACTGGCGTGCCTTCACGGCATCCCCTGCTTTCTCGGCGGCGTGAGCCGCGCCGATCATCGCGCCGAACCGGTTGGGCTCCTTGCGCATCGTGCTTTCGAACGCGACCAATGCCTCCGTCGCCATGCCGCGTTCGAGCAGCATGGTCCCATAAAGCTCGCGTGCCGGAGCAAGCGGTCCAGGCGTGACGATGGATTTCTCGGTCTTGTCTTCGGCATCGGCCGCAAGGCGCATCGCTTCCAACGCGTCCGCCGGTTTCCCCCAGGCGTTGAGCTGCCAGGCTGTGGCGACCTGCCGCTGGATCTCGACGATTTCGGCCCAATAGGCGTCCTTGTCCTGCTGCAGCTTGTCCCGCAACTCCGCCAGCTTGGCGATGTCCGCCGTCGCTGCGTCGGCATTGCCGGAGCGCGCGGCGCCGAGGGCGCGGGCGAAGTAGGTGATCGCATCGACATAGGCAAACCGGCTCGGCTCGACCTTCAGTGCGGCAGCCCTCGGCCAATCACCTCGCTCGACCATGTAGCGCGCTTGGCTCGCCGCTATCGCGTAGGGGCCGGCGCGAACGGCCGGCGCATAGCCCGTGGTCGCAAGCATGTCCGCGATGACGTCGCGGGCTCGGCTGTCCTGTGCAAGCTGGAGCAGGGCGTAGACCATGTAGTCGTCGGCGTGGAGCTGCTCGCTAGGGTCCTTGCCCTCCTTGGCAGCCTTGGCGGAACGGCTATTGGCATCGATGGATTCGTTCCAGTAGCCGACGCGCGTGAAGATGTGTGACGGCATGTGCAAGGCGTGCGGCGCCGCCGGCGCGATCTCGGAATAGCGCTTGGCAGCGTCGAGGCCTTGCTCCGCTATCGCCGGATAGTCATAGAGGTGGATCAGGTAATGCGCGACGCCGGGGTGCCGCGGCTGCCGCTTGAAGATCGGCTCCAGGATGGCCGCGCCCTTGAGCTGGTTAGCATACGTCTTATCGTTTGGTGAGGCCGGGACATTCAGGGTGATGGCGTAGGCGATCTGCGCCTCGTCATCATTGGGATAGCGCTCCGCGACGGCCTCGGTTGCCTTGAGATAGGCCTGTGCCCGCTGGCCAAACGTCGTCTTCTCGTCCCCCGAGTAGAAGGCCAGCAGTGCGTCGACATAGTCTCGTTCGCGGTCGCTCTTGGCGCCGAGTGCCTTGGCTTTTTGCAGCGCGGCGAGGCCCTCGGCGAGATTTTCCTTCGGTGCGGGAAAATGAGGATTGTAGAGCAGGCTCAGTGCAATGCCCCAAAAGGCGATCGCGCATTCCGGATCGGCTTGCAACGTCTCCTTGAAAATCTCCTTCGCAGGCCGGTACCAGAACGAGTGCTGGTAGCGCATGCCGCGATCAAAGCGGCGTTGCGCGACCTCGTTGCAAGTGGTCTGGAAGTGCACCTTGCCAAACTGCTCGTCGGTCGCATCCTGTGCGCGGGCGCAGGCCGTGGCGCAGATCGAAGCAAGAGTGGCGAGGAGAAGAGAGACGCTTCTTAAAGCGAGCGCGCGCATGGGCCCCTCCGTTTTCGGTTAGAAGCAAATGGATTCAGAAGGCGCCAAAGAAAGGCCTTAGCGCCGAAATTTATCGTGCTGAAAATTCGCTTTGGAAAGGATTTGCCCATTTGCGGCAGGTGTCAATAGGAGGGAATGATGTGGTTAGGGAAGAACGCCTGTCAGAATTCATCCTTCTGCAAGCGGAATATCCGGAGGGGAAGCGGTCGCATGCAATGCCGCTAAAATGCAAAACCGATGGCGCGATGTAAGAAGGTTGTAGTGAGGGCTTTTGTCCTCAGGCGAAGGAGGAAAGTCGAGCTCAGCATGGCAGCAATTGAGGCGACACCGGACGTGCGGAGAACGCGGTCAGATCGACGCGAATGACCCGGAGCGGACGTCGACCGTGGGCGAGCCTCATATGCAGCCCATCGAACGACTCTCCACGTTGCCGCAGTCACTCGGGCAGTTCATGAAGCTGGCGGTATCGGCGAGATGCGAGCTGGAAATTCCATTTCTGTCGCTAAGTGCGACAGCTTGTCCGGGTTTTTGACGATGTAGATCGCGGTGATCCCGTCCTCGCGGATGTCGAGCGCAGTCGTCTGCAGAACGCCGCGTCCATCGAGGCTAACGTAGCCTGGCAGGCCGTCGATGGTGACGACACGAAGCAGCTTCGGCGGTACGACGTATTTGCGTCGCTGCCTAGCAAATAGGCGCAGGGCCCGCTCGACCCCCCGAATGACATTGCGGAAAGCAAGGACTTTGCCGCCGCCATCGGTATGGATCTCGACATTCCTTGCCAGCAGCCCCGAAAGCGCCGCCACGTCCCCGTCGCGTGCTGCGGCGAAGAAAGCACGGGTGATCCGATCCGCATCCGCGGGTTCGACATCAAAGCGGGGACGTGCGGTCTGCACGTGCTTGCGGGCGCGCGCCGCGAGCTGACGAACAGCTGCCGGCTGGCGGCCGAGCGTGATGGCCACTTCGGTCAGCGGCACGTCACAAACGTCGTGGAGAAGGAAAGCGGCCCGCTCAAGAGGCGACAGGCGCTCAAGGGCCAGCATCAACGTGACCGTGACGTCGTCGGCGACCGTCTCGTTCGGCTCCACGGAACCGACGAGAGGATCTGGCAGCCAGGGTCCGACGTAGGTTTCCCGGCGCGCCCGCGCGGAGCGGCGTCGGTCGAGGCACAGGCGTGTGACAATGCGGGTCAGATAGCCGGGAGGCGAATCGACGCCACCCTCCACCCCGACCCACCGTAGCCATGCGTCCTGAACGACGTCCTCCGCCTCGGTGAGCGAGCCCATCATCCGATAGGCCAAGCGTGTCAGGCGCCTGCGCTCCGCTTCGAACTCAGTGGTCCGCTGATCGTCCATCGCCTCCATCCGCCCAGTTTCCTCGCAGATCATATCCGCTGTCACCGTCGCTCGCGCATCCCGAACCCGAGAATAAGACGATCGGACCTGCGTGGATGTGACATCGGCCGCTTTGAATGGAACCGCCGAGTGTCATGTCACACCCTGACCGCTTGGCCCGTCATCGCTCCGAGCGTCGAATCTCCGGCGTTCCGAACAACGAGGCACGTCATGAGCGAGAACAAGCGGCTGGTCTGGAACGAAGTGGCACCCCACGGTGCAAAGGCGCTCTTCAGCATCCACCACTACATCACCACGGGTACCGACCTGCCCCACGAACTGATCCACCTCGTCTTCCTGCGGGTTTCGCAGATCAACGGCTGCGCGCACTGCATTGACCTGCACACCCGGGACCTCTTGGCCACGATGTCATTTGAAAAAGTCGCCCTCGTTCCAGTCTGGGCCGAGGTGCCCCACCTGTTTCCCGACAAGTACCGGGCTGCCCTCGCGTGGGCGGAGGAAGTTACGCTCGTCAGCGAGACGCACGCCTCCGACGAGGCCTATGCGGCCGCAAGCGCGGCTTTCGCCCCAAAGGATCTCGTGGACCTCACGATTACGATTGCGGCCATGAACGCGTTCAACCGGTTGGGGGCGCCCTTTCGGCTCCCGGTCAAGGCCAAGGCCTGATCCGCTTCTTCGCATCGATTCGGAATGGCCCAAGGGCCGTTCCGAAGCGGAGCCGCGGGTGCCGGCCTATGAACCGGAGCGGAAGTTGCGCCCGGAGAGCTGTAGCTCGCCGCGCGCCTCAGGTCTCTCGCTCAGAGCTTTACCGAGATGAAGGCTTCTTCCGGAATCGCAAGCCTAGGCATTGCGCCGACTACAATGCCAGCTATTGGCCCGTGGGTGACCTCAGCCCACCGCGCGGCAATGACCCGACCGAGGGCATGCTGGCTGCTGAGGGCAGCCTTTGACCGATTTCGTTGAAAAAGGTCGGCAGTATTCCGTTGTAATCGTTGAACCAGGATGAGATCGAGTTGGTCCTATCCTGGCCTTGCGGCCGGCATCGCGATCAGCTTGGCCATCTTCCGAAGGTTCTGCGCGGTGGCTGCGAGAGTGAACTCGTCGCGTGCGCCGTTCGGGCCTCGTAATCGTAAACGGTCGAGCTTGAGAATGCGCTTCAGGTGCGCGAACAGCATCTCGATCTTCTTTCGCAACCGGCGTGAGGTACGGCCCTCCCATGATCGTGCTATCTGGCGCGCCATGTCGCGAGCGCCCTCGTAGATCGAGCGAGACACTTTGCGGACCAAGTCCTTGGGGCAGCAGCGAGCCTTCAAGGCGCAGTCTGTGCAATCGTGCTTGCTCGCTCGGTAGAGCATCGTCGCGCCGTCGTTCACCAGTGTTCCGGTTGTTGTCAGCATCTTGCCGTCGGGGCAGGTATAGACGTCGCTGGTGTGATCATAGGTGAAGTCCTCGCGCGAGAAGGTACCGTCTGTGCGGGCCGACTTGTCGAACACTGTCACGTGGGGTTCAATCCCGTGCTCGTAGACCAACCAGGCGAGCATCTCGGCCGAGCCATAGCCGCTGTCGCCGAGGAGCCGGCTCGGATAAAGATCGAACCGTTCGAGCGACCGCTCAATCATGCGCTTGGCAGCCAACACCTCCGCCTGCCGAATTGCCGTCGTCGCCTCGACGTCGACGATGATCGCGTTCTCGACGTCGACCAGGTAGTTTGTCGAGTAGGCGAAGAAAGCTTGGCCGCCATGTGCGCCCGTCCAGCGGGCCGCCGGATCGGCGGGCGACACGAACTTCGGAGTGACCTCAGTCGCTGCTCCGAAAGCGGCATCGTCAAGGACGGCAAGGTACTCGTTTATCGCTCGGCCCGCTGCCTCCGCTGGAAGTCCCTTGTCTCCTTCAATCCCCTTTTGCCGATTGGCGTCGGCCTTGATCAGGCTCGCATCGACGGCAAATCCTTCACCGCCGACCAACCGTTCCTCGATACAACGGTGCAAGACGCTCTCGAACACGCGGCGGAAGAGATCGCTTTCTCGGAAGCGACCATGTCTGTTCTTGGAGAACGTCGAGTGATCCGGCACCGCACCGTCCAAGCCGAGCCGGCAGAACCAGCGGTAAGCCAAATTGAGGTGAACCTCATCGCACAGACGTCGCTCCGATCGGATACCGAAGCAATAGCCGATCAAGAGCATCCGTATCATCAGTTCGGGATCAATCGAAGGCCGGCCGATCGCACTGTAGAAGGGCGCCAGGTCCTGCCTAATCTGTTCAAGATCGACAAATCTATCGATCGAGCGAAGCAAATGGTCGGAAGGCACGTGCCTCTCGAGCGAGAACTCGTAGAACAAAGCAGCCTGTTCGACTTGCCGATGCCCCATCATGATCTTCAGTCCTGCCGATTAGACAGACTGAATCACCGCTACCTCTGAGTCGCAACTGCAGCCTTTTTCAACAGAATCGACCCTGAGCAGACTTTTGGACCGTTCTCATTCCGTATAGAAGTCGCCGTTTGTTCCCATTTGAGTATCCTTGGTTATTTTTAGGAACGTCAAAGGAGGTTTAGCGTCTGGCTCTATTCGAGAGGACCGCCGCCATGCCAGAGCATCACATCGAAACCCCGCTCTTTTGCCCTAAGTGCCGGAAGAGGACGCGGCTTCTCGAACGGCTTTGGAGCACAAAGACGGGAAAATACGTGTACGTGTACAAATGCCAATGCGGGGAGCTAATCTGGGAGGATTGATGACCGACAAGAAACCACCCAAGAAGCCCCGCGCAAGTCAAAAGCCGTCTCCCATCGACGAACTGCGCCAGATGGTCGAAGAGGACATCGAGGAGCAGCGGAAGTTCGTCCAAGAACTAAAGCGCAAGCTGAACTAAGGCTGCTTCAGTTGGCGGCCTCAATCATTCAGCCGACGTTGACTTTCGCTTGTGGCCCGATGGCGAAGTGCGTTTTAGTTCAGGTATTGTTAGCGCATCGGGGGCATACCGGAAGTGACGCGGCGCTGCTCAAACCGGCGCTTCTGACCCGTTGCTGACTTCCGCCCACAGAGCTGCGATTTCCGCTTCCAAAGAATGACCGCATCAGGGACATCCGGCTGCCATGGACGGCCCTTGACCCTTTCAGACATCAGACAAAGTGGGCTCTATGGACGCGACTGGAGTACATAGAACTTCGAGCTAAATCGCGAACCGCTGTGATCAATGCTGCGTTGAGCGAAGTGCTCCGATCAGTCGCGCAGCCGTGCCTGGCTTAACTCCAGGCGGAGTTGTACGCCAGAAGGCTTCCAAACAATATCGACTTTTCCGCCGAGCTGCCCTTCGACCGCAGACTTAATGAGCCTGCTGCCGAAACCGGTCGATGTCGGCTTGGCAATCGCAGCAGAGGAATTGCGCTCGCTCCACGTCAGAACCAGATCTTTTCCAGCAAGTTCCCAGCCGATCATCACCTTCCCGTCTGCACGACCCAGTGCGCCATACTTGGTAGCGTTCGTGGCAAGCTCATGCAGGATGAGCGCCATAGCGGAGGCTGATTTCTCGCCCAGCAGGATTTCCGGTCCGGCCAAGCTCACTTTGCCATGTTGCGCGTCACTCAAATGCGGTGCCAATATCTGTTCAGCAAGATGGATGAGCAACACCGAATGCGCCGGCATCGAATCTGCTGCGCCGATCCGGACGAGGTCATGTGCCCGCGATAGCGCTTGCAAACGTGCTTTAAGCGCGGAGCTCATTTCAGCCGTCGTATTGCTCGATCGGCCCGTCATGTACACCATGGCCTCGAAGAGCTGGAAGAGGTTCTTCACCCGATGATTCAGCTCTTGCATCAGCAGCTGCCGGGCCTCCTCGGCCATTTTCAAATCATGCAGGTCAGTGCACGTGCCGTACCAGCGGATGATTTCGCCCGCCTCGTTGCGGACGCACTGTGCACGTCCGATCACCCAGCGATATTCACCCGAGCGGTGCCGCAGCCGATACTCGATATGATAGGGGGTGCCCGTAGCCAAGCTGTGGCGCCACAATTTCCAGGCTCGCTCCTGGTCGTCGGGGTGAAACATTCCGTTCCAGGCCTCACCATCGGTTGAACCTTTGGGCATCCCCGTATATTCGTACCAGCGGTCGTTGTAATAATCATGATAGCCGTCAGGCAGCGTCGACCAGATCATCTGGTCGATGGAGTTAACGATGGCCTGGTAACGTTCCTCGCTTTCGCGAAGAGCAGCCACCGCCCGGATCGTGTCCGTCACATCGGTCGCTTGCACGAAAATGCCGTACCGGTCGCCCGCGCCGTCGCTTATCGGCTGATAGACGAAGTCGAGATGCCGCTGCTCGCGAATTCCACTTCGATCCAGGACGACCGGAATGGCGCGCCCGGCGTAAGGCTCTCCGCTCTTGTAGACGGTGTCGAGTAGCTCGATGAAACCTTGCGACGCCACCTCGGGCAGGGCCTGGTCGACCGACTTGCCGAGGATGTCGTTACGGCCCACCAACTGCAAGTAAGCGGGGTTTGCGATTTCAAAGACATGGCGTGGCCCCCGCAGAACGGCCGTCGCGCCTGGCGCCTGTTCAAACATCAGGGAGAGACGCGCAATCTCCTGCTGGGAGCTACGCCGCGCCAGGACAATTTGAGTTGTCTCGTTGCCTTGATTGAAGATGCCCGCAACCTCGCCGTCTTCGCCGCGGATCGGGCTGATGCTGTAGTTCCAGTAGGTCTCCTGCTGGACGCCGCCACGCACCATTGGCAGCATTTCGTCATAGGTAGAAAAGCCCTCACCCGTGGCCATCACGTTCTCGAACTGCGGGCCGACGACGTGCCAGATGTCGGACCAGACTTCCTTGGCGGGGCGGCCGAGAGCCCAGGGATGGCGCTCGCCCGGGATGACAGACCACGCGTCATTATAAAGGAGCCTGAAGTCCGGCCCCCAATAGATCGCCGTTGGAAAGCTCGAATACAGGCAAATGGACAGTGCCGAACGAAGCGATTGCGGCCACGAATCCGGAGGCCCGAGTGAATTTGACCTCCAGTCGAACAGGCGGATGCGCTCTCCCATCCGTCCTCCCCCGTTCAGGAATGTCAGCATCTCGTCACGCATCGAATGCCCGTCTCAGCCCTCCGGGAGCAACTTATCCAGCATTTCGGCGGACGGATACCCCCTGGCATGTCCTTACAGAGCGAACTGATGGGCCGGCTCTGTCCCGTCCAAAATATTTGCTGATCTCTCTCGATCTAGACCGCCCCCGGGAAGCTCTGCAAGTGGGCAAGAAGTTGGCAGAGCGAAGCCGAGAGACTGTGACGGTTCGGGACCATACCGGTGTGATCATAGGCGTCTTCACCCGGACGCGCATTGACTAAAGACGCCCCCGGGTTGGCGGCCCTCTTCATTTCAACCCAAGTTGGATTTCCGCTGTTGGCCCCTAGCTGACCTTCACGGCCATGCCGACTGGAGGCCACTTTTGACCCACAGCGGACTCCACCTCATCGCCTTTCAGGCGGGCGCTCATTGGTGTTCAAGACAATCAAGAAGCGAAAACAAAATGATGAAGAAAAAGGCCCGACCGCAAATGCGGCCAGGCCAGTTTACTGGATATGAGAAAGCTGCGGTCAGTACCGTCCGGCAGAGGGCCCGCCGAACTTGTAATTCACGCGAACCGTGACGAGGTCGACATCCTGACGAATGCGATCCGCACCGAATGCAACGCCCGCGGGGGTTGTGAAGGTAAGGGTGCGATCCTGCATGAACAGATGATCGTATTCGACACCAGCCGACCAGCCGGGGGCAAAGCCGTATTCAAAGCCTACGCCGACGGTACCGCCCCAACGGGTGTCATCGCCGGTGCTGGCAAGCAAGGCGCCAGTCGCAGTCGAGTAGATCCGGTTTCGATTGTCGGTCACAGCAGCACCGCCCTTGACGTAGAACAGGACGTTGTTGGTGGCCCAGCCGAGCTGACCCGTGAACAGACCGAACGCATTGATCCGCGATTCGTTACGGAAGCCCGGTCCGAAGAGCGTGCTCAAGTTGCTGCCTCGCAGGTCAGCCCAGTCGCCCTGCGCTTCGAGGCCGAACACCCATGTTCCAGTCTGCCAGCGATAGCCGATCTGACCACCCGCAACGCCGCCCGTTGCGTCGTGCGAACCTTCGGGGCCCACCAGGAACGGGGCAACCGAATCCCAGCTGTTGCGACTTGAGCCCCAACCGCCGTTGGCGCCGATGTAGAAGCCGCTCCAGTCGTAGATCGCGGCGACCATTGGAGGTGCCTTCGTGTAGGGACGCGCAGCCAGATCTGCCGCGCTGGCCGGAGGCGATAGACCGAGCGCCAATGCCCCGGCCGTTGTCATCAGAAGTCTTCTCACTAAAGTGTCTCCCCGAAAAAGAGTTGAAAGCACGACACGCGTACCCCCACTGCCGAGCACACCTTAACCTTTCCCTCGCTCGTTGCTGTAGCCGGCTTGCAACACTCTGCCGCGATAATTCCAAATAGCTCATATCAATTAGACACTTAAGTTCCACAAGGCTTAGCATTTCTTATAGGGTGGCGAACGTCTTCAAGGCCGGCAGACTCTTTTGCTTCTGGCCAGTCACTGACGACGTGAAGCGCGGCTTCAACGGCACGGGGTCCGTTACAATTTTCGGATGTAGACCCAACCGGACCTCGACGGACTGCGACAGGGAGTCCTGCGAATTGTGGGCAACAGGCCCGGAATCCAGGCGATCCCGAGCCACTCCAGAACAGCCGACACGTTGCTTCCATTCGATCGACTTCTCCGACCGTCCCACCTCCCGCTCCAGCCGCCGGTAGTGCTCGGCCAATCTTGTCGGTGGCTCGTTCGCGTCCGAGCATCAGGAAATAGTTTAGCGACTGCGATGGTGACCTGCTCGGCCGTCCAGTCGGTCCCCTTGGCCGCCGGCCCTGTATCATCTGCGTCCACTGGGTCCACTGGTCGCTTTCCCTGCTCGCACGGAAAAAGCCTTCCAGGCAGCAGCCCATCCGCAAACTTTCGAAAAGCCTTGCATGCGTGGTGTGCCGCGATATGCGAGTTGCGCTCGATCGCAGGACCGCCTTTATCCCTGTGGCCTTCAGGAGGTGCGATTCACCGGATGAGAGTCAGGGTTGACTTATCCAAGAAGCGCTTCAGTTTGGCGGCGAGCAGATCTCGGGTACGGATCTCGCATTACCAGATGACCAGAACTCGCCGGGCCAGGATCAAGCCGTTCATAGGAAGTTTCACCTTCCAGCTGCTGGGCGAGCAACTGGACGATGCGCGACCCCAATCCGCCGGGCTCTGCCCCCTCGGGCAGACCGACTCCGTTATCGGAAACCGACAGCTCGATGCCGCTTCCACTTGCGAACGAGACCGCAATGTGGCCGGGCCTGTCGGCGGGAAAAGCGTACTTCAGCGAGTTCGTGACAAGCTCGTTCGTGATCATGCCGATCGCGAGCGCATGGCTGCTGGCCAGGTCGATGTCCTCGCAGACCACCTGAAATGCAATCGGCCCGGGAGGCGCCAAAGACTGGAAGACCTTTTCCACGACGTTGTTCAAAAAAAAGCGCATGTTCACGGAGTTCGAATCCCGCTTTGGCGAGAGATGGTCGTAGGCCTCCGCCATCACCTGCAGGCGACGCGCGGTGGCCTCCAGCGCGGCCGCGACTTCCGAACCGCCGTGTCTCGCCTCCAGCCTAATCATACCGCCAAGGATTGCGAGGTTGTTCTTCGTCCGGTGAGCCATCTCCTGCAGCAGCAGGGCCTTCGTCTTGTCCGCCAAAACCACCCGCCCCAGCTCGGAGCGTTGGAATTCGGCGACGGCGGCCGTTCCGGCTGCGGTGATGGCGAAGAGAGCGTTAGTCGCCAAGTAGTCCATGCCGTTGTTGCTGGCATAGCCGACGTAGGCCCCGATGGCGACCGCGATGATGGCTGCGAAAATTCCAGAGCCGCGGTCGAAGACGAGGCCCGAGAGAAACACACCGGGAAGCAGCAGGAAATATCCCGGCGAACCCGTCTGCATCTGCAGTGCCATCTGCAGGACGGCGCAGCCCAGCATGATGCACGCCGAAATGGCGTACCTGGCTACTGTCGGAAGCCCATGCTCCAGGACGAGAGGGAAGAGCCTGTTCATGGACAGAGAACCGCAGCCACGCATGCCCGTTCCTCACTACGGCGCGTCTGCTCCAGGCCACGGGCCCAGCGCTCTCGCAAGCTGCATCAGAGCCGGGAACGACCGCAACGTTGCGCCGTTCGAATGTGAGACACTAAATCCACAAGAGCCCCCAGTGAGCGTACTTCTCGTCGAAGACGATCCTCTGATCCGCGAATTCGTCGTCGATGCCCTGCGCGAGGCCGGCTATCACGTGATCCATGCGAGCACGGGAGAGGAAGCGCTCGCTTGGTGCGACCACCGCGTCGCGGATGTTCTGATCACCGACGTGAGGCTACCCGGGCAGGTCGACGGGTGGCAGATCGCGGAGCGCTATCGGGAGCAGTACCCGAATTTGCCGGTCGTCTACGCGACCGGCTTCTCGCCGGTCCCGCCTCGCCCGGTCCAAGGCAGCCGTATCGTGAGAAAGCCCTTCCACCCGGACGAGATCGTGCGGGTGGTCCAGGAGCTCGGCGAGACGAGGCGAGCACCCCCGACCTAGCGATCAACCGGCGGCCGCACGTCCGGAACTTCAGCGGGTGTGGATGCGCGAAGATCCAAACTTCCTTCACGCAGGAACGAAGGCTTGGCTGCCAAGTTTTCCCAACGCCCCTGCCCTAGGGGCGAACCCGGTACTGGCCCCAGCTCATAGCCCCCTAGAGCTGGGGCCTTCATACCGGCGGGATGTCGTTTCGGGAGAGCTTCAGGAAAATCGATCGCCGACGACTACTCGTCGGCTACGGCAGCGGTGGAATCCTGGCTGCCGAGCAACTTCAGCGCCGTCTCGATTTTTGAAAGCAGCGCCTGGATCTCGGCCCGTTCGTTCGGACCCGGATCGGTCTCGAGGCGAGCGAGCAATTGCTCCTTCTGGGCCAGGAGCTTCGCAACAGCCGACATCTCATCATCCCCACAGGAAATCGACGGAGAACGGGCCGCTCTGAGAGCGGCCCGTTCGCAGTTCACCAGCTCCGGGTGCCGAAGCTGAAACCGATGCTCGGTCCACCGCCATAGTAGCCGTAGCCGCGATCGTAGTAGCCGGGGCCGCCGTAATAGCCGTAGCTCCGGCGGACCACGTAGCCGTCGTCCCCGCCATAATAGCGCTGGACGTAGCGCGGACCGCGGGTGCGGTAGCAGCGACCATACTCGTTACAGACAAGCCTGACCTGCTCGGTGGCACCGAGCTCGGCCGATGCGATGGCCGCAGGGGCGAGCGGGGCGGCATTCGCCGACGCCGCCATCAGGGTCGCCGTGAGCGCTCCCAACAGAATGGTCTTCATGGTTGTTCTCCTTTAATTGCGAGATCAATCGATCTCTTCGATGATGCGACGCTCGCGGGGCTCGACGATGTAGGTGCGGCTGTCCCTGTTGATGTACCGGTACTCGCGAAGGGTCGGAGCATCCCGATAGACCTCCTCCGGGAAGGCCTCGATCTCCACTCCCTCCGGCACGCGCTCGCCGGTACGGATCTCGGTCCGGACCGAGCTGCCGGTGGTCACGCGCTTCTCACGCTCGACCGGGCGCGCCTTGGCGTGCTTGCGGACGACTTCGCGATCGCGGTCGCTGAACGTCACGTTGCGCTGCTCGGTGCGCGCCGGCGCCGCCGCCGTCGAACGGCCCGAGTACGGCAGGACCGTCACGATCTTGTAGGTCGAGGGCTCGACGATCACGATCTCGTCCTTCACCAGGACGAAGTTGTAGCCGCGATACTGCGGCACGATCTCGACGACCTCGGCCGGCAGCGGCTGCAAGCGGATGTCGCGCGGGACGACGGTGCCCACCGACAGGGAGAAGTTCACGTTAGTGAGCGGCTGCACGTTCAGGTGCGAGATCGACGCGCTGATCCGGGTCCGCTGCTGGTCGTTGATGTTCACCGACGCGTTCACGTTGGTGTTCGACGAACGATCCGCCGTGTTCTGCTGATTGTTCGGCTGCTGCGCGGTGTTGGTCGAGCCGCTGCCCGAGGGCGACTGAGCCTGGTTGGTGCTTGAGGACGGCGGGTTGGCGCTCTGCGTCGTGCTCGACGGCGAGTTGGTCTGCGCCTGGTTGGACGGGGTCGTGGACTGGCTGGCCGGCTGATTGGTCTGGGCCTGGTTCGTCGAGTTGCCCGAGGCGGGCGCCTGCGTGGTGTTGGTGCCCGTCCCGGAATTGGACGGCTGGCTACCGGCGGTCTGGCCGGTCGACGACGGCGACTGGGTCTGAGCCGAGTTGCCCGAAGGATTGGTCTGAGCCGAGCCCGACGAATTCGGGGGCGTCGACGTCGAAGAGGACGGCGTCGACGTGGAGTCCTTTTGCTGCGTCGCGGACGGAGTGGAGCTCGACGTGCTCGGAGACGATTGCGCGAACGCCGAAGTCGCGATGGCAACCGCAGCGGTCGTGGCCAAGAATAAACGCTTGTTCATCTGAAACTCCCAAATGTGGACGCCGATCAACCCTCGGCGCCGCCTTCGGTTCCGAATCGGGAAAAGTCGGCAATTCGGAGCGAGATCGAGCTTGCGATTTCCCCGGCGACCGGACATGCTGCTTCGCGGACGGCAAACACGCGTTAACCAAAAGGGGGTCGCCGCCCCATCGTTCTCGAGCGCCGGTCCCACACGATCTCCCATGGCATCGTGGCCCGCTGTGTATCATTTGATACATTCGCGCCCTGCCCGAACTGTTACGACTTACAACGCCAAGCGGCGGGGGGCGCCCGATGAAACGACTGAAGGATTCCTTGGAAGAAGTCGGCAATCCTACCTGTCCGAATTGCCGTGTAGCCAATGAGATGGTTTCGGTCCGAACTCGTTCGGGACAATCCCACGATGATGATCGCACACCTCTTCGTCTGCCCCAATTGCACACGTACCCAACGACAGGACACGGATTTTACGCCGGTCGTGGTGCCGGCAGACAAGCTGGCCAGTCCGCGATTTCAGGTCATCGACGGAGGCAAGCGGGCCACCTGAAAGCTCTTCGCTTCATGGCGCCATAACCGGGAAAAAGTGGAACTTCAGCCGCGCCAGCTTCGTTAGCGGTGACAACTTCCAGACTGCTTTAGGAGGACACCATGAAGAAGCTGATCGTGTGCGGCGCGCTCGCCGCTTTCGCTCTCGGGACCCAGGCCGCCAGTGCCGCCGAGTTCTACATCGTCCGCGACGCGACCACCAAGAAGTGCACCGTCGTCGACACCAAGCCGACTACCACCACCACGACGGTCGTGGGCAATGGCGTCTACAAGACCAAGACGGAGGCCGAGTCCGCCGTGAAAACCACCAAGGTCTGCACCGAGCAGTAATCCAGCTCTATTCCGAAAAGGCCATTTTGACGAACGGCTCGTCCGATACGCTGGGCGGGCCGTTTTCGTTTCGGCCGAACGATTCCTTCGGCGGCGTTACCTGCCCGCGACCAGCTCGCGATATCGTTCTTCGTATTCCCTCGCCATTCGGCTCGCGACGAATCGCTCCTCGAACCGAGCGCGGACTTTCCTTCGATCCAAGCGGATGACTTTCTCGACTGCTTCGATCGCCTCCTGCTCGCCGTCCACGATGAAGCCGGTGACGCCGTCCTCCACGACTTCCGGCACCGATCCGGAGCGATAGGCGATCACGGGCGTCCCGCACGCCATCGCCTCGATCATGACGAGACCGAACGGCTCCGGCCAATCGATCGGAAAGAGCAACGCGGCGGCGCCGGCGAGGAACGGCTGCTTGCGGGCTTCGTCCACCTCGCCGATAAGCTTGATCTCTTCGCCGTCGATCTCAGGCTCGAGCTTCTTCTTGAAATATGCCGTCTCCGCGCGAGGAATCTTGGCGGCGATCCGCATCGGCATACCGACGGCGCGAGCGATGCGTATGGCGGCTTCCGGCCCCTTCTCCGGCGTCAGCCGCCCCAGGAAGGCCAAGTACGCACCGCCTTCAAACGACGGCCGAAGCAGGTCCTTGGGTAGCCCGTGCGGAATCGTCGCGATCCAATTGGCGTCCGGAAGCGGATGCCGCTGGTTGTCGGAGATCGAGACGAAGGGAGCCTTTGGGAAAGTCCCGACCACATCGGGCAAGCCCGGAAGGTCGAGCCGACCGTGCATGGTCGTCAGAAACGGCACTCCGGTGCGGCTCAGGACCGGCAGAGGCAACCAATCCACATGGGAATGAATCACGTCGAAATCGCGCGCGCGCTCGCCGATGGCCTCGATCAAGAGCGCGCAGGCGGCGTTCGGATCGACGCCTTTCCGCCCCAGGCGTAGCGCGCGCGGCCACACGGCATGGAGCTTGGCTTTCGTGCTCGAGTCGCCGCTCGCAAACAGCGTCACGTCGTGGCCGAGATCGACGAGCTCGTCCACCAGCCAGGCGATCACTCGTTCGGTGCCGCCGTATAGCTTCGGAGGAACGCTCTCCGCCAACGGAGCGAGCTGGGCGATCCGCATCGAGCTAGGCTCCGAACGCGATGCGCAAGCCGATCACGATGATCGCGGACATCAGAAACGAAATCGCGAGCAGCGTCCAACCGGGCCTTGTGCTTCCGATGGATGCGCGTGCGACCAGCGTTTTCATGCACGTCAACATTGGTCTCTGGGAAGCCGCTGCAGGTAGGCTAAGCCGAAGGTCGCGAGTTCTTCGGCATCGCTCTGTCGCTCTTCCCACCTCCGATGCAGGTGGCGCTCCATGAGACAACGTCGGCCATCATGCGCGTCGACATCGGGGTGTCGCGCCCGATACACCGTCCAGGCGGTCTCCGTGGCGTTCTTCAAGACGACGTTGCCGGCCATGCTCACTCTCCGGAGACGAACCCAGTCGCTGCCAACTCAAGGCGCTTGGGAAAGTTTCCGGTTTTTCCCGGTCCGCCGCGTCAAACGGACAAGCGAACGTTCAGCAAGCTTTTGCGCGGGCCCGCTCGCGGGCCGCACGACGGCGCTGCAAGCGCTGGCTCCTGCCGGAGCGCCGAGCGGCGAGAGTTGGCGTCGCCGCAGGACTTGACGCCGGCAGCTCCGCAGCGGGCGCAGCGCTCTCCGTCATCCTCTCGGCAGGCCTTGCTTCTATGAACTCGAGCACGGATCGGCCCTTCTCCGTGATCCGCCATCCGCCATTCAGACGCTCGACCAGTCCTTGCGAGAAGATGTCGAGGTCCGGCACGCGTGCGGCGAGACGCTTGGTCCGCTCGGACCAGTCGCGCCCGCTCGTCGCCAGGATCGCCATGTCGCGCTTGAGATCGGCCATGACGGCGAACCCGTCGGGATAGCTCACCAGGATCTTGAGCACGGTGACCTGGAAGTTCACCTCAGCCGTCCTCGACCTATCGCCACATGGTCGGAGCGTCGCGAAGGGCCGCGCGTCCGACCTGCTTCAGCGTCTCGGGCGAGGTGTCGCCGTCGGTTGCCGCTTCCAGAATCCTGGAGGCTACATGGGTGCGCGCCGCGGTTTCGTGGCGCGAGACGTCTTCGCAGACCTCGTCGAATACCGCGCGCAAGAGCGCGGTCGTGGCCGGATCGAACATGGGAACCCCCAACGCAAGAAGAGTTAGCTTACTGCGGAAAAGCTTTGCGACGAATTCAACAAAGTTAACCGCCCCGCCCCCAGCATGAACCGGCCTCCACCTGCGAGCTGCCGACCCGGCTGCGAAAGGTGCCCTTCGGTGCCCTTCCTTGGCCTCTCCCAGGCTTTCCGCTCACCACCATCCGCCGGCAGTCGTGTCGGCGCGCTCGAAGGCGAGACGCCGGTCTGGTGTCCGCTTCGGCAGCTTTGCCGATCGCTTCGGATGTGTGATGACCGCCGCAGCGCGGGCCGGCGCTTCCTTTAGGGTCTCGCCCGAGGGTGCTGCAGGCACGGCCGCCATTGCTTCTCGCACTTCCCGCTGCGGCTCTTCAGGGATCGGATCGGCCTGCGCGAGATTCGGCGCTTCGGCCCGCCGGCTGGTGTCGAAGACGATCTTCTCCGGAATGCTCCTCGCCGATTTTATGCGGATGATGGTCCTGTCGGGGTCGGCCACGGCGGCGGCTTCGACCGGAGCGGGCAGGTACCGATCCGCGGCGAAGAGCAGCGCGAGCAGGAACCCGCCGACGAAGACGAAATAACGAATGATCGGCATGGACGGCCGCTCGCAAATGGGAAATCAAGGCATCGGCGGGGGCCGGATGGGGTGACGGGCCGCTACGATCAGCGACCCGCCGGGAAGGCTCAGTCGATCTCCTGGACGACCGTGCGGGTCGACGGATCGACCAGCATCACGCGCTCGCCCGAGTAGACATAGCGATACTTGGTGAGCGAAGAACCCCAATCGCGGGGCACCGCCTCGAGCTCGACTTCGCGCGGCACGGGCTGGCCGACCACGATCTTCTGCTGCACAGGACGAACTTTGTGCTCGGTGACGTAGGTGCGGATCTTGGTGCGGTATTCCGGCTCGATCTGTACGGCGGTGGCACGGCCTGTGCCGGTGGTGGTCGTGACGACAGTGGACTGCGCCATGGCGCCCGTCGAGATCAGCGCGGCGGTCGCGCACGTCAGCATCAGCTTCTTCATCGAAATCTCCTGACCGCAGGATGCGGCCTGCAAGAACCCGCGGATGATGGCAAGGTTCCGCAGTTGCTCGGATAATTGCCGACTTTTCCCGGCCACAGGCGGAGCCGAGTCCCATTTCAATCACCGCGCCTTTTCCGAAGATTGACCCTCTTGAGCCGCGGCCGAAATGGACTGATGCTGGACTTGATGCAGCAACGATGGAGAGATCAGTGAAACGTCGCACCTTCATCGCCTCCGCGGCGGCCTCGGCAATCATGGTTCGAAGGCAGGTGCGTGCGGCTTCCAGGCTCTTCCGGATAGGCTGGCTCACGGCCCAGCGGGAGGCCAGCCTGCCCCCCTTCTTGGCCGCTTTCCGGGAGGGGCTCGCCGAACTCGGCTATCGCGAGGGGGACAACCTGAAGACCGAATACAGGTATGGTGACGACGACCGGACACGCGTCGGGCCACTGGCCGCGGAGCTTACCGCTCTTCCCGTCGATCTGTTGGTAGTCCAAGGAGCGGCCGTTTCGATCGTGTTCGGGTTGAAACTCTCCACGCCATCCGTCTACGCCTTCAGTGGAGACCCGGTCGTCGCCGGCTTTGCCGACAGTCTCTCGCATCCGCGCGGCGGCATGACCGGCCTGACCTTCATGGCGGCCGAGCTGAATTCCAAACGTCTCGAGATGCTGCGGGACATCGTGCCCGGACTGAAGCGCGTCGCCATCATCGCCAATCCCGAACATCCCGGGTCCCAGATCGAGCGGGCCTATTCCGAAGAGGCCGCGAAAAAACTCGGGTTGGCGCTCGAGTATTATGGGACAGGCACGGAGGGCCAGCTCACAGATGCGTTGGCGACCATGGGCAAGAGCCCTCCGCAGGCCATGTCGCTCTTTTCCGACGGCTTCGCCATTCAGTACCGGCAGCGGGTCATCGACTTCGGATTCGAGCACCGTGCGCCTGTCATCTCGGGCTGGCAGGTCTTCGCGAAGAGCGGCGCCATCTGCACGTATGGGCCCAAACTGTCCGAAAGCTATCGCAGATTGGCCTACTACGTCGACCGGGTCCTCAAGGGCGCGCCGACATCGCAGTTGCCGATCGAGCGGCCGACCAAATTCGAGACCGTTATCAACATGCGGACCGCCAAAAGGCTCGGATTGACCGTTCCGGATACCATGCTCGCTTCAGCCGACGAGTTGATCGAATGAGCGTCCAAAAATCCTCCCGCGCGGGGTCGCGCCAGTCATCAAGCGAATCTCGATGGATTTGTTCCCAACGCCGGGGGCGCACGAAGTTGAGCTGCATCGAAGGAGTTCGATTCTGGCCGCGACCGCTGGGTGGCCACTCCCGGTGGCGATGCTACGTCCATCCGAAATCTCTGCGCGTGACCGGCAAAATGTGTACCTTAGCTGTAAGCGGAGGAAACAATGCGAAGGCGCGATTTCATCCGAGCGTTTGCCGTCGCGGCCGGCCTGCCGGCAATCGCACGTGCGCAGCAGGGCAACCCGTCGTCGGATTTCTCAGCACCCGCTCGCCCGAAGAAGCTCAAACTCACACGAATGCCTTTCGACGAGGGCTCGAAGAGATGGGGTACGCCGAGGGCCGCAACGTCGTCGTCGAGTATCGCTGGGCGAGAGGCGACTACGGCCAATTGCCATCACTTGCCGCCGATCTCCGGGATCGGCGGCCCTCGTTGGTGGTCGCGGCCGGCGACCCCGCTGCGAAGGCGGCGAAGGCAGCGAACTTTCCGATCCCGATGGTGTTCGTGGTCGGCGAAGATCCCGTGCAGGCGGGCCTTGTGAAGAGCATGAATCGTCCCGGCGTGGCGACTGGCGTCAACTTCTTCACCGGCGATTTGGGTGGAAAGCGACTCGCGCTCCTGTGCTCGATGGTTCCTGCGGCCCAAGTGTTGGGACTACTTGTGAACCCGCGCTTCGGCGCCGAGGCGGCCGAAGAACACAAGCAATCCATCGCGGCCGCCGCCCGCACGCTCGGGCGCGAAATCCGGGTCCAGCAAGCGAGCACCGATGCCGAGATCGACTCCGGTTTTGCTGAGCTGGTCAAGGCAGGAATCTCAGGGCTGATCGTGCAGAATGATCCGTTCTTCGACAGCCGCCGCGAGCAAATCTTGAGACTTTCGGCCCGGGATCGTCTGCCGGGCATCTTCCATATCCGGGAATTCCCGGCCGGTGGGGGTCTCATGAGCTATGGCGCCAGCCTCTCCGACACGTATCGCCAGCTGGGCGCGTACGCCGGCAAAATCCTTAGAGGCGCGAAACCGGACGAGCTTCCGGTTTTGCGGCCGACGAAGTTCGAATTGGTCATCAACACAAAAACGGCCAAGACACTCGGTCTTGCCGTACCTCCATCCATTCTGATCGAAGCGGACGAACTGATCGAATAATCAGCTATACGACCCGATCCTCTAGCTACTTCTTCGAACTGCCCGCCAGGCCAAACCCTCATCGCTTCTGCAGAACGGTCGAGAGCGTTGAACCGTCATTCAAGATCGAGAGGACTTCCCGCGAAGACAGATGCGCCGCAGCTTCCTCGAAGGTATCGCTCGCATCGACCTTGGCGCGGCCGACCGCCAGGTTGGCATCGACCTTGTCGGGCCGAGCGGCGGGAGGAGGCGGCAGTTGCGCCAGGTGGAAGGCCAACAGCGCTGGGTCCTGGCGAAGCTCCACCAGCGCGGGCCTGGCTCCGAGATCCGCCGCCGCACTCAATTCGTTGGCTCGGCGCAGGACAGATGGCGGCTCCCGGTCTTCAGGGGTAGAGAACAGTTTTCCGGGCGCGGGCTTGGCCGTCAGCGCACCGATGGGCACCGCGAACAGCAGCCCGACGATCACCGGCGACATCCAGAGCAGAAGCGGCAGCGAAACGGCGTAGGCGCTTGCGGCCATGGCAACACCGCACAAGGTCGGGACGCCGTATTTCCGGTAGAGCTCGCGGCGCTCCACTGTGCCGTCGTCCCGCCTTTGCGTCTGCCAGCCGGCATCGCGGCCAGCCAGAATCTCGACGACCGCGATCGACTGAAAGATCATCATGACAGGCGCCATCAGCGCGGAGATGACGACCTCCGCGAGAACTCCGGCCGAGGTCCGCAACGCGCCGCCGAATTGCTGTCGCTCCGCGCGCCGTAGCCAGACGAGGACAAGGCTAAGCAGCTTCGGCAGCAGTAGCAGTCCCATCGTGGCGACGAACACCCAAATGGCGAGCACGGGATCCTGGGCCGGCCAGGTGGGAAAGAGCGAGAAGCCCTTGGGAAAATACTCCGGACGCACGAACCGGGCCTGCAGCGAGATCAGCATCCCCAGCAGCAGGAACAGCAGCCACAGCGGTGCCGTCAAATAGGCCCCTATGCCGACCATGAAATGCAGCCGCGACACCCAGTGGAGACCCTGCGCGGGCACCACGGCGAGATGCTGAAGATTGCCCTGACACCAACGGCGGTCGCGGGCGGCGAAATCGAGCAGCGAGGGCGGAACTTCCTCATAGCTTCCGCCGAGCGTCGGCAGCATGTAGATGCCCCACCCGGCCCGCCGCATCAGCGCAGCCTCGACGAAATCGTGGCTGAGGATGTGCCCGCCGAACGGCTTGCGTCCCCGCAGCTGGGGCAGCGCCGCCGCTTCCGCGAACGCCTTCACCCGGATGATCGCGTTGTGTCCCCAATAGTTGCCTTCCGAGCCGTGCCACCAGGCGACGCCGGCAGCGATCATCGGTCCGTACAGGCGGCCCGCGAACTGCTGGACGCGACTGAAGAGACTTCGCGCATTGACGATCATGGGGAGCGTCTGGACTAGCCCGGCGCTCGGGTTGGTCTCGATCGCATGGACCAATCGGACGATGGTCTGTCCGCTCATGAGACTGTCGGCGTCAAGCACGATCATGAAGTCGTAGACGGCGCCGAACCGCGTGATCCACTCGGAGATGTTGCCGGCTTTGCGCGCCGTGTTGTCGGCGCGGTGACGATAGTACAGCCGCGAAGTGCCGACGGCCTGTCGCAACGCCAGCAATGCCTTTTCTTCGGCGACCCAAATGTCCGGATCGGTGCTGTCGCTCAGAACATACCAGTCGAACAGCTCTCCATGGTTCGTCCCCTCCAAGGACTCGATGATCGCGCGCAGCCGCGCCGTCAATCGATGGGGGTCCTCGTTGTAGGTGGGAAGCAGCATGGCCGTGCGGCTTGCGATCGAAGGTAGCTCCGCATCTACCGCGGTCGAACGATGGGCCAGCAGTACGAAGAAACCGGCGAGTGCGGACGCGAACGAGAAAGCCACCCAGGCGAGCAGAACGAGGAACAGCGCCAGCACCATGGCTTCCAGTACGGTGACGCCGCCGACCTCCAGCACGCGATACATCTCAAATCCGCCGGCCCCCGTGAGTGCCGCGGTCGCGAGCAGAATGAGGCTGCGTCGCCAGGTCATCGCAGGGCCCACTGCCGCAGAAACGCGGTCGGGCACCCGGCTTTTTGCGAGGTCGCCAGGAGCCATCGGAAGGGGCGTCTCGCGCGGCAACAGGCGCTGCGTCGTGATCTCGCCGGCGACCGGGCGGGGTGCCGTGTTCAAGGTGCCCATCGGTAGACCCAGACTTCCGACAAGGGCTTGTCGCCCTCGGTCAGAAACGCCCGCAGCTCGATCGGCTCTCCCTTGACTTGGCACTGGAAGCTCAATCGCCAACCGCCGGTGTATGGATTGGGCTGCGTCACGATGTTCTTCACCTCGGACTTCTCCGCCGTAACGATGCCTTTCACGCCGGCAGGATCGATGCCCTTCAGGTTCTCGCCGATCAGATCGAGGACGAAGAGTCGGGCATCCTCGCCTCGCGCCCCTATTCCGCTTCGCGTGAATCTGGCGAGCGAATGCGGTTTAGGGCTATCCGGTCCCCAGTGCAGTCGATAGGTGTAGTTGTGTTCGCCCTTGGCCTGCAGCGGATTCTTAGGCCGCCAGAAGGCGGCGATGTTGTCGTGAACCTCTTCCTTGGTCGGAATCTCGAACAGGACGACCCCGCCATCGCCCCAATCGCCGATCGGCTCCATCCAGAGACTTGGACGTTTTTCGAAGCTGGACTCGATGTCCTGGTAGGCGAAGAAGTTTCGCTCCCGTTGCATCAGGCCGAAGCCGCGGGGATTGAGATCCTGAAAGGTGCTGATCTGCAGATCTCGCGGATTGCTGAGCGGGCGCCAAAGGCTTTCGCCCTTGCCGTTGAAGATCGCCAGGCCGTCGGAATCGTGGACCGACGGACGGAAGTCATCGATGTCGTTGCGGTCGTTCGGGCCGTAGAAGAACATGCTGGTCATGGGCGCGAGACCGGCCCGCTGCATTTCGACGCGCGGATAGACGGACATTTCGACGTCGAACACCGTGGTTTCGCCGGGCCGGACGGTGAAGCGGTAGCTTGCCGCGCAGCTTTTGCTGTCGAGGAGAGCATGGATGACCATCGAGGTTGCACCCGACGCCGGCCGCTCGAGCCAGAAGGCCTTGAAGAGCGGAAACTCCTCGCCCTTGGCTTCGCCGGTATCGATCGAGAGTCCGCGGGCGGAGAGCCCGTACGTCTGCCCCTTGGCCACAGCGCGGAAATAACTCGCGCCCAGGAATACGCAGACCTCGTCGTAATAGTCGGGACGGTTTATGGGCGCATGGATGCGGAAGCCTGCGAACCCGAGATCCGTCTCCTCGAACGCCGGGACCTTCTCTCCGAAGGAAAAGTCCGCCTTGCGGTACTTGATCTCGGCGACCTTTCCATCCGCGACCTCGAAGATGTTCACCCTGTTCTTGTAGAAGAAGCCACGATGGAAGAACTGCGCTTCGAAAGGAAGATTCTTGCCGCGCCAAAGGGCCCGCTCAGGCAAAAAGCGGATCGAACGGTACTGGTCGTAGTCCAGGTCTTTCAATCCGGCCGGCAGCTTCTCGTCGGGCGCCTCGAACGGCTTGCTTGCGATCGCACGGGCAAGATCCCTCACCGTCGACGGGCCAAAGGTCTCGTCCGACGCAGCGGCGAAGCCGCTGCGCGAGGCGAGCAGCAACGCCGGCAGTAACGCCGACCCTTGAACAAGCTGGCGTCGGTTCACGTGCACTCCTCGCTACTGCTGCCGCGGCCAAGCAACGACCACCATGCCCGTAGGTTCCACGGCCCGCGCTTCACCGTCCTAATCGAAAGATAGGACTCGTCTTTCCAGTTCCAGAGGTACCTACTTCCAGCATCATTGGCCGAGGCTCTGCCCGTAGGCGATGGTGGCTGAGAGACCGATTGCGCTCCCGCCTGCACCACGTGGAGCACAACCATGCCTGTTACGCGCTTGCTCGCGGACATCACCATTGCGCCAGAACAGCAGAACGCTCGAGTTGGCCTTCAAGGCCGCTCTCCGAAAACTCGAACTCGTCGATCGCGAGGGCCCTTGTGCGCTGTCGTCGCAAGGAAGATGCTCGAACTTCATCAGCGCGGTGTGACCGATGCTGCCGCACTCTCCGATCTGACCATTCGAGAAATCGGTAGGCAGCGGTTCAACTCAGCGTCGGCTCGCTACGCGAATGCCCGGCGAGTACCTAACTCCCTTCGGAGCGTAGCTCTCGTCGCTTCGCGCAGGTGATCGGCCAAGGACCCACTTACGTCTGGAGAGCACCTTCCTTCTATCGTGACGACCGACCTGTACCCTGTTGCGGGCGGCCCTGACACCCTTCGCGGTATAGGTGCCGCAGCGATTAACTTGCCGCCTGCTCGGCGGCGCGGCGGGCCCGTCGTCCGGTCGTCTTCACACGCTCGTTCGCCGTTTTTTCCGCTTTGGCGCGCGATTCGCATTTCTCCCGCAGGTCTTCGATCTCTTCGTCCGTGAGATGCTCGATACCGACAAGGGAGTTTCGCGCCGTCCCGACGCGGATCAATTCGTCAAGCTTGACCTGCATGGCTGCGCTGTCGCGGTTCTGAGAATTCTGAATGAGGAAGACCATCAGGAAGGTGACGATGGTGGTGCCGGTGTTGATGACCAGCTGCCATGTGTCCGAATAGCCGAACAACGGACCGGTAATCGCCCAGATGACCACCACCAGGGCCGCGAGCACGAAGGTCGACGCGCGCCCCGCAGCCTGCGAGGTGCGGGTAGCAAACTCGCCGAAGAAGTGGGCGGTGCCGCCTTCCGTTTTCTTCCGCCTATCACTCATGAGACCCTCCGATTCTGAGAGAACGGGCGAAGAGGTTCGCGGGTTCCCCTTAGGGCGCATCCACCACTAGACCTCAGCCGAAAGTATGAACGTCCGCACTCGGATCTGCGGAACTGGAGGGCAAAGGTTCCGGTTGGATCCCCAGCATGGCTCGAATCGAAGACTACGCCCTGATCGGCGACTGTGAGACTGCGGGTCTGGTGGGGCGCGATGGGTCAATCGACTGGCTCTGCGTCCCCCGCTTCGATTCGGACAGCTGCTTCGCGAAGCTAGTCGGCGATGAGTACAACGGTTACTGGAAGATTTGCCCCAAGGCTCGCTCGAGCAGCGAGCGACGCTACCGACCGGGTACCTTGATTCTCGAGACGACCTTTACGACCGAGCAAGGCCGGGTCCGCCTCATCGATCTCATGCCGCCTAAGACGGATCTCTCGAAGGTCGTCAGAATCGTCGAAGGACTGGAGGGCGAGGTCGAGATGCGGAGCGAACTTGTCGCGCGCTTCGACTACGGGACCAGCGTACCTTGGGTCAGCCGCCTTGAGGACGGAGCGGTCAGCATGGTCGCGGGCGCGTCGATGCTACTGCTCAGGACCGCGGTGCCGATGCGCGGCGAGGACATGAAGACTGTGGGCTCGTTTTCGGTCGCGCGCGGCGAGACCGTGGCTTTCGTCCTTTCCCATCAGATATCCTACCAGGATCCCGCCGCTCCCGAGGACCCTACGTCTCTTCTGAAAAAGGCAGTGGATTTCTGGCGCGATTGGTCCACCCGCTGCAAGACGGCAGGGCCATATTCGGAGGCGGTCCAGCGATCCCTGATAACTCTCAAAGCGCTGACGTTCGGGCCGAGCGGCGGCATCGTAGCGGCCGCTACGACGTCGCTGCCGGAGCAGATCGGAGGCTCGAGAAATTGGGACTACCGCTTCTGCTGGGTGCGTGACGCCACCTTGACGCTTTTGGCGCTGATGGGCGCGGGCTTCTTCGACGAGGCGCGCGCCTGGCGGGATTGGCTTGTCCGCGCCGTCGCGGGCAGTCCGCAGCAGCTCCAGATCATGTATGCGGTGACCGGCGAACGCAGGCTGACCGAGTGGGAAGTCCCGTGGCTCTCCGGATATGAGAACTCCAAGCCCGTCCGGATCGGAAACGCGGCGCACACCCAGCTTCAGCTCGACGTCTACGGCGAGCTGATGGACGCCCTATATCAGGCGCGCCGCGGCGGCCTCCGCGAGAACAAGCGCGCCTGGGCAGTACAATGCGCGCTGCTCGACCATCTCAAGAGCATCTGGAGCCAGCCGGACGAGGGCATATGGGAGGTCCGGGGCGGCGCGAAACACTTCACGTATTCCAAGATCATGGCGTGGGTCGCCTACGATCGGGCCATCAAGTCGGCTGCCGAGTTCGGCATGAAGGGCCCCGTCGAGGAGTGGGAAGCGCAACGAGCCGCGATCCACGACGAGGTGTGCCGGCGCGGCTACGACCTTAAGCGCAAAACCTTCGTCCAGGTCTACGGCGAGCCGCAACTCGACGCGAGCTTGCTGCTGATCCCGGCCGTGGGCTTTCTGCCACCCGAGGATCCTCGCGTGATCTCGACGATCCAGGCGATCGAACGGGAATTGCTCCAAGACGGTTTCGTCCGGCGTTACGATACGGGTGCGACGAAGGATGGTCTGCCGCCGGGGGAAGGCATGTTCCTGGCCTGCAGCTTCTGGCTGGCGGACGCCTACCATCTGATCGGCCGCGACGCCGAGGCCAAGGAATTGTTCGAGCGGCTTCTCGCGCTTCGCAACGACGTCGGCCTGCTATCGGAAGAATACGACATTTCGCGGCGGCGCTTGGTCGGAAACTTTCCGCAGGCCTTTTCTCACATAGCCCTCGTCAATACCGCCCACAACCTCACCCACCGCGAAAAACCCTCGGAGCACCGCGGTAGCAAGAGAGCCCTCCCCAGCGAGGGAGATGAAGCCGCGCGCTCCGGCTAGGAGGTCCGCCATGACAGTGAATTCAACCGACCCGGCCGCTCCGGCAAGCCCGGGCGAGCGCTTGCGACCGCAGGCCCGCTTTCCCGTGACCCTGGAAGGGCAGCCTGCGCTGGTGACCGGCGCCAACTCAGGTATCGGCCGCGCGGTCGCGCTGGGGCTGGCCGCGGCCGGCGCCGACGTCGTCGTCAACTATGTCGTGGATCCCGTCTCAGCCGAAGAAGTCGTTCATGAAATCGAGGCCCGGGGCAGAAAAGCGATCGCAATCAAGGCGGACGTCAGCAACGAGGATGACATCCGGTCGATGTTCGCCCGTGCCATCGATCATTTCGGCACGTTGCACATCGTGGTGAACAACGCCGGACTGCAGCGCGACGCGCCCTTCCATGAGATGACGATCGATCAGTGGAATAAGGTGATCGGCGTCAATCTCACCGGCCAGTTTCTATGTGCCCGGGAGGCAGTCCGCGAATTCAAAAGACGGGGCATCGTCGGTGACATCTCGGCCGCGGCCGGCAAGCTCGTCTGCATGAGTTCGGTCCATCAGGAGATTCCGTGGGCGGGCCACGCGAACTACGCGGCATCGAAAGGCGGCGTGATGCAGATGATGCGAAGCATCGCGCAGGAAGTCGCCCCCATCGGCATCCGCGTCAACGGCATCGCACCCGGCGCCATCCGGACGCCCATCAATCAGCGCGCCTGGGAGACGAGGGAAGCGTACGAAAGCCTGATGACGCTGGTGCCCTACAAGCGCATCGGAGAGCCGGACGACATCGCGCAGGCGGTCGCCTGGCTCGTCTCCGACGCCGCCGACTACGTCACCGGCGCCACCCTGTTCATCGACGGCGGCATGACCCTATTCCCCGGCTTCGCAAGCGGAGGCTAGGCAAAGCCTCAGGGTCATGATCCCAACGAGAACCGCTGGTCGCATCGCTTACGCAGCAATTGGAGGATCGAACTTTGGTAAATGGCGCACGGGCAATGGCTGCAGGTAAGATCGCGCGCAAGATGGCGAGCGCTCTGACATCGGTTCTGAAGCGCCGCTCGGCGGTGAAGAAGGCAAGTAAGACGCGGGAGAAGAGCGCAAGCCAGGTCTCGCCGCCCCCAGGTCGCGAAACATAGCTGGTGCTCCGATGCCGATCTGGTTGACCGCCGGCCTTTGGGGGCTGCTTGGTGCCTCATCGCTGCTCCTGGGAGCAGCCGTCGCATTCGTCCTCAGGATGCCTCGGTACGTTACCGCGGGGATCATGTCGTTCGGTTGCGGCGTGCTGATCTCGGCCGTGGCCTACGACCTGTTGGAGGACGGGTATCAGGAAGGCGGGATCTGGCCGATCGTCGCCGGTGCCGTTGCGGGCTCCGCAATGTATGCCCTTGCCGATTGGGCGGTCTCTCGAGCAGGCGCGCATTCACGTAAACGGTCCGGGGACCAGCAGGCGAACGCCGGCCAAGGCGGAGGGTTGGCGATCGCAATCGGGTCGCTCCTCGACGGGGTTCCGGAAAGCGTGGTTCTGGGGCTCGGGCTGTTGAGCGGGAAAGGCATCAGCCTCGCTATGCTGGCAGCTATCTTCCTCTCCAATTTCCCGGAAGGACTGTCCAGTGCGCTCGGCATGCGAACCGCGGGTCGCTCCCGGCTCTACATCTTTGGCCTTTGGGCAACGATCGCCGTCCTCTCCGGGCTTGCTGCTTCCGCGGGAGCGGCTTTCCTTGGCGGAGCTTCCCCTCAGGTCGTTGCTGCCGTGAGTGCCGTCGCTGCGGGCGCTCTCCTGACGATGGTGGTGAACACCATGGTGCCCGAAGCGGTCGAAGGCGAACAGAAGCTGGCCGGCTTGCTCGTTGTCGTCGGCCTCCTCGTCGCCTTTGCGCTCTCTAACTTAGGAGAGACTTAGAACGCCGGGCCGTGCGATGCAGAAGCAAGGCTGTTGTCGGACGGGCCCTGCGGGTCGCTCGCGAGGAAAGCCTGGACTTCACCCTCTCCAGGACGACAAGCGACGATCGATTGGCGTCCTGAAGCGCCTCGAAATCGACTGAGAATGACACCCTGAATCGCGGAACGGGTGGTACACAGGGGTGGTCATGAATCCTTGTTTTCCGCGGATTTTCACACAATCGCGGCGAAGGGGGAAGAGAGTCCCACTGACGCCGAGATTTTCCGCGCCAGACTACGATTTCTGCGAAAACATACCGGGCGCGCGTGTCAAATACCACGACAAGGCGCCGCTTCACCCTTTCTCGAACGCGACAAGTTCAGCCTTGAGCTGATCCTCTGCAAACGGCTTTTGCAGGATTTTGCAACTTCGCCATTCTTCCTCGATCCCTGCTCCGTAGCCTGTCGTGAACAAGAATGGGACGTCCCTGGTCTGCAGCATCTCGACCAGACCATAGCTGAATTCGCCGGCGAGGTTGACGTCCAAGAGGGCTACATCGAATCCGCCAGCGTCGATCAAGCTCGTTGCTTGTGGGACATTAGTCGCCTTGGCAACGACTTCGTGGCCCAGTTCTTCGGCCATGTCTTCTATCATCATGGCAATTAAGCTTTCGTCTTCCACCACCAGCAGCCGCAGCGGCATGTCGATCTCCAAAGGTGCATCTCAGGCAAGATAGAAAGGTTTTGCCGACCATGACCTAGCCGGCGCCCCGCAGACGAACGATTTTGGGATCGTCGAACTCGGCAAATGCTTCGTGGAGCCGGCGCGCCAACTCTTCCTCCTGAAACGGCTTCCTTATCAGCCTCGCGTGATGGATCTCTTCAAGAGCCTTGAGGTCGGCATAGCCGGTCGCAAAAAGAGTCGGAAGATGCGGTCGGAGTCCATGTGCCTTCTTGGCAACCTCCACGCCGCTCATCGCCGGCATGGCGTAGTCCACTATCAGAGCGTCAAAATGCTCCGGCCCGGCAAGGATATCCAAGGCGGCGGCGCCGCTACCCACGCTGACAACGGAGTACCCCAGCTCTTCGAGCATCACGCCGACCACCTCGCGAACGGCGCTGTCGTCGTCGACCAGAAGGATTGTCTTGGCGGAGGCCCGGCCTGACGCGGTCTCGCTTTTCGGCGTCTGCCCAGGGGCCTGGGAGGCACTGGCGGCGCGAGGAAGATAGACGCTAACGCTGGTACCTTCCCCTGTAGCCGTCCTGATCTTCACGCCACCGCCGGACTGCTTGGCGAACCCGAATACTTGCGGCAATCCAAGGCCTGAACCTTTTCCGACCTCCTTTGTGGTGAAAAACGGCTCGAACACATGGTCAAGGACATGTGGAGGAATGCCGGTACCGGTGTCGCTCACCGTCAGGACCACGTAGTCACCCGGAGGCGGGTCGGCCGGCCTGGCCGGCGCTTCCTTTACGACCGCCTGACCGGTTTCGACGGTGAGTGCGCCGCCGATCTCCATTGCGTCCCGCGCGTTGATGGCCAAATTGAGAATGATCAATTCGATTTGCGTCGGGTCGACGAGTGCTGGGGCTAGGTCGCTCTTCAACACGGTTTCGATCCGGATTGAGCCTTTCATCGTGCTCTGCAGAAGCTCGCTCATCCCGGTCACGGTTTCATTCAGGTCGACGGGCTTTGGCTCGAGCTTCTGGCGCCGCGAGAACGCCAGCAACTGGGCGGTAAGTGTGGCTCCTCGCTCAGCCGCGGTCCGCATGTACTGGAGGCGCGATCGGACGTCCTGCTCGCGCTCCGGCTTGTCGAACCGCTTCTCCACGAAAGCAATGTTGCCCAGGATGACCGTAAGAAGGTTGTTGAAATCGTGAGCGACCCCGGCGGTGAGCTGTCCGACGGCCTCGAGCCGCTGCATCTGCCGGAGGGTCTGTTCGACACGCTCCCGCTCTTCGATCTGCCGGGCGAGTTCGGCGTTGCGTTCAGCCAGCGCGGTCGCTGCCGCTCTTTCGGCGGTGCAGTCGCGTCCAACGAGATAGATGGCTTCCTCATCCGGCGCCGCATTCCAGGTGACCCACCGCCATTCGCCGTTCGCATGGCGGATACGGCTTTCGAAGCGACCGACGGTGCGATCGCGGATCGTATCGGCAAGCTGTCGCTTCACCTCGGTGCGCTCTTCGGGGGGCAGCAACAGATCGAACATGCTCTCCGTGAGGGTGCCTTCGGCGTACCCGAGCATTGTGCTCCACGCCGGGTTGAGGCGCCGCAATCGTCCCTCCCGTCCGATCACGGCGAACAGGTCTGGACTGAGCCGCCAAAGGCTGTCCCGCTCCGCGGTTCGTTCCGCGACGCGACGTTCCAGGTCGGTCGTGAGGTCTTCCAGATCCTTCTTCGCTCTGCGTTCCTCGGTGATGTCGCGCACGACCCCGACAAAGCGTTTGAATTCCTTCTCTTCGAACAATGCCTGACCGCGGGCGGCTACCCAACGCTCGCTGCCGGCGTCCGAGAAGATACGATATTCCGCACCGAACGTGCCATCGTGTTCGCGAGACCACGTCGTCGCCTGGCGGACAGCCTGATGAAGTCGGTCGCGGTCGTCCGGATGACAGGCGGCAAGATAGTCTCGATAACCCGGCGATTTCTGGACCGGCCAGCCGAGCATCGCCTTTGCGCTGGCGTCCCACTTGAGCTCACGCGTCGCCGGATCATAGTCCCACAGGCCGAGCTTGGCCGCTTCCATCGCCAGACGCGCGCTGACTTCGCTGCGGGCCAAAGCATCTTGAATCTTCTTGGCCGATGCGCGCTGGCGGGCTTGTTCGAGCGCACGCTCTACCGCTGTCGACAGCCGTGTGAGGTTTCGCTTCACCACGTAATCAGTGGCGCCCCGCTTGAGCGCGTTCGTGGCAAATTCCTCGCCAACGACTCCCGATACGAAGATGAAGGGAAGATCGGGCTGCAGGACCGTGGAGATGTTCAGTGCCGAGAGGCCGTCGAAGTCCGGCAATGAATAGTCCGCCAGCACGATGTCATGGCCGCCGCTTTCCAGAGCCGCCACGAAATCCCGTCTGTTGTAGACGCGCTCGAGTGTGAAGCCCAATTGGGCCTTCGATAGGTGCGCGGCCAGCAGTTCGGCATCGATCTCGCTGTCTTCAAGCAGCAGAATGCGGATAGGCTCATGCTTCATCATTGGGCCTCGTTGGTGAAGGGGCGGGGAGGCGGCTCGTTCAGCACGGCCCAAAACATTCCGAGATCCTGGATGGCTTCGAAGAAGGCGTTGAAGTCCACTGGCTTCACGACAAAGGCGTTGACGCCCAGTTCATAGCTCTTTACCAGGTCGCGCTCCTCTCTCGAGGAGGTCAGCATCACGACGGGGATCTGCCGCTGATGGCGGTCGTTCTTGACCTTTTCGAGAACCTGCAGCCCGTCGATTTTGGGAAGCTTGAGATCGAGCAGCACAACGGCCGGATCGCCGGGTGGCCTGCCTTCGAAGCTGCCCCGCGCGGCCAGGTAATCGAGCGCTTCGGCTCCGTCGCGAGCAATGACGATCTCGTTGGCTAATTGGCACTTCGCGAGCGCCGCCAGCGTCAACTCGAGGTCTCGCGGGTTGTCTTCAACAAGCAAAATCGGCCTGAGGTCCGGCAATTAAGAGCTCCTCTTCTTCAAATCTTTAGGGCGCGGCAAGGTGAACGTAAGGGAGGCGCCGGCCCCGACCTTGCCTTCGGCGCTGATTGAGCCGCCGTGGCGTTCGACGATACGCTTGGCCAGGGCTAACCCGATGCCCGTCCCCTCGAATTCCTCGGCCCGATGGAGGCGCTGAAACACGCCAAAAAGCTTGTCGACGTACTTCATCTCAAAGCCGACGCCGTTGTCAGCGACGACATAGGTCGTGCTGTTCGCGTCTTCATGTCCCGAGACGACGATGACCGCTGGGTCCCGCGGCGCGGTATACTTGATGGCGTTGTGAAGCAGGTTCTGAAGCACCTGACGAAGCATGGCGGGGTCGCCATAGCCTATTGGAAGCCTCCCTACCTGCCATTCGATGTTTCGGCCCTCGGTCTCCGTCCGCAACGAATGCCTCAATTCGTTGACAATCTTGGCGACATCGACGTTCGACTTGAGAAGCTGAGAGCGCCCGAGTTGGGAAAAATGCAAAAGGTCGTCGACGAGCCTTCCTGCCGAGATCGCGGCGCCCCTGATCGTTTCGATGTAGTGACGCGACTTTTGATCGAGCCCTTTCTCTTTGTCCGACAGAAGTTCTGCGAAACCGACAATGTGCCGGAAAGGGGCACGCAGATCGTGCGAAATCGAATAGGAAAACGACTCCAGCTCCTTGTTGGCCGCTTCCAGCCGGTCCGTGAGTTCAGCCCGTTCCTCCGCAGCTTTCAGCACAAGAGTCTGAATCGACGCGCGGAAGCCAAGCGCGCTCTCGACTTCTGCCGAAGTCCACGGCTTCGACTGCTGACGGACGAGCTGTCTCCAAAGATCGAAGGACTTGCGCGGATGAAGCCGGCCGGCCCCGCTCTCCATAGGCTTGTTGGGATCGCCTCCCCAAGCAACCGTCTTGACGACTTCGGGCCTGAACCAGATAATGTAATCGCCCCGGATCTGCGAGATGGAGACCGCCAGCACACCACTGGCTTTTTCGCTCAAGAACTCGCCGCCCGACCATATCGAAGCCAGCGAATTCGTTTCCAATACGTCGTGCCCGGCCTCGAAGAGCCACGTCGCCAGATCACGTATCTGGCGCTCGCTCGGCGTCTGACCGGTCGTCAGTATGCCGCCCTGCACGACAACTGCGGCGCCTTCCGCATCCACAAGCCGCAGCCATTCGTGCGGATTGTTTACCAGCCCGCGCTGAAACGAAGTTGCGACCGAAAGCTTGCTGAGCAGCGACGTCTCCACGCTCTTCAGCTCGAGGCGTTCCGCGGCACTGCTTGCCTTCAGGCGCGAGCCAATCTGCAGCGACACGACTTGAGCGAGGATGTCGCATGCGGTGCGGATCTGCGCGTTGACCATCCGTGAGGCGCGGCTATGCCCGGAGATGAGCCCCCACAACGCACCGTCGATGATGATTGACATCGACATCGACGACGCCGTCTCCATGTTGCGCATGTATTCGAGGTGAACGGGCGAAACGCTGCGCAGCGCCACCTGCGACAGGTCAAGCGGCAGTCCGTTGAGGGGACTGATCGAAGGTTCGATCTGGACCGGAGCGTAGCTGGCGTCAGGAATGAGCCGGATCCTGTTCAGGCGATAGAGCTCCCGCGCTTGAGCGGGAATATCGGATGCGGGAAATCGAAGGCCGAGGTAGGAAGGAAGAATTCCATTCGTGTCTTCGGCCAACACCGTGCCGTCGCCGTTACCGTCGAAGCTGTAAAGTAGAATTCGATCAAAATGGGTGATTGCCCGCACCTCGCGGGCCACCTCCTCAGCGATGCTGGTAATATCGTGGGCACCGGATATACGGTCCAGAAAGTCCCGCAACCGCGGGTAAAGACCATCGAGCGTCGATTCGCCTGGTCGCGGCGGTGGTTCGAATTCCAACAAGAGTCCTTGGGGGCTGCGGTGGGCGGTGAGCTGAAGCTGCTGCGATCCGACTGCAACCAGGTAGAAAAGCGTGTTTTCGCCTCCCGACAACCACCCACGGATCTCCTCGCAAAGCGTGGTCGCTTCCTCATAAGCAGGAAGCAACGCGTCATTGCGGACATCGAACCCAAGCAGTCGGCGAGCGTTCGCGCTCTGTTGCAATATCTTCAGGGTTTCAGGTTCGACCACCAAAAGCGCGCCGTGAGGCTGAATCGCTCCGGGGATCTTAATGGGCTCTGCGGCACAAGCTTCAAGATAGCCGTCATCCAACTCGGTCACTGGGTGATGCCTTCTTGACTCAGAGCTTATGGCAAGCAAATGCCGGTGGTCAGTAGACTTTTCTGGGACGCGGATTTGCGCGTAGGCGGAATGAAGTAACCTAAATTCCGGCATTTTGTTCCATAATGCGGCGGCAGGACCAGATTTCTCGCGCCAAAACAAGTAGTTACTGTGAACTTTGACCATTCGGTCGTACTCGCAGGCGTCAAAGCGCTGAAGCGAACGTCGGCGCTTCACCGAGCTTCCGATGGTGCTTGCGCTGTGGCGCGCTTGAGTTCATCGAGAGCACGACTGACGCCGCGCAAAGCAGCTTACGGAGTATCCCGCGAGATGGTCCAAACCGCCGTATGCTTGATCTCGGTGTCTTCTAGGTCGCGGGTCACCGGTACGCGATAGTCGGCGAGTCGGACAAGTTTTGCCTTCGGAAGGAAGGAGCGCCCGGGGTCGCCGATCAAGATCGTCGCGCCGGCGCGCGCATGGTTGGCTAGGAATGCGAAGGTACGCGCCGCGACGTCCCGCTCATAGAAAATGTCGCCCGCGAGGATGGTCTGCCATCGGTCATTTGGTTGAGTGTCCAGCACGTCCTTGCCGCACGACGTGAGGTGAACCTGGTTGACCTCAGCATTGAGTTCGGCCGCCGCGATCGCGAAAGCATCGATGTCGGACACGGTCACCCCGAGCGCGCCGGCCTTCATCGCCGCGATGCCGACGAGCCCGGAGCCAGAAGCGATGTCGAGCACGCGCCGGTCTCGCACGGTATCGGGATGATCGAGCACGTAACGCGCCAGCGCTTGGCCGCCCGCCCAGGCGAAGGCCCAGAAGGGCGGGGGAAGGCCGGCCTCGTTAAGCTCGTTCTCGGTCTGCTGCCAGAGCGGCAACGATTCATCGGCGAGGAAGACCGCAATTTCCGGCACCAGCGGCACAGGCCGCAGCCGGGTGTTGGCTCGGATGAAGGTTTGCCGGTCGGCAATGGTCGTGACTGTCAAGGCGGGCCGTCGCTGTCTTGGTCCATGATGACTAGCACACAACCGTCTCTGCGAAGGTGATCGCAGTCCGTTTCTGTTCGCATCTCCTACGCACTGGCCCCTTCCACTGTCAGACACATGCCTCGACCATCGCCTGGGCGACATAGAGCACGCTGACAGCCTCGACCTTCCTCTCGACGGTTACCTCCTTCTGCGGCAGCTCGGTGATATTGTCGGCACTATCGTGCGGGCACCCGCACCCGGGTCAAACTCACATCTTTCTCAGCGGGCTCGGCCAAAATGTGCAGGAGCCGAACACCCCGTTTGGAGGAAGCCCTTGGCAACCGACGTTGCCTTCAAAAGTATGCGACGCGTCGCGAGGCAGCAGTCGGACAACGTCGCCACCACGTGCGCAAGACGTAGGGCCGCGACGGCGAACACAAGATACAGCAAAACGACGAGATCCTGGGTATTGACGCTTCCCGGCGGGGTTGCGACCGATACAGCCGCAGCGACGAGCCGGATGCCGAGACACGGAATCCGGTCTTGGCAAAGCGCCTCGCAAAGGTCTTGGCGGCCGGGAAGCGCGATTTCGATGAAATGGTCGATGAAGGCGGAAATCTCGTTCATCGCAGTCATGGAAGGCTCCGTGGCTTGCTGCACGGCTTCGTTCAAGGCCGGCTCTAGCACGTGCGATCTTGCAATGTTCCGCTCGGTTGAATAATCCATTCGATTGTAGAGAGTGACTTCCAGAAAACGAAAGAATACATGGACCGTCTCGAAGCGATGTCGATCGTGCTGCGAACGGTCGAAAAGGGCAGCCTGACCGCTGCCGCCAAGGCGCTCAACATGCCTTTGCCGACCCTCAGCCGGAAGGTGAGCGAACTCGAAGCGTATTTGGGCACGAAGCTGCTGCAGCGCTCGACGCGCAAGCTGACCTTGACGGACGCCGGTCAGGAATATGTCGCGGCGGTCAAGCGGATCATGGAGGACATCGAGGAGGTCGAGCGCGCCGCCTCGAGCGAATACACGACGCCGCGCGGCGAACTCGTCCTGACGGCGCCCCTTCTGTTCGGTCAGATGTATATGCTGCCGATCGTCACGGACTTCCTAGCCACCTATCCCGACATCAACGCCCAGCTCCTATTGTCAGACAGAAACCTCCATCTGTACGACGACCACGTGGACATGGCGGTGCGCCTGGGCGCGTTGCCGGACAGCAGCATGATTGCCACCCGCGTCGGATCCATGGACACCGTGGTCGTCGCATCGCCGGACCTGCTGGCGGCCCACGGAACGCCCAAGCATCCGAAGGATCTGAAGACGATGCCCTGCGTGGTCTTCGCCGGGCCTTCGTCGGCGATCTGGTCCTTCAGCGATCCGGGCGCCAAGCGCGAGTTCGGCGTTGACATCCTTCCGCGACTTTCGGTGACCGCTGCCGAAGCCGCGGTCCAGGCGGCACTGCGACGAACTGGCGTCACTAGGGTCTACCGCTACCACTGCGCGTCGGAATTGCAATCTGGAAAGCTGGTTCAGATCCTTCGTGACTTCGACGTACCGCCCATACCGGTACATCTCGTCCATGCTGCCCGCGGGCAGCTTCCGCTCAAGATGCGAGTCTTCCTTGACTTCGCCGCCGATCGACTGCGGTCCGCCATGACGAAGTTGCGATAGGCCTCTGGATCCTCCTTCCATCTTCTGGAAGCAATCTTCTCGAAATCACTAGATTATTGTTCTTCGCGAAACATCGCATCGTCTTTCCACGCCGAGCCGAGGTGGCCCGGAAAAAAGGAGAGACAATATGGCACGCGCCAAGATCCCGACCATCGAACAAGCCCCCGCCCAAGCTCAGCCGATCCTTCAGAACTACGTCAAGGTGCTGGGGCTGGTGCCGAACTTCTTCGCCCTGATCTCGCAGTCCCCAGACGCGCTGAAGGCGATCGCCGACATGCACGCGACGCTCGGCAAGAGCCTCGGCCACAAGACCCGCGAACGCATCCACATCATGACCGCGGAAGTGAACGGCTGCAGCTACTGTCTGACCGCCCACACCTATCTCGGCGGCAAGCTCAACGGTCTGACCAAGGAGGACATGGAGCTCGCCCGCGAAGGCCATTCGACCGATCCGGCCGCCGATGCGGCGCTGCAGTTCGCCTACAAGGTCGCAAAGTCCCGCGGCCACGTCGACGATACCGATTTCGCCGCCGTCCGCGCCGCCGGCTTCAGCGACGCGCAGATCATCGACATCGTCGCTGAGACCGCCTTCAGCTTCATCACCAACCTCTTCAACAACACCTTCAAAACCGATTTCGATTCCGCGTTCCCGGAATTGCACACGCGGAAAGCGGCGTGAACGACCGGGGCGGCGACGCACATTCAGCGCCTCGCCGTCCCGTCCGCGATAGGCCTTCCCACGCAGATCGACTCAGGCCGTGCGCCAAGCGGCCTCGCAAGGAGAGATTCCATGACCACCGTCGTCATTCCCGTCTACGACCACGTGACGCAACTCGACTTCACCGCCCCCCATCAGTTCCTGACCATGATCCCGGACATCGAGGTGGTCGTCGCCTCGATAGGCGCCAAACCCGTAATCTCGCACGGTCTCTCGTTCGATCGCCTGGCCGATCTGGACAAGATCGACAGGTGCGATGTGATCTGCGTTCCGGGCGGGTTAGGATGTATCGATGCCATCGAGGACCAGGGCTTCCTCGACGCAGTGCGTCGATTGGCGGGCACGGCAACCTACGTCACCTCCGTCTGCTCCGGATCCATGATCCTCGGAGCGGCAGGATTGCTGAAGGGCAAGCGCGCCTCGTCGCACTGGGCCTGGCTTGACCTGTTGCCGTCCTTCGGTGCGACGCCGGAGAAGGCGCGCGTCGTACGCGATGGGAACGTCATCACCGGCGGCGGGGTGACGGCGGGCGCCGATTTCGCGCTGACGCTGATCTCAGAACTCCGCGGCGAGGACGCCGCCCAATGCGTCCAGCTCGCGCTGGAATACGCGCCTGCACCGCCTTTCGACGCTGGCGATGCCGATACCGCGCCGACCCACGTCCGCTATGCGGTAATCGACCAGATGTCGAAGCTGATGGGCGACACGCGTCGACGCGTCGAATCCTTCGCCAAAAAGGTCGCCTGAACTGGCAAGTCCGCCTCGACCCGATCGGAACGCTTCCGATCGGGTCGAGAGATCGAGGAGAAACCTGATTGTCCCGGCTCCGAATACCGACCCGCGACGCCGCGCCCCCTGGCAGTAAAAAGGTGCTGGACGCCGTCTACGCAAGGCTCGGCGTGGTGCCGAACGTCTATCGTCTGATCGGCAGCAGCCCTGCGGCGCTGGGCGCATTCGCCACGTTCCACGGCAATCTAGAGCGTGCTCTCGATCCGAAGACCCGCGAACGCATCTCGCTCGCCGTGGCGCAGCGCAACGGCTCCGACTACTGCCTGTCCGCCCATAGCTACGCGGCGATGAACTCCGCCAAGCTGGGGCCGGACGAGATCGCCTTGAACCGCGAGGGGCGGTCGAAGGATGCCAAGGCGGAAGCCGCAGTTCGCTTCGCGGTCGCCGTCGTCGAACAGCGTGGACGCGTTGCCGACGCCGACGTCGAACGTGTGCGGGCGGCGGGCTATGACGACGCGCAAATCGTGGAAATCGTGGCTCTGATCGCCGAAAACATCTTCACGAACTACCTCAACGAAGTTGCCAGGACCGAGATCGACTTTCCGCCCATCCGCTCGCGAACCGATTGAGAGACTGGTCCGGGTGACGATCGACGCCATGCCGTAACGGCGAGCAGGACGCGGATCCTGCCTGATTTCAGGTGCGTCTGAAGTGGCTGGCGTGGGAGGTCGGCACCACATCCCCGCGTCAGGTCCGAAAAACGGACGGCCTCCGGGAGCGCTGCAGTCTCGGGGGTTTTTAGATGGACGGAGCTGCCGGTGGCCGACGAACGGCGACCGGCAGCTCCGATTACTCCAATCAGACACCAAAGGTAGCCTTGATCTCGGCGGCGACCTGAGGAGCGTTCTCGTCGAGCACGAAATGTCCTGCATCCAGCCAGACCAGCTTGGCGTCCGGCAGGTCGTTGAGATACGCGCGGGCGCCTGGTGGAATGAAAAACGGGTCGTTCTTGCCCCAGACGATCAGGGTCTTCGGCTTGTGAGCACGAAAGGCGGGCTGCCATTCCGGATACAGAGCGATGTTAGTCTTGTAGTTCTCGAGCAGGTCGACCTGATAGTCCTGGACGCCAGGCCGGTCCAGCAACGCTTGGTCGAGGACCCAGTTGTCGGGGCTGATCGCCTCTGGATCTTTGGCGCCGACGAGCCAGTGGAATTTGGTACCCTCGAGCCCAACGAACTCGCGTGCCGGCTTTTCCGTCTCCGGCGTGCGCTTCTCCCACAACGGCAGCAGCACGCCCTTCGGAGCATCGCCGACGCCTTCCATGTAGGCATTGGTGTTCTGGATGATGAAGCCCTTCACCCGCTCGGGGCGCTGCGTGAAGAGCCGAAAGCCGACCGGACCGCCGTAGTCCTGCATGTAGAGGATGTACGACTTCAGCCCCAGGATATCGACCAAGCCGGAGACGTGAGCGGCGAGATTGTCGAACGTGTAGTCGAACTCCTTGTTCGAGGGCGCATCCGAATGCCCGAAGCCGACGTAGTCCGGTGCGACGAGGTGAAACCGGTCGGCGAGCGCCGGCATCAGATCGCGGAACATCTGGCTGCTCGTCGGCAGGCCATGAAGAAGCAGGATTGTCGGTGCGGCCGGATCGCCGGCCTCCCGGTAGAAGATCTTACGTCCGTTGACTGTGGCAGTGCGATGATAGGTCCGTATGCTCATGTGGGCTCTCCTGTTCGGACCGAGCGGCATGCCCATGGTCCGTCGCCCGTTCTTGTGGGGCTTCCAGGGAGCGGCCAGTAGCCATCGTCTTCGGAAGTATTCCTCTCGCCTGATGGAAGGCAGCGCCGATGCGCGTTCGATGCCGCAGACGAGTGTGCGTCGGGTCGCCCCAATTGGCCGCCGGCTTCGGACCTGCGGTGCATGATCGATCGCGCACGCTCTGACCGCCTTTATCCGCGCGATAATAAGGAAAGCAATGGGTATCGTTTCGGTGGCGTAGTGCGCCCCTTCAGGAACTGGTCCACTGCCTGCAGCAGCAGAACATGCATCTTGGTCCTCTCCCGATGCGCGATTTCCCGCAGCTCGTCGTAGGTCGCCGGCTCCAGATAGAGCGACATCTGGCGCGCTCGTTCCTTCAGTGTGCCCACACGCGGCGACGCGTCCGGCGCCGTGGCCCCGTCGCCACCGGCCGACGCGTGCCGGCGCGATTGCCGCTCGGCCCGGGCCGCGCCACCCGCCGGCACCGCACCATCGAAGTCACCTTCGGACGCAGGACCGGGCGCAAGCGCCGGCGCGTCCGCAACGGGATTTCCGAGAACGTTCTGCCGTCTCGCCACCCGTCCGCTCCTCGTCCAAGCCCCTGGAGGGCGTACTGTGATCCCGTGACCCTGTGATCCTGCGATCACAGGAAGTATCGACGGCGAAGCTTAAGAAACGCTGTCGTGCGTGCGGGATCCGCCCCCGGGGAATCGGGCCGAGCCCGTCCGTTCGAGCGCTCTCCAATCGCCTCGAAATCGACCGAGTTTGACGGCCGAATCGGCCGGTCAGGTGGTACACAGCGGTGGTCCCAAATCGTGGCCGGGCTATTTAGGAATCCTTGTTTTTCGGCGGTTTTCGCGCATATGCAGCCCCGGGGAAGAGAGTCCCACTTTCCCCGCCACCTACGCCCTAATCTCGGTTACTCAGCCTGTAAGTGGCACTCGCGCCGCGCGTGCCGCTTTGCGCCTTTCATGCGCGAACTTCGCGACGGCCACGTCAAAGTTGGTGCGCCGCTTCCGCTTGTGTGATGCTGGGAAAGCCTTCAAGCCGGGAATATCGAAGCGCGGGTATTTCTCAACCTCGGCTGACATTGTCGCGACCCACCGGTCACCGTAGTCGTGCCCAGCGTTCGCGTCCTTCGGCCTGTGACCTACGATGAATCCTTCCACATCGCTATTCATGTGGACGTGACGCGCCACGCTCTTGAAGAGATGTCTCCAGCCGTGGTTGGGCTGAACCCCCTTGATGTCAAGACCTCGAACCCAATCTGCGATCCGCTCAGCGGTCTTCTTGTACTGAGGGTTGGCAATCTTGCCACCGCGCCCGCGGGCGGGATCGTAGAAGAGCGGCTTGCCCAGCCGGCGCCGCTCCTCGACATAGTCTAGGAAGCCCTGCTCTATGACGTGCGAGTGGATTGGCACGGTGCGCCAGTTGGACGTCTTCTCAAGAGAGGGTTTGATGACCATGCACCAGACGCCGGAAACCTCGTCTTGAGTGATATCTGCCGGAAAGAGCGACGTGATCTCGTTGACCCGCGCGCCGCTATAGGCGCAGAGCCACGGCAGCCAGCGTCTGGCGGCGCGCTTCTCCGGAGAGATCAGGCTCGACGGCGTAGCGACGGTCGCCGTCAAAATCTTCTTCGCTTCCGCCTGCGTGAAGCCCTTTTGCCTGGGCGGTTTGGCCTCGGCGTTCGTGTCGATGGCATCGCGGACGACGATGCCTCGAAACGGGTTCTGGGCGCCCGGCTTGCGGCGCTCGACCATGAACCCCGCTGTCGCCGACAACGACGCGATCCAGACAAGGCGCACCGACTTCCTGTTGTAGCCTTGGTCGACCAGATGATCGGCCCAGCGGTAGCCGTCTTCGTTCGTCATGCGCGCCAGGTCTCGGTGACCGAGCCACTTGCAGAAGTCCCGGATCTTCGGTCGCCAGCGTTTTGCGGTCGGCCCGTCCTTGCCACCCTTCAAACCGCCCTTCTCGACGTACTCCTCGAACGCCTTCAGCAAATCGAGCTTCGGCGTCGTTCGGGGCGGCAGCTTCGCCAACTCGGGATTTTCTGAGTAATCCCCGCCGGCAGCGCGGGCCACATCAGCGTAGCCGGCACGTCGCGCGGCGATGAACATCGGCGCAAATCGGGCTACCTCTGCGTCTGTCGCTTCCACGCCCTCGGCTGCGAGGAACGACCGAACGGCCTGGTCGACCGCCTCCGGATCGCTCTCGTCCAAAGCCGCCCTGAGACCGACGGCCGCAAAGCCGACCGGCGGGTTGGCCAGGTGGGCGTCGCGGACCCTGACATGGGCGGCGCCCCGCAGCGCGTGCAGGTCCTGATGGGTCAGCGGCGTGGATTCGACCACCGCAGCGCGATTCGAACTTCCGGCGGCGGCGAGGCGAGCCCACTCTGCCTCGAGCGTGGCGCTGGCGGCGGTGCAGCGGGTGACGGCGGTGCGCCGGTCGGTGGTCTCAAGCGACTTCCAGACCTCCGTCCGGCCCACCAATTGGCGGTAGCGGAGGGGGACCTTCTTCCGGATCCAGTAGAATTGCGAGGTCGGGCGTTTGACAGGGGTCGGCATCTTGATCGAGGGCATGGTGGAGCATCCCGGTGTAGCACCGACGGCTCAAGAGGCCCTTGAATTGAAGGATAAACTTGAATCTAAGTGGTCCGCGAGCCCAGCGAGGGCGAGTCCCACTCTCTCCGCCATATTCAATCTATAACTCATTGTTAATATTTATAAAATCGTCTTGCGGTGAGTAGCGGTCCCCAAGCGCGCCCCCAAATGTCGGCAAGAGTCAGATATTGCAGGTGACCATTGGACTCGATCTGCAATCTGGGTTTCTTGCACAAGGAGGTTTCGTGCGCGCTCGAACAATCAGTCATGCGACGGGATTTCCGCTATGGGGTTACAAAATTCGCACGGCCTTTGTTGCTGCTAGCTTAATTCCAGCGCTGTTCGTGATCTGCCTCTTCGCGCTGACGCTGTACACGGCTCCCGAACATGACGATCTTTGTTTTGCGGCGCGGTACGTGCGTGTCGGCTTCGTGCCGACAATCATCGATTTGTACCGTGGAGCAACGGGCCGAATTGTTCCTATCATCTTGATACAATTGCCCGCTGCGATTTCTACCAAAACCGGCATCAGCTTGGTGTCAGCGTATGAGCTGACCATGGCGGCTTGCGCAATGATCTTCCTTGCGGGAATATCAGTTGCCGTCGCTCGATGGTGGCCATCTATTCGTGGCTTGCCGTTGTTTTTCATGGCGGTTGCATTCGCCAGCGCCCTACTCGGTGCGCTGCCGAGCGTGCGGGATCTGCTCTACTGGCTCCCAGCCGTCTCGTCCTACACGCCCGCGGCCATTCTTTCCGCGTTGATTTTGGGCGAATGCGTACGGGCGCTCTATGCCGGAAGCGGTTTTTCGAATGCGGCAACGTATGGCATCGCGTCAGGCGGTTTTGTCGCAGCGTTGTGCAACGAATTCACGGGCGCCTGGCTCATCGTCTTTGTCGTAAGTTCGGTGTTGGGTCGCCAAGCATTCGGTCAAATATTGCAGATACGCCAACACGTGCTCATCGCAGTCGCGGTGCTTACCGGCTTCGCTATCGTGGTGTTTTCAGGCGGGAGTAACAGCCGCCTAGCAGCCCTTAACGGAGCGGGCCACGCCGGCGACATAGCCCTCTCGCTGCGCGGCGCCCTCGACTCGGTAGCCAGCGACCTCCTCTCTTTTCTAAAGGAACCGCCAGTTGCCGCGTGGCTCCTAGTTGCAGCAACAATGACCTTGGCCGAACCCGAACCGGTTCGCCCAGGGAGGGGCAGCCTGCTCGCCTTTGGCGTGCTGGCAATTTGCCTGGTCTGCATCTACTTCGAATATTTCATGCACGAATTTTCGACAGGTGGCCGGCTCGTCGAGAGAGCGGCTAACGAAGCGATGATGCTGTTTCTTTTCGGCCTCACGATGGTCGCGTCGCTGCTGACACGTGTATATCGTCCGGGCCTGCGCCGGCTCTTGGGCAGCTCTTCGCTGTCCCTTGGGTCCCTCACTTTGCCCTTATTGCTAGGGGTTCTGATGACGATATCAGTCCTTCTGAGTTCAGCGGCGTCGTTGCTCTTCTCCCAGCGCAATAGCTTGCGCCCATACTGGCAGGAAAGTGTCGAGCGACAAAGATTGGTTGCGACGAGTTCTGGGCGGATTGTTACTGTTCCCAAACATACGTGGAAGCCGTCACTGCTCATGAGTGCCGACTTGATGGCGACGAACGGATGCCTCGCGGCGTTATACGACAAGTCCGATGTGCTCGGGGGAGAGCCCGAAGGGTCAACCTCTGCCAAATAGGGGTTTGCGCTCGCCGGCGGCGGCATCAAGCGTTGCCGGGGGGAGGGAGCGTGCTGTGGCTGCGGTATATCGCCCATGCTTTAGAGCTTTGCTGCTC